>NZ_CM147867.1:3087500-3822500 GCF_055808365.1 Martelella sp. K41-7
ATGTCGGCGCAACCGGCCTGGTCACAGGTCCGCATCTACACTACGAGGTCATGGTCAATGGCACCAAGGTCGACCCGATGAAGATCCGCTTCCCGAATTCTGACGCGCTTGACGGGGCAAACCTCGCCCGTTTCGAATCCGAGCGCAAACGCATCGACGCCCTGCTCGGCAATGAAGGCGCGTCTCAGGTCGCGTCAAGCAGGGGCGGCTGACCGCTTTCAGCACAACTTATGGCCGGATACTCCATCCCGACATCGCAAGTCGAAATGAAAACACCCCCGCAACGATTGCGAGGGTTCATTCTTAGTCGGTTCGTCCGACGCCATAGCTGTGGTCGTTCAGGCGACGTCCCTCAAGGCCGCGGCACTGAGTGAAAACAGCAGCCGGTCAGACCCGGCGTCGACCTTGATATGGGCCCCGTCGGAAATCTCGCCGCCGAGGATCTTCTCGGCCAGCGGGTCCTGAACCGCCGTCTGGATCACGCGCTTCAGGGGGCGCGCGCCATAAGCTGGGTCGTAGCCCTTTTCAGCCAGCCAGTTTCGAGCACCCGGTGTCAAGTCGATCTCGATCTTGCGGTCCGAGAGCAGATTTTCGAGCCTGCCGAGCTGGATGTCGACAATCGCGCCCATATCGTCACGATGCAACCTGTTGAACAGGATGATATCGTCCACACGGTTCAGGAATTCGGGCCTGAACGATGCCCGAACCACGTCCATCACCTGATCGCGCGCCACCGAACTATCCTGATCATCGCCGAGCTGGGTCAGGAATTCCGACCCTAGGTTCGAGGTCATGATGATGATGGTGTTGCGGAAATCAACCGTGCGGCCCTGACCGTCCGTCAGCCGCCCGTCGTCAAGCACCTGCAGCAGCACATTGAAGACGTCCGGATGGGCCTTTTCGATCTCATCGAACAGAACCACCTGATACGGCCTACGCCGCACCGCTTCCGTCAGCAGCCCGCCCTCGTCATAGCCGACATAGCCGGGAGGCGCACCGATGAGGCGGGCAACGGAGTGCTTTTCCATATATTCCGACATGTCCATACGCACCATCGCCGTATCATCGTCGAACAGGAAACGGGCCAGCGATTTGGTCAGTTCGGTCTTGCCGACGCCGGTAGGGCCGAGGAAAATGAACGAGCCGATCGGCCGGTTCGGATCCTGCAATCCAGCCCGCGCTCGACGAACGGATCGGGAGACTGCCTGCACGGCATCGCCCTGACCGACAACCCAACGGGCCAGTTCATCTTCCATGCGCAGCAGCTTGTCACGCTCGCCTTCCAGCATCTTGTCGACAGGAATGCCGGTCCAGCGGGAGACCACCTGGGCGATGTTATCCGGCGTAACAACTTCCTGCAGGATCGAATCGGTCACTGTATTGTCCTCGGATTCGGCTTCCACCAGTTCCTTTTCCAGCTTCGGGATCGTGCCATAGGCCAGTTCGCCCGCCTTCTGGAACTCGCCACCGCGCTGGGCAATCGCAAGTTCGTTACGGGCTGCATCCAGCTGTTTCTTCAGATCCGCCGCCCGGTTGAGCTTGTTCTTCTCCGACTGCCAGCGGGCCGTCAGCGTATCGGCCTCTTCTTCCAACGAGGCAAGTTCGCCCTCAAGCTTTGAGAGACGGTCCTTCGACGCCGTGTCCGTTTCCTTCTTCAGAGCCTCGCGCTCAATCTTGAGCTGGATGATCCTGCGGTCGAGCTCATCCAACTCTTCCGGCTTGGAATCTATCTGCATGCGCACCCGGCTTGCCGCCTCGTCCATCAGGTCGATGGCCTTGTCCGGCAGGAAGCGGTCGGTGATGTAGCGGTTCGACAGTGTCGCGGCGGCCACAAGCGCGCTGTCGGAGATGCGCACCTGATGATGCTGTTCGTATTTCTCCTTCAGACCGCGCAGGATCGAGATGCTATCCTCCACCGTCGGCTCATCAACCATAACCGGCTGAAAGCGACGGGCAAGGGCGGCATCCTTTTCCACATGCTGGCGGTACTCATTGAGCGTGGTGGCGCCGACGCAATGCAGCTCACCGCGAGCCAGAGCAGGCTTCAAGAGGTTCGACGCATCCATCGCACCGTCGGCCTTGCCGGCACCGACAAGCGTGTGCATCTCGTCGATGAACAGGATGATATTGCCGTTTTCGGACTGCACCTCGTTCAGCACCGCCTTCAGCCGTTCTTCGAATTCACCACGATACTTCGCGCCTGCAATCAACGCCCCCATATCGAGCGCCATCAGCTTCTTGTTCTTCAGGCTCTCCGGCACATCACCGTCGACAATCCTGAGCGCCAGACCCTCGGCAATCGCGGTCTTGCCGACGCCGGGTTCACCGATCAGCACGGGGTTGTTCTTGGTCCGGCGCGACAGCACCTGAATGGTACGGCGAATCTCGTCGTCACGGCCGATCACCGGATCGAGCTTGCCGTCACGGGCGTCCGCCGTCAGGTCACGCGCATACTTCTTCAGCGCGTCATAGCCCTCCTCGGCGCTGGCGCTGTCGGCAGTGCGTCCCTTGCGGATTTCATTGATGGCTTCGTTCAGCCCGTTTGGCGTCACACCGGCGCCTTCGAGCGTCTTGGCCGTCGAGGCGGATTTTTCAATCACCAGCGCCAGAAGCAACCGTTCGACGGTGACAAAACTGTCGCCCGCCTTGTTCGCGGCCTCCTCGGCGGTTTTGAACACCTTGGCCAGCGGCTGGGAGAGATAAATCTGGCCGTTTCCGCCGGAAACCTTTGGCATTTTTGCAAGTGCCGCATCATTGGCAAGGCGCGCCTTCTTGGCATCGCCTCCTGCCCGCTCGATCAGCGAGGCAGCCATGCCCTGCTCGTCATCGAGCAGAACCTTCAGGATGTGCTCGGCACCGAATTGCTGGTGGCCTTCACCGAGAGCGTAAGTCTGTGCGGATTGCAGAAAACCGCGCACGCGTTCGGAGTATTTTTCGATATTCATGTCCTTGCCTCCATTCCTCGCCCTGCCCTTTTGAAGCGACGGGACGATGACCTAGAAAAGCCCCCTTTTTGCGGCAGGCTTTGATTGCGCGACTTTGGCGCCGCTCAAGGTCAGATATGGGTGCAGACATCAGGGCTTTAAAGAGGACCGACAGAGAATTTGTTGCTGATATGCAACACCGATTATTCCCTCAGCTATGGGCGAAAATATCGGTTTCTTCCCAGCCGAGAAGATCGAGCTTGGCCCGTGTCGGCAGGAAATCGAAGCAGGCCCCGGCCAGCGCCATCCGGTCTTCGCGCACCAGCCGCTCCATCAGCTTGTCGCGCAGGCCGTGAAGATAGAGAACATCCGAGGCGGCATAGGCGAGCTGGGCGTCTGAAAGCGTTTCCGCCGCCCAATCGGAGGATTGCTGTGCCTTTGAGACATCGACTTCCAGCATTTCGCGCAGATTATCCTTCAGCCCGTGGCGGTCGGTATAGGTCCGGGTCAGGCGAGAGGCGATCTTGGTACAGAACACGTTTTCGGTGGTCACCCCGAATGTGTAATAGAGCACGGCGATATCGAAGCGGCCGAAATGGAAAATCTTCTGGCGCGCCGGGTCTGCCATCATGGCCACCAGGTTCGGCGCGTCCTTCTGACCGGCAGCGATCTGAATGACGTCGGCTGTTCCGTCGCCCGGCGAGATCTGCACCACACACAGCCGGTCACGTCGCGGTATCAGACCAAGTGTTTCGGTATCGATGGCAATTGCACCGGTATAACGGGCGGCATCCTCGGCCGGAATGTCGTGTCTGTGGACTCGGATATTGTCGTTCATCCGTTATTCTCCGTGGGCTTTGTTCCTGCAATCAATTCGGGTCATAGCGGATCGTGGAAGAAGACGATAGAAGAAAAGCCGATACAGGCGGCAATTGACCGGTCACGACAGACGTTGTCGACAGGCAGCGAAATGGCTATCTGGGGACAGATTTTGGGCAGGCGAAAGGCAAAGCGATGATAGGCAGCAGGATCATGGCACCGGTCTGCGCGCTGTGGAAGCGGCATCGGGGTCTTTGCATAGCCTTCTTGGTCACCGCGTTGATCACGGTCGTGTTTGCCCTGCAATTCATCCTCTCGGTGTTCTACTGGCGCAACCCGGAGAACCGCAACCTTGAACTAAAGGGCTGGATGACACTCGGCCACGTCGCAATCGTTCATGACATCCCTTCATCGGAACTGGCCAAGGAACTGGACCTCACGCCCGACAGCCGATCCCGGCGGATGATGCTGCGGCAGATCGCCCGCATCAAGGGGCTTTCGTTCGACGAGTTGGAAGACGAGATCGCTGAAGCCCTCGATGATTACGAGGATGAAAAGGCCGATCACGATGAGTGAGCAGCTTCTGGCACTCCTGCCTGTCTACGGCGTGCCGGTCATCAGCCTGACCGTATTTCTGGCCTGTTGCGGCATCCCTTTGCCGACAGCGATGATCATGCTTTTCGGCGGTTCTCTGGTTGCGACCGGGGACCTGTCATTCTGGGTGATCTACCTTTCCTGCCTTGTGGCAGCCTCTTGCGGCGATCAGGTCGGCTTCTGGGCAGGACGTATCGGCGGAACCGGCTATGTCGAACGTTTTGCCGCGCGTGGACCGAAGCGACAACGCCTGGTGGACCGCGCCCGCGATTATCTTGAGCGCAGAGGCATTGTAGCAATCTTCTTCACGCGCTGGCTGCTGGCAATGATCGGCCCTTATATGAACCCGGTTGCAGGTGCCGCAGGCATGCGCTGGAGGCTGTTCATAACCGCCGCCGTCCCCGGCCAGATGCTCTACGTTCTGATTTACACTCTGCTCGGCTTTACCTTTTCCCACAATATCATTGCCGTGGCGCAGATCGTGGGCAATGCCAGCGGCTTTCTGGCGGCTGGCGTGGTGACGCTCGCGATCGGCTGGTACATCACCCGTGTTCTTCATTTTTCACTGAAGCGCCGCCGCAGGCGCTATCTGAAGCCGCGCGGTCGGCGCATACACCGCTAACGCGGAAGGCAACTGCGGCTCGCCCGTACACCGTCATCAAAACGCAGCGAAAACGTCATTCAAATGCAATGCCGCGGGACTATCGCGGATGCGCAGCTATTTTCTCACACTCTTTACAAAGAGGTTTCCATGCGCGCACGTCTCGCTCTTCTCGCCGCCGCAACCTGCCTTGCCGGCACGGCCCAGGCCGCCACCATCTATCCCCTCGACCGCGCCACCGTTCTGGTCGGCTCGCCATTCGACTTCAAGGTCGAACTCGATCAGGTTTATGACGCTGGTGACGTTGAAGTCACTGTAAACGGCGAAGCCTACGCCGATGTCTTCGGCTCCGAAGCCGAATTCGTCGCCGAGGAAAACGGCAAGGACGGCGTTGCCGGTTCCGCCATGATCCTGCGCGGTATTTCTCTCACCGAGGCCGGTGACTACGCCGTTGCCGTTAAGGCCGGCGACGAGACAAAGGACGTCACCTGGACCGTCTATGATACACCGGCGATGCCCAAGGCCAAGAACATCATCTTCTTCGTCGCAGACGGCATGTCCATGGGTCACCGCACGGCCGCCCGCATCATGTCCAAGGGCATGACCGAGGGCAAGGCCGATGGCCGTCTCAGCATGGACGGTCTCGATCATATGGCCACGATCGGCACCTCCTCGACCCATTCGATCGCCACTGACTCGGCCAACACCATGTCGGCCTACATGACCGGCCACAAGACCCGCGTCAACGCCCTCGGCGTCTATGCCGACCGCACGCCGAACAGCCAGGACGATCCCAAGGTCGAAACCATTGCCGAGGCGCTGCGCCGCCAGACCGGCAAGTCGATCGGCGTTGTCTCCACTGCTGAAATCGAAGACGCGACCCCGGCCGCCGTCGTTGCCCATACCCGCCTTCGCGCCGACAAGGCCGATATCGTCGGCATGTTCTACGACATCAAGCCGGAAGTCATTCTCGGCGGCGGTTCCGCCTACTTCCTGAAGTCTGACGTCGCCGGCTCCAAGCGCAAGGACGACAAAGACTACATCTCCATGTTCGAAGATGCCGGCTACACGGTCGTCACCAGCGCAGACGAACTGGATACGGCAGAAAAGCCGGAAGACGGCAAGCTGCTTGGCCTGTTCCACACCGGCAACATGGACACCAAGCTTGACCGTTCCTTCCTTAAGAAGGGCAGCGTCGAAAAGTTCCCGAACCAGCCCGGCCTCGTCGAAATGACCGATGCCGCCATCGAACAGCTTTCCAAGAACCCGGAAGGCTTTTTCCTGATGGTCGAGGCTGCTACAGTCGACAAGATGTCGCATCCGCTGGATTGGGACCGTGCCGTCGTGGACATGATCGAATTCGACCAGGCCATCGGCTCCGCCATGGAATGGATGAATTCCCATCCGGACACGATGATCGTCGTTACCGGCGACCATACCCATGGCTTCTCGGTTATCGGCACCGTCGATGATGAGGTTGACGCCGAGGAAATGCGCGACAAGGTTCTGACCTATGACGCTGCCGGCTTCCCGAACTACACGGACGACAACGGCGACGGCTACCCGGACAAGGTCGACGTCTCCCGTCGTCTGGCGATGTTCTCCAACAACTTCCCCGACTATTACGAGACCTTCCGCCCGAAGCTGGATGGCCCGTTCCAACCGGCGGTGAAGGACGAGAATGGCCGCTACGTTGCCAACGACGCCTACAAGGATGTTCCCGGCGCCGTTCTGCGCACCGGCAACCTGCCGCACAACGCCTCGACCGGTGTTCACGCCGTCGATGATGTTGTCCTGCAATCCACCGGCCCCGGCGCCGAAGGCTTCAAGGGCTATATGGAACAGTCCGACGTATACGGCGTACTGGCCGATACCTTCGCTCTCGGCACCAGCCAGAAGCAGTAGGTCTCGTTTTCGCTGAAACAGGATCGGGCAGGCTTGCCTGCCCGATCCTCTCCTGCAAAGGCATGGAGTGCATTATCGTGTCCGACGACAACCTCATCTCTCTTTCCCGCCGCAGCCTGCTGATCACGTTTGCCGCGCTTGGCGCTGCCGTGACCCTGCGCCCTGCCCATGCCGCCTCGGCCGAACTGGCATTCGACGAGCTTTACGGCAGCTTCAGCCCGCTGGGCCTGAAATTTTCCGGCAAGGTCAAGGAACTGACCGGCGAAAAGGTTTCAATCCGCGGCTTCATGGCACCGCCTTTGAAGGCCGAGGCACAGTTCTTTGTACTGTCTGAAATTCCGATGGCGCTTTGTCCGTTCTGCTCCTCGGATGCCGACTGGCCGGACAATATCGTCGTTGTCTACCTCGACCGGAAACAGACATTCGTGCAGCCGAACCAGATAATCGAGGTGACCGGTACGCTCGATACCGGCTCCTGGGTGGATCCACAAACCGGGTTTGTCAGCCAGCTGCGCCTGAAGGACGCGCGCTACAAGACCGTCTGAACGCCGCCCCCGCCGTGAAACCTGAAAGCCGCGCCCCATGCTCCCCCTTCGCATTGAAGATGTTTCCATCACCTTTCCCGGCCTCTCATCGCCAGTCCTGAACATCCCGTCTCTGGACATTGCGCCCGGCGAGAGCGTGGCAGTGACCGGACCTTCGGGCTCGGGCAAAAGCACATTCGTCAACATCGTCACGGGGTTGGAACGGCTGCAATCCGGTCATGCCCGCTGGGGCGATACCGATCTCGCAAACCTTGGCGAAGGCAGGCGTGACCGCTGGCGCGGCGAGAATATCGGGCTCGTGATGCAGGATTTCCACCTGTTTCCGGGGCTTTCAGCCTATGACAACGTGCTGCTGCCCGCGCGTCTGGCGCGTGCTGCCGATCCCCGTCGGCTTGCGCGGGCCAAGGCCCTGCTCGATCACGTCGGCATTCCCCGCCATCACCAGAAGATCGAGACCATGTCGCGCGGCGAAATGCAGCGCGTGGCGGTTGCCCGCGCTCTGTTGCGTGAACCGGCGATCATCATTGCCGACGAACCGACAGCGAGCCTCGACAGCGAGGCCGGCGCCATTGTCGGCAAACTGCTTGTCGAGCTGTCCCTCACCCTTGGCTGCACGCTGATTGTTGTTTCCCACGACGAACGCCTCGTCGCCCCCATGGCCCGCAGGATTTCGCTTTTGTCCGGCGCCATCGCCGCTGACGACAGGAAGGGCTGAGCCATGTTCCGCTTCATCTTCTCCGATCTCAAAAGGCTCTGGGCCGGATCGACCGTCATCGTGCTGCTGATCGCGCTTGCAACCGCACTTGGCGTCACCATCACGCTTCAGGAGCGCGCACTACGGCTCGGTTCTGCCCGGGCGTCCGAGAAATTCGACCTGGTGATCGGCGCCCCCGGCAGCGAAACGCAACTAGTGCTCTCCTCCGTCTTCCTGCAGCCCTCCGACCTTCCCCTGATGGATGGCGATGTGTTGCCCGCACTCAATGAAGACCCGCGCGTCGAATGGGCGGCGCCCATCGGCTTTGGCGACAGCTATGCCGGATATCCGATCGTGGGCACGACCACCGCACTCATCAAGACCACCGTGCCGGGCTTTTCCAAAGGCGGCATCTTCGACCACGAAAGCGAAGCCGTGGTTGGGTCGGCGGTCGATCTCGACGTCGGCGCTGAAATCAAGCCGATGCACGGTACGGCGGAGACCGGCGGCCACACGCACACCGAACTGGTCTATCACGTCTCCGGCAAGGCGGAGCCGACCGGAACGCCATGGGACCGCGCGATCCTGGTGCCGATCCAGGCGGTCTGGCATATCCATGGCCTCGGGCATGATCACGATGGTGAGCACGAGGATCACGACGATGAAGAGCATGTGACCGGCGCTGATGACCTTCATGACAGCCATGCGGCTGAAGAGGCGCATCATGACGACCACCACGATGAAGGCGGTCACGCGCATGGCGCCGATGCCGACACGCCACTGGACGAGCACTGGCACCAGGGTGAAACGCCCGGCCTGCCCGCTATTCTGGTCAAGCCGAAATCGATTGCCGATGCATACCGGCTGCGGCAGGAATACCGCGAGGCCGATGGCACGGTCGCGGTTTTCCCGGCCGAAGTCCTGACCCGACTCTACGCGACACTCGGCGACGCCCGCCAGGTGCTCACAGCCATTGCTGTCGGCGCGCAGATACTGGTCGCAGCAGCGCTGATGCTGGTGACCGTCATTCATGTTTCACAGCGGCGGCGGGAAATCGGGGCGCTGAGGGCCTTCGGTGCGCCACGCGGCGCGGTCTTCACCATCGTCTGGCTTGAACTATTCTCGCTCGTCGCGCTCGGTATCCTGATTGGCAATATTGCCGGTTTTGTCGCCGCACGCATGATCTCGCAATCTATCATGGCCGGCCGCGGGTTCGACATGCCGGTCGGCTTTGCTGCTTCGGATGCGACAGGCGCTGTGATACTGGTCGCTGCGGCGGCAATCCTCTCCGCGCTGCCCGCCTTTCTGGCCTACCGCCAGTCCCCGGCCGCAGCACTGAAGAGCTGAGCGCGACAAAGCGGAACCGAACGGCCGAGACTAAGCCGGTCAGGCTTGACACCCCCGGCGATGCGGAACATTTTCCGCCGCAGCGGCCCTCTATCATTCCCCATCCCGGCCGCCATTCCGCGAAAGCCTGAAATGCACGAGATCTTCAACAACGTCATCCCGATCTTCTCACTGATCCTGATCGGCTGGGCGGCAGTTCGTTTGCGCTACATGAGCGCCGATAATGCCGGGGTGCTGACCAGTTTTGTCTTCAAGATCGGGCTACCGCTGCTGCTGTTGCGCACGATTGCAAATGCCGATTTTAACAATACCGGGCCGGTCAAGATCTGGATTTCCTATTTTGGCGGCGTCGCGGTTGCCTGGACGGTGGCGGCACTTGTTTCGCGGCTGGTTTTCCATCGTGACCGGGCATCAGCCGTGATCATCGGCCTTTCCGGGACATTCTCCAACATCGCGTTGCTTGGTATTCCGCTTGTCAGCCATGTCGCCGGCGACGCAGCGCTTGTGGCGCTTTCTCTGGTACTTGCGATCCACATGCCGGTGATGATGGTGACTGCGAGCGTGCTGGTTGAACGGGCGAAAGCGCAGGAAGGTGGTGCGATCAGTAATCCGCTGAAGGTGTTCACCACCATCGGCTACAATCTTATCACAAGTCCGATCGTCATCGGGTTGGCCGCCGGCGCCATTATTCACCTTTTCGATATTCCGCTTGAAGGCCCAGTCGGCACCGTGGTCGAAATGCTTGCCAGCATGGCCGCTCCGGTTGCACTGGTCGCCATTGGCATGACCTTGACGCAATACAAGGTGGCCGGCAATGTCGGTCTGTTTTCGACGATCACCTTTATCAAACTGGTGCTGATGCCCGGCATCGTTTTCTTGATCGCCTCGGTGCTCGGCCTGCCACACTCGACAATCGCCGGTATCGTTCTGACCGCCGCAGCACCCTCCGGCGTCAACGCTTTCGTGTTGGCCAACCAGTTCGGCACGGGAAAGAACATCGCCGCGTCAACGATTACGCTGACAGCGGCGCTCGGTGTGGTGACGGTAAGTTTCTGGGTGCTGTTGCTCGGCTATTGAGCGAGAGACAAAAAAGGCGGGACCGATGCCCCGCCTGTCATGTCCGATTATTCGCTTTTTTCCGGCTGCTCGCTGTCGGCTGAGCCAGGCGGCGTCGCCTCGGCGCCAGCGGCTGGCGTAGCCGTCGTGCTCCCCGGGTCTGCAGGCCCTGCGCCAACATCGCCGGAAGCGCCGTCGGTTGCAGCAGGGGCAGCATTTTCACTGCCTGCCGCAGGCGCCGCAGCATCACCGGAACCGTCGCCCGCCGCCGCAGCCGTTTCATCCGGCGCCGGCGGTTCGGGGAAAGGCACCGGATTGTTTGACATCGTGCTGAGATAGGCAATCAGGTCAGCACGATCCTGATCATCCGAAAGTCCGGCAAAGCCCATCGCCGTTCCCGGCACGTCCTTCTTCGGCGCCTTGATGAAGACATCGAGGTTCTCATAGGTCCAGTGCTTCTCTCCGCCATCGGAAAAATCCTTCATCGCGGCCGAATAGGAGAAGCCTTCATGGCTGGCAATCGGGCGGTTCACGAGATCCCAGAGATTGGGGCCAACCTTGTTGGGGCCGCCCTCGGTGTCGGTGTGACAGGCCTGACAGCGCTTGAACACACGCTCCCCGGCTCCCGCGTCCGCGCTGGCCAGCAGGACGGAAATCGGCGTTTCTTCGACTTTTACCGGAGCGCCGCTTGCATCGGATTCAGGCACGGCAATGACATAGCCTTCCTTTTCCGGCAGCCTCGGGTCGAAAATCGCCTCGGATACGAACGATACCGTCATCAGCACGAATACCGTCCCCAACAGGGCCGCCAGGACCATATTGAGATTGAATTTCATTGCGTTGCCGCTCCCCTTCACCCGGCCTCTCTACCGGATCACCTTGCAATCTTGAAGAACCTATGTCTTTTGGTGCCGCGATGCAACGCTGCATCGGCACCTGAAACCGCTCCTCCTGATTGTGAGTGACAAATAAACGAAGAGCATGCAAGTGGCGATGAACAAAACCGACGAAACGATCGTCCTTATCCCGGCTCGCATGGCCTCGACCCGTCTTCCGGGCAAACCGCTGGCCGATATCGATGGCAAGCCGATGATCATCCATGTCGCCGATCGTGCCCGCGAATCGGGTATGGGCCGTGTCGTCGTCGCTGTTGATGATGCCGCCGTATACGAAGCGGTGGAGAAGGCCGGCTATGAGGTCGTCATGACCGGACGCCAGCACCAGTCGGGCTCGGACCGCATTTTTGAAGCCTTGAAAAAGGCCGACCCCGACAGGAAGGCGAAGACGATCATCAACGTCCAGGGTGATCTGCCGACGCTTGACCCGGCAACGATCCAGGCCTCGCTCAGGCCGCTGGAAAACCCCGACGTTGATATCGCCACGCTGGCCGTTGAGATCACCGATGAATACGAAAAGACCGCCTCTCAGGTGGTCAAAGTCGTTGGCGCGCCGACCGGCGCCTACCGGCTGCGCGCACTCTATTTCACCCGTGCCACGGCGCCCTGGGGTGAAGGGCCGCTTTACCACCATATCGGCCTCTATACCTATCGCCGTGCGGCGCTTGAGCGTTTCGTCTCGCTGCCGCGGTCTTTCCTTGAGGAGCGTGAAAAGCTCGAACAGCTCCGCGCCCTCGAGCATGGCATGCGGATCGATGTCGAGATCGTGAAGACCGTGCCACTTGGTGTCGACACCCCGGAAGATCTCGAAAAGGCGCGGGCGATACGAGAAGGCAAGGGTAAATCGTCATGATCATGAAAACCAATCGCATTTCGTTTCAGGGTGAGTTCGGCGCCAATTCCGACATGGCATGTCGCGACATGTATCCGGAGATGGAGCCGCTGCCCTGCAAGACCTTCGAGGATGCGTTTCTGGCGGTCGAAAACGGCGATGCCGATCTGGCGATGATTCCGATCGAGAACACGCTGGCCGGCCGCGTCGCCGATATTCATTACCAGTTGCCAGACTCCCGGTTATCGATCGTTGGCGAGTATTTCATGCCGATCCGGTTCCAGCTGATGGCGCTTCCCGGTGTTGCGCTTGACGAGATCAAGACAGTCCACAGCCATATCCATGCACTCGGCCAGTGCCGCAAGATCATCCGCCGCAACAAGTGGAACCCGGTGATTGCCGGTGATACCGCAGGCGCCGCAATCCTGGTGAAGGAAAAGGGCGACCGGACCATGGCCGCGCTGGCCCCACGCCTCGCCTCTTCGCTCTATGGGCTCGATATCCTGGCCGAGAACGTCGAGGATTCCGAAAGCAATATCACCCGTTTCGTCATTCTCTCCGACAGGGAAAAACGTGCGGAGCGAAATGGCCCGGACAAGACGATCGTCACCACATTCGTATTCAACGTGCGCAATATTCCGGCAGCGCTCTACAAGGCCATGGGCGGTTTCGCGACCAATGGTGTCAACATGACCAAGCTTGAAAGCTACCAGATCGGCGGCAAATTCGTCGCCACCCAGTTCTACGCCGATATCGAGGGCCATCCCGATGACCCGGCGGTGGCCCTCGCGCTGGAAGAGCTGGAGTTCTTCTCCGAAAAGGTCCGCATTCTAGGGGTTTATGAAGGCCACCCCATGCGCCGCCACCTTCAAGCGATGCCAGAGGCGTAGATATCTCCTGACGCCGGTCTTTTTTCGGAAAATGAAGCCTCATCTTTCAAAACGCATTGATGGCGTACCTGCCTGGGCATAAACGCCTCGGCAGGCGCAACGGCATGCGCCCTCAAAACCGCATGCGCTGCCGGAAAGATCGAGAGAGTATCATGAACAGGAACAAACTTGTGGTCGTCGGCGTCGGACATGTCGGCTCATACGTGCTTGCCGATGCCATCAAAACAGGCCTCTTCGCCGAAATCGGCCTGATAGACATCATGGAAAATGTCGCCCGTGGCGAAGCGCTCGACCAGGCGCAGGCGACCGCGCTCACCTATATGAACAATGTCGATGTGCGCTCCGGCGGCTATGAGCAATGCGCAGATGCAGACGTCATCGTCATCGCCGCCGGTCCGAGCGTGATCCCCGATCCTGACAACCCGAATGCAGAGCCCGACCGCGCCCTGCTGACCAGGACCAATTGTGAAGTCATCCGCGAGGTCATGGCCGGCATTGTGCCCTTCACGACGGAAGCCATCATCATTTTGATCACCAATCCGCTGGATACCATGGTCTATATCGCCGAAAATGAATTCGGCTATCCGGCGGGCCGCGTCTTCGGCACCGGCACCATGCTGGACTCTGCCCGGCTCCGCAAACTCGTCGCCGACACCTACGATGTCGATCCGAAATCTGTTTCCGGCTACATGATGGGCGAACATGGCAGCACCGCCTTTCCGGTCCTCAGCCATTTGACCGTCGGCGGTATCTCTTTTGATGCGCTCGATGGGTATCTCGTCCCGCGGGAAGACATTCAGGATCCCGATACGGTCAAGACACGGATCGTCTCAGCCGCCTACGAGGTTTTGAACGGCAAGGGCTGGACCAATGCCGGTGTCGCACAATCGGCGATCACCATGGCAAAGGCCGTACTGCTTGACGAACGCAGCATCTATCCGGCGTCGACCACGCTTCATGGTGAGTATGGCTATGACGGCGACGTCGCGCTCAGCATGCCCTGCATTATCGGCCGCGAGGGCGTCATTGCAAGACTGCCAGTCAGCCTGAACGCATGGGAAGCAGATAAACTCGCCGGTTCCGCAGCCTTCATCAAGGCCGCCATGCGCGATGCCAGGACTGGCCCCGAGGGGGCTGCGCGGGCCGAGTGATGTTGTCGCCGGCAGTGGGGTTCTGCCGGCGGTTTCTCGTGCTAGGGCGCAACCCGGCGCCCGGTCACGGTGACAGCGGAACTGCCTAGATTACTTGTCAGGTTCGCAGATGCGGATGCGATGGCCATCGGGATCGGCGATCACGAAAGTTGGCCCGAAAGAGGCAGTGACAAGCGGCTGCAGGATGGTGTAGCCATCAGCTTCCGCGCGCTCGAAAAATGTTGCAACGCCGCCATTTTCATCGGTCATGATGCCAACCTCCATGACACCAGGCCCGCCTTCGGCTTCAGGCTGTGCCGTGGATTTGCGCCACAGACCCAGCATCAGGCCACCCGGCATATGAAAGGCCGTAAAGCCAGGTGAGAGCGCGTTCGCCTTCTGGCCGAGAAGGCGTTCGTAGAATGCGCCGCTCTTTTCGGTATCTTCGACATAGAGCACGATGAGATTGATGGCCGACATGATGATCTCCTTTTCGTATTTCGATACGGAGAAGCACTAGACGGCACCGCTGACAGTTTCTGTCAGCATCATGCGCCCGGCAATTGCCGGCGCCATTCGGCAAGCAGCACGGCTCTGCGCCGTGGATAGCGCCGTGCAGTCTCGTTCATGGTCGCGATCCGGTCGGTGCGAAAATGGCGGAAATCTTTGCGCATCTCGCACCAGGCAACAACGATGCGCACCCTTTCGAAATAGGCAAGGCCGATGGGCCAGATGACGCGGGCCGTCACCTGATCGCGCTCGTCACGATAGTCGATTCTGAGAACCTGCTGTTCGCGGATCGCGCTTCTGAGTGCGGCGATATCGGCAGTCTCCTCAGACACAGCGCGCGGTCCGACGATCAATGCGGTCTCGTCTATGGTCTCAGACAGGCCCTGCGGCAACACCGCAGCGATTTTCGTCAGTGCCTGGCTTGCAGCGGAGGAGAGCTTCGGGTCACTGACCTTTTCGACCCAGCGGCTGCCGAGCACCAGCGCCTCTATTTCTTCCTGCGAGAACATCATCGGCGGCAGAAGAAAGCCGGGCTTGAGCACATAGCCAACGCCTGCCTCACCCTCGATCGCTGCCCCTTGCGCCCTGAGGCTTGCGATATCGCGGTAAAGCGTTCTGAGGCTGATGCCGAGCTCGCACGCCAGCTCACCACCAGAGACGGGATATCGCCTCGAGCGCAAGGCCTGTAAAAGCGCCAGCAATCGCTCGGAGCGCGAACCTGCCACGGGCTTACGACCAGTCGAGAAAGTCGCGCATCAGCCGGAAGGCAATGGCTCCTTCAGCTGGCGCATTGATCCCACCTTCATGCCGGCCTGCAACAATGGTTTCCAGTTCGTCGCGGGTAAACCAGCGGCAATCTTCCAGTTCATCATCGTCCCGACTGATATCGAAGCTTTCTGCTTTGGCAAAACAGGCCAGCATCAGCGAATAAGGCATCGGCCACGGCTGGGAGGCGTGATAGCGCACAGCCCCCACACGGACCGCTGTCTCCTCGAGTGTTTCACGCCTGACGGCATCCTCCATGGTCTCGCCCGGCTCCAGAAAGCCGGCCAGACAGGAATACCGCCCTTCCGGGAAGTTCGGATTGCGGCCCAGCAACACACGGTCTCGCTCCTCATCGACAACCAGCATGATCACCACCGGATCCGTGCGCGGAAACATCATGTGGCCGCAGGCGGTGCACTGCCGGCGAAAGCCACCGGCGGCGCCTTCGGCCTTTTGTCCGCAGCACCCGCAAAAGCGGTGATTGCGCCCCCAGGCATTGAGGCTGGTGGCCAGCGCCAGGGCCCCTTGCGTCTCTTCATCGAACAGCCCTTCGGAATAGACTGCCCTTGTGCTGGTCACCTTCAGATGAGCCGGCAGCGCTTCGGGGTCGACGCCAAGCTCGATCGAGAGCAACGGCATACCATTGGCATCATGGCCGAGAAGAACGGCGCTTTCCCGGTCGGGCGAAAGCTCCAAAATTTCGTAGCGGGCAAAATAGGGGTCAAGCACCTGTCGCTCATGCTTGACCAGGGGCCTTCCACCGGCAAAGGCGATGAACCGTGCGCCCGGCGTACGAGCGGCCGTGATCAGCGCATCATCCGCCCGGTGTTCGGAATCGCGAATGATCCTGCACCCCGCAAAGGCGGTCAGTGCGCTCGGGTCATCATGCGGCCCGGCCTTGTCGAAAATCGATGTCATAAACGGGTCATTGCCTCCGTTATCTTGTGCGCCAATGCGGTCATCTTTTCATCGCTACGCGGTTCAGCCGCGCCATAGCCCCAGATTGGCCCCGGCCAGTTGGCATCGCCCTCAAACCGGGCGACGACATGAACATGGAGCTGGCGCACGATGTTGCCGATGGCTGCAATATTAATTTTGTCCGCACCTGTCACCTCCTTCAGCGCCTTGGCGACTTCGTTGGTCTCAAAGGTCAGCATGGTCTGGTCGAGTGGCACAAGATCGAACACTTCGCTTGCGCCCGCCCGCTTAGGCACCAGCAGAAGCCATGGCCAGCGCTCGTCCCGCATCAGCCGAAGCTCAGAAAGCCCAAGAGATGCGACCAGTACGCTGTCCCCCTGCAAACGTTCATCAAGCTTGAATTCCTGCATGTTGCCCCCGTTTTTTGTTGAATACCGCCCCGGACTTCTGCCGTTTCTCCACCGTGCTCTATCCAGACATGTGTATCAAACAGACGCAAGGCTATAACCGCAAAAGCGTGGTGCAAAAGCGACCGGCCCGACATCCGTCGATATTTTTTGCGAGCCACGCTTGCAATCAATCCGCAAATTGACGATATCTGCGACCGGGAGGCTGGTGGTGGACGTGCCCCTCGCCAACCGGGTCAGGTCCGGAAGGAAGCAGCCCCAACGAGTTGTGCACGGGTCATCGTGCCGGTCTCCCACCCTCTCCTTATCCAACGGAGACGTCCAATGAGTATCGACAGCGTTCGCGCTCATCTGAGCGAGGCTGCCCCCGATATAGCGATCATCGAGACGGACCAAAGCAGTGCCACTGTGGAAGAGGCTGCCTCGGCCCATGACGTTGCGCCGGCGCAAATTGCCAAAACGCTTTCCTTTTCCGTCAAGGACGAGCGCTTTCTTCTCGTCGCCCGCGGCGATGCCCGCATCGACAACAAGAAAGCCAAGGCCGCGTTTGGCGGCAAGATCCGCATGCTGCCGCTTGATGATGTGGAGGCCATCACCGGCCATCCTGTTGGTGGCGTGTGCCCCTTTGGTCTGGCTCAGCCGATCACGATTTACTGCGATATAAGCCTGCAGGCATTCGAAGAAGTCTACCCGGCGGCAGGTGCGCGAAATGCCGCCGTGCGGATTGGGCCGGAACGCATGGCCGAAATCACCGGGGCCGCCTGGGTCGATGTCTGCCAGGAAACCACCGCTTGAGGCAGTCAGGCGCAGGCGATCAAAAATCCTGTGCATTTCTCGGCAAGCTCTGCCAAACTGCCGCCGCTTCCGTGACTCCTGCGACGGGTCTCGACTATCCTCGCGGTCTGCCAGCCGTTGAAGCCGGCCGGACAACAACCAATATGAGTGGCAATGGCCGACGACGCATCAGACATTGAGCCGAAGAACGACGCTGCAGACGGCGGCTATCGCGTTCTGGCGCGCAAATACCGCCCCAAGGACTTCTCCGACCTGATGGTCGGCCAGGAGCCGATGGTGCGAACGCTGACCAACGCATTCGAGACCGGGCGGATCGCGCAGGCCTATATGCTGACAGGCGTGCGTGGTGTCGGCAAGACGACGACGGCGCGCATTCTGGCACGCGGCCTCAATTACAAGACCGATACGGTAGACAAGCCGACGATCGACCTGAAGGAACTCGGCGAGCACTGCCAGGCGATCATGGACGGCCGTCATGTCGATGTAATCGAGATGGACGCCGCCTCGCATACCGGTATCGACGATATCCGCGAGATCATCGATCAGGTGCGTTACCGACCGTCGACGGCACGCTACAAGGTCTACATCATCGACGAAGTGCACATGCTTTCCACCCAGGCCTTCAACGGCCTGTTGAAGACGCTCGAAGAGCCGCCGGAACATGTGAAATTCATCTTCGCCACCACCGAGATCCGCAAGGTTCCGATCACGGTGCTGTCGCGCTGCCAGCGCTTTGACCTGCGCCGCATCCCCGCCGCCGATCTGGTACGGCTGTTCTCCACGATCTCCGCCAAGGAAGGCGTCGAGATCGAGGACGAGGCGCTGTCGATGATCGCGCGCGCAGCCGAAGGCTCCGCCCGTGACGGGCTATCCCTGCTTGACCAGGCGATCTCCCACGGCAACGGCCATGTCGAGGCATCCGCCGTTCGCGCCATGCTCGGCCTTGCCGACCGCACCCGGATCGTCGATCTCTTCGGTCATATCGTCAGCGGCAATGTAAAAGCGGCCCTGCAGGAGTTCCTGGCCCAATACGAGGCCGGCGCAAATCCGGTGGTCGTACTCAACGACCTTGCCGATTTCACCCATCTGGTGACGCGTCTGAAATATGTGCCGGGAGGCGCAGAAGACGTATCGCTGAGCGAGGTCGAGCGAGCGCGGGGTCAGGAGTTTGCCGAAGCCGTCGCGGTCTCAGCCCTTTCACGCATCTGGCAGATGCTGCTGAAAGGCATTCCGGAAACGGAAAATGCCGCCCGCCCCTACGGTGCAGCCGAGATGGTGCTGATCCGGCTGACGCATGCGGCCCACCTACCCTCGCCCGAGGATGCCGCGAGGCGGCTTCTGGCGCTGGAAAGCAGCGAGCCGCAAAGCCATCCCTCTCGTCCATCGGCATCGCCCCAGGGCGGAGGCACGAGTGGCGGCGCGAGCGCCCGCGCGGGCTCGGCTCAGGCAACGCAAGCCTCCCCTTCCCGGCCATCGGCGACGGTCACCATGCTGCGCCCGCAGGCCTCCGAGACCCTCAGCCTGACCCCGCAGAGACCACACCGGCCGAAGAGGCACCGCAGCCCGAGCCGGCAACGGCCAGCGCGCAGGAACCGCCGAAGACATCCGCGATCAAGTCGCTGCAGGACATTACCGACCTTTGTTCCAAGCACCGCGCGCCGCTGATCCGCGCCCAGATCCGTAATTTTGTGCGGCTGGTACGCCTTGAGCCGGGCCGGCTCGAGGTCAATCTGCAGGACGGTGCCTCGCAGACCTTCCTCAACGAACTCGGAACCAAGCTGCGCGAATGGACCGGCGAAAGCTGGTTCGTCAGCCTCAGCCGCGAGCAGGGCGAAGCAACACTTGTGGAAGCGGAAAACGCCGTCCGCGAAAAGCTTTTCCGGGATGCCCGCGAGGACCCCGAGATTGCCTCGATCCTGAAATTCTTCCCCGGTGCGAAGATCACCGATGTGCGCGTGCGGGCGGAAGAAAACGAAAGCACCGAGAACGAATCCGGCCCAGACGGCGCACCCGATGCCGCCGTCAACGAGGATGGCGATGTTCTTCCCGAAGACGATCTCGACAACTGACACCCAACCAGACACATTTGAACAGAGAATGAGGAGAAGACCATGCGCGACCTGATGGGCATGATGGGCAAGATGAAGGAAATGCAGGCCAAGATGGAGCAGCTGCAGCAGGATATTGCAGCCGTTGAGGTCGACGGCGTTTCCGGCGGCGGCATGGTCAATGTCAAGATGACCGGCAAGGGTGAGATGATCTCCATCAAGATCGACCCGACGCTCTTGTCCGGGGATGATGCGGAGATGCTGGAAGACCTGATCGTCGCCGCCCACCGCGACGCCAAGGACCGCGCCGAGCAGAAGGCCGAGGACATGACCAAGGAAATCACCGCCGGGCTGCCGATCCCCCTGGCATGAAGCTGCCGTTCTAGGATTGCAGCCATGACGCTCGGCGCGCTCGCCCTTTTCGCCATCACGCTGTTCGTGGCCGCCGGTTCGCCGGGGCCGAGCGTGGCCGCCCTTGTCGCCCGGGTTCTGGCACGCGGGCACCGCGATGTGCTGCCGTTTCTGGCGGCAATGTGGCTGGGCGAGGCGTTGTGGCTGATGCTTGCCGTGTTTGGGCTGGTGGCGGTCGCCTCCAGCTTCCACGGTGTGTTCGTCGCGATCAAATGGGCCGGTGTTGCCTATCTTGTGTACCTGGCCTGGAAGATGTGGACGGCCGACCCGGCGGCGAACGGTGAAGAATTGCCAAGCGCGGGCTCAGGCTGGAAGATGTTCCTGACCGGCATGAGCGTCACCCTCGGCAATCCGAAAATCATGATGTTTTACGTCGCGCTTTTGCCGACGATCATCGATCTCGGCAGCGTCACCCTTCTGGGCTGGCTCGAACTGACGGCGACGCTTTTGATCGTCCTCGCCATTGTCGATCTCTCCTGGGTGTTCATGGCGTCGAAGGCACGCAGACTGCTCAAGAGCCCGCGCGCGATGAAAATCGCAAACCGCCTCAGCGCCGGTATGATCGGCGGCGCAGCAGTGGCGATTGCCACGCGATAGGTCGGGTTCAGTCCGATTGTCCTTCCAGTTCCCTGCGCAGCTTCCAGTGGACGGGCGCCGCCAGATAGCGCGCCCTGTCCTCCGGTGCGAGCTTCCTGCCAAAATTCACCATCATCTCCGGGAGTGGCACGCGGGCACCCTCAAACCGACGGTATTCTACAGCACGGCCGTCGGCGATCTCGCCCGCCGTGATGACCCGGCAATAGACGCCCGGACGGGCGGCCTGCCAGTAGCGCTTGACGAATTTCGGGTCGTCCATGCGCCTTGCGAAGGTATTGCAGGGAATGCGGCACGAGGTAACCTCGAGCACCAAATCGCCAATGATGAATCGATCGCCGACGATGACCTCGCGGTTATCGAGCCCTTCGACCACGAGATTTTCGCCGAACATCCCGGGCTGGTAAGGAAAACCGAGCTCTTTCTCCCACCAGTCGAGCGAGATCGAGCCTTCCAGATAGACGGATTGATCAACGCCGCCATGATTTTCTCGGTCGCCGATATGATCCCCCACGATCCCTTCCGTTCCGACCCGGACGAGGCCGGCAACCGGGCGCTTGAAAATACCGGTGCTATGGCTGACACCGTCAGTCACCTCCGGTGCACCGATACAGAGAGCCGCTATTTTCATGATGTCCTCTCTTCCGGCGGAATTGTCGCTTCGAACGGTATCGTTGTCAAAGACGACGGCCGCAAAAACGGATTCCGTTTTGGCAGCCGATGCGTTAGTGGAGGGATATGGTAAAACGAGTCACCGGTCCCGAAATCGAAAAACTGATCCAGCTTCTGGCGAAAGTACCGGGGCTGGGCCCGCGTTCTGCGCGGCGTGCGGCGCTGCACCTGATAAAGAAGCGCGACCAGTTGATGGGGCCGCTTTCTGGTGCCATGCAGGATGCCTATGACAAGGTGAAGATCTGCTCGACCTGCGGCAATGTCGATACCGCAGATCCGTGCACGATCTGCACAGATCCAACGCGGGACCAGAGCCTCGTGATCGTGGTCGAAGATGTCGGCGATCTGTGGGCACTGGAACGCGCGGCAGCACTCAACGCCGCCTATCACGTCCTCGGCGGCACGCTGTCGCCGCTTGATGGCGTCGGGCCGGATGACCTCACCATCGCCGCCCTTGTCGACCGGGTGAAGACTGGCGAGGTCAAGGAGCTGATCATCGCCGTCAATGCCACGATCGAGGGTCAGGCAACCGCCCACTACATCACCGACCAGCTCGAGGGCATGGATATCAAGGTCACCCGTCTGGCCCACGGCGTGCCGGTCGGCGGCGAACTCGATTATCTCGATGAGGGTACGCTGGTGGCCGCTCTGAGGTCACGTACCAGTCTTTAGACCCTCGGCTCTTTGCCCCCTTGAACAGATGAACTGGCAGCAAGCGACCCACAGAAACAGATTGACTCCATATTTATATCCATTATTCTGGATATATGGATAATACAGAAACAATCGCCGTGCTCGCCGCCCTTGCCCAGCCCTCCCGGCTTCAGGCCTTCCGCCTGCTTGTTGAAGCGGAGCCAGACGGCGTTGCCGCCGGCGAACTCGCCCGCCGGCTTGAGATACCGCAGAACACCATGTCGGCCCACCTCAACACACTGACGCATGCTGGCATTGTCACAGGAGCGCGACAGGGACGGTCTATCATCTATCGCGCGGACCTCGAAAAACTGCGCTCGGCCATGCTCTTCCTGTTGCGCGATTGCTGCGGAGGAAATGCGGACCTGTGTGCGCCATTGATCGCAGACCTAACACCATGTTGTGAAAACCCCGGCGACCAAACGCACGGGCTCATCAACCGGGAGACACCCACTATGACCGACAAGACCTATAATGTCCTGTTTCTTTGCACGGGTAATTCCGCCCGCTCGATTCTGGCAGAAGCGATCCTCAACGGAGAAGGGAATGGTCGCTTCCGTGCCTTTTCCGCCGGGAGCCACCCGAAGGGTGCCCTGCATCCGCTTGCATTGGAAACGCTTAAGGATAGGGGCTATCGCTCCGAGGGGTTCCGCTCCAAGAGCTGGGATGAGTTCAGCAGGCCCGGAGCACCTGAAATCGATTTCATCATCACTGTCTGCGACGACGCGGCGGGTGAAGCCTGCCCGATCATGCGCGGACCTGGAAAGCGCGCTCATTGGGGGGTTGAAGATCCCAGTTATGTCGAGGGTACGGAGGAGGAAAAGCGCCAGGCCTTTGCCCAGACGGCCACCTACCTCAAAAGCCGTATCATGGCCTTCATCAATTTGCATAATGCCGCGGTCCAGGCTGAGGACTTCGATACAAAGCTGAGAGAAATCGGCGCCATGGATGGCGCGACCGAAACAGCCCGGAAGGCAGACTGAAATGTCCACATTCGAACGATATCTGACCCTGTGGGTGGCGCTGTGCATCGTCGCCGGTATCGCGCTCGGCCATTTTTTCCCGTCCGTGTTCGTGGCGATCGGCGCACTTGAGATCGCCCGCGTCAACCTGCCGGTCGCCGTGCTCATCTGGCTGATGATCATCCCGATGTTGCTACGCATCGATTTTTCCGCTCTTACAGAGGTCGGCCGCCACTGGCGCGGCATCAGCGTCACGCTGTTCGTCAACTGGGCGGTGAAACCATTTTCGATGGCGCTGCTCGGCTGGCTGTTCATCGGCTGGCTGTTCCGGCCGCTGCTGCCGGCAGACCAGATCGATTCCTATATCGCCGGCCTCATCATTCTGGCTGCCGCCCCCTGCACTGCCATGGTGTTCGTGTGGTCGAACCTGACCAAGGGCGAGCCGCATTTCACGCTGTCACAGGTCGCGCTTAACGACACCATCATGATTGTTGCCTTCGCGCCGATCGTCGCACTGCTGCTCGGCCTTTCCGCCATCACAGTGCCGTGGTCGACGCTGGTGCTTTCGGTCGCGCTTTACATCGTCATTCCGGTGATCATTTCACAAATCATCCGCAAGAGCCTGATCAGGAACGGTTCTACGACAAGACTCGAGGCGTTGCTGGCAAAAATCCAGCCCGTTTCTCTAGTGGCACTGCTGGCCACGCTGGTGCTGCTGTTTTCGTTTCAGGGCGAGCAGATCCTGGCCCAGCCGATGATCATCGCGCTTCTGGCGGTTCCGATCCTGATCCAGGTTTATTTCAATTCAGGACTCGCCTACGTCCTCAACCGTGCATCCGGCGAGGAGCACTGCGTCGCAGGCCCCTCCGCCCTGATCGGCGCGTCCAATTTCTTCGAACTGGCCGTCGCCGCCGCCATCAGCCTGTTTGGGTTCAATTCCGGTGCGGCACTGGCAACAGTTGTCGGTGTGCTGATCGAGGTGCCGGTAATGCTGTCGGTGGTTGCTATCGTCAACCGCAGCAAGGGCTGGTACGAAGCCGGCCCAGCCGTTTCCCGCAATGCCGCTCAGCGCCCCAAAAGCGAATCGAGCGCTTCGTAGCTGACCGGATTGTCCGGGCACAGTCCGCCGCCGCATTCGGCAAGCGTCGAAACACCGTTTCCGAGCGTCATCACCGCAAACAGGGCAACGGCAATCAGGCCGAGCCCACCGCGGCGCACCCGCTCGGACGCGCGTGAAGGGCCAAGAACAAGCATCACGCCGGTACCTAGCACCACGGCTGCAAACAGGAAGAACGCCCAGCTGTAAAAATGCATACCCAGGAACGGCGCGCCATAGCCACCGGTTCCGGGAACCACATGCAGCGCGACCTGTCGGAGCGCCGCCGCGCCGCCGGCCAGCGCGCCAAGAAGCATCACACCATAGTGACGGGCATCCACGCCGAGCAGCACATTGAGCGCCAGCCCGGTTCCGACAATGACGAAGCCAGCGCGTTGCAGCAGACAAAGCGGGCATGGCAGCTCACCATTGGCGAACTGGTCGTAAAACGCGAACAGAAGCACGAAGGAAATGGCAAGAAGCGCCAGCACATTAAGAAGATGGGCAATACGGACAGGCATGGATCACCTCAAAGGTCGATATCGAGCACGTCTGTCGCGTGCAATCTGAACAAAACGAAAAGCATCAGAACGGCGAAAACGGTCAAAAGCACCGCAACGCTGCGCTGTCCGCGCCAAGCACTGAAAAGTGCTGCCGCACAAATGAAAAACGGCAGTGTCATCATGAGAGGTTTCCTTCGCACCATTTCAAAATGAACGCGGCGGCTTATCGCCGCCGCGTCCTCAAAATTGACGTTGCCCGCATGCTATTTTGCGTCGGGCCAGGCCGTTTCGTCGGTATCGAGATCGGGGAACTTCTTCGGATCGAAGATCGGTCGTTTGACCCCTGAGTTAAGCTGGGCCCGGAAATCGTTGATCAGCCTCAGCGCGATCGGGAACAGCATCATCATCGCCAGCAGGTTGACCACCGCCAGAATGCCCATCATCGGATCAGAGAAGCTGAACACCACCGTTGCCCCGGGCGCCACAGCACCAATGAACACAATCGCGACTATGGCGATGCGCAGGATATGCACCGCATTCGGCTTCTCCGTCATGAAGGCCAGCGCATTCTCACCGAGATAGTAGTTGTAGATGATCGATGAGAACGAGAACAGGAAGATTGCCGCTGTCAGGTAATACTGTGCCCAGTTGCCCATATGAGAGACCATGCTTTGCTGGGTGAGGATGACGCCGTCAACATCCGCCTGTCCCGGCTGATAGACATCGCCGAGCAAGATGACAAAGGCCGTGCATGAGCAGATGATCATCGTATCGATGAACACCGAGAAGCTCTGGGTAATGCCCTGGCTGACCGGATGGCGGACATAGGCCGTCGCGGCAACGTTGGGCGCAGAGCCAAGCCCGGCCTCATTGGAAAACAGGCCGCGCCGGAGGCCGTTGGCGACCGCAGCGCCGACCCCGCCGGCAACAGCTTCCCGAAAGCCCAGCGCATTGGCGACGATATCCCAGATCACGCCTGGCAGGGCTGTGATGTTCATCAGAATGATGACGAGCGCCATGGCGATATAGCCGAAGGCCATGATCGGGATGATGACATCGGAGACCTTGGCAATGCGATGAATACCGCCATAGACGATGAAACCTGTGGCCACGGCCAGAAGAATGCCGGTGGCATAGCGCGGAACACCGAGACTGTCGGCTGCCGCGCCAGCAACGGTATTGCCCTGAAAGGCGTTGAAGCCAATGGCGAAGGAGGCAATCAGGCAGATCGCATAAATGATTGCCAGCCAGCGATAATTCTCACCCAGGCCGTGAATGATGGCCCGTGCCGGCCCACCGCGATAGTCGCCTTCGGTGGTTGTGCGCTTGAAGACCTGCGCAAGCGTCGCCTCGACGAGTGCGGAACACATGCCGACAAGCGCGATAGCCCACATCCAGAAAACCGCACCCGGCCCACCCGCCGTGATCGCAACCGCCACACCGGCGATATTGCCGCCGCCGACACGTCCGCCGACGGAAACGAACAGCGCCTCGCGGGCACTGATCTTGCTCGGATCGCTATCCTCATCGCCCCACAGCACCCTGAACATGCGCTTGAAGAACCGGAACTGCACGAAACCGCTCGCGACGGTGAAAAACACACCGAGCACCACGAGGAAAGGCACGAGTGCCCATCCCCACGTCAAATCATTGATGTAGCCGAAAATTGTATCGAAAAACTGCAAATCATGACCCCTTATATTCCGAAATGCACGAAGTGACGCCCGTGCAAACCATGCACGATCCGGTCGTCCTCGAGCCCCCACCCGGAAACAGGCAAAAAATCCGTGACGTTTTGCCTTTATTTACAGAAGCCTAGATTCGAACAGAGATTTCGGCAAGCGATGAAATCCACATGGAAGGCATTTTCAACGCTGCAATAGAAAGGGCACACCGCTGGCGGTGCGCCTTTCACTGCTCAAAAAGCAAGACAAATCGGCATCAGCGCCAGCCCAGGCCCGGCGCGACATATTTCAGGATCGCCTCGATAACATGGGCATTGTAGGCCACGCCCAACTGGTTCGGCACAGTCAGCAGCAAGGTGTCTGCCTCCGCGATGGCTTCATCCCCCTTCAGCTGTTCGATCAACCGGTCGGGTTCTGCGGCATAAGAGCGGCCGAAGACAGCACGGGTTTTCTCGTCGAGATAACCAATCGAGATCCTGCTCATTGCCGCCCCGACCGAAATAGGCCCGATCCATGTCATTGACGAGCGCGAAAATCGAACGGCTGACCGAAACACGCGGTTCCCAATCATGCCCGGCCGCCTTCCAGGCAGCACGAAAGGCGCGAATCTGGTCGGCTTGCTGCCTGTGCAGCGGCTCTCCGGTTTCGTCGAATTTCAGCGTTGAACTCTGCAGGTTCATGCCAAGGCGTGCCGCCCATTCAGCCGTCGCATTGGTGGCTGATCCCCACCAGATACGCTGGCGCAGACCTTGCGAATGCGGCTCGATGCGCAAAAGACCGGGAGGATTGGGAAACATCGGACGCGGGTTGGGTTCGGCAAACCCCTTGCCCTCAAGCCTGTCGAGAAAGGTTTCGGTGTGGCGGCGGGCCATGACAGCATCATCTTCGCCTTCGCCCGGAAGGTGGCCGAAATGGCGCCAGCCGTCGATCACCTGTTCGGGCGAACCGCGCGAAATGCCGAGCTGCAGACGCCCGCCGGCAATCAGGTCGGCCGCGCCTGCGTCCTCGACCATGTAGGCCGGATTTTCATAGCGCATATCGATCACGCCCGTGCCGATCTCGATCCCGCTTGTCTTTGCACCGATGGCGGCGAGAAGCGGAAACGGCGAGGCCAGCTGACGCGCGAAATGATGAACGCGAAAATAAGCGCCGTCGGCGCCGAGCTCTTCTGCGGCGACAGCAAGATCGATTGACTGGAGAAGCGCATCGCCCGCCGAACGGGTGCCCGACTGCGACGAGGGCGTCCAATGGCCGAAGGACAGAAATCCGATATTCTTCATGATGGCATACCTTTTCAAAAGGGCGAACGAGGCACCCGATATCACTGTTCGCACCCCGATCTGCCGGGATGGCTGTTGAAACGGTATGTGCCCCCGTCAGGGCTTCACTTCAATTCCCGGACCGATGAACACTGTGTCTTCGTCCGGCCAATCGGGACCAAAGGCCCAAACGCAAAACGGCCCGCAAAACTGCGGGCCGAAAGGCATTGCCAAAACGTGTTCCGCCTCAGGCGGTGGTACGCTTTGCTCGTTTCTTTTTTGGTGCCGGCGCGGGCTCTACCGCTTCGCGCTCAAGCCTCATACGACGCAGCCGCTCGGTCTTGCTCTGCAGCTGCGTATTCTCTTCCGCGATGATCGCTTTCGCCGTACGGTCGGTCATCGACGCCTTGTCGGTTGCCGACATTCGTCCGGGCTTGAAGAATTCATCTTTGGTAGCGGTCATGCACGGTCTCCCTGAAGTGGAGGAATGGTTGGCCGGCACTCCGGCCGATCGGCCGTTTACCGCTTCTTGCGCGCGGCGGGGAGAAGCCCTTCGCGCTGCATCTGCTTGCGCTTCAGCTTGCGCAGACGACGCACAGCTTCACCCGCTTCACGGTTCCGCTTTTCCGAAGGCTTCTCGTAAGAACGACGCGCACGCATCTCGCGAAAGATACCTTCGCGCTGCATTTTCTTTTTCAGAACGCGAAGCGCCTGATCGACATTGTTATCTCTTACCAGTACCTGCAAGAAAACCTCCTTGTTCCTGTTTCTGTTTCTCCGCATCCACCACCGCGCAGGCTCAGTAACGAGCGCGCGGGGCGAAGCGAAAACAAAAAGGCCGGGAATAACCCGACCTCCTCTGCGTCACTGCCAGTACATCCGTGGTCAGCAACAGCGATGACAATTACGTCGGGCTTGAAATCAGGGGGATCCCCACATTGCACAATCCAGCTGCCAGTACATCCGTGGTCAACCGGGAAAGCAATAAATCAAGCCGCCTGAAGGTTGTCGGCCGCACTCTTTCCAGAGCGGTTATCGCGAACGATTTCGTACTGCAATTTCTGACCGTCATTAAGCGACTGCATTCCAGCGCGCTCTACGGCAGAGATGTGTACAAAGACGTCCGTGCTACCATCATCAGGCTGGATAAAACCGAAGCCCTTGGTGGCGTTAAACCATTTAACGGTGCCAGTATTCATAACGATTTCCTTTCAATCGTAGTGTGTTCCGCAATACCTAGCGGAATAAGATCGATTTTGAGAGGAAATCAGACGGAGCCAAACGGCCCTCGGACAACGTCGCTAGCAATGGTCGATGACGGTGATATAGGCCCTTGCCCTGCAGATTGCAATGGTTGATCCGGAAATAAGGTCGAGCGCATATATTGTTCACTTGCAGATAACCGGAACTGCTTGCAGCTTCAAGAAACGCACGGCAGCGTCAAAGACGCGTCCTTCCACCTTTGAAGCGGTCTTGAAACCGGCCCTGTGGCCGCAGGCATAGCGTGCCGTCCCGGGCATCAAAATAACCTGCGTGATTGTGTCGACGTGCGTTTTCCGCTATCGCCGCACAATGATGTCAGCAACGCAGTATCCGGCCAGATGATCAAATTCCTGACAGGTAAGAACACCGCAACCACACGAAGGCAGAAACCTTTGCGCCGCGCGCTGGCCGGCATTCTTCTGCTGGGCATTGCCGCATACTATCTCGTTCCGATGATCATCGCGCCAAATACGATGGCGAAAAACCTGACAGACGGCCTGACCGAATGGCTCGGTGCACCGGCCAGCATTGCAGGTACTTCGGACATCTCCTTTTGGCCACGACCGCGGATAACGGCGACGTCGGTTGCAGTTTCCAGGCCCGACGGGACAGGGCCGCTGATATACGGAAACGGCGCCACCCTCTCGGCCCGCTTCGGTCTGTTCGGCGCTCTTTCCGGGGACCCGGCCTTTTCCGACTTCACCCTCGATAACGCCATCATCATCCTGGAGAAACCGGAAGCCTCCCTGGGCGCTCCTGCCAACAACCTCGGCGAAACAATCGATAGCATCCTCAACGAACACGACACGAGTATGCACGCCGAAGGGCTCGATTCCCTTGAACTGACCAACAGCACACTCGGCTTTACCCTTGATGGGCAGACGTCAATCGTGAACGATGTGAATGCGACCCTGGAGTGGCCTGTTTTAACCGGCACGGCGCGTTTTTCGGGATCAGCAGTGATTGCCGATCGGCCGACCCGGGTCACGCTGACAGCGCAAAATGCAGCGGCCATGATTGCCGGCCGAGCCTCAGCGATCAACCTGACCATCGCCAATGACACGGCCAATATCCGTTTTGATGGCATGGCCTCTAGCAACCGCCCCTATCTGCTCGACGGTACATTTTCGCTTTCAACCACACAATTGCAGCAGCTAATGACAGGACTGGGCGTCGAATCGACCCTGCTGAAGAACGTTGAGACCGCATCTCTCAAGGGCAAAGTCTCGCAAAGTGCCGGCTCGCTCAGATTCTCGCCCGTCGACATTACGATTGACACAGCGCGTGGCAACGGCGTCCTGGACATGACCCCTCCCTCTGCAGATGGTCCGGCCGAAGTTTCCGCAACAATGGCCTTCAAGGAGGTCTCGCTGTTTGACGCCCAATCATCCCTGCCGGCGTGGATCAACGCGTTCGCGCCCGCTGCTGCGAATGGCTCGGAAAACGAATTGCCGCTGGCACGACTGGATCTGCGCGTTTCGGCAGGGTCGGTCAGATTGTCCGACGTCACCCTTCGCGACGTGGCGGCCAGCATCATTCGCAGCCGCGAGCAGACTAGTTTCGACATTGCCGACAGCCGGCTCGATCAGGGATCCTTATATGCCCATGTCGCCGTGCGCGACAACGGCACCGCCAGTGTCCGCATGAATGCGGAGAATGTGCGCTCCGATCCGCTGTTTAAACAGCTCGGCTTCAGCGTGCCGCTTGAAAGCGATCAGTTTGATCTGGAGATGTCCTACGAGGCCCCCTCACCGCTCAGTGATCGCAGACAGGAAAAACTGACCGGCCAATTCCGGTTCGCCGGGCGCGAGGGCAGCCTGTCATGGCTCGATCTGGGAGGCATTCTGCAATCTGCCAGAAGCAGTGACAATTTCGCATTTTCGCCCTTGAGACGCGAACCTTTCAAGTTTGTCTCGGTTGCAGGCCGGGGATCCCTCTCGGGGACCACGGTCCATCTCGAATCGATGGAAATGGAGACCGCACAAGGGAAGGTCCGCCTCGCGGGCGACGTCGATATCGACACCGGCCAGATTGATGCCCTGCTGACAACATGGGGCGAGGATGCAGACGCGTTGCCGATTTCCCTGCGGATCAGCGGCAACGCGATTGCGGCACTGGCCCGTCGGGTCGACACGCCGTCGGAATTGCTTGAATGAGGCCAGACCCTTCCACGGGGTAGAAGGTTTAGGTCTTGGCCGCATTCCGGACGTCATCAATACTGGACCTGCAACGGCGTAAGCACGGTACCCGACCATCGTTGCTGAAGATTGAGCAGTCACATGAAGGCGGCATCATAGACGATATCGAAGTCAGACAGCCTCGCCCGCCGCAACGCCGGATGCCCAGGCCCATTGGAAATTATACCCTCCCAACCAACCGGTCACATCCACGCACTCACCGATGAAATACAGCCCCGGCACCGCGCTGGCTTCCATCGTTCGCGATGAAAGGGCCAGCGTGTCGATGCCGCCAAGCGTTACCTCCGCAGTCCGGTAGCCTTCCGTGCCGGCAGGTTTGAAACGCCAGTCCTGGATCGACGACGCCAGACGCTGAAGCACCTTGTCGGACAGGTCGGCGAGATGGCCGTCCACCGCGGCACGATCGGCGAAATAGTGAGCAAGCCGCTTTGGCAGGTGGTCAGTAAGCGCATTTGCGGCAGCTTGCCGGCCCTTGTCCCTCTTAGCCGTCGTCAGCGCGTCCGAAAGCATGATATCCGGCCGGATCCTGACCGTCACTTCGTCACCGGGCGACCAGTAAGAAGAAACCTGCAGAACAGCGGGCCCTGACAGGCCGCGGTGGGTAAAGAGCATTGCCTCGCGGAAACGACCCGCACCGCAGGCAATTTCCACCGGAACGCCGATACCGGCAAGCGGTTCAAGATCGGCCTGCAAACCAGGATCAAGCGTAAACGGCACAAGCCCGGGTCGTGGTTCGACGACAGAAATTCCGAAGCGGGCGGCCACATCATAGGCGAATCCGGTCGCACCCATCTTCGGAATGGACTTGCCGCCTGTCGCGACCACCAGAGAACGGGCGGTGACTGGCCTGCCGCCCAGCGAAAGCCGATACCGGCCTCCGTCATGCTGGATATCGGACACTGCGGTTTCGAGCCAGATTTCGACGCCACCGACCCGGCACTCATCAAGCAACATGGCGATGATTTCCTTCGCCGACCCGTCACAGAACAGCTGCCCCAGCGTCTTCTCGTGCCAGGCAATGCCATACCGATCGACAAGCGCGACAAAATCAGCCGATGTGTAGCGGGCCAAGGCCGATTTGGCGAAATGCGGATTCTCACTCAGGAACTGTTGCGGGCCCGCGCCGATATTGGTGAAATTGCAGCGCCCACCGCCTGAGATGCGGATTTTTTCCGCAGGTTTTCTGGCATGGTCGATGACAAGCACCTTGCGGCCGCGCTGACCAGCGCGTGCCGCGCACATCAGGCCAGCGGCCCCGGCACCAAGGATGACTACATCAAATTCGCGCATGGTTTTCTGCCTGCTTAAAGTCGGTCTTGTTCGCAATGGCGCACAGAAAGTCAACAAGCCCCCCTCGCCAAGACGCGCGCCGTCGTTATGATACACGCAGCGCAATGACAAAACGGCCAGAGAAATGCCAGTAAAAAAATCGACTATAAAAACCGCGAGCAGAACGCCCACAAGCAAGGCCAAGCGGGTCAAAAAGTCCGCCGTCGTTCCGCCGACATCGGAACGCGGTGTCGAAGACTGGAAGGCCGCCGCTCGCTGGCTAAAGCTGCGCGGCATCGAGGACATTGAATGCATTACACCGGATCTTGCCGGTGTGCCGCGCGGCAAGATGATGCCGTCGTCGAAATTCACCTCCAACACCTCACTCGCGCTGCCGTCCGCACTTTACCGCCATACCATCTCAGGCGGGTATCCGGATGAGAGCGGCAGTTTTCGCTACGAGCCGCGTGACAATGATCTCAAACTGGTACCGGACCTTTCGACACTGACCGCCGTGCCGTGGGAATCCGATCCCACAGCGCAGGTCATCTGCGATGTCGTCGGGGCCGACGGTCAGGAAGTCCCCTATACGCCGCGCAACGTGCTCAAACGTGTGATTGAGCTTTATGAAAAGCGCGGCTGGCGGCCCGTGGTGGCGCCGGAAATCGAGTTCTACCTTGTCGCCAAGAATGACGATCCCGACTTGCCGCTGGTCCCGCCGGTCGGCCGGTCCGGCCGTCCTATCGTCGCCGGCCAGGCCTATTCGATCGCCGGCATCAACGAATTCGACGAACTGATCGACGACATCTATCATTTCAGCGAGGCACAAGGCCTCGAAATCGATACGCTGATCCATGAGGAAGGGCCGGCCCAACTTGAGATCAACCTCAGGCATGGCGACCCGCTGGAACTTGCCGATCAGGTGTTTTATTTCAAGCGCACAATCCGCGAGGCAGCCACCAAGCATGGCACCTTCGCCACCTTCATGGCCAAGCCGATGCAGGGCCAGCCGGGTTCGGCCATGCACATCCATCAGTCCGTTATCGATATCGAGACGGGCCGGAATATTTTCTCGCTTGAAAACGGCGATCCGTCGCCGGAGTTTTTCCATTTCATCGGCGGCATGCAGAAATATGTGCCGGCAACGCTGGTGATGATGGCGCCCTACGTCAATTCCTACCGCCGCCTCGCGCCGGACATGGCATGCCCGGTGAACACCGCCTGGGGCTATGACAACCGCACCACAGCGTTTCGCATTCCTGTCTCGGATCCGGTGGCCCGGCGCGTCGAAAACCGTCTGCCGAGCTCGGACGCCAATCCTTATCTCGCTCTGGCGGCGTCGCTTGCCTGCGGGTATCTTGGCATCGAAAATCTCGTGGACCCCTCGGCCCCGACAGCCGACACAGCCAATGAAGGCGCTGTCGATCTTCCGCGCGGCCTGCTCGAGGCACTGGCACTGATGGAGGCCGAACAGGCGCTCGGGCCCGTGCTGTCGCGGGAGTTCATCGATCTTTATGCTGGCATCAAGCGAGGCGAATTCGAGACATTCATGGAGGTGATCAGCCCGTGGGAGCGGGAATTCCTGCTTCTACATGTATGATAGAGATATTCTTATCGTCCCGAACTGAATAGAGAGACCAGCAAAATGGTTTGGCAAAGCCCGATCGCACCGGGGATTTCATGGTATCAGGCGACATTGCCGGAACGCCCGACCTACCCGGCGCTTGACGGATCGACGACAGCTGATGTTGCGGTCATTGGCGGCGGGTTCACCGGGTTGCAGGCCGCCTGTCAGCTGGCGGAGGACGGCGTCGATGTCGTGCTCATCGATACGGCCCGTTTTGGTGACGGCGCTTCGGGGCGCAATGGCGGACAGCTCGGAACCGGCCAGCACTGGTGGCCGGAAGAGATGGAAACCAAGCTCGGCGAGCAACGCTCTCAGGCCTTCTTCCGCGTCGCCGAAGACGCCAAATCACATCTGCTGGATTTTGCCCGTGGTCACAAAATCAATATCGATTTCAAGCCCGGCCAACTGAGCGTCGCTCACAAAAGAGGTATGGAATACAGCTTTCGCCGCCATGTCGACGCTCTGGCTGAACACTATAACTATCCGCACCTGTCGTTTATGAGCAAAAGCGAGACAGCTGAACGGCTTGGCTCGGATCGCTTTTTCTGCGGCACGCGCGATATCGGAACGGGTCACATTCATCCGCTGAAACTTCTGATCGGCACCGCCAAGGCCGCCGCGGCAGCAGGTGCGCGTCTTTATGAAATGACCAAGGCCGAGAACATCGACCGTGTCGACGGCAAGAATGTGATCGAGACCAGCCGCGGCACGATCACAGCCGAACGTGTGCTGATTGCCTGCAACGGCTACATCGACGATCATCTGGAGCCAAAGGCAGCTTCGAAGATCATGCCGATCCGTTCGTTCATCGCCGCGACCGTGCCGGTTCCCAAGGACAGCAAAATCCTGCCAGGCGGCGAAGCCGTCGACGACAGCCGTTTCGTAGTGCGTTATTTCCGAAAGGCACCGACGGGTGAAATGCTGTTTGGCGGCCGCGAGGTCTATTCCGCTGACAGCCCAAAAGACATCAGCAAGCATCTGCGCCGGCAGATCGCCGAGGTCTACCCGCAGCTTTCCGACATCGAGATCACCCATGCCTGGGGCGGTTCGGTTGGTATCACCATGCCACGACGGCCGCTGGTCGAAGAAACCATGCCGGGTGTCACCACAATCGGCGGATTTTCCGGTCATGGCGTCATGCTGTCAAACTATTGCGGTAAACTCTATGCCGATGAGATTGCTGGACGCTCGCAGGATCTGGAACTTTACCGGGATTTGGATATACCGTCGTTTCCAGGCGGTGGACCGCTGCGCAAGCCTCTGCTGTTTCTTGCCCTGAGTTGGTATGCACTGCGTGATCGTTTCTAGTCTGCAATGGCCGCGGCCGCAGCGAAAAAGAGAATCTCCGATTTTTCGGAATGGGACTGGCATTTTTAAATCGATTTGATAAGACTACACCAACCCTGTTGACGATTGAGAGGACTGACCATGAGCAGTCAAATGATCCCCGTTGAACCCTTTGACTATGTCGTCTTCGGTGCCACCGGCGACCTGACGGAGCGCAAGCTTCTGCCCGCGCTCTATCACAGGCAGATTGCCGGTCAGTTCACCGAACCGACACGCATCATCGGCGCTTCCCGCTCGGAACTCACCTCCGATGAGTTTCGCGAACGCGCGAAACAGGCGCTGAAGGAACATCTCAAGCGCGGTGAATATGACGACACTCAGGTCAACAAGTTCCTCGCCCGCATCGAATACGTGCCCGTTGACGCCACCTCCAACAAGGGTTGGGATGCACTTAAGAAAATGCTGGAAGATGGCAAGGACCGCGTCCGTGCCTTCTACATGGCTGTTGCACCCAGTATTTTCGGTCCGATCTGCGATGGCATTCGGGACCACAAGCTGATCACCAAGCAGACCCGCATCGTTGTTGAAAAGCCGCTTGGCCGCGACCTCGACAGCGCGCTGGAGCTCAACAACACGATCGGCAAGGTGTTCAAGGAAGAACAGGTCTTCCGGATCGACCACTATCTCGGCAAGGAAACCGTGCAGAACCTGATGGCGCTGCGCTTTGCCAATGTGCTCTACGAGCCGCTGTGGAATGCCAACCATATCGATCATGTCCAGATTACCGTTTCCGAGGAAGTGGGTCTAGAGGGGCGTGCAGGCTATTACGACAAGTCAGGCGCGCTGCGCGATATGGTACAGAACCACATCCTCAACGTGCTCTGCATGGTGGCGATGGAAACGCCGCATTCGATGGAAGCCGAAGCCGTCCGCGACGAAAAGCTCAAGGTTTTGCGCTCGCTGAAGCCGATCACGGACGAGAATGCAGGGCACCTGACCGTGCGCGGCCAGTACCGCGCCGGCGCCTCCAAGGGTGGCCCGGTCAAGGGCTATCTGGAAGAACTGGAAGCCGAATCCAACACCGAGACCTTCGTCGCCATCAAGGCCGAGATCGACAACTGGCGCTGGGCAGGCGTGCCGTTTTACCTGCGCACCGGCAAACGTCTTGCGAGCCGGCTTTCGGAAATCGTCATCACCTTCAAGCAGATCCCGCACTCGATCTTCGGACCGAACGCCGGCCGGATCGCGTCCAACCAACTGGTGCTGCGTCTTCAGCCCGATGAGGGTGTCAAGCAGTGGCTGATGATTAAGGACCCCGGTCCGGGCGGCATGCGCCTTCGTCAGGTCGCGCTCGACATGAGTTTCGCCCAAGCCTTCGACGTGCGCAATCCGGATGCCTATGAGCGTCTTCTGCTCGACGTCATTCGCGCCAACCAGACGCTGTTCATGCGTCGCGACGAAGTTGAAGTGGCTTGGAAATGGGTCGATCCTATCCTGAAGGCGTGGGAAGAAACCAACCAGCCGGTTCAGGGATATACCGCCGGCACCTGGGGCCCGAGCAAGTCGATTGCGCTGATTGAGCGTGACGGCAGGACCTGGCACGAACCTCTCTGAGGCCAATACAAACCAGCCGGAAGAACCATGACCAAAAAATTGCAGAAATTTGAAAATGGTGATGCGCTGGCATCGGCGCTGGCCGCTGACGTCGCCGAAAGGCTTGCAGCGGCCATCGCTGACAACGGAACGGCCTCCATCGCCGTTTCCGGAGGCTCGACCCCGAAAGCCTTTTTCCGCGCGCTTTCCACTACGCCGATCGACTGGGAGAAGGTCACGGTGACGCTTGTCGACGAGCGGTTCGTTCCGGAGGACAATCCGCGCTCGAACCACCGCCTGGTCAAGGAAAACCTTCTGCTGGGCCCCGCGGCTGAAGCGCGCTTCATTCCACTTTACCAGAATGTCGAAAATGTCGAGGAGGCGGCCGAGATCGTCACCAACAAGGTGTTGGCCACAAGCCTGCCCTTCGATGTTGTCGTTCTTGGCATGGGAACCGACGGGCACACCGCATCGTTCTTCCCGGGAGGCGACACGCTTGCAAAAGCGCTCGATAGCAAGACGCCGGTCGGTGTGATGGCCATGCATGCTGAAGGCGCGGGGGAAGCGCGTCTCACCTTCACCTTCTCCAGCCTTGAAAATGCCGGCCTTCTGATCCTGCATATCGAAGGCCAGGAAAAAATGGATGTTCTGAATAAGGCCCTCGATGGCAACGACGAGGCGGAAATGCCCATCCGTGCTGTTCTCTCGCGGGCCACTACCCCCGTGGATATATACTGGGCGCCCTGACAGTTCTGCCGGGCGCCTTCCGCGTTTCTATTGAAAACAGGAAAAGCCCATGACCGCCGATCCCCGCATTGCAGAGATCACCGCCCGCATTGTCGAGCGGTCCAAACCCACGCGCGATATCTATCTCGATCGCGTCAACCAAGCCATTTCGAAGGGCGTTCACCGTTCGGTTCTTTCCTGCGGCAACCTTGCCCATGGCTTCGCCGTCTGTTCCCCCGCAGAAAAAGATGCACTGTCGGGTAACAGCGTGCCGAATCTCGGCATCATCACCGCCTATAACGACATGCTCTCGGCGCATCAGCCGTTTGAAACCTACCCGAAAATGATCCGCGAAGCCGCGCATGCTGCGGGCGGTGTTGCCCAGGTTGCCGGTGGCGTGCCGGCGATGTGTGACGGCGTAACACAGGGCCAGCCGGGCATGGAGCTTTCGCTTTTCTCCCGCGACCTGATTGCGATGTCGGCTGCCGTCGGCCTTTCGCACAACATGTTCGATGCCGCCGTCTATCTCGGCGTCTGCGACAAGATCGTACCCGGCCTCGCCATGGCGGCGCTGACCTTCGGCCACCTGCCAACGATCTTCATTCCTGCAGGCCCGATGACCACCGGACAGGGCAATGACGAGAAATCGCAGATCCGCCAACTCTATGCAGAAGGCAAGGTCGGCCGCAAGGAACTGCTGGAATCGGAATCGAAATCCTATCACGGCCCCGGCACCTGCACGTTCTACGGCACGGCGAACTCCAACCAGATGCTGATGGAAATGATGGGCCTGCACATGCCCGGCTCCTCTTTCATCAATCCAAACACCCCGCTGCGCGATGCCCTGACCAAGGAAGCGGTCAAACGCGCCTTTGCGATCACCGTCAACGGTAACGAGTTTACACCGGTCGGCCAGATGATCGACGAACGCTCGATCGTCAACGGCGTGGTTGGCCTTCATGCCACGGGCGGCTCCACCAACCACACCATGCACCTGATCGCGATGGCGCGGGCGGGCGGTATTCAGCTCACCTGGCAGGATATTTCGGACCTGTCCGACATCGTGCCGCTTCTGGCGCGGGTCTATCCCAATGGGCTTGCCGATGTGAACCATTTCCATGCTGCCGGCGGCATGGGCTATCTGATTCGCCAACTGCTGAAATCCGGTTTCCTGCATGACGATGTCCGCACCGTTTTCGGCGAAGGCATGGAAGCCTATGCCATTGACATCAAGCTTGGCGAGAACGGCACAGTGAAGCGCGAGACAATCGGAGACGGCCCGAGCGCCGACCCGAAGGTTCTCACCACCCACGACAAACCGTTCCAGCCCAATGGCGGACTGAAGATGCTGACCGGCAATGTCGGCAAGGCTGTCATCAAGATTTCCGCCGTCAAGCCGGAACGCCGCGTCATCGAGGCGCCGGCCGTGGTTTTCCACGACCAGCAGGGCCTGCAGAACGCCTTCAAGGCCGGCGAACTCAACCGCGATTTCATCGCCGTGGTGCGCTTCCAGGGGCCAAAGTCGAACGGCATGCCCGAACTTCACCGGTTGACGCCGCCGCTCGGCGTGCTGCAGGACCGGGGCTACAAAGTGGCGCTTGTCACCGATGGCCGCATGTCCGGCGCATCCGGCAAGGTGCCCGCGGCCATTCACGTGACCCCCGAGGCAAAGGATGGCGGCCCGATCTCCAAAATCCGCGACGGCGACATACTGCGTCTCGATGCTGAAAATGGCACACTGGAAGCGCTCGTTCCGGCTGAAGAGTTTGACGCCCGCGATGCAGCGACCGCCGATCTTTCCGGCAATGAGTATGGCATGGGCCGTGAATTGTTCGCACCCTTTCGCCAACAGGTCGGCACTGCCGATGAGGGCGCAAGCGTCTTCTTCAACTGAAACCACTCTCGCCGGCGCACATAGACTGCGCCGGCCGCTCCGGCTGCGTTTCGACCTCGCCTTACCGAGATTACAGCACTCAAAACGCGCCCGGCACCATCGCGTTTGCTTTTCACACTGCATGAGCAGAACGAGTCGGACGCAGCAGTTGGCCCTCTCCATTTTGAAGCCTGTTTTGGTCCGCAGCCCACGGCGCTCGCGGGATCGTTAACACACTGACTCAATCCGTGATTGTCTGCCGCATTGCGTACGCTTTCCCGCCACTAAATCACCACAAGCCACCATTAATCGGGAGCCACGGGAAACAGTTTCCCGGCCCTTTTCGTTTGAAGGGATATGAAGACAATCGGACAGCCCGAAAGTGTCGCATTCCGGCAACACAAATTACCGGATTGACACTTGAATGGGATTTTTAATTGAACGATTGATCATTGCCACCATTTCCCTTTCATCGAAAGACAAGATGGAGACTCTTATGAAGAAATTTCTGCTCGCTTCCGCCGCGATTGTCGCAATGGCTGCATCCGCACAAGCTGCCGATGTCGTTGCCACGCCGGCACCGGCAGAGCCCTATATCGCCCCGCAGGTTATCCCGCAGACATTCAACTGGTCGGGTTTCTACCTCGGTGGCACTGCCGGTTACGACTGGGCGACCGCCAATATGCACTATAATGGCGCCAGGATCGGCAGTGATGACTTTGACGGTGCCAAGCTTGGCGGTTTCGCCGGTTACAACTACCAGTTCGACAACAACATCGTACTCGGTGTTGAAGGTGAGCTCGACTACAACTGGAATGAGCAGTCCTACAATGTCGGCCTGCCCTACAGCGTAGATGCCGGTTCCGACTGGGAAGGCTCGATCCGCGGTCGTGTCGGTTATGCGTTCGACAACGCTCTGCTTTACGCGACCGGTGGTTGGGCAATTGCCAATGGCTATGTCGACGGCAATGGCCTCAATCAGGATCAGGCATTCAACGGCTGGACCGTTGGCGCCGGTCTTGACTACGCCCTGACCCAAAACGTATTTGCTGGTCTTGAATACCGCTACACCGACTTCGGCAAGAAGGACTTCAACGGTGCACTGACAGGCTTTGAAGCCAAGGACTACACGTCCAACCGCGTCATGGCCCGCGTCGGTTACAAGTTCTGATGAACTGGCAGGGCGTCTAGCGCCCTGCACACTTTCACGGCGCAACCCTCCGCGCGCGTGCCGGGAAAGAAAAGCCCCGCTGGTGTGACCGGCGGGGTTTTTTATTCGATACGGATGGCTATTACGCCGTCAGCGATAGAGGTAGCTGCGGCCCTTCTCGTCGAAGAGATGGCGCTTTTCGGGGTCGGCCACAAAGCGCATCGTGTCTCCAGGTTTTCCTTCATGGATACCGGGAAGCTTGACGATAATCGGCTCCTCATCGACCAGTTCACCCTCGATATAGATGAGCGTGACTTCGCCGAGTGCCTCGATGATCGAAATCTTACCTTCGAAGATAAAATCCTCGCCTTCCGCCGCTTCACGCACGTCTTCCGGACGCACGCCGAAGCTTGCAGCCTTGCCCATATCCTCTTCCGGCGTCGTGACCGGCAGTTCGAGGCGTGTGCCATCCCGAAGCTCAACCTCGGTGATCTCGCCCGTTCGGGTGATCTTGGACGGCATGATGTTCATGGCAGGAGAGCCAATGAACTGCGCTACGAACAGATTTGCCGGACGCTCGTAGAGCTCAAGCGGCGCACCGACCTGCTCGATATAGCCGCCGGACAGCACCACGATCCGGTCGGCCAGCGTCATCGCTTCCACCTGATCGTGAGTCACGTAGACCATCGTGGTCTCGGCCATCTTGTCGTTAAGCTTGGCGATCTCGATACGGGTCGCCACGCGCAGCGCAGCATCAAGGTTCGACAGCGGCTCATCGAACAGGAACACCTTGGGATCGCGGCAGATGGCGCGACCGATGGCGACGCGCTGACGCTGGCCACCGGACAGCGCCTTCGGCAGTCGATCGAGATAGGCCGTGATCTGCAGCATGTCAGCAGCGGCACGGACGCGCCGGTCGATCTCTTCCTTGCTCTCCTTGGCAATGCGCATGCCAAACGCCATGTTGTCATAGACCGACATATGCGGGTAGAGCGCGTAGGTCTGGAACACCATGGCGATGCCGCGCTTGGAGGGCGGGATCTCGTTGACCACCTGGCCGTCGATGGTGATGTCACCGCCGGAGATTTCCTCCAACCCGGCAATCATACGCAGCAGCGTCGACTTGCCACAGCCTGACGGGCCGACAAAGACGACGAACTCGCCGGGCTCGATTTCAAGGTCAATGCCGTGAAGAACCTCGACATTCCCGTAGGATTTCTTGACCTTCTTGAGGGATACACCAGTCATTTTTCGCCCCTTTTCCCTTATTCCCCTTGGCGGGCGAAATAGCCGCCCCAGGCAGGAAGTTGTACCATAGTCCCGTCCTCCTCATGGGAGAAACCGTGATCGCCGGTTGAAAACGCAACCCATACGCCTTGCGGTAAACGGACCGTTGCCGGCTCTGCCTGCATGTTGAACACACACAGGATGGTTTCGTCCGAAAGGTCGCGGGTAAAGACCAGCACCGTCTCGTCTTCCGATGACAGGAATTCGATTGCACCCTTGGCAAGAGCCAGGTGAACCCTGCGGAAAGCGAGAAAGCGCCGGTAGTGCTCAAGCACGGAAGCCGCCTGACCAGTCTGCACGTCGACCGCCTTCATCACATGATCGGAGGAGACCGGAAGCCAGGTCTTGTCCGCCGTCGAGAAGCCGCCATTGACCGCGCCTGCCTGCCACACCATCGGTGTGCGGCAACCATCACGACCCTTGAACTCCGGCCAGAACTCGATGCCGTAGGGATCCTGCAGATCCTCAAAGGCGATATCCGCCTCGGTCAGGCCCAGTTCCTCGCCCTCGTAAAGGCAGATCGAGCCCTTGAGCGTCATCAACAGGGCGCCGAGCATCTTTGCATAGGCCGTCTGGTCGGCCACATCCGCGCCCCAGCGGCTGAGGTGGCGAACGACGTCATGGTTGGAAAACGCCCAGCAGGCCCAGCCTTCCGGCGCGGCGGCATCAAAGGCGTTGATCGAATCGATCACCCGCTTCGGCGTCACCTGCTGCGGCGCAAGGAATTCGAAGGCGTAGCACATCTGCATCTTGTCATCGCCGGAGGTATATTCACCGACGATCTCAAGCCCGCGCTGGCTGTCGCCAACCTCGCCGACGGCGGCGATCGCCGGATATTCCTCCATCACAGCGCGAAGCCGTTTCAGGAATTCCAGATTTTCAGGCCGGCTCTTGTCATAGAGATGTTCCTGATAGTTGTACGGATTGACCGCGGGTGCGGTGCTGTCATTGCGCAGTTCCGGCGCCAGCGCCGGGTTGTCGCGCAATTCCTTGTCGCAGAAATAGAAGTTGATGGTGTCGAGACGGAAACCGTCAACACCACGCTCCAGCCAGAACCGTGCTGCATCCAGAAGCGCGTCCTGAACGTCGGGATTGTGGAAGTTGAGATCGGGCTGCGAGACCAGGAAATTGTGCATGTAATACTGCAGCCGGCGCGAATCCCACTGCCATGCCGAGCCGCCGAAGATCGACAGCCAGTTGTTGGGCGGCGAGCCATCCGGTTTCGCTTCCGCCCAGACATACCAGTCGGCCTTTGGGTTGTCGCGGTTAGCCCGGCTCTCCATGAACCAGGGATGCTGGTCCGAGGTATGGGAAAGCACGAGGTCGATCATGATCTTGAGGCCGAGGCTGTGGGCCTTTTCGATCATCGTATCGAAATCCGCAAGCGTGCCGAACATCGGATCGATGTCCTTGTAGTTCGACACGTCATAGCCGAAATCTTTCATCGGCGATGTGAAGAACGGCGAGATCCAGATGGCATCGGCGCCGAGCTCTGCAATATAGTCAAGCCGGTCGGCAATGCCCCTGATATCGCCGATGCCATCGCCATCGGAATCCTGGAACGAGCGCGGATAGATCTGATAGATGACGGCGCCGCGCCACCAGTCCTTGTCCGCCTGATTGAGATTGCTATCGGTCATTGTTTTTCTTTTCTGTTTCTGATGTCACGGCTTTCGGTCAAGGGCGGCATCAGCCGCCCTTGACCGAACCGGCCAGAAGGCCGCGCACGAGATAGCGCTGCAGGGCGAAGAACACGACCAGAGGCACAATGATCGATACAAACGCCGAGGCTGTCAGGATCTCCCAATTGCCGCCACGCGAGCCGAGAAGTTCCCGCAACCGTGCCGTCAGAACGATCGTCTGCTCGGAATTGCCCAGGAACACGGTGGCCACCAGCAGGTCGTTCCAGGTCCACAGGAACTGGAAGATCGCGAAAGAGGCGAGCGCCGGATAGGACAGCGGCAGAATGATCTTGTTGAAGATGGTGAAGTCGTTGGCCCCGTCGACACGCGCCGATTCCATCAGCTCGCGCGGCAGGCCCGCGATGTAGTTGCGCAACAGATAGATCGCCAGCGGCAAACCGAAGCCCATATGCGCCAGCCATATCCCGACATAGGTCTTGGCCGGAACATCGAAGGTCTGGCCGATAAAATTGTACATCTTCAGAAGCGGGATGAGCGACATCTGCAACGGCACGACAAGAAGACCGACAACGATGGCCAGGAGCAGATTGCGGAACGGAAACTTCATCCATGAGAGCGCATAGGCCGCATAGGCCGCCACCAGCACCGGAATGATGGTTGAGGGAATGGCAACCGTCAGCGAGTTCAGAAAGGACTGGCCTATGCCTTCCGCCGTCAGAACGTTGCGGTAGTTCTCAAGCGTGAAACGCGGGGGAATTTCGGCGGTGACGAAGATACGTTCACCGCGCCTGCCGAAGGGTTCCGGCGAGGTCAGGCGATAGTCCCCGCTTTCCTCGACAGTAAGCTGCATCCCGTCATCGAGATCGACGGTTTGTCCGATTTCGAACTCTTCGGGCCGCAGCGATGATATGCCGAAGCGCGACACCTCTCCTGCACTGCCTTCCAACGCATTGCCGGTATTGATGTAGAGGTCGCCCTCCTGGGTCTGCCCCGCTTCACCCGGTGTACGATAGATGACGTTCTGCGTGGAGGTCGAAAGCGACGTCCACCAGCCCGAGGCGACGATCTGGTTCTTGTCACGCAAGGAGGTCACCAGAAGACCAAAGGTCGGGATGGTCCACAGGACAACCAGGAACAGTACGGTGATGTGCGAGAACCAGACAAGCGGTGATTTTTTATGCGAGTGCATTTACCGGCCCTCCATCTCTTTGCGCGTGTTGCGGATATTCCAGACCATGATCGGGATCACCAGAACCATGATGACGATGGCGATCGACGCGCCACGGCCGAAATCACCGCCGCCACGGAACATCCAGTCGAACATGAGGTTGGCGAGCACTTGCGTATTCCATTGCCCGTTGGTCATCGTCAGAACGATGTCGAAGATCTTCAGGACAATGATGGTGATCGTGGTCCAGACGACCGCGATGGTGTTGTAGATCTGCGGGATCATGATCTTGAAGAAGATCTGCCCCCCGTTGGCACCATCGATGACGGCGGCCTCGATGGTCTCTTCGGGAATGCCACGCAGTGCCGCCGACAGCAACACCATGGCAAACCCGGTCTGGATCCAAAGCAAGATCACCATCAGGAAGAAGTTGTTCCAGAACGGCATGGCGATCCAGACATGGGGCTCGCCACCCATCGAAACGACAATGGCGTTCAGGATACCGATCTGCTCACTGCCTTCGCCGCGGTAGTCATAGACGAATTTCCAGATTACCGAGGCACCGACAAAGGAAATTGCCATCGGCATGAAGATCATCATCTTGGCAAAGGAGCCCCACCAGATGCGGTCAGTCAGCCAGGCGATGATCAGGCCGAAGAAGGTCGACAATGCCGGCACGAAAACCAGCCAGAGCATGTTGTTGAAAATCGACTGACGGAACTCGGAATCACCCAGCATCCACTGGTAATTCGAAAGCCCGACAAATGTGTCACCGTAAGGACCGTGCAGCGAATACCAGACCGAAGCGACCACCGGATAGACGAGGTAGACGCCCAGAGTCAGCAGTGCAGGACCGAGAAACAGCCAGGGCCGGATCATGCCTGAGGTGCGCAGATTGCGCGCGCCATCAGCCGGGTCCTTGGTCTGCGAGGGGAAAATCAGGTCGAGTATCTTGTTGGAGCCATAGAAATAGGCCACCGCGACGAAAACGCCGACGGCCACCGCCAACAAAGCTTTGAATATCTGTTCCACGCCGCGTAACTCCCTAGAACGGATATGAAACTGAGTTCGCCGGACCGTTCTGTTCTTATCTTCTCAGCTTTTCGACGCTCGCCTTAAACGAGCCGAACCCAGCCGCAAGACACCCATGACCTGGCCATGTGGCACCTTCGGAACAGCGCGCTACCACGCCATCTCATTTTCGATGAGTAGCGCACCGGGCCTTTGACAGCCCGGTGCATTATGACAAAACGCAAATGATTTGACGACCGTTACTTGATCGAGTCCCAGGAGTTCTGGATTTTGGTGGCCGCATCTTCGGCAGACTCGCCACCGACATAGTCGATCATGCCGGTCCAGAATGCGCCCGCGCCGATCTTGCCAGGCATCAGGTCGGAACCATCGAAGCGGAACGTCGTTGCTTCGGTCAGAATTTCACCTTCGCCACGAAGCGTGTCGTTGGCGTAAGCTTCCGGATTGACATCCTTGAAGGGCGTCAGGAAGCCCGACTGAGCCATCCAGATTTCATGTGCGATCGGTGTTTCCAGGAATTCGATGAAGGCCTGGGCGGCAGGGCTGTCCTGTGTGATACCGAACAGCGTGCCAGCGCCGAGAACCGGCTTGCCGAGATCTTCGCCCTCATAGGCCGGGAAGTAGAAGAAGTCGGCATCAAGACCGAGTTCCGTGCCTTCCGGGAAGAACGAGGGGATGAACGACGCCATGTGGTGCATGTAGCACTTCGGCGGACTGTCGAAGAGACCCTTGGGGCTGTCACGGAAGTCGGTGGACGCAACCGCAGCAGCGCCGCCGTCAACGAAGGCATCGTTCTTGGCGAACCAGCCGAATTCGTCAATGGCGTTGACAACGCGCGGATCGTTGAACGGGATCTCGTTCGATACCCACTGGTCGTAGACTTCCGGCGGCTGCGTGCGCAGCATCATGTCCTCGACCCAGTCGGTAGCCGGCCAGCCGGTTGCACCACCGGAACCGAGACCGATGCACCATGGCGTACCGCCATCGGCGACGATCTGCTCGGTCAGCGCCTTCAGCTCTTCCATGCTTTCAGGCACATCGTAACCGGCATCGTCGAAATTGTCCGGAACATACCAGACCAGCGACTTGACGTCGGCCTTGTAGGGAAAGACGTAGAGGCTCGACGTACCATCGGGACCTTCATAGGTCGAAAGATCAACCCAAGACTGCCCAGCAGCGTATTTTTCCGAGAGGAATTCGCCGGTCTCTGCGGACAGCTTCGTCAGCAAGCCTCTGGCGGCGAGGTCAGCGGCAAGGCCGGGCTGCGGGAACACAGCAATGTTGGGCGGACTGCCAGCCTGGGTGTCGATGACGATCTGCTGCTCAAAGGAGTCGGAACCGGCATACTGTACATCAACACCGGTGGCTTCCTCGAAATAGGCGAGAACGCTTTCGATCAGATCCTTGTCGGGACCGAGCCACGGGCCAAAGATCGTCAGCGCCTGACCGCTGAGGTCGCTGTGGGCTTCGGAAAACTGGTTGTAGCTATCCCAGTTGAAGCGGGATTCTTCGCCAGGGGCGAACTTCAGATCGGCAGCCTGAGCCGAGCCGGCGAACAGGGCGAGCGAGGCTACGCCTGTCAACAGAACTTTATGCATGTGATTTACCTCCCATCACATTCAACCCATTTAAGGATCACGGTTGTCAGTCAGCACTTCATCCAAAGCGCTTTGACATCTCCAGAGAATTCTCTGGCGACGGGTCTGAGTCAACCCCTTTCCGCAAAACACGACCAAATTCTGCCGTTTTTTCGTATTTAGACGTTGTTTTTCTTCAAACTGAAATAAAAGGGGCTTCCCACAGCCCATCAAGGCTTGATAAAAAAGCCAAACCGCTTTGGATGCGTCCTGAGAACTAAAACTTGCGCATTTCTCGGTTAATCGGATGCGCATGGAACGAATTCCGTTTGAATGTTCCTTGAAGACGAACGATTCGGAGCGCAATAGGTTTCACAGTTTTTCAATTGTGTGCCGCCTCCTGGGAGGAATGGGAGTGAACCTGAAACAATTGTCGGCACGGCTCGGCCTTTCGCCGACGACCGTCAGCCGGGCTCTGAACGGATATCCCGAGGTTAATGCCGCGACCCGTGAACGTGTGCTGAAAGCAGCGCGGGAAACCGGCTACCGGCCCAATCGCACGGCACAGCGCCTCGCCACCGGGAAGGCCGGATCCATCGGCCTGTTGATGCCAATCGGCGACCAGGTGATTTCCGACCTCCATTTCGGTGAATTTCTGAGCGGACTTGGCGAAAAGGCCCAGGCCGAGGATTTTCACCTCGTTGTCATGCCGGCCGACCCTGCCGACGAGGTCTCCGCGCTTCGAAGCCTGGCAACAAGCGGCTATGTCGACGGGCTCTGCCTTGCCTATATCCGCGAGAACGACAGCCGCATCGATCTGATGGAGTCCTTCGGCCTGCCGTTTATCGTCCACGGGCGGTTTTTCGATTCACCGCATCCCTACCCCTCTCTTGACGTCGACAATGAAGCAGCCTTTTTCGATGCCACACAGCTACTCCTTCAGCTCGGGCACCGGCGCATCGGCCTCGTCAACGGGGATGAAAAGTTCGGCTTCGCGATCAGGCGGCGTGACGGCGTCGTCAAGGCGCTTGCACAGAGCGGCCTCAGCCTTGACGAACGCTTTCATGTCTCGGCCCAGATGACCGAAGCCGATGGGCAAAGGGCGGCAGAGCGTTTTCTCGCCGGGGATCAAGCACCGACGGCGATTCTGTGTTCCAGCATGGTGCAGGCGCTTGGCATCGTGCGCGCTGTCACCCAATCCGGCAGGCAGCTCGGCAAGGATATCTCACTGATCTCTTATGATGATGTGCTACCGCTGCTGCGGCCTGAACTCTTCTCGGTTCCGCTAACGACCACGCGCTCGTCTCTGCGCACGGCCGGCAAGCGTATCGCCGAACGGTTGATCCACCGCATCAACGGCCTGGAAACTGACGAAGCGCAGGAGCTTTGGCGCCCCGAACTTGTGGTTCGCGCCTCGACTGGCCGCGCGCCGGAATAAACCACCCGTTCTGGTCAGAAGAAAAGCCGCTCGTATTGACGGCATTGCGCCCTCAAGCGGAGTAAGCGGCCTTCATCAACCCGAAATAAACCGTGAATGGCGCGAGCAGAAACAAGGTCGCGCGCGAATCAGTGCGTGCGGTCAGAATTGCCTGATCCAGCTGCTCAACGCAGCAAAACCTTCAGGGTTAATAGCATAAAACCGCTTGGTGCCGACCGGCGTAACCCGGACCAGATTACTGTCAAGCAAGGCCTTGAGGTGCTGCGACACCGCCGGCCTTGTGATGGGCAGCCCCTCGGAAAGCTCAGTCACAGTTTTAGGTTCACGCCGCAACGCCATCAGAAGATAGCGACGATTGGGGTCAGCAATGGCAACAAAAGGATCAAACATGGTCATGACTTGCATGTTACGTCAAAGTCATCGACGCCACAAGTACTCACAAAGTTTATAAACGACCCTAAAATCTATCCTGATCGAAATACTCAACAATAGAGCGTTGATCCGAACGGCTTCCCGAAGAACTGGCCAGACTGACCGCTCCGCCCCTCAGCTCAAAACGATCACTTGAACCGGAATTATCGCTGGCCGGCACAGCGGCGTTTGCCGAGACCGGGATCGTGCCTGGACGTGCGCCCTTTACCGGCGCTTCGGGCGCGGCGGCATTGATACGGGCCGCAGTCGGGCGGAAGAGCGTGCGGAAATCATCCTGTGGACTATAGCTCACCTCTGTCGTCTCACCCATCGCCGAAAGCTTCTGCGCCAATTGACTGTGGGCCACTTTGCGCGGGTCTCTCTGCGGTTCGGGAGCGCTGGTCGCAGACAAGCTTGCGGTCTGCAATCGATCAGGTGAAATCGCCTCCCCATCGGCTTCGGAATAGGCAAGCCGGGGGCTGGGCACGGGAACATTGCCTTCGATGAAGCCGAAACGCCCGGTTTCGAATGCATCCTCGCCATTCCCGAGTGAGGCGACTTCGACCGATGCCGCCTGAACCGGATCTGCAGCTTCGGCAATCAGGACATCAGATACCGATACGCCCTGTTCATCGTCCAGTGCGACCGGGCGCGACTGCGGTACCGGGATATTTGCGGCAATCGCAAGCGCGGGTTCGCTCTCAGGTGGGTTCGGGTCGACCAGCGCGGTCGCGAGCGGTGTGCCGAGATCAGCATCGCCCTCTCCGGGACGGCTGAGCGGTACAGGAATATCGAGATTGTCGAAACTAACCGCCGCCGTCAGTATATCGACGGGTCTCTGGGCCGGTGCCGCCTGACGCTGAGAGGGCGCACTGGCCCGCTGCTGCGGTTGCGAGCGGCTCTCTGTGCTACTGTTGTCGCCCGACTTGCCATTGCGGCCGAACAGCATCGAAAGCAGGTTGGGACGCTCATCCTCGTCACCGTCATCCGCGCTGGCGACACGCACCGGTTCGGAACCGGAGACACTGCCCTTTGCCTTGTATTCTGCAAGCGCATCCTGATAGCCCGGCAATGGCTTGCCGTCGGACGGAAGATGCAGCGTATGACCTTCCGGGAAAAGCGACACAAGCTGGGTTCGGCTCATGCGTGGCCAAGCGCGAACGCTCGCCACATCGAGATGCACGAAGGGCGATCCCGACCGCGGATAATAGCCGACACCGCCGCGCTGCATCTTCATCGCCGTCGCGCGCAGCTTGGCGAGCGGCACGCCGGGAATGTAGAAATCCATGGCATTGCCGAGCATGTGCTGGGACTTCTTGGCAACACCGGAGGAGGTCTTGCGCAGCATGGCGTTGGTCTCGGGCGAACGATAGGCGGAAACGACGTTAATATAGTCGGTCGCGCCGACCTGCTGATAGACCTCCCAGACGAGATCGAACAGGCGCGGGTTCATCGTGGTGGGCTCCTTGCGCCGCCAGTCGCGCAAGAACCAGTTGAGTTGCTCGAGCCCCTTCTTGTCATAACGCCCATTGCGCTTGAAGGTGATCTCGGCTTTCTCGCCAGTATGAATGTAATAGATTTTCAGAGTCCGGATTTCAGCGCGAGCCTCAGTAAGACCAAACACGCAGAACATTGCCGCAAGCAAAGTCAGAACGGCAATTGTCCGTTGCACGAACATGCTTGATGGACGGTCACTCAAACCGGACTCTCCCTGGATACTCTGAATGTCTTACTCGGGACCCCGTTCTGTCCGCATCTTCTGCGCGTGCCAGACAGCGACCTTCTTTTGAAGGTTCAATGCGGCGCAAACGAGGCAATTCTCCCGTCCGACTTTCAGCTTGCCACTTTATAGGCAACATTTCGTTAAATTCCTAGTCCATCAATATCCGTTTAGCCTTTCTCAAGCGTTAAGTCTTTGCCGCAAATCAACCGGCAGACCGCCTCCGTCGACCGAAGATCCCACCGATATTTTATCGGCCAATGATTGCAGGCCACCATGACGAGACATATGTTGTGACCCAGTGCTTTAGGCGACGACCGCATAAAACAGGAAAGAAAAATCCATGTTCAACGCTTCATTTCCGCGCATTCCGGCTGACAGCGCCGCCCGGGTGGCCGAGACCGGTGACGAGGCCCTGGGCCATCTGCCGGAATGGGATCTCACCCACCTCTATCCCGGCGCGACTTCGCCCGCATTCACCAATGCCTTCGATGAAGCTGCCAAAAAGGCACGTTCCTTCTCCACACGCTGGAAAGGCAAGCTTGCCGACGCCGCCGGAAACAGCGGAGACAATGGCCTAGGCGCGGCGATTGAAGCCTATGAAGCGCTCGGCGACACGCTGGGACGCCTCGGCTCGTTTGCCGGTCTGTCCTATTATGCCAACGCCGCCGATCCCGCGCTGCGCAAGCTTTATGGCGACACCTCGGCGCGGATCACCGAAATCTATGCTGACCTTCTGTTCTTCGAACTGGAACTGAACCGGCTGGATGAAGAGACGATCAATACTGCCCTTGAGGCTGATGCGCGCTTTGCCCGCTACCGCCCCTGGGTACTCGATCTCAGGCTGGAAAAGCCGCACCAGCTCGATGACAAGATCGAGCAGCTTTTCATGGAAAAATCCACGACCGGCAGTCAGGCCTTCAACCGGCTTTTCGACCAGACCATGGACCGGATGCGCTTTGAGATCGACGGCGAGGAGATGTCGATCGAAAAGGCACTCAACCTGTTGAGCGACACGCAAGAGCCGGTCCGCCGCAAGGCCGCAGACGCACTGGCCAAAACCTTCAAGGACAATTTGCCGACCTTCTCGCTGATCATGAACACGGTGGCCAAAGACACCGAGATCAACAGCCGGTGGCACGCATTCGAGGATATCGCCGATAGCCGCCACCTTTCCAACAGGGTCGAGCGCGAGGTTGTCGACGCCCTGAGCGAAGCGGTGACGCAGGCCTATCCGCGCCTGTCCCACCGCTATTACGCCATGAAGGCCAAATGGCTCGGCATGGACCAGATGAACTACTGGGACCGCAATGCGCCACTGCCCGAAACGGCAGAACGCGTCATCCCCTGGGACGAGGCCCGCGATACGGTGCTTGGCGCCTATGCGGCGTTCTCGCCGGAGATGGCCGATATTGCCAGACGTTTCTTCGATGAAAGTTGGATCGATGCGCCGATCCGCCCCGGCAAACGCACCGGGGCGTTCGCGCATCCGACCGTTCCCTCGGCCCATCCCTATGTCCTGGTCAATTATCTCGGCAAGCCGCGCGACGTGATGACGCTGGCTCATGAACTCGGCCACGGCGTGCATCAGGTTCTGGCCGCCAAACAGGGCGCGCTGATGAGCTCCACCCCGCTGACGCTGGCCGAAACCGCTTCTGTCTTCGGCGAGATGCTGACCTTCCGCGCGCTGCTTTCGCAAACCACCGACAAGGCCACGCGCAAGGCGATGCTGGCCCAGAAGGTCGAGGACATGATCAACACGGTCGTGCGCCAGATCGCGTTTTATCAATTCGAGCGCAAGGTCCACACTGCGCGCCGCGAGGGCGAGCTGACGGAAGACCAGATCAACGAAATGTGGATGTCGGTGCAGGTCGACAGCCTCGGCCCGGCGATCAAGCTTGCCGATGGCTACGAGACCTATTGGAGCTATGTGCCCCACTTCATCCACTCGCCGTTCTATGTCTACGCCTATGCCTTCGGCGACTGCCTGGTGAACTCGCTTTATGCCGTCTACCAGAACGCGGAAAGCGGCTTTCAGGGCAAGTATTTCGAGATGCTGAAGGCCGGCGGCACCAAGCATCATTCGGAACTTCTGAAACCCTTTGGCCTCGACGCCTCCGATCCCGCCTTCTGGAGCAAGGGACTGTCGATGATCGAGGGTCTGATCGACGAACTCGAAGCGCTCGACAACGAATAGGATGCCGCGCGCCGTCTTCCGGGATGATCTTGCCGGACGCATGCTGACGTTTTCGAAGCCGTATGCGCTGATCGTGGCCGAGACACCGGCGGATCTGCCCGGCGCGTTCGCGCGCATGGAAAGAGCGCGGGCTCATGGCCACTGGCTTGCCGGCTACATGTCTTACGAGGCGGGTTTCTTGCTGGACCCCGCCTTTTCCGGATTTGAGATTGAAGAGCCGAAAACGCCCTATCTCTGCTTTGGCGTTTTCGAGGCCCCGCAGGAAACCGGTGTCGAGACAGTCAGGAGGGAAACTCCATTCCTCTCCGACCTTCGCCCGGCCTGGGATTTTGCGGCCTATCGCCAGCGCTTCGAACCGCTGCACGCACATCTGGTCGCCGGAGATTGCTATCAGGGCAATCTGACATTCGCGATTGATGCCCGCTGGAACGGCGATCCGCTTCAGGCCTTCCACGCTTATGCGGAACGCCAGCCGGTGCGCTACGGTGCCTATATCGATCTTGCCGGTCCGCGGATCCTGTCACGCTCACCGGAGCTTTTCTTCAGCGTCGACAAAGAAGGGTTTATCGAAACCCATCCGATGAAGGGCACAGCCGCACGCGGAGCGACGCCGGCTGAGGACGCGGCGATCGTTGCGGCGATGCTGGATGATGACAAGACGCTTGCCGAAAACTGCATGATCGTCGACCTGCTGCGCAACGACATCTCGCGCATTGCCGAGCCCGGCAGTGTCCACGTGCCAAAGCTTTTCGAAATCGAAACCTATCCGACGCTGCACCAGATGGTCAGCCGTGTGCGGGCGAAGCTGAACAAGGATACAGACCTGCAATCGATTTTCTCTGCACTGTTCCCCTGCGGATCAGTCACCGGTGCACCGAAGATCGCGGCGATGAAAATCCTGCAGCAGCTGGAAGACGGGCCGCGCGGCGCCTATTGCGGGGCAATCGGCCATATCGCGCCCGACGGCGCCATGTGCTTTAACGTCGCCATCCGCACAATGACGCTCTTCGATGACGGTCGCGCCGTCTTCAATGTCGGCGGCGGCATCGTGCTGGATCTCGAACGTGCGCGCCGAATATGACGAAGCCTTGTTGAAGGCCCGCTTCGCCGCTGACGACCTGATCGGTCTGTCAGGCAAGAAACCTCATCCCCCTGCCCTGCCGGAATTTTCCTCAATCAATCTCCGGTAGCCGCTCACGCCAGATCTCGGCATAACGGTTCAGCGCGGCAAGGCCTGTAAGCGGCTCCGGGTGAGGCGTAAAGGCGGCAAGCTTGGTGCCGCCGACGGCCAGCCCAGCCGCCCCTGTGCTGGTGCCGCTGCCCGGGCTTTTTTCCACCGGTCTACCCGTCGCAGCCGAAAGCATGGAAAGATAGTCATGGTTTTCGGCAAACGGCCCCTCGACGATCACCGGACCCGATGCACCGGTCAGATCGAGGCAGACCGCCGTCATCAGCGCCAGATACCAGGAAACACCGACAAGCCGCATGCCGGGCGACAGATGATGCTCATCCACCGTCCAGCCGCCGATAGTGCCCTGAAACGGTCCGGTATCGCCGAGCACCGAGGGCATCATCATGATCCTGTTCTTCAGCATCGCCTTGCGGTCGTCTTCGCTCACAACGACATCGCCACCCGGCGCCGCCACCTCGAAAACCCGCCCGCCCATAAACCGGGCCGACGGCACCGGATCGCCATAGGCGTTGACGTTGATCAGCGTGTCCCGGCTTTCATCCAGCGCCGGCGGATGGCCGCCGACCGCCATGGCAATAACCCAGGTGCCGGTGGAAACCACGGAAAACGGCTGGGCGCGCGACCATAGATGTGGCAGCAGCGAGGCGTTGGAATCGTGGATCCCCGCAAACACCGGACAATTGGCGGCAAGGCCGGTTTTTTCGGCAATTTCCGGCAGCACATCCCCGAGCCGGTCGTCGGCCCTGACGAGCTCGCCCATTTTGCCGCAAAGTCCGAGTTCGGCCACCAATGATGAAAAGGTGCGCGCTCGCGGTGACCACAGATCCGTATGACAACCCCAGCTGGTCGCCTCACCGGCGCGCCGCCCTGTCAGCCGGAAGCCCCAATATTGCGGATAGGGCAGCACGCAGTCGATTTCCGCGAATTCTTCCGGGAAGCGTTTTTGCTGCCAGTAAAGCTGGGCACCGATATTGAGGCCCATGGCAAGACGTGGAGAGCCGGTTTCTGCAAAGGACGGGCGGATTTCGTCGTAGTTCGCGCGGGTTTCGTCCGGGCCGGTATGCTCATAGTCAAGCACCGGCAGGGCAAGCGTTCCGTCGCGTTTCAACAGTGCTGCGGTCGCGCCATGCGTGGTCACCGAGATGGCGTCGACGCCGTGTTCCTGCTGAAAGGCGGTAAGCGCCTCCAGCACGAAGTCGAAAAGGTCGTCGACTTCGAAATGCGGATAGGGTGAATGGCCGGTGACACCGTTGCGTTTTGACCGTGTGTCCGCTTCGCGTGCCTGCACGAGGTCATACAGGATGACCTTGGCATTGGTCTTGCCGATATCGATGACCGCGACATTGCGGATTGCACTCATTGCACCTGTTCCCGTCTGAACCGCCGTCTGAGCCTTGTATAAAGCACCGGCAGAGCGATGACGCCGATCAAAAGCAGGCCAATGAAGATTGACATGACGATGCCCGGCACATTCATCAGCCCGAAGCCGAAGGTGACAAGCCCCATGATGAAAGCAGCGAGCACCACGCCGATAATCGTGCCGGCACCGCCGAGAATATTGATGCCGCCGAGCACCACCATGGTGACAATCTCAAGCTCCCAGCCAAACGCAATCGATGGCCGCGTTGAGCCAAGCCGCGAGGTCAGGCAGATCGCCGCCATACCGGACATCACCCCGGTCATCAAGAACAGCAAAAATTTCACCCGCCCGACCCTGATGCCGGAAAACCGCGCGGCCATGGCATTATTGCCGACGGCATAAACCATGCGTCCGAAGCTTGTCAGGTGCAGCAGGATACCGAAGAGCACCGCCATCACGGCAAACAGCACGAATTCAAAAGAGATCACCCAGAACACATAGCCCTGTCCGAAATAGGCAAAGTCCGAGGGATAGCCGTTAAACGCCTTGTCGCCGAGAATGACGTAGGAAAGCCCGCGAAACAGGCTCATTGTACCGATGGTGACCACGATGGACGGCAGCCCCATTCCGGTGATCAGAAAGCCGTTGAAGGCACCGCATAAAAGGCCGACGCCAAGACCGACAGCCACCAGTTCCGGTGTTCCGGCGCCGAATTGCGCGGCGTAGCCCATGGCGGTGGAGGCCAGTGCGATGATGGCGGCGACCGAGAGATCGATCTCGCCGGAAATGATGACGAGCGCCATGGCAAAGGCGATCAACGCCTTTTCGGTGAAGTTGAAGGTCGCGTCCGACAGGTTCCACGCGTCAAGGAAATAGGGCGAGGCGAAGCTGTTGACGATGAAGATCGCGATCACCACCACGATCAGCAGGCTCTCCCAGCTTCTCGCCATCCGGTAGCCCCGGCCATGCAGTCGGTCGGGCACATGGCGCGCTTCGCTGACACTCATAGCGCATGCTCCGCTTTTTTCAGGATGACGCGGCCTTTGACGCGCGCCGAACGCGCATTGACGGCAACCGCGATAATGATCACCGTGCCCGAAATCGCCATCTGCCAGAATGGCGAGACATCGATGACCGGCAGCGCATTCTTGATAATGCCGAGGAACAGCGCCCCCAGTACCGCGCCGATGGCGGTGCCCGCCCCGCCGGCAATGGAGATGCCGCCGATGACGCAAGCCGCGACCACATCAAGCTCAAAGCCGTTGGCGATATCGACATAGGCGACCGCGTAGCGCGCGGTCCATAGATAACCGGCAAGTCCGGCAAGTGCACCGGCGATCAGATAGGCGAAGAAGTGCGTGCGGCCCACCGAGATACCGGTATAGACGGCAGCATGCGGATTGCCACCGACGGCATAAAAGGCGCGGCCGAGCCGGGTCTTGACGAACAGAACCAGCATCAGCGCAATCACGCCGAGCGAAAACCATGCAAGCACCGGAACCCCGAAAACCACGGCACGCGGCACGGCCTTGAACGCATCTGTCATCTCATGGGCATTGACCCATGCGCCGCCTGTCAAAAGAAAGATCGTGCCGCGATAGATCGTCATGGTGCCGAGCGTGACCACGATGGGCGGGATTGACAGACGCCAGACCAGAAGCCCGTTAATGGCGCCGAGCACCGAACCGCTGACAACGGCGGCCATCAGCAGGAAGATCACCGGCAGATCGGGAAAAGCGACGTTCAACAGCGCCGCGATTGTGCCCGACAGCGCCAGATTGGCGGCGATTGAAAGGTCAATGCCGCGCGACAGGATAACGGCGGCCTGCCCGAGCGCCAGAATGATCAGGATCGCCGTATCATTATAGATCGAGACGAGATTGCGCGGCGCGACGAAACCCGGAAAGCGCAATGCAATGGCGCCGACAAGCAGCAGGATCGCGACGAACAGCAGCACCTCGCGGTGTTTGAAGATACGCGCCATCATGCCGCCACCCCGATGCCGGCTGCTGCCCGCACTAGCTTTTCCGCCGACATGTCCGCACGGGGAAGCTCGTCTACAATCCGCCCCTCGCGCATGACGATGACTCGGTCGGACATGCCGAGGATTTCCGGAATTTCCGATGACACCATGATGATGGAAAGCCCTCTGCCCGCAAGCTCGCTCATGAAGGCATGAACGGCGGATTTCGAACCGATATCAATGCCCTTGGTCGGCTCATCGAGAATGATCACTTTCGGCTGGGTCGCCAGCCATTTGGCGATCACCACCTTTTGCTGGTTGCCGCCGGAGAGATTGCCAACGGGCTGATCGAGCGAGGCGGCGCGCAGGTCCAGCCGCTCGGTATATTCCCGCGCCAGCGCGAATTCCTCGGCCATGCGCACAAAACCCCTGTGCGAAACCTTGGCCAGCGATGGCAGCGTCACGTTTTCGAAGATCGGCATGGCGGTGATGGTGCCCTGCGTGCCACGCTCCTCGGGCACGTAGACGATGCCCTGTTTCACTGCTTCCGACGGCGAGCGGATCACCGCGATTTCATCGTCTATGCGCACCGCACCGGCGGACGGCTTGGTGATGCCGAACAGCGCCTGCATGAATTCCGACCGGCCGGCGCCGACAAGGCCGTAAAAGCCCAGAATTTCACCGCGGCGCAGCGTGAAGCCGATATCCTCGAATTCGGTCGGATGACGGTAGCCGGAAACCGTCAGTACCGGCCCGCCAATTTCGACCGCCTGCTTGGGGAAGACCTGATCGACCGGCCGCCCCACCATCAGTTCCACCAGCGCATTCTCATCGGTCTCGGCGATTGTCCCCTCGCCCACCATCTCGCCATCGCGAAACACGGTATAGCGGTCTGCGATCCGGAAAATTTCGTCGAACTTGTGGGAGATGAACAGGATCGCCTTGCCGTTGGCCTTCAGTTTCTCGACCAACTCGTAAAGCTCCTCAATTTCCTTTTGCGAAAGGGCCGCCGTCGGCTCATCCATGATCACCACGCGGGCATCGACGGAGAGTGCGCGGGCAACGGCCACCATGTGACGGTTTGCGATCCCGAGTTCGCTCAGCCGGTGGCGCGGGTCGATCCGCGCGCCGATACCGTCAAGGATATCACGGGCGCGGTCATGGATTGCCTTCCAGTCGATCAGCCCGAACCGATTTGTCGGCGCATGGCCGATGAAGATGTTTTCGGCCACCGTCAGCGCATCGAACAGCACGGTTTCCTGATGAATGGCGGTGACACCATGCGCGCTTGCCGCATCCGCCGTCGGAAAGGCAACCTTTGCGCCGTCCATCGTGATGTCGCCGCCGTCCGGCTGGTAGATGCCAGTGAGAATTTTGACGAGCGTCGATTTGCCAGCGCCGTTTTCGCCGACAAGTGCTGTCACCTCGCCGGGATAGAGCGCAAGCGAGACCTCGGAAAGCGCCCGTACGCCGGGGAATGTCTTGGTGATGCCGTCAAGCGCGATGGCGGGTGCGGCATCGGTCGGTGGCTTTGTTTCGGACATGGATCGCCTGCGGGGGATTATTTGTTGTTGTCGTTCGCGGGGGCGGACCTGCAAGCAATCGCAGGTCCGCCCCGTCCCGGGAGGACGTGGCTCAGAAAATGTCCTTGAACTGGTCGATGTTCGACTTGTCGTAGACGAAGGGATCGGCCATGGCGCCGGCATTGTCGTCGTCAAGCGTCAGTTCGCCGAGGCGGCCCATCGAGAGTTTGGCACCCGGTTCGGCTTCAGCCCCGTCGATCAGGTCGTTCGACAGCATCACGGCGGCATAGCCAAGATCGATCGGGTTCCAGATGGCAAAGGATTTCGACGCGCCATTATCGACATAGGCCGCCATTTCGGACGGCAGGCCGAGGCCGGTGACATTGATCTCACCGATCTTGCCTTCATCGGAGACGGCCTGGGCGGCGGCAACAATGCCGACTGACGTCGGCGCGATGATCGCCTTCAGATCCGGGTAGGACTGAATGAGGCCCTGTGTCTCACGATAAGACTTGTCGAACAGGTCATCGCCATAGACCGTGGTCACGACTTCGATATTCGGATAGTCGCCCTTCACCTTGTCCATTTCCGCAATCCAGGTGTTCTGGTTCGTGGCGGTAGCGGAAGCCGAAAGCACCGCGACTTTGCCACCATCCGGCAGATTGTCGGCGGCAAGCTTGATGATCATGTTGCCGATCAGCGGATTGGACGACGGGTTGAGATGAACCATGCGGCCATCGGGCGCGACGCCGGAATCCCACGACACCACCTTGATGCCGCGCTGCATGGCGCGTTTCAGCGCCGGCACCAGCGCATCCGGGTCATTGGCCGAAATCGCAATGGCATCGACCTTCTGCGCAATCAGCGAATTGATGACATCAATCTGCCCCTCGGCGGTGGTATCGGTCGGACCTGTGTAAATCAGCTCGACGCCACCGATTTCTTTTGCGGCCTCTTCAGCGCCTTCGGCAGCGGCCTCGAAAAAGCCGATACCAAGTGCCTTGACGACCAGCGCGATCTTCTTGTCTGCAGCCTGTGCGCCTTGCGCAACAAGCGCCGTGGAGATCAATGCCCCCACGAGAACCTTCTTCAAAATGCTCATCTTGCTCCTCCAGTTGATGAACGGGGTTCAAGCTGTCCTTCCTCCAAGGTTTCAGCCGGAACCGGTTTCCTCCATTGCCTGCGTATCGGCGATGATCACCGAAACGCCGGCCTCCTCCAGCATGCGGGCGTCGGACGCCTGCAGCCCGGAATCGGTAATCACGGTCGAGGCTCGCTTCAGCCCACAAAGGATCAGGCTCGACCGCTGCCTGAATTTCGATGAATCGACCAGAACCACGAGTTCGTCAGCCTGATCGATCAGCTTCTGCTCGGCCTGGATCAGCAGCGGATCTGCTTCCATCAGACCAAGCGGGCCGATCCCTTGAGCGCCCATAAACATCCGCTTTGCCCAGAAATTGCGTGTCACATCGTTCTCGAATGGGCTCAGGATCACGTTCTGCTCGCGATAGATCACGCCCCCTGAGAGCATCACGGTATTCTTGGAGTGCTTTAAGAGATGTTCGGCGATGGGAAAGGAATTGGTGAATATCTGCAGCCTGCGATTGGCAAGGTGATGCACCATCTGGAAAGTGGTGGTGCCGCCATTGATGATTACGGAATCGCCGTCGTCGCAAAGTGCCACAGCCGCCTTGGCAATTGCCTGCTTCTGTCTGGCGTTCATGGTCTGGTTGACACTGAAGGGACGCCCTGCAAGGCCGACGAATTGTGGTGGACTCAGCGATTCCGCCCCGCCCCGCACGCGCCGCAAGCGTTTCGCCACATGAAGAGCTGCGATATCACGCCGGATCGTCGCTTCAGAGCTTTCCGTCAGATCGACGAGCTCCGCCACGGTCACGACCGGCTTTTCCTGTACCGCCGACAGGATGATGCGATGGCGCTCTTTTTCGTGCATGGGGCCTCCTTTTTGACAGAGTTCAGAGAAATACCATCATTGTCAATCAAAAATAATCAACGAGAACTGCAATGGCTTCATTAATGATTGCTTTTGATTGTTTGTGATTGACAATCCCGACTTTCGGATAGATTTTAACGGGGAAGAACAAGGCCAAAAGGCCCCGAAGGAGGAAATGATGGCGAATGATACCCGGGCCGCCCGGCTTGAGAACCTGTGGGACGACGCGAAGGCAGCAGGCATGAGCGGACCCGAGCTTCTACTCTACCGCTCCAACCTGCTGGGTTCCGACAAGCGCATCACCAATTACGGCGGCGGCAACACCTCGGCCAAGGTGATGGAAAACGATCCGCTCACCGGCAATCAGGTCGAGGTTTTATGGGTCAAGGGCTCGGGCGGCGACGTTGGTACCATCAAGATGGACGGTTTCGCCACCCTCTATATGGAAAAGCTCAATGCGCTGAAGGGGCTTTACCGCGGCGTCGAACATGAAGACGAGATGGTGGGCTACCTCCCCCACTGCACCTTCAACCTCAATGCCCGCGCCGCCTCGATCGACACGCCGCTGCATGCCTATGTCCCGGAAAAGCACGTCGATCACATGCACCCCGATGCCATCATCGCCATAGCCGCCTCAAGCGATTCCAAAGCGCTGACGCAGGAAATTTTCGGCGGCGAGATCGGCTGGCTGCCCTGGAAACGTCCCGGCTATGAACTGGGCCTGTGGCTCGGCAAGTTCTGCGAAGAAAACCCGAATGCACGCGGCGTCATCCTTGAAAGCCATGGGCTTTTCACCTGGGGTGACACGGCGAAGGAAAGCTACGAGACCACGCTCGAGATCATCAACAAGGCGATGGACTGGCTCGACGCCAGGATCCAGGGCCCGGCCTTCGGCGGCCCGAAGGTGAAGACCCTTGGCGCCGATGAGCGCCGCGCGGTGGCGGAAAAGCTGATGCCGAAGATCCGTGGCATGATTTCGGAGACCGAAGGCAAGCTCGGCCATTTCGACGATCAGCCGGCCGTTCTCGAATTCGTAGGCTCCAACCGGCTCGAGGACCTTGCAGCGCTCGGCACCTCCTGCCCGGACCATTTTCTGCGCACCAAGATCCGCCCGCTGGTCATCGACTTCGATCCGGAAAGCCCGGATATCGACAACACCGTTGCCGGACTTGAAGATGCAATCGCCGCCTACCGCGCGGATTACGCCGCCTATTACGAACGCTGCAAGCACGACAATTCGCCCGCCATGCGCGACCCGAACGCGGTGATCTATCTGGTGCCCGGCGTCGGCATGATCTCGTTCGCCAAGGACAAGGCGACGGCCCGCATTTCGGCCGAATTCTACGTCAACGCCATCAATGTGATGCGCGGTGCGTCCTCGGTCTCCACCTATCAGGGCCTTTCCGAACAGGAGGCCTTCGACATCGAATACTGGCTTCTGGAAGAGGCCAAGCTTCAGCGCATGCCCAAGCCGAAACCGCTTGCCGGCAAGATTGCGCTGGTCACCGGCGGCGCCGGTGGCATCGGCAAGGCGACTGCCTTCAGGCTGGCAGGAGAAGGCGCCTGCGTGGTGCTTGCCGATATCGATGATGCCGCCCTTGCTACGGCCAAAGACGAACTGTCGTCGGTCTTCAGCAAGGACATTGTCCGTAGCGTGCATCTGAATGTCACCGATGAAGCCGAAGTCGCCAGCGGTTTTTCCGAGGCCGTGACGGAATTCGGTGGGCTTGATATTCTGGTATCCAATGCTGGCCTTGCCTCATCCGCCCCCATCGAGGATACCACGCTCGATCTCTGGGACAAGAATATCGCCATCCTGGCCACCGGCTATTTCCTGGTGTCGCGCGAGGCCTTCCGTCTGTTTCGCTACCAGAATGCCGGCGGCAATGTGGTGTTCGTCTCGTCGAAAAACGGACTTGCCGCGTCTCCGGGCGCTGCTGCCTACTGCACGGCCAAAGCCGCCGAAATCCATCTGGCCCGTTGCCTCGCGCTTGAAGGCGCGAGCGCCCAGATCCGCGTCAACACCGTCAATCCGGATGCTGTTCTGCGCGGCTCGAAAATCTGGACCGGCGAGTGGAAGGAACAGCGCGCCGCCGCCTACAAGATGTCGACCGACGAGCTTGAGGCGCATTACCGTGAGCGATCAATGCTGAAGCGCTCGGTGTTCCCGGAAGACATTGCCGAGGCGATCTACTTCCTCGCCTCCGACATGTCGGCAAAATCGACGGGCAACATCATCAATGTGGATGCCGGCAACGCGGTGTCGTTTCCGCGATAGAGTGCAGAAGTCAAAATGTGGCGGCTGAGGCAAGCAAAGCGCTTCCCTCGAGGCTGCCGTGACTATGAGGTCATAGCAGACACGTAAAGTCTGCACGGGAGGAACAGATGGAACTGATGATCGACAGGAGCGTGCTGGCCGCAGAGAACGACAAGCGCGCAGCAGCCCTTGAGACGGACTACAATGCGCTGGGCGAGAAACTCGCCAGAGGCGGCGTCAGCATCGATGACGTCACCGCCAAGGTCGCCGCCTATGGTGTCGCCGTGCCCTCCTGGGGTGTCGGCACAGGCGGCACGCGCTTTGCCCGTTTCCCCGGACCCGGCGAGCCTCGCCACATCTTCGACAAGCTGGAAGATTGCGCGGTGATCCAGCAGCTGACGCGTGCAACCCCCAACGTATCGCTGCATGTTCCCTGGGACAAGGTCGATGACCTTTCCGAACTGCGCCAGCGCGGAGAAGCGCTCGGACTTGGCTTTGACGCGATGAATTCCAATACCTTCCAAGACCAGGAAGGACAGGAACACTCCTACAAATACGGCTCGCTCTCCCATACCGATGCAGCGACCCGCCAGCAGGCGATCGACCACAACATCGAGTGTATCGAAATTGGCAGGGCGCTCGGCTCCAAGGCACTGACGGTATGGATCGGCGACGGCTCGAATTTTCCGGGCCAGAGCCACTTCACCAGACAGTTCGAACGCTACCTGGATGCGATGAAGAACATCTACACGGCTCTGCCCGATGACTGGCGGATCTTTTCCGAACACAAGATCTTCGAGCCGGCGTTTTACTCGACTGTCGTTCAGGACTGGGGCACCAACTATCTGATCGCCAAGGAACTCGGTCCGAAGGCATTCTGCCTCGTCGATCTCGGCCACCATGCGCCGAACGTCAATATCGAGATGATCGTGGCGCGCCTGATCCAGTTCGGCAAGCTCGGTGGCTTCCACTTCAACGACTCGAAATATGGCGATGACGATCTCGACACCGGCTCGATCGACCCGTTCCGCCTGTTTTTGGTGTTCAACGAGCTGGTTGATGCGGAAGGCGCGAAGGATTTTGATCCCGCCCACATGCTCGACCAGTCGCACAATGTCACCGATCCGATTGAAAGCCTGATGCGCTCGGCCATCGAGGTCCGTCGCGCCTATGCACAGGCGCTTGTCGTGGACCGCACTGCACTTGCCGGCTTCCAGAATGACAATGACCCGATGATGGCGTCTGAAACGCTGAAGGACGCCTTCCGCACCGATGTCGGGCCGATCCTCGCCATGGCGCGCAGGAAAGCAGGCGGTGCCATCGACCCCGTCGCCACCTACCGCGCCTCGGGCTACCGGCAGAAGGTTGCCGGCGAACGTCCGGCCGTCACGGGTGCCAGCGGCGGCATCGTTTGAGGCAAAGCCATCGGGAGGAGTAAGCCCATGGAAACCATCGCATTCCGCATGAACCTCAACCGCGGACAGGCCGAGGAATACAAGCGCCGCCACGACGAAATCTGGCCGGATCTCGCCGCCCTTCTTAAGGATTCAGGCGTCTCCGACTATTCGATCTGGCTCGATGAAGAGACCCATCACCTGTTCGCGGTGCTGAAGCGCACCGACGATCATGAGATGGATGCCATCCCCGACACCGAGATAGCGCAGCGCTGGTGGACCTTCATGGCCGATGTCATGGAAACCAATCCGGATAATGCACCGGTTCAGGTGCCGCTCAGAAAGATGTTCCATCTTCAGTGAGCAGTCCTTCGGGCGTTGGTGGCCGCCTAGGCTATTTGAATGAAAAAACGTTGCACGCATTGAAACGGCGTCCCTGCCAGACCATCTGAGGGATTGCAAATTCGCGACACCTTTTCCGCGCGCCCGATATCTCTTCGGTCATCCTGCCGCGCGGCATTTTCACCAAACATGGGAGAATACCATGGCTGATATTCGTGCTGATAAGTCAGGCACTTTCGCAATCGGCGGAGACCTGGAGGTCACGCGGCTGGGTTTCGGTGCCATGCGCATCACCGGCAACGGCATCTGGGGCGAACCGGCTGACCATGACGGCGCCATTGCCACGCTGAAGCGGCTGCCGGAACTCGGCGTCGACTTCATCGACACCGCCGACAGCTACGGCCCTGACATTTCCGAATGGTTGATCAAGGAAGCGCTTCATCCGTATGGCGACATCAAGATTGCGACCAAGGGCGGGCTGACACGCACCGGCCCCAATGTTTGGCTGCCGGTTGGTCGGCCAGAATATCTGCGCCAGCAGGTCCACAAGAGTCTGCGCAATCTCGGCGTTGAGCAGATCGCTCTCTGGCAGCTTCACCGCATCGACACCAAGGTGCCAGCGGATGAACAGTTCGGCGCCATCAAGGAGTTCCTGGACGAGGGGCTGATCGCCCATGCCGGCCTGTCCGAGGTCTCGGTCGACGAGATCAAGGCCGCACAGAAGGTGTTCCCGGTCTCGACGGTGCAAAACCGTTATAATCTGGTTGACCGTACCAGCGAGGAAGTTCTCGACTACTGCGCGCAAAACAATATCGGCTTCATTCCGTGGCACCCGCTGGCCGCTGGCGAGCTCGCTAATTCGGGTTCGCTGCTTGATGATATTGCGAAAAAGCACGATGCCGCTCCAAGCCAGGTCGCGCTTGCCTGGGTGTTGAAACGCAGCCCGGTCATGCTGCCGATCCCCGGCACCTCCAAGGTCAAGCATCTGGAGGAGAATATCGCGGCGACCAACATCTCGCTTTCCGACGCGGATTTTGCAGCACTCGACGAAGAGGGCAAAAAGGCCTTCGCCGCCAAGGCCGCCTGATCAGACTTACCAAGCGCCGCCGGACAAATCCGGCGGCGTTTTTCTTTGACAGGGCGCGTTGGCAGAGTCACCTTCGCCCTGCCCGAAAACTGAGGATCCCGGACAAATGGAATATGTGAAGCTCGGTCGCACCGGCCTTGATGTCTCCCGCCTCTGCCTTGGGTGCATGACCTATGGCGTGCCCGAAGCCGGCTCCCACCCCTGGTCGCTGACGGAAGAGCAGAGCCGCCCCTTCATCCGCAAGGCGGTCGAGGATGGTATCAACTTCTTCGACACGGCCAATGTCTATTCCGCCGGAACATCCGAGGAAATTGTCGGCAAGGCGCTGAAGGAATTTGCGCGGCGCGAGGAAATCGTGCTGGCCACCAAGGTGATGAACCGCATGCATGAGGGGCCGAACGGCATGGGCCTGTCGCGCAAGGCGATCATGCAGGAAATCGACAATTCGCTTCGTCGTCTGGGCACCGATTATGTCGACCTCTACCAGATCCACCGTTTCGACCATAACACCCCGATCGAGGAAACGCTCGAAGCGCTTCATGACGTGGTGAAGTCCGGCAAGGCGCGCTATATCGGCGCATCTTCCATGTATGCTTGGCAGTTCGCGCAGATGCTCGCCACCCAAAAGGCCAATGGCTGGGCGAAATTCGTGACCATGCAGAATTATGTGAACCTGCTTTACCGCGAGGAAGAGCGCGAGATGCTGCCGCTTTGCGCGGCCGAAGGCATCGGCGTCATTCCGTGGAGCCCGATGGCGCGCGGACGGCTGACGCGGCCCTGGGACACTACCACCGACCGCTCCGAGACCGATGAATTCGGCAAGACGCTTTACGCCGAAACCGCCGATTCCGACCGCAAGGTGGTGAATGCCGTTGCCGACATCGCCAATGAACGCGGCGTGCCGATGGCGCGCGTGGCGCTCGCTTGGGTTATGGCGAAGCCGGAAGTCTCAGCCCCGATCATTGGCGCATCCAAACCACACCATCTCGACGACGCCGAGGCGGCCTTGGCACTGAAATTGACGGCGGAAGAGGTCGAACGGCTGGAAGCACCTTACATGCCGCACCGGGTCGTCGGGTTCAAGTAAAAGCCGGGCCGGCCAATGAGCATGCCGAGGTTGCTGATGCGTACATTGTTGCAGCGATCACCGACAGGACATGTCATCCTGTACTATAGGGCCGATTGATGCCGAGCGTGGCGTGCAGGTGCCGCCACGTTACGACTTCGAAGCGTTCCGGCCACTCCACGCCCCATAATGCGGCAAGCTGGCGCGCGCGCGGCAGATAGGCTTTTGCATAGGCAAGGTGCACCTCGATCATCGCTTCACGCTCGGCGACCGGCGCGGGAAGAGACTTCAGGAGTTCTTTCTGCTCATCTGTGAGCAACCGATTGAGATGCAATGCACCGCCCCGATGCGGCGCATCGGTTTCCTTTATCAACAGATCCACGAGCAGGTTGCGCAGATGGTAAATGCCGGTCACGCCGTTGATATATTCCTTACGACCGGCCGCGACGGGAAGCAGGCCGACGATCCGGATGAATTCCTCAAACTGATCGCGCAGCCGTTTCGGATCAGGTGATTTCTTTTGCACGCAGTCGGGAAGCGCTTCCCAAAGTCCCGCGCGATCAAACAGGACGGCAAGCTCCGTCCTGTTTCGCGACACCATCTGTTCGGGTTTGAGGATGATGACATCGATGCGCAGCCAGTCTGCCGTAATCGCGTTAATAAGCGAGGGAAACGTCACTCGGTCCCGCCACAGGACGGGTTCGCCGGTTACCTCCACAGCTGAACGCCACAGTGCTGCCACTGTGTCGCTTGGACCGTCCCTGGTAACAAGGACAAAATCAATATCGCTGTATTCATCCTCAAGGCCAACGGCAAAACTTCCGCTCAGATAGAGTGCATCGATCGCCCAGGCAGTCCGCAAAACACCCGATATCGCCTGAATTGCATCACCAACCAGCATTTTGTCCTCCATACCTGTGCAATCATGCTATCTGGTGTGTCATTCCTTGTCAGCAGATCAAGGATGCAATGCGGACACCAAGAAATCCCGGCCGCACGGTTGTGGCCGGCGGAACTTTCGTGTTAATGAAGCGCTCACTAAAAGTTGTGTCCCTTAAGTGGGACACGGCGGGGAGGCCACTATTGCCAATGTACGGGGAGGGTACGGCGGCAATTCCAGATCGCTCGAACGGCATTTCGCCTGATTTCGAGCGACGGAAGGCCCCCGCCTGCAACAAGCCGGGCCGCTGAGGCGGTCCGGCGGTCGGCCGCTCCCCTGAGGCGTATGACCTCTTCATTCTGGCCCGCCTAAGCGATAGTGCACACATCAAGCTGTTGCTACCGTTCCTCCCAACAACCGTTTCCTGCGGGCGGCTAATGCCGCTCGTCTTCCGCCTCCGTCCAGAGGCCCGAAATGTTCAAATCGGAGGATTGACGATGAAGAGAACTGCCCTTGCCCTCGCGACACTGATGACGTCCACGGTGCTGCCCGCCGGTGCCTTTGCAGCGACTGAACTTTCCATGTGGTATCACGGCGCCGGCAACCCGACGGAGGCGAGCATTCTCGAGGGGATCGTTGCCGATTTCAACGGAAGCCAGGACGACTGGGAGGTCGTGCTCGAGAGCTTTCCGGAAAATTCCTATAATGGATCGGTGACGGCAGCAGCCCTTGCCGGCAATCTGCCGGACATCATCGATGTCGACGGGCCGATCATGCCGAACTGGGCTTGGTCCGGCTACATGCAGCCGCTTCCGATCGATGAAAGCGCCATTGAGGGCTTCCTGCCCGGCGCCATTGGCAAATGGGATGGCCAGATCTATTCCATCGGCCTTTGGGATGCGGCACTCGCCATAATGACGCGCCAGTCCACTCTGGACGCATACGATATCCGCACACCGACGCTGGAAGAGCCGTGGACGGCGGAAGAGTTCGACGCCATTCTCGTCAAGCTGAAGGACAGCGGCGATTTCGAATATCCGCTGAACCTCGGCATGGCAGACAATGGCGAATGGTACACTTATGCATTCCTGCCGTTCCTGCAGTCCTTCGGCGGCGACCTCGTTGATCGTTCCGATTACCAGACGGCAGAGGGCGTGCTGAACGGTGACCAAGCCATCGCATTCGGCGAATGGTGGCAGTCGCTGTTCGACCGTGACCTTGCACCCGGCACCAGCCAGGACCCCGCCGACCATCAGAACGGCTTTATAGACGGCTCCTATGCCATTGACTGGAACGGCAACTGGACGGCGCGCGCCAAGCTCGACGCCGTTGACGATGTCGTCTTCCTGCCCGCGCCCGATTTCGGCAATGGTCCGAAGATCGGCGCGGCAAGCTGGCAGCTTGGCATTTCGGCTGCGTCCGAACATCCTGAAGGTGCTGCCGAATTCATCGAATTCGCCATTCAGGACAAGTATCTCGCCGAATTCTCGAATGCCATCGGCCTTGTCCCGGCGACAAAGGGTGCAGCCGACATGTCGGAACTCTACAAGGAAGGCGCACCGCTTGCCGTTTTCTACGGCCTGTCTGACGCGCAGGGCTCGCTTCGGCCTGTAACACCCGGCTATGTGGTTGAAACCAGCGTGTTCCAGAAGGCGATTTCCGACATCGCCAACGGCGCCAATGTCGCCGACACACTCGACGGCGCGGTGGACGAGATCAACACCGATATCGAGCGCAATCAGGGCTACGGCCACAACTGATCAGGCGGGGGCCAAAAGGGGGCCGGCTTCGGCCGGTCCTCTTTCATTGCGCACGTCTGCCTCCGTTCTGAGTCATCCCAGTGGTCCGATTCCAACATTTTATTCCCCTCGCTGCGACCTCATCAGCAAATGTTGGAATCATAGGGACCACTAGCAAGTATATATTTTCTAATGGAATTTTAGAATTTGACATTTGATGGACGCGGTCGCTGAAACGGGACTCAAATGTCAAATTCATTCCACTAGGGCATGACGCAGAAACAGAGACGCGACAGCCCACCGGTATCGACCATAAGGAACGACGCGCATGAGCCGGAAACTGACGGAGAATAACGGGGCGGGCTGGGCCTTTGCCGCGCCGTCCGTTCTGCTCATCGGCCTGTTCATCATCCTGCCGTTCTTTCTGGCGATCGGCTTTTCGCTTACCGACCAGCGGCTGATTTCGCCGAACCCAACCCGCTATGTCGGGATGGAGAACTATCGCGATCTTCTCGGCCTCAACGTGCTGAAAATCGAACCCGAACGCGATGATACCGGTCAGCTGGTGCGTGACGATGACGGTGCGCTGGAATATCCGCGTGTGCGCTCCCTGACCCGATCCGATGACTACCCGCAATATCGCGGCATGCGCGAATGGTTCCGCGTCCATGCGGGAAACACCGCCTATGTGGTGGTAGCGCGCGACGTGGTGTTCATGAAGGCGCTGAGCAATACACTGGTTTTCGTGGCGGTGACCGCGCCGGTGCAGGCCGGACTGGCGCTCTGTCTGGCGCTGCTGATCAATCAGCGTCTACGCGGGGTGAACGTCTTCCGCGCCGTGTTCTTCATGCCGGTGGTGGTTTCCATCGTCGTCGTCTCGCTGCTCTGGCGGTTCATCTATGACGGCAATGACGGTCTTTTGAACGCCCTGCTTTCCGGAATGACCTTCGGCCTGTTCCAGCCGGTCGACTGGCTCGGCAATACAAGCACCGCACTCGGCTCCATCATTGCCATGTCTATCTGGCAGGCGGTCGGCTTTCACATGGTGATCTGGCTTTCCGGCTTGCAGACTATTTCGCCAACACTTTACGAGGCCGCTGCCATTGAGGGTTCTGTCCAAATGGCAGACCTTCCGTTATGTCACCTGGCCGGGCCTGCGCAACACTGCCGTTCTGGTTCTGGTGGTCATCACCATGCAGTGCTTCGCCGTGTTCGCGCAGATTGACGTCATGACCAGGGGCGGACCGCTCGATTCCACACAGACGCTGGTTTATCAGGCGGTCGAGCGCGGCTACGGGCGGCAGGATATCTCCGGTGGTTCGGCGATCTCGGTCGTGCTGTTTGTGCTGGTGCTCACCATATCTCTGGCGCAGCGCTATTTTACCCGGGAAAGGAGCTGAACCATGGCCGCCATTTCCGGTGACAATCATGGCCTCCGGCTTTTCACGCGCTACCTTGTTCTTTTTCTGGTGGCGCTGGTCTTCCTGCTTCCGCTTCTGTTCATGGTGATGTCGTCGCTGAAGCCCGACGCCCAGCTTCTGCGCGACACCTCGTCGCTCCGAGCCTTTTTACCGGTTGGCGACATCAGCCTTGAAAACTACGCCGGTGCTTTCGAGCGCGCGCCGATCGGCCTGTTCGTGTTCAACTCGGTGATGATCACCACGATTACGGTTCTGGCCTCGCTGTTTTTATGCTCGCTCGGCGCGTTCTCCTTCACCTTCGTGCGCTGGCGCGGCAATACGCTGGTGCTTTCCATCGTTCTGGCAACGCTGATCATTCCGTTCGAGACAATTGCGATCCCACTTCTGCTGTTCGTCTCGCGCCTGCCATGGCTCGGCCTCGACGGGCTGAGCTGGGGCTGGCTCAACACCTATCGCGTTCAGATCATCCCATGGATCGCCGACGCGCTGACGGTCTTTCTGTTCGTCCAGTATTTCAAGGACCTGCCGGGCGAACTGATCGAGGCGGCGCGCGCCGAAGGCGCGAGCTGGTGGCAGGTTTACCGCCGCGTGGTGATGCCGCTTTCAGGCCCGGTGATTGCAACGGCAGCCATTTTGAAAGCGCTGAAAATGTACAATGAACAATATCTCTGGCCGCTGATCGTGGTGCAGGACGAGGCCCACCGGCCAATCATGGTCGGGCTTGGCTATTTTTTCCAGCTCAACGTGCCCTGGGGCGAAGTGATGGCCTATCTCTCGCTGATCACCATTCCGGTTCTCGTCTTCTATCTGGTGCTGCAACGCGCCTTCATCGCATCCATCGCATCCACCGGCGTCAAGGGCTGAGGGGAGAATCGACATGGCAGAACTGGCGCTCAGTGACATCCGCAAATCTTTCGGCCAGGTCGAGGTCATCAAGGGTGTCGACCTTGAGATCGAAGACGGCGAGTTCGTCGTCTTCGTCGGCCCTTCGGGCTGCGGGAAATCAACGCTGCTGCGGATGATCGCAGGCCTTGAGGACATCTCCGGCGGCACGCTCGAAATCGGCGGTAAACGGGTCAATGACCTGCAGCCAAAGGAACGCGGCATCGCCATGGTGTTCCAGACTTATGCCATCTTCCCGCATATGTCGGTTCGCGAAAACGTCGCCTTCGGGCTGACAATTGCCGGCGTTAGCAAGAAGGAAAAGGAAGAAGCCGTCCAGCGGGCGGCGCGCATCCTGCAAATGGAGCACCTGCTTGACCGCCGCCCCTCGCAGCTTTCCGGCGGCCAGCGCCAGCGGGTTGCCATCGGCCGGGCGATTGTTCGCAATCCGGCCGTTTTCCTGTTCGACGAGCCACTGTCGAACCTTGACGCCGCGCTACGCATGGATATGCGTATGGAAATCGGCAAACTCCACAACCAGCTTGGCGCAACGATGATTTATGTAACCCATGACCAGGTCGAGGCGATGACGCTCGCCGACCGGATCGTGGTGCTGAAGGATGGCGAAGTGCAGCAGGTCGGAAGCCCGATGGAGCTTTACCACGCGCCCGCGAACCTGTTTGTCGCCGGCTTCATCGGCTCACCATCGATGAATTTCATGGATGTCGACATCGTCGAGCAGAAAGGCGAGACCATAACAGTCAAATCGGACGCGCTGGACCCGGTCGCCATTCCTCAGACACGCTTCGACTTTTCCAGCACGTCAACGGCCCGGCTCGGCCTTCGCCCGCAATATCTCGATGTCGTGAAGGATGGCACGGCGGGCGGACTGCATGGCACGGTGTCGCTGGTCGAACGCCTCGGCACGGAAACCATTATCAATGTCGAGCTCTCGCGCGGCGGCCGCATCGTTGCCGCCCTTGCAGAGGACCGCCCGCTTGATACCGGCAGTGAAATCACCCTCGTCTTCGCCCCGGAAAGGGCGCATCTCTTTCCCCTCGATGGCTAACCGGCGCCGTTTTCTTCGCGTCTTGCCGGAACAAGCTGCCGTCTTTCGCGCTTTAAAACAAAAATGGCGGCGTTCTGAGCGAATGCCGCCATTTTCTGTATCGTTTTCCGGCAAAGGGTACCGAAAACTCAGTTGGCGATTTCCACCGCGCGCTGCTCGTTCACGGTCGCTTCGGCCTCTTCCACAGCGGCGGTGAAGCTTGCGAAAATATCCTCGCCACCCGGTACGGAAGACTTGAACCAATCGAAAACCGGTTCGACAGCGGTCTTGAATTCGGCCTTTTCGGCTTCATTCGGCACATAGATCTCACCACCGGCCTTGAGGAAACCCTCATAGGCGGCAATTTCCTTGCGCTTGGGGCTGGCAAAGGTTGCCTGCTGCAGCCCGTAGAATGCATCGGCGACAATGGTCTTCTGCGCGTCCGAAAGGCCCTCGAACCGCTCGTTCGACATCCACCAGAACGCGGCCATATAGGAATGGCGGTCAAGCGTGATGAATTTCAGCCCGGCATCGGTGAACTTCATGTTCATGATGTCGGTGATGCCATTGGCGGTGCCCTGGACAACACCGGTCTGCAGCGAGGTGAACAGCTCCGGCCAGGCAATCGGCGTGGGAGCGGCCCCGAGCGAGCGCACCAGTTCCTGCGGCAGTTCCGCCGGTACGGTGCGCAGCTTCATGCCGGCCATATCGGCGGGCGTCTTGATGGTGTGCTCGGTGTTGGCGAAATTACGCCAGCCACCGGTATTGCCGATCGTCATCAGCCGGATGGTGTCACCGCTGTCTGCCAGCGCCAGATCACGCAGTTCGGCCGTGAACGGGCCGGAGAGCACTTCCTCGGCCACGCGGTCGTCGTTCATCAGATAGGGCAGATCGAGGATCTGCAGATAGGGGAACAGGCCCGCAGCGCCGCCGGAGGTCGACATGTAGATGTCGATCGTGCCGTCGGCGATGCCCTGAAGGCATTCCTCACCAGTGGCGCAGATCTGGGTGCCCATGAATATCTCGACCGCCATCGTCCCGTTGGAGGCGTTCTCGATATAATTCTTGAAGACCACGAGACCGTCATAATCCTCGTCGTTCTCGTTGGAATTGGCCGTGGCGCGCAGCGTTATATCGGCAGCCGCCGCAAGCTGGCCCGCCGAGATGGCCAGCGCTCCGGCGAGCAGCGCCGTCTTCATCATGTCCCTGAGCATTTCAATTCTCCCTTGGATCAGTTTATTTTGCATGTTTACTCCAGAAATCCGAACATCCGCGGCAGCGTCAGACTGAGTGCGGGGATGTAGGTGATCAGAAAGATGATCACCACCTCGACGGCCAGAAACGGCAGCACCGCACGCGCCACGGTCTCCACCCTGAGGCGCGAAACGGACGAGGTGACGAACAGCACCAGTCCCATTGGCGGCGTCAGAAGGCCGACTGTCAGATTGACCGCCATGATGATGGCGAAATGCACCGGGTCAACGCCCATTTTGAGGAAAATCGGCCCCAGTATGGGCCCGAGAATGATGATCGCCGGGCCGGCATCAAGAAACATGCCGACGACGAATAGCAGGATGTTGATCAGGAACAGCAGGATCAGCGGGTTTTCCGTCAGCCCCAGCATGAACGAGGCCAGAAGCTCAGGCGTGTGCGCAAGCGAGGCCACTGTCTTGAAGGCCATGGCCGCGCCGACGAGCAACAGCACCACCGAGGAGGTGAGCCCGGCGCGCATCAAGATACCCGGTACATCGCGCACATGGAGCGAGCGCAGCACGAAGAAGCCAATCACGAAGGCATAGGCAACAGCAATTGCCGAAGCCTCTGTCGGCGTAAATACGCCACCCAGAATACCCCCCATGATGATAATCGGGGTGAGCAGCGGCCAGAAGGCTTTCAGACTGGCATCGCCGCGCGCCCTCCAGCTCGCCTTTTCGGTGGCCGCTGGCAATCTCTGCCGGTCGGCCATCAACCGGACCAAAACCATCAGTGAAACACCCATCAGCACGCCCGGCACGATGCCCGCCAGAAACAGCGCGGCAACGCTTTCTCCCATCACATAGGCGTAGATGATCATGATGCCCGACGGCGGTATGATCGGCCCGATGATCGAGGAGGCGGCGGTAATGGCTGCTGCAAATTTGCGCGAATAGCCCTGTTTCTCCATGGCCGGGATCATCATTGCGCCGAGCGCTGAAACATCGGCCACGGCAGAACCGGAAAGCCCGGCAAACAGCATGGAGGAGAGGATATTCACATGGGCAAGGCCGGCGCGGAAATGACCGATCACGGCCTGCGAGAACTCCACCAGCCGCTCGGTTATGCCGGCCCGGTTCATCAGCTCGCCCGCCAGCATGAAGAAGGGCACCGCCATCAGCGGAAATGAATCCATGCCGTTATAGACATTGCGATAGAGCAGCACGATGTCGCGTTCCTGCCCGTTGAACCACAGCAACAATGCCGGGGCGGCAATCAGCGCAAACAGCACCGGAAGACCGCAAAACAGGAAGATCAGAAACAGCGGCAGAAACAGGCTCAGCATCATTCCCTCTCCAGCCCGAAGACGACCGGAAGCGGTTTCAGCCGGTTGCCAGCACCGAGAAGATCGGCCAAAAGCCGCAGCAGCAACTCGATATTGACCGCGAGCATCATGGTGATCCCGGTTGCCAGCGAAGCCATCATCCAGGCACGCGGAACCTTCATCCATGTGGAAAGATCAAGCGCGGTCGGGATCGTCAGCGACGGCATGGTGAAACGGCCGCCGATCCCCATCACCTCATTCCAGCCAATATTGACGGCCCACCACAACACGACAGCGGATATGAGCAGCAGAACCAGATTGACAAAGGCGGCAAGCCTTTCCGGCAAGAACCGCTTTATCGTGTCGATGCTGATGAAGCCGCCATGCCTGAAGGCCGTCGGCGCCATCAGGCTTACCATCCACAGCATCAGGAAGCGCGCCAACTCCTCCGTCCAGGCCAGCGCATCATTCAGCACATAGCGGAAGAACACCTGGATGAGGATGACGATAACCATCAGCCCCATCAAGCCAGCGCCCGTCCACCGACCGAGCGCCAGTAGCGGGCCATTGACCCGCGCAAGAACAGAAGCTGCAGCCAGCAAGATTGTCATCGGTCTATCCGTCACACGCCGTAATCGGGGTCGCAGGCACTGCCGCAGTCCAGGATTTCGCGTAAAAGCGCCCCCGTTCTGCAGTGAACCGTCGTCCGACGCCATGTCTAGACCAGACGAAGTGCTGCCGCACGAAATTTCTGCCTGTTTGCACGATTGCGGCTTTCAGCTGCCGATGGCAGAGCAGCGCATCATCACCCTCTCCTCATGACACTTCATGACCGAGCGCCACCTCAAAGAGTGTGAACCAGTCCTCACGGCCGAGCTCGACCTTGAGGGCCTCGGTAATTTTCGCGATCCGATAGGGATTGTTGGTGCCGAGCACCGGCAGGATTTTTGCCGGATGCGCCAGCAGCCAGGCGATCGCGACCGCACCGGCATCAACACCGAAGCGCTTTCCGATCTTCTCAAGTGCATGGATCAGGGGCTTTCCGGCCTCACCGAAAAGCTTGCCGCCACCAAGCGGCGACCATGCCATCACCGGCAGCTTGCGTTCCTGCAGGAAGGCGAGATCGCCATCGACCAACGGTTCGGGCGCCAGAAGGCCGAGTTCGATCTGGTTGGTGGCGAGCCGCGCATGCATGTTCGACTGCAGAAGCGAAAAATCCCAAGGGCGGAAATTCGAGACACCGGCAGCGCGGATCTTGCCTTCGGCCACCAGATCATCAAGTACCCTGCCGGTTTCTTCCGGATCAATCAGTGGATCGGGCCGGTGGATCAGCAGCAGGTCGATGTGATCGGTCGCCATATCGGTAAGCGAAGCCTGAACCGAGGCGCGGATATGCGCTTTCGACGTGTCATAGTGCTTCACCGAAGCCTCCGCATGCCGGCCGACGGGCGCGACAATGCCGCATTTGGTCACGATCTCTATCCTGTCGCGCAGGCCGGGCGCGGCCTTCAGTGCACCGCCAAGCACCGCCTCGGCAGTATAGCCGCCATAGATATCCGCCTGATCCATGGTGGTGATGCCCTGCGCGATGCAGGCCTCGACCTTTTCCTGCACATGGCCTGGAGAGGTGTCAGCGTCGGTAATCCGCCACATGCCGTAGACGAGGCGGCTGAATGTCAGTCCGTCGGCGATTTCGATACGATCTGTCAATCTTTCTCTCCGATACCAAGGCTGACGGAATTTGTTTCGATCTAGCCGGTATAGAGGTCAAAAGCAGGCGAGTACAAGCTGCGGCGGCCTCTGCTCCCTCGAAATCCATCTGATCTGCATACGGCCTTCGGTCTCTGGCCTCCGCCGTTTTACCAGGAATGGTGCTGGACGTTCGCGCTCTGGCACATATATTTAGTAACAGCAAAAACCAATCGCATTCGGGGCTGAAGAACCGCGGCCTCCTGCTTTGAAACGGTTCAGGAAAAACAAGGTCAGAACGCCCTAACAGTCAAAGACCGGCGCACACCACTTCAGCGAACAAAGGCCAACCACGATGAGCCGCCTGCCCCTCAAACTTGATCTCGACAGTCCAACCGAGGATGGCGATACGCTTGATCTCATTCTCGAAACGGTCCGTACCCATTTTGACATGCAGGTTGCCTATTTATCGGAGATTATCGACGGTAATTCGGTGTTCCGCGCTGTCAACGCCCCAGGCTTCGAGGCGCTGGCCTTTCCCGGCGCCGTTTTCAGTCTTCAAGAGGTCTACTGTCAGCATATTCTCGATGGAAGGCTTCCAAACGTAATGGCCGATACCGGCGACCACCCGCTTGCCGTCTCCATGCCAATCACTGCAAACATACCGATTGGCAGCCACCTCAGCGTGCCGGTCTACCGTGATGACGGGTCCGTGTTCGGCATGTTCTGCTGCCTGCGCACAACACCCAATCCGTCACTGGGCGAGCGCGACCTGAAGGTGATGGAAACCTTCGCCAATCTTGCCGGCAGGCAGATCAATGCGGGCTTGCGCCGTCGTAGCGAGCTTTCCGAGGCTGAGGCCCGCATTGACGACGCTATGGGCGGAGCCACGCTGCGAATGGTGCTACAGCCGATCGTTTCGCTTCAGACGGGTGAGCCCATCAAGTTCGAAGCGTTGTCACGCTTCTCCGGGACCCCTTGCCGACCACCGAACCTCTGGTATGAGGAAGCCCGCAGGGTTGGACGGCAGGTTGATCTGGAAGCGCTGTCGATTACAAAGGCGCTCTCACTTCTCCCTCAGCTTCCACCCGATATGACGATCGGCGTCAACGCCTCGCCGGAAACAATCGCAACTGGCATGCTGGCGGACATTATCCGCACAGCCGATCCGAAGCGAATAGTGGTCGAGGTGACCGAGCATGACATCGTCGAAGATCAGGAGCGGCTGAGTCTTGAGCTCGATCGACTGAAAGCGATGGGCGTCAGAACCGCGGTCGATGATGTTGGTGCCGGTTTTTCAGGTCTTGTCGCACTTTTGAGGATGAAACCCGACATTTTAAAGCTTGATATCGAGCTGATCCGCGACATCGACTCCAACCCGGCCAAACAGGCGCTGGTGGCCGGTATGGTTCATTTCGCCGAAAAGACCAGCGCGAGCACGATTGCCGAAGGTGTCGAGACGGAAGCCGAGCGGGACATGCTGTGCCAGCTCAAGGTGCACAATGCCCAAGGCTACCTGTTCGCCAAACCCATGGAAGTTGAAGACGCCAAAGCCTGGCTTGCGGCAAAGCGCAAATAGGCCAGGCGGACGAAGGAATGACGTAAAATTCACGTGATAAGTGAAAGTAAAATCGCGCCCAGATAAGGGCACGTGTAACTTACTTAAAGTACTGATATGATTGATAGCATGACTTGCCGTCACACCAACAAATCGAAATCCCTATCAGGGTGTCGGAGATTTGAACTGCTACCGAATGCAACAACGTTCTGCCGCTCTTATCCACTGCAAATTCATGCGCGCTAGATCGAGGGCGAGATCGCTTGGCGTCTCAGACGCAAGTACCGGATTAAGCTTTGCAAATCACCGTTTTGGGAACTGGCAAAACCAAAAAACGGATGGAAGGCCGCTTTCCACCTTTCAAGTCATGGTGGAGAATGGCGACGTTGAGATCCGGGACTTTGAGGCCGGGCTCTCGCCCGATGGCCGGAATATCTGCCGGAACAGATCAAGGGTGAGGCCGTCCGCCGCATTCGCGATGAAGGTTGTTCAACCGGAATGATTGCCGATGAAACCCGGTACACGAGATAGGTTGGCGTCACGATATTCGCTCGGTGATTGACCTGTTGCCTGACGAAACATGCGCGAGAAGTTGCCCGGAGTATTGTAGCCCAGCTCGGTAGAAATGGTGATGATCGGCATTGGGGTGCCTCGCAGGAGCTCGGCGGCCCTTGCTATCCTGACTGCGTTGAGCATGGCGCGGAAATCAACACCGGCGTAATTTAGCTCGCGTTGCAACGTGCGGATACTGAATCCGATGGAGCGGGCAACGGCGTCGATTTTCACCTCGCCACTTCCAAAGAGCTGCAGCCTGATCTGTTCAGCGACTGAGGCAGTGATGTCACGCGGGACTGTGCCGCGCCGGTCGCGGATAACATCTTCAATTGTGATCAGCGGACTTTGTGCCGGACGCGCAACAGCTGCAAAAAGACGCCTCGCATCAAAAACCACACTCATTTTGCGTGCATTGAAAACCACGGGACATCGAAAAACATCTTCAAACGGCGCTGTCCGGCGTGGCCTGGGAATATCGAGTTCGATGCGCAGCGGCTGCCACAAGCCAGGGCAATAGGCCTTGCATAGACTGGTCAACACCCCGGCGCCGAGACTGGCGATGTTGGCGTATTCCCGCTGATTTGACAGCGAGAAGCGATAGCTGAACCGCGCCTCATGCCCATGAATGGTAAGCGCCATCTCATCGCCGGTGGAATGGTATGGCAAAGCAGTAATGCACCGCTGGATTGCGGCTTCAAGATTTTCGGCCCCAAGCACATAGTGGCCCCAGATACCATAATTGATCACATCCATCTGGCTGACCATCATCAGCCCGAAATTTTCTGTCCCTGCAGCCCGGGAAGCCGTTTCGACTATCGACAGAACTGAAGCTTGCGGAATAAAAAAATTCTGTCCTTCCAACGCTTCAAGATCAATTCCCGCCGCCAAATTCGCGCGCGCCAGCGTCTTTCTGCCCAGTTCACGGCTAATCAGATCAGGAATTCCCTGAACTGTCAGGCTGGAAATGAGCGGGATCATGCGCATGCGATCATCCTCGATTTTCAAGCGGCTGGCGTAAAATGAACAGCAACAAAATGTCGCATATGCCTATGTTTGAAGCAACTATTTCACAAGCCGATCTGCGACCTGTTCGAGCCCAAGTTGAAGCCCTGTCTGAACCCGCCACAGTGATTAAGCCTGAAGGTTAAAAATAAATGAAAATCAGTTATCTAGCTGCCCTGACAACCGCCGTATTGATTTTTCAAATACCGTTGCAGGCTTTGGCCGAGGTCAGCGAAGCCGAACTGAAGTCCATTTCGATACCCGATAAGGTCGACACACAGATTGGCAGGCTGGAGTTTTTCGATGGCACCCCCACGGACAAGACCGTTGATCTGGTTTACGACAACCTTGATCGGATGCGCGGCGTCGAGGTCTTTCTGGATAATATCGGCGCGGTATCGATGTACAGCGTGCGCAAGGGGCTGGACGATGCCGGTGCCAAGGGGGCGAACAGGATTGCGGTGTTCGAGGGCCTGATGGATTCCCAGACCCTTGTGGTCACAGCAAATACATCGACACTTTATGCCTACACCTACACCGACCTTGCCAGTGACGGGCCGACCGTTATCGAGGTTCCGCCTGGCATGCTCGGCTTTCTCGATGATGGATGGCAGCGCTTCGTCGGCAATATCGGTGTAACCGGGCCAGACAAAGGCAAGGGCGGCAAGTATCTCGTTGTGCCACCCCATTATTCCGGCGAAATACCGGAAGGCTATTTCCTTCTGTCGCCGTCGACCAACCGGAATTTTCTGTTCCTGCGCGGCTCGATAAAGGACGGACTGGAACCGGCTGTCAAGAACATCACCGCCGGACTGAAAGTCTATCCGCTGAAGGACGCGGCAAGCCCTGCTCCAACAGAATTCATTAACGTGTCGGGCAAAGCTTTCAACACGGTCTTCCCCAGTGACTTCAGCTATTTTGAAAACCTCGACGCCGTTATTCAGGAAGAACCGATTGATGCCATCAGCCCTGAGGTGCGTGGTGCAATTGCGGCCATTGGCATCATCAAGGGACAACCATTTGCGCCGACCGAGCGCATGAAAAAACTGCTCGGCGAAGCAAGCGATATCGCAAATGCCACCGCGCGGGTCATTACCTACCACCCCCGCATTTCCGGCGTGGAAATCTATCCCGACAGCACATGGTCGACGGCCTTTGCCAACAAGAACACCAGTTTTGAAGCCGATGGCGCGATGGGGCTTGATGCCCGTGCCTTATATTACTTCAACGCCGGTGGCGTGACGCCAGCCATGGCGGTGACCAAGGCCGGTGCCGGTTCGGACTACGGACTGGCCATGCTTGATGCCGAAAAGAAGCCATTTGACGGCTCCAAGACCTATACGCTGCACTTGCCGCCAAATGTTCCGGTCAATGATTTCTGGGCAATGACACTCTACGATACCCAGACGCGATCAATGCTGCAGACCAGCCAGAAATTCCCGACCATTGGCAGCCAGTCGAAGGGCATCCAGCAAAATGCCGACGGTTCATACGAACTTTATTTCGCGCCTGAAGCACCAAAAGGCAAAGAAGGCAACTGGCTTCAGACCGTACCGGGGAAAAGCTGGTTCACGATCCTGCGCATGTATGGTCCGCTTGAGCCCTGGATCAACAAGAGCTGGCGACCGGGTGAAATCGAGCCGAGCAAATAGAACAGCACCGGAGCGTTCTTTGCCATTTTCAATATTTCCGCGAGCCTTTTGAAAGAGCCTGACCAAAATGAAATATTTCGCAACATTTTCGCTTCTGCTCGCCTTTGCATTAAGCTTTACGCCAATCGTTGCCGCCGCTGAAACAATCGTTGTCAATGTCGACAATTTTGACCGCGCGCAGACCGATATGGAATTTGACGGCATCATCGAAATGGCCGGTGGGATCAACAAGCTGCATAGCAACAGGACACCAACGCCGATTGATAAGCAGAATGTCATCCGGATGAACCGTGACACGCTCTATAGCCTCGGTGTCGTTGACATCTCGAAGGGTGCGACAATCACCATGCCAGAAGCAGGAAAGCGCTATATGTCACTGATGGTCATCAACAATGATGGCTACGTGAATGACGTTTTCTATGGTGCAGGTGCCCACAAGCTGACGATGGAAAAATTCGGCACACCAGTTGTTGGTCTTATTTTCCGCACACTCGTCAATGCCTCAGATGAGGCAGATCTTGTAGAAGCCCACAAGCTTCAGGATAAGATTGAAATATCGGCAGGATCAGACACGGCCTTCAAGATGCCGGACTATGACGAGACAAGCTACAAGGCGACGCTTGAGCCCATTCTTGATCTTGCAAAGGGACTAAAGCGCTATGTGCACACTTTCGGATCAAAAGAAGATGTTGACCCGGTCCATTTTCTGATCGGAACAGCATCGGCCTGGGGCGGATTGCCTGACAAGGACGCTGTTTACATCAATGTTCAACCCGATCTGCCAGTCGGGGAATACGAGATCACGGTCAAGGATGTTCCGGTCAAGGGTTTCTGGTCGGTCAGTCTTTATGATGCGCAGGGTTATTTCAAGGAAAACGCCCTTCATGCCTACAACCTCAACAACCTGATCGCAAAGCCCAACAGCGATGGTTCTTACACCATCCGCTTTGGTGGCTGCGGCGAAGGCATTGAAAATTGCCTGCCGATCATGGACGGCTGGAACTATGCCGTGCGCATGTACGAACCGGAACAGGCTGTTCTCGACGGCAGCTACACATTCCCGGGACCACCCACACCCCGTTCAAAATAGGTGGGTCGCCGGAGTACAACAGCACTGGGTCAAAAACGGCGCACAATGCGCGGTTCTATCGATGGTTTGGCGATCATTGGCGGCAAGATCGCGTTTAAGCGGTGCCTTGCTATCCACAATTTCGATCAGCCAGGTGCGAACGACATGCATATTGCGAGGATATGCTGGTCAATTCATGAGGGGATGAAACATGGCAAGACAGGTATTAGCAAGAATAGCACCGGCCGCTGTTGCAGTTGCATTGGCAACGACAGCTTTTGCGCAAGTTTCCCAGCAGACACTGGACGCGATTTCCACGCCAGATAAGGTCGAAACGCCCGTTGGCACATTTGGGTTCTTCGACGGTGTTCCAACCGACGCCTCCGTTGCCGCACTTTATGACAATCTCGACCGGATGCGCGCCGTTGAGGTCTTTTTAAACAATCAGGGCGCCGCGTCTCTGGCCTTTATGCGGTCAGGAAATGCAGAGATCGGCGCAAACCGTTCCAATAAGATTACTATATCCGAGAACCTGCTGGATTCGACGTCGCTTTATCTGACTGGCAACACCTCGACGCTTTACGCTCTAGGCTATCTGGATTTAAAGGCTGATGGGCCTTTGGTGGTTGAATTGCCGCCGGGCATGCTGGGCTTTTTCGACGATGCCTGGTTCAGATATGTCGAAGATCTGGGTCTTGTGGGCCCCGACAAGGGCAAGGGCGGTAAATATCTGCTGCTGCCACCCGGCCATGATGGGACAATTCCCGACGGCTATTTCGTCGTCCACACCCCAACTTATAACAACTTGCTGTTTTTGCGTGGATCCATTGCCGACGGATTGGCCTCCGCCGTCGAAAACATCAAAACCAAGTTGAAAGTCTACCCGCTGTCAAAGATGGATGATCCCGACGAAACCGAATTCATCAATTTTTCGGGCATGAGCTACAATACCGTTGCGCCGAGCGATCTCAGCTTTTTCGAAGGGCTGAACACAGTTGTTCAGGAAGAACCGATTGATGCAATCGGTGCGGAGACACGTGGACTTCTGGCATCCATCGGCATCGTCAAGGGAAAACCGTTTCAGCCAAACGACCGCATGAAAAAGTTGCTGAGCGAGGCTGCCGCGATCGGCGATGCAACAGCCAGAGCCATTACCTATAATCCGCGTATGAAGGGGGCGTTTATCTATCCTGATTCCGACAGTTCCTGGGTGATGGGCTACGCCAACAAGGATGTGTTTTTTGACGTCGACGGCGCCCGCAATCTCGACGCGCGAACGATGTTTTATTTCAATTATACTGGCGTAAGTCCTGCAATGGCGGTCACCAATCCGGGCAAAGGTTCGGATTATGCGGTGGCATTTCGCGACGCAACCAAACAGGCCTTCGACGGCTCGAAAACCTATCGTCTGCACCTGCCGCCAGACGTGCCGGTGAATAATTTCTGGGCCGTGACAATGTACGACACCCAGACCCGCTCCATGTTGCAGACCAGCCAGACGTTTCCCACCGTCGGTAGTCAGTCTGACGGCATCAAGAAAAACACCGATGGTTCTTACGATGTTTATTTTGCGCCTGAAGCACCAGAAGGCAAAGAGGGCAACTGGCTTCAGACCATACCGGGGAAAAGCTGGTTCACGATCCTGCGCATGTATGGTCCGCTTGAGCCCTGGATCAACAAGAGCTGGCGACCGGGTGAAATCGAGCTGCTGAAATAGACCAGGGTGTGAGCAGCATAGTCGGGCGGTTGGATTTCCATATGGAGACATGAATGATGAGGATATTGCCACGTCACTTTGCTGCCGCTGTTCTCAGTCTTGCGGTTCCCGGTTGTGCCTTGGCTCAAGCGGCGCCAGCTGATGTAACGGCCCCGCAAAGCGCCGGCGACAGCGCTGATTTGGCGAAAAAACTGTCAAACCCGATCGCTAACCTCATCAGCGTGCCGATACAATACAACTACAATGATGGTTACGGCATCAGTGGGAATGGGCACCAAAGCTACATCAATTTTCAGCCCGTGATCCCAATCTCGATCAGTGAGGACTGGAATCTGATTTCACGCACCATCATTCCGGTCGTTCGTCAGGACGGGGTGTCGGGCGGAAACTCAGAAGCTGGTTTGGGCAATACCCTTCAGAGCTTATTCTTTTCACCCAAAGCCGCGACGCAGAACGGGGTGATCTGGGGGTAGGCCCGGTGATACAGGCGCCCACCGCCACTGATGACATTGCCCCCAACCAATGGGGCGCCGGCCTGACCGGTGTTGCCCTGAAACAAAGCGATGGATGGACAGTCGGAGGTTTGGCCAACCATGTCTGGTCGATCAACAACAATGATCAATATGGACAACAATCGGCGACCTTCCTTCAGCCCTTTCTGTCTTATACCACGCCCAAGGCCACCTCGTTTACCTTGAACACCGAAAGCACCTATAACTGGCAGACAGAGGATTGGTCTGTGCCCATCAATTTCGTCGTCACGCAAGTGGTCAAAATTGGCAAGCAACCCGTCCAGTTTGGACTTGGCGCACGCTATTGGGCTGCTTCACCGGATGGCGGCCCTCAGGGTTGGGGCGCACGTTTTCAGGTTACATTGCTGTTCCCGCAATAGTCTGACGATCTGAGATGAGAAACCGCAGACTTTGTCGAGGCAGGTGTAAACGCACACATAAAGCGCACAAAATGGTGGTTTTTGGTTCCGATCTTATGCCGCCAGCTTCCTCGACCTGTTGACGGCTGGGTCGCCGAAGCACAATAAGCACTGCCTTGGGGCTATCGTTGCAGAGTTTGAGAGCGCGTTTCGGTTCATGGGTCGCGATCTCGTCTTCATGCCCACGGAGCCGGCAGCGCATCAAAGGGAGCAGCTCATGGCAAGTCCTATCCTGTGTTTCGATATCGGCGGAACGTCTATCCGGGCAGCGACGGCTGTTGCGGGCGGGCGTCCGGGCCGGGTGACCCGGTTCGATACACCGTCTGCCGACCGTATCGCCTTCATCGACCGGCTCGCAGGTTTTGCCAGCTCCCTTCCCGAACAACCGGCGGCCATAGCCATCTCGCTTGCGGGTGTGGTCAATCCGGAAACAGGAACGCTGATCGTTGCCAACATTCCGGCGATACATGGCACGGACCTGAAAAGCGATCTCGAAAAGCGGACGGGAATCCCGGTCATTATCGCCAATGATGCTGATTGCTTCGCCATGGCCGAAGCCATTTTCGGCGCAGGCAAAGGGCACGAAATCGTGTTCGGGACAATTTTCGGCACCGGCGTCGGCGGCGGCCTCGTCAGCTGCGGCCGCCTGGTCAATGCCAGCGGCGGTGTTGCAGGAGAGTGGGGTCACGGGCCGGTGGTGCCAATGGTCGTCGGCGAAACGCGTATTCCGCACTTTGCCTGCGGCTGCGGCCTTGCGGGATGCCTCGACACCGTGGCCGGTGCACGTGGCCTGGAACACCTCCATGCTCATCTTAGCGGCGTTGAAGCAGAGGCCACCAGCATTCTCGCCGACTGGCACGCCGGACGACCCCGTGCACAGCACACCGTCGAAACCTTTCTGGCGCTCGTCGCCGGCCCGCTGGCCATGGCGGTCAATCTCACTGGTGCCACCATTGTGCCTGCCGGTGGCGGCCTTGCGCGCGACCACGCGCTGGTGAGGGCGCTCGACCGGTCGGTACGTCCCCTTACGCTCACAAGGCCATCGCATCCGCTTGTGGTGCCTGCCGAAAGCGGTGACGAACCAGGTCTTGTCGGCGCGGCTGTCATCGGCTTTCAGGTGCTCAGCGATCGCTACTCGTCGTAACGGCCGAAACGGGTCAACATCGCCTTGGTCGCTATGCCGAGCAATACCGTGCCGATGACCAGTGCCAGCGAGAACGACATGGTGTTGGTCGAAAACCAGTTGGTCAACACCAGCCTTATATTGCTGATCGAAAACGGCGTGTCGAATATAAACACTGTCGCCCCGATGCCAACATTGTCGATCACCCCGTTATTGCGGTTGTAGGTGGTGACACGGCCCTGGACAGCATCCCAGTGCTGACGCTTTGTCAGCGCCCTCATGCCATTGGCGAGGTTCTCATGGGTTGGAGCGGCGATCAGCGTCCAGGCACCATCGTCGTTCGGGCTCGGCTCTTGCGCTATCATCATCGAAATCGAGTTCGGCGGCAGATAATCGGTATCCGGCCGCGGCAGGAACCGCAGGGTTTCGAATGACAGGTCGTAATTGCGCTTCAGGTATTTCTCGACCTCGAATATCCAGTTGTACCAGCCCGCAGTTACCGCCTCGTCCCACTCCTCGATCGTGGTCTCAGGCTCTGAATAATTGGCCTCGCCTCCGACCTGCTGGGTCCAAACGCTACGGCTTGTCTGGGAAATCTTGGTTTCTCTGAGAGCCTGTGCAGGGATCGTGCCGATGCTGCCAAGGAAAATTGCGTCACCATCACCAACATCCTCGATCGAATGCACCACATCAACCGGAATCTGGTGGCGCGCGGCATTGGCAAGCTTGGCTACGAAATCAGATGCCGCACCCATCGTGTCGCTGTTGAGGCTATCGATATAGAACGGGATCCGATCCTCGTGGCGCGCATAAGGGAATGCCGTACCGCTTGTGGCCCAGAGGTTGGGCACCTGAGCAACCCGACCGAAATCGGGCATTTCGAATTCGCTGGTATCGAACACGGCAAAACGCGGCGTATCGTCCGCGGTCGCTCCCGGCAGGCAGGCCGCATCTTCGCGCGTCAGAAGCGATGCCTCCAGCACAATCTTGTTCACACCCGGTCTCAGATGCCGCATGGTGAACCGGACCGGCGTACGCCGCAGCACGGCACCGTTGACCGTGCTGATCGGCCAGGTCGCTGCAAGCTGGTCGTTCACGAACACATGAAGCCGGCTGCCAGTGCAGAACGATCGGTCCGTAAGCCGCATCGAGAAGCAGCCGCGCCTCGCCATAGGCATCGGCATAGAAATCGGCAGGCAGCCCGATGGCGAATTCAGCCCGGAAGCTGCGACCGGAGAATTCCTGGGTTGGAATGCCGAGTTGTTCAAATGTCAGCACGCGATGTCCGGTGAGAAGCTGGGTATCCTGTTTACGCCAGGAATGGGTCGAATAGGCCTCGTCCTTCATGGCCGCACTGCGGGCTGCAGGCGCGGTGATGCCGTCGATCAGCGGACCGATCCGCTGCCAGGACGGCGCCACCAGAACGAGTACACTCTGACCGAGCTTATTGGTGGAAATGAAGCGCGCCGACTGCGTAGTACCAATATCCGGCAGCGCATCACCCAGAATCGGGCGCAATTCAGCCGGTGTACCGACATAGACGGGCAGTACGCCGGACGCAAACTTCACCGGCTCGGACTTCGAATATGTGAAGAAGGTATTCGGCATATCCGACAGAAGTGCGAGTCCCTGGGCGAGTTCCAACATCGGATCGGAGGCAATCGTTTCGCTCAGAGCCGGTGCCACGATGTGAAAATGTGTACGGCCCAGCGCATCCACACCGACGGCACGAATATCCTCGGTGCTGGACATCATTCCGGCATCAGGGCTGTCGAACATAAGAAAGGTCCGCTCGGGATCGATATCGGTCCACAGATCATAGGTGGAATCGAGGCCGCAATCAGTCCGGTGTCGCTGCTTGATCTTGAAGGAAACGATATTGTAGCCGGGTTCGAGAATACCGGCGGGCACATCGAAACGCAGGTCGGACTGGCGCTCGGATGATGATAGCGGAGGCCGGGCGACCTCCACATTGTTGAACGAAATGGTCAGTCGTGAAAACTCAGGCGCTACGAAAATCGAGTTCTGGTAGCCGATATTGAATTTCGTTGCCGACCGCGCCTGCTCCTCGGTCAGATACATCGACCAGGAGCGTTCCACGTTTTCCCCTTCGAGGCGCATCTCGTCAGCGGGAATGACATAGCGGAAAAACGGTACGCTTTCCGCCGTCGTGGCAGCGCTTGCCTGCGCCGGCTGCTGCGGTTGCAAGGGCTCAGCAGCCATTGGCGGCGGCCCTGAACCATCGCCCCCCATATCGAACGGTGCGACCGCCTGCGCGGCGGCCAACCCGGAACCGGTCAGGAACAGAATAACGACAAGCAGAATCCGTCTCATCAGCTCTTGCCCTTCCCCCGAACCGGAGCGCCGCCGGTATTGGGCTGGTATTTTCCGATAAAATAGCTCATCCCGCGTCCCATTTGCCGAACCGACATTTTGATGAACCAGAAGGTACCGGCAAGTGTGCCGGGATCATTCTTGCGCGACTGCAACAGTTGCTGCCAACGCTCCGAATTGGCGAACATGAGATCGGATATGACCGAACTATGCAGGCTGCTGACCGGTGCATAACGACAGCCGACCATGGCCAGTTCGCCAAGCGAACGTGCGTGCCGGATCATAACCGGCACTTCGCCGGGATCACCCCCTTTGTACGGTTCGACACGCAACAGCGCATGCGTTCCCGGGCGCAACCGGTCGAGATCGCGCACCTGGACCTGAAGACCGGCGCCGGCGGTCGCAACATCCTCGATGGTCCCGCGATAGACACTGTCGCCGATCACAAGTTCACAGCGCCGAGACATCTTCACACGACGTGATTTCTGCCGCTCTCCGACCTCTGAGACCACGCCCAGAGCTGCAGCCGTCAAGAACAGGTTCAGGAAGTTCCAGCCCCCCACAACCCAGGTGACCCCCGCCAGATAAGGCTCGGCATAAAGCCTGTAAGCCATCATCACCATGGCGGCCACGAAGACGAAGAAAATGATGAAGAAGGGCCGGCTGATCTCCGAAAGCCGGCTGTGCTCGATCGACTCATCCTTGGCCGTAACCTTGAAAGACGGTTTCCTTGGATTGAGGATGGCGGAGACCACGGCGGGCATCAGATGCACCGTCTGGATATATTCATAGAGCTCGGAGATCCAGGGCCACCGGAACTGACCGAACAGATAGTTCTGGATCAGCATGTTTACGATCAGATAGGACAGCGTATAGGCCAGAAACTCCCCACCTGACGCATCGAAGATCTGCAGGCCGAAGAACAGATAGCACAGTGGTGCGATCATGAATGAAGCGCGCGCGAAGGGGAACAGCCAGAACAGGTTTGACGACATGTAGCAAAGGCGCTGTGGCAGGGTGAGACCGCGCAACAGAAGCGGAAACTTGAAGCGCAGGATCTGCATCATGCCCTGTGCCCAGCGGCTTCTCTGGCCGATGAAACTCGAGAAGGTTGCGGGCTGCAGGCCGGCGATCAGCGGCCGGTCCACATAGACGCTGTTCCAGCCATTGGAGTGTAGTTCGACGGCGGTTTCGCAATCTTCCGTGATCGACACGCCGGAAAAACCGTTCACCGAGTTCAAAGCCTCACGCCGCAGCACCGCTGCCGACCCGCAGAAGAACGAGGCGTTCCACTTGTCGAGACCGCGCTGGATAATGCCGTAGAACATCTCGTTCTCGCTGGGCATCAGCTCGTAGGTTCGCAGATTTCGCTCCAGCGGGTCGGGATTGATGAAGAAGTGCGGCGTCTGGACGAGGAATAGCTTGGGATCTTCGAGGAAGTAGCCGACCGTTTCCTGCAGGAAATCATTCGTCGGCGCGTGGTCGGCATCGAACACCACGATGAGATCGCCGGTGGTGAACTGCAGAGCATGATTCATGTTGCCCGCCTTGGCATGCTCATTGCGCGGCCGGGTGATGTAACCGACGCCCAGTTCTGCGGAGAGCTGCCTCAGCTCGCGGTGGCGGGTCTGGGCGAGGCTTGCCTCCACCAAATTCTTGGAATTGCGCTTCTGCTCCGATCCACCGTCGTCAAGAAGGTAAACCTTCAGCTTTTCAGGCGGATAATCCATAGCCTTGGCGGCGGCCAGCGTATTGGCCAGCAGCGTTGCATCCTCGTTATAGGATGGCACAAAGACATCGACATAGGGCAGTTCGCCTTCGAGCTTGCCCCAGCGCGGACGCACCGGCAGCGGAAAGGCCACCACGAAAAGGCTGAGTGCGAGCATGCCGACGGAAAACATTTCCGCGCAGTAAAGCATAACACCAGGAATGAAGTTCTGCAGTTCGGTGATAGGCGGAAGCGTACTCGTTGTTCGCCAGAACACGTAACGTAGGACGATGGAGGTGCCGAAAGCCAACGCGATCAAACGCCAATTGCCTTCCGCGTGCATTTGTTTGAGCACCATCATGACCGCGACGGCAACGACGCTGACCACGATCTGCGTGCGCAGGTCGATCGGCAGGGTAACAAGACCCAGCACGAAGATCGACGTTACGATCCAAGATATGACAATCGCTGCCCTACGCATCCGGCAACACCCTTCCTAAAGGCTGGTGTGAGTATTTCTTAAACCTATACGAAAGAAACCTAAGAATTGTTTTCCTCCGCGGCCGTTTTCCGGAGAAAGACGAAACCAAGCTCGCAAGCTGCGCATCTCCAACCATCATATGCGATGCGATAGACGGTTCCTGAACTGAATGAAAGGCTCTTGCACAAGATTCGCATTCCACGCTGTTTGGCGGCATATCGGCCTTTCGATGGGCACATAAACGGTCCTGCCCGCAACCTGCAAGCATCAGGACCGAAACAGTTTGTCGGCCAGTATTGCATAATTCGACCGCACGGAGCTATTCACAGCTCACCGTCGTCGAACCGGGCAGCAGGCGGCAGGGTGCTGCAGAGGTTGGACGCGATGTTTTTGTTGTCGCCGGTGCAACCGCCGCGGGGGATCGGGATGCCGGGGCCGCGCCGGAAGGCCTGGCAGGCACCGGGATGGAGCTGCTTGAGGGCGCTGCAGACGGGGTCGAAGACTGCTGCGGCGCCGCTGAAGTCGAAATAGCCGAGGCAGGCTGACGTCCTGGCGCCGGAATGGAAGACATGCCGGATGGCGCTGCGCCGCTGACTGCAGAAACGCCCGGGGCCGGCGGAACGCTGACATAGCCACCCGAGGGCAGGCTGCCGGGTGGCAGACGCACAACATCAAGGCTGATTTCATCAGAAGCGACGACAGGGGCAGCGGACCTGACGGTCGCACTGCGTGTCTGAGGCACGCTGCGCGCTGTCGTACGTTCCAGAACGGCTTCGGTATTGGCGAGGCGCTCCGGACGGTCATCATAGGCCTTGCGTGGATAGCTCGGCGCACCGGTCTCACCCAGAAGCGGCGGTGGCGATGCCTGCTCGCCATAGGGGTTCCAGCCATAGGCCTCGACAGCGACATTCACGGTATAGCCGTACATGATACCGAGCAAATCGTCTTCGCTGGCCCCGCTTTCGCAGAACCTGACCCTGATCTGAATAGTCCCGGCCTGTCCGAATGCCGCGAGGCTGTCACGTCCCGGCCTGATCTGCTGCCAGCCATACATGCAGAGATCATCACCGCGTCCCTGGCCAAAGGCATATCCAAAGGGACCGTAATTGTTCTGCACGTAATAGGGTGATTGCACCATTCTGACGCCGGCGAGCTCTTCACGCATGGACTCGTCGATGCGCGTCTCGGTCAGCGCGGTATAGCTCAGTGAGCGCTTGTTCATCGGAGAATAGTTGCGCGTGCCAAAGAAGATCGCATTGATGTAGTTCTGCCCCGGCGTTCGTGCATCGGTTCTCAGCAGGATCTCGCTGGTCGATGGCATTGGAATACTGCGTTTCGAGCACCGAAACGATAGCCGGCCCGCCCGGTGGCGGCATGATTACGGCTTCCTCGGGCATGAGGTTGCGGACATTGGATGTATAGGACATCAGATCGCCGGCACATCCCGAGAGCAACCCTACCGCCAGAAGGCCCATCGCCGCCCGGCATCGGGTCTTGATCAGATAGGCAATTGCGTTCGTCATGATTGAGCACACCCTGAGCTTTGCTGCGGCGACCCGGTTCTGTCCCTGGTCACACGATATTTCAACCCTACATTTTTCAGACTTTGGTAAACAAAGGACTAACAAAGCGATCTACAGATAAGCGCGCGCCGCAGTGCAGCTCCTGTTTTATTTGTCGAAAGCACCGAAACAACATGATTTTTAGTATTTCTTAACGACAATATGGGTTTGTAGAGGGCGAAGCTGTGCTCTTGTCGCGGAACACACCAGCGGAACAGGCCAGCGGTATGAACCGACCAGTTCCGTAATCCGGTTCCGAATTTGCGGGAGACGGCGAGATAAAATAAGGCGGGCAAGGTCGCGTTTTCTGGGATTGGTGACCGCCCGTTTGGCCGGAGTAGGGATGTTATGAGACTGACATATATTGCACTGACAGCCGGCGCGATCGCCTTGATCGGTGCAATCGGCATGGGCGGCGCAGGCCCCAAGGTGCCGGTCACAACAGCTATGGCCGAGCCAACATACCAACTCCAGCGCGCTTATGAGAAAATCGTCCAAGACGACCAGCCCGCGTCGATGAGCTCGCCCAAGCCGCTCTTTACGACGGTACCCGAGGCACAGGCTCAGGAACCGACTGAGGCGTTGCGCAACCTGCCCGATGCCTCACCCGCGCGCCAGAGTGCGCCGGCGCCCGCAACTTCACGGGAGAGCGCCGAACCGGCTCCTGACCAGCAGCCGGCCACACCGGCAGTCGATGAAAGCGCGTTGCGCTATTTCGCCCAGCAGGGCGACCTGCAGCGTCTCCAGGCCGAGATTTCGCGCCTCCGGTCGCTCTATCCCAACTGGACGCCGCCGGCCAATCCGCTGGCGGTCGAAGATGGTGAGGATGAGCAGCTCAATGCGATGTGGGAGGCATATGCAAAGGGCGATTACGCGATCGTACACCAGCTCATCAACACCCGCCGCACGGAAGAACCCGACTGGCAGGCGCCGGCTGACCTTCTCAACCGCCTGCATATCGCGGAAACGCGCACCAATCTGCTTCAGGCCTCGAAAGACGGCGATTATGAAGAAGTCATAGACCTCGCTTCGCAGGCGCCGAGCCTGCTCACCTGCGCGGAGATCAATATCCTCTGGCAGGTCGGTGAAGCCTTCGCCAGAACAGACAAGCTTACGCGCGCCATGGATGCCTACACATACGTCCTGAAGAATTGTGATGAGCCGCAGGAGCGCCTCGCCACGATGCAAAAAGCGATGGAATTCATGCCGTATGACGACATGAAGGCCCTGCTGAGCTATGAACGGTCGAGCGCTGGGGACACGCATGAATTTCAGGAGATCCGCGATGCGCTTCTGCGGGACCGGTTTGCGCAGGCCGGAGAAGACAAAACGATTGTGATCTCGCCCGACGATCTGGCCCATATGGAAACTCTGGCCAATGATGGCAAAGACCCAAAGGATGCCGAGCTTCTGGCGTGGTATTTCCTGGTACGAGACAGCGAATCCGCAGCGGAAGAATGGTTCCGCAAGGCCCGCGCGGAGGGGGATTCCGCGGAAATCTCGCAGGGGCTCGCGCTGATCCTGATCTCACAGGACAATGCCGAGGAAGCCGAGGCGGTGATGTATCCTTGGCGCAATGCTTCATCCGAGGCAATGGACACCTATCTGAACGCCGTCGTCAACATGCTCGGCCGCATCCCGCGCAAGGATTACGGCCAGGATGTGCTTGCACGCATGGCCGATGTCGTCACCGAGACCCAGAGCATGACCGCTGCCCAGCAATTCGGTTGGTATTCAAGCGATTTTGGCCAGCCGCTCGCCGCGCTGCAATGGTTCGAGGCAGCCCTTTCCTGGGAGGCGTCTTACGAGCCGGCGGCCTACGGTGTGACGCTGATGCTCAACAAACTGAGCTACAAACCGGGCGTCTATCTGATGCAGAAGATCTGGGCCCCCTATTCAGAGCGTATCGCCTGGCTAAACGACCCCAATGCGCCGGTCACCACCATCGAAAACGTGATGGCGACCGTATTCGAGCTGACCGGGCTTGAGCAGAGCGATGGCACGACCCGCACGGTTGCCGTACCGATTGCCGAGATCGACCTGTCCACCGGACAGCAGACCCCGCTTGGGGCTGCGGCGCCCACACCGGGAACGCTCGGACAGACGGGCACGGGTGTCTCACTGACTGCACCGCTCTATGCCCCCGGTTCCCAGCCGCTTGCAGGTGAGCAGGCAGAAAATGCTCCGGCAAATTATGTCCCGGACTACTACCAGTATTATTATGGCGCCGGTGCCTCCGGCACGCCGCCGGCCGCGGGCGATAGCGATCTTGCCAACCGCACACGCGCCATTGAGCGGCTGACCATTCCGCGCTCGATGATCCAGACCGATCCGGTGACCGGCGTTCAGACCGTCACCGTCGTCAATTCCGCGCTGGAGCCGAACCAGACCCGCTACAATGTTTCAGCTGCCCAGGTCCAGGCGGCCTTCTACACCACCGGCCAGCCTTCGGAGAAGACCGTGATCTATCGTTTCGACGAGCAGGCCTATATCAACCGGGACTATCTGCGGCAGTTCGAAATCACCTATTTCCTCAACCAGGAAAATGCGTCCGACAGCAGTGTCACCCTGTCCACATTGCCAGCTGGCACCCAGTTGCCCACGGGCACGCCCGTCGCAACCACGACACCTGCCGCAACGACCCGAGCGGCGTCCTCTACGACGACGACCACACGGCGCTCGACTTCGTCTTCTTCGGGCGGAAACTGCTGGAGCGGTCGTTCATCCGAGGGGCTGTCACCGAATGCCGCCCTCAGGCAGGGCTGGTGCCTTATGGACCTTGAGCGCCCGATGGAAGCAGCACGCGCCTTCGAAACCGCACTCGGCTCCTCTTCCGCGAAAAATCGCGAAGAAGCGGCCTATGGCCAGAGCCTCGCCTATATGCGGATGGGCCTCACCAGCAAGGCAGCCGTGTCGGCAGCAGAAGAGCCGCTCAGCCGTGAGCGCCAGCTCGGTCTCCAGGTACAGATCCTGACCAGTCGCGCGATTTCGGCTTATCAGGGTGGTCACTATCAGGATGCACTGCTTCTCCTGAACCAGCGCAGCCAGTTGGCCCCGGACGAGAACCGGACTGATGGTCATTCGTGGTTATGCCTATTACAATCTCGGCCGCTATTTCGACGCCCAGAAGGTGTTCGAAGCGCTCGCTGAAATGGGTGACCGCAAGGGCATGGAAGGCCTCGCTCTCGTGCGCGGCCAGCTCGGCCTGCCCGGCAGCAACTAGAGCACTTCCAGGTGAAGTGGACGGCGGCTCACCGTCCGGAGTTACGTAAAAACAAAGAAATAGAGCCTTCTTGCGTTTCCGCGAAACCCGGAAAGGCTCTAGTGCCATTCAGGCGCTCCGCTCTTCAGCGGAGATGCCTCAGGCTAATAAGGGCTGAAGTTCGGTCAGTATCTTCCCGGCTGCCGCTTCACTGGAGAGTTCGGCCGTATCGACCAGCACATCAGCCTCCCGCCAGGGTCTGTAGTCGCGGTCGATCACGGCCTTCCAGTCCGGCTCTGAGTGTCCATTACCGATGTCGCTCACCCGAGTTTCGATCCGGGCGCGATGCAGACCGGCATCCGAGCACACAATCTCGACACCGAGAAAGCCAGCTACAGCGCAAACTGCCGCTTCAGCGAACATGGAACGTGTCAGCGGCCACGGATTGACGCAGTCGACAATAACGTCCTGCCCGGTCTTCAGGTTGGAAACGGCAAGGGCTGCGGCAATCTGATAGCCCAACGGGCCGATATTGCAGTGCCCGTCATCAGCACGCAGAACAGCCTCGATTTCATCGACACGCAGAAAAACCGCCGGACGCTTTTGGGCAACAAGCCGTGCGATCGTGGTTTTGCCGGCCCCCGGAAGCCCGGCAAGGGCGATCAGCGTCGCCACATCAGGCCTTGCCGGTCGGCAGCGCTCCGGCCTTTTTCTCGGCCTCGAAAGCGGCTGGCGCATCGGCATAGGCTTCCTGCCGGGCAACGCTCCAGTAGCGCAGTTCATCGAGCGGGATACGGCGGCCGGTGATCGCACACAGCACATGCGTCCCCGGCATGATCACCTCGAAATCGGCATCCAGATACCGGATTTTTGCCTCACCCCTGCCATTGCCTTCAAGGATATTCACCGCACATTCTCCAAATTCAGGATGTTTTTCTTGCCGTTCTCAGCGTCCGAACAGGCGCTCGATATCGGCAAGTTTCAATTCTATATAGGTCGGGCGACCGTGATTGCACTGTCCCGAACCCGGTGTTTCTTCCATCTGCCGGAGAAGAGCATTCATTTCCTCAACGCGCAAGCGCCGTCCAGACCTGACAGAACCGTGGCAGGCCATGGTGGCGGCAACACTTTCAAGTTTGGCACGCAGGCCATCGGCGGTTTCCCACTCGCCGGCCTCATCGGCAAGCTGGCGGATCAGGGCCGGAGCATTGACCTCGCCCAGCATCGCCGGTGTTTCGCGCACCGCAATCGCGCCGGGGCCGAAACGCTCATAGACAAGTCCGAGGCGGTTCATCTCTTCGGCAAAGGGCATCAGCCGGTCGCAGTCTTCCTCTGGCATGTCGACAATCTCGGGGATCAGCAGCCCCTGCGACGGCAGTCTGCGGTCGGCAAGCGCCTTGCGCAGCGCCTCATAGACCAGTCGCTCATGGGCGGCATGCTGATCGACGATCACAAGGCCGGTTCCCGACTGGGCGACGATATAGTTTTCGTGAACCTGTGCGCGGGCGGCCCCCAGCGGATGATCCAAACGCACATCTTCCGTGCGCGGTTCAAAGCTCTCGGAACGGGCGGACGGTGCACCGAAGCCGGCAAGCATCTCACTGCCCTGCCCCGCCGTTTCAGCAACGTCCGCTGCCCCGAAAAAACCGCCTGCGGCGTCTCGCCAAAGCCTTGCGGCCGCGACGGCGAACGCTCCGCCGTCCAGTTGACATTGGATGGCCGCACATCGCGATTGCCAGCGCCAAAGCGCCCCGGTGTTGCGCCCGCCCCCTGCGGCGACGTGCCCGGACGAAAGGCCCGCAGCATCGCATCTGCGCCGGTGGAAGAGGCACGGTCGCCGTTCCGGGTCAACGCCTCGCGGATCGCCCCGACAATCAGGCCGCGCACCAGGCCCGGATCCCGGAAGCGGACATCGGCCTTGGCCGGGTGGACATTGACATCAACCAGACCCGGATCGAGCGAGAACCACAGAACCGCCATCGGATAACGGCCCTTCGGAACGGTCTCGGCATAGGCAGCGCGAATTGCACCCATCAACAGCTTGTCTTGAACCGGACGGCCATTGACGAACGCATAGAGATGCCCCGAATTGCCACGATTGAAGGTCGGCACGCCGACATAGCCGGTGAGACCGACATCCTCTCTGGCGGCATCGATTTCGATCGCATTCGGCCTGAAATCCTTGCCCAGAACCTGCGCGATACGGGCAAGCCGGTCATCGCCTGTCGCCGGGAGTTCCAGTGTCGAGCGATCGGAACCGGACAGCACGAAACGGACGGCGGGAAAGGCAAGCGACATGCGCTTGACCACCTCGGTGATCGCGCCCGATTCCGCCCGCTCGCTTTTCAAGAACTTCAACCGGGCGGGGGTCGCAAAGAACAGATCGCGCACCTCAACAATGGTGCCCGGATTGACCGGCGCCGGCTGCGGCTCCTTCAGCTTTCCACCATGCAATTCGATGCGGTAGCCCTCGCCCGCACCCCTTGTGCGGCTTGAAACCGAGAGTTTCGCCACCGAGCCGATTGATGGCAACGCCTCGCCCCGAAAGCCGAGTGTGCGGATATCGGTGAGATCGGCGGAAATCTTCGAGGTACAGTGCCGCTTTACCGCAAGTGCCAGATCCTCCGGCGTCATGCCCGAACCGTTATCCGTGACCCGCAACAGCGCCTTGCCACCACCGGCGGTCGCGATCTCGATGCGGGTTGCCCCGGCATCAAGCGCATTTTCCACCAGTTCCTTGGCAGCGCTTGCCGGCCGTTCGATGACCTCGCCGGCGGCAATCTGGTTGATGACGGTTTCCGAAAGCTGTCTGATGCTCATGGCGCATATCTAAAGGGATTCGCACGCTATGGAAACGCTTCACGACAGTACCATCTCCGATTTTTGACGCTGGCTGGACAGCGCCCGACGCGTTCAGCCGAGGCGCGAGCATATTTTCATGTAGCATGAAGACAGAAAACGCCGGAGCCCGCCATGCACGATGATCCCCTGCTGCAACCCTTCCAGCTCAAGCACCTGCGCCTCAAGAACCGGCTAATGTCGACCGCCCACGAGCCGGCCTATGGCGAGGGGGGCCTGCCCACCGACCGCTACCGGCTCTACCACGCGGAAAAGGCCAGGGGCGGGATCGCACTGACGATGACGGCAGGCTCGGCGGTGGTCGCACCGGATTCCCCGGCCGCCTTCGGCAACCTCCATGCATGGCGCGACGAAATCGTTCCGCTGATGGCCCGCATTGCCGACGACTGCCACGAACATGACTGCGCGGTGATGATCCAGCTTACCCATCTTGGCCGGCGCACCAGCGGCTGGAACATGGGCGACTGGCTGCCGGTGCTTTCCGCCTCGCCAACGCGGGAACCGGCCCACCGCACATTCCCGAAGGCGATGGAGGATTTCGACTTTACCCGCATAGTGGAGGATTACGCCACCGCCGCCGAGCGGATGATGGCGGCAGGCCTCGACGGGATCGAGATCGAGGCCTATGGCCATCTGCTCGACAGTTTCTGGTCGCCGCTGACCAATCAGCGCGACGATGCGCATAATGGTTCGCTTGAAAACCGGCTGCGGTTCACCTTCCTTGTGCTGGATGCGATCCGCAAGCGCTGCGGACCGGATTTCATCGTCGGCATGCGCCTGGTCGCCGACGAGAACCGGGCGGGCGGGCTTTCCCGCGCCGACGGGCTTTCGATCTGCCAGACGCTCGTCGACAGCGGCACGATTGATTTCCTCAACATCATTCGTGGCCATATCGATCATGACGCACCGCTGACCGAAGTAATTCCGATCCAGGGCATGGCCTCGGCTCCGCATCTCGATTTCGCCGGCGATATCCGCAAGCAAACGCGCTTTCCGGTTTTCCATGCCGCCCGCATCGCCGATGTCGCCACCGCCCGCCACGCGATTGCCGAGGGCCGGCTCGACATGGTCGGGATGACACGTGCCCACATGGCCGATCCGCATATCGTCGACAAGATCAAGGCCGGGCTCGAAGACCGCATCCGCCCCTGTGTCGGTGCCACCTACTGTCTCGACCGGATTTATGAAGGCGGCGAGGCGCTGTGCATCCACAATGCCGCGACCGGCCGCGAAGCGACCATGCCGCATATCATCCAGACCGCCGGGCGCACGCGAAAGGCCGTGGTTGTCGGCGCCGGCCCGGCAGGGATGGAGGCAGCCCGCGTGCTGGCTGAACGCGGGCATCAGGTCACTGTGTTCGAAGCGACCGATGAAGCCGGCGGACAGATCAACCTTATGACCCGCAATCCGCGCCGCCGCGAACTCATTGGTATTGTCGACTGGCGGCTTGCCGAGCTTGAGCGCCTGTCCGTCCCGATCCGTTACAACATTTTTGCCGAGGAAGAGGATATTCTCGCTGAAGCGCCGGATCTGGTGGTGATCGCCACCGGCGGCATTGCCCAATCGCCACCACTTGACGAAGGCGAGGAGCTTGCGGTCTCAAGCTGGGATATCCTTGCCGGCACGGTCAAGCCTGCAAGCAAGGTGCTGCTGTTCGACGATCATGGCGGCCATCCCGGCCTGACAACGGCGGAAATGATCGCCGATAGCGGTGCGGCGCTCGAGATCGTCACCCCGGAACGCTTCTTCGCGCCCGATGTCGGCGGCATGAACCACGTCCCCTATGCCGGGCGTTTCGCCGAAAAAGGCGTCAGGATCACCATCAACAAGCGCTTGAAAGCCATAAGGCGGGACGGCAACGCACTGAAGGCGCTGCTTGCCAGCGACTATGCGCCGGGCGTCGTCACAGAGGTGGAGACCGGGCAGGTCGTGGTCGAATACGGCACAATGGCGATGGATGATCTGTATTTTGCCCTCAAACCGCTGTCGCGCAATGGCGGCGAAGTCGACTACCGGTCGCTGATCGCGCGAAAGCCGCCTCTGCCGCAGTCCAACGCGGAAGGTGGTTTTGACCTTTTCCGCATCGGCGATGCCGTGCATGCGCGCAATATCCACGCCGCCATCTACGATGCGCTGCGCTATTGTTCGCTGATGTGAGCGCTCAAAACGCCTTGTAGGCCGGGTCGAAACGCGGCTTGGCGCCGGTGACGAGTGCGAAGGTGAAACCGGCATTCGGCTCCTCGGCAATTTTGGCATCCATTGCAGCAGACGTCACCATCATCCAGCCGCCGTCACGGCCGATGAAGGCAGGGCAGGTCGGTTGGCGGGCGGGCAGCTGGAAGCGGGCAACCAGCTTGCCGGCGGTGTCATAGCGGTCGAGAACACCGGAACCGAAACGGGCGTTCCAGATATGGCCATCTCCGTCGCAAATCGCCCCGTCCATGCCGCCGGGCTTATCCGAGGTGTCGATAAACACCGTCGCAGGCCCGTCGGGCAGCCCGGTTTCGGGATCGACGGGAACCTGCATCAGCGTGTTGAGATCGGTATCGACATAGTAACCCGTGGCACCGTCCGGCGAAAAGCAGATCGCGTTTGGGATGGTGATCCTGTCGAAAATCCTGGTCACCGTGCCGCCCAGCACATGATAGATCGCCCCCGCCTCTTTCTCGGCGTTTTTGCCCATGGTGCCGACCCAGAACGCGCCCGATGCGTGAACCCGGGCGTCATTGGAACGGGTGACGGGATTGTCCGGTTCGATAGCAGCATGCAACGACAAGGCGCCGGTTGAGGCGTCATGAAAATAAAGGCCTGTCTCCGTCGCGATGACATGGCGCCGTTCATCAACCACAGCCATCGCGCTTGCCATTTCGGGAAGCGAGATAATCCGGCGATCCCGGGTCGAGGCATTGAGGAGATGGAGCTTGCAGTTGAGAATATCAAACCACCAGATCTGATCTGTCGCCGGGTCGTACCCCGGCCCCTCGCCCAGTTCCGTTCGGTCGTTCACCAGGATCCGGCCTTCGAATACGGTCTCTGCGGTCATTGTCGCTAACGGCGCTCCTCTTGTGGCATTGTGGCGGTTCCTTGCGTTTCGAGAGCCTCCTCGCTCAGAATCGCAGACTTTCCCGACCGTGCAAATGAGGAAAGACAACGTGGGCCGATAAATCAAGGTTTCTGTTCGCGTTCTTGCCATCGAAGCCGCAAAACCGCCCAAAAAATGGCGCGGTCAGCGGCGCGATGAAGAAAAAATAGCGCGCCATGACTTGTCCCTGACGCGAAACGCTCAAGCCCAAAAAATAAGCGGAGTCAATAATTTGTGCATCGCAACACACGCGCAATGGCGGGCGTTGACGGAGCCTCAAGTCTAAATCACTGTTCTACCCGCAAAAAAGCCGCTTGCAATGGCTAATGTAATGGTTCATCTTCTCATCAATTCCAGAGGGGATGAAAACAAACACGCGCCCAAGAGCGCGGGTTGAAAACAACAGAAACGCTGGCGCGACAGACTTTCAAAGTCTTCATTCTCGCGCCGGCGTTTCTGTTTTCTTCTTGCCGGAAATACTGCAACAGTCCCCGTTTCTTGTCCCACATCCCTGCCCCTTGAACGATGCCTTGCGGTCGCTCGACCATTGGCGTTTCGGTCAATCTTCACTATCTAGACACTGTGTCAGAACAGGAAGGGCGCCATGACCGACATCACCAAAGAACAGGTTCTCAGAAGCCTTGAATCCGTGACACTTGCCGATGGCAAGCCATTGGCCTTCAGCGGTCTGGTTTCAGACATTTTCATTGCCGATGGAAAGATCTATTTTTCGCTGAGCGTGCCTGCCGATACGGTCGAGGCCTTTGAACCTGTCCGATTGGCCGCGCAAAAGGCGGCCGAAGCCCTGCCCGGGGCACGTCAGGCACTGGTGACGCTGACCGCCGACAAGCCGGCCGAGCAACCCCATGAACGCCCCAAACCTGAAGCGCACAAGGCCCATGCCGATACCAACAAGCCCGCCAAACCGGACATTCCCGGCATCGGTTCCATCATAGCAGTTGCCTCAGGCAAGGGGGGCGTGGGCAAATCCACGACCTCGGTCAATCTTGCGCTTGGTCTTGCTGCGGAAGGACTGAAGGTCGGCCTTCTGGATGCCGACATCTACGGCCCTTCAATCCCCCGGCTGATGGGTTTGTCCGGCCGCCCGATGCAAGGGCCCGGTCGCACCATCATGCCGATGGAAAAATACGGCCTCAAGGTGATGTCGATCGGCTTTCTGGTCGATGAGGGGACCGCCGTGATCTGGCGCGGGCCGATGGTTCAGTCTGCGCTGATGCAGATGCTGCGCGAGGTTGCCTGGGGCGAGCTCGACGTTCTCGTTGTCGACATGCCGCCCGGCACCGGAGACGCTCAGTTGACCATGGCCCAGCAGGTACCGCTTGCCGGCAGCGTCGTGGTCTCCACCCCGCAGGACCTCGCGCTGATTGATGCGCGCAAGGCGATCGCGATGTTTAACAAGGTGTCCGTGCCGGTTCTCGGCATCGTGGAAAACATGAGTGCTTTCATCTGCCCGAGCTGCGGCGAGACCCATCACATCTTTGGCCATGGCGGCGCAAAGGCGGAGGCTGAAAAGATCGGCGTTCCGTTCCTCGGCGAGGTGCCGCTGGCCATGGATATCCGCACAACCTCCGACGACGGAACGCCGGTGATGGCCGGAGAACCGGACGGAGAATACGCGGAAGCCTACCGCGCGATCGCAAAGGCAACCCGGACGGGCCTTGAGGCGAGAACCAGCAAGGGCCCGTCGATCGTGTTCGACTGACCCTTGGTAGAGGCCTCAGGCTGCGGAGAAAACGCGCGCGCCGCCGATATAGGTGGCCGCAAGCTGCAGGTCTTCGCTCAGCAGCACGAAATCGGCATCGGAGGCCTGCTCAAGCCGCCCCTTGTGCCTGGCGTTAACGGCGTCTGCAGGATAGAGCGAGGCCATGCGCAGCGCCTCTTCAAGCGGCACACCAAGAACCTTGTGGCAGTTGATCACGCAGGTCAGCATGTCTGTATCGGCACCGGCAAGCGTTCCATCGGCAAGCGTCAGCCGGCCTTCGCTGCGGCAGATCGTGCGGCCATTGAGGGTGAAGCTCTCCATATCCGTTCCCGTAACCGACATAGCATCGGTCACAAGAAAGATCCGGCCTGGCCCTTTCTTGGCTCTGAGCGCAATCCCCATGGCCACGGGATCGACGTGATAGCCATCGGCAATCAGGCCGCATGACAGCCCGCCATCAGACAGGACCGCACCGACAAGACCGGGTTCACGGTGGTTGAGCGGGCTCATCGCATTGAACAGATGGGTGGCCATGCTGGCGCCGGCCATGCGGTATTCGCCGGCCGAGGCACAGCCTGTCCCGGTATGGCCGAGGCTGACGGTATAGCCAGCCTCGCAAAGCCGCGCGACCTGCTGACGCTGCACACTTTCCGGCGCCACCGTGATCAGCGCAACGCCGAAAGCCCCGGCATTTTCAACGAGAAAATCGCAATCTGCCGTTTCCATCGGCCGGATCAGCGCCGGATCATGCGTTCCCTTCCTTGCAAGCGCCAGATGCGGGCCTTCCAGATGCAGGCCGAGAAAGCCGGGAACGGCGGCAGCATGTGCCTCCCGTCCGGCCGCAACCGCCTGCTTTACCACCTCGGGCCTGTCGGTGATCAGCGTCGGCAACAGCGCTGTCGTGCCAAACTGCGCATGGGCGCGGCAGATGGTCTCGATGCCCGCAAGGCTCGGATCATTGTTCAGCAGAACGCCGCCGCCGCCATTGACCTGAAGGTCGACAAAGCCCGGAGCGATCATATGGCCGTCGGCACGAATGATCTCGGCATCGGCAGGCACACGGCGCTCGGCGAAAAGTCCCTCGATCCGTTTTTCGGAGAAAACCAGCGCCAAGCCTGTGTGAAAGCTTTCCCCGTCAAATATCCGCGCACCGCAGATCGCCTTTTTCATCTCACTCGGTCTCCGTCACCTTGTTGAGCGCCACTGGCTGATCGGGGTTGAACCCGCGAGCGCGCGACAGCGTTTCGATGAAGCTGTAATAGGGCACGATCAGCGCCAGCGCATCGGTCAGCGGATGACCGGAGTCCACGAAGGGAAGCCGCGTGGTTTTGTCGCCCATATCCGAAGACAGAAACACGTCAGCGCCCTTGGCTGCCATGCCGGAGGCGGTTTTCGCAATCGAGGCCTCCGCCTTGTCGCGCGCGGCAAAGGCAATCACCGGGAACCGCGCCTCCACCAGCGAAACCGGCCCGTGCATGACTTCAGCCGATGAATAAGCCTCGGCATGCAGCTCTGAGGTTTCCTTGCATTTCAGCGCCGCTTCGCTGGCAATCGCAAAGCTCGGCCCCCGGCCCAGCGCATAAAGCGACTGCGCATTCTCGAGCGAGGCCATCAGCGGCGACCAGTCACAGGCAAGCGCCTTGCCGAGATCGTCGGGCAGTCTGGCAAGCGCATTTTTGAGTGCCGCATCATCGGCCCATTCGGCAAGCACGCCAAGGCCGGCAATGATGGAATTGACATAGGACTTGGTTGCAGCCACCGCCTTTTCCGGACCGGCGGCAATATCGATCGGCTGGTCGGCGACATCTGCAAGCGGCGAGGCGATGGTGTTGACCAGCGACAGCGTCAGTGCCCCGCCGGCGCGCGCGGACTTACCAAGCGCAACGATATCCGGGCTCTTGCCGGACTGGGAAATACAGATCGCCGCCGCGGATCCCATCTTCAGCGGCGCATCATAGATCGAGGCCAGCGAAGGGCCGAGCGAGGCCACCGGAACACCGGTTGTCAGCTCGATCGCATATTTCAAAAACAGGGCCGCGTGATCGGAGGAGCCACGCGCCACCGTGACCACAACGCCGGGGTCCTTTTCGGCGAGCGCCTTGCCGGCCTCGGCAAAAGCCTTTCCACTGCCGTCGAGCAGTCGGGCCGCGGCGGCCGGAATTTCGTTGATCTCACGGCGCATATGGGTCGGTTCAGTCATCGCACAGTCTCTCGGTTCATGTTGCATCGCCGCGCCTATTCATCGTTGGAAAAGGTCAGTTCGGCGACGAGGTCGTAAATATCGCTTCGATAGAAGGATCGGGTGATCTCAATGGTGCGCCCGGATGTATCGAACCCGGTTCTGAGGATGGCAAGCGCCGGAGATCCGGCCGGCACCCCCAGAAGTCTGGCCTGCTCATCCGTCAGCACAGAGGCCGTGATGCGTTCGCTGGCCCGCTCAAGCCGAATGCCACGTTCGGCGAGGGCCGCATAAAGCGACGGTCCGACGGCCGCCGGTGCGTCCAGAATATCGGCGGGCAGAGATGTATGCTCCAGCGCCATCGGCCGGCTACTGCCAAAGCGGATGCGGCTGAGGCGGGCGACATACAATCCCGTCGCCGCGCCGAACGCCCTGGCCTCTTCAGCCGTGGCCGGAAACAATCCGCGCTCCAGCCAGCGCGAATGCGGTCTGAGCCCACGCGCCATCATGTCTTCGGTGAATGATGTCAGGCGCTTCAGCGGTTGCTCGATGCGGTCCGCCGGGAAGGCAACGAAGGTGCCTGCCCCCTGCCGTCGTATCAGCAGGCCCTCGCTTGTCAGTTCGGCAATCGCGCGGCGCACGGTCACGCGGCTGACGCCGAGCAGCCGGGCCAGATCGCGCTCCGGCGGCAAAGCGGCTCCGCCCTCAAGCGCATTACCGGCGATGGCCGCCGCAATGCCTGCCTTCAGGCGCTGGTACAGCGGGCCATCTCCCGAGACATCGATATTCCTGAACAGCTCCTGCATGAGCGCAGCCGATCCCCGCTTGGTATTTCAGCCTTTGACAAAATAATACCAATTAAATACCAAAATACAACAAGTGTTTGTCGGCCTGTCCAAACACAAACAGGGGTATCCAGGCATGGGCAGGTGCGCATGGGCTTGCCCTGACACACAAGTGCGGATCAAATGCTGAGGCAGCAACCGGGGCAATTTCATGCAGCTACAGGCGATCATCTATTTCAACGAACTGGTGCGATCGCGTTCGATCCGGCAGGCCGCCGAAGCGCTCGGTGTTTCACCGATGGCCGTCAGCCGTCAGTTGGAAAACCTCGAAGCCTATTTCGATGCGCCACTGGTGGAGCGCGGCGCACGCGGGATCGTGCTGACGGCAGCCGGCACGCTGCTGGCGGAACGAACGCATGCCGTGATCCGCGACCTCGAAAGCGCCCGGCAGGTCATCGACGATCTGCGCGATCTGAAGGCAGGCCATGTGTCGCTGCATGTCAATGGCGCCGTGATCAGTGCGATCCTCGCCCCTGCTCTCGCCGAATTCTATGCGCTTTATCCCGGCATTTCGATTGCGGTGACAGTCTCGTCAGCCGAAGCCGCGATCCGTGCTGTCACCGCGGGCGAAAGCGATCTGGCGGTGACGATGTTTTCGCCGAAAGATGCCAACACCCAGACCCTGTTCGAACTGCCGGTGCTGCATGAGCCGGTGATGGCCCCCGATCACCCGCTGGCAACCCGGGACACGGTGACGCTCGAAGACATCCGCAACCACGCCATTGCCATGCCCGACCGCGCCTTCAGCGTTCGCCGCGATTTCGACGCGCGTCAGCGCGCAGCCGGCCTCGAACCGATGGCGGCGATCTTTGAAACCTCCTCGCTGGAATTGCAGAAGGAACTGGCGCGCAGCGGTGCAGCCGTCCTCATCCTGCCGACCATGACGGTTGCCCGCGAAATCCGCGAGAAGGCACTGACAGTGCGGCCATTCGAAAAACGGGCCGAAATCGCCACCGAAATCCGGCTGATCACGACTGGCGGCCCGACGCCGACCTTTGCCGCACAACGCCTCACCGATTTTCTGAAGACCTTTCTGTCCACCCATGCGGGTCTGGCCAGCCGATGAACTGAACAACTCAGTGAAACGATTACCGTTACACTAGGCAGTATTATCGGGAAAATGATTTACACTTGGCCGTGCGGTACGTTATAGACCTCCTCCAGTTCGTCCCACCGGAAAGGATCTCCAAGGCATGCGCAAACGTCCCGGCATAACCATCAGCGCCCTTTTTGCAGCATCGGTCTTAACGGGCATCACGGTAGCCTCTCCGGCGCTTGCCGAAACCAGAACAGACCTGGTGATCGGCATGAGCATCGAGCCGGCCGGCCTCGACCCGACGGCCGCCGCACCGGTCGCCATCGGCCAGGTGGTCTGGCAGAATGTGTTCGAAGGCCTTGTCACCATCAACGAAGCAGGTGCGATCGCGCCTCAACTGGCCACCGACTGGACAGTCTCCGATAACGGACTGACCTACACTTTCGATCTCCGCGAGGGCGTCACCTTCCATAACGACCGAGCCTTCAACGCCGAAACCGCGAAGTTTTCAATCGATCGCATCATCGCAGACGATTCCGTCAACCCGCAAAAGGCGCTCTACAGCGCCATCGAAAACGTGGAAGCGCCCGACGCAAATACGTTGGTGCTCAACCTTTCCCGCCCCGCCTATGACCTGCTCTACTGGCTCGGCTTTCCTGCTGCCGTGATGGTGGAACCGAAAAGCGAACCGGCCAACGCCACCGATCCGGTCGGCACCGGTCCGTTTTCCTTTGTCGAATGGCGAAGGGGCAATCAGGTCGAACTCGCCACTTATCCGGACTATTGGGGCGAAAAGCCGGCGCTTGAACAGGTCACCTTCCGCTTCATCGCCGATCCGCAGGCACAGGCCGCAGCGCTCAATTCCGGCGGCGTCGACGCCATTCCGGAATTTGCCGCACCTGAACTGGTCAGCCAGTTCGAGACCAAGGATGCCTTCGCCGTCGTGCCCGGCACCACCGGCATGGAAGTGGTGGCTGGCATGAACAATGCCGAGCCGCCTTTCGATGACCGCCGTGTGCGCCGGGCATTGATGATGATGATCGACCGCCAGGCGATCGTGGATGCCACCAATTCAGGCTATGGTACACCGATCGGCAGCCATTTCTCGCCGTCTGATGCCGGCTATGAGGATCTGACCGGGGTTCTGCCCTACGACCCGGAAGCGGCTAGCGCGCTTCTTGCCGAAGCGGGCTATGCCGACGGGTTTTCCTTCACCATGAAAGTGCCAAACCGTGCCTATGCCGAACGCGCGGCAGAAATCATGCAGGCCTATTTCGCGCAAGGCGGCGTCACTGCGACAATCGAGTCCTCCGAGTTTCCGGCGACATGGATCAAGGATGTATTCAAGGACACCAATTACGACATGACCATTATCGGCCATGCCGAACCGCTCGATATCGGCATCTATGCGCGCAAGCCATACTACTTCAACTATGACAACGCCGCGTTCGACACCACGATGACCGCAATCGCCAATGCAACCGACGCGGAAGCGCGGCTTGAGGGCTACAGACAGGCGCAGGAAATCCTCGCCGAGGACGTGCCGGCGCTGTTCCTTTATGCCTGGCCGAAGATCGGCATCTGGAAAGCCGGACTTGAAGGCATGTGGACGAACGAGCCGGTGCCCTCCAACGATGTCACCGATGCCCGCTGGAGCGAATAGACTTGGCGCAAGCCGGACCTTTTGAGGCTAGCAGAAACGGGGCGCCGGCACGGCTGGCGCGCCGCTTTGCTTTTCTGCTGGCAAGCCTTTTGGCCGTCTCCTTCGTCATCTTCGCGGTGATGGCAGCAGTACCGGGCGACCCGGCGGAGATCATGCTCGGCACGTCGGCCGCCCCCGATACGCTCGCCGCCCTGCGTCACCAGCTTGGCCTCGACCAGCCATTTCTTATCCGCTATTTCGACTGGCTGACAGGCCTCCTGACGGGCGACCTCGGCAACTCCTATACCTATGCCACACCGGTCGGCACGCTGATCGCGGAACGGCTCGCCGTCACCCTGCCGCTTGCCGGTCTTGCGATTTTCCTCTCGGTGGCGATCTCGCTACCGCTTGGTGTCCTGGCCGCAGCGCGGCCCAACGGCCCGGTTGATCTGTTTGCATCTCTGTTTGCCCAGATCGGTATTGCGGTCCCCAATTTCTGGATCGGGCTTTTGTTGATCCTCGGCGTGGCGCTCACCTTTGGCTGGTTTCCCGCAGGCGGCTTTCCTGGCTGGGATAGCGGGCTCATGCCCGGCCTCAACGCCCTTGTGCTGCCGGCCATAGCCCTCGCCATTCCACAGGCGGCGGTGCTGACGCGGGTAACCCGCACCGCCGTCATCGAAATCGCAAATGAAGATTTCGTGCGCACCGCTCGCGCCAAGGGGGCAACGCCGGCTTACGCGCTCTGGCACCATGTTGTGCCGAACGCGCTGATCCCGGTCGTAACCATGCTCGGCCTGCAGATTTCGGTCCTGATCGCTGGAACGGTGCTGGTCGAAAATGTGTTCACCCTGCCGGGCATGGGAACGCTTGCCTATCAGGCGCTTGCCCAGCGTGACCTGATCGTGGTGCAGAATGTCGCCCTGTTCTTCGCCGCCATCGTCATGGGGCTCAACTTCGCAGTTGACGCGCTTTACGCCGTGATCGATCCTAGGTTGAAGCGATGAAGCGGCTGCCCCTCTCGCTTCTGATCGGCGGCACGATCACCGCGCTTTTCGTCGCAGCGGCGATTACCAGCCGGTTCTGGACCCCCGTGGACCCGACGATGATCAACATTCCCGCCCGGCTGAAACCGCCCGGCCCGGGCGGGTTTCTGGGCGCCGATCATTTCGGACGCGATGAGGCCTCGATGATCATGGCGGGCGCATGGGTCTCGCTCGGCACCGCCTTTTCCGGCGTTTTCATCGGCGGCACGATCGGCACACTGGCGGGCACGGCGGCCGCGGCATCGCGCGGGCATTTCGAAACGCTGACCATGCGCGTCAACGATGTGATCTTCGCGTTTCCGCCGGTGCTGTCCGCACTGCTGCTTGCCGCTGTCCTCGGCGGCGGGCCGGCAACCACCATCACCGCGATCGCACTGTTCATGGTGCCGGTGTTTGCACGGGTGACACGGGGCGCCGCCCTTCAGGTCTGGGCGCGCGACTATATTCTTGCCGCCCGCATGGCCGGCAAATCCGCTCCCCGGATCACGCTCGAACATGTCCTGCCCAACATCGGCTCGCAGATCATCGTGCAGTTTGCGATCCAGACAGGTCTTGCGATCCTGACGGAAGCGGGTCTTTCCTTTCTCGGACTTGGCGTCGCCCCGCCGACACCATCATGGGGCAGGATGCTGGCAGAGGCGCAGACCTACCTTGCAGCCGCCCCGCATATGGTGCTCGCGCCGGGCCTTGCGATCTGCCTTGCGGTTCTCGGCCTTAATCTTCTGGGCGACGGTCTCAGCCACCTCACCGATCCGCGCAGGAGAGAGCGCCGATGATGCTTGAGATCGAAAACCTGACTGTCGGTTTCGATACCGGCGGCGCAAACCGCACAGTGCTCCATGGTATCGATCTTGCACTCGCGCGTAGTGAGACACTGGGCATCGTCGGCGAAAGCGGGTCGGGGAAATCGATGCTCGCACTTGCCACCATCGGGCTGTTGCCCGCAACGGCGAAGGCCACCGGCGCGCTCCGCCTTGACGGCGAGAACCTGCTCGCGCTGTCCGAACGGCAGATGAGCCGGATCCGTGGCGCCCGCATCGGCATGATCTTTCAGGAGCCGATGACGGCGCTCAATCCAGCCATGACCATCGGCAACCAGATCGCCGAAACCTTCCACCTCCATCGCCCGGCTGGCCGGACAAAGGCAAGGCACGAGGCCATGCGCCTGATGGAGATGGTCAGGATCGCCCGCGCAGGCACCAGAATAAATTCCTATCCGCATGAACTGTCCGGCGGTGAGCGCCAGCGCGTCGGCATCGCGATCGCGCTGGCGCTGAAGCCGGACCTTCTGATCGCCGACGAGCCGACGACCGCGCTCGACGTCACGGTTCAGGCGGAAATCCTCGACATCCTCAAAAGCCTGGTCGGCGAGCTCGGCATCGGACTGATGCTGATCTCCCACGACATCGGGGTCATCGCCCGCATGGCGGACCGTGTCACGGTGATGCATGACGGCCGGCTGATGGAGACCGGTGCGGCGGAAGATGTTATCCGCCGTCCGTCCCATGACTATACCAGGCGCTTGCTGTCATCACTGCCCCATCGGGTGCGCGCCGGCCTGGGTGAAGCGTCATGACAGCCCTTCTGCGCATCGAAAACCTCACCCGCCGCTATCACGCCGATGCCCCTGCCGCCCTTGATAACGTTTCGATCAGCCTTCAGGCCGGAGAGATCCTGGGCATTGTCGGTGAAAGCGGGTCGGGGAAATCCACCCTCGCCCGCCTGATTACGGCGCTCGACAAGCCAACGTCCGGCACGGTGTTTTTCGAGAACCGTCAGATCACAGCCATTTCCGACCGGCAGCTCCGGCGCATGCGCCGCCATTTCCAGATGGTGTTTCAGGATCCTTATGGCTCGCTCGATCCGCGCCATAACGTCGGCCGGATCATCGGCGAGCCGCTGCATCTGGAAGAGAATGCGCCGCGCGGCAAAGCGAGGCGGGAGCGGATCGCGGCCCTTCTGGAAGAGGTCGGCATGAAGCCCAGCGATATCGACCGCTATCCGCATCAGTTTTCCGGCGGCCAGCGCCAGCGCATCGCCATTGCCCGCGCGCTGATCACACGGCCGAAACTGCTGGTCGCCGACGAACCGACATCGGCGCTTGATGTCACCGTCCAGGCCCAAATCCTGAAGCTTCTTCTCACCATGCGCGCGGACCACGGCGTTTCGATCCTGCTGATCACCCACAATATCGCCGTGGTTGACGAGATCTGTGACCGGGTTGCGGTGATGCGCGGCGGCCAGATCGTCGAGGAGGGCATTGTGCGCGATGTGCTCGACAACCCGCATGAGGCCTATACCCGGCGGCTTGTCGATGCGGAGCCGACGCTTGCCGAACTCGACCGGCACCGGCCATGAAAAAGCCCGGCCTGTTGGTCCAGGCCGGGCGGTCTCACGACTGAAACGCCGCGGGAGAGAGCTCTTTGTTCAATCGGCCGTCATGCCGCCGTCGACGGGCAGGCGGACACCGGTCACGAATCTGGCCTTGTCGCTGGTCAGATAGACCACCGCATCCGCGATCTCGTCGGGCTCGGCATAGCGCTGAAGCGGAATGCTGGCCGCAAAACCCTTCTTGGCCTCGCCGCCCTGTCCAGGGGCGAACCCCTCTTCCAGCGAACGCATCATCCGGGTTTCGACCGGCGAAGGATGGATCGAATTGACCCTGATGCCATCACGCGCGCCCTCGAGCGCTGCCGTGCGCATCAACCCGACAAGCGCATGTTTCGAGGTGATATAGGCCGAGACATCGGGCGTGCCGCCGAGGCCTGCAACCGACGACATGATCACCACATTGCCTTTGGTCTTCTTCAGTTCAGGCATGGCAAACTTCAGCCCAAGAAATACACCGCGCACATTGACCGCAATGACCTTGTCGAACATCTCGACAGGATAGTCAGCGATCGGCTTGACCACGCCTTCGATGCCGGCATTGGCGACGAGAATATCGAGCTTGCCGAATTTTTCGACAGCCGCTGCGACATAGGCCTTTGTCTGGTCAGGATCGGTAACGTCGGCGACGGCATAGGCCGCCTTGTCATGTCCGAGTTCGGCAACTGCATCCTTCAGCGCATTCTCATCGATATCGACCAACAACACCCGAGCTCCCTCGGCCGTCATCCGCTTTGCTGTTGCGATGCCGATGCCGCCTGATCCGCCGGTGATGATGGCGATTTTATCTTTCAACTGAGCCATGTCTGCCTCCCATCATTATCTTACTTTCATGTGGGAACCGGCATCGCCCGGCACAAGGAAGCTGACGGATTTTTAATGCCGATCTAAACGGCTCTTAGACCTTGCCGCCACCGAAAATCGCGCCGATCCAGTCGAGGAAGACCCGAAGACGCGGCGCGGTCTGGCGGTTTTGCGGATAGAGCGCAGAAAGCGGGGTCGGCGGCGGCGGAAAGCCGGGCAGCACCTCGACCATCCGCCCGGCTTTGATATCTGCTTCGAAATGATAGCGCGGCGCCTGCACCAGACCGAAGCCGAGCCGGCCAAGCTCGAGCGCGGTCCCGGAATCATTGGCCGTCAGCCGCCAGTCCAGCTTGATGAAACGTGTGCGACCACCCTGCATCAGTTCAAGTGGCATGATATCGCCCGTGCGCGAGGACACAAAGCCGACGGCCAGATGGCCATCGAGGTCATCCGGCGTTTCAGGCGTGCCGTGGGTCATGAGATAGCCGGGGCTGGCACAGGTGATTTCATCCAGATGACCCAGCTTGCGGGCGATCAACCCGCTGTCTTCCAGTTCGCCCGCGCGGATCACGCAGTCCACCCCCTCGCGCACCAGATCGACATAGCGATCCCCCTGCCCGAAATGGAGCCTGAGCCCCGGATAGCGCTCCAGAAACGCCGGCAGATGGGGAAGCAGGAATGTCCGGGTCAGATGCGGGTGGGCATCGATGCGCAAAAGCCCGGAAGGGCTTTCGGACCGAAACGCTGTTTCGGCTTCCTCGACCTCGGCAAGAATGGCAATCGCGCGGCGGTAGAAAGCCTCGCCGTCAAGCGTCATCGTGACATGCCGCGTGGTGCGCTCCAGAAGCCGGACACCGAGATCGGCCTCAAGTGCCTTGACCGACGCCGTTGCTGTAGAGCGCGCCAGGTCGAGATCGCTAGCGGCAGCGGAAAAGCTGCCGCGCTCAGCGACGCGGGTAAAAAGCCGCATGCGGTCCAGTCTGTCCATGACGATTGTTCACCACAGTCGAATTATGATGTCAATTACCATGCAATTGTTTTGATCATAGGTCGAATTATTGTCCGGTCATCGAACTTTGAAAGGAAACAAACATGTCCGGAAGCAAAACAGCAATCATCACCGGCGCCTCACGCGGCATCGGTGCTGCGATCGCCGAACGATTGGCAAAAGAAGGCGCAAGCGTCATCGTTAATTACGTGAACAGCGCCAAAGCTGCTGAAGAGGTCATTAAAAAGATCCACGGCATCGGTGGCAAAGCGATCGCAGTTCAGGCCGATATCGGCAGGCCGGAAGGCATCAAAACACTGTTCGATGCTGCCGAAGAGCACTTCGGCAAGGCCGATATTCTCATCAACAATGGCGGCGTGCTCGATCTCGCCCCCTTCAAAGACTTTGATGATGAGAGCTTCGAGCGTGAAGTCGCCATCAATTTCGGCGGCACGTTTCGTGGCGTCCGCGAGGCAGCAAACCGGCTCGCAGATGGCGGAAGCATCGTCAATTTTTCCACCAGCGTCGTCGGCACCAAATTGCCGGCCTACGGCGTCTATGCCGCAACCAAGGCCGCGGTTGAAACGATGACACACATCGCAGCCAAAGAGCTTGCTGCGCGCAACATCACCATCAATGCGGTTGCCCCCGGCCCTGTGGCAACAGAACTGTTTCTCGACGGCAAGAGCGAAGAACTGGTGGATCGCCTGACCAGCATGATCCCGGCCGGGCGTCTGGGTGAACCGGACGATATTGCAGATGTTGTTTCATTTCTGGTGAGCCCGGCCGCCCGCTATGTCACCGGGCAGGTCCTCCGCGTCAATGGCGGTTTGGTCTAGCCGCAGTCCATTTCATTGCGAACCCATAAGGATTATTCAAATGCCATTCGTAAACATCAAAACACCGGAAGCAGCGCTTACGCGCGAGCAGAAAGCCGAAATTGGTCACCGTATCACCGACATGCTGGCGGAGTATTTTTCAGAGGCTGCACGCCCGCACACAATGGTTCTGATCGAAGAGGTGAAGGACGGCGGATACTATCGTGCCGATGAGACATTCACCATTCCCGAGGCTTACCGCGTCAAAGCATAGGCATCTTGGGAAGGGTGAAGCGCGGCACTACGCTTCCGGGCCGAAGGCCTCAACCATCGCATCCAGGAAACTTCTGACCTTGGCCGTCGGCCTTCGCCCGGCAATGTAAAACGCATTGACCGGGCGAACCGGCACAGCATACCCGCCCAAAACCCGAACCAACCGCCCTGCCGCCAGTTCATCCCTCATGATCAACTCAGCCCCGAGCGCGACCCCATAGCCCTCTACTGCGGCTCGCATCAGCGTAAGCCAGTCATTGCTGCGAATACGCCCTGAAACATTGACTTCCGTCTCTTTGCCACCCTCATAAAAACGCCAGCAACTGGGTCTGGACAAAGAACTCTGGCCAAAAACCAGACACTGGTGATGCACCAGATCGGCGGGCTTCTTCGGCTCTCCGCAGCGGGCCAGATAGTCGGGCGCCGCGCAAACGACAAGTCGATAAGGGGCAAGCGGCACAGCAACAAGGCCCGGTGCAGGGACATTGCCGATCCGTATGACAATTTCATACCCTTCCTCCACAGGGTCGGCAAAACGGTCCTCCAGGACGAGATCAATCTCGACATCAGGGAAACGCGCGAGGTACCGCGTCACCATCGGCGCGAGAACGAGCGATCCGAAAGTCCTCGGCGCGTTGACGCGCAATAGCCCCTTCGGGTGGCGACGCATATCCGACGCAAGGCTCTCGGCTGCCTCTGCCTCGCCGAGAATGATTTTGCAGCGTTCATAATAGGCGCGACCAATATCACTCAAGCTTTGTTTGCGTGTGGTCCTGTTCAAAAGCGTCGCACCCAGACGGTCTTCAAGAAAAACCACATGCTTGGAGACCATTTGCGGCGAAAGGCCCATCTCATTGGCTGCCGCAACGAAAGAGCCGAGATCGACCACTTTGACAAACACGGCCATACTGGTAAGCCGATCCACAATTATCCCCTTTGGGTTGTTAGTGACCATCTATGTCCGGTATTTATCAACAAATACTAGAGCATTAAAACCCTTTCATCGTTCATTTGAAGGGAAACAGTCATGAAAATAGGAATCATTGGTGCGGGCTTTGTCGGCCGGATTCTCGGCACGAAAGCCATGGAAGTCGGCCATCAGGTCATGATCAGCAACTCACGCGGGCCTCATACCCTTTTCAGCTTGAGTGGTGGTATCGGCTGCGAGGTCGGGACGGTCGATGAGGCCATTGCCTTTGGCGAGATTGTCATCATCGCCATCCCTCTTTCCGCCTACAAGACACTGCCCGCGTCAGCTTTTGCCGGAAAAATCGCAATCGACGCGGTCAACTACTATCCAGAACGCGACGGCCATATCGAAGCCCTCGATAATGCCACGACGACCACAAGCGAAATGCTGGCGGCGCACCTGCCGGCTGCGCGCGTCGTCAAGGCATTCAACGCTATCCGCATGATCGATCTGGACGAAAAGTCCCGCCCCAAAGGAGCCAAAGACCGCGTAGCACTTCCGTTGGCCGGTGATGACCAGGAAGCAAAGGCGCTGGTGGCAGGGCTCTACGAAGAGTTTGGCTTTGACAGTATCGATGTCGGTCCACTGTCTGAGGGCTGGCGTTTTGAACGCGACCGGCCAGCCTATTGTACGCTTTTGAGCAGAGCTGACCTCAACACCGCGCTCCGCGAAACAGTGCGTTAAAGCCACATAAAAACAGAAAAGCCCGGGCGAAACCGTCCGGGCTTTTATCATTTAAAAACATGAGAAGCCGTCAGTCCTTCTGACGGCGGGCCGGAAACAGGACGACGTCGCGGATCGACGGTCCGTCGGTCAAAAGCATGATCATCCGATCGATCCCCATGCCCAAGCCCCCTGCCGGTGGCATACCGTGGTCCATGGCATTGAGAAAATCGTCATCGAGCTGTTTTTCAAGCTCGCCGCGGGCATGGGCCTGTTCAAGCTGCTCGACCATACGGCGACGCTGTTCGACCGGATCATTGAGCTCGGAAAACGCATTGCCGAGTTCCCAGCCATTGGCATAGGTCTCGAAACGCTCAACCAGACGCGGCTCCCCCGGCACTTCCTTGGCAAAAGGTGAAATGTCCTTCGGGAAATGGGTGACGTGGGACGGCTGAATCAGCGTGGCCTCGACCTTTTCCTCGAAGATGAAGGCGAGGCATTCACCCCAGGTCCAGTCGCTCTCGACCTCGAAACCGGCAGCCTCGGCAGCCTCGCGGGCGTCCTCGTCGGTGGCAATCGACAGGAAGTCGATACCCGTTGCTTCCTTCACCGCGTCAGGCATGGGCACGCGCTTGAAGGGGCCCTTGAAATTCAGCTCGATCTCGCCAAACTTGACTGTGGTGGTGTCATGCAGGGTCATGGCGAGTGTTTCGAACATGCGTTCGACAATGCCCATCATGTCCTCATAATCGGCATAGGCCCAGTAGCACTCCATCATGGTGAACTCAGGATTGTGCCGGGTCGAAACGCCTTCATTGCGGAAGTTGCGGTTGACCTCAAACACCTTGTCGGTGAGCCCCGAAACCAGAATCCGCTTCAGGTAAAGCTCCGGCGCAATGCGGAGATACATATCGATATCGAGCGCATTGTGATGCGTCTTGAACGGATCAGCAGACGCGCCGCCATAGATCGACTGCAGCATCGGCGTCTCGACTTCCATGAAGCCTTCGCCCTCGAGGAAACGACGCACACCGGAGAGAATCTTCGAGCGTTGAACGAAGCGCAGCTTGCTATCCTCATTGCTCATGATGTCGAGGTAGCGCTGGCGGTAGCGCGTCTCGATATCGGCAAGCCCATGATATTTTTCAGGCATCGGCTTGAGCGACTTGGTCAGCATGGTGATTTGCTGGGCGTTGATCGTCAGCTCACCGCGCTTGGTGCGGCGCACCACACCGGTAACACCAACAATATCGGCAAGATCCACCAACGACCATAGTTCACGCACCTCTTCCGACGTGGTGTCCTTGTGCGAAAAGATCTGGATCTTGCCGGAGGCATCGCGCAGATCAACAAACATGCCGGAATTGCGCATCGAATAGACGCGGCCTGCAACGGTCACGATATCCTCGGTTACAGTATCGTCTGCCAGATCAGCATATTTCTCTGCCAGTTCCGCATTGGTGATGGTGCGGTGAAAATGGGCTGGATAAACGTCGCCGATCTTTTCGCGCAGGATTTCCAGTTTCTGGGCGCGGACTTCTGTGGCGTCGGAGGACAGGCCCTGTTCTTCAGTCTTCTTGTTCATCTTACTTACCTGCCTCTTCTGCAACCATTTTGGCCACGACGGCCTCGGCATTTTTCAGGCGCTGACGCGCAACCGCACGGCCGAGAATTGCCATGCTGTCAAACAATGGCAGCGAGCGCGATGAACCCGACATTGCCACAAAAAGCGGCGCAACAACGATGCGCAGCTTCTTGTCCATGTCTTCGGCCAATTGGCGCAGCGCGTCTTCAATCGTCGTTGCATTCCATTCCACCAGCTTTTCCAGCACGGGCTGGACAGCTTTCAGGATTTCCAGAATTTCTTCCGGATTGGTCTTTTTGATCTTCGCGAAGGTTTCCGGCGCCGGCACCATATCGGATTGCAGCAGGAAGCCCATCAATGCTGGCAGCTCACCCAGTTTGGTGATGCGGCTTTGCGAAAGCTTCAAGCCTTCCTTCAGGCGCGCATTTTCAGAGGCCCAAGCGGCAACACGCAAAATAAAGTCTTCTTCCGACAGGGTTTCACGCAGGAATCGGCCATTCAGCCATTCGAGCTTTTGCGTATCGAACACGGCACCGGATTTGTTGAGATTGTCTTCGTCGAACTTCTCGATCAACGCGTCCATCGACATCAGTTCCTCGCCTTCGGCGATCTGGATGAAGAACAGGCCGAGGAAGTTCATCAGTGCTTCCGGCAGATAGCCGAGCGCGGAATAATAAGAAATCGAGGTTGGGTTCTTGCGCTTCGACAGCTTGGATTTGTCGGGATTGCGCATCAGCGGCAGGTGGAAAAACTGCGGCGGCTCAAGACCCAGATAGGTGTAGAGCAGGATATGCTTCGGCACCGATGCCAGCCATTCCTCGCCGCGCGCGACATGGGTGATCTTCATCAGGTGGTCGTCCACGACATTGGCCATGTGATAGGTCGGCATACCGTCGGCTTTCAGCAGCACCTGCATGTCAACCGCATCCCACGGAATCTCGACATCGCCGTAAACACCGTCGGTGAACTTGCAGGCGCCCTCTTCCGGGATCTTCATGCGCACGACGTTTGGCTCGCCGGCCTCCATGCGCGACTGCACTTCTTCGGCCTTCAGATGCATGCAGAGCCCGTCATATTTCGGGGCACGGCCTTCGGCGCGCTGGCCGGCGCGCATGCGCTCCAGCCGCTCGGGCGTGCAGAAGCAATGGAAGGCGTGACCATCTTCGACGAGCTTGTCGACGAAGGGCTTGTAGATCGCCTTGCGGTCGGACTGACGATAAGGACCGTAGTCGCCGCCGACATCCGGGCCCTCATCCCATTCAAGCCCACACCATTTCAGCGCATCGAGCACGTTCTTCTCGTATTCGGGGGTCGAGCGCGAAGCATCGGTATCCTCGATACGAAGGATGAAAGTGCCGCCCATCTTCTTGGCGTAGAGATAGTTGAAAAGCGCCGTATAGGCAGTGCCGACATGCGGCTCGCCAGTCGGGGAAGGCGCAATGCGAAGGCGTGGGCCGGTTGTGCTCATCGTGTTCGTCCATGCTGCCGGCCGGATCGGGTGACGGTCATATCCGGCCGAGAGAGTTTTCCAGTGCTTGATCTCGCTGAAGCCGCAAGGCGCAGTTGGCCCGTCAGTCAAGGCGGCTCGTACTGGCCTGCCTTAGGCCATATTCAACCGTTTCCGTCAAGCCGTCTGGCTTAATGGCCGGCCGACGCGCCCTCCGTTGCGGGCTTTTCACCGTGGGGCCCGCGCTCGCGCCGGCGCTTGCGCCGTGCCAGCATATTGAGAACTTCCACCAGACCGGAAAACGTCATCGCGGCATAGACATAACCCTTGGGAACATGGAAACCGAGCCCGTCGGCAATTAGCGTCGTGCCGATCATCAGCAGGAAAGCGAGCGCCAGCATGACGATGGTGGGGTTGGCCTCGATGAAACGGGCCAGCGGTCCGGAAGCGACCAGCATCAGCGTCACAGCAACAACAACCGCAATCACCATGATCGGAAGATGCTCGGTCATACCAACGGCGGTGATGATGCTGTCGATGGAGAAAACGAGATCAAGCAGCAGGATTTGAAAGATTGCCGCTGAAAAGCTCGCCTTCACCGCGCCGCCAACCATTTCGCCGGGTTCCTCCTCTGGATCGACGCTGTGATGGATTTCCTTGGTCGCCTTCCAGACCAGGAACAGCCCACCGGCGATCAGGATGATATCCTTCCACGAAAAGCCGTGACCAAACGCGGAAAATACTGGCGCTGTCAGCTGCACGATCCATGCAACGGTTCCCAAGAGAACCAACCGCAGGACCAGCGCAAGGCCAAGGCCGATGCGGCGCGCAGCCTGTCTGTTTTTCTCCGGCAGTTTGTTGGTCAGGATGGATATGAACACCAGATTGTCGATACCAAGCACGACTTCCATGATGATCAGCGTTACAAGCGCTGCCCAGGCTTCGGGCTGGGCGGCCAGTGCAAACAGGTCGGTCACCGGGTTCTCCTCATTTGAACGACAAGGGCGCTTTCGTGGGGGCAGCCCGGTGCCTGATCCCGTTCAAGACAGTACTTTATAGCTGCAAATTCCCGTATGTGCCATCAACGTCTTTCCCTCGATCCCGGTTCCGAAAACAACAAGCGGGTTGACAGAACAGCGACCGGGGCGCATTAGCCACACGATTAATCGAACTCCAGAGTTCGAAGTTAGATTTGCCAGTTTATCTGCTGAACACCCTCCCATGTTCAGCCCGGAAAGGCCTTTCAGCATGAGCAACGAAAACGAGGTCAGCCCGGCCGCGCAGGACGAGGCAACGGCGGAAAAGTCGGGCGGCGCGCGCAAGTTCATCTTTGCCGTCATCGGCCTCGCCATCATCGCCGGTGCCGGCTGGTTCGGCTATGAATGGTGGACCGAGGGTCGCTTCATCGTTTCCACCGATGACGCCTATGTCGAAGGCGATATCGCGACGATTGCGCCGAAGGTATCCGGCTATGTCGAAAGCATTGCGGTCAAAAACAACGAGAAGGTCAAAAAGGGCGACCTGCTGGTCAAGATTGATGACGGCGACTACCAGAACGCACTGGCCCAGGCCGAAGCTCAGCTCAACGCCCAGAACGTGGCGCTGAAGGCGACCGAAGCGCGGATTGCAGGCGCCAACGCCCAACTGAGTCAGGCCCAGGCCAATCGCGATGCGCTCGACCCGCAAATCGAAAACGCCAAAGTGCGCTTCAGCGTGCCAACACGCTGAAGGAAAAGGGTGCCGCGACGGTGGCAACCTTTGACGACGCCAGGTCACAGGTCGACCAGCTCAAGGCAAAGGTTGAAGCGGCCAATGCTGCGATCGAGGTCGCCCGGTCGAACATCAACACGGCCAAAGCCGAGCTTGCCCAGCAGCAGGCAGCGCTGAAGGAACGCCAGCTCGCGATCGACCTTGCCCGGCGCGACCTTTCCTTTACCGAGATAAGGGCACCGTTCGACGGTGTCTTCGGCAACCGCAATGTCCAGGTTGGCGACCTTGTCTCGTCCGGGTCCCGCCTCGGCGCACTGGTTCCCACACAAGAGCTCTATATCGTCGCCAATTTCAAGGAGACCGATCTCGACCGGCTGGGCATCGGCGAGAATGTGCATGTCAGCATCGATGCCTTCAAGGGAGATGATTTCACCGGCAAGGTCGTGTCGTTCTCACCAGCTTCGGGCGCGGTCTTCGCCCTGCTGCCGCCGCAAAACGCGACCGGCAACTTCACCAAGGTCGTCCAGCGCATTCCGGTGCATATCTCAATTCCAAAGGAGATCCTCGACAAGGGCTATATGAAGGCCGGACTTTCAGTGACGGCGGAAGCCGATAGCCGCACCGCACCAGACGGCACGCTCGGCAAGGTCGTCGTCGACAACAACTGACCAGAGCAACGGCGACCGCTGCCCCTTCCGGCCCGCACCTCCTCACCGGACAATTGAGACATGACAGAGATTGCCGACAGCCACGAACATAGCGGGAAAGCGCCTGCGGAAACCCCGCAGGTACCATCAGACCATGTCAGCGCCCGCACCTGGGCGGCGTTCATCATCATGGCCTTCGGCATGTTCATGGCGATCCTCGACATCCAGATCGTCGCCTCGGCCCTGACAGACATTCAGGCCGGCATTTCCGCAAGCGCCGACGAGATTGCCTGGGTGCAGACCTCCTACCTGATCGCCGAAGTGATCATGATCCCGCTTTCGGGCATTCTGGCGCGGATTTTCTCTACGCGCGTGGTTTTCTCCGTTTCGGCCGCAGCGTTTACCGCCTGCAGTGCGCTGTGCGCAACGGCGAATTCGATCGACCAGATGATCATCTTCCGGGCCCTGCAGGGGTTCATGAGCGGCGGCATGGTTCCGGCCGTGTTTGCGGTGGCGTTCACCGCCTTCCCGCCCTCCAAACGCTCGACCGTTATCCCCGTTGTCGGCCTGGTGGCCACAATGGCACCGACCATCGGTCCAACCGTTGGCGGTTATCTCGTTGATGCGTTTTCGTGGCACTGGCTGTTTCTCGTCAATGTCATACCCGGCATTCTGGTCGCCATCGGGGCATGGCTGCTGATCGATTTCGACAAGCCCGACCTGTCGATCATGAAGCATTTTGACTGGATCGGCCTGATCGCAATGGCAGCGTTTCTGGGCTCGCTCGAATATTTCCTCGAAGAAGGCAATATCGAAGGCTGGTTCCAGGCCGACGTGATCCGCTACGCCTTCGTGGTGATGATCGTCTCGGGCATCTCATTCTTCTACCGATCCTTTACCAGCCGCTATCCGGTGGTGGACCTCAAGGCCTTCGGCAATTTCAACTTCGCCGTCGGCTCGATCTTCTCGTTTTCGCTCGGCGTCGGGCTTTACGGTCTGGTCTATCTGTTCCCGCTCTACATGGCGCGCATTCGCGGCTATGACGCACTGATGATCGGCGAAACCATGTTCGTGACCGGCGCCTTCATGATGGCGACGGCGCCGTTTGCCGGCATGCTGCAGAACAAGCTCGATCCGCGCGTGATGATGGGCATCGGCCTTGGGCTGTTTGCGCTCTGCACATGGCAAATGACGCATATCACCGCCGAATGGGACTATTGGGAACTATTCTGGCCGCAGGCCGGGCGCGGCGTGGCGCTGATGATTTCGATGATCCCGGTGTCCAATATCGCGCTCGGAACACTGCCGCCACAGGACGTCAAGAACGCCTCCGGGCTGTTCAACCTGACGCGCAACCTTGGCGGTGCAGTGGGCCTTGCCGTCATCAACACACTGTTGAGCCGCCGCGACGATTTTCACTACGACCGGCTGGCAGCAAGCGTGGATGCAGCAAGCCGCACGACACAGGAATGGGTCGGAACGCTGGAAGGGCTGTACTCCAGCCACGGTCTCGACGGTGAAAAGGCAGCCCTGATGCAACTTGGACAGATGATCTCGCAGCAGGCCTGGCTGCTTGCCTTCATCGATGTCTTTGTGCTTTTGACAGCGCTGTTCGCCTTCCTCACCATCTGCATCTTTCTGGTGCGCAAGCCGAAGGAAGGTTCCGGCGGCGCGGGCCACTGATCCCTGGTATGAGCGCTGGTGAATTCAGGTACGGACGGAATAGCCGCTCAAGAACAGCGCAACGGCATTGTCTGCCATTTCGGAGATTTCCACTGCGCTCGGCGGTTCATCCATCAGGCCGAAAAGGCGCTGCTTCCACAAATGCCCGGTGGAAAGCTCGAGAAGCTGAACGGCAGCAAGACGCGGATCACGGGCTGCAAGTTCACCGGTCCTGATGCGCGCGGCGACAAAGTCACTCAGCGTGTCCACCAGATTTCCGGGATGATCGCCGAAGAAGGAGCGCACGAGTTCGGGAAACCGCTCGGCAACTCCGATGGCGATCCGCATCGCCTTGACCGTTTCCTCGCAGGTCATGCCGGTGGCAAGGCGCACGGAGAAGCGCTTGAGTATCTCTTCGACCGGCCCCTCGGTATTCAGCGTGGTGCGCAGATCCTCGAAAATCTTCTGCTTGGCCTCGAGGATAATGGTCTGAAACAACTCGCCCTTGTTCTCGAAATAGACGTAGATCGTGCCTTTGGAAACACCGGCCGCCCGGGTGATATCGTTCATGCTGGCAGCATCGAAGCCGACACTCATAAAAACCTGCCGGGCGCCTTCCACAATCTGCTTGCGCTTGACCGGGTCTTCCCCTGCCGCATGGCGCCCCATGCGCCGCAACGCGCAGCGCGTTGGCTCATCGCGCCGGCAAAACCTGCTTTTCGATTTCCCAAAAACCATTTCAACTTTCTTGCCGACACAATCCGGATACAGGAAATGCGCCGTCAGCCTTTCACGTTTTCCCTAGGGATACGCTGTGGCCCGGCGCATTTCAATCAATTAGTGAACTGATCGGTTCGATCACTCAGCATTCACAGCTTCAGGCTTTCCTGACCTCATCAGGCGTATAAACATAGGCCGTCGAGCAGAATTCGCAGGTCACCGTAATGTTGCCGTCCTCGACGCTTTCATCGACCTCTTCAGCCGTAAAACCCTTGAGCACGTCCAGAATACGTTCCCGAGAGCAGCTGCAGCGGTCATAGACCTCCTGCGCCGGATAGACCGTGACACCGCGCTCGTGAAACAACCGGTAAAGCAGGCGCTCGGCCCCCACTTCCGGATCGGTCATCTCGTCGAGATCAATGGTCTCGACCAGCGCCTGGGCCTCCGTCCACGCATCGTCAGGGGCATGGGAAAAGTTGCCGTCATCACCATCACCGCCGTGAAGATCGGGCTGGCGCATACGGCCTGCCTCCTCGGGCAGAAACTGTGCGACCAGACCGCCGGCCCGCCAGCGTTCACGCGGCTGGCCGTCATCGTCGCGGTCGAGCAGTTGGGCGACACCGAGCCGGACGGCAGTCGGTATCTGTTCCGACTGCCGGAAATAGCCCATAGCGATCTCTTCGAGCGAACGTCCGTCAAGCTGCACAATGCCCTGATAGGGCTGCATGTAATTGCCCTGATCAATGGTGAACGCAAGAACGCCACTGCCGAGCAGGTCTTCGGGCGCCGCCTTGCCCGCATCCAGGGCAGCAGCCAGCGCTTCTTCGTCATAACGGGCATAGCCCCTGAGCGCATCCGGCGTCGAGAAATCGGCGACCAGAAGATCGACAGCCCCGTCGCTCTTGGTCTGAACGGTAAACTTGCCCTGAAACTTCAGCGACGTGCCGATCAGCGCCGTCAGCACCACGACTTCGGCCAGAAGTCGCGCGACGGGCTCGGGATAGTCGTGGCGCGACAAGATGGTATCGAGCAGCGGCCCGAGCTGAACCGTGCGGCCGCGCACATCGAGCGCATCGACCTGAAAGGGCACAACCATGTCGTCACCGGCGAAGCCGAGCTCGCCGAGTTGCTTTTTCAAATCCTGCATAATTTGTCTCCTTCGCCCCGTTTCAAGGGGGAGACCGGTGGCTCAGTCGATTGCGCCGAGACACCAGGCCATTACGGATTTCTGGGCGTGAAGCCGGTTCTCGGCTTCATCGAACACGACCGATTGCGGCCCGTCCATCACCTCGTCAGTCACTTCGTCGCCGCGATGAGCCGGCAAGCAGTGCATGAAGATCGCATCATCTGCGGCGCGCGCCATCAGGTCGGCATTGACCTGGAACGGCTGGAACACATTGTGTCCGCGCGCCTTGTGCTCCTGGTTCATCGAAACCCAGGTATCGGTCACCACGCAGTCAACGCCGGCAACGGCTTCCTTGGCATCGTCAAAGAAGCTCACCTCGGCGCCCTCGCTGCGCGCCCATTCAACAAAGCGGCTGTCCGGTTCCGATCCCGGAGGCACGGCAATATTGATGTTGTATTTGAACCGCCCTGCACCTTCCAGGAAGGAATGCAGCACGTTGTTGCCATCGCCGGTCCAGGCGATGGTCTTGCCGGTCACCGGCCCCAGATGCTCCTCGAAGGTCTGCAGATCGGCCATGATCTGGCAGGGATGGGTGGCATCGGTCAGACCGTTGATCACCGGCACGCTCGCGTATTCGGCCAGTTCCAGAAGCCGCGAATGATCGGTGGTGCGGATCATGATCGCGTCGACATAACGCGATAGCACCCGGGCCGTATCGCCGATCGTCTCGGCACGGCCAAGCTGCATGTCCTTGCCGGACAGCACCAGCGTGTCACCGCCAAGCTGACGCATGCCGATATCAAACGACACACGGGTGCGCGTCGACGGCTTTTCGAAAATCATCGCCAACACCTTGCCGGCAAGCGGCTTGTCGGCGGTACCCGCTTTTTGCGCGACCTTGCGTGTGGCCGCATCATCAAGGATGTCCCGCAGCGCGGATGCCGAAACGGCGGAGAGGTCGAGAAAATGTCTCGGAGAGGACATGGAACTACTCTTTCTAATGCTTCATGCGGACCGGGCGGGCGAAACCGACAGTTTCGCCGCAGCGCGCGAAAGCCGCGCAAGACCGTCCCGGACCTCTTCGTCACTGACCGTCAGCGGCGGCAGCAGGCGCACGACGTTGTCGCCAGCGGGAACCGAAAGCAGCTTTTCATCGCGCATAGCCTCGACCAGAGCACCGGCCGGCACCTTTGCCTTGACGCCAACCATCAGGCCTTCGCCACGGATTTCCTCGATCACATCGGGATAGCGGTCCTGGATCTCGGCAAGTCCCTGGCGGAACAACAGCCCCATTTCCCTGACATGGGCCAGAAAGCCATCCTCCAGCACCACATCAAGAACGGCATTGCCGACAGCCATGGCCAACGGATTGCCACCAAATGTCGTGCCATGCACGCCCGGCACCATGGCGGAGGCCGCCTCGTTGGTGGCCAAGCAGGCGCCGACGGGAAAACCACTGCCGATCCCCTTGGCGATCGCCATGATATCAGGCGCAACTCCGGTCTGTTCATAGGCAAACAGCGTTCCGGTCCGCCCGACACCGGTCTGCACCTCGTCGAAGATCAACAACAGGCCTTGTTCATCGCAAAGCGCACGCAGCGCCTGAAGGAACGCCTTGTCGACCGTGCGCACACCGCCTTCGCCCTGGATCGGTTCGATCATCAGCGCGGCCGTTGTCTCACCCACCGTCTCCTTCAAGAGATCTAGGTCACCGGCGGGAATCTGAACAAAGCCCGGCGCTTTCGGGCCGAAGCCCTCCATATACTTCGCCTGTCCGCCGGCGGCAATCGTCGCCAGTGTCCGGCCATGGAAAGCTCCCTCAAAGGTGACGATATCGATCTTCTCAGGGTTTCCCCTGGAATAATGATAACGCCGCGCGGTCTTGATCGCCGCTTCCAGCGCTTCCGCACCGGAATTGCTGAAGAATACCTTGTCGGCGAAAGTGGCTTGGGTCAGCCGCTCCGCCAACCGTTCCTGTCCCGGAACCTGATAGAGGTTGGAGACGTGCCACAGCTTTTCGGCCTGGTCCTGCAGCGCCGCAACCAGATGTGGATGGGCATGCCCAAGCGAATTGACAGCAATACCGGCGGCAAAATCAAGATATCGCTCGCCCTTGTCGCTCACAAGCCAGACGCCTTCACCGCGCTCGAAGCGAAGCGGTATTCTGGCGAACGTGTTGAACAGCGGCGATATTCCGGACATGGCGGTTAAACTCCCGGCAAGGACAAGATGCCAGCCTTTTGGGTCTGTGGCGGTTGCAGAAATTAAAAATGCCGCCTCAGGCGGCGGCTGGGCATATATTGTCATCTCCAACCCCAATGTCAACAAATGCAGTGCGGCCCAGCACTTTGCAGGCGCATCACATTATAAATCCGAAAAACACCAAGTTGGGGAAAACCACGAAAAAGGATTCAGGTGATTCGCTGTCACCTTGCCACGATAGTGCCATCGGCCTAACTTAGGACCAACAGAATACTGCAGGCGGCGGATCTGATCACCCGGATTGGCGACACTTTCCTGTTTCGGAGACATTCCGGAGCATGGTGACTGATTCCGCCCGCAAACAGCCGGAGATAACGCATGAGCTGGACAGACGAGCGTGTTGAAAAACTCAAACAACTCTGGTCCGAGGGGTTGAGCGCGAGCCAGATCGCCAATCAGCTCGGCGGCGTGAGCCGCAACGCCGTGATTGGCAAGGTTCACCGTCTGGCGCTGCCCGGCCGCGCCAAGAGCGGCGGCACACCATCGTCAAGCGCAACCCGCGCAACGGCACGCAACACCGCCCCGCCGCGCGCTCCCAATTTTGCTGCGCGCGCCGGTGGCCGCAAGCCTTCGGATGCCCCTGCATCCACGCCTTCCAGCAGCGCGCCCCGCACCGCAGGCGCGACCGCGCTGAAGCAGGAATTCGTTGCTGAGACAGAAGCAGCTCCCGAGCAGAAAACCGCGCCGAACAACAATGTCGTGCCGATCATGCGCAAGATCGCGCTGACGGACCTGACCGAGCAGACCTGCAAATGGCCGGTCGGCGACCCGACCCAGGACGACTTCTACTTCTGCGGCTGCGAGTCCCCCGAAAACACGCCCTATTGCGCTTATCATGCAAAGCTCGCTTATCAGCCCGTGAGCGAACGCCGCCGGGCAAGCTGATCGGCACACGCAGAACAGGCACCAATCAAAAGACCCTCACGGCAATGCCGTGAGGGTCTTTTTAGGCTCTGACGCGATCTCGATGGCATCAGGACGCTCCGACGACACGCGCCTCGAGTAGATCGAGTTTTCCCCGTCCGTACATCTGCCGTTTGACGAGTTTGAGTTTGGTAATCTGCCCTTCGGTTTGACCATTCGACCACTTTGAGCTGATCGCATTTTGGACCGCGGCCCTATCGCGGATGACGCCGTTGGCGAAGGAGGCAACCAGGCTTTTAGTCGCACGGTCGATCCAGGCTTCCAGATCATCTTTGGACTTGTGGCGCAGCATTTCATGGAAGCCCTCAACGACTTCCCTGGCTTCGACAAGGTCTGGCAGACTTTCTTCAATGGCTGCAACCGTTATCGTTTGGGCCTTGGTCAGGTTGTTCCGTTCAAGCGTCATCAGGCGGACGACCGTACGGGCGGCCGGCGCATAGCCGAGACCGCTTTCGGCCTTTTCAGCACGCCGACGCCGCGTTGCCCATTCGGTGACGACCCGCAGGCTGCCGTCGAAGCCAGCCAATCGAAGTTGCCGCCATAGCTCAGCTCCGTTTCGCAGTCCGGCATCCCATTGCGTTTCAAGCCAAGGCAGATACGGCTCGAGCGAGCTTTGTCGGACCCGGAAGATGTCGGTACGCTGACCCCGGACGACACTGCGGACCAGTTTTCGGCTGTATCCGGTTCTTCGCACGATTTCCTTGATGGACACGCCGTTGGCAACGAACCCGCGTATAACGGCATTGGCTTCCTCACGCCGCAGATAACCTTCGTATTGCAGGCGCTCCGCGGCAGTGAGTAGCTTCGGGTGAACGGTTGCTGTGCCAATTACCATGCGGACCTGTCGCATAGATTTGCGTACAGCGTCGAGAAAGGCGTGGCTGGCGTTCTCCATAAGGTGCCAACGGTCTGCGATCTGGTCGGCCTGCGGCAGGGCCTGTGCGGCAGCCTGTGCATATCCGCCTCCGCGGTCTCGTGCGATCATTTCAATCTGGGGCTGCTGGGCCAGCCAGGCTTTGGCTGTCGCCGGCTCCCGATCTGGCAATAATGCGATTGTTTTTCGCCGCTCAAGATCGCAAATGATCGTGCCATACCGATGATTGCGACGCCATGCCCAATCATCTATCCCGATGACGCTCGGTGGTATTGGCGGTGGGCGATCATACCGCCGAACGGTGCGCAACAGCGTATCATTGCTCACCGGAAATCCGAGGCGATCCGCAAGTCGGGCTGCTGGTCGACCGCCCAATGCAAGCGCGAGATGGCGAACCAAGGTGTCCAGACGCGCTGTCCTGCGGGCCATCGGTCGGACCACGTCATCGCCGAACCGCTCGGCGAAAATCTTTTGACTGCAATTGCCGACCCCGCAAATGAACCGTCGGACGGTCAGATGCAATTCGATCCGTCGTCCGCAACACGGTAGATCGCCAATCACCCGCGTGTAGCGGCTATGAACACGATAAGACGCCGTGCCACATTGAGGACATGAGCTACAGCTCGAAGCAGCACGTGCGGAGATCGCGATTGCCGTGGCATCCTCGCGAGTTGTTTCCACCACAAATTCGGCTGGGATCAGACCGGAAAGACGAAATTGGGAGCGCATGGCATTGGTTCTCCAACGAAAACCGTGTCAGCAGAGTCCCAAATATCATCAAAATTGAGTCAGAGCCTTTTTTATCTGCTGATGAATTTGTCGCCCGGATTCAGGCCGCACGACGCAGTGGTTTGACCCGTGCCGATGGTGCCCTGGCACCCGTTGCAACGAGAACACCGACTGCACCGGCAAGCCAGCTATCCTTGAGCTCCAGACCAAGAAAGCGGCGGCGCTCGAACGGGCCGGGCATGACAAGGCATTCCGCCTTGCCGGCCGAGAAGCCGAAGCGCTGATAATATTCCGGATCACCGACCAGCAGGATCGCACCGTGGCCGCGCGCCGCAGCAGCCGCAATCGCCGCACGCATCAGGGCCGAGCCGACGCCCTTGCCGTTTGCGCCGGGGTCGACCGCGAGCGGGCCAAGCAGCAGAGCCGGAACAGCGCGACCGGACGCATTCACACCGGCATCAACATGCCAAAGCCGAACCGTGCCGATCACCACACCATCGCGGTCGCAAGCAACAAGCGCCAGACCTTCGGCCGGCAAACGATTGCGGCGAAGCTTCTCCGACGACTTCCGCTTCCGCATCGCGCCCATGGCACGATCAAGAAGGTTTTCACGCGCGACGACATCGAAAGCGACTTCCTCCGAGATCGTGAAAGCCGGGGTGCCTGCGACAATAGTATCGTCCTGAAAGAAAGGGGCCATCAGACCAATTCCCCAAAAACAGCCTCAAAGACCGGCAGCGTTTATCGCACCGGCGTGCTACCGAGACTGCGACCGCAGGGAGGGCCGCAGTCTCACTTCACACCCGTCATCCGAAGAAGGCTCTCAGATGACGTAGGACTTGAGCGGTTCGAAGCCGTTGAAGGCGACGGAGGCATAGGTCGTCGTGTAGGCGCCAGTGCCTTCGATCAGAACCTCGTCGCCGATCGTCAGCGTGATCGGCAGTGGGTACATGTTCTGCTCATACATCACGTCGGCGCTGTCGCAGGTCGGACCAGCCAGAACACAAGCTTCCATCTCGTCTTCATCACGCTCGGTGCGGATCGGATAACGAATGGCTTCATCCATGGTTTCGGCGAGACCGCCGAACTTGCCGATGTCGAGGAAAACCCAGCGATGCTTGTCATTGTCGGACTTCTTCGAGATCAGCACGACTTCCGACTTGATCACGCCGGCATTGCCGACCATGCCGCGGCCCGGCTCGATGATCGTGCGCGGTAGCCGGTTGCCGAAGTGGCGCGACAGAGCGGCAAAGATCGCCTGGCCGTAGGCTTCCGCCGTCGGCACGTCGCGCAGATACTTGGTCGGAAAACCGCCACCCATGTTGACCATCTGCAGGTGGATGCCCTGCTTGGCAAGCTGCGCGAAAACCCGCTTTGCATCGGAAAGCGCTGCATCCCAGGCTTCGACCTTGGTCATCTGCGAACCAACATGGAAGGATACGCCGTAGCTTTCCAGACCAAGCTGATGCGCATAGACCAGCACGTCGACGGCCATGGCCGGAACGCAACCGAACTTACGCGACAGCGGCCATTCGGCGCCTTCGCCATCGGTGAGAACGCGGCAGAACACGCGCGCACCGGGAGCGGCACGGGCAATTTTTTCAACTTCCTCATGGCAATCGACAGCAAAAAGGTTGACGCCGAGCGCATAAGCGCGGGCAACATCGCGCTCCTTCTTGATGGTGTTTCCATAAGAAATGCGGTCGGCACCGGCACCGGCTTCCAGCGCCATTTCGATTTCGGCGACGGACGCGCAATCGAAGTTGGAGCCGAGGCTGGCGAGAAGCTCGAGGATTTGCGGCGCCGGGTTGGCCTTGACGGCGTAGAAGATGTCACTGTTCGGCAGCGCGCGGCGGAAGGCGGTGTAGTTGTCACGCACGACTTCGCGGTCAACAACGAGGCAAGGCCCATCGGGACGGCGGGTCTTGAAGAATTCAGCGATACGTTCGGTGGTCATGATAACCCTCTTCTTTCGAAGCAATGACCCGAAAAATCGGGTCGACAAAGGGCGCATCGATCCGCTCACGAACCCGGCCGGTGGAGACCCCGGGGACCGCTAGCGGTGAACGCTCAATATTGAACCCGCCCGCAATGGACAAGTCCGGCTTTGTCTGCCTTGGATTGGAGGGGTATCCCGACCGCACTTCCGGCAATGATGGTATGTGCCTCTTTAGGACCCCGGCTGTTGGAAAGCCGGGAGACACCAGAAAGGCCCGCACCGTCGTTGCTTCAAGATGTCCTCGCTTAACCGGTTGGCCGGGGAAGCGACTGGAGGGGTTAATTCCAGGTACCTTACCGAGTTCCTCACCATTCGAGGGTTCGGCGGACACCCACAGGCACGCGCGACTTTGGGCAACCGGAGAGATATTAAAAACGCACTTGAAAATCAAGTGGGTGGACCCCAAAATCCTGCTGCAAGCAATCGCATTCGTGCTATCTGCTTGACAAAGCTCAAACAAAAATTCCGGCAAGCCAACAGGAGCGGCCATGGACACCTTGACGCGGATGCGTGCCTTCATTGATGTGGTCGAAGCCGAGGGCTTTTCCGCCGCTGCCAGAAAGACCGGACGCTCGAAGGCACTACTCTCCAAATATGTCCGCGAGCTCGAGGACAATCTTGGCGCCCTGCTCCTGAACCGGACCACGCGGCAGTTTTCCCTGACGGAAGCCGGGCATATCTATTTTCGCCGCGCCGTCGAGATCATCCAGGAAGTCGACAACCTTTCCGATGCCGTGCGTGCCAACAATACCGACCTGCGCGGAAGGCTCCGCGTTTCGGTCCCGCGCACCTTTGTCGACGCGCCGGCCGGCCAGGCGCTGATCGACTTTGCCAAGGCCCATGGCGAATTGACGCTGGAAATTGTCGCCGAGGATCGCTTCGTCGATCTCGTTGAAGAGGGTTATGATGTGGCGGTGCGCATCACGCGACTTGAGGATTCAACGATGATCGCGCGAAAGCTTGCGAGCTCTATCAACCGGGTTTGCGCCTCGCCCGCGTTTCTGGCCAGTCTCGAAACACCGCTCGACAAGCCGGCGGATCTGGCCAATCACCCGGTCATCATCGACACCAATCCCAAATCCTTCAATACGATGCGGTTTCAGAACCCTGAAGACGGCACTGCGTTCAGTGTGCCGATACACGGACCGATCGAGGTTAATTCGCCGATGGTGACCATGCGCGGCGCGCTTTCCGGCCTCGGCATCGCCCTGCTGCCGGATTTCGTCGCACGCCGTGCTATTGATAGCGGCGAACTCGTATCGCTTTTCGACGAATATCTGCCGCAGCATTCAGGCATTTATGCCGTATTTCCGCACAGACGCTACTTACCCGCGAAGGTCCGCTCGTTCGTGGACTACCTTTCAAAATGGTTCCGGGAAAACGACTGCGAAAAACACTGATCCGGCACGTTTCTGACTCAATTCTGGTCCAGATATTCACAAATCGGGCCAACGCCGATTTCAGGGGATGATAATTTGAGACTTAAAGCAGCGCTTTACGGCCTCGTTTTTGCCACAGGGGCTTCCAGCCCCGTGCTTGCCCACCCCCATGTTTTTGTTGACGCACGGCTCGAAGTGGTCGCCGGTGACGATGGCAATGTGACCGCTCTCCAGAATGTCTGGCGCTTCGACGAATTCTTCTCTTCCTCTGTCATCCTCGACTACGACACCAATCTCGACAATCAACTGACAGGCGACGAGTTGACGGAAATCGGCGAAACCGTGCGCCAGTCGCTGGCCGAGTACAATTACTATACGCAGATCACAGCCAATGGTGAGGACGTGAAGCTCGCCATGCCCGACGTCATCCATGCCGACATGGTCGACGGACAATTGCTCCTGTTCTTCGCCGCGAAACCCGAAAACCCGCTGCCGCTTTCGGGACACCTGACCTTCGGCGTTTATGACCCGACGATGTACACCGCCATCGATTTCCGCAATGACAGCGATCTGGTGATCGAGGGCAAGGCCTTCGATAAATGCAAGGAAAACGTGCTGCGGCCGGATGCGGACGAAATCCTCTCCGAGAATTCGGACAGTCTCACCGCCGCCTTCTTCAATGACCCGACCGACATGAGCAAGCTGTTTGCCACCAAGCTGGACATCACATGCGAATAACACGCCCTCTCCTTGCCGTTTTCCTGATCGTCCTTGCCTTTGTCGCCGGCGCAAAATTCGCCGCGGCGCAGTCTCCGCTCGGTATCGGCGCGTCGGAACCTTCGTTTTCCTCGTCGTTCGGGCCGTTTCAGGGCATGCTGATCACCATCAATCATTATCAGCAGCAATTCTACCGGGCGCTGACCGGAGCGCTGAAAGCGATGCAGGACGACCCTTTCAAGGTTCTGGGTCTGGTGGGGCTTTCTTTCGCCTATGGCGTGTTCCATGCCGCAGGCCCCGGCCATGGCAAGGCGGTGATCTCCTCCTACATGATCGCCAATGAAACCGAGCTGAAGCGTGGGATCATGATTTCGCTGCTGGCGTCGCTTGCCCAGGGGCTCATGGCCGTACTTCTGGTCGGCACTGCCTATCTGCTGTTGCGCGGCACCGCCGTTTCCATGGGCGACGCCACGCTGTTCATGGAGCGGGCAAGCTTTCTGCTGATCGCGGGTTTCGGCGCCTGGCTGGTTTTTACCAAATCGCGCCCGCTGATGACAGGCCATCAGGGCCACGCGCCGGCAACGGCCGGCGCGCATATTGACCATGATCATCACGAAACCGATCACCACACGCACGCGCATCATGAACATGACCATGTTCATGGCCCTGATTGTGGCTGTGGTCACGCCCACATGCCCGAACCTTCAACACTGGGCGGCAGGACTTTCAACTGGAAAAGCGCCGGTGCGGCAATCCTTGCCATCGGCATGCGCCCCTGCTCGGGAGCACTGATCGTGCTGACCTTCGCCCTGTTGAACGGACTGATCCTCGGCGGCATCGCCTCGGTCTTCGCCATGGCCATCGGCACCGCGATTACCGTTTCGGCACTCGCCATCATCGCCGTGTCAGCCAAGGGCCTTGCCATCCGGCTTGCCGGCCACGGTTCGCACCGCGCCACCGTCATCGGCCGCACCATCGAGATCGGCGGTGCGTTTCTGGTCATGCTGATGGGCCTGACGCTGTTTGCCGCTTCGATGACCGGCTGACCGGTTCAGCTATCAGCGGCGTGCTCCACAAACGCCGCGCCTTCCTTGCCATAGAGAAAACCGTTGGACAGCGGGACATCCGGATAGATTGCGGTCAGCCGCGCCTTGCCCGTCTCCACATCCAAGCTGCCATCCAGCACGGCGCGATAAACCTCCGCAACCGCGACCATGTCACAGTTTTGCGGAGACAGGCGGAAGCGGGAGACGCCGGCGGACCGCAATGCGTCCAGTTCCCCAAGAAGCGCCTGACAAGTGTGCGACATGGTCTGGACGCCGTTGAGACTGAGGAACGGCTGGCGGTCGAGCGTGCGCACATCAAGCCCGTCCGGATCCTCCGCGCAGACGAACTGGCAATTATCCTTGATCTTGTTCTTCGAGCGCGCATGGGCGCAGCGGGCAGAGATGGCAAGCGGAACACGCCCGAAGGCGAAGATCTCGAGCTCGACACCCGGATCACCTACTGCAATCGCCGTGATGGAACTCATCGGCAATTCCGGCGGCAGACAGAGGGTGGTTGCGCCGCGGGTCTTCAGAAGCCTTGCGGTGGCAGCGTTGTAGACATTGACGAGCGGCCCGACCGTGTGGGGACGACTGTCGAGATACATGAAGGCAGACAGGTCGTTCACCTCGACCAGCCGATCACCATTGGCTGCGAGCGCGCGCAACTTCTTCGTCTCGCGCATCAGGGTCACGAGCGCATAGGTGGAGACCACGACCTCCTTGCCGGCAGCTTCCAGCCGTTCGGTCACCGCATCCATGTAGGGGTCGACGAGATGCTGGCGCTTGGAACAAACGGTTTCGCCGACAATGACACGCGAAACCGGCGCCTCATCGGCAATCCGGAAATAAAAGTCGCGCCATTTCGGTCCGTCCCAGAGATAATAGACCGGTCCGAGCGTGAGTTCTGTGCTGGTCATTTCATCTCCCCCTTATCGCCATTTCTTTTCATAGGCTCCCGACGTTGTCTTCTGCCCTTCCGAAAGGCCGCGAAGCCGCGACAGCAACACGGCACGGCGTTCGGGGTCGGCATCGAGTGCAGCCTTCAGCGTCGATACGACTTCGGCGACATAGGCCTTGCCGCGCTGGCGCCCTTCGATCTTGAGCGCCGACACACCGGCGGCCCTCAGGGCATCGATCTCACTCATGACATCGAGCGAAACCGGATCTTCGAACGCATAGCCGCAGGCCTCGCCGATATCGAACCGGCCCTTGCAGAGCGTCGGGTAGCCAGCCGGCTCATCATTGCCAAAGCGGTTGATCGTATAGCCGCCGAGCTCAGACACCATCTCATTATCCTCGCGGCGATAGCGCACATGGCTGGCCGGCGAGCAGACACCGTTCATGTTCGGCGACTTGCCGGTGGCGTAGGAAGACAGCGCACACCGCCCTTCCGCCATCACACAAAGGCCACCGAACACGAAGACCTCGATCTCGCAGGTCACGGCTTTGGAAATCCTGGCGATATCGTCAATCGTCAGCGTGCGCGGCAGGACAACGCGTTTGGCGCCGAAGGCATCAACCAGAAAGCTGATCGCATCTGCATTCGAGGCAGAGGCCTGCACAGAGACATGCAAACGCTGTTCGGGAAGGTTCTCGGTGACATAGGCCATCAGTCCCATATCGGCCAGGATCAGCGCATCCGCCCCAAGCCGGGAGGCCTCGCGAGCCCCCTCATACCAGATCTCCTCGGCACCGGCGCGCATGAAGGTGTTGAGCGCGACCAGAACCTTTGAGCCGTGACAATGGGCATAGGCAATCGCCTCGCCCAGTTCCTCACGCGAAAAATTCAGTCCAGGGAAGTTGCGGGCGTTGGTCTCGTCGCGAAAACCACAATAGACCGCGTCGGCGCCGGCATCGACGGCGGCGCGGAAGGCAGAGGGGGTTCCGGCGGGGCAGATCAGCTCCATGAACGCGGCTCCTCGAACAGCACCTTGCCACGAATGCGCGCTGCCGTACGGGCAACGACCGGTGCAAACGGGCCTGCAAGTGTCGAAAGATCAGTCGGCAGATCGATTTCGCAATCATCAAGCGCGTTTCTCAGCGCCAGCATGGCTTCCATATCGCCCGAGATTGCAAGGTCTCGCGAGAAGAACAGTGCATCACCGTCCAACCGGCCTTCCATCAGAGCCAGCAGCATGAAGAACGGCCCCTCGACGGCCGCATCGGCGCCGTCTTCGGCATCGCCACGCAGCACGGTCACTTCCTCTTCCGCCGGGGCAACGACAAAAACGAAGGGAAGGTCGATCGGCCGAAACCCAAAGCGTTTGGACTTGTGTTCGCCCAGACGCTCGAAAATACCGGGATGCCGGCGCATCAGCCGCTGCAGCAGCATATTGGCGGTGCGCTCGGCAATCGGTACCGGCACAAGATCGAAGGGGATGGCGAGTGCGGGCGGGAGCCTCATCAGTTCTGCCTTTTGTTAAGCCTTGTTGGCTGCAAACTATCGACAGTGGGACCGCTCCGATTTGAGCTAGCGCAAAGACCTTCGCTTTTGCGAACGTCAATGAAAGCAGATGAAAAAACAAACGCCGCCGCACCGCTATGACGGGTTACAGGATTTCCTAAAGACGCTTGAAAACCATGGGCAGCTGAAGCGTATTTCAAAGCCTGTTTTACTCAAACACGAGATCACCGAAATCCATCGCCGTGTGCTTGCAACGGGCGGCCCGGCGCTGCTGTTTGAAAAACCGGTTCATGACGATGGGCGAATCAGCGACATTCCGCTTCTGGCCAATCTGTTCGGAACAAGGGAACGGATTGAATGGGGATTTGGACAAACTGAAGGTGGGATCGGAAATCTGGCAGCGCTTCTGGGCGAACTTAAATCTCCGCATCCGCCAGCAAGCCTCAAGGAAGCGATGGGCAGTCTTCCCCTGCTACGATCAGCACTTTCGCTTGGTGTAAAAGATGAGAACCGACCGCCCTGTCAGGACGTCGTCTGGCGCGGAGACGAGGTTGATCTCGGTCGGTTGCCGATCCAATGGTGCTGGCCGGGTGAACCGGCGCCGCTGGTGTCATGGCCGCTGGTCATCACCCGCGATTGTGAGAAATCCGGCCCGGCAGGCCCGGCCAATGTCGGCATTTATCGCATGCAGGTTTTGGGCAAGAACAGGCTGATCATGCGCTGGTTATCGCAGCGCGGCGGTGCCAAACATTTTCGCTCCTGGCAAAAGTCAGGCAAGGACATGCCGGTCGCAATCGCGATTGGCACAGACCCTGCCACGATCCTGTCTGCTGTGATGCCATTGCCTGAAGACATGAGCGAGCTTGATTTTGCAGGCGTTTTAAGAGGCCGCAAAACCCGGATAGCCCCTGCCCTCACGCAGCCACTTTCCATCCCTGCCAATGCAGAAATCGTGCTGGAAGGCACCGTCTCAATCTCCGAGGAAGCCAATGAAGGGCCATATGGCGACCACACCGGCTATTTTAACGCAATCGAGCGTTTTCCCGTGGTCACGATTACGGCAATTACCATGCGCCGCAAGCCTATTTACCTGTCAACCTATACCGGCCGCCCGCCGGACGAGCCGTCCGTTTTGGGAGAGGCCATGAACGAGCTGTTCATCCCGCTCGTCAAACAACAATTTGCAGAAATCACCGATATTTACCTGCCGCCCGAGGCTTGCTCCTACCGCGCTATCGTGATTGCCATCGACAAGCGCTATGCCGGTCAGGCGCGCCGGGTGATGATGGGCTTATGGTCGATGCTATCGCAGTTCAACATGACCAAGCTGATCATTGTGGTCGATCCGGATATCAATGTACGCGACTGGAAAGATGTGATGTGGGCGCTCGCCACCCGCTTTGATGCCTCCCGCGATACGCTGCTGTTGGAAAGCACGCCCGTCGACTATCTCGACTTTGCCTCGCCCAAGCCCGGCCTTGGCGGCAAGTTGGGTCTGGATGCAACAAACAAGATCGGCCCTGAGACCGACCGTGAATGGGGCGAGGTCCTTAAAATGCCTGATGACGTGACCGAAAGCGTTGACCGTATGTGGCATGAGCTGGGGCTCTAAGTGCAGGCCATTCGCCGCTTAAATACCGGCGCCCTGATTTTCATAATTCGCCATGCCTTCCAGAAACTCAGCAACGAAGGGGCTAGCTGGCGTGCGTAACAGCTCTTCGGCCGTGCCGAATTGCTCGATACGGCCTTCCGACATCACCGCAATCCGGTCTGCGATTTCGAAAGCCTCTTCCTGATCGTGCGTTACCAGAATGGCGGAAATACCGACCTTCCTCTGCAAATCCCTGAGCGCCGAGCGCAGCCCCTTGCGGATCTTGGTATCGAGCGCGGAAAAAGGCTCATCCAGCAACAGCAGGCGCGGCTCGATGGCCAGCGCGCGTGCCAGCGCAACACGCTGGCGCTGACCGCCGGAAAGCTGCGAGGGATACCGCTCGGCAAGATGCCCGATCTCGGCCATATCGAGGAGCGTTTTCACCCTCTCGCCAATTCCACTGCGCGATGGCCTGCTGCCACGCGGACGCATCTTAAGACCGAAAGCGGTATTGTCTGCAACACTCATATGCTCAAACAGTGCGTAGCTTTGAAACACCATTCCGAAGCGGCGAAGCCGCGCCTCAAGCCCGGTAATATCCTCGCCCTCCATCACCAGCCTGCCGCCTTCTGCAAACTGCAGCCCGGCAATAATCCGTAAAAGCGTTGTCTTGCCGGAGCCTGAAGGCCCCAAAAGCGCGACAAACTCACCGGGTTGAACATCCAGATCGACAGCATCCAGCACCAGGTTGCTGCCATAGGATTTCGAAACATTTTCGATCTCAAGACCCATGATCGGTCTCCCGGTTGATCTCAGTGGACATTGGGATGGCGCGATTCAATCACCGCGCGCAGGATCAGCGTGATCACGGCAATCACGGCGAGGATGGTGGCTGCGGCAAAGGCGCCAGCAACATTGTAGTCGTCATAGAGAAGCTGAACCTGCAGCGGCAGCGTCATCGTCTCGCCGCGAATATTGCCGGAAACCACGCTGACGGCGCCGAATTCGCCGATCACGCGGGCATTGGCAAGGATCGCACCGTAAAGCAGCGCCCAGCGGATATTGGGCAGCGTCACGTAGAAGAACGTCTGCCAACCATTGGCCCCGAGTGTCAGCGCTGCTTCTTCCTGATCGCGCCCGCTAATCTCCATCAGCGGAATAAGCTCACGGGCAACGAAGGGGCAGGTCACAAACAGCGAGACCAGCACGATGCCTGTCAGATTGAACATCAGCTGAATGTTCCACTGGTCGAGAAACCCGCCGACAAGCCCGGTCGAACCATAGACCAGAAGATAGCAGAGACCGGCAACGATCGGCGATATCGAAAAAGGCAATTCGATAATGGTAACAAGCGCCCGGCGTCCGGGGAAACGGAACCGCGTCACCGCCCATGCGGCGGAGATACCAAACACCATATTGATCGGCAACGCGATCAGCGCGGTGATCACCGTCAGCAGGATGGCATGACGGGTTTCCGGCTCAGTGATACTGGAAAGATAGACCCCGACACCTTCGGAAAAGGCGCGTACGAAAATCGCAAGGCTCGGCAGTCCCATGACCAGCGACGCAAAGGCCACGGCGACGATGACAAGCGCCAATCGCTTGGCACGGCGGCGGCGCATCAAGGCGCGCACCTGAGGATGCATGGTTGCAATTGCCATCCCTTAGCCTCCCCTTGAAAGGTGCCGACCGGCGCGGCCCGTGGCTATATTGGCGAGAACCAGCACAACAAGCGCCAGCAGAAGCAGTGTTCCCGCAATCGCGCTGGCGGCCGGGAAATCATACTCATCCAGCCGTATCATGATCAAAAGCGAGGCAATTTCGGTCTTGTAGGGCATATTACCGGCAATAAAGATAACCGCACCGAACTCCCCGAGCGACCGGGCAAAAGCCAGCGACGCGCCCATGATGAAACTCGGCCAGAGCTGCGGAAAAATAATGTGACGAAACACTTGGATGTCGCGCGCGCCAAGCGTCTGCGCGGCCTCTTCGATATCGAGTTTGAGACTTTCCATGACCGGTTGCACCGTCCGCACCCCAAAAGGCACCGAGGTAAACGTCATGGCAATTGCGATGCCCCACCAGGTATAGGCGACCTTGATGTTCATCTCGGCCAGCAGCATTCCCATCCAGCCATTGCGGTCGTAAAGAGCGACAAGCGCGATACCGGCAACAGCGGTAGGCAGGGCAAATGGCAGATCGATCAGCGCGTCCAGCAAGCGCTTGCCGGGGAATTTATAACGCACGATCACCCAGGCGAGCAGCAGGCCGAAACAGGCATTGAACACCGTCGCCATCAGGGCCGCAGAAATCGTCACCCGAAACGCAGCCAGCGTACGGTCCGACGAGATAATGCGCCAGTAATCTGCAAATCCAAGCTGGCCGAGCTGAAAGAACAGGGCGCTCAACGGCAGCAGAATGATCAGGCAGACGAACAGCAGCGTGACGCCGAGCGTCAGCCCGAAACCGGGAATAACCCGTCGGGCGGACGATCGCTGACGGCTGGCGTGTGAAATCGAGGTCGACATGATGGCCCTGATTGATGTGACGGCACGATGCACCACATCGATTGTAAAAAGGCAAGAGACCCGCGCCAAGGCGCAGGCCCCGGATTGTCAGCGGTTCAGGCTCAGTTGCCGGCCTGGATCTGGTCGAGCACGCCACCATCGCTGAAGTGAGTTTCGTTGGCCTCGCCCCAACCGCCGAATATCTCCTCAACCGTCACCAGCTTCACCTCTGGAAACTTGTCGGCGTATTGAGCCTTCACTTCCGGGTTGTGGACACGGTTGTTGAACGATGCGACGATTTCCTGGCCCTGCTCGGTGTAAAGGAACTCGAGATAGGCCTTGGAGACGTCCTGCGTCCCGCGCTGCTCGGCAACCTTTTGAACAACAGCAACCGGAAATTCGGCCAGAAGCGAGATCGACGGCACGACGCGCAGATATTCGTCCTCGCCATACTGGGCGCGAATATTTTCGACCTCAGCCTCGAAAGTGATCAGCACATCGCCGATACCGCGTTCGACAAAGGTGGTGGTCGCGCCACGGCCACCCGTGTCGAAAACGGCAACATTGCCAATCACATCGCCGACGAATTCACGGGCCTTGGCATCATCGCCACCGAACTTTTCAAGCCCGTAGGCATAGGCAGCCAGATAGGTGTAACGGGCATTACCCGAGGTCTTCGGGTTGGGGAACACCAACTGGACATCGTCGCGGGCGAGATCGTCCCAGTCCTTGATATCCTTCGGATTGCCCTCACGCACCAGAAAGGCCGGCAGCGAGTAATAGGGCGAAGCATTGTTCGGCAGCGCCTGCTGCCAGTCCTCGGCGACAAAGCCCTTGTCGGCCAGGATCTGAACGTCAAGCACCTGATTGAAGGTCACGAGGTCAGCCTTCAGCCCCTGAAGGATGGCGCGAGCCTGCTTGGAGGAGCCAGCATGCGACTGCTTGATGGTCACATCCTGTCCGGTCTCGTTCTTCCAGTATTCGGCAAAGGCCGGGTTGATGGTCGCGTAGAGTTCCCGCGCAATGTCATAGGACACGTTCAGAATTTCCACCTGATCGTCCGCTTTGGCGGGCGCACCGGCGGTCAGGAGGAGAGCGGCGCCGAGTGCGGCGAAGAGTGTTTTTCTCATTGGGAAACCATTCTTTCGTGTTTCGAACTGTGGCCGAAATTAGGAAAGTTGAGGCCCCAATCCAAGAAAACGGTTCGCCGTAACCGGCCATCGCTAGAAAATTAAGTTCAATCTCTCGCCATTTCGCGCTTGTTGTTTCTGCGGGGCACAAAAAGGGCGACCATGGGGCGTTTCCGGTATTTGAAAGCACGAACCTCGAAGGGGCTGCCCGCCTTCGATAACGACCGAAAGGAAACAGATCACACAACAAACGATCTGGTGCGGTCGACGAACGACACAAACACTATCTTGATTCGAAATGTCGGCTGGCTTCGGCGAAGCGAAATAAAAAACTGGTGCTGCCGGAGAGATTCGAACTCTCGGCCTCTCCCTTACCAAGGGAGTGCTCTACCCCTGAGCTACGGCAGCCCGTTTCCGTCTGGCGGAATCGTCCGGCACCGTTCGGTGCAGGCAAGCGGGCTATTGCCATAGCTCCGCTGCGAGTGCAAGACGATAATCACAATTCTTTTCCCATAACCGCCATTTCGGCGGCAAGTCTGTTTCAGGAGGGTATGGCGGAATGCGTGACGCCGGGCCACAGAAAAAAAGCCAGATACGGAAGCACTTCGCAAGGAACGCGCGGCACAGCAACTGCGTGAAAACCTGATGCGCCGCAAACAGCAGTCACGCGCACGCCGTAAGGGCGAGGCAGATGAAACCGACGGGCTTCCGGCCTCGAAGACCACCGGCAAGGACTGAGAAAGCCGGGCGGGCAGCCCGGATCCGGAAGTCACACGCCGAAATTTAGAAAAGCCGAACACGCGCTTGCCACTTTTCACTGCTTTGACCGGCCTCGTTCAACAACTTATCAACCATTGCGATTGATCATGGCGGGCGTTTCGTCTAAGGCGACGCGCCTAAGCTTCAAGGAGAGGCCGGGATTTCCCGGAAAGTGTGGAATGGATCAAATCAGAGTCGTCGGCGGCAACCCTTTGAAGGGTGTCATTCCCATTTCCGGTGCGAAAAATGCGGCACTGCCGCTGATCATATCCTCACTTTTGACCAGCGATACACTGACGCTCGAAAACGTACCGCATCTGGCCGATGTCGAGCTTCTGATGCGCATTCTCGGCAATCATGGAGTCGATATCTCCGTCAACGGCCGGCGCGAGCGCCAGAGCGACGGCTATGCGCGCACCATCCATTTCAACTGCCCGACGATTACCGAAACCACCGCCTCTTACGACCTGGTGCGCAAGATGCGCGCATCGTTCTGGGTCATCGGTCCGCTTCTGGCGCGTGAAGGCATTGCCCGGGTTTCGCTACCGGGCGGCTGCGCCATCGGCACCCGGCCGGTCGACCTCTTCATCGACGGGCTGAAGGCGCTGGGCGCCGAAATCGAGATCGAGCAGGGCTATGTCGAGGCCAGAGCGCCGAAGGGTGGGCTTGTCGGTCGCCATTATGTGTTCCCGAAGGTGTCTGTCGGGGCGACCCACACACTGATGATGGCGGCAACGCTTGCAAACGGAACCACGGTTCTGGAAAATTCTGCACGCGAGCCGGAGGTGGTCGACCTCGCCAATTGCCTGAAAGCCATGGGCGCGAAGATCGAAGGTGCCGGCACCCCCACCATAAGCATTAATGGCGTCACCTCGCTTTCCGGCGCGCGCCACACCGTGCTGCCAGACCGGATCGAAACCGGGACCTATGCCATGGCCGTTGCCATGGCTGGCGGTGAGGTCACGCTGGAAAACACAGATGCTTCCCTCCTGAGCGCTGCAATCGAGGCGATCCGGGCAGCAGGCGCCGAAATCACGCCCACGGAAACCGGCATCCATATCATCGGCCATGGCGACGATATCCGCCCGGTCGACATTACAACAGAACCCTATCCGGGCTTTCCGACGGACCTGCAGGCGCAGTTCATGGCCCTGATGACCCGCGCCAAGGGCACCTCGCGCATTGTCGAGACGATTTTCGAAAACCGGTTCATGCATGTTCAGGAACTTGCCCGTCTCGGCGCCGACATTTCGCTTTCGGGCCAGACCGCAACAATCAAGGGTGCATCCGAGTTGCATGGAGCCCCGGTGATGGCAACAGATCTGCGCGCCTCGGTCTCCCTTGTTATCGCCGGACTGGCGGCCAAGGGCGAAACCACTGTGTCGCGCGTCTACCACCTTGATCGCGGCTTCGAGCGGCTGGAAGAAAAGCTCACCCGCTGTGGCGCCATTGTCGAGCGCGTCAGCGACTGACACCGCTACAGGCACCATTTTCCTGTCGACACCGACAAACCGGATGCCACAGCGGTTGCGAAACGGCTGCCATGGGCTTATCTCGGTTGGAACCAACAGAGCGAACGGTTTCCGTATCGCCCTGAAACGCTCCAAAACGAGAACCCGCCGGGAAAAGTGCGATGTCGACCGACCAACTTAAGCTCATGGCGCTGGATGAAGAAGACCTCGCCATCATCTCGGCGCATGTTCAGGATGCCGTTTTTCTGTCCAGAGATGTGACCTTTTCCAGGGTCGCGGGTCAGTTCCAGCTTCTGTGCAACCGTTTCGTCTGGGAGAAAAAGCGCGGTTTCTTCAAAAGCCAGAGCGGCGACGGTCGGCGCTGGTTTTCAAGCGGGTCAATGCGGTGCGCAGCATCGGGCTTGACCGCAAAGCGGATGACGAGGTTTCCAACCTGCTTTCGATGCAATTCGAAAAAAACGGTGACGGCCCGGAAGGCTCACTGATCATCACGCTGTCAGGTGGTGGCGAGATCGTTGCGGATGTGGAATGTATCGAAGTTCTGCTGGCCGATCTTTCGGCAAGCTGGGAAGCGCGCGGCAAACCGCGCCATCCGCGCTGAGGCAAACCGCAAGACAAGGACAGACTTTTCCCAATTGATTGAGTGAGGCAAACATGGCCATCTGGCTCGACGCAGCCGAAGATCGCTTCGAAACCGCTTTCAGGTCGCTGCTTTCGATGAAGCGCGAAGTCTCCAAGGATGTCGGCGATACCGTCGATGAAATCCTTGCCGACGTACGCGCAAACGGCAATGCAGCACTGGCCGCATATTCCGCACGGTTTGACGGCGTCGACTTGTCTGATCCCGCCACACCGATGAGGGTCGGAGCAGAGGAACTGGAAACGGCAATCGCGGCAGTCGACCCCAAGGTCATTGATGCACTCATTCTGGCCGAGGAGCGGATCCGCAAGCACCATGCCCGCCAGCTCCCGCCCGATGATTTCTATGAGGATGAGATTGGCGTCGGTCTCGGACACCGCTGGACGGCGGTGGAAGCGGTCGGGCTTTACGTGCCGGGCGGCACGGCAAGCTATCCAAGCTCGGTGCTGATGAACGCCGTGCCGGCAAAGGTCGCCGGCGTCGAGCGCATCGTCATGGTCGTGCCTGCCATGAAGGGCAAGATCAACCCGGCAGTGCTGGCAGCCGCCAAGATCGCAGGTGTCAGCGAAATCTACCGGATCGGCGGTGCACAGGCCGTGGCCGCTCTTGCCTATGGCACGGAAACCATTGCCCCGGTCTCCAAGATCGTCGGGCCCGGCAATGCCTATGTCGCAGCCGCCAAGCGCGCCGTATTCGGCACGGTCGGCATCGATATGATCGCGGGCCCCTCAGAAGTGTTGGTGATTGCCGACGGCCAGAACAATCCCGACTGGATTGCTGCCGACCTTCTGGCGCAGGCCGAGCACGACACGGCAGCCCAGTCGATCCTGATCACCACCGACCCCGCCCTTGGCAAGGCCGTGGAGCAAGCCGTCGAACGGCAGCTCAAGACCCTGCCGCGCGGCGAGATCGCAGGCGCAAGCTGGCGCGACTATGGGGCGATCATCACCGTCTCGGACCTCGACACCGCACTGACGCTCGCCAACAGGATCGCACCGGAGCACCTAGAGCTTGCCGTTGATGATCCCGATGCCCTTATCCCGAAGGTCCGCAATGCCGGTGCGATCTTTGCCGGACATTATACCCCGGAGGCGATCGGCGACTATGTCGGCGGCTCGAACCATGTTCTGCCGACCGCACGCTCTGCTCGCTTCTCCTCAGGCCTGGGTGTTCTGGACTTCATGAAGCGTACATCCATCCTTCGCCTGGGCCCCGACCAGCTGAATATGCTTGCACCGCCGGCCATTGAGCTTGCAGAATGCGAGGGACTGGGCGCGCATGCACGATCGGTCGCAATCCGCCTCAACCGCAAGGAATAGACATGACGACGGGCGAATACAGGCTGAGCGATGTTGTTCTCGACGAGAGCATCGGCCGCGCCTCGCCCGATGTCGAGCACGAACGCGCCGTCGCCATATTTGACCTACTGGAAGAGAACTTTTTAAACCCGTGGGCCATGACGGCGGACCGTACAAACTGACGCTCTCGATCATGGAAAAGCGTCTGATCTTCGATATATCGCTGGAAAATGGTGACAAGGTTGCGACCCACATCCTTTCGCTGACCCCTTTCAGACGGATCGTGAAGGACTATTTCATGATCTGCGAGAGCTATTACGAGGCAATCAAGACGGCGACGCCGAGCCGGATCGAGGCCATCGACATGGGCCGGCGCGGCGTCCATAACGAAGGTTCGCAAACACTGCAGGACAGGCTGAACGGCAAGATCGAGCTTGATTTCGACACCGCACGCCGCCTTTTCACACTGTTCTGCGTGCTCTATTGGCGCGGTTGAACCGGCATCCACCGCTGTTTCGAACGTCACGTGAACAAAAAACGACGACAGCAGCAAACAAGGTTCACAAACGTTGAACTATTGTGTAGGTTCCGCCGCAATTCCGCAGCGCCGCGCGTTTTAAAACGCAGCCGATACGCTGCAGACAAATGAAGCAACTGCATCCCGTCTATTTTGCCGGCAACGGCCTGGGGGGATAGCAGCGTTCGGCCAGTTCCAGGCTCTGGGACCCGGACGCATGGAAGAAAAGAAACGACATAGATGGCTAAAGAAGAAGTACTGGAATTTCCGGGCGTCGTCGTCGAGCTTCTGCCGAACGCGACGTTCCGGGTGAAGCTTGAAAACGACCACGAGATCATCGCTCACACCGCAGGCCGTATGCGCAAGAACCGCATTCGTGTTCTGGCTGGTGACAAGGTACTTGTGGAAATGACCCCTTACGACCTGACCAAGGGCCGGATCACCTACCGCTTCAAGTAAGAAGCGCGCGATCCCTCATGACCGATCGGGAACGGGCTTGACCGTGGCAAAGACAAAACTTGTCCTGGCATCGGCATCGCCGCGCCGTGTGGACCTGCTGGCCCAGATCGGGGTGACGCCCGACCGGGTCTATCCAGCCGACATTGATGAAACCCCGGCGGCGAAAGAAACCCCGCGGCAGCTGGCCGGGCGTCTTGCCCGCGGCAAAGCCTGCGTGGTTGCCGAGGCGCTCGCCACTGACGAGGGCTGGCGTGGGTCTCTCGTGCTTTCCGCAGACACTGTGGTTGCCGTAGGACGGCGCATCCTGCCCAAGGCTGAGAGCGAGGATGAAGCGTCATCCTGCCTTGCTCTGCTTTCGGGCCGCAATCACCGGGTCTTCACCGGCCTTTGTGTCAGGGCGGCCGGAGAGACGACGGACAGTTTGCGTGTGGTCGAAACCCGCGTGACCTTCAAAAACCTTTCCAAAAAAGAGATTACCGCCTATCTCGCGTCCGGTGAGTGGCGTGGCAAGGCTGGCGCATATGCCATACAGGGGCTTGCAGCCGCGTTTATCGAGCGGCTTGTCGGTTCCTATTCCGCCGTTGTTGGCCTGCCGCTTTTTGAGACGCAGACATTGCTTTCCGGCCATGGCTGCGACATTTCAGAGCAATGGAGCGAACATGGGTAACGCAAACGACGCCCGCGTCGAACCTTTGAGAAAACCCCGAAAATGCTCAGAATGCGGTCGACCCTCTACCCGGGAGAACTACCCGTTCTGCAGCAACCGCTGCCGGGAACTGGACCTTTCCCGTTGGCTGACGGGGTCCTACGCCATCCCCGTTACAGAAGACGAATCGAAGCCGGACGGCGAAGAAAACTGACACGCCTTTCAGGTTGAGGAAATTGAGGCCGGAAGAAATCGATCCACCGAAATCCGGGGCGGATCTTGCCGGTTTACAAATTATGCTAGTTTTGTGAAGACAATCCCATATACTCACTTTCGGGAGAATTTTCTGCCCATGGGCAGGAACGGAAAACGAGGGAGTGAGGCAATGGGACGGCAAACCTCAAATTGCCCGAGTTTCGCTGCTACGGCATCGGCTGAAAATGTCGGCGACAAGCGGCGATTTACTGAAAACGGGTATCTGTCAGGAATGGCCAATTGGCGACCGGCTGACGCAAAGCTGATCTATCTGTCAAGACATCCGCGCGATAAAAGCACCAACTGGGCGATCTGGCTTACACTCGCCGGAAGCACGGTGTTTTCTGCTGCATGCCTGGCGGGGCTTTTTGGACTTGCAAGTCGCTTTGTCGCCATGATGATGGCCTGACACGGTCGACCGGCAGAACGCCTCGGTCGACCGCCTTCACCCACGCCTGGAGCAGTTCCAGAAAAAACGGGCACCGGTTTTCCGTCAGGAATTCTGTAAAAACAAAGAGATAGAGCTATTTCGTGATTCAGGGAAAAGCGGAATTGCTCTATCTGTCGGCGCCAACCACAAACTGTTCCCACGCGCCACCGGGTGCCGTCGCGGCCTGAAGCGCTGCCAGGTTGATTTGTGCCTGTTCGGCGGAAACGCCGGCACTCGCCACCCTTTGAGCTTCCTGTTCCTTGCCCTGCAGCGCAAGCACAAGCGCAAGGTTGATCCGCACCTCGGAGCTGGCGTCACGCTGGGCAATTGCTTCGCGCAGATAATTTTCCGCCGTATTCAAATCATGGGTCAGGACATAGGAAACCGCCATATTGGACAAGACTTCCGGGTTTTTCGGTGAAAGCGCCAAAGCCTGACGGTAGCGCATGCGTGCTTCCATCGGCTTACCCATCTGATCGAGAATCAGACCTTCCTGGGAAAAGGTCCGCCAGTCGCGTGGGGCGATCTGCTCGGCGTTGCGGATCGTGCGCAGCGCGTCGGGATAATAGCCCAGCGCAGTCTGCGTTCCGGCATAATACAGCAGAGCGTCACCGGAATCGGGATTGCGTGCAGCAACCTCCCGCATCACCAGATTGGCCTCGGAATACCGGCCTTCCGCCTTCAAATACTCGGACCAGGCGATCCCCGATTTGACGTTGCCGGGCCGCGACAGAAATGCCGTTTCGAGCCTGTAGTTTGCCATCTGCCGCTGCGAAGGCGACAGGTTGGCGATCTCCTCGGCGGACATATACTGGCTCGAGGTCATCGGCTTGCGCACGCTGGCGCAGCCCGAAACCGTGATAGCGGCAAGCACAAGCGCCATCGCCGCTTTTGTTGAAAGCCCGGTATGATTGTTCATTTTCCGGCAATCTCCGTCTGTTCTGGGCGCCCCGATCAGCGTAAGGAATCAGTTCCGAGGCTTTCCGACACTTTACAGAAAGTTTTTTCCCGCGAAAGTGGGCCGGGAGGACAGACAAGTATCGAGTGATTCACCCATGGCCAGTTTCCAACTCTTCAACCGCCCTTCACCTTTTTGCGACACGGGAGCGGCGACCACCCCGCTCTACGGCGTTGTGCAGCCCGAACTCGAGCAGACGGATACTCTTCCCGAGGACTTTCGGAGCTTTGCCCTTTCGGCTGGATTTTCCGCGCGCGAAGGCGAGATCCTGATGCTTCCGGGAAAAGACGGCAGACTTGCCGGCGCCCTGCTCGGACTTGGCGCGAACACCGGCGGTCCTTTCATCACCGGCAGACTTTCGAGGCTCCTGCCCGCCGGAGACTGGCACCTTGCCCGCTATCCCGGGGACCTGACCCAGGCACTGATCGGCTTTGCTGCAGGCTGCTACCGGTTCGGGCGCTATCTGAAGCCATCGACAACCGGCCAGGTCAAGCTGGCCATACCCGAGAGCTGCGACCCGGCAGAAATCGAGCGTAATATCGCGGCCATCCACCTTGCCCGAGACCTGATCAACACACCGGCAAATGACATGCAGCCGGATCACCTGGAACAGGCGTTCGAAGGGCTTGCCGACCATTATGGTGCATCTTTCAGTGCAGTCCGCGGTGACGACCTTATCGCGTGCGGTTTCCCTCTGATCCATGCTGTCGGCCGCGCCGGCGAAAGCCGCCACGGCTGATGGAGATGCGATGGGGCAGAAAGGGCGCACGCTCCGTCACACTGGTCGGCAAGGGGGTCTGTTTCGATACCGGCGGGCTTGATATCAAGCCGGCTGCCAGCATGGGTTTGATGAAGAAGGACATGGGCGGGGCTGCCAACGTCATGGCACTGGCACTGATGATCATGGATGCCGGCCTCGACGTCGACTTGCGCGTCATCGTGCCGAGCGTCGAGAACGCCATCGCAGGCAATGCCTTCCGCCCGGGCGACATCTACCGTTCACGCCAGGGCCTGACGGTGCAGATCGACAACACCGACGCCGAGGGACGGTTGATCCTTGCCGACGCGCTGACCTATGCCGACGAGGCATCCCCAGACCTGCTGATCGATATGGCGACGCTGACAGGGGCTGCCCGCGTTGCCCTCGGTCCGGATATCGCGCCGTTTTATACCGACAGCGACGGTTTTGCCGAGACGCTTTTCACGAATGGCGAAAAGCTCTCTGACCCGGTCTGGCGTATGCCGCTTTTCGCCGGCTACGATGCAAGGCTGAAGACCGGCATCGCTGATCTCACCAATGCGCCCGCCGGCGGTATGGCCGGCTCAATTACCGCCGCTCTATTTCTGAAACGCTTCGTTCGCCACGCACGTAGCTGGGCGCATTTTGACATTTACGGCCACGCACCGGCAGATCGCGATTTTGGCCCGGCAGGCGGCGAGGCTCAGGCCATCCGCGCGCTCTACGAAACAATCCGGACACCCTGATGGTCATGGAACTCGACAGAAGGCTTCACGCCTTTCGCCCCGATCTCGCCGATGCCCGGCTCTCCGGCATCGTTCACGCAGACCGTTTCGCTGTACCGACGCCGGCCCAGATCATCGTTCCCGTCGCCCCGCTCAGACCGAAACCGGCGGAAGCCGCCGTGATCGACAGCCAGCTTCTGTTCGGAGAAACCGTCGATATCTTCGAGCGCAAGTCGGGCTGGGCGTGGATCCAGTCGCGTTTCGACGGCTATGTCGGCTACATTCCGGAAGCAATGGTGGCCGAAGGGGAGCGCCAGGCATCCCACATGATCTCGGTACCCCGGACCTTTCTCTATCCGGAACCAGAGCTCAAGTCCGGGCCGGTCTGTGCGCTCTCCATGGGCTGCATGCTGACCTTTGTCGACGAAATGGAGACCCGCGGAAGCCGGTTTTATGTATGTTCGGACGGAACGGCCGTGTTTGCCGATCACTGTTTTCCGCTCGGCCGGCCATTTGAGCACGACCCGGTCAAAACGGCACTGCGCTTCATCGAAACACCTTATCTGTGGGGCGGACGTTCGGGTTTCGGTCTCGACTGCTCGGCGCTGGTGCAGATCGCGATGATGATGGCCGGATGCGCCGTGCCGCGCGATTCCGACATGCAGGCACTGATGGATGGCGAACCGCTGACACGGCGTGCGCTGAAACGCGGCGATCTGGTGTTCTGGAAAGGCCATGTCGGCATCATGGAGGACGCCAACACCCTGGTACATGCCAATGGCGCGGCCATGCGGGTGATGCGCGAAAACCTCGACCATGCCATCACCCGAATCGCATCGACCTACGGCAACCCGACCGCCTACCTGCGGCCGGAGCGGTCACGGTAGACCGCAGTTTCAGCAGGCCTCAGACCGTAACAAAAAACGCCGCCCGAAGGCGGCGTTTTCGTTGATCGGTTTCAGTGCCCTGCTTTTACTTGCGGGCGCTGAGCGGCACGACCGAACCCTTGTCATCGGCAGCTTCCGGCTCGTGGGTGACGCCTTCTTCGTAAGCGCGGCCGTAATAGGTGTCGAGCAAGACCTGACGGATTTCCGAGATCAGCGGGTAGCGCGGATTGGCGCCGGTGCACTGGTCATCAAAAGCCTTTTCGGCAACCCCGTCGAGATGGTCGAGGAAGTCGGCTTCACCGACGCCCGCAGCCTGGATCGATTCCGGGATATCGCAGGCCTTGTTGAGGCTTTCGATCCACTTGACAAGGTTTTCGACCGACTGCTCGTCCGTCTTGCCGCCAAGGTCGAGATGACGGGCAATTTCGGCGTAGCGGCACAGTGCTTTCGGCCGGTCATACTGGCTGAAGGTCGCCTGCTTGGTCGGATTGTCGACGGCATTGTAGCGGACCACATTGGCCAGCAGCAGGGCGTTCGACAGGCCGTGCGGCAGGTGGAACTGCGCGCCGATCTTATGCGCCATCGAGTGGCAGACTCCGAGGAAGGCGTTGGCAAATGCAATGCCGGCAATCGTCGCGGCATTGTGAACCTGCTCGCGGGCCTTGGGATCGGCAGCGCCGTTCTTGTATGCCGAGGGCAGGTACTGTTTCAAAAGCTTCAGAGCCTGAAGCGCCTGACCGTCCGAATACTCGTTCGCCATGATCGAAACATAGGCCTCGAGTGCGTGGGTCACGGCGTCGATACCGCCATGAGCCGTCAGCGCCTTCGGCATGTTCATGACCAGATCGGCATCAACGATGGCCATTGTCGGCGTCAGCTCGTAATCGGCAATCGGATATTTCATACCGGTCTTTTCGTCGGTGACGACGGCAAACGGGGTGACTTCCGAACCGGTGCCCGAAGTGGTCGGCACGGCAACAAACTTGGCCTTCACGCCGAGTTTCGGGAAGTGGTAGATGCGCTTGCGGATATCCATGAAGCGCAACGCCAGATCGGCGAACTCGACTTCCGGATGCTCATACATCACCCACATGATCTTGGCAGCGTCCATCGGCGAACCGCCACCCTGTGCAAGGATGATATCCGGTTCGAAAGAGCGCGCCAGTTCCCAGCCCTTGCGGACAACGGCAAGCGTCGGGTCGGCCTGAACGTCGAAGAAGGTTTCGACTTCAATGCCAAAGCCCTTCAGAACCCGGACAGTGTCATTGATATAGCCGTTCTCGAAAAGGAACCGGTCGGTCACGATCAGGCAGCGCTTGTGGCCCTTGAGTTCTTCAAGTGCGAAGGGAAGCGAACCGCGACGGAAATAGATCGACGGGGGAAGCTTGTGCCACAGCATGTTTTCTGCCCTCTTGGCGACCGTTTTCTTGTTGATCAGATGCTGCGGACCGACGTTTTCCGAGATCGAGTTACCACCCCACGAACCGCAGCCAAGCGTCAGCGACGGCGCCAGGCGGAAATTGTAGAGGTCACCGATACCGCCCTGCGATGCAGGCGTATTGACGAGAATACGCGCCGTCTTCATGCGTTCGCCAAAGGCGTTGACGCGGTCGGGCTGCAGATCCTGATCGGTATAAAGAACCGAGGTGTGACCGATACCGCCGAGCGCAACCAGGTCGGCAGCGATGCGGGTGGCGTGGTCAAAATTCTTCGCCCTGTACATGGCCAGCGTCGGCGACAGCTTTTCATGGGCGAAGACTTCCTCCTCACCCGTGCTTTCGACTTCGGCAATCAGCACCTTGGTGCGCGGCGGCACCTTGATACCAGCCATGGCGGCGATTTTTTCGGCTGACTGGCCGACGATTTCAGCGTTGAGTGCGCCCTTCTTGTTCATGATGATATCACGAACGGCACCGGCCTCATTGCCCGACAGCACATAACCGCCATGGCTGATGAAGCGCTCACGCACGACATCATAGACCTTGTCGACCGCGATAACCGACTGTTCCGAAGCGCAGATAACGCCGTTGTCGAAGGTCTTCGACATCAGAATCGAGGCAACGGCGCGCTTGATATCGGCGAATTCGTCGATAACGGCCGGTGTGTTGCCGGCGCCGACGCCGATGGCGGGCTTGCCCGACGAATAGGCGGCCTTGACCATGCCGGGGCCACCGGTCGCAAGGATCAGGTTGATATCGTCATGGTGCATCAGCGCGTTGGAAAGCTCGACCGAGGGTTCATCGATCCAGCCGATGATATCCTTCGGTGCACCGGCCTTGACGGCAGCTTCAAGCACAACGCGGGCGGCCTCGCAGGTCGAGCGTCTTGCACGCGGATGCGGCGAGAAGATAACCCCGTTCCTGGTCTTCAGGCTGATCAGCGCTTTGAAAATCGCGGTCGAGGTCGGGTTGGTGGTGGGGACGATAGCGCAAATCAGGCCGATAGGCTCGGCGACCGTGAAGATGCCATATTCAGGCTCTTCCGAGAGGATGCCGCAGGTCTTTTCGTCCTGGTATTTGTTATAGATGTATTCAGAGGCGAAGTGGTTCTTGACCACCTTGTCCTCCATCACACCCATGCCCGTTTCTTCGTGAGCCATACGGGCAAGCGGAATGCGGGCGTCGGCCGCGGCGAGGGCGGCGGAACGGAAAATGAAGTCGACCTGTTCCTGGGTATAGGTCGCAAACTTCTGCTGCGCTGCCTTCGTCCGGGCAACAAGCTGGTCAAGTTCGGTCGTGCTGATGGCCGGCATGGGACTACTCCTAAGCTGATCGCCGGAAAGCCCGGCGGTTGCTGTAAATGGCGAACGGAAAAGGCCGGTCTTGGGAGCGGCCCAACGGTCGTTCAGTGAGTTTTTCGCCTCAATTCGTCACCGGGATGGCACCCGGCCGGGTTCCAAAACGCTCCGGAACGAAGACCGTCCAATCTCACCGGAGGCAGATATAGGCCGCTTTAAATCGGTTCGTATTGATCGTGATCAAAGGATCGGGGATTCTGGAGTTTCCTTTTTTCATGATCAAAAGCGGCTGAAACGAACTGTAGAGCTATGGCAGCAGTAAGGAAAGCCGGTTCGAAAAAAGTTTTGTGCGAGCCGGCCTCAAAGCACCACTATCGTATCAGGAAAGCGGACTGAACCGCTTCAGCCGGAGCGCGTTCGACAATACGAACACGCTTGACAGCCCCATCGCGGCCGCGGCCAGCATCGGCGACAGGAGCGTGCCATTCACAGGATATAAGATACCGGCGGCCACCGGAATGAGCACGGCATTATAGGCAAAGGCCCAGAACAGGTTCTGCGCGATATTGCGCATTACCGCGCGCGAAAGCTGAATGGCGTTGACAACACCGGTGAGAGCGCCCGACATCAGCACCACATCCGCCGTTTCAATGGCGATATCGGTGCCTGTACCAATGGCAATACCGGTATCGGCAGCGGCAAGCGCAGGCGCATCGTTGATGCCGTCACCGGCAAAAGCGATAGCACCATGCTCGGCGCGCAGCACGGTGAGCGCATCAACCTTACCGTCCGGCAGCACGTCGGCAATCACCGTATCGATCCCGACGTCCCGGGCGATCGCTTCGGCGGTTTTCCGGTTATCACCGGAAATCATCGCGGTTTTCAGGCCGGCATCATGCAATGCGGCAATTGCGGCCTTTGCCGAAGGCTTGACCGGATCGGCAACGCCGATGACACCGGCAAGCCTTCCATCGACCGCGACAAACAACAAGGAGCGCGCCTTGGCTGCAAGGTCTTCGGCGACGAGGTCCAGCGCCTTCGTATCGGCGGACAGCGCCTCCATGAAGCGGCGGGCGCCAACCGCAACGATGCACCCATCAACCGTCGCCTTCACCCCGAAGCCGGGCTGCGCCTCAAAACCTTCAGCCTTTGAGACGGCAAGCTTTTTATCAGCAGCGCTGCCCAGCACGGCTTCCGCCAATGGATGTTCGGAGCCGGCTTCGACGGCGGCGGCAAGTGCCAGCACGTCATCGGAACTGAAACCATCAGCTGGCAGCGCCTCGGTCACCTGCGGGCGCCCCTCGGTCAGCGTACCGGTCTTGTCGAAGGCGACGATGGCGGTGTCGCGCAGCGTCTGCAACGCCTCGCCATTGCGGAACAGCACGCCGGTTTCCGCCGCCCTGCCCGTGCCGACCATGATCGAGGTTGGCGTCGCAAGGCCCATGGCGCAGGGGCAGGCAATGATCAGCACCGCAACGGCATTGACGAGTGCGAAGGAAAAGGCAGGCGTTGGCCCGATCAACAGCCAGATCAGAAAGGTGATGGCCGCAGCGATCAGCACCGCCGGCACGAACCATGCGGTCACCTTGTCGACCATGGCCTGAACGGGAAGTTTCGCCCCTTGGGCGGTTTCGACCATCTTGACGATGCGGGCCAGCACCGTGTCGGAACCGATCGCCGTGGCACGGAAGCTGAAAGACCCGGTCTTGTTGATGGTGCCGCCGGTTACAGCATCGCCCCCGCCTTTTTTCACCGGCAAAGGCTCGCCGGAAATCATTGCCTCGTCGACATGCGAGGAACCGGAGACGACCGTGCCGTCGACCGCGATCTTCTCGCCGGGACGCACGATCACGATATCGCCGCGCTTCACGTCGGCAATCGGGATATCGACGGTCTGTCCGGCGCGCTCGATCCGGGCGGTCTTCGGCTGCAGTCCCATCAGATGGGTGATGGCCGCAGAAGTGCGCCCCTTGGCCTTGGCCTCGAAATAGCGGCCAAGCAGGATCAACGTGATAATGACGGCGGAGCTTTCGAAATAGACCTGGGCGGCGCCTGCGGGGAAAATCTGCGGCCAAAAGGTCGCGACCGTGGAATAGGCCCAGGCCGCACTCGAGCCGAGCATGACCAGCGCATTCATATCCGGCGAAAGCCGCCGGAACGAGGCGATTCCGTGGCTGTAGAACCGCCGCCCCGGGCCGAACTGCACGATCGTGGCCAGGACGAAGTAGACCAGGTGCAGCGGAAATACGCCGACATTCGCGGTCAACTGACGCCCGAAAGCGGGGACAAAATGCGACCCCATCTCCAACACGAAAAGCGGCAGCGTGAAGGCGAAGGCGGTCAACAGGTCGCGCTTCAGAGCGGTCTGTTCCTTTGCCCTGTGGCCTTCATGGCTTTCAACGTCAGGCGCCTGATTGTCAACGCGAAGCGTCTCAAAACCAGCCTTTTCCACGGCAGCCTCGAGCATCAGGACGCTGACAGACGGCACCACCGAAACGGTGGCCCGCTCATTGGCCAGATTGGCGTGGGCAGAGACCACGCCGGGCACACGGGAAAGCGCGCGTTCGACGCCGGAAACACAGGAGGCGCAATGCATACCGCCGATACCAAGCTCGACAGTTGCAAGCGATACGCCATAGCCACCCTTCTCGATCGCGGCGACAACGGCACCGGTCGCCTTGCGGTCTGAAAGCGTAACATCTGCCGTTTCTGTGGCAAGGTTGACGGCAACCGCCTCAACCCCTTCGACCTTGCCGACAACCCGTTCGACGCTGCGCACACAGGAGGCACAGGTCATGCCCGTCACCGGCAAGGTGATGTGCTGCGTTTTCCGCGCGGTTGTGATCGTCTGTTCCATGGTCAGTGCCTTTCGTGCCGGTCGCGCCCGAGCGGGTGGCCCCGACAGACAGGCGCGCAAATATTCAAAAGCCGACGTTTCTCACGCCACGACGTCGTAACCAGCGTCTTCGATGGCCTCGACCGCATGTTCGCGGGTGGCCGGTGCGGCAAGCGCAAAAGAGGCTGCGGCGGCGTCAAGACTGACGTCGATATCGGAAACACCGTCAATGCGGCCAAGCGCATTGGTGACCTTTTCGCTGCATTTGCTGCAGCCCATGCCTTCGATTTTCAGCGTCAGTTTCTCTGCCATCTTCGTGCTCCTTGCTGTTGGTGAGACCAAGATGGGGCTTCCAGTAGCTGGAAGGTCAAGGCGGTGCGAGATGTTTTTGATTGCAGCCCACTTGCCAGCAAAAGCAGGACCTGTCTTTGCTAGAAATATTCTGAAGAATTCACCGGAGAGAGAGATGGATTTACACCTCTGGCTTACCTTCGTGGCCGCATCGACAGCACTGCTGTTCATTCCGGGGCCCACTGTTCTTCTCGTCCTGAGCTACGCGCTCGGTCAGGGTCGGCGGGTTGCGCTTGCCACCGTTGCCGGTGTCGCGCTTGGGGACTTTATCGCCATGACCGCTTCGCTTGCCGGGCTCGGCGCGCTGGTGCTGACGTCAGCCAAGCTGTTTCTCGTTCTCAAATGGGTCGGTGCGGCCTATCTTGTTTATCTCGGCACCCGGCTATTCAAAAGCACCGGTCCGAGCGAGGCCGTATCGGCTTCCGCCAACGCCCCGCTTGCAGCAAGGCGGGTTTTCTTTCATGCCATGGGGGTGACGGCGCTGAACCCGAAATCGATTGCCTTCTTCATCGCCTTTGTACCGCAGTTCATAGCACCCGAAACACCGCTTCTTCCACAGTTTGCGATACTCACAGCCACGTTCGTCGGGTTAGGCGCAATCAACGCTCTGGCGTACGCACTAATGGCCGACCGGCTCCGAATAAAGCTGACATCTCCCAAGATTTCTTCATTGTTGCCGCGTCTGGGTGGCAGCGCCCTGATCGCCATGGGCATCACAACGGCGACACTGAGACGGGCGACATCCTGAAAAAGGGTGCTACCGCGAGAATGAACGCGATCTATAACAAAGGGCCCAAAGCATATGCCGCCAGACGCCGAAAAAGTGCTCATCTACGCACGACGTGGCAGCAGAATCCTTGTTTTTGATGAACCGGATTTTCCCGCCGTGCCGCTTCAGGTTCCGGGCGGCACGATAGAACACGGGGAGTCTGCCATTAATGCGGCAAAGCGGGAATTTCACGAGGAAACCGGCTTGTTGCCGAACAAAAACTGGTCAGAACATGGCAGCGCCGACTACAACTTCAGCAAAAACGGCAAGACCGTAAGTCACCGGCGTCACATCTTTACAGTTCTCCTAGAGGATAAAACGCCGGAGTTCTGGTTTCATGACGAGAAGCATTCCTCAGACGGTCATTGCTCCATTCGCTTTCGCCTGTTTTTCCTTGAGTGGAAAGAAGCCACAAGGAGTCTAGGATTTGGCATGGAAATACCGCTTTCGTGGCCGATATTTCGTGCATTTTTCGCCTGAGGCAGCCCACCGGCAAGATGGTGTCTGTTGCGCCATGATTGACGCCCGGCAATTACGGCGATATCTACCTTCTTCTTGTGGTGATTTGGCCGGCCGGCTTGCAGCCACGTAAAACAATTCGCTAAAGGGCCGAAGCAAGCAGAAAATTCCTGCCCATTCGGACCGGTTGCGTATTGAGACGGCCGGTTTCTGTTCGGGATTGGAATGAGACATGCCTATCAAGATTCCAGATACGCTGCCGGCCTTCGAGACACTGATTTCCGAAGGCGTGCGGGTCAAGACGGAAACGGTTGCGGAGCGGCAGGATATTCGGCCGCTGCATTTCGGGCTGCTCAACCTGATGCCGAACAAGATCAGGACCGAGCTTCAGTTCGCGCGCCTTCTCGGCGCCTCTCCGCTGCAGATCGAGCTGTCGCTGGTGCGTGTCGGCGGCCACAAGGCCAAGAACACGCCGATCGACCACCTGCTTTCATTCTACCAGACCTGGGACGAAGTGGCGGAGCGTAAATTCGACGGCTTCATCATCACCGGTGCGCCGGTGGAGACGATCGATTTCGAGGACGTGACCTACTGGAACGAGATGAAGTCGATCCTTGACTGGACCACGACCCATTGCCACTCGACAATGAATATCTGCTGGGGCGCGATGGCCGCTGCCTATCATTTCCACGGCATCCCCAAGAGGCTTCTGGAAAAGAAGGCCTTCGGCGTCCACCGCCACCGCAACCTGAAACCGGCCTCGGTCTATCTCAACGGTTTTTCCGACGATTTCCAGATACCGGTTTCGCGCTGGACAGAGGTGCGCCGGGAGGATCTGGAACGCGTCGCCGGCATGGAATTGCTGATGGATTCCGACGAGGTCGGCCCCTGTCTTGCGCAGGAGAGCTTCGCCAACCGGCTCTACATGTTCAACCATATCGAGTATGATTCCGGTTCGCTCGCCGATGAGTACATGCGTGATGTCGAAGCAAATGTTCCAGTTGACCTGCCATTCAACTATTTCCCGGCAGACGACCCGAACCGCACCCCGCTCAACCGCTGGCGCTCGCATGCGCATCTGCTGTTTGGCAACTGGATCAACGAAGTCTACCAGACGACGCCCTACTCTCTGGAAGAAATCGGCAAAAAGCGCCTGAGCGCTTGAAGCACCGGGCATTCCGGCGCAATATCCGCGCCGCAATGCAACATTTCAGATGCGGAGGATTAAAAAATGAGTGCGCCACAACCGGAAGCCTTCGGCCAGACAAAGGACGGCCAGACCGTCAGCCGAGTCACGATCTCGGGAGGCGGACTGACCGCGAAGATCATCAACTGGGGCGCCGTCGTTCAGGATCTGCGCCTTGAAGGTCACGATCATGCGCTTGTTCTGGGATTTGACGATTTCGACAACTATCCGGCCCATTCTCCCTATTTTGGCGCAACACCGGGGCGTTCGTCCAACCGGATCGCGAATGGCCGTTTTTCAATCGAAGGCAAGGAATATCAGGTCGACTGCAACGAAAACGGCATCACCAATCTGCATGGCGGCAGCAACGGTATCGGCGTCAGCATGTGGGAATTCGAGGAGATCGGCGAAGACCGGGTGACGCTCAAGATCACCGACCCGGACGGACGCGGCGGCTTTCCCGGCAATTGCGAAATCCGCGCGCATTTCCGGCTGAAGCCGCGCGGCGTGTTCTCGGTGGTTTACGAGACAACCGCCGATCAGCCGACGATCGCCAACATGTGCAACCACACCTATTTCAATCTCGGCAACGGCACGGATACCCTCGAGCACACGCTGATGATCATGGCCGACCACTATCTGCCAACGGATGAGCGGCAGATCCCGACTGGCGAGCTGCGGTCTGTCGCAGGCACGCCCTTCGACTTCCGCAAGCCACATCCGATGAAGCGCGAAGACGAGAACGGCCGGCAGGTTTTGTTCGACCACAATTTTTGCCTGTCGACCGAGCGCACCGAAAAGCGGCCGGTGATCAGCGCCTATGCGCCGTCATCGCGGGTCACGCTCGACGTGCTGACGACCGAGCCCGGTGTGCAACTCTACACCGCCTTCAAACTCGACGAGACGCCGGAAGGCCTCAACGGCTTCCCCTACGGCCCGTTTGCCGGTTTCTGCCTTGAAACCCAGGTCTGGCCCGACGCCATCAATCAGGAGGGCTTTCCGAACGCCATCCTTCGACCCGGCAAGACATTGCGCCAGGAGACGGACTACGTCTTTCGCAAGGGCTGAGTGACCGCTGTCCGGGACGCAGGCATGATGTTCGTTCTGTCAAAGCTGTTCTGGCTGGTGTTCCAGCCCCTGGCATTCGCCTTTCTCTCAATGGTCGCGGCACTTTTCTGCCTTGCCTTTTCAAAGACCGGCGCGGCGGCGGTGTTTTCCGGCCTTGCCGCGCTGACGCTTGGGGTGACTTGTTTCACCAATCTCGGCGCGGTGCTGCTGGCTGATCTCGAAACCCGCTTCGACCGGCCGGACCTGACCGAACCACCGGGTTGCGCCATCGTGCTTGGCGGTGGCATCAATACCGGGGCCTCGGCCCGCCGGGGCAGCTATGTGTTCACCAGGGCAGCCGACCGCTATATCGAGGCGCTGCGACTTGCCCGGCTTTACCCGGAGATGACAATCCTGATCACGGGCGGGGATAATGCGCTGACCGGTGTGAAAAACGGCGAGGCCGAGCCCGCTGCCCGGTTCTTTGCCGATCACGGCATCGCATCCGACCGCCTGATTTATGAGCCCGATGCCCGCAACACGGCTGAGAACGCCGCCAATACGGCTGCGCTAATGGCGGAAAACGCGATGGAAGGGCCGTGCCTGCTGGTCACTTCGGCCTATCACATGCCGCGCGCCTTGGCGCTTTTCGAAATGACCGGGATGATCGTGACGCCTTGGCCCGCCGATTTCCGGACAGACGGCAGGCTTCGCCTTGCGCCCAGCACCGACAGACCGATGACCAATGCGGCAATGCTTTCTACTGCACTGCGCGAGTGGGCGGGTCTTCTCATTGCGCGGATGCGCGGCCACACAGCAACATTGTCTCCGCGGCAGGATGGATAGGAGCATCGGCCGGTTCAAGCCAATCGACCGACGCCAAGACTGTCAGGATTTCTTCGGACGCAGACGGACGACCACATCGATATGGGCGATTTCCATGCCGTCGGGCGGCGTCGGCAGGCCGTTCAGGGAAATGCCGTCGGCGGGCATGTCGACCACCTGGTTGTCACCTTCGATAAAGAAATGATGATGATCAGAGGTATTGGTGTCGAAATATGTTCTTGCGCCCTCGACGGCGAGAACACGGATCATACCGGCATTGGTAAACTGGTGGAGCGTGTTGTAGACCGTGGCCAGTGAAACCGGCACGCCGGCATCCTGTGCCTCGCCGTGCAGCTCCTCAACGGTCACATGACGATCACCCTTGGCGAAAAGCAAATCGGCCAGCGCGACACGTTGACGCGTCGGACGCAGGCCGCTTCCACGAAGCTTTTCTTCTGATACGCGATTTCTCGGTGTCATATCCACTTTCATGGGTTGATCTGACAAAATGCAAATATCGCTCGGTATAACCGTATTGAGAATCGCTTTCAATAGGACTGGGGCTTGCGGCGATTGAAATTAAGCTGCAAATACCGGTCTGAAACGCGTTTCGCTCTGGCCGCGGAAGACGGCTTCCTGTATGGCCTCGGTGAACGGAATGACAATTGATTTACGGGATTTCTGGCCCAAGTAGCATATCGGCGCATTGCTGCAACAAGAATACGCCCTTATCTTGTGCCCGATACCGGAAACCCCTCGCGGAACGAAGGGAAGCAGAGTTTTAATGAGCACGAAACAATCGCATTTCGATTACGAAGACATCATCAAGTGCGCCGAGGGCGAGCTTTTCGGCCCCGGCAATGCGCAACTTCCGATGCCGCCGATGTTGATGTTCAACCGCATTACCGAGATTTCGGAGGATGGCGGCGTCAATGGCAAGGGCCACGCCCGTGCAGAATTTGACATCACGCCCGACCTCTGGTTTTTCGAATGCCACTTCAAGGGCGACCCCGTCATGCCGGGTTGCCTGGGCCTCGACGCGCTGTGGCAGCTGACCGGATTTTATCTCGGCTGGCTTGGTGAACCCGGCAAAGGCCGTGCGATTTCCACAGGTGAGGTGAAATTTTCGGGCATGATCACGCCGAAGAACAAGCTCGTCGAATATGGCGTCGACTTCAAGCGCGTGATGCGCGGCCGCCTGGTTCTCGGCATTGCCGACGGCTGGGTGAAAGCCGATGGCGAAATCATCTACAAGGCCTCCGATCTCAGGGTCGGCCTGTTCAAGGAACAGTAAGCCGCAATTGGCGGTCGCGCCGGCAGGCGAGACCGGAGGAGAAAGAGAAGGAACGAATATGAGACGTGTTGTCGTTACGGGATTGGGAATCGTATCCTCGATCGGAAACGATGCCGCCGAAGTCACCGCTTCGCTGCGCGAGGCGAAATCAGGCATCTCTTTCTCGCCGGATTTCGCCGAGCACGGTTTCAAATGCCAGGTCTGGGGACGGCCGACGCTGGACCCGACCGACCAGGTCGACCGCCGCGCCATGCGCTTTCTCTCGCAGGGCGGGGCGTGGAACCACGTCGCCATGAAACAGGCGATTGCCGACAGCGGCCTCGAGGATGGTGACATCACCAATGAGCGCACCGGCATCGTCATGGGCTCCGGAGGACCGTCGACACGAACGATCGTGGAAGCGGCTTTGACTACGGAGAAAAACGGCTCACCAAAGCGGATCGGCCCGTTTGCCGTGCCGAAGGCAATGTCTTCGACCGCCTCGGCGACGCTTGCCACCTGGTTCAAGATCCATGGCGTCAACTATTCGATTTCTTCAGCCTGCTCGACCTCGGCGCATTGCATCGGCAACGCCGCCGAGCTGATCCAGTGGGGCAAGCAGGACGTGATGTTTGCCGGTGGTCATGAGGACCTTGACTGGACCATGTCGAACCTGTTCGACGCGATGGGCGCCATGACCAGCGACTTCAACGAGGACGCCCAGCGCGCCTCGCGCGCTTATGATGCCGCCCGTGACGGTTTCGTCATCGCTGGCGGTGCTGGCGTCGTCATCCTCGAGGAACTGGAGCACGCCAAGGCCCGTGGCGCCAAGATTTACGGCGAGCTCATCGGCTACGGTGCGACATCGGACGGCTATGACATGGTCGCGCCCTCCGGGGAAGGCGCCGTGCGCTGCATGCGACAGGCGCTGGCGGATGTTGATGGCGAAATCGACTACATCAACACCCATGGCACATCAACGCCGGTCGGCGACAGCCGGGAAATAGGCGCAATACGTGAAGTCTTCGGTGAAAAGATCCCGCATATCCAGTCGACCAAGTCACTCACCGGCCATTCGCTCGGTGCTGCCGGCGTTCAGGAATCGATCTATTCTCTGCTGATGATGCAGGAAGGCTTTATCGGCGAAAGCGCCCATATCGATCTTCTTGACCCTGAATTCGAAGGCGTTCCGATCGTGCGTGAGCGCATCGACAACGCCAAGCTCGAAACCGTCCTTTCTAACTCGTTCGGCTTCGGTGGCACGAACGCCTCGCTGGTTTTCCGGCGTTACAATGGATAATGTGCAGATGACCGGACTTATGCAGGGCAAACGCGGCCTCATCATGGGCGTTGCCAACAACCACTCCATTGCCTGGGGCATCGCCAAGGCGGTCCATGCAGAGGGTGCCGAGCTTGCCTTCACCTATCAGGGCGAAGCGCTCGGGCGGCGCGTACATCCGCTGGCAGCTGAGGCTGGTTCGGACTTCGTCGTTCCTTGCGATGTCGAGGATATCGAGAGTGTCGACGCGGTGTTCGATGCCATCAAGGAGCGCTGGGGCAAGCTCGATTTTCTGGTCCACGCCGTCGGTTTTTCCGACAAGAGCGAGCTCAAGGGGCTCTATGCTAACACCACGCGGGACAATTTCGTCCGCACCATGGTGATCTCCTGCTTCTCCTTCACCGAGATTGCCAAGCGGGCTGCGGAGCTGATGACCGATGGCGGCTCGATGCTGACGCTGACCTATGGCGGGTCCACGGCTGTTGTACCGAATTACAATGTCATGGGTGTCGCCAAGGCCGGGCTTGAAGCCTCTGTGCGTTACCTTGCCGGTGATTACGGCCCGCGCGGCATCCGCGTCAATGCAATCTCTGCCGGTCCTGTGCGCACCCTTGCCGGCTCTGGCGTCGGCGATGCGCGCCTCGTCTATGCCTGGCAACAGCGCAATGCGCCGCTACGCCGCCCGACCACGATTGAAGATGTTGGCGGATCGGGGCTCTACCTGCTTTCCGACCTCGCATCCGGTGTCACCGGCGAGATTCATTTCGTCGACAATGGCTACAATATTCTGTCCATGCCAATCCCGGAAATGATGCGCCGGGGCGACCCGGAAACCTGAGGGCGCTGACGCCAGATCGATAGACACAACCTTTAAGAGAAAAAGGCGCGGCTGTTTTTTCAGCCGCGCCTCTTTTTTTGACGATCGCGACATCTTCGCCGGTAAAAACGGCCAATGTACGTCGATCAGGTTTCGGTCTGCGCCCGGCACATGTCAGATCGGCGTCGAGCCTCTTTTAATAATTAATCATACGTTTGATTTTATTGCGTTTTCGATCCATATCCGGAACGGCTTGGACGCCAAAGTGACCTTGGACCGACATTGTATACTCCCAATTTATCTTTGTTTCTCAGAGGATTATCGTTGCAGAACCGCAACACAAATTTATTAATCATTCGATTGAACTATCATTCCACCACCGGTTTATTGTTCAAAATGGCCCAGCCGGGTTTGATGCGGATGGATGCAACGCAACGAGCTGCTTCCAGCCCAGGGCAAGACCTAATGCCCCCGTTTAATTCAACGAGGAGTTATCTTCATGAACTTCAAAAGCCTCTTTCTTGGCTCGGCTGCTGCGCTTGCAGCCACAACCGGCGCGCAAGCTGCCGACCCGGTCGTCGTTATCGAACCGGTTCAGAACAACTATGTCGAAGTTTGTGACGCTTTCGGGGCCGGCTACTTCTACATTCCCGGTACCGAAACCTGCCTGAATGTCGGCGGTTACGTCCGCTTCCAGGTTGACGGCTCGAATGGCGGCAATGTCCCGGACGCATGGAACGTCTTCACGCGTGGTCAGCTCGACATCTCGTCCAAGTCCGATTCCGAGCTCGGCACGCTCACGGGCCTGATCTCGCTGCGCAGCGAAGCATATTCCAACGATGACGCCGCAACGACTTACATCAATGAAGCCTATATCGGTCTCGGCGGCTTCCAGGCCGGTCGCTTCCTCAGCTATTGGGATGAAGGTCTTGTCGGTGAAATCGACGATCTCTCCGGCAACACCCGCTTCAACTCCATGCGCTATGTCTTCGCCGGTGATGGCTTCGTGGCAGGTCTCTCGCTCGACGCTCTCGAGCCCGACATGGTCGGCCTTGATGACAGCAAAAACATCCCCAAGATCGGCATTTCCGGTCGTGTCGGCTTCCAGGCCGGTGGCGTGGGCGCCAAACTCGACGCTGCTTACGATACTTACAACGAAGAAGCATCGCTGCGTTTGATGTCCTCGATCGCAATTGGCCCCGGTTCGCTTAACCTCGGCGCCAACTACTCCACCGGTTGGAACGCATATGCCAACACCTTCAGCAATGAGTTTTACGACTACTCGCTGCAGACCCCGACGGTTGTTCAGGGCGTATACGCCGAGTGGGCATTGGCTGCTGGCTACCAGCTCGATGTGACCGAGAAGTTCTCCGTCACGCCGGCTTACCAGTGGACCTCCGCCAACGTTCCGGGTCAGGATAACGAAGACTTCTGGTCCGCAGGCGTCCTGTTCGACTACACCATCGTTGATGGCCTGAGCGCCAAGCTCAACGTTGGTTACACCGACCTGCCCGACACCTATGCGGACGAAGACTACTGGGCTGGCTGGTTCCGCCTGCAGCGCGACTTCTAATCTCAGTTGCTCTGAAAGAGGCCCGTAACGGGCCTCTTTTTTCTCCCGGGTCGCGCCAAGGCGCAGCCCGGCTTTTTGTCTGCTATCAGCTGCGAAGTATGCCCGGCAACGCACCCCACTCAGTCTTCGGGGGATTGTTCTAGCTGGCCTGGAATTCCACCAGATGGACACCGCCACGCGCAGCAGCATCTTCTACCGCTGCGACGAGTTCATCCTCATCTGCCGTGCTCGAGAAGCCGAGACCGAAGGCATTGGCGATCTTTTCCATATCCGGCGGCGTCGGCGTCACGCCCTCCGGGACAATGCCCGCATCTTCCATATAGGTCTCGATCTCACGATAGCCGCGGTTGTTCCAGACGAGAAAAACAACATCCGCCTTCTCATCCACCGCCGTTCCAAGCTCTGCCAGCGAGAACTGCAGACCACCATCGCCGACAATCGCGACAACGGGCCGTGACGGCTCGCCGATGGCCGCACCGATGGGCCCCGGCGGCACATAGCCAAGCGCGCCATAGCCGGTCGCTGAATTGAACCAGAGCTTTGGGGCGGCGGCCTCGAAATAGAGGTTCGCGGCATAGACGAGTTGGGTAGAATCACCGATGAGCCGCGCACCAGGTACCGCGTCGCGCAGGCGGTGCAGCAGCCGCACTTCGCCTCTGATCTTGTCCGAAAGCGCGCTCCAGGCGGCTTCGCATGCGCCTCTGGCCCGATGAGCTCCGGTGCTTTCCTGTCCGTCGAAAAGCGAAGCCAACCGGCAAAGCGCCGAGGCGCAGTCCTCCACGATCATGGCATCTGCGGCAGGACCCGACGCGATCTGCGCGATGTCGACGTCAATGCGAATGAGTTTTTGAAAGGCGGGAAAGCCGCCATCCACATAGACATCATAATCGGTCTGGCCGAGCTCTGTTCCGACGGCAATGACGAGATCACTTGCCGCGATCAGGTCGCGCACTGGCGCAAGACTGGCGCTGGCGGGCACCTGCAACGGATGGCCCGCTAGAAGCCCGCGGGCATTCGCCGTCAGCACGACCGGCGCGTCGCAGCGCTCGGCAAAGGCCCGCAGCGGGGCTTCCGCGCCGGATGCGCCACCGCCCGCCAGAATGACAGGGGCCTTTGCAGAACCGATCATGGCGGCTGCCGATTGAATGACCTCCTCTTCGGCGCGCGGCTTCGCCTCGGGCAGGATAGCTGGCGCAGGCGGCGCAATCCGTTCAACCATCACGTCGGTCGGTATTTCCAGATGCACCGGCCCCGGACGGCCCGAAACGGCAAGCGCCAGACAGCGCGCAAGCACACCCGCCAGATCCGCCGCCTGCATGAGCGTCACAGAGCCCTTGGCAAAGCGTGTCATCAACGCCTGCTGATCCGGCAGCTCATGCAGACATCCCTGCCCCTTCCCCAGTGTGGCGCGGGCGTTGACACCGGAGATCACCAGCATCGGCACACTGTCGGCGCGTGCCTGCGCCATCGCCGTGATCGTATTGGTCAGCCCCGGCCCGGTGATCACGAAAGCAACACCTGGTCTGCCGGTGACACGAGCATAGCCGTCAGCCATGAAGCCAGCACCCTGTTCGTGACGCGGCGTGACATGGCGGATCTTCGAAGCGGCAAGCCCGCGATAGAGCTCGGCCGTGTGTACGCCGGGAATGCCGAAGACGACCTCGACACCATGGGCTTCCAGCAGGCGAACAAGCGCCTCGCCGACGGAAACAGTTTCTCCGATCATGCCTCGGCCACCTTTTTCTCTTCGTTGAGCGCCGCGGCAAAACGGCTGATCCGCCGCGCGGCCTCTTCAATGTCGGCATCGGGCACTGTCAGACTGATACGAATGAACCCATCCGCTTCGTCCCCGAAGGATGAGCCGGGCATCACCGCCAGATGCTCGTCTGCCAGCAAGCCAAGCGCGAAGGCCTCACCGGAAAGGCCGGTTGCCGAGACATCGGCCAGGGCAAACATGCCGGCTTCCGGCATGGCGCAGGAAATGCCGGAGGCCGGCGACAGCGCATCGACCAGGAGGGCGGCGCGCCGCTTCAGGGAGGCGCGCAACGTGGCCGAAACGCCGCTTGGACGCTCGATCGCGGCAGCCGTGGCGTCGGCAATGAAGGGTTGGTTGCCGAACAGCATGGTTTCGGCCACCGGTAAAAGCCGTTCGCAGAATGCGGCGGGGCCGATTGCCCAGCCACTGCGGAAACCCGGAGCGGCATGAGACTTGGAGATCGAGGACACCGATATCGTTCGCTCCGCCAGATCGGCATTATCGAGCGGCGAGGCAAAACCACCACCGAAGATCAACTCTTCATAGACCTCGTCGGCGATGATCCAGAGATCGTGTTTGCGGCAGACGTCTCCGATCGCAGCGAGTTCTTCAGCTGTCAGCACGGCACCGGTCGGATTATGCGGCGTGTTGAGCAGAAGCACGCGAGCGTTTGGCGTGATCGCCTGTTCGAGAATGTCGGCGCGCATGTGGAAGCCATGTTCAGGCTTCAGCGGCACCGGCACCATCTCCGCTCCCGTGGAGCGGATCACGCCTTCATAGGTGGCATAAAGCGGGTCACCGACAAGGACGGCATCGCCCTTTTCCACCAGCGTCAGCATCACCGCGAAAAGTGCCGTCTGGGTCCCCGGAAAGCAGACGATATTTTCAGGCCCGATCTGACGCCGGGTCCGTGCCGTGTAACGTTTCGACAGCGCGTTCAAAAGCGGCGGTTCGCCACGCCCGTTGGAATAGCCGATCCGGCCTTCGGCAAGCGCACTGGCGACAACATCGGCAAGCACGGGATCCGGACCGACATCGGGCTCGCCAATGGTCAGTTCCAGGATCGGTGTTCCCGCTTCCTTCATGGCGCGCGCGCTCAGGTGGACGGCCCACTTGTCGGAACCGAGGCCGCCAAGGCGGTTGGAAATCGTGGCGTAGTGCATGTCCTGTTACCCTTCAATATGATCTAGCCGAAGACCGGTGATCGATCCCACCGAATGCAGCCCTGCCTTCAATAATTCCTGTCCCTCGAACAAATCGCCGGCAAGCGATCCCTCCAGCCAGAGGCCATCGAGAACAGCGTTGACTTCGATTGCAAGCCGCCGGACGACAACGGGGGCAACAGAGCGTCCCGCTTCCTCATAGGCACCGGCCAGAAGACGCTCGATCAGCCCCCGGTATTCCAGATAGCTTTCGCGGTGGATCGCCCCCATGGCCGGGTCGATCCGGGCCATGGCGATAAAGGCGGCCCAGAGCGAGAGCCGCCTTGCATCGATCATTGGCGGCATCAGGCAGGCCGAGACGAAACCTGCAAACTTTGCCTGCGCACTTTTTCCGTCCGCCATCCCCGCTTCAGCGGAGATCTCGGTCATCGCCACCATGGTGTGGCGGTAAGCCGCGTGCAGAAGCTGCTCCTTGGTCGCGAAATAATGGCGGATCAGCCCGCCGGAGACACCGGCCCGCTCCGCCACTTCCCTCACCGTCGCGTTCTGGATGCCGCCCTCGGCGATGCAATCGAGCATCGCGTCGATCAGGTCGGCACGCCGTTCAGCATCAGACGCGCGGCGGAAGGGCTTGCGGCTCATCTCAACCTCGAAGGATGGGCCGTGTCAGGCAGGTCGGGCCGCCTTCGCAGGCAATGCACAACGCATCCGCCTCGAAGGTATGGACGGTGCACCCGGCCTTCTCCATCGCGGCTTTGGTCTTGTCGAAACCGGCAACTGCGATCACGTCGAGCGGCTTTGTCGGCAGAACGTTGAGGTTGAGCCCGTTCGAGGCCATGAACTCGTCTTCCGGCGCTTCCACCAGCGTATAGCCCTTTTCTTTCAGCAGCTGATAGAACGGCGCGGGCAGCAATGGCGCGTAGACCAGCGCAAGCCTGTCGGCCAGCGGCGAAATCACGCTCATCAGATGAAGGCAGGCCTCTTCTCCCTGCCAAAGCGGCAGATCGAAGCTCAGGACAGAGATGCCATGCGGCGCCAACAGCCTGCGCACCTGGTCAATGCCCTCGGCATTGGAGCGCACGCCGCGGCCAATGCAAAGCGTCCGCTCATCGACCCACACGCAATCGCCGCCTTCCACCGTTCCCGCGCCGGTCAGGCCTCCGAGAATGGCAACACCGGCATCCCGGTAGATCGCCTCATGCCCGTCGACTTCGCCCTTGCGCAGCGGCTTGCCCATATTGAGCAGGATGGCGCCGCTGTCGGCAACGAGCGATGGGTCATGGGTGAACATTGCATCGGCAAGCCCGTCGCCCTTGTCCTCATACCAGAGGATTTCCGCGCCGGATGCGGCGACCAGACCGGCGAAATCCTCATATTGGCGGATCGCGCGTGCGGCATCAAAGGTCTTGCCGTAATGCCAGACGGCCGGATCGGCCTTCAACAGGCTTTCGCCAGGTCGGCGCATGATCACCCGTTTTATGGGCTGCGCCATGGTTTGCGCTCCGAAACTCATTCCACTTATCTCCACGCTGATGCACTATCTTCGCTAGTTATACACTTGCATAATAAGCTCGCAAGTGTAGTAATGTTGCCAAGGAACGATTTTTGATCGCCGGCATGATCGCACCACAAGAAGTGCCTGGCCGCCGGCACACCGAAACTTGCAAAGCGTTTTAATGAAGGCTGAAAATAATCTGAAGGACGGCGACATCGCAGAAGCGGTCACCGTTGAAGATCTCCATAAATCCTTTGGAGATATCGAAGTGCTGAAAGGCGTATCGCTCAAGGCCCGACAGGGCGAGGTCATCGCCATTATCGGCGGCTCGGGCTCGGGCAAATCCACGCTTTTGCGTTGTATCAATATGCTGGAATGGCCCACACGTGGCCGCATCAGCGTACATGGCGAGGAGATCGCCATGAAATCCGACGGCCACGGCGGGCTGATGCCGTCCAACCGCAAGCAGATCCAGCGCATCCGCACCCGCCTTGCCATGGTGTTCCAGAGCTTCAATCTTTGGCAGCACATGACACTGATGCAAAATGTCATCGAAGTGCCGGTGCATGTACTCGGCCGCAAACGCGACGAGGCGATCGCCGAGGCAGAAACGCTGTTGCGCCGTGTTGGGCTTTATGAAAAACGCGACGCTTATCCCGCTTTCCTGTCCGGTGGCCAACAACAGCGCGCCGCGATTGCGCGTGCCTTGGCAATCCAGCCTGAAGCCATGCTGTTTGACGAACCGACATCCGCGCTCGATCCCGAGCTTGTTGGCGAAGTGCTAACCGTCATTCGCGATCTTGCTGAAGAAGGCCGCACCATGCTGCTCGTCACCCACGAAATGGGCTTTGCCCGCGAGGTCGCCAGCGAAATCGTCTTCCTGCATGACGGCCGTGTGGAGGAACAGGGCGCGCCCGAAACTGTCTTCGACAATCCGGAATCCGAACGGCTTAGAAAATTCATCAGCTCCGTGCAATAGCCGGAACGGGCAAGCACCTTGACGGCGCACCCGTGACGGTAGAACCCAAAACAGAGGGAACCGAAAACATGAGAAAACTGACATCCGCACTGATCGGCGCTGCCGCCTGCGCCACATTGATGGCCGGCGTTGCGTCCGCCGAAACCGTCAAGGTCGGCGTTGCCGCCGAGCCCTATCCGCCGTTCACCGTGCCGGACGCCGCCGGCAACTGGACCGGCTGGGAAGTCGACCTGATGGGTGCCCTGTGCAACAAGGCAGAGCTTGACTGCGTCATCACGCCGATTGCCTGGGACGGCATCATTCCCGCCCTGACCGCCGGCAAGATCGACGCCATCATGGCCTCGATGTCGATCACGCCCGAGCGCGAAGAACAGATCGCCTTTTCCGACAAATATTACAGCACCCCCGGCGCGATCGTTACCGAGGCCGGTTCCGACATCACGCCGACCAATGAAAGCCTTTCAGACAAGGTGCTCGGCGTTCAGGTCTCGACAACGAACCAGGCCTATGCCGAAAAGCATTTTGCTGATGCCAAGATCAAGACCTATCAGACCCAGGACGAGGTCAACCAGGACCTCTATGCCGGCCGCATCGATGCCGAGATCGCTGACCTCGTGACGCTTCAGCCGTTCCTCGAAAGCGACAATGGCAAGGCCTGCTGCGAGATGGTCGGCACCGTCGCTCAGGACGTCGAAATCTACGGCCCCGGTATCGGCGTTGGCCTGCGCAAGGACGATACCGCGTTGCTGGAGAAGTTCAACGCAGCGATCGCAGCGGTGCGCGAAGACGGCACCTATGCGGAAATCTCGAAGAAGTATTTCGACTTCGACATCTACGGCGACTGATCGGCGCGCACGCCCTGCCCGTGAGGGCGTTTGTTGTTTGATATGAACCGCCGATCGCCACCCCGGAGCGTCCCGGGGTGGCGTCCCCGCTGGCAATACGGCTTCCGGGTCAGTTCCGGCAGCAGGCAGCGGCCCCTCGATAAGCCACCTCGCCATTTCGGCGGGCCAAAATGGAAGACAGATGAACTGGGAACTCCTTGCCTTGTCACCGCCCGGATGGGGCGGCGCACTTCTTCGTGGTCTCGTCACCTCGCTTGAGGTTGCTGCAGGCGGCTACGCGCTCGGACAGATGATCGGCATTCTCGGTTCGGCCGGCAAGCTTTATGGCGGGCCGGTGATCAAGGACCTGCTGGAAATCTACACCACCGTGGTGCGCGCCATTCCCGAACTGGTGCTGATCGTGCTGCTGTACTATGCTGGCACGGCTGCGCTCAACAATCTGATGGGCGCGCTTGGATTTTCCTCGGTCGACATCTCCGGCATGCTGGCAGGTATTCTCGTCATCGGGCTGGTGCAGGGCGCCTATTCCACCGAGGTACTGCGCGGGGCAATCCTTGCCATTCCGCCGGGCCAGATCGAGGCCGCCCGCGCCTATGGCATGCCACCGGTGATGGTGATGCGGCGGATCACGCTGCCAGCCATGCTGCCCCATGCCATTCCCGGTCTTGCCAATCTCTGGCTGGTGACCACCAAGGACACAGCCCTTCTCGCCGTTGTCGGCTTCACCGAGCTGACGCTGGCAACCCGACAGGCCGCCGGTGTAACGCATGAATATTTCATGTTTTTCTCGGCGGCAGGCGTGCTCTACCTCGCCGTAACGCTGGTTTCAAACGTTCTGCTTCAGATCCTTGAGCGCCGCACCAGCCGCGGCATGGTCAGGAGGCGGACATGAACAGGCAAGACAGTCCCGACGATATCGCCGATATTGAAACACCGCCGCCGCTGCCGAGATTGTCCGCGCTGATGCGCCCCCACAGGATCGCGATCATGGCCGTGGCGCTGGCACTTGTTGTGCTGATGGCGGTCAAGATGCGCTGGGACTGGCTGCCGGAATATGCCGGTATGCTGCTTGCCGGGTTCTGGATCACCGCCGTTCTTCTGGTCGCCTCCACCGTGCTTGGCTTCCTGCTTGCCGTGCCGCTCGGCCTCGTGCAGGTCACCGGACCGCGCATTCTCTCGTGGCCAGCGCGGATTTTCTGCACGGTCATCCGCGGCACACCGCTTCTGTTGCAGCTGTGGCTGCTTTATTTCGGCCTCGGCTCGCTGTTTCCCGGCATTCCGGAAATCCGCCAATCCTTTCTATGGCCCTATCTGCGCGAGGCCTGGCCCTACGGGCTTCTGGCGCTGACGCTCTCCTATGCGGGGTATGAGGGCGAGGTGATGCGCGGTGCCTTTGCCGGGGTTCCCAATGGCGAACTCGAAGCCGCCCGCGCCTATGGGATGAGCCGCTGGAAGGTGCTCACCCGGATCTGGCTGCCGCGCGCCATCCACCGGGCGCTGCCAACGCTTGCAGGCGAAACCGTAGTGCAGCTCAAATCCACACCGCTGGTCGCGACCATCACCGTCATTGATCTGTACGCGGTCGTCGGTGACATCCGCCAGTCGACTTACCTCACCTACGAGCCGCTGCTGTTCCTCGCCTTTCTGTATCTTTGCCTGACCGGCATTCTGGTGACGATCTTCCGCCACTACGAAAACAAGATCCCGACGCGCGGGATGTAGGCCGGACCGCAAGACGCGGTCCGTAGCCACTCACAGTCCGGAAAACCGGGTTATGGCGTCAACGACCCTTGCATGAACACTCGCGCGGTCGGCGCCCTCAGGGTCATCACAAACCGGATCGTCCTGCTCTTCTGCCAGAAGGGCAGCACCGTCTGGCGTGCATTCGGCCAGAAAGGTGAAGTGATGCGCAGGCGCTATGACAACGCGCTCTGCGTCCGGCAGACGCGCGACCAAATTGCTTCCTGTTTCAGAGACATCGGCTGCCTTCATGAGGTTCTTCTCGCCGAGATTGATCACCAGAACAGGGCTTTTCACAGCATCGATACTGTTTTCAGTTGCCGCATAGGTGAAACCGGGGTCAATGGCGATCGCTCGACTGACCCGCTCATCACGAGCATCTGCCGAAAAGCCCTCAGGCAGATGTTCAAGGTCGAGATTGCCCTTTGACAGGAAGACGCAGTCGAGTTGGGCCGGGGACGCCCGGCAATAATCAGCGAAATCGGCACCGTCGAACTGCAGGCCAGCGAGATTGAGTGCCGTGCCGCCACCCAGCGAAAACCCGATCGCGGTCACGGCCGACTGGTCAACATGCGGACCTAAGACCGGATCCGTCAGAAGCAAATCGAGGGCGGCGGAAAGATCGCTGGCGCGCTTGTCCAGAACGGCAGAGGCACGCGGAGACGAATCGCCCGTCGTACTGCCCGGATGATTGACCGCCAGCACCATGGCGCCGCGTTCGGCAAGCGCCGCCATCAGCCAGGCGCTGTTGTCCATATTGCCGCCGGAACCATGAGAAAACAGAAACAGCGGAAATTTGCCATCGGCAATGCGCGCGCCCATCAGACCGGATGTACCCTTGAAGACGGCGTTACCGCCAACAATACCACGATAGCTCCTCGTCTTTGCAGGGTACCAGAGCGTTGCCTCCAGCAGAGCGGGCCGTTGGGCGCTTTCAACGGCCAAGCGCTCGTAGCCCGGCAACTGGGGCTCGTCAGCAAGGGCGGGAATAGCGAATGTCAGGACAGACAGAAAAGAGAGGAGAAGACGTTTCATCGGAAATACCTTTCGATGTGTTTGAGACGGCTTCTTGTTTCGTTTTCCGGCGTAAACAGCGTCCTGTTTCCGGTTTGAGGTCGCCGGAAACCGGTTTTTGCACTATTCGGAAGCAACAGATGAGGAACGATGTGATGCTGGTTCTACCGGTCCCGATGGTCACCGCACTGGTGCTGGGCTTTATGGTTTTGCGTATGCTTGCTGGCGAAAGGCGGCCGCTCGCGATCGCCGTATTTCTTTCCGCATGCGCGCTTCAGGGGCTGATCGTCGCGCTGGTGCAATATTACGGCATTGCCCTTCTTCAGCCGGTGCAGCCGGTGACAGCCAGCCTCGTACCCGTCTGCGCGTGGCTCGCATTCCGTTCTTCCTTCATCGAGCCGATACGATCGGGGCGGGATTTCATCCACCTGAGCGCCCCCGCCTTCACCCTGTTTTGCGTATTGTTCGCGCCGGTGACGGTGGATGCAGTCATTCCGCTGGTGTTTCTCGCCTATGGCGCACGGATCCTGCTGGCATTGAAGGCTGGCGGGGACGCCCTGCCGCTTGCCCGGCTGGAAGCAGGCCGCCAGCCGCAATGGCTGTGGGCCGGCATTGCCGCAAGTCTCATGCTTTCGGCCATCAGCGATACTCTGATCGCCACTGTCATTCTTGCAGGTGCGCCTGCGCTAAAGCCACTGATCGTCAGCATCTTCACCGCGGCGGCACTTCTGGCTGCCGGCCTTCTCAGCCTTTCGCCAAATGCCTTCGGGGAAGGCGATCAAAAGGAAACGCCGCGCGCCGAACCGCCCGAAGCCACAGAGGCGGATACCGAAATCATGGCACGTCTTGATGCACTGCTCGCGTCAGAGACACTCTATCTCGACCCGGCGCTGACGCTCTCTCGGCTTGCGCGCAGGCTCAAGCTGCCAGCCAAGACCCTCTCGGCAGCCGTCAATCGCGCTACCAACGATAATGTCTCACGCCATATCAACCGCTATCGCATCATGCATGCCTGCAATCGCCTGAAAGACGGTGACAACGTGACAGCGGCCATGCTGGAAAGCGGCTTCAACACCAAGTCCAATTTCAATCGTGAATTTTCCCGCGTGACCGGCAAAAGCCCGACAGCCTGGTTGAAAGAAGAAGCCTAGAGCGTTCAGCTTCACCCTGCGAACAGATCGGCCTGTGGCGGTTCCTCCAGCGCATTCTCGAGCTTGAGCAGATATTTCTTGGTCGGCAGACCGCCACCGAAGCCCGTCAGCGCGCCGTTTGCGCCGATGACACGGTGGCAGGGCAGCAGGATCGGCAGAGGGTTGTTGCCGTTGGCGGTGCCCACCGCCCGGCTTGCGTTCGGATCGCCGAGCGCCTTGGCGATCGTGCCGTAGGTGGTCGTTTCGCCATAGGGGATGGTCGCCAGATAGTCCCAGACCCGTTTCTGAAAACCGCCGTTCGAAAGATGATAGGCAAGATCGAACTGTTTCAGCTCGCCGGCAAAATAGGCATCGAGTTGCCGTCGCGCCTCGGTAAACGGAGCATCATAGCAACGCCAGTCCGGCCGTGGGCCGAACGCCTTGTGGCCGGTCGGAAACGAGATGAAATGCAGCCGGTTGCCATCGCCCGCAACCAGCAACGCGCCCACCGGGCTTTCAATGTAGGTATAGAATAACCCGCTCACAGCGTTGGTCTCCGGATCGCGGAGGGCGGCCTTCCGTAAAGCCTGGAAAACGCAGCATTGAAGCGCCTCGTGCTGCCGAACCCTGATAGCTGCGCCACTGCGCCAATCGGAAGCGCCGTCTCGTCCAGCAGGCGCTTTGCCCGGCCGATCCGCATCGTCTGCGCCGTTTGCAGCGGCGAGGCACCGACATGGACGGCAAACAGCCGCGACAGCTGTCGCGGACCGAGGCCGAGCCTTGCCGCAAGATCGTCCACCGATCCATGATCCAGCGCGCCTTCACCGATGAGTTTCAGCGCCCGCTCGACCGTGGTGCGCGTGCCGTTCCAGGCCGGCGAAAACGGCGCGCTCTCCGGCCGGCAGCGCAGGCATGGCCGGTATCCGGCCCGCTCGCAGGCCGCCGCCGTCTGGTAGTAGCTGACATTCTTGGTCAGCGGCTGTTTCACCGGGCAGACCGGCCGGCAATAGATCATCGTCGTGCGAACGGCGGTAAAGAACCTGCCGTCGAACGCCGGATCGCGCGACTGCCGCGCCGCTTCACATGTGTCGAAATCAAACATGGTCGAAGTCTAGCAGCAGCGGTTTTACGAGGCGAGCGCGATATGATTATGAGGTCCGAAAACGTCCGGGCGGGCTGCCCGTATGGCGGCTGAAGGCGGTGCTGAAGGTGCTTGCTGAGCTGTAACCGATCGTCTCGGCGATCTCGTCCAGCGTTTGGCCGCCGTGGCGCAGCAGGTCCCTGGCAAGGCTCATGCGCCATCCGGCGAGATATTCCATCGGCCGGGTCCCGAGCATGCGGGCGAAACGATCGAAGAAGGCCGAACGAGACATGCCAGCGACGCGGGCGAGGTCCGGCACGGTCCAGGCCCGGCCGACATCGCCGTGCATGGCCCTGAGCGCCACGGCGATCCGGGGATCGGCAAGGCCCCTGAGCAGGCCGGGCAGCGTCCTTTCGGCCGGCACGGCCCGCAGCGCCTCGATCAGCAGGATCTCGACATAGCGCTCCAGAATGAGTTCGCGGCCGACCTCCTCCCCCGCGGCCTCCTCGCCCACGAGGCGGACGAGTTGCGCAAGCCTTGAGACCCCGCGGATATGGATCATGCGCGGCAGCAGCGCCACAAGGAGACCGGCGTCGGGCGACGCGAAGCTGAACCAGCCGCCGAACTGCCTGAGATCGGCCGGCCCCTCCTGCCGCCCATAACGCACCGCGCCATCAGGCAAGGGATCGGCTTTGGGATCGATGAACACCGGCTGCGCCGGCTCCATGCCGGACATGGTGAAGGCCGGCGTGGCGGACAGCAGCACGAAATCCCCCTCCTCGAGCACCACCGGGGCCTCGCCATCGACGGCCAGCCTGCAGCGCCCCTCGAGCACCGCGCAGAAACCCGGCTGGCCGAATTCAGCATAGCGCACAGCCCAGCGACCAGCGCCGCTGATGCCCTTTGAAAACACGGCGCCCGGCCGGAGAAGCCGGACAACATCGGAAAGCGGGTCTGACATAATGGACTATCTAAAATTAAAATAGGACTTTTGATTGATGATAATCCAGTTTATCCACGCTACATCGGTTTCGTCAACATCACACAGGAGATTGATATGAAAACCGTTCTGATTACCGGCAGTTCATCCGGCTACGGGCTTGAGACCGCCCGCCATTTCCATGCCGAGGGCTGGACCGTGATCGCCACCATGCGCTCCCCCGCCCGGACCTCTTTCCCGCCTCGCAACGCATCCGCCTTCTGCCGCTGGATGTCACCAGCGCCGACAGCATTGCCGCCGCGATCGCCGCCGCCGGCCCGATCGACGTTCTGGTCAACAATGCCGGCATCGGCGTCGTCGGCGCATTCGAGGCGACGCCGATGGTCCATATCCGCAAGGTGTTCGAGACCAACACCTTCGGCGTGATGGCGATGACCCAGGCGGTGATCCCCGCGATGCGCACGCGCAAATCCGGCGTGATCGTCAACGTCACCTCCAGCGTAACGCTTGCCCCAATGCCGCTCGCTTCCGCCTACACCGCCAGCAAGCAGGCGATCGAGGGTTTTACGGGGTCGCTCGCCCATGAGCTCGGCGCTTTCGGGATCGGCGCGAAGCTTGTGGAACCCGGCTATGCCCCGACAACGCAATTTGCCGCCAATACCGATATCCCGGTCATGGATCTGATCCCCGAAACGTATGCGGACTATGCGGGTCCCGTTTTCGCCGGTTATGCCAACCCGCCGCTGACGACGAAGGAAAGCGACGTTGCCGAGGCCGTCTGGCGGGCCGCGCACGACACATCGGGCCGGTTGCGCTTTCCCGCCGGCGCGGATGCGGTGGCCCTGATGGAACAGGCATGAGGGCTCGCTCTCGTTTTTGTTCCCTTTTCATTCTCATCCGATCCGCTATATCATCCGCTCATGCAGGATGAATTTGCGACCATATTTCCGCTCCAGCGCGGCCGGGTGCATGATGCCTCCGGCCCCGGCGCCGCGTTCTTTGCGGCAGCGCTTGCCGGCATGACCGGCGGCACCGTGCTTTGGATAAAGCCGGCATGGTTTGCCGAGGCGATCAACCCGGTGGCGCTTTCGGCGTTTTTCGACCCGCGCGACATCATCCTGGCACGCACCGCCGACCAGACGGAAACGCTCGCCGCCGCCGAAGAAGGCCTGCGCTCCGGCGCCGTCGGTCTTGTCGTCATGGAAATGGACAGGCCGGTGGAGCTCACCCCCGGCCGCCGCCTGCAGCTTGCCGCCGAAGCCGGCCGCAGCATCGGCCTTGCGCTTCACCCGGAAGGGGCCGGCAATCAGGCGGCGACCACGCGCTGGCTCTGCAAACCGCTGTTCTCGAGTTCCGACTCGACTCTTCAAAACTGGTCCATTATAAAGAACAAAACAGGAACAAATAACAGTTGGGCAGTGCGGTGGGATGAAGCGGCGCGTCGTATCCATGTGGTTTCAAAGACTGCCGAGCGAACGGCTTCTGAGGGCCCGCCCGGTTGACGGCCCGTTCGCCGTCACGCTGAGCGAGGGCAATCACGACCGGATTTACGACCTCAACCGGGATGCCAAGCGGCAGGGGCTGGAGCGCGGCATGGGGCTTGCCGATGCCCGCGCCTATGTGCCGGACCTCATCACCCGCCCCGCCGATATCGACGCTGACCGGCGCTTTCTGACCACGCTCGCCCGCTGGGCGACGCGCTACACACCCCATGCCGGGCTCGATGGTGAGGACGGGCTGGTGCTCGATATCACCGGCGCAGCTCACCTTTTCGGCGGCGAGGAAGCGATGCTGGAGGACATGAAGGCGAGGCTTCTCCGCACCCGGCTTTCCGTGAAGATCGGCATCGCCGATACCCGCGGCGCGGCCTGGGCGCTGTCCCATTTCGCCCCCGGCATCGCGCCTGCCGGCAAGACCAGTGCGGCGCTCGGCCCGCTTTCGGTCGCCGCACTGCGCATCGACGACAAGACCGCGACCGCGCTGAAACGCCTCGGCCTCAACACCATTGCCGACATGACGGCCCTGCCGCGCGCCACCCTTGCCCGCCGTTTCGACATGGCCCTGATCGAGCGACTCGAGCAGGCCACCGGCGCGCGGGGCGAGGCAGTGTCGCCGCTTTCCGAACCGCCGCATTACGGCGTGCGGATGACCTTTCCCGAGCCGATCGGCCTTGTCGACGACGTCATGGCCGCGATCTCGCGCCTGCTGGACACGCTCTGCCTGCGGCTGAAGACCAGGGAAGCGGGCGCGCGCGCTATCACCCTTGCCGTCGAGCGGGTCGACCAGAGCGATCAGCGCGTGACGCTCCGCCTTGCCCGCCCGATGCGCGATGCGTCCCGCATTCTCAGGCTTTTCGAGCGCCCCGTGGGCGAGATCGAGGCCGGTTTCGGCATCGAGCGGATCAGGCTTGAGGCCGGCGATGTGGAAAACCTGCCCGCCGAGCAGATCGGCGAAGGCGGGCTGGTCGAGGGCGAGGCGCTGGACGATCTCGTGACCCGGCTCGGCGCCCGCATCGGGCTCGACAACATCGTCCGCTTCCAGCCCGTCGCAAGCCATATCCCCGAACGCGGTTTCACCGACATCCCCGGCGCCTATGGAAGGGTGGAGGCCGAATGGCGCATGGACCATCCCCGCCCCTTGCGCATGTTCCCCCCGAACCGGTGACCAGCGATGCCGCCCGCCGCCCGCCGTCGCGCTTTTCCTGGCGGCGGTTGCGGCTCGAAACCGCTTCGAGCAGCGGGCCGGAGCGGATCGCGCCGGAATGGTGGCGGCCGGACGAGGCTTGGCGCTCGGGGCTGCGCGATTACTGGCGGGTCGACACCCGGCAGGGGCTGAGGCTGTGGATGTTCCACACGCCGAAGGCGCCCGGCTGGTTCGTCCATGGCCTGTTCGCGTGAGGTCTTGCGATGGATTATGCCGAATTGTGCGTCACCACCAATTTCACCTTCCTCACCGGTGCCTCGCACCCGGAGGAGATGGTCATCCGCGCCGCCGAGCTGGATCTCGCCGCCATCGCGATTACCGACCGCAATTCGCTGGCCGGCGTGGTACGCGCCTTCCGGGCGCTGAAGGAAATCAGGCGCAAGCTGGAGAAGCAGGCCGAGGAGCAATCAATCAGACTTTCGACCGATATCGACCCCTCGTCGCGCCAGCCGGCAGGTGACGCCAGGACCATTGCCCTGCCCCCGATCCGTCGCCTGCCGCGTCTGATCGTCGGCTGCCGGCTGGTGCTGGCCGACAGCCCCGTCGATTTCGTGGCGCTGCCGAAGGACAAGCCGGCCTATCAGAAACTCGTGCGGCTTTTAAGCCTCGGCAAGCTTCGCGCGCAAAAGGGCGAATGCCTGCTTTACCTTCGCGACCTGCTGGAATGGGCCGATGGTTCCATCCTCATCGCACTCCCCCAAGGGCTGGAGAACAAGGCGGAAGCGACAGACCATATCACCCAGGCGCTGCGCCGCTTTCCGGGCCACGTGTTCGCGGGCGCGGCCCCTCGTTATGACGGCTCCGATGCCGCCTGGTTTGCCGCCCTCACCGCTCTGTCGCATAAAACCAGCGCACCGATGGTCGCCGTCGGCGATGCGCTGATGCACCATGCGAGCCGTCGCCAGCTGGCCGATGTGCTGACATGCATGCGCCACCACATCACGATTGATGACATCGGCCACCTTGCGCTGGCGAATGCAGAGCGGCGACTGAAACCGGCGGATGAGATGGCGCATATCTTCCGCGACCACCCCGCCGCTATCCGCCGCACGCTGGAGATCGCCGCCCGCCTCACCTTCGAGCTGACCGAACTTTCCTTCAACTATCCGGCCGAAGTCGCCCATGGCGAGGCGCCGCAGGCCCGCCTTGCCCGCCTCACCTGGGAAGGGCTCAGGAACCGCAATCCGGAAGGCGTCCCGGCACGGAATCGGGAACTTGCCGAAAAGGAGCTGGCGTTGGTCGACGAGCTCGGCTTCGCCGCCTATTTCCTCACCGTCCATGACATCATCGCCTATGCCCGCAGCAAAGGCATCCTCTGTCAGGGCCGCGGCTCGGCGGCCAATTCCATCCTCTGCTATGCGCTCGGCATCACCGATGTCAGCCCCGACATGATCGGCATGGTGTTCGAGCGCTTCGTCTCCCGCCATCGCGGCGAACCGCCCGATATCGACGTCGATTTCGAGCATGAGCGGCGCGAGGAGGTGATCCAGCACATCTACGAGAAATATGGGCGCGAGCATGCGGGGCTTTGCGCCACCGTGATCCATTTTCGTTCGCGCGCGGCGATCCGCGAGGTCGGCAAGGTGATGGGGTTGTCGAACGATGTCACCGCCGCTCTTTCCGGCCAGATCTGGGGCATTTCCAGCAAGGGTGCCGAGCCCGAACGGCTGAAGGAGGTCGGCCTCGACCTTACCGACCGCAGGCTCACCCAGACGGTGCGCATCATCGGCGAAATCATCGGCTTTCCCCGGCATCTGTCGCAGCATGTCGGCGGCTTCGTCATTACCGAGGATCGGCTGGATGAACTCTGTCCGATCGAAAACGCGGCGATGGAAGACCGCACCGTGATTGAATGGGACAAGGACGATATCGACGCGCTGCAGATATTGAAGGTCGATGTCTTGAGCCTCGGCATGCTGACCTGCCTGCAGAAGAGCTTCGACCTGCTGACCAGTCACTACAACCGCCCGCTCACCATTGCCGCTGTGCCACAGGACGATGAGGCGACCTATGACATGCTCTGCGCCGCCGATGCCATCGGCGTGTTCCAGGTGGAAAGCCGGGCACAGATGAACTTTCTGCCGCGCATGCGACCGCGCGAATTCTACGACCTCGTCATCGAGGTGGCGATCGTGCGCCCCGGCCCGATTCAGGGCGGCATGGTACAGCCCTATATCCGAAGGCGGCTGGGGCACGAGAAGATCACCTACCCAAAGGAGGAATTGCGCGGGGTTCTCGAAAAGACCAAGGGTGTACCGCTGTTTCAGGAACAGGCGATGCTGATCGCCGTGGTCGCCGCCGGGTTTTCGGCCGAGGATGCCGACCGGCTGCGGCGTTCGCTGGCAAGCTTCCGGCAGATGGGCACGATCGGCGAATTCGAGGCGCAATTCGTCAATGGCATGCTCGACAACGGTTACGAGCCCGATTTCGCCAAACGCTGCTTTGCACAGATCAAGGGTTTTGCCGATTACGGCTTTCCCGAAAGCCATGCGGCGGCCTTCGCCATGCTCACCTATGTCTCGGCCTGGTTGAAATGCCATTATCCGGCGGCCTTTGCCTGCGCGCTTTTGAACTCCCAGCCGATGGGCTTTTATGCCCCGGCCCAGATCGTCCGCGACGCCCGCGAGCATCAGGTGGAGGTGCGGCCGATTTCGGTCAATCACAGCGCCTGGGACTGCACGCTGGAACGGCGCGCCGATGGCGCCTATGCGCTCAGGCTCGGCTTCCGCCAGATCAAGGGGCTGAAGAAGGAAGACGCCGAATGGCTGGAGAACGCGCGCGGCAATGGCTATCAAACGCCGGAAGACGTGTGGCTCAGGGCCGGGCTAATGCCGGCGGTGCTGGAACGCCTCGCCGAGGCCGATGCCTTTGCCGATGCTGGTCTGTCCCGCCGCGATGCCCTGTGGCGGGTGAAAGCCATCCGTGCGCCGAAACCGTTGCCGCTCTTCAACGATCCGATCGACGGCGAACATATCAGCGAACCAGAGGTGATGCTGCCCGCCATGAACCTCGGCGAGCAGGTGGTGGAGGATTATGTCGCCACCCGTATGAGCCTCAGAGCCCATCCGATGGAGCTGTTACGCCCGAAAATGCCCGGCCTGACGCTGCATTCGGCCCTTGCGACGACCCAGCAAAGGCGCGTCAGCGTCTCGGGCCTCGTCATCACCCGCCAGCGTCCCGGCACGGCGTCGGGCGTGATCTTCCTGACGCTGGAGGACGAGACCGGCGTTTCCAACGTGGTCGTGTGGAAGAAGGTCTATGAGCGCTTCCGCCGCACGGTGATGGGCGGGCGTCTGCTGAAGGTCACCGGCAAATTACAGCGCGAAGGCGTCGTCGTTCATGTGATTGCCGAGACCATCGAGGATTGCTCCTGGCGGCTTTCCGAACTCGGCCACCCGATGGACGACGCCATCGGCATCACCGATCCAAAGGCCGACGATACGCCCCGACGCCCGAAACTCCAGCCAAGGGCGCATCATCCGCGCGAACAGGCCAAGCGGCTGTTCCCGAGTCGGGATTTTCATTGAAAGATGAAAGCGCACCCGAGCGCCAGATAAACCGCAACACCAGAACCGATACGGTGATGTATCAGCCTTCAGTGTCGCAGCCTCCGCAATGCCTCGCGCATCAACCCTCTCAAACCTTGGCCAGCGCCTCCAGTGCCTCGACACAGGCGGCAGCGGCTTCACGGCCCTTGTTGTGCTCGTCGTCTGCGGAGCGTTCGAAGGCCTGGATCGCGGTGTAGGTTGTCAGAATGCCAAAGGAGGCTGGAACGCCGGTTTCAAGCGAAACCTGCATCAAACCATGGGCGGCGGTCTCGGAGATATATTCGAAATGAGCGGTATCGCCCTTGATCACGGCGCCGATGCAGACGATGCCATCATATTTGCCGCTCAATGCGAGCTTCTTTGCAACAAGCGGTGTCTCGAATGCACCCGGGACGTCGAAAATATCCGCATCCGAAACCGGTGCGCCGCGCTCTGAAAGCTCGGCCCGAGCGCCTTTCAGAAGGCCACTCGTGACCTTTTCGTTGAAGCGGGAGATAACGATTGCGATACGGTGGGACACAGGGAATTTCCTTTCAGGATCAAGATTAAAACAGCAGGACCGGATGCCGGCGACCCAGCGCTTAAGGCAGGGTGTGGCCGAATTTTTCGCGTTTTGTCATCAGGTAGGGTTCGTTGAACGGATTTGTCGCCGCAATCAGCGGCACCCGCTTCTCAATGGAGAGACCAGCACGCTCGAGCGCTTCGGGCTTGTCCGGGTTGTTCGAGAGCAGCCGCAGCCGCGAGATGCCGAGGCTTTTCAGAATATGGGCGGCGGCATGATAATCGCGCGCATCCGCTGGCAGATCGAGAGCCAGATTGGCGGCATGGGTGTCGAGGCCCTTTTCCTGGAGCCCATAGGCACGGATCTTGTTGGCAAGGCCGATGCCGCGTCCCTCCTGCCCCTTGAGATAGACGATCACACCGCCGCTCTCGCCGATCAGCGCCATCGCCTGCTGCAACTGCGCGCCGCAATCGCATCTGAGCGAACCGAAGACATCGCCGGTCAGGCATTCGGAGTGGACGCGCACCAGCGGTGCATCACCGAGCGGCCCCTTCACCAGCGCCAGATGTTCGGTTCCGTCGATAAGGCTTCTGAAGGCGTGGGCCTGAAAACCCGCAACCGCGGTCGGCAGCGCTGCGCTTGCGACTTCCTCGACGAGGATTTCGGTGCGCATCCGATATTCAGCAAGGTCGCGGATCGTCAGGAGCGGCATATCGTGGGTCGCCGCGAAAACTTCCAGATCGGGTCGCCGCGCCATCTCGCCATCGTCGCGCATCACCTCACAAATGACGGCCGCCGGGTTGAGGCCGGCAAGACGCGCCAAATCGACGGCACCTTCGGTATGGCCATCGCGCGCCAGAACCCCGCCTTCCGCCGCGCGCAGCGGAAACATGTGGCCGGGCGAGACGATATCGGACGGCACTGCATCGGGATTGGCGGCGGCAGCAATGGTGTGCGCACGTTCCGCAGCCGAAATGCCGGTGGTAATGCCCTTCGCCGCCTCGATGGAGACAGTAAACGCCGTTGAATGGCGGGCTCGGTTGTTCGGCACCATCGGCGGCAGGCCAAGCCGGTCAACCTGTTCGCCCGTTAGCGTCAGGCAGATCAGCCCGCGGGCATGTTTCGCCATGAAATTGACGGCTTGGGGCGTCGCAAAATCGGCGGCAACGACGACGTCGCCTTCGTTTTCACGGGTCTCGTCATCGACCAGCAGCACCATGCCGCCGGCTTTCAGGGTCTCAAGGGCCTTTTCAACCGAAGAGGCCGTCAGGTTGCGTTCCATTCTTGTCATGTCTGTTCTCCGAGCGGAAAGGCCGCCTCGTCCAGTGCGTCAAATTCAGGGTCGCGATGAAAGAACCGAACCCGGTCGGGATCGCCCTTTTCAATCAACACATGTTCGTCCCAGAGCCCGCTTTCGAGCACGGTGGTGGTCAATGTCGGGCCGGCTTCGATCAGAGCTTCCATGACGCCCTGCTTTCCCAGCTCGCGCAGCACATCCAGAAGGCTATCGGATTTCAGAACCGAAAATCCGCGCGTCTCGGCGTCCGCGACATAACCCGCCGACACCCGGTTGCGCCGGTCGAGAATCGCAAGCACACGCTGCTTGCCCGCAAAATCGGGCACTCGCCTGACGGTGAATTGCGGATTGTCGGCGAGGATCGTGCCGGAACCGGTAAGAATCGCATCAGCACGACGGCGCAGGCGGTGGGCCAGCGTCAATGAGGAAGAAGAGGTAAATGTGGTGGCGCCCGCAGGCGGCACCATGCCGCCATTCTCATCGATCGCCTGCTTGACGGTGACCCACGGAAGGCCGGTGACGCTCCGCCTGGCAAAGGGCGCGATCAGCCGGGCTGCCTGCTGCGCCAACTGTCGCGCGCGGCGATCCGCAAGTTCAGAAGCAAAGATTACGGAGAGCCCGGCGGCAGCCAGACGCCCGGCCCCGCCGCCTGCCACATTCGGGTTCGGATCGGGCGCACCGATAATCACCCGACGAGCCGGTGTTGCGAGAATGGCATCGGCGCAAGGCGGCGTGCGGCCGTGGTGATTGCAGGGTTCAAGCGTGACGACAACAGTATCGATATGGCTGACAAGCCCGGCCGCGCGTGCTTTGAAAATCGCCTCGGCTTCCGCATGCGGTGCGCCGGCCTTGCGATGAAACCCTTCGGCAATCACCATGCCGTCAGCATCGAGAAGCACACAGCCCACCGGCGGGTTGGGTGCGGTTGCGCCTGCAAACCGCACGGTACCGGCGAGCGCCCGCGATAGCGCGGCCGTCATGATGGCGGAATTCAGACTGTCTGCGGCGGGTTGGATGCCCATGCGCTGGCCTCATCATTCGAAAAAGACGCCATGCAGGGCAAAAAAGCGGAATGAAATACGGCACCGCACCCGAAAAACGGGATACAGTCCACGCGTCATCGCACGCTGTTCTCTTCCATCCGGACTCTAACCGTCGGCTCCGGAGTTACACCGGATCTGCTGACCCTTGGCCGCCAGGGAGTTCCCTTCGATCAAGGCGCTCGCGGGCTGATGCTCCAAAGAGCAATTACCGCCGGTGGGGAATTTCACCCCGCCCTGAGAACGTCGCCGACCGGACCTCCGACCGACACCATCAAACTTAGGCGCGGGGTTTCGAAATGACAAGCGGCAATTTGTGAACAGCCTGTCAGCGTATAAGCGACCAGGCAACGAGCCGGTTTCCGGCAAACAGAAGGTCAACACCGCCATCGAGCATGCGCCTGGCACCAAACGTCATTCCGTTCATCTCCGAAAAGCGCGCGCGACGGATCAGCCTGACTGAAGAACGGCTGAATCTTATTTTGCGTGCCGTGCCGGTCTGGCGCATGACCAGCTCAACGCGGTGGTCGACGATGACCCGCCCCGGCTGCGCGAAAACCTGCTGGCGCTGACCTTCGCGCAGCCGGAGGAGGAAATCAACGGCTGAGGGCAGCCACGATACCACGCAATTCGGCAAGCCCCTTGAGGCGGCCGATGGCCGGATAGCCCGGCTGTGCCTTACGGTTCTGGTCATCGAGGATATCAAGGCCGTGATCGGGGCGGAACGGAATGCTCCAGTCGGCCCGGCCGGCATCGCGCCGGCGCTTTTCCTCTGAGAGAGCAGCAGCAACGAGCGCCACCATGTCGGTATCGCCACCGAGATGTTCAGACTCGTAGAACGATCCCTTGATGTCAGCCGTCTCGCGGTGAACATTGCGCAAATGCAGAAAATGCACACGATCACCAAGGCGCTCCATCATGCCGGGAAGGTCGTTGTCCGGGCGCGCACCGAGCGAGCCGGAGCACAGTGTGATGCCGTTTGCGGGCGTATCAACCGCGTCCATCATCACCTTGTAGTCGGCCTCGGTCGACATCACACGCGGCAGCCCGAGCAGACCGAAGGGCGGATCATCCGGGTGGCAGCAGAGCCTGAGGCCAAGCTTTTCGGCAACGGGTGCGACTTCCTCGAGGAAGGCGGTGAAATTGGTGCGCAACCCCTCCGCCGGGAGGGCTGCATATTCGGCCAGATGCAGGCGGACGTCTTCAAGGGTAAAGCTCTCGGCTGCGCCCGGCAGCCCGAAAACGATGTTCCTGGCAAGCAATTGCTGGCGCTCATCATCCATTTCGGCGAAACGGCGTGCAGCTTCCTCACGGAGAGCCTCCGGGAAATCCTCAGCTGCACCCTTGCGTTCCAGAACATGGATATCGAAGGCGGCAAAATCGGCATAATCGAAGCGCATGCAGGTCGCGCCCGTCGGCAAGCGCCACGCAAGATCGGTTCGGGTCCAGTCCAGCACCGGCATGAAATTATAGCAGATCGTTTCGATCCCCGCAGCAGCGAGATTTTCCAGGCTGAGCTTGTAGTTCTCGATATGGCTACGCCAGCCACCCTTTTGCTTCTTGATATCCTCGGATACGGGCAGGCTTTCGACCACGTCCCATTTGAGGCCGGAAGGGCCGCCGTCGGTCATGACGGCGAGTTGCTGCTGCCGCTTCGCGATTTCCTCCGGTGTCCAGACCTCGCCTGTGGGCACATGGTGAAGCGCGGTCACAACACCCTCCACGCCTGCCTGCAGCATGTCATCAATCGACACACGATCCAAAGGCCCGAACCAGCGCCAAGTCTGCCTCATTTTTTTCTCCCTGAGCGAATTCGTTATTCCAGGCGAGCCTCGATGAAAGGCAAGCCCAACCTGGCAAAATCACTATCACCAAATTCTATTGTTGACTAGTATGGAAGTATGGTGCACGATAAAAAACATCGGGAGGTAAAACCATGTTGCCAGAGACAATCACCGTCAGCATTGCACCGGGCGCTCCGGTCGGCGCGCAGCTGCACGGTATTCTGCGCGACCTGATCCTCCACAATGAATTGCCGCCGGGCTCGCGGCTTTCCGAATCGGAACTGGCTGCGCGCTTTGCCGTCAGTCGGCAGCCCGTGCGTGAAGCTTTCATCAAGCTCTCCGAAGAGGGGCTGCTTGAGATCCGTCCGCAACGCGGCACATTCGTGCGCCGTATTTCGCAGGCGGCTGTGATGGATGCCCGCTTCGTCCGCGAGGCCATCGAGGCAGATATCGTCAAACTCCTTGCCGCCAGACCCGACCCCGGACTGGTGGAAGAACTGAGACTTCAGCTTCAGGAGCAGAGCGAAGCGGCGACAACGGATGCCAACCGCTTCATCGCGCTCGACGAACTGTTTCACAAGACGCTTGCCGATGCCGCCGGCAAGGCAAGGGCCTGGGCGCTGATCGAAGGCCTAAAGGTGCAGATGGACAGGGTTCGTTATCTGAGCCTGCTGCGCTTTCCGATGGTCAAGCTGACCGCCCAGCACAGAGCCATTGTCGACGCCATAGGCGCCGGCGATCAGCAGGCCGCCGAACTTGCCGTTCGCGGTCACCTGCGGGAGATCCTCAGTGACCTTCCCGCAATTTTTGAGGAAAAGCCTGAGTTTTTCGAAGACCCGGGGCAAAAGGCCCCAACCACCAACGTCTGAATGGGAGGACGATATGACACATTTCACCAAACTGGGCAGCATCGCACTGGCAGGTCTTGCGGCCAGCCTTCTCGCCGGCTCGGCACTTGCCGCCGATTATACGCTGAACGTCAATACAGCGCTTGCCACCAATGACCCGCTCTACAAGGGTCTCGAAGCCTTCCGCGACAATGTCGCCGAAGCCTCGGACGGTGCGCTCGCAGTTCGCCTGTTCCCGAACTCGCAGCTCGGTCCCGACGAGGACGTGCTCGAACAGGCCCGCGCCGGTGCGCCCGTTGCCGTTGTCGTTGACGGTGGCCGCCTCGCTGTATTCGTAAACGAATTCGGCGTGCTCGGCGCACCCTATCTCGCCAATGGCTATGATGGCATCCGCAAGGTTGTCACCTCGGACCTGTTCGACGAATGGGCCGAAAAGCTGCATGACGATGCCGGCCTCGATGTTTTGAGCTTCAACTGGTGGCAGGGCGAGCGTCACCTGCTGACCAAGAAACCGATTGGCGGCCCGGACGACCTTTCAGGCGTACGCATGCGCACCCCCGGCGCTCCGGTTTGGACGGGCACGATCGACGCAATGGGCGCGACGCCGACGCCGATGCCCTGGGGCGAAGTCTATTCGGCGATTTCCTCCAATGTGATCGATGGCGCTGAAGCCCAGCTTCCAGCCGTTGTCGGCGCCAAGCTTGACGAGGTCATCACCAACATCACGCTGACCGGCCATATCAACCTGATCACCGGCCTGATCACCTCTGCAGCCTGGGTCGATTCGCTGCCGGAAAATCTTCAGACGGTTCTGCATGAAGAAGCTCTGAAGGCTGGCGACATCGCCTCCTACGGTACGCAGGATGCTCTGGCGAGCCTTCAGCAGCAGCTGATCGACAATGGTGTTGCCGTCGAGGAAATCGACATCACGCCATTCAAGAAAGCCACGGCCGTTGTCTATGACAATCTGGGCTATGGCGACCTGCGTGATCAGCTGCAGGCCATCGCCGCACAGTAAAGGTCACGACCTTTACAGAACTGACGGGCCGCGCGCAAAGCCGCGGTCCGTCGTCCCCGACCCATTGGCCGGAACAGCGCGGATGCGCACCGCCCATCCACGTTTTAAAGCACCGGCGTACCCGCGAAACGGAAATCCACCGCGGAAAAACAATCGCTCAAGAGCATTTCAAAGCGGACTGAAAGCGGAGATGCTCCCCAACCCATACCTGGAGGGGCCACCATGCCCGGTTTCCTCGCAAAGATCGAATTCGTCGTCGGAGCCGCCCTGCTTGCCGTGATCACGGTACTGGTGTTCATCGCCGCGACGATGCGCTTTTTCGGCTATCCGCTGATCTGGTCGGTCGATCTGGCGCAATTGCTGTTTATCTGGCTCTGCTTCATCGGCGCAACACGTGCCATGCGCGAGCGCGGCCATCTCGGGGTGGACTACCTCGTGCGCCCCTTCCCCTATCGCTACCGCCTCATTCTTGAGACGGCGCTTGCCGGCCTGTTCGTCGGCTTCCTGATGCTGCTGGCGGTTGAAGGCTATGACCTGACCATGCTGAACAAGGAACGCCAGTTCGGCGATTCCGGGCTCTCCTATGCCTGGGTCACGATTGCCGTTCCCGCAGGCTGCGTCATGCTTTCGATTTCGATCATCGGCAATCTGGTCGAGGCCTGGAGAAGCGCCAAGAGTGGCCGGCTGCTGGTCTACACCCGTGCCGCCACCGAAGAAGAACCGGTCATCCCAACCGGCGCTGCGGAGTAATATCATGGCCCTTATCGGTATCGTCTTTTTTGCGCTGATGCTTATCGGTGCACCCATCGCCTTTGCCATCGGCATTTCGGGCTTCACCTTCTTTCTCACCTCCGACATCATGCCGGTCTCGATCGGCGTGCAGAAAATCGCCACCGTCTCGCAGAGCTTTCCGCTGCTGGCGGTGCCTTTCTTCGTGCTTGCCGGCCACCTGATGAACGAGAGCGGCATCACCGACCGTCTGTTCACCTTCTCCAAGGTTGCCGTCGGCTGGATGGCCGGTGGTCTCGCCCAGGTCTCGATCATCCTGTCGACGCTGATGGGCGGGGTTTCTGGCTCGGCTGTAGCCGATGCCGCGATGGAAGCCCGCGTGCTTGGCCCGCAGATGATCTCGAACGGCTATTCCAAGGGCTATTCGTCCGCCGTGATCGCGATCTCCTCGCTGATTACCTCGACCATTCCGCCCTCGATCGGCCTGATCCTTTATGGCTATGTCGGGCAGGTCTCGATCGGCCGCCTGTTCATGGCGGGCATCGTCCCCGGCGTGTTGATGATGGTCTTCCTGATGACGGCCGCATGGCTCGTGGCCCGCCAGCGCGGCTATGTGATGAAGGAAATGCGGAAGCCGACGGCGCGCGAACTGGGCTCTTCCGCCTGGGGGGCAAAGTGGGCGCTGCTTTTTCCCGTGCTTCTGATCGGCTCGATCCGTGGCGGACTGTTCACACCGTCTGAAGTTGGCGCCTTTGCCGTCGTCTATGCCATCCTGGTTGGCTGCTTTGCCCATCGCGTGATGACGTTTGACGCCATCAAGCGTGCCTTCGGCCATGCGATCTCGGATATCGGACTGATCATGCTGATCATCCTGATGTCGGGCATGGTTGGCTTTGCCATCATCTTCCTGCAGGTTCCCCAGGATGTCGCCAGTTTCATGCTCGAGAGCCTGGCCAACCCGGTCGTGATCGTTGCCGTCATTCTGATCGGCCTGTTCATTGCCGGCCTGTTCTTCGAAAGCACCATTCTCGTGCTGCTGCTGACCCCGATCCTGGTTCCGGTGGTTGTCAAAGCCGGCGTCGACCCGGTCCATTTCGGCATCCTGATGATGACCATTGTCACCTTCGGCTCGATGACGCCGCCGGTCGGTGTTGCGATGTTCACGGTGTGCAGTCTGCTCGACACGCCGGTGGAGGAATATGTGAAGGAATCACTTCCCTTCATCGCCGCCGTGTTCGCGCTGATCTGCCTGCTGCTGTTCGTACCGGGTATCGTCCTGTTCCTCCCGAACCTCATGTATGGCGGATAGATTTTCCGTCCGTGAGGAAAGCCGCTGGCCGCACCGGAAACGGTGCGGCCTTTTTCGCTGGAGGCGCTACAGGGTCTCCGGCCGGGCAACCCATTTCCCGGTATCTGCCAGCTTGAACTGAGGGATATGGGCAAGCCCTTTGACGAGCGCGGCATCGTTTCCGAGCACAGCCTCCCATTCCCGCGCTTCCGTCAGGATCACCCCAAGACCGACCACATTGCCACCGGCCTTGCGCACCAGTTCCACTGACCCTTTGAGGCTCGAACCGGATGCCACAACGTCGTCGACGATCACCACGCGCTTGCCTTTGAGAAGCGGAACGGCACGATCGTCCAGCAACAGGCGCTGCTCGCCCTTGGAAGTGATCGAGGTGATTTTCTGCTCGAGCGCGGCCCCGAGATGCACCTTGGGCGATTTCTGCAAAATGACATAACGGTCGAGCGCAAGCGCGCGGGTCACCTCGATTGCTACCGGAATGCCGAGCGTCGCAGCCCCCACGACGATATCCGGCCTCAGCGGCGCCAGAACATCGGCGAGTTTGTTTCCGCAATGCTCTCCGAAACGGACCCCGAGGTCGATCACCATCATCAGCGAAATCGCCAGATCGGGCCTGATGGCAACCAGCGGAAGCGTGATCGGAAATCCATCCACCGAAACGGCATGCTGCTGGTCGGTAACGACGGGTTGGTATGGTTCGGACATGAAAACTCCCGGGAAGCCCATTGAAAAGCCGTTTCTGCGTCCTCAGGACGAGGGACAGACGAAAGGCTGCTTGCGTCCGCCATCATAGGAAACGGCGAGGCCCCCCTCAAGAAGCAGATAGCTGAGATCCCGCTCGTCCGGCAGCATCACATCGGCCACCACGCGGCCGAAATACTTATCGCCCGCAATCTGCCTGAGTTGGACCGTCTCGCCTGCGTGGAGCAGCGAAACGACATAATCTCTGGCAATTGACGCCGCCTGCCGCTCGGCATTGCAGGAAGAACGCAACTCCGGAGTATCGACCCCGCGTATCCTGACCGAGGTCTCGACAATCTGTCCGGGCCACGGCCGCGCCTGGACAACGATCGTATCGCCATCGATCACGCGCACGACCTCCGCGCGCACCGGCCCTGCATAGATATCCTCGGCACGGGCGACAGGCAAAAAAAGCAGGCAGGCAAAAAGCACCACCGTCAGGTGTTTCAGAGCAAAGCGATTCATATAAAGGAATTTATTCCTCAATAACGAAGATTTCAATAGGAATATACACCTATATCAGAAATCGATCGCGCGACCCTTGATTTCCCAGTCGCCGTATCGGGCAGGGTCCAGTCCACCGCGTCCCCCGAGTTCACTTGCGGGGCGTTCTGCAGCAGCAGCAGCGTTACGACGTTCCTCCGCTTCCGCCAGTGCGCGTTTTGCAGCCTCCGGCAGTCCGGCACGGCGTTCTTCCTCTGGATTGGCCGCGGGAAGTTCGGAGCCTGACGTCAGTGCAGCAAGCTCAGCCGCGGAAGGTGCGCCATCCGCCTGACTGTCATTTCGCGCATGGTCGGGGGTATTGTCTGCGTCGTTCATTTCGAAAACTTTCCATCATCCCTTCGGGCGTTGCAATATTGATATATGATTGGTCGTGCCCCACTTATAGTCCGATTTTGAAACCATCATATAGTCGGACTTTGCGTCCGGTATAAGGTCCATTTCGCTTCTGGAGACGTCAAGATGAATCTTGTTCGCACTGCCATGCTGATTGCCTTCATGACGGCGCTGTTCATGGCCATCGGCTTTATGATCGGCGGCCGGGCCGGGATGATGATCGCGCTTATGATCGCCGCAGGCATGAACGTGTTTTCCTACTGGAACTCCGACAAGATGGTGCTGCGCATGTATGGCGCGCAGGAAGTCGATGCCAGCACGTCGCCCGAATACTATAACCTCGTGCGCGAGCTTGCGCAGCGCGCCGGGTTGCCGATGCCCAAGGTCTATCTTTACGACAACCCCCAGCCAAATGCGTTTGCAACCGGCCGCAGCCCACAAAACGCGGCCGTTGCCGCCTCAACAGGCATATTGAAGATGCTGTCGCGCGAGGAACTGGCCGGCGTGATGGCCCATGAGCTTGCCCATGTGCAGCACCGCGACACGCTGACCATGACGATCACCGCGACGCTTGCGGGTGCGATCTCCATGCTCGGCAATTTCGCCTTTTTCTTCGGCGGCAACCGCAACAATTCGTTCGGTTTTATCGGCGTCCTCGTCGCCATGATCGTGGCGCCGATGGCTGCCGCAATGGTGCAGATGGCCGTCAGCCGCACCCGGGAATATTCCGCCGACAAGCGCGGCGGTGAGGTTTGCGGCAATCCGCTATGGCTGGCCTCAGCGCTCAAGAAGATCGCGCATGGCAACAAGGTCATCCATAACGAACGCGCCGAACGCAACCCGGCAACCGCGCACATGTTCATCATCAATCCGCTGTCGGGCGAAAAGATGGACAGCCTGTTTGCCACCCATCCGAATACGGAAAACCGTATCGCAGCCCTGAATCAACAGGCCGCTCAAATGGGCACGACCTCGACGGCAGCACCAAGGCCTGCTAAGGCGACCCGCAGATCGCGTTCGGTGCCCAATACCGGCCGCAGCAATGGCGGAGATCCGCCTGTCAAAGGTCCCTGGTCTTGAATGATGACATCAAACGAACGGGCGCGAAAAAGGCCCGTTCGCAAAATATCGTTTCCACGTCCGAGCAAAAGCCGGGCTATGCGCCCCGTGCAGCGGCCTCGAAAATTCTCGCGGCCGTTGTCGACCGCAAGACGCCGCTCGACGGCATGTTCGACATTGAGCACGGCAATGGCACCTACCGCAGCCTTTCCGTCGCAGACCAGTCGCTTTGCCGCGCACTGGTGCTGACATCGCTGCGCCACAAGCCGATGCTCGATGCCGCCATCACCCGCCTGCTTGAGCGGCCTCTGCCCTCCGGCGCGCGTGCGCTCGCTCATGTGCTGACAATTGCGGCGGCCCAGATCCTCTATCTCGACATTCCCGATCATTCCGCCGTCGATATCGCGGTGGAACAGGCCAATGCCGATCCGCGCAACAAACGGTTTGCCGGCCTCGTCAATGCCGTCCTCCGCCGGCTTTCCCGCCGGAAGGAAAAGACGCTTGCCGAACTGGCAACCGCCTCGCCGATCCCCGACTGGTTCCGCGAGCGGCTTGAAGAGATCTATGGCGCGGAAAAGGCCTTCGCCATCGGCCGCGCTCAGCTCACCCCGCCGAGCATCGATATCTCCGTCAAATCCGATCCGGAAGGCTGGGCCGAGCGGCTCGGCGGCACCGTGCTTTCAACCGGCACGATCCGCCTCGACAAGCCCTCCGGGGCGGTTACGGCAATGGCGGGTTTCGATGACGGCGAATGGTGGGTGCAGGATGCCGCTGCGGCGATCCCCGCCCGCCTTTTTGGCGACCTGACCGGAAAACGCGTGATCGATCTTTGCGCCGCTCCCGGCGGCAAGACCGCGCAGCTTGTTCTGCAGGGTGCGGACGTGACCGCACTGGAACGCTCGAAAACCAGGCTGAAACGCCTCAACCAGAACCTAGAACGGCTGAAGCTTTCGGCAGACACCACTTGCGCCGACATGATGGAATACCAGCCCGAGACACTTTTCGACGCCGCGCTGGTGGATGCACCCTGCTCGTCCACCGGCACCGTTCGCCGCCACCCGGACGTGCTGTGGACCAAGGATTTCGCCGATATCGAAAAGCTGGCCGGGGTTCAGTACGCCATGCTTGAGCGCGCGCTGACCATGGTGCGGCCCGGTGGTATCGTGATCTTCTCCAACTGTTCACTCGACCCGCTGGAGGGCGAAGCCAATGTCGCCCGGCTGCTTGCGGAACGCCACGATGTGGAACTGGCGGCATTTGCCCCGGAGACCATCGGCCCGCTCGGCCATCTCCTGGATCACTCCGGCGCGATCCGCACAACGCCCGCCGATATGCTTGACGGTGCCACCGGCCTCGACGGTTTCTATGCGGTTGCACTCAGAAAACGCTGACACCAATTTCACGCCAAGTTCTTGAATTAGGTTCCGTAATCGTGCATTCCCGCACTTAAGAAAGAACTAATGTCTTTACGCTTTAAGGAAGCCTTCAACTTCTTCGGCTAGGCCGACACGTTGGCAGGAACTCCTTCCGCGCGTGATAAAAACAAAAAAGACAGGGTGCACCTTTGGACTTTCCGGTTTCGGAAATCTGGCGTTACGCGTCCCTATACAGTCGGGAAATGCTTCGGCGCGCACATTGCATGCTGCTTTCGGCACGGCCGCCGATGCCGCAGTTTTTGTCCGGCCGTCGCGCCAGCCGTCTTCTTGTCGCCCCGACCGATCTCAGGATCGCAGATCCTCTGGAAGGCGAAGACCTGCTGGCGGGCCGTTTCGCGCTTGCCGGCGCGGTGCTCGAGACTGGCGGACGTCCAGCCTTTTCCTTCGACATGCCGAGCCTCGCCTTCGAGCGGCAGCTGGCGGCGTTTTCCTGGCTCAGGCATCTCAGAGTCCGGCACAGCGAGGATGCCCATATCTTTGCCCGCGCAACCGTGCTGAGCTTCCTGCGCCGCCACCGCGCCGTAAGAGGAACGGTTTGGCAGACCGATATCACGGTCTGGCGACTCAGCGCCTGGCTTTCTCACTCCACCGTCGTTCTCAAGGGCGCTGACACCGCCTTCTACCGCCGGTTTGTTGATCAAATTGCGCGTCACGAACGGGTCCTCAGACGGCGTTACGGCACCCTTCCACGTGACGAGATCCGCCTCCAGACCGCGATCGTGCTGGCAATGGCGACCATCAGTCTCGACCTTTCCGACCACCGTAAGCGCGAGGCCGCACGCCGGCTCGATGAAGAGCTTGAACGGCAGATCCTGCCTGACGGAGGCCATATCAGCCGCAGCGCCGACACGCTGGTAAGCCTTCTTCTGCGCATGTTGCCGCTGCGCCAGACCTATATCAATCTCGACCAGACACTGCCGAAACGCTTGGTGCCGAGCATCGACCGTGCCTATGCGGCGCTGAATTTCTTCCGTCACAACGATGGCGACCTTGCACTGTTCAATGGCGCAGGAATGGTGCCCGGTACCGCGCTATCCGCGCTGTTGCGCTACGATGAAACCGGTGGCTCGGTTTTCAGGGCGCTTCCGCACTCGGGCTTCGACCGGCTGCAGGCCGGCAAAACGACACTGATCGCCGATACCGGCCGGCCGCTTTCGGCCCACCTTTCCAAAACCGCCCATGCCGGGGCCGCCGCTTTCGAAATGTCTGCGGGAAAGAACCGGTTCATCGTCAATGTCGGTCTGCCGCTTCAGGCCAATGAGACGACCATCCGGCTGGCGCGCACGACCGCCGCGCACTCGGCCGTTACTATCGACGACCATTCAGCCATGCGATTTTCGCGCTCGGATTTTCTCGGCCCTGTCGCCTGCGGCGGCATGATCCGCATCGAAAGCGAACGCAATACCGACGAGAATGGCCACGACCGCCTTTTCATGCGCCATGACGGCTATCTCAGCCGCTTCGGGCTGATGCTTCAGCGAACGCTCACGCTTTCGCCGGACGGAGCCGAGATCACCGGCACAGACGGCTTCCGCCGCAAAATGGATGGCATGCCGACCCACAACGACCGCACGGTTGCCATTGCCCGTTTTCATCTGCATCCGGCGATCTGGACCATGCAGGAGGATGACGACACAATCTTCCTGACCGCGCCTGATAATGAAAGCTGGCTGTTCTGCGCACCCGGTTTTGCACCGGTGATTGAGGACGATCTGTTTTTTGCCGCAAGCGCGGGCCAAACCGCCTCACGCCAGATCGTAATTTCATGGACGATCGGCGAACACCCCGACATTCAATGGCGGATGAACCGTCTGAGCTGATGGTTTCACATTTGCCGAAGGCATGCTAGAGCGTGCCATCCGCAATCAACCTTGCAGAAAAATGTGTTTGCCGTTGCGCTTGCAGCCTTCATCCGCTGGAAACGCGCTTGACTGAAGGACCTCGTCATGGCCGTCGCCTCGAAGAAAATCCCCGCCCCCGATCTCGTCGAGATCAGAACCGCTCTTCTCTCCGTCTCTGACAAGAGCGGCATTGTCGAATTCGCCAGCGCCCTTGCCGCGCGCGGCGTGCGTCTGCTTTCGACCGGCGGCACCCACAAGGCGCTTGCCGAAGCCGGGCTTCTGGTCACCGACGTCTCGACCGTGACCGGTTTTCCGGAAATCATGGACGGGCGCGTAAAGACGCTGCATCCGAAGGTCCATGGCGGCCTGCTCGCCATCCGCGATGACGAAGAACATCAGGCGGCCATGCGGGAACACGGCATTGAAGGCATCGACCTTGCCGTCATCAACCTTTACCCCTTCGAAGCGGTGCGCGCAGCCGGCGGCGATTATCCGACCACCGTCGAAAACATCGATATCGGTGGACCGGCGATGATCCGCGCTGCGGCCAAGAACCATGCCTATGTCGCAGTCGCCACCGATCCGGAAGACTACGGCGCGATCACCGAGGCACTGGAGGCCGGCAACGGCACCCTGCCCTATGCGCTGCGCCAGCAACTTGCCGCCCGCGCCTATGCCCGCACGGCCGCTTATGATGCAGCGATCTCCGGTTGGTTTGCCGAAGCGCTCGCCATCGAAACGCCGCGCCACCGAACCCTTGGCGGCACGCTGCGCCAGGAGATGCGCTACGGCGAGAACCCGCACCAGTCCGCCGCCTTCTATGTCACCGGCGACAAGCGGCCGGGCGTTGCCAATGCGACCCAGCATCAGGGCAAGCAGCTCTCCTACAACAACATCAACGACACCGATGCCGCTTTCGAACTGGTCGCGGAGTTTTCGCCGGAAATCGCCCCGGCCTGCGCCATCATCAAACATGCCAACCCCTGTGGCGTGGCGCGTGCCGACACGCTGCTGGAGGCCTATCGCCGGGCGCTTGCCTGCGACAACCAATCGGCGTTCGGCGGCATTGTCGCACTGAACCAGACACTGAACGCCGCGACAGCCAGCGAGATCGTCAAGCTCTTCACCGAAGTGATCATCGCCCCCGATGCCGATGACGAGGCAAAGGCGATCATCGCCGCCAAAAAGAACCTGCGCCTGCTGACCACCGGCGCTCTGCCCGATCCGCGCGCCAGCGGTTTCAACCTCAAGACCGTTGCCGGCGGCTTCCTGGTGCAGGGCTGCGACAACGCCATGATCGACGAGATCGAGCTGACTGTGGTGACCGAGCGTGCGCCGAGCGAGCGCGAACTGGAAGACCTGAAGATGGCCTTCGCGATTGCCAAACATGTCAAGTCGAACGCCATCGTCTACGTCAAGGACGGCCAGACGGCGGGTATTGGTGCCGGCCAGATGAGCCGGATCGACAGCGCCCGTATCGCTGCCCTGAAGGCCGAGGACGCAGCCAAGGCCGCAGGATGGCCGGAGCCGATGACACGCGGTTCTGCTGTGGCCTCCGAAGCCTTCTTCCCGTTTGCCGACGGCCTGCTTTCAGCCGTTGCCGCAGGCGCCACGGCAGTAATCCAGCCGGGCGGCTCTATCCGGGACCAGGAAGTCATCGACGCAGCCAACGCCAATGGCGTCGCCATGGTGTTCACCGGCACCCGCACCTTCCGCCATTAGGCGATAAGGGCGGCAGCGATCACTGCCGCCTTTCCTCGCTTGCCATTGCAGGCACGAACAGCACGAGGCCTGCGACCAGAAAAACCAGCAGGCTCGCCATGCCTAGATTGGGCGATCCGGTCCAGCCGGTCAGAGCCGCGAAGGAACCGGTTGCCAGAAAACTGGTCATCCGGCCGGTGAGCGAAAAAAGACCGAAGAACCGCCCCGCCTCTTCGGGCGAAACACGGGTGGCCAGAAATGCGCGCGAGCCCGCCTGCACCGGCCCGAAGGCAAGACCGATCAGAACGCCATAGGCCAGAAACGCCTTTTCCGCCCCGGCGGCAAACAGCCCCTCCGCCGAGGACGGGCCGAAGCTCAACAGCCCGAAAATAGTCGCGTTTTTCGTGGTCGAAACCACACCAAGCGTTGCCAGCACCAGCACCAGAAGCGCGATCAGAACCACAGTGCTCGCATTGGCACGACGCCCGAAGCGCGAAGCCAGGAAACAGCCGAAGATCGCAGCCACGTTCAAAATAATGCCAAAAATGCCGATTTCCATGGTCGCCCAGCCGAACATGCCGGCGGCAAATGCCCCGCCAAGGATAAGGATCCCGTTGACCCCATCCATGAACAGCATGCGGGCAAACAAAAACCGGATCAGAACCGGACGGCCTTTCAGTGCCGCAAGCGTCATCTTCAGATCAGAAAGACCCGCCGCAATTGCCCTGCCGGTGGGTTTCAGCGGCGGTCGATCGGGGGTGAACGCAAAGAAGGGCAGCAGGAAAAGGATGTACCAGCACGCAGCCAGCGGCCCGGTCAGCCTTGCGGCTTCCCCCGTTTTCGGGTCAAGCCCGAACAAAGGCGCCTTTCCGAGGATCGTCAGCCCGGTCTCGGGATTGGCGGTCAGGAACACGACCACCACAATCAGAAACACCATGCCGCCAAGATAGCCCAGCCCCCAGGCATCGTTGGAAACCCGATTGATCCGATCGGGTTTGACGAGATGCGGCAGCATGGCATCATTGAAAACGACAGACAGCTCCGCCGCAATCGTTGCCGTGATGATCAAAACCGCAGGCCAGAAATAGCCGCTGCCGGGGGCCGCAAACCACAGCAGCGCCAGGCTTGCCGCCTGGAGGATTGCCATTCCCCCGATGAAACGCTTGTTGCGCCCGGCCGTATCTGACAGCGCGCCGGCAAACGGCGCACCGAGGGCCACCAGCACCCCCGCAATGGTTGCCGCATGGGCCCAGGCGGTCTGGCCTGCAACCGGATCGCTCCCCAATTCGGACACGAAATAAGGGCCGAAAATAAAGGTAATGATGACCGTGAAGAACGGTTGGGCTGCCCAATCGAACAGCATCCAGCCAAAGATGCCGGACCTGGGCGCACGCAAAGCGCGCGCCGTGGCTTTTTCCTCAAGAAGCGACAATTGCATCCATCCTTAATAGCAGGGACGCAGATTGCTGCTTCCTTCGGTTTTGTCAAACCCTGACGATATCAGTTCAGATCACGCGCCAGATCGTTCAGGAGCCCGGCCGCGACCGTGGTCTTGGCAATCGACGGGTCGCCGGAACGTGCAAGCCGTTCCAACTGCTCGGCAATTTGCAATATACGGGCCGAATGCACCTCCCGCCACGCTTCGACAGCGTTTTCGGCGTCACCATAGCCGACAAGCGCATTGGCGGCGAGATCGCGACGGCTTGCCGAAATCTGATCCATCGAACGCGTCAGCGCCAGCGAATCATAAAAATCGGTTGGATCCATCCGCGCCGCAACACTGAGCAACGGCGAAACATGGAACAGCTTCGTCACCTTGAAATAGGCACTGGCCGCCCGCTCAAGGCTCTGCCCGCTTCGGCTTGCAATCTGCAGCGCTTCCGGCACGAACATCATGGCAAGATGGCGGGCAAGGCCTGCGGCAAGCTCATCCGGCACGCCGGCCTCCCGCCATCCCGTTTCCTGCTCGGACAGCCACTCGGCCCGGGCATCGGGCAGCATGTCGGCGATGCTGGCATGGAAGGTGCCGAAGGCGCTTTTGAGCCGCCCGACAGCATCCGCGATATCACCTTCGGCCAGACCGTTGCGGATCAAAAGATGGGTCAGGATGCTGAAGAGATAGCGCAATTGCGCATAAATGGCGTTCTGCGTGCGGCCGTCGATCTGGCCGTCCAGCGCATGGACGGATTGCCAGAGTTTTTCCATTCCGAAACCGTCGCGGGCGATGACCCCGGCCTTGACCACTTCGGCAGGGGTGGCAGCCGTCATATCGCAAGCGTTGATGACAAACTCCGGTCCGCCGCGATTGATCACGTCGTTGGCCAGCCGCGTAGCGATGATCTCACGTCTGAGGCGATGCCCACCGATATCCTCGGCATAGGTTTCACGCATGCGTTCGGGGAAATAGCCGTAGAGCAGCGGCTCCATGTAAGGATCGTCCGGCAGCCCGCTCTCCAGCAACTGGTCGAACAGCACGATCTTGCCGTAGGAGAGCAGCACGCCGGTTTCCGCGCGGGTCAGCCCCTTGTCGGACTGTCGGCGCGCGCGCAGTACCTCTTCATCGGGCAGCGTTTCAACGGTGCGGTCAAGATGGCCGTCCTTTTCCAGAACCTCCATCATCCGCGACAGCGCCAGCATGCTTGCAAGCCCCGCTTCATTGCTGAGAGAGATCGCCAATGATTGCAGATAATTGTTCTCCAGAACGATGCCGGCCACTGCCTCGGTCATTTCTGCAAGGAGGACGTCCCTGTCCTCGCGTGAAAGCCGCCCGGCGCGCATGGCAGATGCGAGCGCGATCTTGATGTTGACCTCGACGTCGGAGCAATTGACACCGGCGGAATTATCAATCGCATCGGAGTTGCAGCGTCCGCCCTTGAGGCCGAAGGCAATGCGGCCCTTCTGGGTGACCCCGAGATTGGCGCCTTCGCCGATCACCTGCACCCTCAGCTCCTCGGCATTGATCCGGATCGCATCATTGGCCCGGTCACCGACCTCCCCGTTGGTTTCGGTGCGCGCCTTGATATAGGTGCCGATACCACCAAACCAGAGCAGATCGGCCTTTGCCTTCAGGATCGCGGAGATGATGTCGAATGGTGCGTATTCGCCTTCCGCCAGACCAATCGCCTGGGCCGCTTCCGGCGTCAGCTTCACAGACTTTTCGCGTCGCGAAATGATCATCCCGCCCGCAGAAAGCAGGCTTTGGTCGTAGTCCTGCCAACTCGAGCGCGGCAGGCCGAACAGCCGCTTGCGCTCGGCAAAACCCATTGCCGGGTCGGGATCGGGGTCGATGAAGATATCGCGGTGGTCAAAAGCCGCCACCAGCCTGATCTGTTCGGAGAGCAGCATGCCGTTGCCGAACACGTCACCGGACATATCGCCAACGCCAACCACGGTAAACGGTGTGGTCTGGATATCGATGTTCATTTCCCGGAAGTGCCGCTTGACCGCTTCCCAGGCACCGCGTGCGGTAATGCCCATCTTCTTGTGGTCATAGCCGGCCGAACCGCCTGAGGCGAAGGCATCATCCAGCCAGAAATCCGCCTCCTGCGCCAGCGCATTGGCGGTATCGGAGAAGGTCGCCGTGCCCTTGTCGGCGGCAACCACGAAATAGGGATCGTCATCATCCAGACGCACCGTATCCGACGGCGGAATGACGACTCCATCCTCGATATTATCGGTAATCGACAGCAATGTGCGGATATAGCTCTTATAGGCCGCACGGCCGGCGTTGAATATCTCCTCGCGGCTGCCGCCGGAAGGCAGTTTCTTCGGGTAGAACCCGCCCTTGGCCCCGACGGGCACGATCACCGCATTCTTAACCTGCTGGGCCTTGACCAGACCGAGCACTTCGGTGCGGTAGTCTTGGCCGCGATCCGACCAGCGCAGGCCACCGCGCGCCACCTTGCCGAAACGCAGATGGACACCTTCGACTTCGGGGCCATACAGGAAGATTTCGCGGAACGGCCGCGGTTCGGGCAGGATAGAAAGCGAGCGCGAGGCAAACTTGAAGGCGAGGTTCGGCTGTGGCGCGCCGTTGTCGTCAGTCTGGAAATAATTGGTGCGCAGCGTCGCATCCACAAGCTTGACGAACAACCGCAGGATGCGATCATCATCGAGATTCGGCACGCCTTCCAGCCCCTCGGTAATGGTGGCGCGGGCGCTTTTCAGTCCTTCGGCACGCTCTTCGTCGGTCAGTGCGGGATCGAAAGCCGTACGGAACATCAGGAACAGCGCACCTGCGATCACCGGATAAAGGCAGAGAGACTGGGCGATATAGTCTGCGGTGAAGCTGAGACCGGCCTGGCGCAGATAATGCGCATAGGCGCGCAGCACATTGACCTGCCCCACCTCGAGACCGGCCAGCAGCACCAGCCGGTTGAAGCTGTCATTGTCGACAGTGCCGCTGAAGGCAGCGGTGAAGGCATCTTCGAGGCGCGCACTGTCGGCATCGAGATCGAAAACCACCGTGCCATCAACAACAAGCTCCATGTCGTGCAGGATGACTTCAACAGGTTCAGCATCGCCGTTCTTCAGCGCCAGATCGAACGTCCGTTCGGATATGACGGTAAAGCCGAGATTTTCCAGAAGCGGCACCCGTCGTGAAAGCGCCAGCTGGCCGCCGGCATGAAATATCTTCAGCCGCAACTCGTCATCACCTTCACCGGCGCGATAAAACGCAATCCGGATGCCGGTTTCCGCAGCCGACGAAACCAGCCGCAGATCGGCAGAGGCCTCCTCCGGCGAAAAAGCCTCCTGGTAGGCTTCACTGGCCTCAAATGCAGGCGCGCCGGGACCGGCGAGCGAACGGAAATGCTCGGACCAGTTGGCAGCCAGCTTGCGGACCGCGTCTTCCAGTTCGGCCTGCGGCACTTCGGGCGTCTTTTCATCGCTATGGCGGCCGATGATGAACTGGACCCGTGCCGACCGGCCTTCGGGAAACGACGGATAATAGGCCGAGACATGCCCCTGATAGGCTTCGGCAAGATAGTCTCCGACCTTTTCCCGCAGACGCGCATCATAGAGATTACGCGGAATATAGACCAGCACGGAGACGAACCGGTCGAAGCCGTCAATCCGACTCAGCACACGGATGCGCGGCCGCTCGGCGACATCCATGATCTGTTCGGCAAATTCGGTGAGCTGGTGAACGGGAACCTGAAACAATTCGTCACGCGGATAGGATTCCAGCGTGTTCTGGAGCATGCGTCCGGCATGGCTCTTGGGCTCGAAGCCGAAATGGCGCGAAACCTCGGCCAGTTTTGCGCGCAGCAAGGGGATCCGTCTGGCCGACTGAGTATAGGCCGTGAACGTGAACAGGCCGACAATGCGCAACTCGCCGACGGCTCTGCCATCCTCGCCAAAACGTTTGACGCCGATATAATCCATATAGGAACGGCGGTGGACGATCGAAGTGGTGTTGGCCTTGGTGACCAGCAGAAGCTCCGGTCCTTCCAGAAAGCCAAGGATTTCCGGCGTGGACACCACCGGGTTCGCCCCGCGCCGCAAAACCCGCATATCGGGATCGGAGAGAATGCCGATGCTGGAACCCTCCATGTGCTCGACGCGGCCAGCGCCGTCCTCATTGGTGTAGGCCAGTTCCCGCATCCCCAGAAAGGTGAAGTTGCCGTCACGCAGCCATTCCAGAAAATGCACGGCCTCCAGTGCGTCCGCCTTGATGGAATCCGGTGCGCGCGTACTGATCTCGCCCATGGCGGTCTCGAGCTTTTCGAGCATGGCCGGCCAGTCGTTGACGGCAAGCCGCACATGACCAAGCACATATTCCAGCCGTGATTTCAGCCGTGCACGGGTGTCAGACGAAAGGGCAGCCACATGCACCTGAACATGGCTGATGCGGTCTTCCGGCGTGTGCTCGGTTTCAGGCGAGAAGGCGGTGACAGGTTTTCCCGGCGTTGCGATCAGGATGGGATGAACGGCAAGCAGGATATCGGTTGTAAACTCGCCGATCTCGGCCATCACTGAATCGTAGATGAACGGCATGTTACGATCGGTGATCGCGATCACATCGGCCGCAATGCCCGACGGTGCGATGCCGGAAACAGCACCCACATTGACGCGGGCCTCACCGCCCTCGAAAGCACCGACTTCCTGCGCGGCGTGAACAGCAGCCTTTGCGAGCATGGCCGCATCGTACCGCGCGAGGTCCTCGGGGCTCGCCCGTTCGAACATGGAAAATGGATTGATGAAAGGCTCACCCGCTGCAGTGGCAGCCTTCTCGGCGGCGGCCATCAGGCTTTTGCGCATCTGATCGGCTTTATTTTCCATGTTTCCTCCAGGGTGTTTTTTCTTTCCGGATAAGACCGCACCCGGCTGGATATCCAACCGTCTTTGCGTTCTGCGCCTTCCGTCCTATAACGTCGCCGTCATGACACTGACTTGACAGCGCCCTCCAACAAGCGATTTAGAGCGCAATTGAGGCAAATGGCAAAATATTTCCGCTTTTCCTATCGCTTCGGTTGCAAGACCCAACAACATACCGGGACCTGAAATGACAACCGAAACAAAAGCCGGCGCGGTCATCGCCATCTCCAGTCACGTCATGCGTGGCGCGATCGGCAACCGGGCGATCGTGTTTGCGCTTGAAACGCTTGGCCTTGCGACCTGGTCCGTACCAACCATCATTATGCCCTATCATCCCGGCCACGGACCGTCCACCCGGCTGAAATTGGATAGTGACGGTTTTGCCAGAGCGCTCGATGAACTCGCAACAAGCCGCTGGCGCGGTGAAGTCCGCGCCGTGATCAGCGGTTATATCGCCGGCCCTGCCCAGGCCCGTGCCATTGGCGCACTGGTGCGATCGCTCAGGAATGACAACCCGGACCTGATCTATCTCTGCGATCCGGTAAGCGGTGACGAGAATGGGCTCTATGTTTCGACCGAAACCGCCTGCGCGATCCGCGACGAGCTTCTGCCGCTCGCCGATATCGCCACGCCGAACCGCTTCGAACTGTCCTGGCTTACGAACACGGAGATTGCCGACAACAGTGCCGCCATCGCCGCCGCACTTGCGCTCGGCCCGCGCGAGGTCGTGGTCACATCCGCTGAAGCGATGATGCGGGACGGGGTTGCTGCACTTTATGTCGATGAGCGGCAAGCCATACTTGCCGAGCATGGACGGCTTGAAAACCCGCCGAACGGGCTGGGTGACCTGTTTTCGGCGCTGTTTCTGGCCGCCCGTCTTGCCGCCGTGCCGCCCGCCGAGGCGCTGGAGAAATCAACCGCGGCGGTTTACGAAGTTCTGGCGCGCGCCGTACGCGAGGGCGCCGACGAACTGCGGCTGGAACGCAATACAGCGCGCTTCGGTGCGCCCCTTGCAAAACTTGTCACCCGTCAATTGATGCACCCGGCCCGACAGCGTAAAAGAAAATGACGCGCGGCGATGCGCAAAAGTATGAGGAACAAAGCTGATGGATGCGTTTCCAAAATATCTTCTCGATGGCTACAAGAGCTTCATGTCCGGACGTTATGTTGAAGAAAGCGCGCGCTACCGGACACTGGCCGAAGAGGGGCAGAAGCCGCAAACCCTGGTGATTGCCTGCTGCGATTCCCGCGCGGCACCCGAAATGATCTTCAATGCCCGGCCCGGTGAACTTTTCGTGGTCCGCAATGTCGCCAATATGGTTCCGCCCTATGAACCCGACGGGCAGTATCACGGCACATCTGCAGCTCTCGAATTTGCCGTTGAAGGTCTGAAAGTGAAGAACATCGTAGTGCTGGGACACGGCCGATGCGGCGGCATCCACGCCGCACTCTCGCCTGAGGTCGAGCCGCTTTCGCCCGGCGACTTCATCGGCAAGTGGACAACGCTTCTCAAACCCGCAGCCACGCAGATCAACGCGAACTCCAACATGACCGTCGGTGAACGGCAAACCTCGCTGGAGCGCATCTCGATCCGCAACTCGATCGCCAATCTGCGCTCATTCCCCAATGTCGCGACCGCAGAAAAGCAGGGCAAGCTGAAGCTCTGCGGTGCCTGGTTCGACATCTCGTCGGGTGAGTTGTGGGTGATGGACAACAAATCGGGCGATTTCAGCCGCCCGAACTGACGCTTTTGCCAAAACCCGGCTTTGCCGAAGCGGCACATACGCAAAGCGATTGACCGTGTCGAACGGCGACCGGTCTCAGCGGCGCACGTCTTCGTCGGCGCTTTCCTCGATCCGCTGCATATCGTCATCGGAAAGGCCGAAATGGTGGCCGATCTCATGGATCAGCACATGGGTGACAATATCGCCAAGCGTCTCTTCGTTTTCGGCCCAGTAATCGAGGATCGGCCGGCGATAAAGCGTGATCCGGTTGACCATCTCGCCGGTTTCCATGGTGAAACGCTCTGAAACGCCACGGCCTTCGAAAAGACCCAGCAGGTCAAACGGCGTTTCCAGCGCCATATCCTCGAAAACATCGTCGCTCGGAAAATCCGCGATTTCGACCACGAGGTCTCCGGTCAGCGCGCGAAAAGGCTCTGGCAATTTGGCGTAGGCCTCGATTGCCAGGGATTCGATCGCCTCCAGGCTCGGTGCATGACGCCCCTGCCAGTCTTCGCTTTTGTTCATACGCGCCATTTCAGCTCCTTGATCCGGCCCATATAGGCCTTTTTGACGCGCATTTCGAGAAAAGAATACCCGCCCCTGCCGCATGCCTGCCGCAAGCGACGGATCCGGGCCTTGCAGGCTTCTGCCGACGCGCTCACGTCGGTGGACTTCAAGCGAAACGCGCTGTCCGCTCCACCCTGTTTTCTCAAGGCTCCCGGCCCCTTTTCCCGCGCCCGCAAATTTGCGCCGAACCTGCTTGACACACATTGGCGAAGGCCCTAATAACGCCCCGTCCCGGGCGATGAAGCATTTCCCGGAGACAACGTCCTTCAAGCTGCTCGAAGCGGCGGTTTTCATATGAAGGTACGGTTGGCGGGGTAGCTCAGGTGGTTAGAGCAGCGGAATCATAATCCGCGTGTCGGGGGTTCAAGTCCCTCTCCCGCTACCAAAAATTTCAATAACTTAGAGACAAGTCAGTCCATTTCCGTGTCGCATCATGTTGCGACTGAGTTCCCTTGATGTTCAGGCATTTTCATCCATGCTGTGGCGGACCGCTGCCTTCTGGACAGAAATGAAACGGCTTCTGGACGGAAATCTTTGCGCGGGCTAAGTTCTCACAGCTTGCATTGTGGTGAGGATAGATGAGCGCGAATGAATAACGATCCTGCATCTGCCAAGTCCAAAAAACGTCGGACACACCGTGATCCGACAGTTATGCGCTCCTTTCACGATAGGGCGGGTCGAGATAGAACAGCATGCCCGGCCGGTCATAGCGGCAGATGAAGTCCTGCCAGGGCAGGCACTCGATGGCGACGCCGGAAAGCCGCTCGTGGATGTCCTCCAGTGTCGAGGCAAGTTTGACCAGGTTGAACCTCGCGCCGGTGGTCTTGCTGAAGCCGAAGTTTCGGCCGGCAACCTTGCCGCCGAAGGCAAGGCGCTGGAGGTAGAGAAAGCGGGCGGCGCGTTCGAGATCGGTCAGCGTGGCGGGATCGGTCTTCATCGCCTTTCGAATTCGCGCCTGCCGGCGATCTGGAAGCGGAGCGTATCCATGAACTTCGGAAAGTGCCGCTGCAGGATGCGGAAGAAGTTGGCGACATCGCCGCTGATATCGTTGATCACCTCCGTCTTCGGCTGGCGATCGCGGCGCAGGAACACGCCGCCCATGCCGACGAAGGGCTCGGCATAGCCGTCATGCGGGGTCGAGTTGATCTTGCGGATCACGGTTTTCGACAGGATGCGCTTACGGAAGCAGCAAGACCGCCAGGCTTGCAGGCCACACAATGACGAACGGCGCCGGTTTCCCGACGCCGTACGGCAATTTCACGAAGTCAATGACCCGGTCAGGCCGTTGCGCGCGCCTTGAGAAGATTGCGTTCAACCAGAAGCTCGGCGATCTGGACGGTATTGAGCGCCGCACCCTTGCGCAGGTTGTCGGACACGATCCAGAGCGCCAGACCGTTTTCAACGGTGGCATCCTCGCGGATACGGGAAATATAGGTGGCGTCTTCACCGGCACATTCGACCGGGGTGATGTAGCCACCATCCTCATGCTTGTCGATAACCTGGCAGCCCGGCGCCTCACGCAGGATATCGCGGGCTTGCTCGGCCGTGATTTCCTTTTCGAATTCCAGGTTGACGGACTCACCATGGCCGATGAACACCGGCACGCGCACGGCGGTGCAGGTCACACGGATCTTCGGATCGAGCATCTTTTTGGTTTCGGCCAGAACCTTCCATTCTTCCTTGGTATAGCCGTCTTCCATGAACTCATCGATATGGGGGATGACATTGAAGGCGATACGCTTGGTGAACTTCCGGTTCTCGATCGGATCGGCCACGAACACGGCGCGGGTCTGGTTGAACAGCTCGTCCATGCCATCCTTGCCGGCACCGGAGACCGACTGGTAGGTGGAGACCACCACACGCTTGATGGTCGCTGCATCGTGCAACGGCTTCAGGGCCACGACGAGCTGGGCGGTCGAGCAGTTCGGATTGGCGATGATATTACGCTTGGTGAAGCCAGTGACAGCGTCCGGATTGACTTCCGGAACGATCAGCGGCACGTCGGCGTCATAGCGCCAGGCAGACGAATTGTCGATGACAACACAGCCCTGAGCACCGATCTTCGGCGACCACTTCTTGGAGACCGACCCGCCGGCCGACATCAGGCAGATATCGGTGTCGGAGAAATCGTAATTCTCCAGATTCTTGATCTTCAGCGTCTTGTCGCCAAAGGAGACTTCCTTGCCGACGGAGCGGCTGGAGGCGAGCGCGACGACCTCATCGGCAGGAAAACCGCGCTCTTCGAGAATGGAAAGCATTTCGCGCCCGACATTGCCGGTGGCGCCAACGACTGCAATCTTGAAACCCATGATGATTTTGCTCTCTTTCGTTTCTCTCCTCTTGGTGGTCGGGAGCGGAAGAGCGGCCTTGAAGCGCGCCTTCCCGTCCCCGGCCAGACCGGGGAGAGAGCGGCAGGGCCAGAGACGTCAGACGGATTTTGTCTTCGTTTTCTTGGCCGTTTTGGTGAGAAATGCGGACGCACGCATCACGCCGCCGGCGCCGGGCGCCAGGGTGACATCGCCAGAAATGGGACGCAGGAACTGCGGCATGAATTTTCGTCCTTTAACCGCGAAGGCTAATGGCCTTTTTGAGGCCGCAAGTCAAGGTCTGTTTCCCTGGCTTGCGGTGCATGGTGATGACGCATGAACTCCGGCTTCAGCGCCTTGATGCTGTTGCGCGGCACCGGCCAGCCATTGTCGTCGATCCTGAAGACCATGCGGTAGCGCGAGAAATAGATCGCAACGAAATAGGTGCACCAGGCACCGAAGGCGAGACCCGCGATGACGTCGCTCGGATAATGGGCGCCGACAATTGTGCGAGACATGGCGATCACCACGGCAAGGCTGAAGAACAGCACCCGATGGCGCGGCATAAAAAAGCAGCGCATGTAAAGAGTGCTGCAATCGTGGTCGAATGTCCGGAAGGAAAGCTGGCAAAATCGGCTTCGAACTGCATCGGGCTGAAGGCAAACGGCCCGATCTCATGCACGAGCATGCTGGGACGCGGGCGTCCGATGGTGTTCTTGATCAGCGCAACGGCAATGCCGGAAAACGCAACCGCCGCGAAGATAAAACTGGACGCCTGAGCGAGAAACACGCCCTTGGCGCGGGTGCGCAAATCCCCGCTGCCAGCGGCGCCGAGACCGACGATGACCGCCAGAAAACTCGCGATCAGGATCCAGTCGGATTTGCCGAAATCTGTAACCAGAGATCCGTAGTGACGGACCACCTGGTTGAGCTCTCTGCTCATGATCCCGACAGGGTAGTCCAGGATCGCAAAACCAACGGCGACCATTCCCAATGTCCCGACGAGAAAGCCGCGCCAGTGGTTGCACGGCCATTTCTGGTCTTTCAGTTTTCGACGCTGGCTGAACCAGCGATAAGGCACTGTCATCACGCTTCCCCGCATGTCCCCTCAGCCCGACTTGCACCCGGCTCACGCTGGAAACATTCTAGTTTAAAAAAATCGCAGACTCAACGAAAAGACGAGATCTCGCGCCAGACTGTCGAATTCAATAGGAATATCATAGATAATGAGACGCGGAATGGCGTCTATCGCCAGAGCCGGAACTTCTCTCCAGCGCATTTCACAACGACCTCGTCCAGACGCCAAACATCGCCAGGGCGCGCCTGTCGTTGCCGCAGATTGCAGGCAATCCGAGGTCCGAGCTTGGCGATCCAACGGCGGATTGTCTCATAGGAAACGTCGATCCCACGCTCAAGCAGCATTTCCTCAACTTCACGCAGGCTCAGATTGAACCGCAGGTTAAGCCAAACTGCGTGAGCAACGATTTGTGGCGGAAAACGGTGACGTTGATATCGGGTGTCTGTATCGCCGAAATCCAAACCCAACCCGAGATGTAGGCAACTGCAAGCCGGTTAACCTGACAACGCCGCCTGAAATTCAAAAAATTGCTTGGCCATCCAAATTTCTAATGTCCTGTACAATCCGGCATGTTCCAGCCCACAATGGCGGACAGAGAGAAGGCAAATATCATCAGGGGCCTCTTTGCCGACGGCAAGACAGTCGCTGATGTGCGGGAACTGCTCAGCGGCAGAAAACAGCCATTGCCCGTTTCGTCACGGCGGAAAAAGCGAACTCAGCCGGCTGGCATGACCGGAAAGGCAGGCCCACCAAAATCTGCAACGCCGACATTCCAGGAGATGGCCAGGACCTGGTTCGAGATGAAGAAGCCCGGTTTACGCAACGCCAAACACGTCACGCAAAACTGGAATACGATCGCCACATACGTGTTCCCTGACATCGGCTGCAAGCCGATCGACGAAATCAAGCTTCCCGAAATCGTCGACACCATTGCGCCGATCTGGAGATTGAAACACGAGACGGCTCGCCGCACGCTTGGCCGGACCAAGGAGATTTTCGCCTTGGCAAAGATCCGCGGGTACCGGGATGACAATCCGGCAGATTTCGATCCCAAGATCGCGCTTGGCGCGGTGCGAACCGTACGTCGCCACCATGGATCATTGCCGCCTGAGCGGGTGCCGGAATTCTGGGACTGGCTCCAGACCGTGCCATGTGAGCCGACATTGAGGTATGCGACAATGCTGCTGCTTCTGACCGCCAAGAGATCGAAGGAGACCCGACACGCAGAATGGGATTTCTTCAACTTCGATACCGGTGTCTGGACAACCCCGGAGCGGCTCATGAAATGCACCGATCCCATCGCGTTCCAATGTCCCGTCAAGCTATTCGGGCGGTGATCGAAATGCGCCCGCTCAGCAGTCATGAAAAACTGGTGTTCGCCAAACCGAGGAACCGGTCAGGCGCCTTGTGTGAAAACGCCATCCGAAACCTTGCGATCCGCTTCGAACCCGGCATCACCGCGCATGGCTTTCGAGCCAGTTTCCGAACGTGGGCGCGCCAGCAGAAGCGCTTCACGCGCGACACCATGGAGTTTGCTCTGGCGCATGAGCCAGACGACCTTGAAGCGGCCTATCAACGTGAGGACCTGCTCGAGGAACGGGTGGAGCTCATGCAGGATTGGGCCGATTATGTCACTGGCGGAAGAGATCCGATCGGTCTCTTCTCCGGCACAATACAGAGCTGATAACAGACATCGACTTTGGGCGGAGTAAATTGCATCGCCCAAAGTCCGGCAATAGCCTGATTTCCCGTCAAGCTTCGACCAGCCGATCCCTGAACCAGCGTGCGAGTTCGTCTTCACCAATCACGCCACCAGCCACGCCTTCCATCAATTGAATTGCATCGACGGGCTGGAAGCGAAGCCGATATCCGTTGTCAGCAAGGAAAAGACGCACCGCGATCCAGGCCGTGCGCTTGTTGCCATCCATGAAACCATGGTTCTTGGCGAGACCAAACGCATAGGCTGCTGCAAGATCTGACGCGTCCGGGGTGCCGTATGCAGCCAGATTCCGCGGGCGGGCCAAGGCGCTTTCTATCCCGTCAGCGTTTCGGATGCCCTCGGAGCCGCCATGTTCCGACAATTGCCTGTCGTGAACCGCATATATGACAGCCGGTTCCACCCATCGCCAGTTCGTCATTGCGGCACCCGTCATTTGGCCAGCGCGCGCAATACCTCGCGGTCGTCGTGCATGATTTCATCGGCGAGTTCCATCTGGCGGACGAATTCCGGATTATAGGGCGTCAGGCGATAGCCGCCATCCGCTGTTTCCGTCAGATAGAGGGTATCGCCCTTCTTGACCTTCAGATGGGCCATTATTTCCTTGGTGAGGATGACGCCGGACGATGCGCCAACCGTTGTAATCTTCACACTCTGCATAGCGGCCACCTCTCTATATAATGGCTATTATATAGATAATGACATCTCGTCGATCAATGGCAAGGAAGTCCGCCGCAAGGGTCAAGGGTTTTCTGCCATCGATTTTCTATAAATCAACGGCAGGCCAATGGAAAAGGGCTTGGACTGCTCTGACGGGCATTGCCAAGTTGTTTGGGCCTGACAAATTGAAGGCCTTTCGCTTGATTTTTCAAGCCATCATTTCTGCGGTGTATTCGGTCCATAGGTAGAAAGTCTTTGCCCTTGCATGTCGGTATGAGATAGCGGTGAGGTTGTGACGGCGGAGACGGAAAATCGTGTTGATTTGATCGTGGGCAGACAAGAACCGTTGCGCCTGACGCGGTGATTTAAACCGCCCCATGATTTTCTCACGTTCTCGGCTAAGACGGTGTGAATTTTCAATTCTGTTGTTCAAACCTTTATGGGCACGATGGTCGGCATTGGGAGCGATAGTCTGTATAGGCTTAATATAACTGCCACGCTTGTCCGTCACCACGACGCGGGGCTGACCAAATTGCCTGACCAGTCTGGTTCTATCATCAGAAAAGGCCGCACGGCAGGCTTTGCGGGCGGCCTATGAAGGCTAACTGCGCCGTCAACCGGGATTGAGCGAACGCATGATATCGATAGCTGGCGGTTCGCAGGGCAGTTCTCGACTTCCGCTTCCCTGAAGAAATCGATGATCCCGGGAACATATCAGCCGCTGACATTGCCCGGTTTCTGCATCGTGCGTGGTCCAAAGGGCACCGTGCGACAAAACCGTGCCGCCACACTTGCGAAACTTCTTCCATTACCTATTCAAGGCCGGAAAGACGGCCACAAACCTGGCGAACGCCGTGCCGCGTGTGACGCAGCGGTTCGGAACTCGGCTTCCATGTCACCTCTTTTACAAACGCTGAAAAGCAGTATGGCGGACCCGCTGCCACAGATTAGCCGCCGGTTCACCGGTCGTTTCCACATGTATTGAAAAGATATACACGCCTACCGCGCATGAATTGACATGAGCTTGCTATCATGATGGACAAGCTGGGGACAGGACTTGCGATTCATCAATGAGTTGCAAAGGCGAAATAGTTCGGGGGCCGATAAGTCGTGCAGTTCAACAAGGTTGTCATCATTTCACTTCTCCTCTGTTTGCCGATCGGGGCATGGGGTGTCGTTGCACCGGACCAAATGGCGGCCAGTGTTCTCGGTTTCACCAGCTATTTCATGGTGGGGGCAAGCTGGTGGTGGCTGGCATTGTGCTCCAGCTTTGTCATCCTCGCCGCCTTTCTCGCCTTCGGTCCCTATGGATCAATCCGCTTGGGCAAGGATGATGAAAAGCCCGAGTTCTCCTACGCGTCGTGGATTGCCATGCTTTTTGCCGGCGGCATGGGAGCGGGCCTTCTGTTCTGGGGCGTTGCCGAACCGGTTACCCATTTCGAAAACCCGCCCGTGGGCGTCGGAGGTTCCGCCGAGGCCGCCAGACAGGCGCTGGTCATTACCAATCTGCACTGGGGTCTGCACGCTTGGTCGATCTATGGCGTTTGTGCACTTGTGATTGCCTATTTCACCTTCCGGCTGGACAAGCCACCGCTGATTTCAACCCCTTTGCGTGGCCTGTTCCACGGCCGCACTTCGGAAATCGCCGCAACCACGGCCGATGTACTGGGTGTTGTTGCCGTAGTTTTCGGGCTCGCCGGTTCGCTCGCCATGGGCGCTCTTCAGGTGCGTTCCGGCCTCACGGCGCTGTTCGATGTTCCAGCCATCACCGCGGTTTCCCTCGCGGTCCTTGTCGGTCTTTTCGTCATGTACATGATCTCGACGCTGACCGGCGTCGAAAAGGGCATGAAACTGCTTTCCGACATCAACATGGGTCTGGGTCTCGCCCTGATGGCGTTCATCCTGATTTTCGGACCGACAGCCTTCATTATGGAGACCTTTGTCACCACGCTCGGCTCTTATATCTCGCAATTCGTCAACATGTCTTTCCGACTGTTCCCGTTTGAAGGTCTCACCGAATGGTCCGCCAACTGGACGCTGACTTATCTGATCTGGTGGCTGGCGTGGGGGCCGTTTGTCGGCGTGTTCATTGCCCGCATTTCACGCGGCCGGACAATCCGTGAATTCTGTATGGGTGTCATCCTGATTCCGACCGTATTTTCGGTATTCTGGTTCGCCGTCTTCGGCGGCGCGGGGATCTATGTCGAGATGTATGGTCCCGGCGGGCTGGCCTCGGTGATCACGCAGGATGTCGCCGCCGCCCTGTTTACTTTCCTCGATTATTTCCCGTTCCCATGGGTGCTCAGTATCGGTGCGCTGCTGCTGATCGTGATTTTCCTGGTCACCTCTGCCGACAGCGGCACTTTTGTGCTCTCGATGATGACGACCAACGGCAATCTGAACCCACCCGCGACAGCCAAGATCGTCTGGGGCAGCATCGTTGCGGTGATTACAGGGGCAACGCTTCTGGCCGGCTCTGTCGATGTTGCCCGGGCCATGTCGACCCTCGGCGCTATACCGTTTTCGGCCATACTGATCCTGCAAATCGTCAGTTTTCTCAGACGACTGCGGCATGACCCGTCACGCCAGTCGACACCAACGCTTGAGAACAAGACCGGCGAGGTGCCGTCATGAGAGCTTTATTTTCCATTCTTCTCGTCATCCTCCTTGCCGGCTGCTCCTCACAACCGGTGAAAATCGGCTCGAAAGATCTGGTCGAAAGCCGGATACTGGCGGAAATGTTTGCGCTGCTTCTGGAAGAACAGGGGATGCAGGTCAAACGCATGCCTGCGCTCGGATCCACAGGTGTCGTCTTTCAGGCGCTGATAGACAGCGACATCGACCTATACCCCGAATATACCGGAACCGCGCTGGCTTTCATGGGTTCGCCGCGCATCGGCGATGCCGATGAAGCCTTTGCAGTCGTGTCTGACGGACTTTCTCAACATGGGCTGGTCATGCTCGACCGTCTGGGCTTTGAAACCGGCTACGTTGTGCTGACAAGTTCTGCGGTCGCCGCAGCAGACAATCTGGAAACCTTAGCCGATCTCGCCAGACCGGATTATCGCCTGCGGCTGGGCGTTACCCAATCCTTTGCCGAGCGACCGCGCGACGGGCTCGAGCCGTTTCTGGATCGCTTCGGCCTTGTCTTTGATGATGTGTCCATCTTTACCGAGGCCGATCGGGAAGGGCTTTATGATGCGCTTGTTGAAAGACGCGTCGATGTGATCGTCGGTCTTTCGACCGATCCAGAGATTGCCGACTACGACCTTTTCCAGCTTGAAGATACAACCGGCTTCTTCCCGGTCTACGAGGCTGCGCCGCTCGCATCGGAGGTCGCCCTCGAACGCTCTCCTGAAATCGCAATCATTCTGGAGGAACTTTCCGGCAGGATCGACGATGCCATGATGCGATCGCTCAACGCGGCGGTGCGTCTGGATGGCCGCCCCGTAAACCGTGTGGCCCGGCAAGCGCTTTACGATCTGGGCCTCGTTGACAGGATGCCGCGTGAACGCACCCCCGTTCTCGGCATCGCGATGGCGCCTGAAACCCTCGGCACCGACGCCGGTATTGAAACGCTGCGTGCCGTGCGCAAATCCATGCGTGGCCGCGATGTCAATCTGTTGCCCGAGAATGTGCCGCTCGAGGCATTGGCAGCGGGAGCCGCCCGGCTGGCGCTTTCGCCTGCGGTTTCAGGCTTCACGGCAGAAAGCGGCAGGATGGTGCGCGACGACCGCTTCGAGGCAGTAGCCGCCATAGGTTCGACCTTTCTGCACGCCTTGACCCTTTCCGAACAGCCGGTGGCACCCGTTGATGCCCGCACGATCGCCTCGGGTCCTGAAGGCTCGGCCTCGCACAGGCTGGCAAGTGTCATCGCCAAGGCGGGCGAGGCTGATGCAACGGTGCTGCCGCTGGCTGACGAAAGCGCACAGACGGCGGCTGAGGCCCTGCGCAGCGGAACGGCGGAAAGCGCCGTGATGTTTGCGGTTCCCGGCCGTGTGGACCTCGTTGATCTCCTCGCGAGTACAGATGACATCACGCTTGTCAACGCCGATGGCTGGTGGCAGAGCCCTGCCCGGCTCGTACTGCCGGTCATGCGTGAGGCGCAGATCAACGGTGACACCTATCCCGGCATTGACCGTCCGATCAGAACGCTGTCGACGCAGCTCATCCTGTTCGGTCCTGCCGCATCCGATCGCTTTGTGATCGGCCAACAGGGTCCGAATGCGTTTTTCGACGAACCGAGGCCGCTGCAGGACAGGAATATCGAAGCCATCAACCGTAATCTCGGACTGCATGCGGCGGTGGACCCTTATCTGCGCCGGGCCGCGGCACTCACACCACAGGTCAATATCCGTGATGACCGGATCAACCCCTATCCGGGGCGGGCCATCCTGATGATTGTAATTCTGGCTTATCTTGTTTGGGCTGGCTGGCTTCTGGCCCGCCCGGAGCCCCGGCAAAAGCGACGCTGATCCCCAAGCGTTGCAACGGGGAAGGCTCAGACACCTTTCCCGCCGACTGCCGGGATCGTGACAGCCGGACCCTCCGGCGCGAAACGCTGGCTCACCCGGCCGGATCTCCCTCTTGATGCTCATCTCCGTCCCAGGGGATGAGTACCAGCCTGCCATGCACCACGTGGCGTTCGGTCGTCACGTGGTCGGCGAGGCGCTTCACCTCCTCGGGCCGCCCCCGCAAGATGCTGACTTCGAGGCAGCGGTCGTGATCGAGATGAACATGGGTGCTGACGACCGACAGCCCGTGATCATGATGAAATGTGTTGGTCAGCCGCCGCGCCAGATCACGCGCCTTGTGATCGTAGACGTAACTCAGCACGCCGATACTGTTTTCAACCTCGCCCGCGTTCACGAGGGTTTGCTGCAGGCCCGCCCGCGTCAGATCGCGAACGGCTTCCGAACGGTTGTTATACCCACGCTCGCCGACGACCTTGTCCAGCATCTCCATAAGATCGTCATCGAGGGTAACGGTTATCCGCTGCATGGCACATTTCCTTTGCTTCAAGCCGTTCAGGACATCGCCGGCCTTTTCGCACATGGCAATCTCTCTGGATAACCGCATTGTCCGGCTTCGCCAACCGGTGATCGCTGTGTCACCATTTCAAATGGTCACGATGCGCTGCGCAACCCGGCGCAGAAGCGGCATGTCATGGCTGATGACGAGAACGCCAAGGCGGCGGCTTTCGGCCTGCTTGAGCAACACGGACCATATCTGCGCCTGAGTCAGCGGGTCGAGTTGCGCGGAGATCTCGTCGGCAATGAGATACCGGGTTTGCGGGGCAAAGGCTCTCAAAAGCGCGACACGTTGCAGTTCACCGCCCGAAATTTCGTGGGGATAGCGATCAAACCATGCGGGCGAAACGCCGAATGCCTGCCTCAACGTCTCATCGGGCTGCCAAGCCTCCGAGATGATCCTTCCGATAGTCCAGCGCGGATCAACGGCAAACACCGGTGACTGATGAAGATACTGGACCGGATTGAAGCCTGGCGGGTGGAAGATGCCATCGACGAGAATGCGGCCCGAGGCCGGCTGGTAATGACCGGCAAGGATGCGGCCAAGTGTCGATTTCCCCGCCCCGGACGGGCCTGTCAGTCCGATAATCTCACCGGGGTGAACGGCCAGGTCGACCGAATCAAGGACCGGTGATTTTGCACGATAGCGAAAGCAGATATTCTGTGCCTCAAGCATCGCCGGTCACCCGGAAGCCGTTCTGCGGCAGCGCATGCCAGAGAGCACGCGCATAATCGGAGCTCAGTCCCTGCCCGCAACCTTCAAAAGCTTCGGCGCGTTCCACGCCCTCCACCCTACCTTGCCGGACAAGACAGACACTGTCGGCATAGGCAAGCGCGGTCGCCAGAGAATGCGTGATCAGCAGTACACCCTTTCCGGCATCCGCCATACTCTTGAGCTTTGAAAGAACGATCGCCGCATTGTCGTCGTCAAGGCCACTGGTCGGCTCGTCGGCGACAATCAGGTCCGGGTTTCCAACTGTCGCGATGGCCATCAGCATACGGCGCGCCATGCCACCGGAAAGCTGATGGGGAAAGGCCTGTGCTGCACGCGCATCCAGCCCGAAATGCGTCAGCATCGCCACAAGCGCGGCATCATTGACCCGCAATCCCGCGCGCCGCGCCGCCCAGCGCAATTGCTGAAAGCAGCGCGCCAGCGGGTCGAGATGACTGATAGATTGCGGAACCAGTGCCATGCGCCGCCCGAGCAGAGACGGGCGACTGCCATCATCGACGCGCTGCCCGTCGAAACGGATATCGCCCCGTATCAGGGCATTGGGCGGCAGGATGCCGAACAGCGCATGGGCAATCAGGCTCTTGCCGCCGCCGGACGCGCCGATCAGCGCAACCACCTCACCGCACTTCAATGAAAAACTGATGCGTTTGAGGATCGGTATTTCCCGCGCCGTCAGCAGTCCATCATAGCGGCTGAATGAGAGATCGACGTCGTTGAAGGAAAGCAGTGTCATGTCTGGGACGTCCGGGGGTTGAGGATGAGACGCACACCATTGCCCACGGCATCGAAACTGAGCACGAGCAGCAGCAGACACAGGCCGGGAAACAGACCAAGCCACCACTTGCCTGCCGTCAGGTAACGCATCGAGTCGGAGAGCATCACACCGATGGCCGGCCGGGTCGGGTCGAGGCCGAAGCCCAGAAAGGTCAGGCTGGCTTCATGCAGGATGGCGTGCGGAAACATCAGCACGAGGCCGACCAGCATTTGCGGCAGGATCTGGGGCAGAATATGCGTGAATGTGATCGCCACCCAGGACTTGCCGAAATGCCGTGCGGAGACGACATAGTCGGCCTGTCTGATCTGCAGGACTTCGGCACGCAGGATGCGGGTCAGCCGCGGCCAGTGGGTGAGCGCCACGGCGACCGTTACCGCGACAGGCCCGCCGCCCAGCGCAAAACAGATCAGGATGAGGAGCACCAGATGCGGAAGCCCGATCGTCGCGTCCACCAGAAGCGACACGAGCGCATCGGCCCACCGACCGCCAGCCGTTGCGACGAGGGCAAGAACAGTGGCGATCAGAACGGAGCAGCATGAGGCAAGCAGCCCCACCAGGAGACTTGTCCGAAGCCCCTTGATCGTGCGCGCCAGAAGATCGTGCCCCATCTGGTCGGTTCCGAACCAGTGCGCCCAGTCGGGCGGTAGCAGTCGCGCGGCAAAATCCGGCGCGATGCCGGCCTGCCCCATGAGAGCAGATGCCACCGGTATCAGCAGTATCAACACAATGCCGCTGAGCGCAGCGGCAAGGGTCCAGATCCTGTTGCCCATGCGTGGCAGAACCAGAGGCTCAAGGCTATGGCGTTGTTCGAGTTCAACCATGTCGGCCTCCTTCCGAAAGCGCACCATCACGGATCCGCGGATCGACCAGACGATAGAGCATGTCGGCGATCATGTTGCCGACCGATACGAACAGCGTGAGAAAAAGCGTAACGGCGAGAAGCAGCGGAACATCGCCCTTGATGCCGGCGGAAACGGCGGCCTGCCCCAGCCCCGGATAGGCGAAAACCTGCTCCGCCAGGATCGACCCGCCAAACAATTCCCCGAGCGAAGCGAAAAGGATGGTGATGGCTGGCAGCGCCGCGTTGCGGGCGCCGTGCCTCAAAACGACATCCCATTTTCCCGCCCCTTGCGCGCGGGCATAAAGGGCGGCGTCGAGCTGCAGGATTTCGATGATCTTGGCCCGGGTATGAAGTGCGATCTGCGAAACGCCGAAAAGTGTCAGCGCGGTCAATGGCAAGGCAAGATGGCGCAGCCGGTCGGCAAAGGTGACATCGCCCGGCACCACGCCGAGAGGCCCGGCACAGCACACCGGCGCCCAGCCAAGCTGAACGGCAAAGATGATCAGCAGCAATATCGCGATCCAGAACGTCGGAGCGGATGCCAGAGCATAGGCGTAAAGCCTGATGACGCGATCAACAAGAGAGCCTGAGCGGGCACCGGCGATCACACCCAGCGTAAAGCCGAGCACACCGGAAAAAAGCCAGGCCAGCCCGACAAGCGGCAGCGACACCCAGAACCGGCTGGCAATGACTTCGGCCACGGGGGCATTGTAAATCATCGAATAGCCGAGATCACCGCGAAGCAGGTTCCCGGCCCAATGGATGAACTGCGCAAGTGGTGGCTGATCCAGCCCCCAGCGCGCAGCAATCAATGCCCTCTGCTCCGGTCCCACGCGTGCGATATCGATCCCGAGATAAGCATTGACGGGATCGATCGGAGACAACTTCGCGAGCGTGAAGGCCACCGCTGCAACCACAACCAGAACGGCGACGAGCCGCCCCAGACGCCTTGTCAGTGCGATTGCCACAGAATGCAGGGGAAGTTCAGTCACACGTCCATGTCCATTGTTCGATCATTGCCGTGATCGGCCAGCCATGCCCGTGTGGTTCGATCTGGGTTTCGCCCACATCAAGGCAATCATTCGCGAAATAGACGTGTTCAAGATTGACGAGCCAGGCCCAACCGGCCAGGCCACGTGCCGAAAACCCTGTCTCGCCGTCCCATTCGGCTGCCTGCCAGTGCGGATAGGAGCGCTCCAGACTTTCGGATTGCTGGGCATCCGTAAAATGACGATCGACAGTGCTGTCGGAAAAATACCCGGGATTATAGAAATCGATGCCGCCCCAGGCGGAACTATAGAGGCTGTAGACTTCCACCGGGCTGTGGCTGCCCCAGCCGAACATGACCGGTTCCTGATGATCGACGCGACCAATCTGCTCCCATGTCACCCCCATTGGCTGGGCGGCGATACCGAGTGCCTTCAACTGCTCGCCGACCACGATGGCAAGAGCCTGACGCACGGAGTCGGACGCCGGGAAATAGATATCGAATGCGGCGCGAACGCCGTCGCGAGCACGAATGCCGTCCGTTCCCGGTGCCCATCCCGCTTCGTCCAGCATGGCACGTGCAGCGTCGGTATCATAAGGGATTGCCGCATCGGGATTTGACCAGGGCAGACCGTCGGCCGGGCCATAGGCCGGGCGGCCATAACCGTTCAGCGCCACCTCGACAAGCTGTTCACGGTCAATACCGAGATTGACAGCGCGCCGGATGGCGAGATCGGAGGTGACCGCATTTCCCACAGGCTGCCCCTCGTCATTCACCTCTCCCGGCTCTGGGGTCGGGAAGGACAGGCCGCGATTATCAACCGAAGGCACGACGATCTTGCGAAAGCCCTGAATGCTGTCATCGGCCATCAGCGCCGGCACGGAAACCATGTCGACGTCACCGGTGCGCGCGGCGGCAAGACTGGTATCCTCGCCGGAGAACACGAAGGTCAGGCGGTCGAAAGCGGGTTTCTTGCCATAATATTTGCTATTGGCCTCAACGATAAGCTGTTCGCCCTCCGTCCAGGAAACAAGCGCGAAGGGGCCGGAGCCAACCGGTTTGCGGGCATAGCCATGACCATAACTGTCGGAAGGAACGATGCCGAGCGAATAAAAATTCTCCGAAAACGTGACCCACGGGCGTTTCAGATGGATTTCCACGGTGAGGTCGCCGGTCGCTTCGGCCCTGTCCATCACGGTGAGATCAAGCGCCCCGCCCGCCGATGCCGCCTCGTTGAAGGTGAAGGCTACATCGTCTGACGTCAGCGGCGTACCGTTGGAAAAAACCACATCGGGGCGCAATGTGATTGTCCAGACCAGCCTGTCGTCGGAAAGCGTCCAGTCGGTGGCGAGATCCGGCACGGTATTCAGGCCGGCATCGCGTTTCAGGAGGGTGGACTGGAACAGTGGGTGACCGTAGCGCCCCCAGCCGAGCAGCGGATCATAACCGTTGTCAGGCTCCCCACCGATCGCAAGGATCAGTTCCGATTTGGCGAATGCCGGTCCACCGGCCACAACAGATCCCGCGACCAGAGCCGCTGTCGCCGCGAGCCTTGCGACTGCTCTCCTGTTCATCATCTACCCTCTCCGACATGTGATTGGTAAGCAGGCTACTACCCAAAAGTATGACGTCAATATAAAAACATCATACTTTTTTTTGGTTTAAAGGCTCGCCAGGGCTTTTGCCAACTGTCAGACTTGACGGTTTTCACGAGGCATGGCGGCGGCTAATATCCGACGGCAAAGCGCCTACCCGACTTCTCCACCGGATTTCCACGCCACCCACGGCGCAGTGACTGGCTGCACCCTGCCCGACCTCATATTCTGAGCATAGCGGCGGGCGTGGATGTCGGAACCGAGACCATGGATGAGCTCCCGAAATGACCGACTGGCTAGTCTCCACACTTCGCGACAATGTCGAAATTCCGCTTTTTCTCTGTCTCGCAATCGGATATCCGCTCGGCAAGATCGACTACCGGGGCATTTCGCTCGGAGAGGTTACCGCCACGCTTCTCACGGCACTTGTCATCGGGCAGATCGGTTTAACGATCTCCTCTGAGACAAAGATGATTTTCTTTGCGCTGTATCTTTTCGCCGTCGGCTACAGCGCAGGCCCGCAATTTGTCCGCGGCTTGTTTTCGGGCGGACTGCAACAAGCCCTTTTTGCACTCGTCACCTGCCTGCTCAGCCTTGCTAGCGCCTATGCCGTGGCAAAACTGGCAGGATATGACCCCGGCGTTGCCGCCGGCCTTTTTGCCGGATCGGCAACATCCTCTCCGTCCATTCCGCTTTCGGAGACTGCGATCGACCAATCGTCGATTGCTGCCACGGCAAAGGCGCATGCTCTCCAGATACTCCCCGCCGCCTTTTCGATAAGCTTTGTGATCGGCACATTTTGTTCAGTGATGACACTTGGCGTGATCGGACCGAAACTGTTGAATATAAAACTGGCGGCGGCGTGCCAGAATTATATCAAGCGTTCAGGCGGAGACGACACCGGAAGCGGGCTCGGCACGGCCTGGCACCAATATGTAGCACGCGCCTACCGTATCGAGAAAGATTCCGCACTGGCAGGCCTGACCGTCGCGCAGGCCGAAATATTCTTTGGCGACCACCGCCTGTTCCTCGCCCGCCTGCGTCGCGGAGAGGCGATACTCGAGGCGACAACAAACCTAGTGCTCGAAGACGGAGATGTTGTCGCCTTCGCCGGTTCCCGCCATGTCCTTTTGAGCGAAGTCCGACAACTCCTTCCTGAAGTGGACGATTCCGAACTGCTCGGCGTTCCGGTCGAAGGCACAGACATTCTGATCACGGCCAGAGACATCCAGCACAAAACACTGGAGGAGCTTGCTGTCATGCCGGAAACGCGCGGCATTTTCCTCACGGCAATTCATCGCGGAGCAATGTCGGTGTCGGTTCCCGTTCTAGCGGATACGCGGCTCTACCGGGGTGATGTGGTCAGGGTGCTGGGTCGGCCGGCCGACATCTCCGCGGCTGCAAAGGAATTCGGCTATCTTGACCGGGAGACCGAGCGGGCTGATATTGCCTTTATCGCAGCTGCTATTGCGATCGGTGCACTGATCGGGGCTTTAACGCTGAAAATAGGCCCGGCTCCCCTGACCCTTTCGACAGCTGGCGGCGTGCTTCTCACGGGTCTGTTTTTGGGTTGGCTGCGTTCTGTTCATCCCGTTTTCGGACGTGTGCCGAAAGCGACGACATGGTTTTTGAATTCCATCGGCCTCAACCTGTTTATCGCCGTGGTCGGACTGATGGCGGCACCCGGTATCATTTCAGGCCTGAAGGAACTCGGCTTTACCTTCCTGCTTTGGAGTGTTGCCGCCGCAGTCGTTCCCATGCTGCTCACGATCTACATCGGAAAATTCATCTTTCGGTTCGACGATGCGCTATTGTTCGGCTGTTGCGCGGGCGCCCGCAAGTCTTCCGCCGCCCTGAACATGATCACCGAACGCGCCGAAAGTCAGGTCCCGGTTATCGGATATTCGGTGGGCTATGCGGTCTCAAGCACAGTTCTGATGCTTTTCGGCCTCGTGATCGTGATGTTGACATAGAAGCGGCGACGGCTGTGAGCCGCCGCACCAGCATCAGGCCAGGCCGACGCTGTCCCTGCCTTTGGCTTCGGGATCTATACCAGCCTGTTTCAGCGTCTTTTCAAGCAGTTGATCGTAGATCGGACGCCCGCCGATCCATTCGGCCGCCATGTTGGCCGTCACGCAGGTGACGATCAGCGGCATCACCATGGTATACGAACCTGTCAGTTCGAGCGTCAGCGCCACGCCGACAACAGGCGCACGCACAGAGGCTGAAAACAATCCACCCATCGCAGCCATGCCAAATGCCAGCGGCGCCATCGTGCCATGCGGCAGAACACCCTCCAGAACACCGCCAAACGCCAGCCCGGCACACATCGAAAGCGCAAGCATCGGGGCAAAAATGCCGCCCGGTGTTCCGGTGGAATAGCTTGTCACCATTGTCAGATACCGCAGCACCGCCAGCAGCAGCAGCATTTTAAGGCCCGCACCATGGCTGGCAAGCGAAGTCACGACGTGCTCACCGCCGGTCACCGACAAGGGCATGACAATGAACAGAGCACCGACAACAAGGCCGACCAGCGCCGGAAAAAGATAGGAGAGGCGGGCGTTGATCCGCGCAGCGAGCGCACTCGTCCACATGAGGCCGGCGTTCAGGCCGACGCCGAGGACACCGAGCAGCCCGCCCAGCAGAACAAAAGCAGGCAGCAGCCAGAGTTCAGGGGTTGCAACGGACATGGAAAAGTCCGGCGCCGTTCCTCCGATGACCTGTGTCATCACAGTGGCGAGAACGGCAGCGACAATGATCCCCATATACGTCCGGAAGGTATAGGGAAATTGCCGGTGTGTCTCTTCCACAACGAAGAGAATGGCAGCCAGCGGCGCATCAAAAGCACAGGCAAGCCCGGCGGCGGCCCCGGCGCCGAGCATCCCCCGGCGCTCCGTCTCGCTGACCTTGAAAAACTCCGTTGCCGCCGCAGAAAACGAAGCCCCGATATGGATCGTTGGTCCTTCTCGGCCAAGGACCAGTCCGGATGCCACAGCTGCGATACCGGCGAAGAACTTGACCGGCAGGACACGGCGCCAATGCACCACGCGCAGTCCCTGCATCGCGCCTTCGATTTCCTGAACACCGCTGCCGCCCGCCTCGGGCGCATAACGGCGAACGGTAAACACGGCCAGCACTGTGGTTGCCATCGTGATGAGCGCGGCTGCCCCCACAAGCATTATGCCATCGAGATGCCCGGCCAAAAGCTGAGGCCATGTCTGAAGACGGTCAATCAGGAGATGGAAAACGGACCCCACTGTTCCGGTCAATATGCCGACCAAGCATGCAAGAGCGATATAGCGCATCTGTGCGTTGCGGTTTCCTAGCCGGTCCAGTTCTTCGGTAGGGTTGTCCATGTATGATTACCTTGACTGTGCGGAAACAGGACCGTTTCGAGGTTAACAATGACCTGCCAGACTTCCAGCAGAACGGTTTCGTTGCAACAGGCCAGGCGAGTGACCCGGCAACGCACGAAGCAGGCGAACAGGGCACGAACGGGTGCATCATTTTTTGCCGGTCATAAAATGCTGCCTTTCATCGTCTGGCCAACTGTCAGACCTGACAGTTTCAGAATTATCCTGCGGCACTTACGAAAGGCACAGGGTCCGGTGCGCATATATTGCCCTGCCAGTCCATACATTTCCGGCTGGCTCGTGAACATGATTGCGGCGTGCTCTGTTCGTCCTTACTGTACCTCGCAAGAACAAGTGCCCAGCGGCCCGATTCCAACATTTGGTTCCCCTCGCGGCGACCTCATCAGCAAATGCCGGAGGCATAGAAACCACTAGCAAGTATATGTTTTCTAGTGGAATTTCAGAATTTGACATTTGATGTACGAGAGCGCTGAAACGGGCATCAAATGTCAAATTCATTCCACCAGGTTCAAAAGCTGATTTCTGGAAAGGTGTGAAGACGTGACGTATCCTTACTGGATGAATGTGGGGCTCCTGGCCATCCTTCTCGCCGTTGCACTGGCCTGCGGCTTTGCAATGCGCAAAAGGGAAGCCTGGTCCCACAGCATCTCCGCTCACGCCGTCCTGTTCGCCGCGATCACCGGCTTCCTGCTGACGCTGAACAAGACCGTTGACCAGATCCTGGCCACGCAGAAAATCACCGCGATCAAGCCGGACATCATCGACGATATCACGCTTGTGGCAATCGGCCTTACGGCCATGCAGCAGGCTTTTCGGCTGATCAACCGTCTGACCGCCGATCAGGTGACAAAAGGAAGCGACAAGACCTCTGCCACAAGCATTGCCCGTATCCTGAAACTGGCAATGGTGCTCGTATTGTTGCTTTTGTTCGGCGAGCATCTGGGTCTGAGTTTTTCGGGTCTCCTCGCCTTTGGCGGCTTTGGCGGCATCGCCATCGGTATTGCCGGGCGGGATGTTCTCAGCAATGTGTTTTCCGGCGTAATGCTCTATTTCGACCGCCCCTTCAAACTCGGCGACTGGATCCGGTCTCCCGACCGCAATATTGAAGGTACAGTCGAGGAAATCGGCTGGCGGATGACCAGAATCACGACCTTCGACAAGCGCCCGCTTTTCGTGCCCAATTCCGTATTTTCCTCGATCAGCGTCGAAAACCCCGGGCAGATGCGCAACAGGCGTATCGATACCTCGATCGGGCTTCGATATGAGGACGCCGACAAGATTGCCGCTGTCGTTGCCGATATCCGTGCCATGCTGCATCAAAGCGAGCATATCGATCTGAACCAGACGCTTCTTGTCTATTTCAACGACTTCGCCGACTCATCACTGAACATCATGGTCTATTGCTTCACCAAGACGACCCGCTGGGCCGAGTGGTTGGCAATTCAGCAGGACGTGTATCTGAAAATCGTCGAAATCGTTCATGCCCACGGTGCTGACTTCGCCTTTCCCTCTCAGACGGTTTATATCGAGAAGGACTGACACAGAACAGGCCGTCAGGTCAGAAACGCGATCCAGACGAGCGCCAGAACCATACACAGGAGCGATATGGGGATACCGGCACGGCAGAATTCGCGCATACCGATTTTTACGCCCCGGTCCCCCGCCTGCTCGACAACGATAATACCGGCAAGGCTTCCGAAAATGATCAGGTTGCTCGAAAAACCCGTTCCGAGGGCCAGAGCTGCGCCGAGCGCATTGGCATCTGCCGTGTGTGGCAGAAACGGTGCGAGCAGCATGACCGCCGGATTATTGCCGACAATATTGCTGAGCGCCGAGGCAACGAGAAACAGGATCGACGGATTGGCGAAATCGACACCGGCCGACTGGAGATCGTGCACCACCCTTTGCGGCATGCCCGTCTGGGCCAGAGCTGCATTGACAACAAACAGGCCGGCCAGAAGCAGCAGAAGATTGCCGTCGACGGTGCCTATCACCTCCTTGGACGAAACCTGACGGTTGACCAGCATGACAGCGGCGGCTGAAAGGGCAACCATCTCACGCGGCCAGTCTGTAAAGACAAAGGCCGCGACAACGGCAGCCGTCACGATCGCGGCCTTGATTGTCTCATTTACATCGAGGTGCCGGACAGTCTCCGCCTTCGCCGATGATGAAGGATCGGCCCCCGGCTCGACCATTTCAGTGCTCCAGCGCCCCCGGTAGAGCAGGCAGATCGTCGCCCAGACGATCGGCAGAGAAAGAATGGCCGGCACCAGCGCGACCTTCATGAAACCGGTGAACGACAGGCCGAGCGTCTGTGCCGCGATCATGTTCTGGGGGCTGCCGATGATCGTCGCCACCGATCCGGTGTTGGTGGCGAAGCAGAAGCCGAGCAGGAACGGAATCGGGTTTAGCCTGCGCGACATGGTAACCGAGACCAGAAGCGGCGTCATCGCAACCACCACGACATCATTGGTCAGCACGGCGGACAGGAGGCCGCCTGTCACGATCAGAAATGCAAGCAAGGCAGGCGGCGAGACCTTGAGCGAAGTGACTTTTCCGGCCACCCATTGATAGAAACCGGAAACAGTGAAGGCGCCGGAAACGATCATCAGGCCGAAAAGCAGGCCGACGGTTTGATAGTCAATCGCGGCCCATGCCTGTTTGTCGGTAATCCGGCCAAAGCCGATCATCGCAAGCGCCCCGACCACCGCCGCTCCGGTGCGGTCGACACGGAAGCCGGGCAGGTGCCCCAGCGCGAGTGCCAGATAGACCAGCAGAAAGATGGCGACGGTGATATCCATGGCAGCCCTTGCAGACTCGTCTGCAACATATGGGTGAGGCAGCCGAAACCTTGAACAGAATGAAGACGCAATACGACGGCAGAACGGTCAAATCACCTTCCTGCCGCCGCGCACAAACCTACTTGTTGATGTCGTTCTTCATGTTCCAGAGATTGAAGGCGCGTTCGCCATACATTTTCTCGTCCAGCCCCTCTTCCTGAAGTTCCTCAGAAACCCTGAGGTGACCGAATGCCGACAACACCTTCAGAAGGATCGTCGTAATGATCCACGAATAGGCCGCAACGACGACCACCGCCAGCACCTGGACGAAAAGCTGGTGCATGCTCGCCGAAACGGCATTGATATGCGAGCTTGCCATGAATCCGATGAGGATAGCGCCGGTGAGACCGCCGACGCCATGGGCGCGCCAGACTTCCAGCGTGTCATCGATCTTCAGCCATTCCTGAACATATTTGGCATTGTAGCAGACCGTCGCGCCAATTGCGCCGATCAGTAACGCTGCCATCGGTTCGACATATCCGGCGGCGGGCGTGATCGTGGCAAGGCCGGTGACCGCGCCGACGAGAACGCCGGAGAAGGAAACCCGCTTGCTTTCGCGCCATTCCCAGAGCATCCAGACCAGCATGGCAATCGCGCCGGCGAGCATGGTGTTGGTGAACGCGTAGGCTGCAAGCGCATCCGCCGCATAGGCGCCGCCCGCATTGAAGCCAAACCAGCCAAACCACAACAGCCCCGCGCCGAGCGCCACCAGCGGCAGGCTCGCCGGCTGGCTTTCGGGATCACCGACAGCGACCTTGCGCTTGCCGAGGAAACGGGCGGCGGCAAGGGCCGAGAAGCCCGCCGAGGTGTGGATCACGATGCCGCCGGCAAAATCGACAACGCCCATCTTGGCCAAGAAACCGCCGCCCCAGATCCAGTGCGCCGCCGGCAGGTAGATCAGGATCGTCCAGGCTGCCACGAAAATCAGATAGGCGCCGAACTTGATGCGGCCGACGAAGGCCCCGGTCATCAGGGCCGGTGTGATGATGGCGAACATCATCTGGTAGGCGAACACCATGATGAAGGGCACATTGGGCGCATAAGTTTCATTCGGCGAGATGCCGACATGATACATGCCGAAATAAGGCCGTATATCACCGATGATGCCGCCGACCGACGGCCCGAATGCCAGACTGAAGCCGCCAAACACCCATATGATGCTGACAATCCCGATACAGACGAAATTCTGGATCATGATCGACAGCACGTCGCGCTGCTTCACCAGACCGCCGTAAAACAACGCCAGCGCCGGGGTCATCATGCAGACCAGCGCCGTGCAAATCAAAACAAACGCGGTATCCCCCGCATTGATCGCGTGCATAGCTTTCTCCTTTGAAAGCGCGTAAAATGAAAACCGGCACGGTCGCCCCGACCGTGCCGCAGCTTATTTATCGGCGACGAGATGCTCTCCGACCGCGCTGTGCGGATGCGGCGCAAGCAACTTTTTCGGCGCGATGAACAGATACATCGTCAGTACGTAAGGTGCCGTGAACGACGGCAGGCCGAGCGGCGAGGTCAGCACATCATAGGCCCCCTGCAGGAACACGGTAACGATTGTGGCAAGCAGCGCATAGACGACCACACGCGGCGAGGGTTTCAAAAACACCACGCCAACCGCCATCGCGGTGAGAACCGCGCTGAATCCGTAAAGCCCCTGAACCACGGAATGCGGTTCAGCCCTGAGTGCGATTGCCGTAGCCATTGCGACCAGCGAGCCCAGCACGGCAGCGATGCCCGCCACCCGTGAGGCAATGAGGATGCCCAGCAGTATAATCGCGCCGCTGATTTCGTTGCCAAGGAGATAGACCTGGCCGATATTGCGGAAGAATATCTGAACGAGCTCCAGATGAGAGGGAATTCTCTCGGCGCCGGAAATATAGTCGGACACCAGCTTGGGACTATCGCCTGAAACATCCAGCGCGCCGAATGTGTAGGCACCCGCCACAAGCAGCCAGCCGGTCAGAACGAACGGACCTGTCGATGCCGGTATCCCCCAGCTCTTGGTAATCATCGCACTCAACGCCGCCGTGACGACCGTGCTCATGGCAGCGCCGACGACGACATAAAACCAGAGCTGTGGTGAAGCACTGATAAAGGTGGGTATGGCAACGCCGACGAGGATGCCGTTGAAGCCGAACAGGCCGGAGGTGATGGAATCCTCGTCGCATTCCAGAAGCCGCGCCGTCAGCGTTGCAACACAGACACCGACGATCGCGCCAACAAGCGTTACCCAGTTGCCGCCGGCATAACTTGCGTAGGCGATCGCCGCCAGAAACAGGCCGCCCGTCAGCGCGTTCTCCATGAAGAACACCTGACCCGCCCCTCGCAGGCATTGAGTCAGAAAATCTTTTCTCTTTTCAGCCACGGTAATCCCCCCGAAAAATAATGGGCTTCAAAAGTAGAATTTTCTCGGGTTTTATGACTGAGGAGATTTTGATGAAAAAGACGAGATTTAGCGAAGCACAGATTATTGGCATTCTGCGTCAGGCAGAAGGTGGCGTTCCTGTGCCTGAACTTTGCCGGGAGCACGGGATGAGTTCAGCGAGTTTTTATAAATGGCGGGCCAAATATGGCGGCATGGATGCGTCGATGATCAGCCAGATGAAAGCGCTGGAAGACGAGAACCGCCGTCTGAAAAAGATGTATGCGGAGATGAGCATGCAAACCGAACTGCTGAAAGAGGCTTTGGGAAAAAATGACGCGGCCATCTCTACGCCGGGAGGTGGCCGCGCAAGCCGTGGCGATACGTGGGGTGAGCATAGCACTTGCCTGCCGAACGTTCGGTGTCAGCGAAACTTGCTACCGATACAAAGGCAAACGCAATGATGAGAATGAACAGATCGCCGATCTTCTGACCGGCTTGACGCAGGCAAAGAAGAACTGGGGCTTTGGCCTTTGTTTTCTCTATCTGCGGAACGTACAGGGACGGCGCTGGAATCATAAGCGTGTTTATCGCATCTACCGCGCGCTTGAGCTGAACCTCAGGATCAAGCCACGCCGGCGGCTGAAACGGGAAAAACCGGATACACTCAATGTCCCGACAACGCCGAACGCGGTCTGGTCCATGGACTTTATGGCGGATCGGCTGGCCGATGGCCGGCAGTTTCGGCTTTTGAATGTTCTGGATGACTTTAACCGTGAGGGGCTTGGCATTGAGGTCGATTTCTCTCTACCTGCGGAGCGTGTCATCCGTAGCCTGAACCAGATCATTGAGTGGCGCGGCAAACCGCTGGCAATACGTGTTGACAATGGCCCGGAATATGTCAGTGGAAGGCTTATGGACTGGGCTGAAAATCAGGGCATTGCGCTGAATTACATCCAGCCTGGAAAGCCGCAGCAGAACGCTTATGTCGAACGCTACAACCGGACAGTACGACACGAATGGCTTGACCAATACATCATCGAGAGTATCGAAGAGGCGCAGGCGTTCGCCACACAATGGTTATGGAGCTATAACAACGAGCGACCCAATATGGGCATCGGCGGAATGACACCCGCACAGAAACTGAAAATGGCTGCGTGAATTCTACCAAAAAGCCCCGTTAAAAAGGGGAGGATTACCCTGGAAGCGATGGCCAAAGCGCTGATTAAGGATCGCGAACTGGTCGGTAAACGTCTGGCGAAAATGCTCGAGAGCATCACGCAGGATACCGGCATCCTGGAAGTCAGTACGAAAGAAACGGCTAATGACAAGGAAACGAACCAGCCACGATAGCGAACGCCGACTTCATCGACTACGGTAGGAAAGGCAGAGTCGGAAAACCAGAACGAGAAAGCTCGGCCTCGACTTTTGCGCCAGAATGTACCTTGAAATGTACCTCAAGCAATCCTGGAAAGAAAACCATGAATAAAAACATGATCTTGGGACGAGGTAATGGCGGACAGAGAGGGATTCGAACCCTCGATACGGTTACCCGTATACACGCGTTCCAGGCGTGCGCCTTCAACCACTCGGCCACCTGTCCATCCTGCGCCAGCTTCGGAAAAAACCGAAGGGCGGGATCGGCGCGATATATACCGATGCGGCGGCGATGATCAACCCGATTCTGACAGATTTCTGAATTGTTTCGGGCAGCCGGGCGCAATGGAGCTCGCAGACGAAACGAAAGACAGGGCCGGCACCTATCCTGATAGCGGCTTCAACAAAGCAAATCCGTATATCGGCGGCAGGGGAGCCCTACTTGCTGTAGAGCGCTTCGATGCCTATTTGTGAGACAAATGGCGCAGCAGTCCGCATACTGGACAAAGGGCCGCGCACTCTCGCAAAAGCCTCAAGGAGAACCCGATGTTCCTCTCGACACTCAAGAAGGACAAGATCGAAATGCCGTCGGCCGAGACGGCACTTCCGGGACGTCCGGATCCTATCTCGACAGCCGGAACACATTATGTGAATGGCCGCGCGCTTACGCCGCCCTATCCGGCCGGCATGAAGGAAGTCCAGTTCGGCATGGGATGCTTCTGGGGTGCCGAGCGGCTGTTGTGGCAAACGCCCGGCGTATATGTGACGGTCGCGGGCTATGCCGGCGGGATTACGCCAAACCCGACCTATGAGGAAACCTGCACCGGACTGACCGGCCATGCGGAAGTGGTCCGTGTCATCTATGACCGGACCGAAGTCAGCCTCGAAAACCTGTTGCGGCTATTCTTCGAGGCGCACGACCCGACCCAGGGCATGCGCCAGGGCAATGACATCGGAACCACCTACCGCTCGGCGATCTACCTCGACGACGAAGGCGATCTGAAGCGTGCCGAAACCCTGCGCGACCACTTCCAGCAAGCGCTGAAGGATAACGGCTGGAACGACCAGATCACCACCGAGATCGCACAGTCCGGTGCCTTTTATATGGCCGAGGACTATCACCAGCAATACCTTGCCAAGAACCCCGCCGGCTATTGCGGCCTGAAGGGCACAGGGATTTCCTGCCCGATCGGCTGAGTTTTCGGTATTCCTTTCAGGATATCCAGCAGGGAGTGTCGCGACACTCCCTTTTTTTATGCCGATCAAGGGGGGCATCCGGGGAAGAAGCTCCAATTTTGCCCATAGGGTAAATTTTGTGATGAAATTTTGTCGAAGCCGTGCAACCATATGCTTCAAACCGGTCGCCTGCGGCCGGTCGCGTTTCAGCAGGGAGGGCCGAGCCTGCCGCTGAACGGAGTTCACGAGCACACTCACAGGGAACAGAGCCGCGTTATGAAAAAAACCATTTTGAGCCTCATTGCCGTTGCCGCAATGTCGTCATCCGCACTGGCCGATTTCAAGCCCGCGCTTGTCTACGGCACCGGCGGCAAGTTCGACAAGTCCTTCAACGAATCCGCCTATAACGGCGCAGAAAAGTTCAAGGCCGATACAGGCGTCGAATATCGTGACTTCGAGCCGACCGGCGACGCGCAGGGCGAGCAGGCCATCCTGAACTTCGCCTCCATGGGCTTCAACCCGGTCGTGGCCCTCTCGTTTGCCTGGAAATCGGCTGTCGAAAAGATCGCACCGCAGTTTCCCGACACCAACTTCTACATCGTCGATGATGTGATCGAGGCCCCGAACGTCCAGTCCGTCGTCTTCAAGGAAGAGCAAGGTTCCTATCTCGTTGGTCTGCTTGCCGCAATGAAGTCTGAAACCGGCACGGTTGGTTTTGTCGGCGGCATGGATATTCCGCTGATCCACAAATTCGGCTGCGGCTATGCCCAGGGCGCAAAAGCTGCAAACAGCGACGTCTCGATCCTGCGCAACATGGTCGGCACCACGGGCGCTGCCTGGAATGACCCGGTCAAGGCCGGCGAACTGACCAAGAACCAGATGGACCAGGGTGCAGACGTGATCTACGCGGCTGCAGGTGCTTCCGGCCTCGGCGTTCTTCAGGCCGCTGCCGACGACGAAAAATTCTCGATCGGTGTCGATAGCAACCAGAACTACGTTCATCCCGGCTCGGTTCTGACCTCGATGGTCAAGCGCGTTGACAACGCCGTCTATGATGCCTTCAAGGCCAGCCAGGATGGCACTTTCGAAGCTGGCGTCAACAGACTCGGCGTTGCCGACAACGGTGTTGGCTGGGCCTATGACGAATACAACAAGCCGCTGATCACCGAGGATATGCTGGCCGCCGTCGAAAAGGCCAAGGAAGGCATCATTTCCGGCGACATCGAGGTGCACGACTACTCCGTCGACAACACCTGCCCCTACTGATCCGCTAAACGTTCGGACGGGCAGGGTTCATAACCATGTCCGTCCGTTCATCAATATCTCTATCACCTGCCTCTCGCAGTTTCCCTTGAGCGTCGGCCAAACGGCGCGCGATCCTCGTTTGGGAGTTTTAAAACTTTTGAGCACACCGCCCGCAATCGAGCTTATCGGTATCGACAAGAGTTTCGGGGCCGTTCACGCCAATAAGAATATAAATCTGAAGGTTGAGAAGGGCTCCATCCACGGCATTATCGGCGAAAACGGGGCCGGAAAATCGACTCTGATGTCGATCCTCTACGGTTTCTACCAGGCCGACCACGGCGAAATCCGTGTCGATGGCAAGACGCTCGAAATAACAGACAGCGACGCTGCCATTGCCGCCGGCATCGGCATGGTTCATCAGCACTTCATGCTGGTGGAGGATTTCACCGTTCTCGAAAACGTCATGCTCGGCGCTGAAGGCGGCGCGCTGCTCAATCAGGGACAGAGCAAGGCCCGCAAGGAACTCAAGCGCCTTGAAAGCGAATATGGGCTCGAGGTCGATCCCGACGCCATCATCGAACAACTGCCGGTGGGCCTACAGCAGCGCGTCGAAATCCTGAAAGCCATGTTTCGCGGCGCTGAAATCCTGATACTCGACGAGCCCACCGGGGTCCTGACACCCGCGGAGGCCGATCATCTGTTCCGCATTCTCGGCATGCTGCGCGATCAGGGCCATACCATCATCCTGATCACACACAAGCTGCGCGAGATCATGGCGATTACCGACGAGGTTTCCGTGATGCGCCGCGGCGAGATGGTCGCGACCCGCAAGACGGCCAAAACCACTGTCGAAGAACTGGCCGAACTGATGGTCGGTCGGCGCGTGTTGCTGCGGGTGGAGAAAGGCGCACCGAACCCGGGCGAAATTGCTCTTTCCGTGCGTAACCTGACCGTGCACGACAGCCGCGGCGTGCCGATGGTCAAGAACGTCTCCTTCGATGTCCGCGCCGGCGAGATCGTCGGCATTGCCGGGGTCGCCGGAAACGGCCAGTCGGAGCTTCTGGAAGCGCTCTCCGGAATCCGCAAGCCGCATTCGGGCGAGATCTATGTGCACGGCAAAAAGATCGTCAACGCCAATCCAGCCACCTATCGCAAGATCGGTGTCGCCCATATTCCCGAGGACCGTCACCATATGGGCCTGATCCTGCCCTTCGAGGAGCGGGAAAACAATATTCTGGGCTACCAGCAACTGCCGAAATACGGCCGCAATGGCGTTCTTGACCGGCAGGCTATTCTGGATGATGCCCGCGAGAAAATCGAGAAATACGATATCCGCCCGCCCAACCCGACGCTGAAGACCGCCAATTTCTCGGGCGGAAACCAGCAGAAGATCGTGGTGGCGCGCGAGATCGAGCGCGACCCCGACATTCTGCTTGTCGGCCAGCCGACACGCGGCGTCGATATCGGCGCAATCGAATTCATCCACCGGCGCATTATCGACATGCGCGACAGCGGCAAGGCCGTGCTTCTGGTGTCCGTCGAACTCGACGAGATCCGCGCGCTTGCCGACCGTATCCTGGTGATGTTTGCCGGTGAGAATGTCGGTGAGGCAAAGCCTGATGCAGATGAACAGCAACTCGGCCTGATGATGGCCGGCATAGCGTCTTGAGGTTGATATGAACGCCGCCAACGCGCCCCTGCCCGGCTGGGTCACATTCTTCCTGATGCCGCTGCTGAACCTCGGTACCGCCCTTCTGATCTCCGGATTTGTGATCTGGATGATCGGACAGAATCCATTCGAGGCCCTGAGTGTACTGCTCAACGGTGCGCTGGGCAGCGGCATGGGTATCGGGTTTACGCTGTTTTACGCCACCAATTTCATCTTCACCGGGCTTTCGGTGGCGATGGCCTATCACGCCGGCCTGTTCAATATCGGCTCGGAAGGCCAGGCCTATGTCGGTGGCCTCGGCTGCGCGCTGGTGGCGCTCGCGCTCGACCAGTATGTGCCCTGGTATGTGACCATGCCGTTTGCCATTCTGGGCGCAGCTATCTTTGGTGCGGCCTGGGCCTTCATCCCCGCCTGGCTGCAGGCCAAGCGGGGCAGCCATATCGTGATCACCACGATCATGTTCAACTTTATCGGCGCGGCGCTGATGGTCTATCTTCTGGTCCACGTGCTCAAACCGGCCGGCGCGATGTCGCCGGAAACCCGTGGCTTTGCTGCCGGCGGCCAGCTGCCGAACCTTGACTGGCTGATGGCGATGTTCGGCTCCCGGCTGGGTCCGGCCCCGCTCAACGTCTCCTTCATCATCGGCCTGGTCATGTGTTTCGCCGTCTGGTTCCTGATCTGGCGCACCAAATTCGGCTATTCGGTTCGTGCGCTTGGCATGAGCAAGACCGCCGCCACCTACGCCGGCATTCCCTATGCCCGCACCGTGATCATCACCATGCTGATGTCTGGCGGTCTGGCGGGCATGATGGCGCTCAACGTGGTGATGGGGTCTGCAGACCGGCTGCAGGTGGAGTTTGTCGGCGGCGCCGGTTTTGTCGGCATCGCAGTTTCGCTGATGGGCCGCAACCATCCGCTCGGCATCCTGATGGCGGCGATCCTGTTCGGCATTCTCTACCAGGGTGGTGCCCAGCTTTCGTTCATGATGCCACAGATCACCCGAGATATGATCGTAATGATCCAGGGGCTTGTCATCCTGTTTGCCGGGGCGCTTGAGTTCCTGTACCGCCCCGCCCTCGTCAGGATATTCTCCAGACGACAGTCATTGGCGGAGGCCTGAGCCATGCACACGGTTGATATCATTGTCGGCATGCTCGGTTCGACCATCCGCCTTTCCATCCCGCTCATCTTCACAGCGCTTGCGGGCCTTTTCTCCGAACGCTCCGGGATTTTCGACATCGGGCTTGAAGGCAAGATGCTGGCCTCGGCCTTCGCATCCGCCGTGGTTGCCTATTACACCGGTTCGCCCTGGCTCGGCCTTTTGGGCGGCATCGGCGTTTCCATCATCTTCAGCCTGGTGCACGGCTATGCCTCAATTACCGCGCGCGGCAACCAGATCGTTTCCGGCGTTGCGCTCAACTTCGTTGCGGCAGGGCTGACCGTGGTGCTCGGCAACGCCTGGTTCCGCCAGGGCGGACGTACCCCGCAGCTTGCAAACAGCGCGCGCTTTACCGAAATCGAGTTCCCCGGCGCGGACGCGGCAAGAGAGATGGGCTTTTTCGGCAAGTTTTATGCCGAAGTGATTTCGGGTCAGAACATCCTTGTCTATCTCGCCTTCATCACCGTGCCGATCGTCTGGTGGGTGGTCTACAAGACACGGTTCGGCTTGCGGCTGCGCGCGGTCGGCGAAAATCCCGGCGCGGTAGATACCGCCGGTATTTCGGTGATCTGGCTGCGCTACCGCGCCATCATTATCGCCGGTTTCCTCTGCGGTTTTTCCGGTACCTATCTGGCGATTGCCCAGTCCGCTTCCTTCATCAACAACATGTCGGCGGGCAAGGGCTATATCGCGCTGGCGGCGCTGATATTCGCCAAATGGAAGCCGATACCGGTGATGTTTGCCTGCCTGCTGTTCGGCTTCCTTGATGCGTTTTCGAACTTCATGCAAGGTAAATCGATGCCGCTTGTCGGCGAGGTGCCGGTCCAGTTCTTCCAGGCCCTGCCGTATATCCTGACCTGCGTCCTGCTGGCCGGCTTCATCGGCACGGCCCGTCCGCCCAAGGCCGGCGGCATTCCCTATACCAAGGAGCGGTAGGCAGATGACAACGGCCAATGATCTGTTCGAAAAGGCCCGTGCGGCAAGCGAGAGAGCCTATGCGCCCTATTCCAAATTTCCGGTGGGCGCCGCTCTTCTGAGCGAAAACGGCGAAGTCTTTGCCGGCGCCAATGTTGAAAATCTCGCCTTTCCCGAAGGCATTTGTGCCGAAGGCGTTGCCATCGGCCAAATGGTGATGGGCGGCGCACTGAAGATCAAGGCAGCGGCTGTCTATGCGCCGCGGCTGGCACTTTGCCCGCCCTGCGGCGGCTGCCGGCAGAAGCTTGCCGAGTTTTCCGATCCCGACACAAAGGTTTACCTCTGCGATGATGGCGGCGTGCGCGAGACGGTAACAGTTGCCGAGCTGCTGCCCCATGCGTTTCAGACCGGGGACATCGGATGAGCGAAGCCGTCCCTATGCTGAGGGAAGCCCTTGGCAACCTCAAACCCCGCACCGCGCTGGTGCTTGGCTCCGGCCTTGGCGGCCTGACGGATGCACTTTCGGACACCCAGCATTTCGTCTTCTCCGAACTGCCGGGCTTTCCCGTTGGCGCCGTCAGTGGGCATGAGGGCTCCGTCGTGATCGGTAAACTCGGCGAGACGCCGGTGATCGTGCTCTCCGGTCGGGTGCACTATTATGAGAAGGGCGATGCGGCCGCCATGCGCGTGCCGCTCGAAACCCTTGCCGCCCTCGGCATAGAAGAATTGTTTTTGACCAACGCCGCCGGGTCGCTCAGCCAGGACATCCCGCCGGGCTCGGTAATGCTGATCACCGACCATATCAACTACTCCGGCATGAACCCATTGATCGGCGAGACAACCGACCGCCGCTTCACCGGAATGAGTCAGGCTTACGACCCCGGACTGGCCGACGCGATGCGCCGGGCGGCACATGATTTGGATATAGCGCTTGCCGAAGGCGTCTATATGTGGTTTTCAGGTCCGAGTTTCGAAACACCGGCGGAAATCCGCATGGCCCGGACACTGGGCGCCGACGCTGTCGGCATGTCCACTGTGCCCGAGGTCATTCTGGCGCGCTTTCTGGGTCTGAAGGTCGCTGCGGCTTCCGTCATCACGAATTTCGGCGCCGGCATGAGCCAGGGTGAACTCGGTCATGAGGAAACCAAGGAGATGGCGCCGATTGGCGGCCGCAAGCTGGCCGCCATTGTCAAACGCATGATTGGCGAGGGGTAAGGCCATGAAACATCATACAGAGCACGAAGCCGCCTCGGTTTCGCTTTCGCTCCTGGACCTGACGAACCTTTCCGACGGCTGCACCGACAAGGACATCGAGGCGCTGATTGCCCGCGCCTACACGCCATATGGCACGCCAGCGGCGATCTGCATCTGGCCACGCTTTGTCAGTCTTGCCAGGCAGATGCTCGGGACCGACCACATGATCAGGATCGCCACCGTGGTCAATTTCCCGTCTGGCGACATGTCAATCAGTGCTGTGGAAGCGGAAACGGAACAGGCAATTCGCGACGGGGCGGACGAAATCGACCTCGTCATTCCCTACAACAAGCTGAAAGCCGGCAATGAATGGGCGGTGAGCGAGATGATCCGGGCGATCCGCTTTCTGTGCCGCGAACCGGTGACCCTCAAGGTCATTCTGGAGACCGGCGAGCTGGGTGATGCCGCGCTGATCCGTAAAGCCGCGACAGTCGCCATTGCCGAAGGCGCGGATTTCATCAAGACATCGACCGGCAAGGTCAAGGTCAACGCCACGCTTGAAGCGGCCGACATCATGCTCGGCGTCATCCGCGAGGCAGGCCGCAAAGTCGGGTTCAAGCCGGCCGGTGGCATTTCCTCGGTGCGCGACGCGCAGCTTTACCTGAGCCTTGCCGAAACGGTGATGGGCGAGGGCTGGGTGATGCCGACGACCTTCCGCTTCGGCGCTTCCGGTCTTCTCGACGATATCCAGGGCGTTCTCGCGGGCAAGCAGTCGAGCACGACCAGCAGCGGCTACTAGGCCGCTCATGCTGGCGCAGGAGATCATCCGCAGGAAACGCGACGGCAACGCGCTTTCGGCTGAGGAGATCGCCGGCTTCGTCCGCGCGCTTTCTGACGAGACACTCTCTGAAGCCCAGGCGGCCGCCTTTGCCATGGCTGTCTTTTTTCGTGGCATGAATGAGGCGGAAACCGTTGCGCTGACCCTTGCCATGCGTGACAGCGGAACGGTTCTGACGTGGCCCCGCATCGACCGGCCGGTGGCCGACAAACATTCCACCGGCGGCATCGGCGATAATGTCTCGCTGATGCTGGCACCAATTGTGGCGAGCGCAGGCCTTGCCGTGCCGATGATCTCCGGACGCGGGCTTGGACCAACCGGCGGCACGCTCGACAAGCTGGAATCAATTCCCGGCTATGATGTCAGCCCTGACGAAAACCACCTTCGCCGCACGATTGCCCGAACTGGTTGTGCCATTGTCGGGCAATCCGGTGCTCTCGCCCCTGCGGACAAGCGGCTTTACGCCATCCGTGACGTCACGGCGACGGTCGAATCCATGCCGCTGATCGTCTCCTCGATCCTGTCGAAAAAGCTCGCCGCCGGGCTTCAGTCGCTTGTGCTTGACGTCAAGTTCGGCGGTGGCGCCTTCATGCAAGATGCCAACGCCGCAACGGATCTGGCCCGGCTTCTGGTCAAGGTCGCCAATGGTGCCGAGCTTCAAACCACCGCATTGGTGACCGACATGAACGAGCCACTGGCCGATGCTGTCGGCAATGCCGTCGAGGTGGAAAACGCGCTCGCTTTTCTCAAGGGCGAGAAGACCGGCAGCCGGCTTGAAAAGATCGTCCTGTCGCTTGCCGCCGAGATGATCTTTGGCGCCGGACTTGCGGCAAGCCAAGCGGAAGCCGAGGCACTTGCAAAAGCAAAGCTCACTGACGGCAAGGCGCTGGAGCATTTCGCCCGGATGGTTGCCGATCTTGGCGGCCCGGTCGATTTCGTCGAAAAGTCAGAAACATACCTGGCGAAAGCGCCGCTCATCCGGCCCGTTCTGGCGCCGAATTCCGGCTTTCTTTGCTCCGCCGATGCCCGCGCCATCGGCATGAGCGTCATCACACTTGGTGGCGGACGGAAACGCCCGGGCGACCGGATCGACCACCGCGTCGGATATTCAAGGCTACATCCGCTCGGCACCAGGATCGAGGCGGGCGCACCGCTTGGCTTCGTCCACGCAGCAACGCAAGACGATGGTGACACAGCCGCGCATGCCCTCCTGGCTGCATTCACCATAGAAGAAGCCGCCCCGGCGGAACGGCCGCTCGTGATCGAACGGATCGGCCGTTTCTGAGCCTTATGCCAAGGTTCAGTGCATGGTGATCTCGCCCGAGACCTGGCGCCATTCATTGGGACCGATCAGGCGCTTGTGGGCATAACGGACAGAGTGCAGCGGCCCTTCGAGATTCTGCTTCCAGAAGTCGAGGAATTTGTTCATCTGCGGAAAATCGGGCGCGAGATCGTAGTCCTGCCAGAGATAGCTCTGCAAAACACCCTCGAAATCGGGGAGACGGTAGAGAATCTGGGCCGTTGTCAGGCCGTAACCGGCAAGCTGCATTTCGAATTCAGAAGCAAATCGCATGTTCCACCTCATTGTCGGTGACAATTGCAAAGGCTGACGTATTTTCGCGATCGCTTCAATCTGAAATTCTATATTTGCTATGTTTTTTCAATAACTTGACAGCACACCAACAAGAGTGCTGCCAAGCTTGAACGGCTCAGTCCCAGTCTGGCGCCCAGTCCGGACTGATCAGCCTGAGCCCCTTGTCGAGACCTCTAAGACGTTTGATTTCGTCATCCGAGAGCACAATCTCGGCGGCAGCAAGATTCGATCTGACCCGTTCCGGCTTGCTGGAGGTCGGGATCACGACATGACCTTCGGCCATCAGAAAGGCAAGCGCGATTTCGCCCTCGGAGACGTCATGGGCTTCACCGATCGCCTTCAATACCGGATCGTCGGCGATCTTGCCCTGCGCCAGCGGCGAATAGGCGGTAAAGGCAATGCCGTTTTTATCGCAGTAGTCGGCGACCAGCCGGTTCTGGTGGAAAACATGGCATTCGACCTGATTGGCGGCAATCTTGCGGCCGCCGAGCAGATCGGCGGCCTTGTCCATCAGCGTACGGGTGAAGTTCGAAACGCCGATCCGTGCAGCAAGGCCATCGTCATACACCTCTGCCAGCCGGCCGATATAGTCCTCGAAAGACGGCCCATCGGCGCGCCCGGGCCAGTGCAGCAGAAGAAGATCGACCTTGTCGCGACCGAGCTTTTCGCGGCTCTCTTCCACGCTCCGGCGGAACGCATCTTCGCCGTAATTGTCGATCCAGACCTTGGTGGTCACAAAGACATCATCGGGTTTCAAGCCCGAGACGGAAAGCGCGCGGCCAACTTCGGCCTCGTTGCCATAGGCCTGAGCCGTATCGATATGGCGATAGCCGGCCTCAAGGGCAGCAAGAACCGTCTGATAGGCCTCGTCATCCCGTCGTCGCCAGGTACCGAAACCGATCTGGGGAATACCGTTGATGGATTTCATATTTCAGTCTCCCATATCCGATGCTCAGGGTCGGACAGGTCCGCTGCCTGCGCCGGTCTGCTCAATCGCTGCTGCGATTTCATCGAGATCGGTCTCGTCGAGCTCCAGCCGCGCGGCAGCGATCCAGCCATCGATCTGCTCCGGCTTGCGCGCACCGACAATCGCTCCCGTCAGTCCGGGCCAGGCCAGAACCCAGGCAATGGCGACGGCCGCCTGGCTGGTGCAATGACGCTCAGCCACCGGCTTCAGTGCCTCTGCAAGGGCCAGATTAGCCTCAAGGGCTTCGCCTTTGAAATTGGCACTGTTGCGCCGCCAGTCGTCTTCGGGAAGCTCGGCCGCACGTGCCGTCGAGAAGCGGCCCGTCAGAAGACCCGCCTGCATCGGGCTGTAGCAGATCACACCGGTTTTGTTTTTCCGTGCCCAGGGCAGAAGTTCTGCTGCGGTATCACGACGGATGGCTGAAAAGGGCGGCTGCAGCGTATCGACATGGCCAATCGCCTCGGCCGCCTCAAGTTGATCGATATCGTGATTGGAAAGGCCAATCGCACGGACCTTGCCTGCGGCCTTCAGGTCGCACAACGCGCCCCAGTATTCGGCAAGCGGCACATCATTCGACGGCCAGTGAACCTGCATCAGGTCGATGGTCTCGACACCAAGCCTTTTGAGCGACGCCTCGGTCTGCTCCCTGAGGCTATCCGGATGCCCGATCCTCTTAGGCGTTTCCATCGGATCATCGTCGTTCCAGACCATACCGCACTTGGTGAAGATGTAAGGCCGGTCGGATGCGGCGATGCCGGCTATCGCCTTGCCGACAACTTCTTCAGAGTGGCCCAGTCCGTAAACGGAAGCAGTATCGATCCAGTTGATACCGGCATCGATCGCCCGGCGGATGGCAGCAACGGAATCGCTGTCGTCCTGCGCGCCCCAACCGGCTGCCCAGCCACCGCCGCCAATGGCCCAGGCGCCAAAACCGGCGCGGGTGATGCTCATGTCGGTGGTACCGAGCTGCCTTGTAGGCAGATTTTCGGATGAAATTGTCATGGAAACTTCCCCCAGGGAAAACGCGCTTTCGCAGGCACGCCAGTTACGCTTCGGCGCTGAAACCGGAGCACACAAACGGGCAGCGAGACTGCCCTCCGGCCGGAGGCCGGATTACTTCTTCTGACGGGCCCGAGCCAGAACGAAAGCGAGGCTCGCAACCGCCGCCAGCCCGGAAATCGGCTTTTCCCGCATCATCATCGGAACCACGCCGATAACGCTCTGCAGCATATCTTCTGTGGCATATTTCGCCGCGCGATAACGTCGCTGCTCTGCGCGGTTCATCAAAAGTGCGTAGGCCAGCACCAAGACCGCGAGTGTGAGGGACGCGATAGCAATGGTCAGCGCCGCGCCAAGGGGACCGAAGATTTCCGCAAGATAGATCGCCAGCGCGATAACGCCGCTGACATAGGCCGACATGAACAGAAACAGCAGGATGACGACAATAACGGCGTTGCGCCTAGCTGAACGCGCAACAACGCGACCATCAATCGCCATGATGGCCGCCGCCAGAGATACGAACCGATCCATACCTTATCGCCGCGTCAGGAGCGCTGCAAGAAAACCGAAGCCTGCGGCCATCAGTATCGACTGCAGCGGACGGCTTCGGATGTGATCTTCGACGTCTTCTTCAATGGACATCGCCTCTTCGCGCGCACGATCATAGGCCTCGTGGCCCTTCTTGGTCGCATCATCGCGAAACTTCTCGGCTTTCTCACGCGCCTCGGAAGCCTTCTCGTTGCCGAGCGCGCCAATCATTTTCGTAAGCGCTGCGATATCACCGCGCAATTGGTCGATCTGTGCCTGAATATCGGCCTCGGTTGTCTTGCCAGTGGACGTATCACCACCGGTGCTTTTGCTTACTGCCATACTTGATCTCCCAAAATTGAAATCGGCTAATCAACCTAGTAACGCATCACTTCCGCTGTTGTTCCAGTCGCTGCGCCAAGAATTGCGGTGGTGGGTCACGTCAAAGGCCACCACCGCCTCCAAGCCTACGCTCCGCGGCACGCCCGCACAATAGCCAGGCATACCTGAAGGCCTACCCGGCTGCGGCAACCCGTTCCGGATCATCGTCCGACCAGTTGGCAATATGATCCCGGATCGCCCGACGCAGTTCTTCCATCGTGTTGTAAACGCCGCCGTCCAACGCATGGACGTGAAATTTGACAGCGACAAATCTGAGCCGTCCGTTTTCGGGAACAACAATCCCGACCGGCTGGCCACCGAATTCAACCATCTGCTTTTTCATGATTTCCAACTCCGGCCAGCGAAATATGACCGGCCAAATTGTTTCAACCTGTGTGTGTGACCCTGAAGGCCGCATCACCCTTAAGACAGCATCGCAGCGCACGCCGCATGCGTCCGGCTTCGATCGGATTTTTCGTTTTCAGCGCCTCTGAAGACATTGAACACTCCCGCGTTGCAAAGGGGTTGATACCATTGCGATGGGTCAGGTTTTACCCGAAACGACCAACCAAATCCAAGCTTATATTTTGTTTATATCGATGAAATTCTTCAAAAAGATGTCAAAACATAGCGAATGACAAAAACTTAATTCCCTGAACAAGTCTGCCGGGACATGCCGCCGGATAGCAGCCACACATTAAATAGAGAGGCCAACCGGACAGACAAGAGGGGCGGTCAACAAAATTGACCACCCCTCAAAATACAATCATAGGCTGTTAAAATTCCGGGAAAAGACTCCGATCACCCCATCCGCTCGGAAGCATAGGAGCCGGCGGATGGTGGGAACACAACTGTGCGGTTACCATTGATGAACACCCGGCGATGAATATGGGCGTGAATGGCGCGGGCCAATACCAGCGCCTCAACATCGCGCCCGAGGGCGACATAGTCGTCCGGGCTCTGCGCATGGGTGATGCGTACCGTTTCCTGCTCGATGATCGGCCCTTCATCAAGGTCTGGCGTCACGTAATGCGCGGTTGCGCCGATCAATTTGACACCGCGCTGATAGGCCTGCTTGTAGGGGTTGGCCCCCTTGAAGCTCGGCAGGAAGGAATGGTGGATATTGATGACCTGCCCGACCATCTTGCGGCACAGCGTATCGGAGAGCACCTGCATGTAGCGTGCCAGCACCACCAGTTCGGTATCCGTCTGCTCGATGAGCTCGGCCAGACGCGCCTCGGCGGCCGGCTTGGTCTCTTTGGTGACCGGAATGTGATAAAACGGGATATCGTGATTGACGACGAGCTTCTGATATTCGAGGTGGTTGGACACCACGCCGACAATATCGATCGGCAGCGCGCCGATGCGCCAGCGGTACAGCAGGTCGTTAAGGCAATGGCCGAAACGCGAAACCATGATCATGGTCTTTATCCGGTAGGTGCCGTCATGGAAGATGTAATCCATGTCGAACGGCGCCGCGATCGCCTCGAAGCCGTCACGCAAGGTATCGAGCCCCGTTCCTGTTTCGGAAATAAAACTGATCCTGATGAAAAAACGGCCGGTTTCCAGGTCATCGAACTGAGAGCTGTCGATGATGTTGCAGCCTTCCGCCGCAAGATAACCGGAGATCGCCGCGACGATACCGCGCGTGGAAGGACATGTCACCGTGAGCACGAAATCTTTCATGGTCGTTTCCCGTTGGTTGAACGCTGGCTGACATATTATCGCAGCCGACCGGTCATAGAGGCTTGTGCATGCGCTTTCAACCGCAGCCGTGCCATCAGACTATGCGGCAGCACGCAGCGCTGTAACATGCACGACCTAAAGATGCGGATTGCCGCCAAAAGCGTTCATGAGTGGGTATTGAAGTGAGATGCCGCCACGATATGTTTGTTTGTGTGAGGCGCGACCGGCTTGACTTCAGTGGCCCCAGCCGCGCTATAGTCAGAAAAAACCGGTCATAACGGGCCGGCCCGCGGCAGGCGGAGTGGACAATTGGAGTATCGATGAATGCGCCGCTCTCGGGGATACGCGCCGTGCAATTCTATTTTCGCACAACTCAAAAATCAGCTTTCCGCCGCCGCCATTGCAGCCACCGCGCTTTCCCTGGCGCTGTCATCAACAGCCATTGCAGCGCAGAGCTGTGAGATGACACTGCACGGGATCAATGTCGCCGGCGCAGAATTTGGCCAACCCGGTGAACCTTACGGACAGGGCTATATCTATCCGTCCACGGAAACGATCGACAAACTTGCCGCAGACAAGTTCAACGCCATCCGCCTCCCCTTCCTTTGGGAGCGGCTGCAGCCTTCGCTCAACGGTGTGTTTGACCCGAACGAGTTGGCCCGCATGCAGGCAACCATCAAAGCCGCCCGCGACAACAATATGGTCGTTATTCTCGACCCTCACAATTATGCCCGCTACCGCGGGCAGGTGATCGGCAGCCCAAATGTGCCGCTCGAAGCGTTTGCCGATTTCTGGAAACGGCTTTCCGCAGTCTTTGCCAACGACGACGACATTATTTTCGGCCTGATGAACGAACCGCATGACATAGAAGCACCGGAGTGGCTGAATGCGGCCAACGCCGCGATCGCCGCAATACGTAATATCGGTGCAGGCAATCTCATTTTCGTTCCCGGCACGGCCTGGACGGGCGCTCATAGCTGGGATCAGACCTTTTACGGCCCGTCAAACGCCTCGGTGATGACCGGCATTGTAGACCCGCTAAACAATTTCGCGTTTGAAGTCCACCAGTATGCCGATGGGGATTATTCCGGCAAGGCCGGCGAGTGTAGCAAGATAGGCGACGCCGTTGATGCGATCAAAGATTTCACCGACTGGCTGAACACCAACAATTACCAGGGGTTCCTCGGCGAATTCGGTACGGTAGAGCAAATCAGCTGCCTCAGAGGCCTGAAGCAAATGGTGGATATCATCCAAAACGATCAGAAAGCGTGGATCGGATGGGCCTATTGGGCAAGCGGTGAATGGTGGCCAAAGAATGCACCGATGATCATTCAGCCAGATCTGCGCAATGGCGGCGGCGCTCAGTTGCGAACGCTGCAGCCGGTTCTCGCCAACAACGATCTGAGCCGCCATGCCTGCAACGGCAGCAACTGACGAGCGCTACGCCCCGACAACCGGTGCCCACAGCACATCCTCGATACGGCGCGCGCCGGTCGCCAGCATCACCAGCCGGTCAAAACCGAGAGCGATCCCGCTTGCCGGTGGCATCTTTTCAAGCGCTGCCAGGAAATCCTCGTCGACCGGGTAGATTTCACCATAAATGCGCTGTTTCTCAGCCATATCGGCCTCGAAACGAACACGCTGCTCCGCAGCATCTGTCAACTCGCCGAAGCCATTGGCCAGCTCCACACCGCAGACATAGAGTTCAAACCGTTCGCTGATGCGCGGATCGGTTGGCGATTTGCGGGCAAGAGCTGCTTCGGGCGCGGGATAGGCATCGAGGAGTGTGGCGCGGTCATGGCCGAGGCAGGGCTCGACCCGCTCCACCAGCACGCGCGAGAACAGATCCGACCAGCTGTCGTCATCACCGAATTGAATTCCTGATGCTTTCATCTGCCCGGCAAGTCCGTCGCGATCGGTCACGGCGTCCGGCGCTATGGTTTTCAGAAGATCAATACCGGCATAGCGTTCAAAAGCATCGGAAACGCTGAGACGCTCGGGTGGGGCAAATGGGTCGCAAGAGCTGCCACGCCAAGTGAAATCATTGGTTCTTGCGGCTTCGGCCGCAAGCTTGAGCATCGCCGCACAATCCTCAAACAGCCGTTCATAGGGAGTTCGGGCGCGATACCATTCCACCATGGTGAATTCAGGGTGATGCAGGGGGCCGCGTTCACGGTTGCGATAGACATGAGAAAAGGTCACCAGCCGCTCTTCCCCGGCAGCCAGCAGCTTCTTGGCTGTAAACTCCGGCGAGGTGTGCAGATAGATCGTCTGCGCTTCACCATCATTGCCGATCATCGCCGTAGAAAACCCGTGAAGATGGGTTTCGTTGCCGGGTGACACCTGAAGCGCCGGCAGATCAACCTCGACAAAGTCCTCGCCGGCAAACCAGCTGCGTATCGACGCCATGATCCTGTTGCGGGCCATCAGGGCCGGTCGCCGGTCATGATGGCGGCCCGGATACCACCAGCGGGTTGCCGTGGCGGATGCGTTCTCGTTGGGCATTTTATCCAGCCTTTCCTCCGCCTCGCGTGCAATCAGGCGTTTGGCACTGGAATTTCGGGCAAAATTGCGTTAGTCCCGCTCACACGAATTCAGGAGAATTGCGGTGCGCGGTCTATAGATAGTCCCGGCCGTCAAAGCAAGGAAGTCTCATGGTCAAGGTCATTGCCTCATCGCTGCGCAAGGGCAATGTCGTCGATGTCGACGGCAAGCTCTATGTCGTTCTTACCGCCCAGAATTTTCACCCCGGCAAGGGTACACCCGTCACCCAGATCGACATGCGCCGCATTGCCGATGGCACCAAGGTGTCTGAGCGCTGGAAAACGACGGAGCAGGTCGAACGGGCCTTTGTCGAGGATGTCGACCATACCTTTCTCTACAGTGATGCCGAAGGGTTTCACTTTATGAACCCTGAAAGCTATGACCAGCTCACCATGAGCCCGGATGATGTCGGCGATGCAGCCAACTACCTGTCCGAGGCCATGACGGTGATCCTCTCCATCCATGAAGGCATTGCCATCGCGCTGGAACTGCCGCGCCATGTCACGCTTGAAGTCATGGAAACCGAGCCGGTGGTCAAGGGGCAGACGGCGTCCTCCTCCTACAAACCGGCAATGCTGTCGAACGGCGTGCGCACCTTGGTACCGCCGCATATCGACGCCGGCACCCGCGTGGTGATCCTCACCGAAGACGGGTCCTACGTTGAGCGCGCCAAAAACTGAGCGCTCATAAAAACGCTTAAAATTGCAAAAGGCGGGCCGTTGAGCCCGCCTTTTTTTACCGGTTGTTATTCGATGCCGCCGAGGCAGATGTATTTCAGCTCGGTATAGTCGTCGAGACCGTATTTCGAGCCCTCGCGGCCAGTGCCCGACTGCTTGACGCCACCAAAGGGCGCCACTTCGGTGGAGATCAGGCCGGTATTGACGCCGACAATGCCGTATTCCAGCGCTTCGGCAACCCGGAAGATCTTCGCCACATCGCCGGCGAAGAAATAGGATGCAAGGCCGAACTCGGTGTCGTTCGCCATCGTGATCACATCCTCCTCGGTCTCGAAGCGGAACAGCGGCGCCACGGGGCCGAAGGTCTCTTCGCGCGCGCATTTCATGTCAGGCGTCACGCCGGTCAGAACCGTCGGCTGAAAGAACAGGCCGCCCTTGTCATGCGGTTTACCGCCGAGCCTGATCTCTGCCCCCTTCGATACGGCATCGGCAATGTGGTCCTTGACCTTTTCGACGGCGCTCTCATCGACCATCGGACCGATATCCATGCCCTCGGCCATGCCATCGCCAACCTGCAAACCTTCAACCCGGCGGGCAAGCTTCTCGGCGAATGCGTCATAGACGCCGGACTGGACATAAAGCCTGTTGGCACACACGCAGGTCTGGCCAGCATTGCGGTATTTGGATGCGATCGCGCCCTCCACCGCCGCATCGAGATCGGCATCGTCGAACACAATGAACGGCGCATTGCCGCCAAGTTCGAGGCCCATCTTCTTGATCTGGTCAGCGCCCTGCCGCATCAGAATGCGACCAACTTCGGTCGATCCGGTAAATGTGATCTTGCGAACGCGGTCATCCTCGCTGAAGGCCTTGCCGACCATGGAGGAGCTCGTCGCAGTGACCACCGAGAACAGACCCGCGGGCAGCCCCGCCTGTTCGGCGAGATAGGCCAGCGCCAGAGCGGAAAGCGGTGTCATCTGCGCCGGTTTGGAAACGATGGAGCAGCCGGCCGCCAGCGCGGGCGCCATCTTTCGGGCCAGCATCGCATTGGGGAAGTTCCAGGGCGTGATGGCGCCAACCACGCCGACCGGCTGGCGGATGACCATGATGCGCTTGTCGGTCTGGTGGCCGGGAATCATGTCGCCGTAGACGCGCTTGGCTTCCTCACCGAACCATTCGACATAGGCTGCACCGTAGAGGATCTCGCCGCGCGCCTCAGCCCATGGCTTGCCCATTTCGATGGTCAGTATGGTTGCCAGATCGTCAGCATTGGCGACCAGCAGGTCGTAGAGCTTGCGCAGAATGGTGGCGCGCTCCTTGCCGGTCTTCTTTGCCCAAGCTTTCTGCGCAGCGTGCGCTGCAGCGATTGCGGTGTCGACATCCTGCCGGCCGCAATCCGGCAGGGTTGCGATAACCTCACCGGTCGCCGGATTGGTGACGTCGAAGGATTTACCTTCCGACGTCTCTTCTTTCCACTCACCAGCAATGAAGGCGCCAGCCCGCGCCAGCGTCTTGTCTTTCAGTTGGTCTGTGAGAATTTGCGATATTGCCATCAGTGATCTCCCTCGTTTGTTCGTTCTCAACGCCGAGCCCGGCGGTCATTGTTCCCATCTGGTCGTCAAAAGGCATATCCGGCCTTCAGGACCCTGCAGGCGCTGTGTATTATCCTGGCCGACTTTGAAGCAGCCCTTCCCGTGCGTCGGCGGCGCCCTCTTAAATTACCTATATCGGAATATTGTATCAATATAATAAATTTCCAAAACCGCAAGCGTTTGCCGTCAAACCAATTTTCCGATAGACGGAATCACGACCAATTCCCGAGGATGCCAGCATGATCCGGCGCCCATCGGGTGAGCGATGACAGGATAGACCATGCAGACCATTTTCGTGCAATTCAAATGCCATGCCGGCCAGGCCTATGATGTCGCAGATACCGTGATCCGCACACTGGAGGAGACGTCGGAGATCTATTCGACATCGGGTCATTATGATCTCCTCGCGAAATTCTATCTGGCGGCAGAAACCGACATTGGCCATTTTGTCACCAGCCACCTGCAGACGATTGCCGGTGTGAAGGACACATTCACCCTCGTCACCTTCAAGGCCTTCAGCTAGCGGTAGATGCAGCCGAAACAACCGGCCGAAGCCGACAAAGCGTCGATCAGAACCGAGGCGCTTCAAGACCCGCCGCCCGATAGGCCGCGATCGCGGTATTGGCCATCAGCATCGTGATCGTCATTGGTCCCACACCGCCGGGCACCGGCGAAATGGCGCCGGCCACCAGCTCACAGGCAGCAAAATCAACATCGCCGAGAAGCCGCGTCTTGCCTTCGCCGCGCTCAGGTGCCGGCACGCGGGTGATGCCGACATCGATGATGGTCGCGCCGGGCTTTACCCAGTCGGCCTTCACCATTTCCGCTCGCCCTGTGGCGGCCACGAGAATATCGGCACTCCGGCACACTGAAGCGAGATCGGCGGTCCGCGAATGCGCCATGGTGACGGTGGCGTTAGCCTGCAGAAGAAGCCGGCCCATGGGCTTGCCGAACAGATTCGAACGCCCGACGACCACGGCATTCAACCCTGACAGATCCTCGCCATGGATAGAGCGCACCAGGATCATCGCACCCGCCGGCGTGCAGGAAATCAGTCCGGTTTTGAGGTCGCCGACGGCAAGCTTGCCTGCATTTATGATCGAAAGCCCGTCGACATCCTTTTCAGGGCGGATCATCTGGATCACCGGGAATTCTTCGAGATGTCCGGGTAGCGGGAGCTGCACCAGAATGCCGTGGATCGCAGGATCGGCGTTCAGCTCGCTGACGACCTTTTCAAGATCCGCCTGGCCGGTGTCGGCCTCAAGCGTGATCTGCACTGAATGGAACCCGCAGTCCTTGGCCCGTTTGCCCTTGGCCGCCACGTAGGTGTGGCTTGCAGCATCATCGCCAACGATCACGACCGCCAGACCGGGCACCACGCCCCTGGTGCGCTGAAGCTCTTGCGTGGCCGCCTTGACCTTCTCGATAACCCCGGCGGCAATCGTTTTGCCGTCAATGCGCTCTGCCATGTGGCAACTCCCGAAACTCTGCAGCAGCCGACCTGTGCAGACAACCCAAACAAAAGCGGCAAGCGCTAGGACGCTTGCCGCTATTTCTACTCAAGGCTATGCTGGCGTTCCCGTCAATTGAGACGTGTCTTGACCGAATCAACCGACTTGGAAAACAACTTCGACTGCACGGTCGGCGTTGCCTTCTTTTCCAGAACGATGCGGGCGGCGTCCACCGCCACATCGATGGCAGCACCACGCACGGCTTCGATGGCATCGTGCTCGGCCTGCCGGATTTTCTGTTCGGAAAACGCGGTGCGACGCTCGACATATTCTTCAGTCTTGCGGTGCGCCTCTTCCTTGATCACCTTCGCCTCGCGTTCGGCGGCGGCGACGATATCCTTGGCTTCGTCTTCGGCTTCACGGCGCTTGCGCTGATAATCGGCCAGAACATGCTGGGCTTCTTCGCGAAGACGCTTGGCCTCTGCCAGTTCACCGCGGATCTCATCAGCGCGCGAATCGAGCGAGCGGAGCATGATCCCGGGAACCTTGAAATAGGCCACCACAATGAAGAACAGGATAAGGCCGATAAAGGCATAGAATGTCGCATCAAGTGACATGATCAGGCCTCCTTGACCGATGAAACGGCCGCTTCAACATCGCCCTTGGCAACGCGCCCGCCAATCAGGTGGGTCACGATCTGAGAGGCAGTCTCCTCGGCAATGGAGCCGACTTCCTGCAGCGCTTCGGAACGGACCTTTGCGATCCGGGCATTGGCTTCAGTCAGTTTTTTGCCAAGCTCGCCTTCGAGCTGGGCGCGTTCGGCCTCAGCTTCGATACGTGCCTTTTCTGCGGCAGCAGCCGCAATAGACCGCGCTTCGTCGCGCGCCCGGGCAAGTTCTTTTTCATAAGCGGCAATCGCGGTATCGGCCTCATTGCGCAACCTTTCGGCTTCATCGAGGTCCTGAGCGATCCGGTCGTGCCGGTCTTCCAGAATGGAGCCGACGCGCGGAACGATCACCCGCTTCATCACGACATAGAAAAGTCCGAACGTAACGGCCAGCCAGAGAATCTGCGACGGGAAGGTCGCAAAGTCAAAAGGCGGGAACACCTGTGCCTCGTGATGCTCCATTTCGGCCAGCGTGGTTTCGGTATGCGCTTCCACGCCTTCCGAAGTCTGTGCCAGAGCCGGTGTCACAATCATGCTCGTCTCCAAGGGTCTTCGACAATAGGGGTCACGACGCCAAAGACGGACGCCGTGACCATAACGTCGGACCGTTTAAATTTAAACGGCGAAGAGCAGGAGAAGAGCGACGAGCAGCGAGAAGATGCCGAGCGCTTCGGTCACGGCGAAGCCGAAGACCAGGCGGCCGAACTGGCTGTCGGCTGCTGAGGGGTTACGCAGTGCGCCTGTAAGATAGTCACCGAAGATACGGCCCAGACCCATAGAGGTTGCGCCCATGCCAAGGCATGCGATACCGGCGCCGATGTACTTTGCTGCTTCCGCTTCCATAAAAGAACTCCTTCGAAAGAATGGGTTGTTGCGGCTTAATACCGAGACCGGTCCGTGCTGTCCAGCCGGACCGGAATACTTTATTTCCTAGTGTTCGCCCGCATTGACGGCATCATTGAGATACATGCACGTCAAAACTGCAAACACATAGGCCTGCAGGAAGGCGACCAGGAATTCCAGAGCCGTCAGAGCGACGGTCATGGCCAGAGGCAGGATCGCGCCGCCGGTCCCGATCGTACCGATCGCGCTCAGCGAAACGACGAAGCCGGCGAAAACCTTAAGCGTGATGTGGCCAGCCAGCATGTTTGCGAACAGACGAACCGACAGGCTGATGGGACGTGAGAGAAACGAAACGATCTCGATCATTGTCACCAGCGGCAGCAGAGCTGCCGGAACACCGGACGGCACGAACACTTTGAAGAACCCGGCACCGTGCTTGTAGACGCCATAGCCGACAACCACGCACATCACCATCAACGCCAGTGAGAAGGTCACGACGATCTGGCTGGTCACCGAGAAGAAATAGGGGAACATGCCGATCAGGTTGGCCGTCAGCAGGAACAGGAACAATGTCAGCACAAAGGGGAAGAAGACCATGCCCTTGGTGCCGGCGCCCTCCCTCAGCATTGAAGCGACAAATTCGTAAAGCAGCTCGGCGATCGACTGCGTGCGCGAGGGAATCAGGCCGCGTTTCGACGTTGCCAGATACATGAACCCGGCAGCAATACCGACCGTGACCGCCATGAACAGCGATGCATTGGTGAAGGAAAGGTCCAGTCCGCCGACATTGATCGGTACGATATTGTGAATCTGAAACTGATGGGTCGGATCGTTTGACACCTGAGCTCTCTCTTCTCACCTTTCGCGCGACCATCCTGGGCCATGCGCGCATCAACAAATTTATTTCCCGTCCTTCTTCAGACGGTCTTCCGGCTCAGCCACATAACCGACGGAGCGTAACACATTCAAGACCCCGGCACCGAAACCGAGGAGAATAAAGCCAATCAATCCCCAGGGGCTGGTCCCAGCAAACTTGTCGAGGAGAAAGCCGAGCATGAAACCGACGAAGATAGCGGCCATGAATTCGCTCGAAAGCTTCAGGCCCTTCGACATCTCACGCCGGTCATTGGCAGACGACCCTGCCTTTTTCCGGCTTTCACCATTCTGGCCCTTGCGAAGCGTGCCCAGTTCACTGGCAAGCCGCTTACGGCGCTCGTCCAAGTCCTCCTGCCCGTCTTCAGTCATGACTTTCGCTTCCCCAAAAACCCGCCAAGGTCGCAATCGACCGCAACAGATGTTTCAGCAATGCGATAAAGCCTTTGGGACCCCCGGTCAAGTCGGGCGCACCATAGTTTTCCTCCCTATGCTAGTCAAGCTGCGCGAGAACCGTAATTGCACGACACAAGCTGTGTCCAATCACGCCTAGAACCAGCCGCGCGAACGTAGCCAGTAGATCGCGACAACGCCCGTCAGGAACATGCCGCCAATCGCCGCCGGATAACCATAGGACCAATGCAGCTCGGGCATGCGATCGAAGTTCATGCCATAGACACCGGCAATCAGCATCGGCGGCGCGAACACCACCGAAACCACTGAAAACAGTTTCATGATGTTGTTCTGTTCGAGATTGACCAGACCAAGCGAGGAATCGAGCAAAAACGAAATGTTGGAGGACACAAAGCTCGCATGCTCGGAAAGCGACTGAATGTCGTGGGCGACGATGCGGCACAGATCCTTCGTCGGCTTGTCGTCACGCACGCGCCCGAGGGCCTGAACGTAGGTTGAAAGCCGCGCAAGAGTTGTCAGGCTGTCGCGGGTCTTGCTGACAAGCCGGTGGTAGGTCGATATCTCGATCAGCCGCCCTTCAAGCTCGGCAGGCGGCCGTCGGCGCCCGCGCACGCCTTCACCGAACACAGCAATCGATATGTTGTCGATCTTGGCCACCGCAAGTTCCAGAATTTCCGCCGTGCGGTCGACAATGGTGTCGAGGAGATGCGCCAGAACGCGCACGCCCTGCCCCGGACCGATATCGAGGCGCTTCATGTCGGCAGCGAACAGAAAGAACGGCTTTGGCTCGGCATGCCGGATGGTCACGAGCCTGCCTCCTGCAAGGATGAAACCGACATCGGTCAGTTGGGCAAGGCCGAAATCCACATTCATCACGATCGACGCTGTCATGTAGACGGCGTTGCCGTCAGTGTAATAGCGGCTCGACGGCTCGATGTTCTTCAGTGTCTCGCGTGTCGGCAGCATGACGCCGAGAAGCGTTTCCATTTGCTGCATGTCGGCTTCGGTCGGATCGAGCATGTCGATCCAGACAACATCCTCGTCAAGCGGGTCGGATGCTCCGCCCGACGGCAAGGCCGCTTTAACACCGCCGACCCTGTAAAGATGGATCATTCGAACCCCGCCATTTGACCTCGCACTTGCCTCTACTGGCTACCCAAGCATAAAACACAGAGCAAGTGTGTTTTTTTACGCCGATGCGCCGTATCACATGTCTCACAACGGCCGTGTGACGCTTCGCGCCCCTCAACCACGCCTTCTCCGAGCCGGAAACAACCCATGCATCCTTATGAATTCTGGCAGGACCTTCTGCCCCCGCAGTCGATCGATCCACATCAGCCGCTATCCACGGCCTATCCGGCAACGCTTGCCGATGGCCGCCAGCTGCTTTTGCCGATCCGCGCGCTTGGCGACAGCGGCAAGGGACTTGCCTCGCTGATCATCAATCAGGCTTCATTCGCGGTCACGGCGGCGCTTGCCACCGATCTTGCCGGCCGTCTGGCGCGCGCGCGGCCGGATCTTGTTGTCGGCCTGCCGACGCTGGGGCTGACATTGGCTGCGAGCGTTGCCGGGGCGCTGGGCCACAGCCGCTACGTCCCGCTCGGGAATTCCCGCAAATTCTGGTACGAAGATGCGCTCTCCATGCCGGTCAGTTCGGTGACGACGCCGAACCAGGAAAAGCGCCTGTTCATTGACCCGCGCATGCTGCCGCTTCTTTCGGGAAAGCGGGTGGCACTCGTCGATGACGTAATTTCCTCCGGCCGGTCGATCCTGTCCGGCTTGTTGCTATTGGAAAAATGCGGTGTCTCGTCCGGTCGCGATCGGCGCGGCCATGCTTCAGACGAACAAACATCGCGCATTGCTCGAGGGTTTCGAAACCGGCCTTTCGGAGACCATTCATACCTGTTTCGCAACGCCGGAACTGCAGCGCGGCGCCGGCGGAAAATGGCACAAGTCCGCCGACAGCTAAAGCTTTTGAATCAGACAAGAAAAAACCCGCGATCCGAAGATCGCGGGTTTTCAGCAACGAAATGCTCCCGGCGTTATCAGTTCAGAAGAACGGCGTCCGGATTATCGCTCAACGCCTGCTCGGTAAACTCCGGCTGGTTTTCCAGCGTTTTCCGGTCGTAGCGGGTCTTGACGACATAGGCGTCACCGTCGGTCATGATCGTTGCCGTTTCGGTAGAGATCGCCACGGGCTTCTCACCGAGCCCCAGGAAACCACCGACATCAACAACCAGAATGTTCTGGCTCTGGTCGCCATGGGTCATGACGCTCGACACTTCACCGACGCTGTCACCCTCGGCGCTCAGGACGGACGCGCCCTCAAGCTGGTCGAAAGAAACCGAGCTGATATCGACCTCGGTCATACCTTCAAGCATCGGATTATCGGCGTCCATGGTTTCGGCTGCATTTTCGCCCATGCTGTTCACGCCGGCAACCATGTCGTCCAAGGCGTTATTTGCCGCTTCCCCTGCCTCGTTCATGGCGTTGCCCGCCGTGTTGGCCAGGTCCTGCGTTTCATTGGCCACATTGTTGGCGGCGTCATTGGTCGCCGTCTGCAGCTGCTCGGCTTCTTCCCGGACAGCGGCCGTGCCGCCCTCGATCAGGTTCGGATCGTCATATTCGAACGCCGGGGCGTTTTCGAGCTCTTCGATTGTGGCATCGATCGTGAGCCAGTTGCCCTGCTCGCCCTGCTGCCAGCTCAGGCGATCAAAGGAAACAGCCACGTTCTTCTCGCCAATACCGAGAAAGCCGCCTACGCCGATCACGGCCGCATTCGCATTGCCGTCGGAGCTCATAACGATATCGTTGATATCGCCAACCTGTTCGCGGCCCTGATCATCGGCATCCCGGCCGTATACGGGCCAGCCAAGCAGCGAGCTTGCGAGAACCTGCTGTTCGGTCGCACCGAAAAAGCTCTTGCCATCTTCAGATGCGGCCTGCTTTTGCGGAAATACCGGGGTTGTGCCGGCTTCCATACCCGTGGTCGCCGCGGGTTTGTTGTCCAACGTGTCTGTATTGGTCGCATCCTGCGCATATGCGGCGCCTGTGGAAATAACTGCAACCATAGCGGTCGTTGAAAGAATCTTGCGAAGCATATTTATACTCCTCTCTTCTGTATTGTTCGGTTGCGAGTACGATTTATTATTGTTTTATATTTTTGCTGTTCTCACTCGCTTCACATAAACCAAACGGCTAGACCGAAACCTTGTTCCGGCGCGAATGCGATTTTCCCTAAAAACGGACAACAAAGCCCGCCAAGCGGGAGCTGGGCGGGCGTGGCAGGCGCTTGTTCGGTTTTGCTGGTTTTTTCAGCAATAGCGCAGCGGCATTTTGATATGCACCCGTAGGCCGGAGTCGGCGTAGTCGACAACAACCTTGCTGCCTATCACCTTGTCGAGGCTGCGTTCGATCAAAACCGAGCCAAATCCGCGCTCTGCAGGCGGGTTCACAGCCGGGCCACCCACTTCCACCCAGTCCAGCTCCAGATGCCCGACGCCGCCCTCATCGCAGCAGGAAACCGTGATATCAATGACGCCAGCCCGTGTCGAAAGCGCGCCGTATTTTGCGGCATTGCTCGCCAGCTCATGGATGACCAGACCAAGCGCCAGCGCCTCATCCGGATCAAGATAGACAGCGCCCCCATGAATATCGATCTGACGGCTGTTGCCGTCGATAAAGGGCGCGACCTGCGAACGCAGTAGCCCATCAAGCGCAATCGCTCCCCATTGCTCGTCTGACAGCAGCGTGTGGGCCGCCGATAGCGCCTGTAGCCGGCCGGAAAAGGCCATATTGAATTCGGCCGAACTCCGGGAACGCCGCAACGTTTGCCCGGCGATCGACTGGACGATGGCCAGCGTGTTCTTGACCCGGTGGTTGAGTTCGCGCAGGAGCAGCCGCGTCTTCTGTTCGGATTCCTTGGTCGTCGAAATATCGACGACAACGCCAAAGACCGATCCGACCTCGTCGTCGCAGAGCATATTCTCGTATGTGCTGCCGAGTGACAGCAGCCATTTCCCGGTTTTCTCCACCTTGAACTCGTACTGATACTCCTCGCCACGATCCAGCGCGGCCTTGAACCTCCGCAGCATGGGAAACCGGGTATCCGGAGTGATCGCGCTGAGAATGCCGCGGCATGTGACCGGCTCGCCGCCCGTCATGCCCAGCATTTCGCGAAGGGCATTGTCGCATTCGACCGTATTGCTCTTCCTGTCCCAGCTCCAGGCGCCGATATTGCCGGCGCGCATCGCCATGGAATGACGTTTTTGCGCCCGAGAAAGCGCAAGATCTGCCGAAGCCTTGCCGCGTGCAGCATCCTTCAACTCGTAGAGAGAGCCCGCAAGATTGGCGAGACGACGCAGCGCCTGGGCGTCTTCGGGCGTGGTGTCGCGATGATTCTTTCCGTCGATCACGCAAAGCGCGCCGGCGTTCACGCCATGAACCTTGATGGGCGCACCCGCGAAGAATTTGACAGGCCGACCTTCATAGACAGGAACCGATGGCGCGACCTGGCTCCGCTCGGCTGGATCGTTCATGATCAGGGCCGGGTCTTTTTTCAGTGCAATCGGATACATGAAGAGGCCCGAGCGCGCTGGTACCTCGTGAGGCTCCATGCCGCAAACCGCCTGCACCCAGTTTTCGTCATAATCTGCAATAACGATGAGCGCGGCAGGACACGAAAAACGCATCGCGGCCGATTCGACGATCGCGATAAAATCCTCATCTGTTTCGGCTGCACGCATGATTGTCTGAGAAAGCGTATCCAGACGGTCCTGATCGTTGATCGCGTCGACTATTTCGGTCGGCAGATGTTCCACTGGGTCCCAAGCTCTTCAATATGATGCAAGCCCGTCATCGGAGGCTGATTTCAAAGATTCCAAGTGACCGAGATTGCCCGTTCGGACTTTCAGTCATGCTAGGGAACGCTTGAACGTAGCTACGGTTCCATCAAAACCAGAAATTTATCTGGGTGCTGCAGATCCAGGTTTTCGAGGCTCTATCTGTGGACGACGGCTGAGTGAAAAGGCGCGCCCATCGCGCTGCGGACAGAAGCCCGGCGGGACGAAAGCGCGCCTCACATCTAGCGCGTCACAAAGGCATTGCCGACGACTGCTGCAGAATTTGCATCAGGTCCGAAATCGACCTCGCCCTGAATATCCAGCAACTCCAGAAGCTTCCCGCGCGCCCTTGCGATACGGCTTTTGATCGTACCGATGGCGCAACCGCAGATTTCGGAAGCCTCTTCATAGGAAAAGCCCGACGCGCCGACCAGAATAATCGCTTCGCGCTGATCGTCGGGAAGCCGGTTCAGCGCTTTCCTGAAATCGCTCAAATCCATGGCGCCGTACTGAGCGGGGTGGGTCGAGAGCCGTTCGGTGAAAGCATTGTCGGAATCCTGGATTTCACGGCCACTTTTTCGCATCTGGCTGTAGAATTCATTTCTGAGAATCGTAAACAACCATGCCTTGATATTCGTGCCTGCTGTAAAACTCTCCTGTTTGGCCCAGGCCTTCATGATCGTGTCCTGTACGAGATCATCGGCAAGGTCCTGATGCCCGCACAGCGATACCGCGAACGCGCGCAGGCCTGGCACCGTTTTCAACATGTCACGTTTGAACGTCGTATCGTCGTCCCTGACCACGTTGGTTATCCTTCAGATTTTTGCGAGGAAGCGGATTCTGCTGCATCGAGACGTTCGAGCAGGTCAAGAAACCGATCCGGGATGTCTTCCTGCTCGACGGCGTTGTAGAGCGCCTTGAGGCGGCGACTGATCGCTTCCTCCGGGCTTTTTGCCGTGCCAGGCAGGGCTTCCCCTTTTCCCAGGCTGCTGTTGCTTTTCACCAATACTGTCCTGTTTGTACCCTGTTTAATGTTCAAGCCGAAAACGTCGGCTAGAATAAAAAGTTCCGCCCGATCGGGAACTTTTTTTCTTTCGCGCATTCTGATCAACTGAAAGTGCTCAATGAGCCTTCCAACAGACCTTAAGAGGCAGGAGACTAGATAATATGTCGCTTTCAACCCGTATCGCTGCCCATTTGCCGTATCTGAGACGTTACGCCCGCGCCGTGACCGGATCGCAAACCTCAGGCGATGCCTATGTAGCCGCCGTCCTCGAAACATTGATCGAAGACGTTTCGTTGTTCCCGGAAGACGGGGACGACAAGGTTTCACTATACAAACTCTTTTCACGCCTTTTCAGTTCCACAACCATCGAAATAGAAGATATTGAATCCCCCTACTCGTGGGAGAAACGTGCGGCAGCCAACCTGATGGCCCTGCCAGCCAAGCCACGACAGGCGTTTTTGCTGATCTCACTGGAAAGTTTTTCACATGCGGAAACCGCGACCATTCTCGAGGTCGAGCCTGATGTGATCTCAGGTCTCGTCGACGACGCTTCTGCCGAAATTGCCCGTCAGGTCGCCACCGACATCATGATCATCGAGGACGAACCTCTGATCGCGATGGATATCGAGCAGATGGTTGAGAGCCTTGGACACCGCGTGACCGGCATCGCCCGCACCCATACGGAGGCTGTGGCGCTCTACAAAAGCTCGAAGCCGCGCATGGTGCTCGCCGATATCCAGCTAGCCGACGGCAGCTCCGGTATCGATGCCGTCAATGACATCCTGGAGAACGATTCCATTCCGGTCATATTCATTACCGCATTCCCCGAGCGGCTTTTGACGGGTGAGCGCCCCGAACCCACCTTTCTGGTCACAAAGCCCTTTAACCCAGACATGGTCAAAGCATTGATCAGCCAGGCTCTGTTCTTCCAGGAGAGGCAAGAAGAGGCCGCCTGACGGGCTCGAGAGGTCACAGCAGGTAAACTCAAAAAGGTGGCTCCGGCCGCCTTTTTCTTTTGTTTCAGGAACCCTCACAGCGGCGAGACGTTCTTTTCACAGCAAACAAAGGAGAATGTCATGCTTTATTATGCGGTCGTGTTTCTGGTCGTTGCACTCGTTGCAGCCGCACTCGGCTTCGGTGGCATCGCAGGCGCATCAGCGGGCATCGCCCAAATCCTGTTCTTCCTGTTCCTGCTTTTCTTCGCCGTCGCGGTGATTGTCAACTTCGCACGCCGCAGGTAGGACAGTTCTCGCAGCGCAGATAAAAACGGTTCTGATCAAAGCGGTCAGGACCGTTTTTTTTGTTGGTGACGATGACCTGTTCAGAGCGCCTCTGCGTGCAACAAAAAAGGCAGCGGCGTTTCCACCGCTGCCTTTGAGCATCTGCGCGCGATTGCGATCAGTTTATCTTGGACATCCAGTTATCGACGTCGCGCTCGGCTTCGTCACGCTCCTTGCCGTAGCGCTCCTGAATCTTGCCGACGAGTTTTTCGCGATTGCCAGCGACCACATCCAGGTCGTCATTGGTCAACTTGCCCCATTGGGCCTGCGCTTCGCCTGTAAACTGCTTCCAGTTTCCTTCAACACGATCCCAGTTCATAAGAGTGCTCCTTTCATTGAGCTTCCGTTTCGCTTGGGTAAACGCACGGATCGCCTCGGCTGTTCCACATCAGCGCACTGTTTTTCGGCGGCTCGCGGCGCTGCCTGTTGTTATTGACAACAAAATAAAAAACAGAAATGAACGATAGCGTCTGTCTCTGCGGCCCGGAGCGGAACATCGCAACACACCACCGGCGACTTCCCCGGCAAGGCGCTCGAGCGGTACGTTATCGTGAATAGATCAAATACATTTCGTCGTTAGCCATGAAACGAAGCGGGACGCGCGATCGCCGTCCCAGACCGAGGTCAATCGCCGAACGTCATGAAAGATTTTTTCAACAAGATCGGGACAGACAGGTTTCGGGCCTTGAACCGGCTTCTGCCGGCGCTGGTCTTTGTCGTCGTCACCGCTATAGGCTGGGGGATGTCTTTTTCGATCTACCGTGCCTCCGAGGTGGAACGCCGGGCCAGCTTCGAGATGATCGCCGGAGATGCGGTCGATCAGCTTACCAGCCGTTTCTACCAGCACATGTCGCTTTTGGAAGCCACCAAGGCGTTCTTCGTCGCCACCGATGGCAGGGTCGACCGGCAAGCCTTCAAGACCTATGTCGAGGGCCTGGATACCGAAGGCCGCTATGACGGCATTCAGGGCATCGGGTTTGCACGTATGGTCTATACCGGCAACGAGACCAGAGCCGAAGACATGATCGAACAGTCTTACGGCGGCGGCATCGAGATCTGGCCCGAGACCGACCAGGAATATCGCGCGGCGATCGTGATGCTGGAGCCCGACAACGAGCGCAACAGGGCCGCTATCGGCTTCGACATGTACAGCGAGCCGGTCCGGCGCGAGGCTATGGCCGATGCGTTTGCGACCGATACGCCGCGCGCAAGCGGACCCGTCGAGCTGGCGCAGGAAATTACGGCGTCAAAACAGGCCGGTTTCCTGCTTTACCTGCCGTTCAAGATGGATCAGGGGCCCCATGATGCCGATGGCAATCTCCCCTTTCAGGCTTCATATATGCGCCGTTCCGCGCCGGAGATCTATACACCGCCGTTCTCGGAGATACGCCCGGGCTGCCCGTGGAGATCGAAGCTTTCGACAAGGCGCGACCGGACACGCCGTTGTTCAAATCCGCAGGCTTTGATACGGCGTTGACGAAAAGTGCGGTGAGGTTCTCTCGCGAAGTGGATATCGCCGGGCGCACCTGGGTTCTGGCAATGACGCCGAACGCAGCCTTCAAGCAGGCGCAATTCGACATCACCCCCTTCGTGGTCGGCTCCGTTGCCCTGCTTCTGGCCGTCGCGCTGGCATTGGCTACGCAATGGCAGCTCAGAGCCCTGGCCGCCGCACGGGAAGTTCAGCGTGTCACCCAGAAATCGCTTCAGGAGCGCGAACTGATGCTCCAGGAAATGAAGCACAGGATCAAGAACTCGATTGCCCGCGTCCTGGCGATCGCGCGCCAGACAGCCTTCCATGCAGAAGGGCTCGAGCAATTCATGGAATCCTATTCCGCCCGCCTTCAGGCCATGTCGACTGCGCAGGACGTTTTGACGCGCTCGCGCTGGCAGCGGGCTGACCTGAAAGAGCTGCTGACCAAGGAGCTCGAACAGGTCTTCGGTGACACCGGCTCTCACTACGAGATCTCCGGACCGTCGGCCGAACTCGACGAGAAAGCCACGCAGGCCTTCAGTCTGACCTTCCACGAGCTGGCAACAAACGCCCTGAAATATGGAGGAATGGCCGAAAGCAACGGCACGCTCGAGGTTTCATGGTCCTATGAAGCCACCGGTCCGGCACGGAAGCTCAAACTGATCTGGCGTGAGCACGGCAATAAGGCCGTCGCCACGCCCGAGCGCAAGGGCTTCGGCACACGGCTGATTGACGCCAACATCATCGGCGAGCTCCAAGGCACGATCGAGCGCCTCTACGGTGACAACGGACTGACCGTCGAAATCGTCTTTCCAAGCCCGGCCGAAACCGGAGGCCGCCGCTCACGCTGGCGGCGCAAACGCCGCCATAGCAGCTGACAAACCAAACGGCGGGGCCAAAAGGAGCGCCGGTTTTCAACCCGAGCTTTTCAGACTGGATCATCGGTCGGCCGATAGAGCGGGCCGATCCGACGCGGCCGGCAACGGCGGCGTCAACCTGGCTGCGTCCTATGCCCGACGAACACTCTGAGCAGCCCATGGCGGGTGATGTGTGAAAGACGACGCGCCTCTGCCTGCCAGCGTCCTCTGAGTTGCCCTATTGTCACCATCGTGATCTCCGCACCTGAAATCACGATGGTAAGCACATCTGATGCGATGCCAAGGGTTATCCCGGCACAAGGCTTGCGCGGGTCTTGGCCTCAGGTCACTTGCGATATAGCGTCCGCGCGGCGAAGGGAGCCGTTCACGATGGCAAAAAAGACAACGCTGAATGCGAAGAATCTGGAAGCACTGGGTGCAAAGCGCACTGGCAGAACTTCTGATCGAAATATCGACCGGCAGCGCAGCTGACAAACGGCGACTACGCCTCGAACTGGCTGGCGAACAAAGCAGCGCCGATATGGCCAGAGAGATCCGGAAACGCCTCACCAGCATTCAGCGCGCCCGCAGCTTCATCGACTGGAGAAAGGTCAAAAAGCTAAAAGCGGACCTCGAAATGCAGCGCTCAGCGATCGTTGACAAACTCGAACCCCAAGACCCCGACGAAGCGCTGGAGCTGATCTGGCGTTTTCTCGACTTGTCCGATTCTATTTTCGCACGCTCAGATGATGGCAGCGGCTCACTTGTTGAGAGCTTTCATGACGCGTGTGTCGATGCCGGACGCATCGCAAAAGCATCTACCGTGTCCCCGGAAGCATTGGCCGAAAAGGTATTTCAGGCGTTGCAGGACAACGGCTACGGTCAATATGATCCACTGATCGAAGAGATGATCCCGGCACTCAAAACCGTCGGACTGGCTCGTCTGAAAGAGCTGGCAACCCAATGGCTCAACGAAGCCAGAACCGAAAAGCCCCGACGCGAAGGCCGGATCATCGGCATGAGTCTGAACGGACCGATCTACGAAGACGAGGTCTATAGTCGTCACGATGATCTGTCGGCACGTATCGCGCTTGAAGCCATTGCAGACGCTGAGGGCGATGTCGACGCTTATATCGCGCTGCAGACCGAACAGGCCAAGCAGTCACCTATGATCGCGGCACGGATGGCGGAAAGGCTGCTCGAGGCCAATAGAGCGGGAGAAGCCCTTACAAGGCTGGATCAGGCTGCCCCGGAGAAAGGCCGGTCTTTTCCGGTTCTGGAATGGGAACAGGCACGCGCAGATGCGCTTGAGGCACTGGGCCGCGAAGATGATGCGCAAAAATTCAGATGGCAATGCTTTGAATCATCGCTCGAACAACAGCATCTCCGCGACTATTTGAAACGCCTGCCCGATTTTGATGACCTTGAGGCCGAGGAAAAGGCAATGGCTTGGATTGCTGAATATCCAGGCGTTCACCAGGCTCTTCTGTTCTTGATAGAATGGCCTGCGCTTCGCGAAGCCAATGCGCTCATTCTGGATCGCTATGCCGAGTTCGACGGGAACCATTATGAGTATCTGACACCGGCGAGCGAAACCTTGAAAGAGAAGTACCCGCTGGCAGCGAGTTTGCTACTCAGAGCCATGATCGACTTCAGCCTCAAGAATGCACGTTCCAGCCGCTACAAGCACGCCGCCAGGCACCTTATCGAGTGTGAAGCACTTGCGATGCACATTGACGATTTCGGGACGGCTGCCCCGCATCATACCTATCTGGCAAAGCTACAGCGCGACCATGGCAGGAAGTCCGGTTTTTGGACGGCAGTGGAGCGGCTGTACTGATTCTGCCTCTGAAAAAAATGCGCCGCCGTTGGCCTATCAGGATCAAGGAAGCGTTCCGGCCATAACCCTCACATGAATTCTGAATGTCGACGCTATGGACCATGAGCCCAACGATGTGGCGCCTGCGGCCTTTGCTCTTGTTACCCGCATCAAAGCCACAAACGCAGCCACTTTTCGTGGTTTTGACCCTTTGAAGGTCGATCACGCCTGACAATGGCGAGACTTAAGCTGATAGGGGCTGCTGCGATCCCCAATCCCGCGCGCCTCGGCATGACGCGCGGGGGGGCGGTTGGCGAACTGAAAAGCCCGATCCCTTAGCTCGACGACACGGAGAAAGCGCACATCCGAAACGAAGTCTCACCCGGGCATTTTTTGTTTGGCGTATTTCAGAAGACAGAGCTTTAGCCACCGGCTGACCCGCGACAGCGTGAGCAACCATAATGGTTTAGCGCGGTCGCGACCGCTCCCCCTGCCGTTTAATTCAGCGCCCGCCTTCAACCTTGCGGAATCGCTGGCTCACGCCGCCTGGGCCATAGGGATAATCCGGCACGGGCTGGGTGCTAACCGCTGAGAGGCGCTCCAGTTCGGCCCCGGAAAGCCGGATGTTTGCCGCGCCGAGATTGTCGGCGAGTTGCGCTTGCGTGCGTGCGCCCACAATGACGGAAGTGACCGCCGGCTGTGCCGCAAGCCATGCCAGCGCCACCTCCGCCATGCTGGCATTGTGAGCGCCCGCAATATCCTCCAGCGCACCAAGCACCTCCCAGGTCACCGACTTGGCATTGTGCTTGTCATAGGCCTCCATGCCGCGCTCGGGGTTTTCGCCAAGCCGGGTGGCACCTGTCGGCATCTGGTCGCGCTTGTATTTGCCGGAAAGCCAGCCGCCGGCAAGCGGTGACCATGGCAGAAGTCCCATGCCTGCATCCTGGCAGGCCGGTACGATCTCGTGTTCGATGCCGCGGGCAAGCAGGTTATATTGCGGCTGAAGCGTCACCGGGGCCGCAAAGCCGTTCGATTTGGCGATCCAGACCGCCTTGGTCAACTGCCAGCCGATAAAGTTGGAAAAGCCGTAATAGGCGATCTTGCCGCTGGAGATGGCATCATCAAGGAAGCGCAACGTCTCTTCAAGCGGCGTCAGCGCGTCAAAGGCATGAAGCTGGTAGAGGTCCACCTGCTCCACGCCGAGCCGGACAAGCGAAGCATCGAGTGCTTCGACAAGATTCTTGCGCGACAAACCGATGCGGTTTGGCCCCTCGCCCATGGGAAAGCGGGCCTTGGTGGCAATCACCAGGTCTTTCGTGATGCCCGGTTTCTGTTTCAGCCAGCGCCCGATGATCTCTTCTGAAATCCCGGTGCTGTAGACATTGGCGGTGTCGATGAAATTGCCACCGGCCTCCACATAGGCGTCCATCAGCCGGAAGGATGTCGCCTCGTCCGCCTCGTCGCCAAAGGTCATGGTGCCAAGGCAGAGATTGGTGACCACGGTGCCGCTGTTTCCGAGTCTGCGATATTCCATGATGTTCTCCTGTTCATTGTGCGGAGGTCCGCGGGAGCGGCTCCGCGTTTCACGGAGGTCGGGTAAAACCACCTGAGCTCCGAGAAATGCCTGTCTTACGACTTAGGATCGCCGCTGTTTTTCATCGATCAGCGCGCCGCCCAGTTGGCACCGCGGCGGAAGATGTTTGCCATCTCCGGAACCTTGAACTCGCTCGCAATGTGCCCGAGCGAGGAATAGAACACCCGGCCCTTGCCGTGACGGCGTTTCCAGACCACCGGCATGACGACACCGTCGATCCATTCGGCGTGGTCACCTGCAAAAGTGGTTGTGGCCAGCACCTCGTTCGAAGGGTCAACATGCATGTAATATTGCTCTGAAGTGTAGGGGAAATCGGAAATCCCCTCCATGATCGGATCATCCGGCTTCGTCACATTGACGCGGTAATCGATAATGTTGCCGGGATGGGCGACCCACTGCCCGCCAATGATGAACTGGTAGTCGACCGAATCGCGGAAGGCATCGCCCGCGCCGCCGTGATAGCCGGCAATGCCGACACCGCTTTCGATGGCGGAAGAGAGGTTCTTGACCTCTTCATTTTCGATCTTCGACATGGTCATGATCGGGACGATCAGGCTCAGATCCTTGATCTGCGGGTCGGCGAAAGCCTCGGTTGAGTGTTCCAGATAGACCTTGAAACCGTCCTCCTGCAACATGTCGCGGATAACGTGGGCGCACTCCTCCGGCTCATGACCGCTCCAACCGCCCCAGACAATAAGTGCTTCGCGCATGACATTTCTCCTCTCGCATCAGCCGGCGCTTCGCAGCCGGCCGGGTTTGACTGTTTTTTCCGTTGTCCGGCCTATTTGCCGAGCACATCGTTAACGAGCGACGTCGAAAGAGGTGCCGGCCGCTCGGTCACTGTTGTGATCTCGACCGTTTTGCCAGTCTCGGCGGCAATATCGAAAGCCTCCATCACCTCCAGCACGTGCAGCGCCAGATCGCCGTTTGCCCGGTGCGGCCTGTTGCTGCGGATCGCATAGGCCATGTCGGCAAGGCCGATCGAACGGTAATTGTCGTCCGCATAGGGCATATCGACCGGGTAGTCCTCGAACTCACCGCCCTTTTTCAAAAGCGAGATCGGCCCCTTGAAGAAGTTCGGATCGGGAACAAGCAGCGTTCCTTCCGTGCCGTAAATCTCGATTGGCAGATGCTTGTGGCCCGCCACATCGAAGCTCATCGTCACCTGTACAACGGCGCCGTTTTCAAAAGAAAGCACGCCTGCGATATGGGTGGGGACCTTCACCGAAATCTTGTCGCCCCGGCGCGGTTCGCTTGTGATCTCGCGTTCCTTGCGCAGCATGGTCGCAAAGCCCGCAACCTTACTGACCGGCCCGAACAGATTGACGAGATCGGTAATGTAATAGGGGCCCATGTCGAGCATCGGCCCGCCGCCGATATCGTAGTAGAAATCGGGATTGGGATGCCAGGATTCATGCCCCGGCCGCATGAAACTCGCCGTACCCCCGATAGCAAGCCCAAGCGCGCCGCTGTCAACGATGGCGCGCGATGTCTGGTGGCCGCCACCGAGAAATGTATCGGGCGCCGCGCCAATCCTGAGCCCTGCCTTCGCAGCGGCTTCGGCAAGTTTCTTTCCCTCGGCGAAACTGATACCGAGCGGCTTTTCCGAATAGGTATGCTTGCCAGCTTCAAGCGCTCTCATGGCCACCGCCACATGGGCGCGCGGGATCGTCAGGTTGAGGATGATCTCGACCTTCGGGTCGGCCATCAACTGATCAATCGAGCTGACCGGTACGTTGAACTCGGCGGCTCTGGCTTCTGCGGCTGCCTGATTGAGATCGGCTATGCCGCGAACCTCCAGAATGTCGAAGCCGGCCATCGCCTTCAGATAGGCACCCGAAATATTGCCGCATCCAATGATGCCGATCCCTACTTTTTCCATTTTTCACTCCTCCCGAAAGTGCCTGGCTCTCCGACCGTTGTTCAAAGCGCCGGGCCGGTTGTGCTCCATGGCGATTCATACAGCTCATAAAGTGCGACGGCCGCCGCACCCCGCGCCCAGAAAAAATCGTCCGCGTCATCGAAAATCAGCTCGCTCACATCACTCAACGACGGCGGGATCGCGCTGTTGAAGGCCGCTGTCAGCCGGTTGATGAAGGGTTTGCCAAGCGCAAGGCTGGAGCCTACCAAGATAACACGCGGCGGCGCGAAAAGTGTCACGATATTGGCCACCGTCACGCCGACAGCATCGCCGGCCCGCTCAGCCGCCGACATGATTTGAACGTCCTTGGCCTTAATCAGCGTCTGGGCGTGTGAAATGCCCCGGCCAAGCCGCACCGCATCGGCGTAAAGCCCTTCGCGGGGGCCGTCGCCGAGGATCGCGCTTTCTCCGGCAAAGCTTGCCAGCCGCGACATGCCGTCGGCGCTGCTGCCGAGCACAAGATCGCCGAGATTGTGGCTGAGCCCGCCGGCGCCCCGGAAAAGGCGGCTATTGTGCAGAACACCGAGACCCAGCGTCCGCTCGAGCGATATCAGCACCATGTCCTCAAGGTGACGCGCCTTGCCGAACCAGTGATGCGCAAGGGTCACGGCATGGACATCGCTTTCAACGATTGTCCGGATACCGAAGCGCGGCGACATAACGGCGGCGAAATCCACATTCTCGTCGCTGAAGATCGGGCTGGACCGCACGACGCCGGTGCGATGCTCGACCACGCCCGGAAGACCGAGACAGATCATATCGATTTCGGAGAGCGCTAGCCCGGTATCCATCACGCAGGCACGCACGCCATCTTCCACCAGATCGGCGATGACGTTGATCGGCATTCTGTCGATGCGGACGGGCAGGGAAAATTCGGAAAGGACCTCGCCGCAGAAATCGACAACCACGAAAGTCATCCGCGTAGCCGCAATCTTGGCCCCGACGACGCGCGAAGCCTCCGGGTTGAGCTCGAGCATCACCCGGGGTCGACCACGGGCTGTGGCATTGCGCAGGTCGCCCTCGTGACGTGACAGGATCAGGCCATCATCGATCAGGGAGCCGGTGATGGCCGAAACGGTGCTGGTCGACATTTCGGTATGCTTACTGATTTCGATGCGCGAGATCGGCCCGTTGCGCCGGATTGTGTCCAGCACACTCAACCGGTTGATTGCACGCATCAATTCAGGATCAGCGGTTTTCATGAGGGCTCATAGGGCAGGTTCAGGACGGGTTATATTTTTTCCGTGTTACGAAATAATTGGTGGTCGTTTTTAGTCCTGCGCTTGAGACATGTGCAAGCTATTTTTGCACACGATGCCTATTTTAAAGGCGACCTGCCTCCTTGCGAACAAATTCGGGTTGACAAAACTGAGGTCTCGACATTTATTTAATCCGGATACTGCAAAAAGTGCTTTGGGAGGAGTGCAATATGTCAATTACTGCCAAATGGCTTCGTTATAGTGCCTCTGCTGCGGGCTTTGCCGTCCTGACAGCGGCAGCCAATACAGCATCTGCCGAGACGGTGATAAAATGGCTGCATCTGGAAAACCAGGAGCCGGTCGTCGAAGTTTGGCGCCAGGTGGCCGATGAGTTCGAGCAGGCCAATCCAGGTGTTAAAATCGAAATGCAGTTCCTTGAAAATCAGGCATTCAAGGCCAAACTTCCGACATTGCTGCAATCGTCCGAGGTCCCCAGCCTGTTCTACACCTGGGGCGGCGGCGTTTTGAAGGCCCAGTCGGAAACCGGCGTTCTGCGGGACATTTCTCCGGCACTTGACGCTAACAACAATGAATGGCTCGACACGCTCAAGCCATCCTCAATCGCGGGGATGACGTTTGACGACAAGGTTTGGGCTGCTCCGGTCCTCAACGGTGTCGTCTCCTTCTTCTATAACAAGGAATTGTTTGACCAGGCCGGTGTGGACGGTACCTCGATCGACACCTGGAGTGACTTCATGGGGGCCGTGAAGACCCTGAAGGAAGCCGGGATCACGCCGATTGCAGGCGGCGGTGGCGACAAATGGCCGATCCACTTCTACTGGGGTTACCTTGCCATGCGCGAGGCCGGACATGATGGTTTCATGGCGGCGAAGGCAGGCGAGAATGGCGGCTTTGCGGGTGAGCCCTTCGTCAATGCCGGCGAGAAACTTGCCGAACTTGGCGCACTTGAACCATTCCAGAACGGCTATCTCGGCGCGACCTGGAACGACGCACTCGCAACCTTCGGCGACGGACGCGCGGCGATGATCCTGTCGTTTGAAAGCACGGGCAGGACCCAGGCCAGCAATTCCACCGATGGCAAAGGGCTTGCAGAAGACAATATCGGCCGTTTCGCCTTTCCCGTCATCGAAGGCGCCCCGGGGCTTGTCACCGACAATATGGGCGGCCTGACTGGCTGGGCCGTAACCAAGGATGCGCCGCCCGAAACCGAGAAGTTCCTTGAGTACTACACCAGCCCGGATGTTGCCCGCAGGATATCGGCGGTTCAGAAGGTCATTCCGGTCACGATCGGCGTTGCCGATTCCATCACCGATCCGCTTCTGAAGAGCAGCGCCGAAGCGCTCGCCAAGGAAACCTGGCACCAGAACTATCTCGATCAGGATCTGGGCCCGAATGTCGGTGCCGTGGTCAACGACATGAGTGCTGCGATCGTTTCCGGATCGACCTCGCCGGAGGATGCTGCGCAGCAGATCCAGGACACATTCGAACTGGAAAATATGTAAGTCCCGACCCCGGGCGCCCGCGCATTGCGGGTGCCCGGGTCACGATGGCTTTCGGCAGACGGGGCATGCAGGCTGTCGGCTCATCTTCTGAGTGGTGACGGCGCGGATGTTCCCGACCGTGCCTGGTGACTTTGCCGACGCAAACGGGAAAACACGCATGACGACGACAGATTCCATACTTCCACCACCTGTCGGGCCGGCGCCGAAAATGAGGCGACGGCGCTCGCTCGCCCATACCAAATGGCCGGTGGTGATCCTCTTTATGCCGCCTGCGCTGCTGATCTTTACCGTGCTGGTGATCCTGCCCATGGGCGAGGCGGCCTGGTATTCCTTCTTCCACTGGAACGGCTACGGCGAACCCAGCAAATGGGTCGATTTCCGCAACTACAAGCTCATCTTCAAGAATTCGGCCTTCACAAAGGCGTTGATCAACAACGGTCTGATTATCATCACATCGATCTTGATCCAGCTGCCTCTGGCGCTGTGGCTTGCGACCATGGTGACCAGAAAGATCAAGGGCGCGCTGTTCTTTCGCTTGATCTTCTTCCTGCCCTATGTGCTCGCTGACGTCGCCGCGGGCATGATCTGGCGCTTCGTTTATGACGGTGATTTCGGCCTTGTTGCCGGCATTTTCCATTTCTTCGGCGCTCAGCCGCCCTTCCTGCTGGCCAATGCCGATACTGCCATGCCAGCAATCCTTGCCGTGATCGTCTGGAAATATTTCGGCTTTCACATGATGCTGTTCATCGCCGGCCTTCAGGCGATCGACAAGAGCATTCTTGAGGCCGCCGATATCGACGGGGCGACCGGCTGGCAGAAATTCAGGCTTGTGACGCTTCCCATGCTGGGCTCAACCGTCAGGCTTTCCGTCTTCTTCGCCGTCATCGGCTCGCTGCAACTCTTCGACATGATCATGCCGCTCACCGGTGGCGGGCCTGCGAACTCGACCCAGACCATGGTGACCTTCCTCTACAATTTCGGCGTCACCCGCATGCAGGTCGGTTTCGGCAGCGCCGTGGGGGTAATCCTGTTCATCATCTGCGTCACGCTGGCCTTCAGCTACAAACGGATATTCATGAAAAATGACTGAGATCTCCGAAAGCGCACCGATCGATGCAGCCCAATCGGGCGGGGAAGGCCGCAAGCTGAATGTCAGCACCCAGACCTATCTTTATGTCTCGCTTCTGATCGTTGCCGGCATCGTCATCGTGCCACTCCTCACCACCGCGCTCGGCGGCTTCAAGACGCTGCCGGATCTGCGCGGCAGCCCCTTTGGCCTCCCGGAGCACTGGCAGTGGAGCAATTATACCGACATTCTGATGTCGAAGCGCTACTGGCTGCAAATGGGAAATTCGCTGCTGATCGCCGTGTTCACGGTGTTTCTCACCATCGTGTTTTCGGCCTGCGCTGCCTTCTGCTTCGCCCATATCCGCTTCTTCGGCTCGGAATATCTGCTCAACTATTTCCTGATCGGGCTGATGTTCCCGGCAGCGACCGCGATCCTGCCACTTTACATCCGCATCCGCGACCTCGGCCTGCTCGACACCTACTGGGGCGTGATCCTGCCACAGGTGGCCTTCGGACTCGGCATGAGCATCCTGCTGTTTAGAAACTATTTCAGGAACCTTCCGCAGGAACTGTTCGACGCAGCCTTCGTCGACGGCTGCGGCTATATCGGCTTTTTCTGGCACGTCACCATGCCGCTCTCGCGGCCGATCATCGCCACTGTCGGCATCATCGCCTTCGTGCAGAGCTGGAACAGCTACATCATCCCGCTGATCATGCTGAACAGCGAAAACCGCTACCCCTGGCCGCTCGGCATCATGGTCTACAAGGGCGAGTTCGCGACCGAATGGCAACTGGTGCTTGCCTTCATCACGCTCACCATCCTGCCGACGATCATTGCCTTCTTTGTCGCCCAGAAACACATCATTGCCGGGCTCACCGCCGGCGCCGTCAAGTCGTAAACCACCGGGGAGCTCTTTCAAAATGGCATCCGTTACACTCAGCAATATCAGAAAGAGCTACGGCGCTCTCGAGGTGATCCATGGTGTTTCACTCAACATCAATGATGGCGAGTTCGTTGCCCTTGTCGGTCCGTCGGGTTGCGGCAAGTCCACGCTTTTGCGCATGATCGCTGGACTTGAGGAGATCACCGGTGGTGATATTTCAATCGGCAGCGAGATCGTCAACGAACTGACACCGCGCGAGCGCAATATCGCGATGGTGTTCCAGTCCTACGCGCTCTATCCACACATGACGGTCGCCGAAAACATGGGCTTCAATCTGCGCCTCGCAAAACGTCCCAAGGCCGAGATCGAGGAGCGGGTCACGGAGGCGGCGCGCATGCTCGACCTGACGGAGCTCCTCGACCGCAAGCCCTCGCAGCTTTCCGGCGGTCAGCGCCAGCGCGTTGCCATGGGGCGCGCCGTGGTCCGCAATCCGGCGGTCTTTCTCTTCGATGAGCCGCTGTCTAACCTCGACGCCAAGCTCCGTGTCCAGATGCGCTCGGAAATCAAGACGCTGCATCAGCGGGTCGAGACCACATCAATCTATGTCACGCATGATCAGATTGAGGCGATGACACTTGCCGACCGCGTTGTGGTGCTGAACAAGGGATATATCGAGCAGGAAGGCACGCCGATCGAACTTTACAAGAAACCGGCCAATCTCTTTGTCGCCGCCTTCATCGGGTCGCCGGCGATGAACCTGCTGCCGGCCACGATCGAGGCGGCCGACGGCGTGCCGTCGGTGCGGTTTTCCGATGGCACGCTGCTACCGGTCTCCAAGAGCCATCATGGAATCACTCCCGGCCAAAAAGTCACGGTTGGCCTGCGACCGGAACACCTCAATCCGGACATCGGCAATGGTGCGGTCATCAAGGGTACCGCATTGCTGGTGGAGCCAACCGGAGCGCAGAGCCATGTTGTCTTCGAGCTTGGCGGACAGCATGTGACAGCAATTGTTGATGGTGAACGCGATATCCATCACGGCCAGACCTTCGAAGCGAAGATCGATCCCGAGCGGGTTCATATTTTCGATACGGAGACCGGCGTGGCTCTATGAAATGAAAAGCCGCCACGCTGGCTGTCTGCGCGACCGCATCACTCACCATGCCAACATCCTTGAGATGAACGGCACAGCTATCGTCTCGCTCAAAGCCGCGCCAGAAAGGCTGACGGAGCCCCTTCAAAAATGTGCAACGCAGGCATGAGCATCCGCTCGGGCTATGTGTTTGATCCCGGACTTTGATGGTGCAATATTTTCTCAACCTGGGAGGGATGCGCTATGGGACAGGTTTTACATGGCAGCGCCACGACGACTGAGCCCGTCCGTCGGCGATCTCGGTGTAGGAAAGACCCTCTTCACGCAAAGCATCGAGCTTCTCAAGTATTTCCTGGCGAGATTACCTATGCGCGAGGCGGGCACGAAGGCGGAGTGCCGCAGCGCCGACGATTGCGTCCTCCGACGGGATAGCCCTGCCGGTAGCACGTCCTGAAAGGCTCATCTGTTCTTCGATGGCAGAACAAAGGTTCTGGATCAGATGAAACCGATCGGCGACCTGCCGGGCCTGCGGCGCGCCTTCACGGACAACCTGCGCATACAGGCCGCAGCGGTCCCGGCTGACGACCTCAACGGAAGGGTGGCTCCGAAGCCACTTGGCCGCACGCTCGCCCCTGAGGTCGTCCAGTATATCGACAACCGAGCGGCGCTCGAGATCGACCATGATGCTTCCACAGCTCGTCGCCAACTCCAATCATCAATGCCGACCATCCGTATCTCGGTGCTGCTGCGGTGAGCGATCGTGGCATCCCGCTTCAACTGCCTCACGATTGTGTCGTCGCTGATGGGCATGCCGAGCCTCTGCATCAAGCGCTCGCCAGGCCGACCGCCCGTATTGTGACCAAGCAGACCGACAATTTCCGCGACCCTTGTCGTCGGGCGCGTATACTGGGAAGCGATCTCCGGCAGCCGGTCGGTGAACGTTTGTCGCTCACATTTCTGATGAGCGCATCGCCAACGGCTCAGCAGAAGCTTCACCGTTGCGGGCTTTCCCTGGACCGGGAAATCCTGCAGGCAGCGATTGGACCAGCCGTGCCGGCGTCTGCTTCGCCGTTCGCAATCGGGGCAAATGCCGATCGCGGGTCCGGCGGCTGAAACACCCCATCTGTCATCATCAGTGAGCGCGACACCCATGACTTTAGTGCCCCGGCCGGGCGACCATTTCGATTTTCTTTGCATGTCCGATCATAGATGTTGCGTCGCTAACGGCCGATGAACCACGCAAAGTGAGGAAGCCCCCTTACGATTCAGTGCTGGATTTCCCAAGGCCTGCACATGGCCGACAATGAGAAACGACAACGCAAGCCACTTGAGCCACATCTCTCTTGTTTCCGATTTTTCAAAATCACACTCATCTCAGAGGCGTTGAGACAGAACAGGCACAACATGCGAGAGCATCGGCGTTCCCGGTTCGACAAGGTGCATGGCAAATTGTGCCGGTTCGCCTGAGAAGCTGTATGGCTGGTTATCACGCAGATCGAAGGCGATCTGGTGCGATGACGAGGGTGACACGAAAACGGGGGCACCACCGCAGGAACCGATGATCGCCCGATGCATGTGCCCGCACAGAATACCCCTGACCTTTCCATGCGCTTCGACCAGACGTGCAAGGCGCTCCCGCCCTTCAAGCAACCCCATGGAATCCATATCGCGCAGACCAGTGGTCAGCGGCGGATGATGCATGAAAATCAGAACGTCGTTTTGTCTTTGACGTGCAAGTGCGTCCTCAAGCCAGTTGAGCCGGGCTTGGCACAGCTCTCCGTGCGGTGCACCTTCGACCAGCGTATCCAAACCAATGATGGTGATCGGGAAACGGCTGTCACACAAGCAAAGGTGGCCTGAGTCCGTATTTCCGACAAAATCGGCAAGTGCCTCACGCATTGGCGCGCGGACATCATGGTTTCCCGGCACAGCCAAGACGGTCAATCCGAGTTTGCTGAGTGCCTCACCGACATATTGATACTCCTCGAGCGTCGCATCCTCACCAAGGTCCCCGGAAAAAAGAACGATGTCGGGCTGAACGGGCTGCTTTGCAAGGTTGGCCATCAGTCTGTCGAACGACGCCTTCGTATCGAAGCGCCCGGCAAGCTTTCTGTCGCCAAGCAAAAGGTGACTGTCGGTGATCTGAGCTATCAGCATAAACCGTTCCTTTTCAAAACACTGCGGAGATATGGCGCGACGAAACCGCGACGATCCTAGCATGCTGTCACTTCGATCCGAAGCGCACGCCGACACCAAAATGTGATATCTCTAATTATAAAACCTCAAAATACTCATTCTACGAAATTCGGCTTCAATGCCTGCTTAGCCGTCATTTACTCCACTTTCTTCATAAAACTGATAAAAATGAGGCATATTTGTTAGATCAGCGGCAAATCTGAAGCCATCAGGTTGGAAATTAAGATCGAAGCGCTTGCATTAAATCCACATTTCAGGAGAAAAATTAGTATGAAAGCCACAAAATTCAACATTTCCAGACGCGGCCTGCTGGCTGGCGGCCTTGCAACCCCCTTCGTCAGTATGATGCCGCACGTGCTCATGCCTGCCCACGCCGCCGAGACGGTGAAGCTTCAGTTCATGTATCCCGTCGGTGTTTCGGGTGACATCAACACAATCATTTCGGGCATGATAGACGAGTTCAACGCGACCCATGACGGGATCGTCGTCGAGGCGATCTACGCCGGTAGCTACGACAACACCGAACAGAAGGTTATTACGTCGCTCGGTGTCGGCGAGCCGCCCTCACTGTGGCTCCCGATCAATTCCTCGCTGCAGACATTCCTCGGCCTTGATGCACTCGAGGACATTACCGAGCAGGCCAAGTCCGACGATATCTACGACGATTTCATCGGCGGTTTTCTCGGTACCGCGATATCCAACGACCGTCTCTACGGGCTTTCCTTCCAGCCTTCGACACCGGTCCTCTATTACAACAAGGATGCCTTTGCTCAAGCTGGCATTCCCGAAGCGCCGGAGACCTGGGACCAGCTTTTCGAAACAGCCAAAGCTCTGACGGTGCGCGATGGCGACGAGCTGAAACGCTGGGGCCTGATCATCGGCGGCGGCTGGCACGACTGGATGTTTGAAGGTTATTGCCGTCAGAATGGTCTGGTTCCGTGGGAGCAGGACAAGGTTCTGTGGGATCGCCCGGAATCTGTCGAGGCGCTCGCCTTCTGGAAAACCATGGTTGATGCCGGCTGCATGGCGCCTGCTTCGACATGGCAGGGCTCCGCCAACGACTTCATGGCCGGTTCGACCGCGATGCTCTACCACTCCACCGGCTCGCTGACCAACCTGCGCACCTCCTCTCCGTTCGAGGTTGGCGTGGCCTTCATGCCGAAGCGGAAGACCTGGGGCGCTTCGCAGGGCGGTGGACCGATCATGATCGCCAAGAACCAGTCGGACGCCCAGAAGGAAGCCGCCTATACCTTCGCGCGCTGGATGACCAACACCGAAAACCAGGCCGCATGGAGCCGCGCGACGGGTTACCTTGCCGTGCGCAAATCCTCCTGGGAAATGCCTGAAATGCAGGAATATCTGGTTGAGGTTCCGCAGGCCAAGGTTGCCATGGAGCAGTCGGCCTATTCCGGTGCCTTCCTGCAGGTTCCGGCCTATTCCAAGGCACGTGAAGTGCTGAAGAGCGCCATCGATCGCACGCTTGCCGGTGAAGTCGAAGTGGAAGCTGCACTTGCCAGCGCCACGGACGAGGTGAACCGCGAGATTGCCCGCGTCATGCGTCGCCAGCAGCGCGGCTGACAAACTTTGGCAATGAAGGGCGCGGGCCAGGTGGTCCGCGCCCTTGTTTAATCCCTTTCAGGATAGCCACATGTCTCAAAACCTCGTTCGCACACAGAGAAAGGAAATGCTGCTTGCCTATGCCCTGCTGCTTCCCTCTCTGGTATTCCTTGCGGCATTCACCTATTGGCCGATCGTGCGCTCGATCTGGTTCAGCCTGCATGATGTCTTGCTCGGCGATCCGGACATCTACTGGCTCGGCGCGGAAAACTATCTGAGACTTCTCAACGACCGGCTTTTCTGGAAGGTTCTCGGGAATACCGCTTTCTACACGCTCACCTCCGTTCCGCTTTCGATTGCCGCAGCGCTGCTTCTGGCTGTCGCGCTTGACAGCAAGTTGCGCGGCATGGCGATCTACCGGTCTGCTTTCTTCTATCCAGTGATGATCCCCTCGGTTGCGGCGGGCATGGTCTGGGTCTTTCTGTATGCGCCGGGTTACGGCCCCATCAACGAGGCGTTGACCGGACTTGGCCTGCCGCGTCTTGACTGGCTCTATGACAGCAAATGGGCGCTTCCGGCCATCGTGATCATGAGCATCTGGAAATATTCCGGCTATTTCATGCTGATCCTGCTGGCGGCCCTGAAGCTCGTGCCCTCGGATCTTCACGAGGCGGCCAAGCTTGATGGCATAAGCGCCTGGGACCGGCTCATCCACATCACAATCCCGATGATCTCGCCGACGCTCTATTTCGTCATCATCATCGGCACGCTGCATAGCTATCAGATCTTCGACTATGTCTATGTGATGACCCAGGGCGGCCCCGCCGACAGCACCAATGTGCTGACCTTCTACATCTATCAGAACGGGTTCCAGTATCAGGATATCGGCTACGCTTCGGCTCTGGCGAATGCGCTTCTCATTTTCGTACTTGGACTTATCGGCCTGGTTTCCCTGACACTTGGACGCCGCGTCCACTACCTCGGAGAACGGTAATGGTCCTCGACACATCCGTGACGCCCGATATTGCCGCCGCTCCGGCTGCTGCTCGCCGCTCTGGCTGGCGGCGAGCGCTGAAAGGCCAATGGCTGCATCTCATCATGCTGCCACTCGCGTTTCTCTGGCTTTGCCCACTGATCTGGATTGCGGTTACCTCGCTGAAAACAAGCGCGGAAGTGTTCGACCCAGCTGCCGGCTTCTTTCCCGCGATACCCAATTTCTCGAACTATCCGAGCACGCTTTCGGTTGCGCCTTTCGGGAAGTACCTGGTGAACTCGATCATCGTCACCAGCTCAATTCTGGCTGGCCAGCTCGTGACGATCACGCTTGCGGCTTATGCTTTTGCGCGGCTGAATTTTCCCGGCAAGAACGTCCTCTTCACGCTGTTTCTGCTGCAGGTGATGTTTCCGATCTATGCGATCTTTCTCACCAATTTCGTGACGCTAAGGGAAATGGGACTGGTCAATACCATCCCGGCGATGATCGTGCCCTTCGTTGCATCCGGTTATGGCACCTTCATGCTGCGCCAGAGTTTCCGTCAGGTTCCTTCCGAACTCTCCGATGCAGCACGACTTGATGGCTGCAATCACCTCGAGATTCTGTGGCATGTCTATCTGCCGCTGGTGCAGCCGACGCTGATCGCCTTCGGCATCATCTCGGTCGTGACCCACTGGAACGATTACATGTGGCCGCTTCTGGTTACCAATTCGGAAGATATCCGCACCTTGCCGATCGGGCTTGGCCTGCTGGCAAAGGCAGACAGCGGCGCCGACTGGCCGCGGCTGATGGCCGGCACCACCATTGTGGTATCGCCGCTTCTGGTGCTTTTCGTGATCTTCCAGCGGCGCTTCATCGACAGCTTCATGCATACCGGCGTCAAGTGACGCTGCAATTCGGAGATAAAACATGGCCACTGTTCAGCTGAACAATGTCAGCAAATCCTATGGCAAGAGCCGGACTGTGCATGACATCAATCTGACGATTGAAGACAAGGAATTCATGGTGATGGTCGGGCCATCGGGCTGCGGCAAGTCGACCACGCTCAGGATGATTGCTGGACTTGAAGACATTACCACGGGCCAACTGGTGATCGATGGGCGCGACGTGACCGATGTTTCGCCGCAGAAACGCGACATCGCCATGGTGTTCCAGAGCTACGCGCTCTATCCGCACATGACGGCCTATCGCAACATGGCTTTTGGCCTGATGAAGACGACGCGACTGACAAAGCCGGAAATCAACACCCGCATTCACGAGGCAGCTGAAATCCTGCATATCACCGATCTGCTCGACCGGCGACCGAAGGAGCTTTCGGGCGGCGAGCGGCAGCGTGTAGCTATCGGCCGGGCGCTTGTCCGAAAACCCAAGGTGTTTCTGTTTGACGAACCGCTGTCCAATCTCGACGCAAAGCTGCGCAACCGCATGCGTGCCGAGCTGAAGCGTCTCCATGCCGAACTGGGGCTGACCGTTATCTATGTGACGCACGATCAGATCGAGGCGATGACGCTTGGAACGCGCGTTGCGATGATGTCGAAGGGCCGTCTTCAGCAGCTTGGCGCGCCGATGGAACTTTACATGAAGCCCGCCAACACCTTCGTTGCGACCTTTATCGGCTCGCCCGAAATGGGGCTGATCCCGTGCAAATCCTCTGCCGGCAAGATCGGTCACAATGCATTCATTCAGGAAATCGCGATCGGAAACGATCTGCCGAACGACATCATCATCGGCATGCGTCCGGAGGAGATGACAATCACCCAGCACGGAATGGCCCGCGGGCGTGTGGAACGGACAGAACTGATTGGTGCCGAAGCACTGGTCGAGGTGGCGCTTGGCGAACACCACGTTGTCATCAAGAGCCCGGTCATGGGAGCACCGGAAATTGGTGATGATGTCGGTGTCGACTTCGATCTCGCCCGGATGCGAGTATTCGATGCCGCTTCCGGCCATGCTATTTGGCCGCAGGCCTGATGGGGGTAGAATGACTCGCTCAGTTAGACAACAACAGATCCTGAACTTGCTGGAAACGCGGGGGCGCGCTGCGATATCGTTTCTCGCCGAAGAATTCGAGGTCTCCGACGAGACGATCCGGCGTGACCTGAAAGTACTGTCCGGCGAAGGCATCGTTGAGAAGTTTCATGGCGGTGTGCGCTTGTCGATGCCGCGCGCCGAACCGCCCTTCGAGCGCCGTCTGACCGAGGCTTCGGCAGCGAAGGCCGCCATTGCCGCGCGGGCTGCAAAGCATATCCGCGAGGGTGCGACCCTGCTGTTGGACAACTCCACAACCGCCTGCTTTCTCGCGCGGGAGCTGACCCGGCGCGAACCGATGACAATCCTGACGATCTCGCTGGAAGTTGCCCAGATCCTTGCCACGTCCGGCAAGCAGCATCGCGTGATCATACCGGGCGGGGAACTGCGTTCTGCCGACAAGACGATCATCGGTGCAGGTGCCATCAGCTTCCTGTCGGAATTCACGCCGAGCTATTTCGTAATGTCGGTGGTCGCCGGCTCCGTCAATGGCTGTCAGGATTTCGATCTCTTCGAGGTCGAGTTCAAGCGCGCCATGCTGTCGCGCGCCGATGAAACCATCCTGTTGATGGATTCCAGCAAGTTTTCGAAATCGGGACTCGTTCAGGTCTGCAGCTGGCCGGATATCGACGTGCTGGTGACCGATCACGCTCCACAGGAAGTCCTTGACCAAATCGAATACGGACATGTGCTGCTGTCTGAGACAGCGCCGTCTGGAGAAGCTGAATGAACACATTGGACGGTTTTGAAGCCGCCGCGCTCAATGCGCTGGCAGCGTCGCGCAAGCTGGCACGTTCGCATTTTCGCCAAGGGCTGGAGGTCGATCACAAAAGCGACCAAAGCCCGGTAACGCAGGCAGACCGCGCCATCGAAGAAGCCATGAAAGCCGTGCTAAGCGGTTTTTTCCCGAACATGGAATATTCGGAGAGGAATTCGGCGTGTCTGGAAGCGATGCGCGCTACCTCTGGGTGCTTGATCCAATCGATGGAACCAAGAGCTTCATTTCCGGCGTACCCATCTTCGGAACACTGATTGCCCTACTGGACAATGGTTCGCCCGTCCTCGGCGGGATAGACATTCCGATCCTCAACGAAACCTGGATCGCCCGGAAAGACAGCCCCACCCAAATCAATGGCAAGCCATGCCGGAGTGGATCGTGCGAACAGCTGGATGAGGCAATCCTCTTTGCCACGTCGCCGGACCAATTTGACAACGATGAATATGCTGCCTTCGAGGCGCTCAGCAGTGCCTGCTCATCAAGGAGATTTGGTGGCGACTGCTATAGCTACGGCCTGTTGGCATCGGGGCATATCGACCTCGTTATGGAAGCCGGACTTGAACCCTATGACTACCTTGCGCTTGTGCCAATCGTGACAGGTGCTGGCGGCACCATCACCGACTGGCAGGGCAAGCCGCTGACGCTTCAGTCAAAAGGGCAAGTGATCGCTGCCGCCACGCCGGCGCTTCACCGCGCCGCACTTCTGCGGCTTTCTATCTGTCCATGATAAACGTTAAGCACTGCCGGAACAGCCTGGTATTTTGATCTGAGGTGACATGGTCTTCGGGTTTTGTCGCAAAATTTCATGGTTTGGTTCCGGCAGCCTATGTAAAGCCGTTCTTAAAGCGGCAGAAGAATGACTGGGGAGACACCGAGGCTGCGTCCCGCCGCAGCATGCGTTTTGTTGCCGTGAAGAGTGCTGATAGACATGGCCGTGCGGCGGCTGTGCACCGTGCCCGGGATCGGTGCGATTACTGCCTTTGCACCGGAACCTGAAACATTCGAGAATGGGCGAAACTTTGCCGCCTCGCCGGGCAGGGTCACGCCACCGAGGTCGGCTGGAGGCAAAGTCCGGCTTGGGGCCGTAAGCAAGATGGGCCAGTGCGAAATTCGTAAGTTCCCGATCGTCGGAGCCATGAGCATGATCCGATGGGTTGTCCGCAAAGGTGGCAGCAAAAATTTCTGGCTGGCAAGTCTCGTCGCGCGCACACCGAGAATGCTGGAGGCTGTTGCATAGGCTAACAAGATGGCGCGCATGATATGGCCCGAAAGAACGCTGGTTCGTCTCAACCGCCCTGAAACCGACTGGCCCATGAAAAACCATGGACCAGCGGGGTGCCCCTCACACAGTGGCGTGGATCGGATTTTTTTGCCTTGCAAGGAGGCCGACGTCACTCGGCTTTGTCGCCTTGATCAGGCATCCTGCGGCAACTGAAGGGCGCGCTCCTCTAGGAATTCGGACAGTCCAAAGGGGCCGTTTTCACGGCCATAGCCGGAGTGTCTGAAGCCGCCGAACGGGGCGTCCAGATTGAAGGGGGCGCCGTTGATATCGATCTGTCCGGTTTCCATGCGCACAGCGAAGTCCTGCGCCCTCGCCTCATCCAGCGACCAGACCGCGCCAGCCAGCCCATACCTGGTTCCGTTGGCAATCGCCAGTGCTTCGTCCTCATCGCCATAGCAGATGATCGACAATACGGGCCCGAAGATTTCCTCCTGGGCGATGTCGCTTGCGGGATCGACCCTTCCGAACACTGTCGCACGTACGAAATGACCGGGGCCGTCAACCGGTTCGAGACCACCTGCAACCAGCTCCGCGCCGCTGTCTATCCCCTTGCCGATATAGTCGAGCACCATGTGTTTCTGGCGTTCGGAAACCAGCGGGCCAAGCCGGGTCTGATCGTCAACCGGGTCACCGGGGACAAAGCGGCTCGCCGCCTTTGCAGCGATCGACTTCGCCTGCTCATAGCGGCTTTCCGGCACCAGCAGGCGCGTCAGCGCCGAGCAGGTCTGTCCGCCGTTCAAAAAGCAGGCATTGACAGTGTTCTTGACGGCGCGCTCCAGGTCGCCGTCTTCGAGAATGACGGCAGCGGACTTGCCCCCGAGTTCCAGCGACACCCGCGTCAGGTTTTCGGCCGCAAGCCGGGCGATGCGTTTGCCGACGGCAGTGGAGCCGGTAAACGAGATCATGTCGACCTCCGGGTTCGTCACCAACGCCTCGCCGACGCTTTCACCATCTCCCACGATGAGATTGAACACGCCGGAGGGCAGACCGGCCTGCTCAAGCACCTCGGCAAGCAGGAAGGCGCTGAGCGGCGCCACCTCAGAGGGTTTCAGGACGACCGTGCAGCCGGCGGCAAGCGCGGCCGCGACCTTTGCCGTTACCTGATGCAGCGGATAGTTCCAGGGCGTAATGCAGGCAACGACGCCGACGGGAACCTCAAGAATGCGCGAATTAGCGAGCCGGGTTTCGAAGTTATGGGTTCTGGCACGCTCGGCATAGCGCTTCCAGGCCTCAATCGGCAATCCTGCCTGAATCGCCCGGCTCATCTTGATCGGCATGCCGACTTCGTTCGTGATCAGTTGCGCGATGTCTTCGCGGCGTCCCTCAAGCAGTTCGGCGGCGCGCGCAAGGATGGCACCTCGCTCGAAGCCGGAGGTTGCCGACCACTCCGCAAACGCGCCGTGCGCGGCGTTGACGGCCTTGGCAACGTCGGCGGGAATACCGGCGGGCACTCTGCCCACCGGCTTCAGGTTCGAGGGATTGGCGATGACAAATTCGCCAGTTCCTTCGGGGGAACCCAAGTGCCGCCAATGTAGAAGCTGTCGTAATTCATCATCTCGTCCTCCTTCTCGAGAAAGCGTCAGATCAGCCTTCGTAGACCCAGGGCTCGATTGGCGTTTTCGACATGCATTCCGCTCCATCCTCGGTGATCACCCAGGCGCGCTCGTAACGCAGCCCCCCGATGCCCGGCAGGTTGCAGGTGAGCGCGATGATTTCCATGAAGCCGGGCTGCATCACATAGTCGGGTTCGCTGACATATTCCATCGCGAAGTCGGTGAAGGACGGATACCACTCATTGCCAAAAGCGCCGATGCCGTGGCCGAAACCGCGGATCATGTCTCCCCAGCCCTTCTCAACCGTGAAGCGGCGGACATCACTTGCAACATCACCGATCGTACGGCCTGGCTTCAGGGCCGCCGTCAGGTAGTGGCAGCTTTCCACATAGGCATCGATCAACTGCTGCTGCTCAGCCGTCGGATTGCCCATGATCGCGTTGTGGGAGACATCGCCGAGCATCATCTCATACATCGCATGCAGGTCGATCAGCAGGAACTCGCCGCGCTGGACGACCTTGCGGGTCGAAGGCGTGCAGGCGCCGGTCCAGGTTCGGTGGCCGGAGGCGATTTCCTGGCCGCCTGTGAATGTCCAGGCGAATTCGCTGCCGAGTTCGCGGGCTGCCTGCTCGGCAATGCCGGCGATTTCCGTTTCGGCCATGCCCGGGCGCGCGGAGCGGCGAACCGCTTCCTGCGCGGCGTCGGTAATGGCGGTCGCCTGACGCATCAGCGCAATCTGCTCGGGTTCCTTGATCAGCATCAGGTGATCGATCGGCGTGGTCAGATTGGTCAGTTCGGCTTCGGGCAAGGCGGTCTCGAGCGTCGTGTATTCATGCTTGGTGATCATGCCCTCAGGCAGATACCAGGAATAGCCGTCCTCGACCGCGACCCGGCCGGTGTGCAGGCCGAGTTCGCGGACACGGCGCACGGCCATCTCGATCATCGAATGGCGACCATAGCCGGTGACATTCTCGAGCCAGCCCTCGGCGAGAACGCGCGGCGCATCCATGTTGACGGTAATGAGCTGGATCTCGCCTTCGGCGGGAACGATCACAACGCTGCGCCACGGCACGAAGCCGCCGGAGAGGTGGGTGATGGTTTTCAGCCGAGTGCCGACCAACACATCCACGCCTTCGTCGCGCAGCATGGCCTGGAAGCGTCCAAGACGCTTCTGAAAATCGATATGAACCTGCATTGATTGAACTCCTGGTATGCTTAAAGGTTATTCTTCAGTTCACGCTTCAGGATCTTGCCGGAAGCATTTTTCGGGAGAGAGGAAACGAATTCGACCCGACGGGGTCGCTTGAAGCCGGCGAGCCGCTCGGAGCAGTAGGCGATTACCTCTTCGGCGTTGGTTCCCCCCTCGCCGGCGGGCACGACGACAGCCACGACCGTCTCGCCCCAGACCGGATCGGGCATGCCCACCACCGCGCATTCCAGAATGCCGGGGTGGCTCGAGAGCACGTCTTCGATTTCGCGCGGATAGACGTTTTCGCCGCCGCTGATGATCAGGTCAGACTTGCGGTCAACGATGTAGACAAAGCCCTCATCGTCCATCCGGCCGAGATCGCCGGCAGTGAACCAGCCATTATCAAGAACCGCAGCGGTGCGGGCCTCGTCCTTGTAGTAGGCATCGAAGCGCCCTTCACAGCGCGAGAACACCTCGCCGATCTCGCCAGAGCGAAGGGGATGGCCCAGTTCGTCACGGATCTGGACTTCGGCGCCGAAACAGGGCTGACCGCAGCAGCGCTCCTTGCGCCATTGGTCCTCCGGGTGCAGCACGGTGATGAAGCCGCTTTCGCTGGCGCCGTAGAACTCATGGAGCACCGGTCCCATAACTTCCATGACGCAAGTTTTCGTCGCGGTCGAAAGCGCCGCCCCGCCGGTGACCACCGAGCGCAATGCGGAAAAGTCGGTTTCTTCGAAACGCGGCTCCTGCATCAGCAGGTTCAGCATGGTCGGCACCATGAAGGTCGCCGTGATCTTTTGCCTCTCGATGGTCTCGAGTACACGGGCTGCTTTGAATTCCGGTTCAATGTAGATGCCGCCGCCGGCCTGCAACACCATGAGGGGCATGAAATGCACCCCGTGGAAGAACGGCGAAAGCGCCAGAATACGGTCGTTGCGGGTGTAGCCGAACTCGATGATGCCGGCCCATATGCACATGGCCGTGCGCTGGAAGGAGCGGTGAAGGCCCTTGGGGTTTCCGGTTGTGCCGGAAGTGTACATCATCCAGAAAGGCGCCTGCGGATCGACCACTATCGCCGGATCGGCGTCGTCCCCGGCCTCCATCAGGCTTGCCCAGGAAAAGGCATCATCGATGACGGGATTTCCGATCACCAGAACATGCTCGACTTTGGAAAAGAGTGCCCGATGGGCCACGATCTCGTGCTGGGCACTTTCGCCGATGACCAGAAAACGGGCCTCGGAGTGATCCAGCAACACGGCCATTTCTGTCGTTCTGAGCCAGAAGTTGAGCGTGACAAGGCGCATGCCGAGCCGGGCAGCGACATGGAAAATCTCCATGTATTCGATCGAATTGCGCGCATAGACGGCAATAGCATCGCCGGGCCGGACACCCATGGAGATAAGGCCATTGGCAAGCCGACTTGTTCGCGCGTTCAGCTCTGAAAACGTGAACTGCCGGTGCGCATCGGCAAGGCAGACGGCGTCCGGCCATTTGACGGCATTGGCGGCAAGCGCGTCGGAAAGTGTCAGCATGGATTTACCTCAAAGTCCCAAATAGGCCTTGCGCAGGCCGTCATCGTTGAGAAGATGCTCGCTGCTGCCGGCCATCACGATCCGGCCGTGCTCGATGACGTAGCCACGCGATGCGAGCTTGAGCGATCGTTTCACGTCCTGTTCGACGAGCAGGATCGTCACGCCCTCGCGGTTGATCGCTGGCAGTTTGGCGAAGATATCCTTGACCATGACCGGTGCGAGCCCGATCGACGGTTCGTCGAGCAGCAGCAGTTTCGGCGAGGTCATCAGCGCACGGCCGATCGCCAGCATCTGCTGTTCGCCGCCGCTGAAGGAGCGTGCGAGTTGGTGCCGCCTTTCCTTCAGTCGTGGGAACAGCGAATAGATCCACTCGAGATTGTTGCGGGTTCTGTTCCTGTCTTTCAGGATGTCGCCGCCGACGAAGAGGTTTTCCTCAACATTCATGTGCGGGAAGAGCCGACGGCCCTCCATCACCTGAGCGATCCCGAGCCGGGCGATCTGGTGGGCGGGTTTTCCGGAGATGACCTCGCCCGTGAAGCGTATCTCCCCGGCCATTGCGGGCAGCGTGCCCATGACCGTGCGGATCAGCGTGGTCTTGCCTGCGCCATTGGCGCCGAGAATGCTGACGATCTCGCCCGGTGCGACCGACAGCGAGATATCTTCCAGAATGCGGATATCGCCATAGCCGGAATGGAGTTTTTTGATTTCGAGGATGTCAGTCATCGTCTCCTCCCAGATAAGCCGCGATCACCGTCGGGTCAGCGGCGACATCGGCCGGCAACCCGTCGCCGATCTTGACGCCGTGATGCAACACGACGATGCGGTCGGAAACGCTCATCACAGCATGCATATTATGTTCGATCAGCAGCACGGCGAGCCCGTCTGCCGCGAGGTTGCGCAGCAGGTCGAGCATTGCGCCGGTCTCCACCGTGGTCAGTCCTGCCATCACCTCGTCAAGCAGCAGGATGCGTGGTTCAGTGGCGAGAGCTTTGGCCACTTCCAGCCGCTTGCGCCCGGCAAGCGTAAGTGTGCGGGCGCGATCGGTGGCACGGCTGACAAGACCGACCTGCTCCAGCACGGCCATAGCCCGTCGCTCGGCCTCTTGATGGCCGGGATGGCGCAGGAACGCGCCGATTGCGACGTTTTCCAGCACCGTCATGTCGCCGAAGGGGCGGACGATCTGAAATGTCCGGCAAAGGCCTTTTCGGCATATGGCCGGCGGGGAAAGCCTGTCGATCGACTTACCGTCGAAATAGACGCTGCCGCGAGTAGCACGGAGGAAACCGGATGCGATCGAGAACAAAGTGGTCTTGCCGGCGCCATTGGGGCCGATCAAGCCTACAATCTCGCCATTCCCGACCTCGAAGGACATATCCCTGATGGCTGGCAGCCCGCCGAAGGTCTTGGCAACATTGCGAAATTCAAGCAGCGCCATCATTCTTCTCCATGGAGGGTTTTGCATTTGAACGGGAAAGTGACGCGGCGATGCGACCGAAGATGGCGACGAGGCCGCGCGGTTCAAAGGCAATGACGAGCATCAGGATCAGACCGTAGAGCAGCATGTCCGCGCCGACGATGCCGCCGGTGAAACGGCGGGCCGCCTCCTCGCCGAGAAGCAGCAGGGTGGCGCCGAGCATCGGCCCCCAGAGCGTGCCTCGCCCGCCGATGATGCAGACGACGGCGATCTGGACGCTGAGCGCGACGCCGAAGACCTTTTCCGGGCTGATGAACAGCACGAACTGGGCGTAGAACGTGCCGCCGATCGCGGTCATGGCAGCACTCAGCACATAGGCCATGAGCTTGTAGCGCCCGACGTTGACCCCAAGCGCGAGAGCGGCCTCCTGGTCATTGCGGATCGCCGTCAGATAGGCGCCGAAACGCGAGTGCAACGCTGCACGATTAATCAGGAAGGCAGCCGCGACCATAACGACCGCCACGGCGTAATAGAACTCCTTACGCGTGTGCTGGAACAATAGGGGAGCGTCGCGCATCAGCGTCACTTCCAGTCCGCGCGGACCGCCGAGCAGGCCGTGGGTATTTTCCACGATGATGCGCAGCACCATTGTGGCGGCAATAGTCGCCAGGGCGAAATAGGCGCCGCGCAGCCTGAAGCAGGGCAGGCCGATGACGGCGGCAATCGCACCGGCAATAATTGCACCGGCAAGCATGCCGATCCACGGGGTGAGACCGAAATCGATGAACAGAACGGTGGACGTGTAGGCGCCGACCCCGAACCAGGCCGCATGGCCGAGCGAAAGCTGACCGCCGATCCCGCCGATCAGGTTCCAAGCATAGGCGAGATAGGCGTAGAGCAGAACAAGAATGACGATGGACAGCGAATAGGGGTTGGAAAAGACGAGAGGGATGCCGAGGACAAGAACGGCGCCAAGGCCCCCAAAAAGCAGTTTCGATGGCATGGTCATTCGCGCTCCAGTCCAAACAGACCCGCCGGCCGGATGTAGAGCACGGCGAGGAATACGATGAAAATCAGGGCTTCGGCGAATGATACGGGCACGAACTGTGCGCCGACGGATTCTAGAATGCCGATGATGATTCCGCCCCAGAACGCGCCGCCGATCGACCCCATGCCGCCCAGTACAACGATGATGAAGGCGCGCAGACCGAAAATGTCGCCGACGAAGGGGTTGACCGGATAAAGCGGCACCAGCAGGCAGCCGGCGACGCCGACGACCGCGAGCCCGATCGCGAAGGACAGTTGATAGACATGGGTGCTGTCGATGCCGAGCACGCTTGCGGCTTCCCGGTCCTGGCCGGTCGCGCGGATCATGCGGCCGCTGCGGGTCTTGCCGAGATAGATGATCACGCCGATCGTCACCAATGTGGCGATGACGAAGCCTGCGATCTGCGGCAGCGAGAAGATCAGGTCACCGATCAGAACGATCTCGTTTGACCAGTTGCCGGACATGACCTGGTAATCCGGTCCGGCAATCATCAAGAACAGGTGATCAAGGAAGATCCAGAGGCCAGTGGTGAAGATCAGCACGCCGATCGGTTCACGGGTCGCTTCCTTACGGTAGATCGGCTCGATCATAAAACGCTGGATGTAATAACCGGCGGCGAACAATATGGCTGCGACAGGAATGATCACAGCGAGCGGATGCAGCCCCAGGCTCCTTGTCGCCCAGACCGCGATATACATCGCGATCATCAGAAACGAGCCATGGGCGAAGTTTATGATTTTCATCACGCCGAACTGGAGACTGAGCCCGAGTGCGATCAGCCCGTAGACAGCGCCGCTCGCGATTCCGTTGAGGAGCGCCTGAAATAATATGGTCGACATCGATCGGCCCTCGAAATGAGTGTCTGATGCAGGAGCCGCCCTCCGCTTGAAGGGCGGCGATGCTGACTATAGATCGGATGAGATCAGTTGACGGCCTTGCCGACGGGCCACTTCATCTCATAGCCGGGAGCTGCCACTGGCTCTGGCCACACAGTCCGGTAGGCACCCTCCGAAATCTGTTGGACAACGAAGCGTTTTTTGGTGTTTTGCCCCTTCTCGTCGAACACCACGTCGTAGCCGAGCAACTGTGCGATATCATTGCCTTCGAAACGCGTTTGGGCGAGCGCATCGCGAATTGCATCCGGATCAGTGGAGCCGGCGCGCTCGAGGGCATCCTTGAGAATCCAGACGACAGAATAGGCGACGACCGAGAATTCTGACGGTTCGGTGTCGTATGCTGCGACATAGCCGTCCCAGAAATCCTTGGCGAAGGGGGTATTGATGGTCGATTCGTAGCCGGCCCAGCCATTGGTGCTGACAATGCCCTCCGTTCCTGCCTTGCCGACGGAGGGAATGAATGTCGGGTCGACCTGGCCGGCGCCGCTGCCGATCACAACCTTGGAGTCGATCTGCATCTGTGCGATCAGTTTATGAAGCTGGATGGCGTCGGCGGCATAGGCTGTGACCGAAATCACGTCGGGCTTGCGGCCCTTCACCTTAAGGACCAGCGGCCTGAGGTCCGGCGCATTGGCAGGGTAGGATTCATCAAGCACGATCTCGATCCCGGCTTCATCGAAGCGCTGGCGGAGGCGCTGTGCCAGATCCTGGCCCCAATCGGTGTTTTCATAGACGATCGCTGCGGTTTTCGCCGGATCACCTGTCGTCTCGTTCGCCCAGGTCACGAAATCGACGACGCTGTCGGCATTGCCTGAAGAGGGAACCTGCGTGGGGCGGAACACATATTTGTAGCCGCGCTCGGTGATGTCGGCCTTGGCTGCCAGATCGACGATCCACGGAACGCCGTATTTTTCGGCAACTGCTGTGGCAGGGAAGGTGACCGAGCTCTGAAAGGCGCCGATCATGACCGAGACGTCCTCGACGGTGATCAGTCTTTCGGCCTCGGTGAGGGCAACCTTCGGGTCGCCGCGCGAGTCAACTTCGAGAAGCTCGATCGGGGCGCCGTCGAGCGAGGCAATGCCGCCGGCGGCATTGATCTGCTCGACGGCCATGTGAGTTGCCCTGCTCATCTCCTGGCCGATCGAGGCTGCGGCGCCACCCGAAAGCGGGATGATGTAGCCGACCTTGACGGGGTCGGCTGCGGTCGCTGGCAGAGTGCCGGCAACGACGCCGAGCGCCGAAAGCGCGCCGGATGCGAGTAATTTCCGAAATCCGTTCATGTTTCAATCTCCTCCTGCTCTTCGTAAAATATGACATTGGTGTCAGCAGCTAATTCGCTTGTAACAATGTAAATATCGAAGAGTGACTAATGAATAACTGACACTGATGTCAGTGTCAATTAGAACCTATCGAAATCGATCCTCTGAACCTGGCGTCGGCAAGCCAATGGCAGGAATATTAAGGAGAAATTTCCCGACAACGGCTCGGATTTGCGATTGAAACGAGGTGACATAAATGTCAGTGTTCGTCGCAAGCGCGCGACCATAACTGAACAGCGGAAACACCATTGAAACAACCAGCACACGCCAAGCCCGAGCGCGGCTCGAGCCATGACACCGAGACCCTCATCCTTCAGGCGGCGGAAACGGTATTCTCGCAGAAAGGCTACTTCGGCACGACAGTCGCCGACATCGTTGAACGAGCTGGAGTCAGCAGAGGAGCGTTCTATCTCTATTTCAAGAATCGCAACGAGGTGTTCTCGGCGATTCTTGCGACCGTTGTGGGGGAGATGTTCATGCTGTCTTCCTCGCGCCAGTCGGGCACGCCGCAGCAACGCGTCGAAAATGCCAACCGCACCTATATGGAGATGTTTTATCGCCACCGGGCCTTCATGCGCAGCGTCATTCAGGTCGCCACCTTCGATACCGAAGTGGCGGAAACCCTGAACGAACTGCGCGGGAAGTTCATCAACCGCGTTCGCGAACATATCGAACGCGGCGTTGAAGGCGGAAAATGCCATGACGTCGACCCGGACATTGCATCGTTCCTGCTGGTGATTATGGTCGAGTTTACATCTTACAGTTGGCTTTCTTTCGACTGGCAGCCGAAATCCGGCGATTTCGATTTCGACAAGGTTGTTAAGGAAGCAAGCAGCATATGGAGCCGTGCCGTGTACAAGGCGCCCGAAGGGGATGCTGCGCCCGAAAACGAAACCTGAAGATCCCGCGCGGGTTTTCTCCGGACTGAACCAGCTGCACAACACGCCGGTGACAAACACGATGCCGGTCAGAAGCAACAAGCCCCTGGGAACATCTCAGAAGAAAAAGGCTATCGCTTCGCCAGTGTGGCTTTGACGGTCGACGGGAAAAAGCGTGGTGGCCCGCTCGGAGAAGTCGATCAGTTGACCATAGGCCAGCCACCAGGTCACTGACGCGAATTCGGGGTTGATGTCCGGATTCTTGCGATAGCGCACCCATTGTGCATCGCGCCGGTCGAGGATCAGCTCGGCATCCCGCAGAACTTTCAGATGGCGCGACATGCGGCTCTGGGTGGCCCCCAGCGGCGTCATCAATTCACACACACAATGCTCCCGATCGTTCCAGCTCAGGGCCAGCGCCGCGCGCCGGGCCGGTTCGGTTCGGATATCGCTTCTAACAAATCCTGCATGACTGTTTCTCACGCGCATATGCGCCTTGAATCATATCAACGAAACAAGATGCCACGCGAGTTCAGATCGGTGGATAATCCCGCGCCTGAACACCAGAACGGCTGAGGCAGAACGACGTCGGCGCACTGCGGCGATCCCAAACACCATCGGGACGGCTTTGCTCCGCCCAGACATGTCCTTCATTTTTTTGCTCCGACTTGCGTAACAGCTCCGGCGCTCGGCAGTCTCTGTAAAACAGGCTCCAACGGGCCGCGATTTCACGAGGCAACCGAATGGCACCGACAGATAAAAAGCCGAAGTCCAACATACAGCGGTGGAAACGGCCGAAACGATTCGACCGCAATCTCATCGTAATCGGTGCTGGCTCCGCCGGTCTTGTCTCGGCCTATATCGCCGCAGGCGCAAAGGCAAAGGTGACTCTCGTCGAGGCAAACAAGATGGGTGGCGATTGCCTGAACTTCGGCTGTGTGCCATCCAAGGCGCTCATTGGCAGCGCGAAGGCGGCGCATCGGATGCGTCACGCCGACCGCTATGGACTCAGACCGGTCAAGCCGGAGATTTCCTTTTCCGCCGTCATGGAGCGGGTGCATTCGGTTATCGCCGAAATCGAACCGCACGACAGTATCGAACGCTATACCGAACTGGGTGTCGAGGTCCTGCATGGCCATGGAAAGCTTATCGACCCCTGGACGGTGGAGATTGCATTGAGCAGCGGCGAAACCCGACGCTTGACGACCCGCGCGATCATCATCGCCACAGGCGCACGCCCCTTTGTGCCGCCAATTCCCGGTATCGATGAGGTCGGTTATCTCACATCGGATACGCTCTGGGATAGCCTGCGCTATCGCCCCGAGGCACCAAAACGGCTGGTCGTTCTGGGTGGCGGGCCGATCGGCTGCGAACTGGCGCAAAGTTTTGCACGGCTCGGGTCAAAGGTCACTCAGATCGAAATGGCGACGCGCCTGATGATGCGCGAGGATGAGGACGCCTCCGGGCTCGTTGAGACATCACTCCGTTCAGATGGCGTGGCAGTGCTGACGGGTCACAAGGCTGTCGCCTGCGGCCTGGAAGCGGGCAGTAAATGGATCGAGGTCGAACACAATGGTGAAAGACAGCGCATCGAATTCGATGACATGATCGTAGCCGCTGGCCGGTCGCCGCGGCTGAAAGGTTTCGGGTTGGAAGAACTCGGCATCGAGACGGACCGTGTCGTCGCGACCAATGCATATCTGCAAACGCTTCACCCGAATATCCTCGCCGCCGGTGATGTCGCGGGCCCTTATCAGTTCACCCATGTCGCCGGGCATCAGGCCTGGTTTGCCACGATCAACGCGCTCTTTGGCGACATCAGACGTTTCAGGGCCGACTACCGCGTCATTCCCTGGGCGACGTTCACAGATCCGGAGGTGGCACGCGTCGGCCTGTCAGAGACCGAGGCGAGGGAAAAGAACATTCCCCACGAAGTGACACGCTTCGGCAACGACGATCTCGACCGCGCAATCGCCGACAGTTCGCCAGGTGGCTTCGTCAAGGTGCTGACGGTTCCGGGCAAGGACAGGATTCTCGGAGCGACTATCGTTGGCGACCATGCCGGCGATCTGCTCGCGGAATTTGTTTTCGCCATGAAACACGGACACGGTCTGGGAAAAATCCTGGGTACGATCCATATCTATCCGACACGCGCCGAAGCAAACAAGCTGGCCGCAGGCCAGTGGCGCCGCAACCATCTCAACGGCGTCCTCCTTTCGCTGCTCGAACGATTCCAAACCTGGAGGCGCGGATGATTGACGCCCGGATATTGCCGCTGCAGCGTGCTGTCCTTCAGCCGGTTGCCAGGCTTCTGGCGCGGCGCGGCGTGCGCGCCGACGCGATCAGCCTCATCGGGTTCCTCGCCGGTCTCGGCGCCTTCATCGGCCTGTGCTTCGGCGCATGGTTGCTGGCGCTCGTCCTTGTTCTCTGCAACCGGCTCATGGACGGGCTGGACGGCGCCGTGGCGCGCATCCAGGGCCCGACGGATCGCGGAGCCTACCTCGATATTGCGCTCGACATGGTGTTTTACGCCCTCATCCCACTGGGCTTTGCGGTTCAGGCGCCCGCCGTCCACGCACTGCCGGCAGCTGTGCTGATCGTCTCTTTCGTCGGGACCGGCTCGTCTTTTCTCGCGTTTTCCGCTGTGGCCACCAAGCGTGGCAAAAAGGCGCCGGAGTTTCCCACGAAGGGCATCTATTACGCAGGAGGATTAGCGGAAGGGTTCGAGACAATGGCGGTATTCGTCGCAATGTGCCTGTTTCCCGGCAAATTTCCCGTGATCGCCTACGGTTTCGCAGCACTCTGCGCGCTTACCACCGTGATCCGGTGGCGGCAGGGTTGGGTCGCCTTTTCCAGCGCCGAAAAATGATCGCACAAAGGAAGGCGCCGAGCCGCGAGCGGACACAGCCATGTACCCGTCAGATGTCCTTGTTCAGACGGTCAAGGGCGTTGCGCAGTGTCACACGCGCCCGGTGCAGCAAAACGCGCATGTTTCCCTCGCTGATGTCGAGAAGCGCACAGACCTCGGAAGGATCAAGCTCCTGTTGACCGCGCAGGATCAGCACCGCGCGCTGTGCCGGAGGCAGCGTCGTGATCACGACCTCCACATGCTGCAGAATGCTCCTGCCCGACACGTGGCGCTCGGGCGTCAGATCGTCCCAAAGCTCGGGCAAATTGCGCCAACGTCCGCGTCCGTCAAAGGCATCCTCCAGCCCATCGCCTTCACCCTGGCCGTCAAACAGGACGACACGCCCCTCGCGCTTTGCGCGGGTGCGGGCCTTGTTGATGAGGATGGTGAATATCCAGCTTGCCAACGAACTGCGTCCCTCGAAGAGATCGATACGGTTGAGCACGGAAACCCATGTATCCTGAACCACCTCTTCCGCCGTCTGACGGGACTGGACCATCCCCGTGCAGAAACGGATCATCGCCGCATTGTGCCGTCGAAACAGGCATTCGAAGGCCTCACGGTTCCCCTCAACCAGCAGCCGCGCCAAAGCCTGCTCGTCATTTTCCGTATTGCTCACAATCCCTCCAGCCACCGTTGGCGTTCCATTAGCAGAACTGTCCTTCCGGAAGTCCAGAGCGATTTGCGCCGATCAAGTCATCGTGACGCAACCCTGCTTCCGCCTCTCGGGAACTTGATTCAAACCAGTGCGGGCGATGCGATATGAAACGAATGAACGGCCCTCACGTTCATGCGCCATCGCCACCTGAACCGCGCCTCCTGTCCCTTCCGGGCAAGAGCGTTGTCGGGTTGCTTTGCCGCCGCCGCCACGACCGGTGACTTCGCCCATGACTGGATATTCAAAGATGTCTGATGACCATAACCAACCTCGCCCGCCAACAGGCAACACAACTTCAGCAAAACCGCTGTCGCGCTTCGCGCCTGTCGGCATTATCGTGCTGGGGCTGGCGCTCGGCTATGCCCTCGGCTTGCAGAACTATCTGAACCTCGGTTTTCTTGCCGAACAACGGCAGGCGCTGCGAGCCTATGTGGATGCCAATACGGTCTGGTCGGCGCTGATTTTCGTCAGCGTCTACATTATCGCTGTCGCCTTTTCGTTTCCGGCGGCGTCGATCCTCACCATCTTCGGCGGGTTCCTCTTCGGCTGGCTGGCGGGCGGGGCGCTCGTCGCCGTCGGCGCCACGATCGGCGCATCAATCCTCTTTCTGGCAACGCGTTCGGCCTTTGGCAGCTTTTTGCAACACCGGGTCGACGGGGTGGTCAGGAAACTCGCGGACGGCTTTCGCGAAAATGCACTTGGTTATCTGTTCGTCATCCGGCTCGCACCAGTGTTTCCCTTCTTCGTGGTGAACATCGCCGCCGCCCTGTTCGATATCAGCCTCGGGCGCTTTGTCGCCGCAACCTTTTTCGGCATCCTGCCCGGCACGTTTGCCTATGCCTATCTCGGCCAGGGCGTCGACAGCGTGCTGGTCGCCGCGCAAGAGGCTGGACGCGAGGCGCAGATTTCCGATCTGGTGACACGGGACATAACACTCGCTTTTTTTGCGCTGGCCGTAGTGGCGCTGATTCCGACGGTCGTTAGGCAGATCCGCAGACGCCGGAGCGGTTCCTGAACGGCGGGCGGCCGGAAGAGCGAAACCGGCGGCAGAAAAAACAGTCCGGGCTGTAACGGATCGTGGCCGCGCGAGTCCTTTCCATAGGCTCCACAACAAGGATTGATCTGATGTTGCGATGCAATGAAGTCGCCGAACGCGCCAGCCTTCTCATAGACGGCGAGCTCGGCCCGTGGCAACGCCTCAACATCAAGCTGCACCTCGCCATGTGCCGCGGTTGCCGCGTCTTTGTAGCGCAGATGCGGATCACGTGTGATCTCACGCGCATGGCAAGCGGTTCGGAAGAGCAGCACATCGACCCGGAGATCCAGGCCGCACTCGCGCGAAGGCGGCCGCGGCCCATCGGCATGGTCTGAGGATGTGGACAGTTTAAATTATCGAAGACGGTGTTTGAGCGAAGCGGCTCCGGCCGATCCGCACAGGGGAGAACAAAACAACATGCGTTTGACGAAACAACTTCTGGCGGCCTGCGTCATAACCGGGAGCGGCTGTCTGAATGCCGCAGCAGCTGAACCCGACGTGAGCGACTGGCCGGAGATCGAAAAGGCAGCCGCGGGCCAGACTGTTTACTTCAATGCCTGGGGCGGCTCGGAAAACATCAACGCCTATATCGAATGGGTGGGCGCGCAGATGCAAGAGCGCCATGATGTCACGGTCGTTCAGGTCAAGCTCGACGATACCGCGAGCGCTGTTTCCAAGGTGGTGGCGGAAAAGGCTGCCGGAAAAGATGAGAATGGCTCGGTCGATCTCATCTGGATCAATGGCGAGAACTTCGTCTCGATGAAAAAGCAGGACCTGCTTCTCTCCCCCGGCTGGGCAACATCGCTGCCCAACTGGCATTATGTGGATGTCGACAACCAGCCGACCATCCTCACGGATTTTACCGAACCAACCGACGGGCTGGAAAGCCCCTGGGGCGGGGCGAAGATGGTCTTCTTTTACGACAGTGCCCGCACGGACGCGGGTTCCTTGCCGGACAATGCCGCTCAACTTCTCGACTGGGCGAAAAAACACCCTGGCCGTTTTTCCTATCCCGCTCCGCCGGACTTCATCGGTTCATCCTTCCTGAAGCAGGTCCTGAGCGAGGTGATCGACGATCACTCGAAGCTTGGCGAACCGGTGGACGAGAAGACCTTCGAACGCGACATCGAGCCTCTTTTTGCCTATCTCGACGAATTGCATCCGGTTGCCTGGCGCTCGGGCCATGCCTTTCCGCAAAACTATCCGGACATGAAGCAGAAGCTGGCTGACGGCGAACTGGATATCATCTTCGCCTTCAACCCGGCGGAAGCCTCTGCCGGCATCGAGGCGGGCGAATTGCCCGATACCGTGCGTTCCTTCACCTTTTCCGGCGGAACGCTGGGGAACACGCATTTCGTCGCCATCCCCTATAATGCCAATGCCCGGGAAGCTGCCCTGCTGACCGCCAATTTTCTGCTGTCCACGGAAGCGCAATTGCGCAAGCAGGATCCGGCCTATTGGGGCGATCCCACCGTTCTTGCCATGGACAAACTGCCGGAGGCCGACCGCGCCGCCTTCCAGTCGCTCGATCTCGGCGTGGCGACCCTTCCGCCAGACCAACTTGGGCCGGTCGTCGCCGAGCCGCATGCAAGCTGGATGGACAGGATCGAGACAGAGTGGCGCAAACGCTACGCAAGCGGCAACTGATCCGTGTCGGGCAATCAGGGCGCACAAGCAGAAACGGGACGATGGGTGGCGCGCCTTGCCGCAAGCGCGGTCGTGGTCACCCTCGCCCTTCTGGTGCTGCCCATCACTTTCGGATTGCTCGGAACATTGCTCCCCGCCTTCGGTTATCTGCCTGCACTCGGCGGCCACAGCTTCCGTCTCGATGCCTTCGCCAGCCTGTTTGCCACGCCGGGGCTGACCGACGCGACGTTGCTGAGCTTCGCAACCGGGCTGGTTACCACGGTGCTTTCCCTCACGATCACCCTGGTTTTTATCGCAGGGTTTGCCGGAACGCCGACGCTGTCGCGTCTTCAGCACCTGCTTTCGCCGCTTCTTGCTGTGCCGCACGCGGCAGCAGCATTCGGGCTTGCATTTCTGATTGCTCCGTCAGGCTATCTGGTCCGGCTCGCGGCCCCCTTCTCGGCATCGAACGACCACCTGACATCCTGATCCCGCATGATCCTCTCGGATTTGCGATGATCGCAGGGCTGGTACTCAAGGAAACGCCCTTCCTGTTTCTCGTCACACTCGCCGCCCTGCCGCAGGTCGATCTCGCCCCTGCACGCAGGCTGGCAGCCTCCTTCGGTTACGGACGGATCAGCGGCTTCATCTACCTTCTGTGGCCTGCGCTCTACCGGCAGATCCGTTTCGCCGTCTATGCCGTCATCGCCTATTCCACATCGGTGGTGGACGTCGCACTGATCCTCGGACCGAACCTGCCCGGCACGCTCGCCACGCGTCTCGTGCAATGGATGAGCGACCCCGATCTCACCTTTCGTTTCTTGGCGTCCGCCGGTGCCGTCGTCCAGCTGGCGATGACGCTTGCGGCGCTCGTCGTCTGGTATACGCTGGAGCGATGTTGCGCCGCATTGCTTCGGCTGTTGCGGGATCGCGGTTGCCGCTTCGCGCGGGACGCGGGACTGCGGCGACTATCGACCTTCGTCATCGGGATCATCGGCTCGGCCGTTTTTGCCGGTCTCATACTGCTGGCGATCTGGTCCGTGGCCGGGCTGTGGCAGTTCCCAGACCCTTTGCCGCAGAGCTTTACCTTACGCAGTTGGGTGCGGGCGTTGCCACAGATGATCGATCCGCTGTTCACCACGCTTGTAACCGGCTTTTTCTCGACACTGATCGCCATCATGCTGACAATCGGCTGCCTTGAACGGGAGAACCAGACGGGACGGACCGGCGGTGAACGAAGCCTCTTCATTCTTTACCTGCCGCTGATCGTGCCCCAGATTACCTTCGTGTTCGGCCTGCAACTCCTCTTCATCGGCAGCGGCAGCCAGCATCGCTACGCCGCGCTGATCCTGGTTCATATCGTTTTCGTCCTGCCTTATGTGTTTCTCTCGCTCGCAGATCCATGGCGGGCGCTCGACCGGCGCTATGAGATCATCGCCACAGCGCTCGGGCGTTCCCGCCTGGCCGTGCTTGTCACCATCCGACTGCCCATGCTGATCCGGCCGATCCTGACGGCATCGGCCGTCGGCTTTGCCGTTTCGGTCGGACAATACCTGCCAACGCTGCTCATCGGCGAGGGACGGCTCCAGACCATCACCACGGAGGCCGTCGCACTCGCCTCCGGCAACAATCGCCGCGTTATCGGCGTCTATGCCCTGCTGCAGACAATTCTGCCGCTGATCGCCTTTTCACTGGCCGCGATGCTGCCCGCTCTCCTCCACCGAAACCGTCGGGACATGAGGGTTTGACCATGCGACACGCAAATAGCCGAAACGGCCTTTCACTTTCCAATGTCGTGATCCGTCTCGGCAGCGACGTGCTGATTGATCTTTCAGCGCATATTTCATCTGGCGAGGTGTTGACCGTGATGGGCCCCTCCGGCTCCGGCAAATCGACGTTGCTCTCTTTCATCGGCGGCTTTCTCGACCCAGTGTTCGAAACCGCAGGAGAAGTCTCCGTCGACGGCATTGATCTGCTCGCCCTGCCGCCGGAAGCACGACGGGCGGGCATCCTGTTTCAGGATCCGCTCCTGTTCCCGCACATGTCGGTCGGGGCCAATATTGCGTTCGCGATCCCCGCCGACGTGAAGGATCGCCACGCCCGGCGACACCTCGCGGCCGGTATTCTGGCCGAAATGGATCTTGCCGGTTTCGAAAACCGTGACCCGGCAACGCTTTCCGGCGGGCAGAAGGCCCGGGTCGCGCTTGCGCGTGTGCTCGTCTCACGCCCGAGGCTGTTGCTGCTGGACGAGCCCTTCTCCAAGCTCGACACGGAATTGCGTGCCCAGATGCGCGGCCTCGTCTTTACCAAGGTGCGCGATGCCGACCTTCCTGTCATTCTCGTGACCCATGATGAGGCCGATGCGGATGCCGCAGGCGGTGTCATCCATAACGTCGGCCCGAAAGACCAGCCCTATGCTTGAGAACAATGAGACGGATAGACCGGTTGTCCTGCTCGGCGGAGGCCATGCTCATGTCGAGGTCGTCCGCTCGCTTGGCGAACATGGTCATGGCCGGAAGATCGTGCTTGTCTCGCCATCGCGCCATGCGCCCTATTCCGGCATGCTGCCCGGCTATATCGCGGGCCGGTATCGCTTTGAAGATTTTCATATCGATCTGGCCGCCCTGTGTGAGCGCAAAGACACGACCTTTCTGGAAACATCGGCGACTGGCATCGATCCCGGGCGCCGGAGCGTATCGCTCGCAAATGGACAGGTTCTCGGCTACGACCTGCTTTCGATCGATATCGGTTCAGCGCCTTCGCTTCCGGCAGGCATTTCAGGCGGCATCCCGGTCAAGCCGATCGCGAGTTTTGCGAAGCGGCTGGCCCAGTTGGACGCCTTGGCCGAAGAACACGAAGGACCGCTCCGCCTCGCCATTATCGGCCATGGCGTGGCGGGAGTCGAGATGGCCTTCGCTCTTCATGAGAGGTTTGCGCGCGACCGGGTACAGGTCACGCTTGCAGGCCGCGCGCTTCGAGCTGTTCCCGAGCGTGGCAAAATGACACAAAGATTCGTGGAAACGGCACTGCAACAGGCTGGCATCGAACATTATTCCGGTTTCGATGTTGTCGCATTCGAAAACGGCGAACTCGTCGCCGGCGATGGCAGGCGACTTCCGGTCGACGAGGCCGTCTGGACCACGTCGAGCGGCGCTCCGTCGTGGCTTCGCAAGTCCGGTCTCGAACTGGACGCGGGCGGGTTCATCCGTGTGGATGCCACGCTGCGTTCCGTCTCCCACAGCAATGTCTTTGCAGCCGGCGATGTCGCATCGCTGCCCGACCCGCGGCCCAAGGCCGGCGTCTTCGCCGTTCGCCAGGGCCCGATCCTCGCGGACAACATCCGTCGCAGCCTGACAGATGAAACTTTGCGGCCCTTTTACCCTCAGCGCGCGTGGCTGGCACTGATCTCGCTTTCCAACGGACACGCCATTGCCGACAAGTGGGGTCTCGCGGTTTCTGGACGTGGGGTGCAGGCCTGGAAGCACTGGAATGATACGCGGTTTGTTCAGCGATATCGAAAGCTGTGCTAAAGTCTTGTAGGGATACGAACCTTCGACCCCGTCGCTATGAGATTTTTCCGCACAAAAAATTCTAATACCGAACAAAAGCTTGGCACCGCTGGAATGACAAAAATGGACCCGGGAGCTGTCAGGCAGCTTATGGGAAGAACGTGGGCTAAGCGGACGTTCGGCACCAAGAACCGCCTTGCAATCAAAGCGCTATCGCCGAGTCGAAGCGGAATTAGTCCTGCCCAATCGTGGTCGCGATCAACCTAGCGAGATCGTCGACGGCATCCGTCTTGCTGACCCGTCCGCGGGTCATCGCATCTGATAGCGCGTTGGCCGCACCGAGGATGGCGATCGCCCGGCGCTGAAGTTCAGGTGCGGACAGGCCGGTGAAGGGCTTCAGGACGTTTGCATAATGGGCGATATGCTCATCCAGCATGTCGCGCTCATAGGCCTCCATTTCCGGATCACCCTTTAGCGCGCCTCCAATCGCATGAAATTCGGGGCCGACGCCTTCATGGCAGTCCATATAGGCCTCAGCCAGAAGCCACGCGACCTCAACGAGTTTCGCCGGCGCGTTGGCCAGCGCCTCCTGTGTAGCGCGCACCTGCTGCTCGTTGATCTCCCGGTAAAGCGCGATCATCAGGCCCGAACGCGTGCCGAAATGGTTGTAGGTGATCGGCTTACTGACGCCCGCCCGTTCGGCAAGGCTCCCGAGCGTCAGGGCATCTGTGCCGCTTTCGCGCACCATTTCCCGCGCCGTCTCCAGCAATTGCGCGCGCCGCTCCGCTTTCGGCATTTTTTTCGACATGACACGCCTGTGAGGTTGAAAGCAGAAAAAATCCGCTTATATTACACTTAGTAACTTACTAGTAGTATATTACTGATTGTAACACGTGACCCCGACAATGGCCAGCCCGCTCGACACTACCGAACGTCAGCGGCGCGGATGCCGGGATACAGCGAAATATCGTAGCACGATACACAGGAGATCCCATGCTACACGACCCCATTCTTCTCGTTGGCGGCGCCGGCTTCGTCGGCCGCCAGACCGCACAGCATCTGCGCAAGCACTTCCCGGACGTCCCGCTGCTGATCGGCGGACGCAACCTTGCCCGGGCCGAGGAAGCGGCGGCCGAAATCGGCAATGCCCGCGGCGTCGCCGTCGACCTAGCGAAACCGGATCTTGGACTGGGCGATCAGCCGGTCTCCGCGCTGGCGCTGTTCTTCAAGGAGGATAGTCTCGGCAGCCTTCGCTTCGCGCAATCGCGGGGGATCCCCTATCTCAGCATTCTCGTCCGGCATTCACGAGCTCGCGCCGGAAGTCGCGGCCCATATGCTGAGTGCATCCTCCACGCCGGTGGTGCTCGGCGCCGAATGGCTCGTGGGCGCCACGACGATCCCGGCCCTGGAAGCGGCGAAGGCCTTCGGCACGATCGACGATGTGCGCGTCAGCGCCATTATCGACGAGAACGACATCGGAGGCCCTGCAACTTATGCCGACATGGAACGCCTGACCAAAATGATGCCTGCCGCCCTGTCGATCGAAAATGGCGCCTATGTCTGGCGCACCGGGGAAGAGGTGCAAACTGAGGTGACAGCAGTCGACGGCACGACGATGCCCGGCGAGTTGCTTTCGCCCAATGATGTCCTGATCCTTGCTGAGGCGACAAAGGCTCCGAATGTCGCGTTCCGTCTGGCCATCGGGGAATCGTCTTCACGGCGGAGCGGTGAACCACTGTCCACGGAAATCATTGTCGAACTTTCCGGGAAATCCCATGACGGCGCGGCGCTCAAGAGCGCTCAGGCCGTGGTTCATTCCGGCGGCCAGATGCCGCTCACCGGCATGGGCGTCGCAATGCTGCTCGAGCGGCTGGCAGGCTTGTCCGGAGAGCCGGTTGCCGCAGGGCTATATTTCCCCTCCCAGCTGTTGCCGGCAGAAGATTATATGACGCGCTTGAAAGCGATGGGTAGCGAGGTACGCGATCTCGACGGAAAGCGCTGATTTTTAACCTTTGCACCGCAAATCACCGGTGCGGATATCAGGGCGCGGTTACCGGATGGTGGCCTCGCCCTGAAATGCGGAGCCGTCAGGAGCGCTTCCCGGATGAAAAATCGCCATCGGGCTCCGCTCGTTTTCCGCGCCGCAGGGCACCCGGCGATGTTCCAAACCAGCGCCGGGCAGCGTGGTTGAAGGCGGCCAGTTCGCCATAGCCAAGCCGAAATGCGATCTCGGAAAGGGAAATCGTCCGATCGCCGAGAAGCTGGCGGGCGGTTTCGGCGCGGACGGTATCAACCTCCCGGCGAAAGGAGGTTCCCTCATCAGAAAGCTTCCTCTGCATGCTACGAACCGAGATGCCCATACGGGTCGCCACATCGCTCTGGGATGCGATCGAGCCGGCCATGCGTTCACCGATATGATGGCGAACACGGCCTGCGAGGCTGTCCAGAGCGGGCACATCATCAAGCCCTCTTTCGGCGGCATCTTCCAACGCCTTGAAAACAGGAAACGAGATATCTTTGCGAACCTCACTGAGGCGGGCGCGATCAAAGACCACCGAAGCGTGGGGCTGATCGAAATGTACGGACGGGCCAAACACACGATTGATCGGCTCAAGATGGGAAGGTGCGGGAAAGTCAAAATGCGCCGAGACTGGCAACACTGCCGCCCCGAAAACATGTTCGGGAATGAGCGCCACATTGGCAAGGGCCCAGATCGTGCCGAATTGTGCGGCACGGGTGAATTTCGGCTCGCCCCTGACATGCGTGTGCATCATGGTCAGGCGATAGGGAGTGATAGAGAGTTCAAAGGCTGAGCGCTGGTTCAGCAGCCGGTTGAAGCGTGCCATTTGATAGAACACGGCGTGCGGCGTTTCGCTCTGCAGGATCAGCTGACCCAGAATCCCGAGCCGGGTGAGGTCTGTCTTCAGGGCCAGGACCGCGCCAACCTCCGGCCCGCCCCAGCGATCGACCAGAAGCGTACCGAATTCCAGCACCGCCTCTTCACCCATATGGGAGGCGGTGGAATGGTCCTGTTTCAACACGGCGGAAATCCTTCGAAAACGCCCGGCTTCCGGCGCGGATATCAGCGTTTCCTTCTCGGCGAGGTCGATCAGCAGGTCAAACATATCGATCGACGTTTTGGCTTCGAATGTCCGCATGGCGTGCTTTCCAAATCGCTTTATGCCGATTGTCTCGTGGTGACGGAAACTATCAAACATTTGGCGGAAAATATCAAAAAAATATCGGTCGATTTGCGTAATCCAACCAGCAGAGCAACCGATAGAAAGGCAGAACCATGTCAGATCCGAACAAAACGACTGTAGGCCCCGTCGGCATTCGTCATCTTTTCGAAGACCAGACCTATCACTTCCAGGCCTTGCGCGTGCTGAGTGACGCAGGCGCCGGTGCCGCTGATATCGCGGAAGTGCTGCAGGCCATATCGACCATTCCCGCAGGCGATGCCGATGCATGGTATGACGCGTTTGCCCGGATTGCGCGCGTCAATGAAAAGCTTGCAGAAGACTGTGGCGACCGCGTGAGCCGTGGCCTCGCCCGCTTCCGCGCACATACCTACTGGAGAACGGCGGAGTTTTTCCTGGCCAGCGATGATCCACGGCGCGCCATCGCCTGGAAAAGCCAGATCGAAAACTTCGATCAGGGGCTCACCGATCAGGCCATAGCCTATCAGCGTTATGAGACGCCTTATGAAAACGGTGTGCTCAAAAGCATCTTCTTCCCGGTCGAAGGCGGAGAGAAGCGCCCGTTGCTCGTCATCGTCGGCGGTTTCGACGGCACCCTTGAAGAGCTCCATTTCATGATGGGCAAGGCGGCCAATGAACGGGGATACAGCACGCTTCTTTATGAAGGCCCCGGACAGTCCGGACCGGTGCGCGACCAGCAGATATATTTCACCCACGAATGGGAAAAACCGACCAGTGCGATCATCGACGACCTTCTCGAAAAGCATCCGGAATACGATCGGATTATTTTGACGGGCATCAGCCTCGGTGGCTATCTTGCGCCAAGGGCCGCTGCGTTCGATGATCGGATCGACGGCGTCATCGCCTTCGATGTGATGTATGATCTCGGCGCTGTCGTCGAGAAATTCCGCCCGATGATCAATCACCCGGTCTATTCAAAACTGCCGGGCGTTTCATGGGCTCTGGAAAACGGGCAATGGGTGTTCGGCAAGGACAGCCCGGAGGCTTTCATCGACGCGGCACATGCTTTCACGCTTGCCGGTGTCGCGCAGCAGATCAAGGGCGACGTCCTCATTCTCGCAGGCGAAATCGATCATTTTGTTCCTGTCTCACAAGTTGAGGATTTCGAGAAGGCCCTCGTCAATGCCCGGTCTGTTGAACATGTGATCTTCAGCGAGGAATCGGGCGGCGGAGAACATTGCCAGGTGGGGGCGGCCGCGCTTTGGCAGGCGTCGGCGTTCGACTGGATCCTGCGGCGCTTTGGCTGAGAAACCCAATAGACAACCATACGGCCTCCGGACAAGTCTTGCTCCGGCGGGCCGGTGCGGTGACATCTTCACACAAAATCAGGAATGAACAAAATGGAGACAAAACTCGCGCTGATGATTGTGGGCCTTGCCTTGGCCGCGCCAAACGCTTTTGCGGGGCAAAGCTTGCTCGATCAGACAAACCGGCTTTGCTTTGGCGCGTTTGAGGGAGCCCTACTTGAAAGCCACGGCTTCGAGGCGTTTCAGATGGAAACGAAAGTACCGTTCATGATTTCAGCCTATCAGGGAGAGATTGACGGCAACGAGACCCTGGTTTTTCTGGGCGAAAGATTTGGTCGAAAGATCTGCGATGTGAACCTGCCCGATGCGACGGTCGAGGCCTACGACGAGGTGCATGCCAGCCTTTCAAACCTGTTCGGTATCGCCGGGACCAACTACGACCAGCCCGGGAGCGAAAACGGATACCGGGGCGAGATCTGGGCCGACACGGAAACCATGTCCGGCCCTATCGAAAATCTGGAGATTGAAGGCATGGATTTGAGCACGGTCTTCGTTCAGTTTACCCGGACGCCGTTCAGGCAAACCGCAGATCGAAGCGGCTTCATTATCTCTTATTCCACGCGATAAAATTGGCGCTGCTGCCGTCTGCTTTTGGCGGGCGGCAGCTTGCCCTTGCGGGCGTATCGGTGCGACACATGGATGGACAGGCGCTTCAGCGAGACCGGTCTTTCACGAGCAAGACGGACAGGTGGAAGCCCTGGCTGTGCATGTCGAAAAAGCCGTTGGTGAAGTCGAAGAAGTAGAACATGTCGGGCATCGCTTCCGTGGATGTCCAGAACAACGCGCCATCGCCGAAGTCGGTGGCCGCAATGTTGGGAAAAGCCACAGGGTCGATCTTCGGACCCTCGCAGGTGTTGAGGATAAGGGTTTCCAGTTCCGGCCCGGTTGGAACGCGCCAGCCCCCGCCTTCCTTCCTTGCGTAGTCAATCGCCTCGTTCAGCCCAAGGCCGCGCGCCTCTCCGGAACAGGTCTGTGCGGCGGCGTCCCACCGCATGCCGATCGCGCATCTTTTCCAGGTCAGACCGTGTTCACGGCTCGTCACCTCGTCGCCCTGCAGGACGAAGCCGGCGCCGTCCGCCTTGCTACAGGCTGCATGGGCGTTGACGGGAAGGAGAAGTGACAGAAAGAGGGTCGGTAAGACGCTGGGTCGCATGCAGCTTTTTCCTTGCGCTGACTTTGAATGGCACGTCGAATGATCGGATCAGGTCCGATAAGCCCGGTTTGTGGCGAAACACGGCTCGAATGCCGCGATTTTGCAAGAATTATCCGTTTCCCCCAGATCTCAGATGCTTCGACGGTAGAGCAAAACCCGCCTTGCTGTCCTGTTGGGTAACGTTCGGGCGGTCGACATCAACGCAGCAGTGGCAGGCGGCCGCAGATCCGGTCCACGGCCTTGCGCGATCCGGCGATCAGGAGCGCCTGCGGCGTGTGTGCGGCCAGGGGTTCGGCGGCGATCCGGGCCGTGTAGTCGGCATAATCGCGTGCCTCGAAAGCGGCGCGCATATAGGCCAGCCGTATCGGCAGGCCGGCCGCCTTGTCGAAGAGCGCCGGCAGCTCCTCCGCCGGAGCGCCGAGAACCGGCAAGGCGACGGTTGTGATTCCGGCAAGGGAGATGCCGTCGCCGGTGGGCGTATCCGCGCCGACCAGGTCGGGACGCAGTTTCCCGAGGCTCATGGCCATAACGGCCGAGAAATTTGCCTTGAGGCCGGTCGGCAGCGTTTCATCCAGAATGATCACGGGTTTGAGTGACATGGCGGTATCCTTTCGCGCCACGCCATGTCATGTCTGGAGGCGTCGGGTCTTGGACGAAATTGACCTTTAATGCCGGATGAGCGCACCGGGCGTCACGCCGTAATGACGGCGGAAATGGCGGATCAGGTGCGCCTGATCGCAAAAACCCGCGGAAATGGCAGCCTCCACCGCGGGCGTGCCATCAAGCAGCAGGCGGCGGGCGTGCCCCAGCCGGGCGCGCAGCACATGACCGTGCGGCGTCAGGCCGGTGGCGCGGATGGTGCTACGGATGAGATAGGACGGGTTCAGGCTGACCGCAGCCGCCATGTCGGGCAGGCTCAGCGGTTCGCCGGCGGCGACGCCATCCGCGATAAAATCAAGCATTGCGCGGATCGCGGCGGGCTCGTTTCCCGCCCGGCGCAGTTCTGCACGACCGTATTGCGTAAAGGCTTCGGCCAGCACCGCATGGGCAGCTTCTGCGACCGCCAGTCGGTGATCGGCCATCCGGGGACTGTTGAGGCATGCAGCGAGCCCGGCCAGCGCCTGCGACAGCCTGAACCCACGGTCGCGCGGGGCGATTTCGGCAAAGCCGCGAAGGCTGCGCACACCCAGAACCGCGCGTACCGCCGCCTCGGAAGCGTACAGCATGTTGTAACGCACCCGTTCTGCGGCGGCGTGGCCGGTATGCGGCTCTTCCGGGTTCATCAAGGAAAGCGAACCGACCGGCAGCACCATGCTTTCGCCGCGACAAAGATAACCGCCCACGCCCTCGGCAATCGCGCCGATCGCAAAGCCCTCATGCGCGTGCCGGGCAAAAGTCTGCGTGCTGAAGGCTGCCTCGAAAAAATCGATGCCGTGAAGCCACTCGAGATGATGATAGCGGTTGCGTTGCATGGGCCCGATATAGCGCCGACGCGCTCGGCATGGAAAGAGGTCGCTTGAGGAAGAGGATGAGATTTTGCGCAGACGCGTGTTTTTGGCGCGCCGGACAGCGTTGGAGACGCTTGCCTGACCTGTTTCGCTGTCAGCCCTTCACAAATTCTGCTTCAGGAAGCCCGTGATCTCGGTCTCCAGTTCACGATGGACGGACGCCCGATCGACACCGGGTTCATCACCGCAGATCAGGCTGGCCTCCGCCGCGATCTTCTCTGGGCATGGATCGATGAAAACGAAGTGGCGTCCGGGCATGACGAGTTCTTGTGGCGGATGAGGCAGGTTGCCGGCAAGCGCCAGCGCGTTGGCGCCGACCTTCATGTAGGCCTCATCCTCCGGGCGAACAAGTAGAACGGGGATTTTGACGGCGGTGAGACCTGTGGCGCCGAACATCGTCGTAAGCGGATCGAGCAGGACGAGCGCTTTTATGGAATAGGGATTAATCGGCGGCGTCCAACTGGCAAGCGTCGTTGATATCCGGGTCCAGACGTCTTGCTCCGGCCCGCAGGAGCCGGCGTCAGCGCCGCCATGCGCCTGGCAATAGGCCGCCGCAAGCGCAAAATCGGCTTTGCCCCCCGCCAGCATGAGGGCGGTATAGCCCCCGGCGGAATAGCCAATCATACCGATACGGGCGCGGTTGGCATGGGCGGCGAAGCGGTCATCCTTAAAAGCCGCATCCAGCGCCGCAATTGCCTGTCGCGGCCGGCGCACCAGTATTTGGTCCTGTCTGGCAATCGGGTGACCTGCTGCATCGCCCAAATGCGTCGGCGCGACCACGATATAGCCCTGCCGGGCAAGATAGGCTGCGAAATCGCGATGGCTGAGAGGGCCGCCCAGATGACCATGCGACAGGAGCAGGACGGGAAAGCGCCCTTTCGCCACCGCCACGCCCCGGCTGGCGGTGATTTCAAATGGCCCGGCCTGCCAGGAGACTTCAGGAATGCCGGTCGGATACCAGATGACGACAGGGGCCTTTTCGAGATCCTCCTCAACCACGAGCCGCACGAGACCGGCATGGTACGGCGCGGCCCTCGTTTCAGACAGGAAAAAGCCGGTGCAGAGCATGGCGAAGGCGGCAAGGCAAAAGGCGCGGAACATCGTCGTCAATCCAAATCGTTCAGTCAGTCCGCCGGAAGACCGAACGGGAAAGCGGGGGCGTGCAACACCAGTCTGACAGCAGGCAAGAAAGACTGGGTGGCAGGTCATGTATCGCAGAAAGGAGCACAAACAAAGTGTTTTGGACGTGCTGAGTGTTTCTCTGCGCGACATTGCATATGTGGGACCGATGCTTTGCTCTTTCGCGGCGTTTCGGAAAGCGCGAGCAAGTTGAAGCGGAATGTCGGCGGCGCAATCGCCACCCGCTTTTCCGTCGATAATCTTGAAGCCGGTATTCAGAACGCGGAAGCGAAGCTTCAAAGCGCGCGCCAACGCCTGCTTGGCGCGGCCGCCATGGGTGCAATCATCGTCTCCCCGATCATGATGGCGGCGAATTTTTCCTCGGAAATGGCCAATGTCTCGACCCTGATCGACACGACCGTCGAAAGCATGGATGCGATGAAGAGCAAGGTGCTCGAAATCGCGGGACGACCTTCGCGGAATGGGCTAGGCGGTCAAAGCGGGCATGTTCTCAGCGCTCGAAACCGGCGCGAGCCAGATAAGGCGACGCCTCTTCATTGTGGCCCACGCCGACGAACTCCCTCTATTGCAACAGAATAGAGATGGAGCTGTCGCGCGAAGGCCTGAAGCTTCGCGACGGCCCGACGCAATCGGGATCGCAGATCGCGCTCGGCAAGGCGGCGCGAACCTGGACGGTGATGTGGCTGATGATGAAAGCATTCGGCGCGAAGCCGACAAAGGCTTTCAGTTACCCGCATTCACAAAATTTCGGTACGCAGAAATGCTGTATGCGCCGACTTTCGGCTGTGGCGGTGACTGGAAGAAGGGCCTGCAAGAACGACCCGTCAAAATGTAACGCAATTTGCTGCCAGATGATGTTGCGCGCCGCGCCATCCGATTTTGCGCGCTACAACGTGCCTGGTATGTGGCCCGCCGTGTGGTGTCATTGACCAAAATGTACGCGAAGCCAAGCAGGGCCAGATCACCAACCTCTTAAAATATTGATATTAAAAGAAAATCCTGGCGGAGAGGGGGGATTCGAACCCCCGATACGGTTGCCCGTATGCCGCATTTCGAGTGCGGTGCATTCGACCACTCTGCCACCTCTCCATAAAGTGCCGTGGTCTGCGTTGGAACGCCGGGGTCTCATAGCGGGCAAAACCCTGTCATGCAAGAGCGCAGCTCAAGCTTTTTTCATGTGTTTTATTGACTCCCGCATGGCTTCATCGTATGCACGCTGCCGGACGCGTATGTCCTGTGGCATGCGCTTGATCTTCTCTTGCGGGAAGATTTCACCGGCAGACCGGGTTTCACAAGAATTTATCTTTGAACTCCCTGCTTCAGACAGACTGATAAAAAGACGGTCATTCTTCTTGTCGAGAAGGATAGAGCCGGACTTAGAACATGAAAGGTAAAAAAATGTTCGCAGTCATCAAGACCGGCGGTAAACAGTACCGCGTGAATGCCGAGGACACGCTCCGTATCGAAAAGCTCGATGCCGAAGCAGGCGCCACGGTTGAGTTTACTGAGGTTCTGGTTATCGGCGAAGGTGCCGATGCCACAATCGGCGCTCCCTTTGTCAAGGGCGCTCTCGTCAAGGCGGAAGTCATTGAACAGGCCCGTAACCGCAAGGTTATCGCGTTCAAGAAGCGTCGCCGTCAGAACTCAAAGCGTACGCGCGGTCATCGTCAGCACGTCACGATCGTCAAGATCACCGACATCGTCGCCGGCTGAATTTAAAAGCAGAAGTTTCGAAGGTTTAAAGGAGAACTCCAATGGCACATAAAAAAGCTGGCGGTTCATCGCGTAACGGTCGCGATTCTGAATCCAAGCGCCTTGGCGTAAAGAAGTTCGGTGGCGAAAATGTCATTCCGGGCAACATCATCATTCGTCAGCGCGGCACCAAGTGGCACCCCGGCGACAATGTCGGCATCGGCAAGGATCACACCATTTTTGCCAAGATTGAAGGCAACGTGACATTCCGTGCGCGCGCCAATGGCCGCATGTATGTGTCCGTGGCACCGAAACACGCAGAAGCAGCGGAATAAGCCGGACCGCTTAAAAATCAGCCGGCGTCACATCGACCCGGCTTTCAGATATCAGGTTACCAAACCTGGGTTTTGAACAAGAAGGGAAGATGGGACGCCACCATCTTCCCTTCTTTCGTTTCAACCCACAGAAAGGACCTGAAAAATGCAAAGGGATCTACAAAGGGAGAGCCAATCCCGGCTTTCCAGGGAGCGGCTAAGGCCGGATATCCAAAGGCGGGATTGCCCGGTTCTTCTGTCGCAAAGGCTCGTCCTCAGAGCCCCGCACGAAGATGACATTGACGCCATTGCCCATCTCGCCAACAACGACAAGATCGCGACCATGGTGTCGCGCATGCCGCATCCCTATACGACAGACGATGCAGCCAAGTTCGTGGAGCGAACCAAAGAGGGCGCGATCGGCAATTGCGTGTATGCCATCACGAAAGCGGAAAACGGCGAATTCATCGGTTGCTGCGGCATAGAAAACCTGCCCGATGACGAAAGCATCGTCGAAATCGGCTACTGGCTCGGCGAACCCTACTGGGGCAAGGGCTACACCACGGAAGCCGCCCAGGTGCTGATCGATATGGTGTTCCGCACCCGCAACGAGGTCGACCATATCGATGCGCGCTGCCGGGTCGTCAACGAACGCTCGCGGCGGGTCCTGCACAAATGCGGGTTCCAGTTCCAGGGCCCCGGCATGGTACAATCGCTGGCGATCGGCGGATCGGTCGCGGTCGAATGGTACAGGCTCGATCGGCGCAACTGGATGTCGCTGAAAAGCTGGGGAGGCCAGAGATGAGCCTTGACGTTGAAGAGCGACAGATGACTGCCATCGACACCGAACGGCTTCACCTGCGGCCGCTTCGTGTGGCAGATGCGGAGGCGATTACCGGTGTGCTTTCCGATTTTTCGGTGACACGCATGCTGTCGCGGCCGCCCTACCCGTTCACCCTCGATGACGCCACCGACTGGCTCAACGCGAAGAGAAATGGCGACGCCCGGAAATGGGCGTTTGCCATCACCCAACCGGCAGACCGGGTGCTGATCGGTCTTGTCACCATCGAACTCAGACAGGGCGGGTATCATCTCGGCTATTGGCTGCGGCGATATTACTGGGGACGCGGCTTCATGAGCGAGGCCGCCTCCGCCCTTGTCGCTCGGTTCTTTGAAGATATGGGCGACATCACCCTGCATTCCGGCGCCTTCGCCGAAAACGCAGGATCGCTGAAGGTGCAGCAGCGCCTCGGCTTTCAGGTCACGGGTCTCAGGGACATCTTTGCCGCAAGCCGCGGCGCGATGGTTCAGGAGGTGACCACTGCACTGAAGCCGGATTACTTCCGGCCCTATCACTTCGGCTGAACAACAAGGGCCGGGCCTGCAAAAGCGACCCGGCCTTTTCTTTGCCAGCGCCCGGGGCACATCCATGGGGATGGACTTGGTTCCGACAAGAATTAAGGTTGTCATTGTTTTCCGCTTCGCTACCTTCCGCGAACAGAGACAATGAACCGGACAGACCTGCCCCATGAGTGACAAGACCATTGCCCGCATCGTCGCCGATGAAATCAAGGCCCGGCCCGACCAGGTCGACGCAGCACTTGGGCTGCTTGACGGCGGCGCCACCGTGCCGTTTGTGGCGCGTTATCGCAAGGAAGCGACCGGTGGTCTCGATGACACCCAGTTGCGGCTTCTGGCCGAGCGCGTCACCTATCTGCGCGAGCTTGAGGCCCGGCGGGCGACGATTACCGATTCCATTCAGAACCAGGGCAAGATGACGGATGATCTGGCGGGCAAGATCGCCGGTGTCACCACCAAGTCCGAGCTTGAGGACCTTTATCTGCCTTACAAGCCTAAGCGCCGCACAAGGGCGATGATTGCCCGCGAGAACGGGCTGCAGCCGCTGGCGGATGCGATCTATCAGAACCGCACCAGCGACCCGGAACAGCTTGCCAGAGCTTATGTGAACGAGACCGTCGCCGATATCCGCGCCGCCCTTGACGGCGCCCGCGATATCCTCTCCGAACAGTTCGCCGAAGACGCCGGACTTGTGGGCAGCCTGCGCCGCTATATGCGCAACAATGCCGTGCTTTACGCCAAGGTCGTCAAAGGCAAGGAAGAAGCGGGCGCGAAATTCTCCGACTATTTCGATCATTCCGAAAAATTCGCCACAGCGCCCGGCCACCGCGTGCTCGCCATGCTGCGCGGCTGGAATGAAGAGGTTCTGACGGTGGCCATCGAGGCCGACCGCGACGCCCCCTCACCCGTCAAACCGGCCCAGCAGATGATTGCCCGTTTCTTCGATATTGGGGCGAAGGGCAAGGCCGATGAATTCCTGATGCAGGTGGCAGGCTGGTGCTGGCGGGTGAAGCTTTCCACTTCGCTGTCGCTCGACTTGATGCGGGAAATGCGCGAGCGCGCCGAAGACGAGGCGATCCAGGTGTTTGCCCGCAACCTGAAAGACCTGCTGCTCGCCGCCCCCGCCGGCTCGCGCGTGACGCTGGGGCTCGATCCGGGCATCCGCACTGGCGTGAAGGTCGCCGCCGTCGATGGCACCGGCAAGCTGCTCGACACCGCCACGATCTATCCGTTCCAGCCGCGCAATGACATTCAGGGGTCGATGGCGGCACTGAAGGCACTGATTGCCCGCCACAAGGTCTCGCTGATCGCGATCGGCAACGGCACCGCCAGCCGCGAGACCGAAAAGCTCGTCGCCGATATTCTGACCGAGATCCCCGACCCCAAGCCGGTCAAGGTTATTGTCTCGGAAGCGGGCGCCTCGGTCTATTCGGCATCCGAAACGGCAGCAAAGGAATTTCCGGGCCTCGATGTCTCGTTGCGCGGCGCGGTCTCGATTGCCCGGCGTCTGCAGGACCCGCTGGCCGAACTGGTGAAGATCGAACCGAAATCCATCGGCGTCGGCCAGTACCAGCACGATGTCGACCAGATCAAGCTGTCGCGCTCGCTCGATGCGGTGGTCGAAGATGCGGTCAATGGCGTCGGCGTTGATCTCAATACGGCTTCCGCCCCGCTGCTGGCGCGCGTTTCCGGACTCGGGCCCTCGATTGCCGAGGCGATTGTCGTCCACCGCGATGAAAATGGCGCGTTTCAGAGCCGTAAGGAATTGCTCAAGGTCGCCCGCCTCGGGCCACGCGCCTTTGAGCAATGCGCCGGCTTTCTGCGCATTCGTGACGGCAAGGAGCCGCTCGATGCCTCCGCCGTGCATCCGGAAGCCTATAATATTGCCAAGAAGATCGTGGCGGCCTGCGGGCGCGACCTCAGAACGCTGATGGGCGACAGTGCAGCCCTGAAGGCTGTCGATCCACGCCAATTTGTCGACGAGCGTTTCGGACTGCCGACGGTGCGCGATATTTTCTCGGAGCTTGAAAAGCCCGGCCGCGACCCGCGCCCGGAATTCAAGACCGCAAGCTTTGCCGATGGCATTGATGAAATCTCGGATCTGAAGCCCGGCATGATGCTGGAAGGCACGGTCACCAATGTCGCCGCCTTCGGCGCCTTCGTCGACGTCGGCGTTCATCAGGACGGGCTTGTCCACGTTTCCCAGCTTGCCGATCGTTTCGTCAAGGACCCGCATGAGGTGGTGAAGGCCGGCGATGTGGTGAAGGTGCGCGTGGTCGATGTCGATGTGAAACGCAAGCGCATCGGCCTTTCGATGAAGAAGGATGAAGGCGCACCCTCAGCCAGAGGACCGCGCGGCAACGACCGCAAGCCGCAACGTGATAACAAGCAGGACGACCGCCAGGGCCAGGGCGCTTTCGGCGCGGCACTGGCCAACGCCATGCGCAGGAAGTAACGCTCAGTCCGTGTTTAGTCGATCTCCAAAGACATCGTAGCCGCGGCTTTCGCCGGCGACCCGGTAGCCGGTGGTCACCACAGCCAGCCCGGCGACAATGGTAAAGAACGACGTCACCGTTTCAAAGAATGTGGCAGCGACCGTGACGAAAGCGCCGACCATAGGCACCAGCGCAGCTGGCGCCACAGTGAGATACAGCGACGCCAGCGCCGCCAGGCCGAATTGTAGAAGCAGCGACAGGAGCACGACCAGAAACGCGATAGCGATGTTCGTGATCGCCATGGCAAGACCGAAGCCGTCGCCATGACGATAGGCATCAGCGACGCCGAATTCACGGTCGACCGCAGTCGCCGGCAGCACCAGCGAATAGCGCATGGCAAGCGAAACGACGCCAAAATAACCAGCAATACCGACGATGGCGAACAGGATCACGGTGAACGAGCCACCGTTGTTCAGCATGAGGGAAAGCAACGTAAACACGATCACCACCGGAACCATGATCAGCGTCATCACCAGCCCGACAAGTATGCTTTGGCCGAGAAAGCGTAGTTCGCGCCTCGCGAAACGGATCGGAAATGGCTTCGGCATCTCCCCCAGCAGACCGTGACGGTGCCAGGCGACGGCAACCGAGGAAAAGGCAATCAGATAGACCGAAACGGAGACGACAAAGCCCACGACAAACAAAAACACATCGCTGTTGGTGAGGTCGCTCCACTGGTAACTCTGCGGCTTCCCCGGTGAAAAAAGACTGACGAAGAAGGCCAGCAGCACCCAGGGCCAGGCGATTTTCAGCGCCGTCAGAAGGTTTGAAAACAGCAGCCTGAACGAACCGCCCCACACAGCCCGCAGGCTCATTCCAAAAGTCATTGCACACGCCCCCAAGCGCCGAATCAATTCCGATTATTTGTCCCTTGCGAGAACATTCCAGAGAGCCAGGCTTGTCGCAATCAAAAATTGCACATCACCTAACCTCTTGAAATACCTACCCTGGTGCTGCAGCCCAAACTGTCTTGTTTCTTGTGCCAAAACGAATATTCTACGGTGAATAAAATGTGACATTCGCAGGCATTCGGGGGATTGTGATGGCTTCACCGCTGTTCAACCTGATCGAAAAGATCATCAAAACCGGCACATTACGGGTCCAGACGGAAACAGGAGAGATCACAACATTCGGTGACGGCTCAGGTGATCCCGTGGCCATACGTTTCACCGACAGACAGGCGCAGGACCTGATTGCAAAAGACCCGCCGCTCGCACTTGGCGAGATGTATATGCAAGGCCGGTTTCTGGTCGAGGAAGGCGATATCTATGATTTCCTTTCGCTGGTCCGGCGCAATACGCTGGCAACGGTCTACAACCCGCTGATGCTGATGAAGTTGTTCTGGCGTACCGGGCTGGCCCAGCTTTCGACCCGCCTGCCTATCAACCGGAACCGCAAGAACGTCTCCCATCACTACGACCTGACCCCGCCGCTCTTCCGCCTGTTCCTGGATGAGGATTGGCAATATTCCTGCGCCTATTTCGATCCCCCGGATATTTCGCTGGATGAGGCCCAGCTTGCCAAGAAACGCCACATCGCCGGAAAACTGAGGCTGAACGAGGGCCAGCGCGTGCTTGAAATCGGCTCCGGCTGGGGCGGGCTCAGCATGTATCTCGCGGAGATGGGCGGGGTCGATTGCACCGGCATCACGCTGTCGCACGAACAGCACGACATTGCCACCAGACGCGTGGCAAAACGCGGGCTGTCCGATCAGGTGCGCTTTGAACTTCAGGACTACCGGACCATGAAGGCCAAGCCCTTCGACCGGATCGTCTCCGTGGGCATGTTCGAACATGTGGGCATCGGGCGTTACAAAAACTTCTTCGAAAAATGTTTCGAACTGCTGGACGATGACGGCGTGATGGTGCTGCATTCCATCGGCCGCGATGTTTCCGCACATGGCTTCAACAACCCGTTCATGGAGAAATACATCTTCCCCGGCGGCTATATCCCCTCGTTGGCCGAAGTCCTGCCGGCGGTGGAGAAATCCGGCCTACTGGTCCGCGATATCGAAATCCTGCAGATGCACTATGCCCACACGGTCCGTGCCTGGCGCCAGCGTTTCGTTGCCCGCAAGGAGGAGGCGATCAAGCTTTACGACGAGCAGTTCTTCCGCATGTGGGAATTTTATCTGGCGGGTTCGGAAATGGCGTTCGAATGGGACAAGATGTTCGTTTTCCAGTTGCAGATTTCCAAGAGCCAGTTTGCCACGCCGAACAACCGCCGTTATATGTTCGAGGCCGAGGAGAAGCTGAAGGCCGCCGAAGCTGGAAGAGCTCCTCTCGAACCGGTCGAATTCGACTGAAGCTTCTGCTCTTTCGGGGCGCAGAAGCGGAGCCGGGTTCTGGCCGGAACAGCGGCTTTCAGCATGATGCGTCGAGGGTTCATGGGCACTACCACAGAAGATGACGGTCGCGTTTTCGATGCACCGTCCGATAATTTCGTCTATCGCCTGCTGCCGCGGTGGCTCTGGCCTTATGCCCAGCTTGCCAGGTGGGACAGGCCCATCGGCTGGCAATTGCTGATGTGGCCGTGTTTCTGGTCCGCGGCGATGGCAGCCGGCGTGACGGCGGAGGCAAACGCCTTCCGGCCCGGCCAATTCATCGCCCATCTTTTTCTTTTCTGGCTTGGCGCGGTCGCCATGCGCGGCGCCGGCTGCACCTATAACGACCTTGTCGACCACGACATCGACAATCAGGTGGCGCGCACCCGTTCAAGGCCCCTGCCCTCCGGCCGCGTGACACGGCGTCAGGCGAAAATCTTCATTCTGCTGCAGGCGCTGACCGGTCTTGCCGTACTGCTGTCGTTCAATCTGTTCACGATCGTGCTCGGTTTTGCATCCCTTGGGTTTGTCGCGGTCTATCCCTTCGCCAAGCGGTTCACCGACTGGCCGCAGTTTTTTCTGGGACTTGCGTTTTCTTGGGGCGCGTTGATGGGCTGGGCTGCTGTTTTCGGCACATTGTCGCTGCCCGCCGTCCTCGCTTATGTCGCCGCGATCCTGTGGACCATCGGCTATGACACGATCTATGCCCACCAGGACAAGGAAGATGATGCGCTGATCGGTGTGCGCTCCACCGCGCGCCTGTTCGCGGACAAGACCAAACCCTGGCTTGTCGCGTTTTACAGCGTCATGCTGTTGCTGCTGGCAACCGCCTACAGCCTTGCGGGTCTTGGCTGGCCGGCTTTTGGCGGCCTGATTGTTGCGGGTGGTATGCTGTTTTATCAGATCACCGTGCTGAACATCGACGACGGTGACCAGTGCAAGCGACTATTCCTGTCCAACCACTATGTCGGCATGGTGGTTTTCGCCGGTCTCGTCGTCACGATCTTCTTCGGCTAAGCCTTGTTTTCACGCGGCGATTTCGCGGCCGTTGACCTTCATCGTCACCCCGATCGGGCAATCGCGCAGCCGGACCGTCAAACGTTTGATGCTGCGTGCGGCAGCGCGGCGGGTGGCGCCCGCATCGTCATTGGCGGCGACGGCCTGATGCGGTTTGAAATCGACCGGACGGGCAACGCCGTCGGCTTCCACCATCATCATCGGAATATCGTAGAGCAGCGCCCAGTTCTGCCAGTCGGCCACAATTTCGCTCAAATCATGGGCGACAAGAAGCGGAATGCAGAGTTCCGGATCGGCGTGGTGCAGTTCCAGCGTCACTGTGATACCGCCATCGACATGGGCAACAGCGCGGGCGGCAATGCCCTTGAAGGCGCGGCCCGGAAGGGCGATGGAAAAGGGGAGGTTGCTCGAGGGCAGATTGCGGCGGACAACGGCGCCGCGGCTATCGAGCTTGACGCCGATGCGGGCTTCAGAGCCCTTGGCGACATAGGAGAATTTCTGCGGAAAATAAGCGGGATCGATTCTGAGAACCGGTTCCTCATTTCCCCTCTGTACCTGCGAATTCGTCATCTGATCACCCTTTGCCTGTGTCGCCGGTTACCGGCGTATTTCTGCGAACTTTGTCGTCCGTCTGAGGGCAATCATAGGCGAGGTTCTTACCAGCCGCCTTAACAAGCAGGGTTAAGAAAATCCCACCCGGATGAATGGTTATCAAAATCCGATTTTGCAGGGTTGAGAGAGCGTGAACGCGCCGGTCAGGATGTGTTAACCCCTCATGCGCAGACGCTTGAAAAGTAGGCCCTCATGGGCATTTGCGGGGAATTGTGCTGTCAATCCGACACGCTATGCCGGGAAAAAAGCGCACCCTTCGAGAGGTGCCCTTTCAACGATCTCCCACTTTTTTCCGTGCAAAAACATGTTTAGATCCTCGGGACAAGCCCGAAGATGACGCCGATGAATAGAGCGAAGGCGGCGAAGCGCCGCTTAGCCGGAAATCTTCGAGAAATCCGCAACGGTGCCGGTTGCCTCGCGGATCATCGTAAGAAGCGCCAGACGGTTGGCACGCACGGCCTCGTCATCGGCATTGACCAGAACATCCTCGAAGAAGGTATCGACCGGCACGCGCAGGCCCGAAAGCGCCTCCATGGCGGAGAAATAGTCTTCACGCCCGGACGCTTCCCGTGCCGTCTTCGAGGCCGCGAGAATGGCCTCGTACAGTGCGCGTTCGGCATCGGCCTCGAACAAGGCCGGATCGACCTTTTCGGCAATTCTGGTCTTCTTCTTTTCTTCCGCCGCCAGAAGCTGACCGGCGCGCTTTTCGCCCGCAACAAGGTTCTTGCCGTCATCGCTGTCGAGAAATTTGGTCAGCGCCTCGACCCGACGCGCCACGGTTTCCAGATCGTCGGCATCGGGCGATAGCACCGCGTCGATCAGATCGTAACGCGCACCCTGATCGCGCAGATACACCTTGAAACGGTCGTGGAAGAAGGACAGCAGGTCGCGATCATCAAAGACCGACAGCAGCCGCAGCCGCACGCCACGCTCCAGAATGATGCGGATGACGCCAAGCGCCGCACGACGCAGCGCATAGGGGTCTCCCGATCCCGTCGGCTTTTCGTCGATGGACCAGAAGCCGGTCAGCGTATCGAGCTTGTCAGCAAGCGCCACGGTCAGCGAAACCTTGCCACGCGGCACGACGTCGGAAGGCCCGAGCGGCTTGTAATGCTCTTCGATGGCGGCCGCCACGTCCTCGCTCTCGCCCTGAAGCACCGCATATTTGCGCCCCATAGCGCCCTGCAGCTCGGGAAATTCACCGACAGCTTCGGTGCGAAGATCCGCTTTGGCCAGCACCACGGCGCGGTCAACCGCGGCCGGATCTGCCCCGACGACCGGCGCAAGGTCCTTCGCCAGCGCCCGGATGCGGTGAACCCGCTCGCCCTGGCTGCCGAGCTTGGCGTGAAACGTCACGTCCAATGCATCGAGCTTGGCCATGCGCTGGTCGAGCGGCTTTTTCAGGTCGAGATCGAATTTGGCGCCCGAGGCTGCAAGCGTATTCAGGTCCGGCAGGTCGCGCTGGTCCATATGCCAGAAGTGCAGCGCATCGGACAGGCGCGCACGGACAACCTTGCCATTGCCGTAGCAGATCTCCTTGCCGCCATCGCTGGCCGCGATATTGGCAATCAGAATGAACTTGTTGGTGAGGCTGTCCTCGCCATGTTTCCTGACCACGAAGCACTTCTGGTTGGTCTTGATCGTCAGCCGGATGATCTCGTCGGGAATTTCAAGAAATGCCTGCTCGAATTCGCCAAGCAGCACCTGCGGATATTCGACAAGCCCGGCCACCTCATCCAGCAGCCCTTCATCCTCGACCACGTCGAGCCCGTTGGCAAAGGCGAGATTGGCGGCGTCATCGCGGATGATGTCCTTGCGCCGGTCCGCATCGAGAACAACACAGGCCTTTTCAAGCCCGGCTGCATAATCGGCAAAGCGCTTGACTTCGATCGCATCCGGCGCGTGAAAACGATGGCCGTAGGTAATGTTGGAAGCGACAATGCCATCGATCTCGAAATCGATGACCTTTGTTTCCTCGATTTCCGTGCCGAAGGTGCAGACGATTGACTGCAGCGGCCGCACCCAGCGCAGTGCGCCCGGCTCGGCGGAAGCCGCCCCCCAGCGCATCGATTTGGCCCAAGGGAAATTGCGGATGATGCCGGGCATCACATCGCGAATGATATCCTCGGCATCGCGGCCGGGCTTTTCGATGATGGCAACATAAAAATCACCCTTCTTCGGGTCCGACTGGACTTGCGCCTGGGAAATATCATCAAGACCGGCGCCGCGCAGAAAGCCGGAAAGCGCCTTTTCCGGCGCGCCGATGCGCGGGCCCTTGCGCTCCTCGCGCACATCAGCGGAACGCGCCGTCAGCCCGTGGATATCGAGGATCAGGCGCCGCGGCGTGAAATATTCGCGCGCGCCCTCATAGGTCAGCCCCGCATCCACCAGCGCATCGGTGACGCGCTTTTTCAACTCGCCTGCCGCCTGGCGCTGCATGCGGGCAGGAATTTCCTCGGATCGAAGTTCAAGCAAAAGATCGGGCATTGGGGTGACTTCTATCGTGTTCAGTGTTCCGGTGCGGCGGTGTTAGCAAGCTCCATGAAAAAGTCATCCGGCAATACCGGTTTTCGCCTCACTGCCGTAAAAGAACCGCAGGCTGAACCGCAAAAAGCCCGATTTCACGGTGAACCTCGGCAGACGAAAAAGAGGAAATCCGAACCTTGAACACACTGACCGTCCTGCCCGCAATCCTGATATCCGGCGTTTTTGCCAATGCCGCCCTTGCCGCTTCCGAACTCCCCGAGGGGCGCTATCGCAGTGACTGCCTGCCGATCGGCAAGGATGGCCGTCACGGTTTCATTGCCGAGGTCACTATTACGGGACGGACCCTTTCGGCGACAGCGCAGAACTTCGCCCACAATAATTGCGATATTCCAACGGTTCAGGTGTCCTATCAGGGGACGATAACCGATGTCAGCGCGGGCGAGGGACGGGTCGACTTTGTCCAGAAGACCGGGCCTTTCGACTATACCCTTCTTTCTGACGACGTCACCGCCTACTACAACAAGAACAGCACTACTGCCGGATGCGGCATTGACGACTGGCAAACAGGCGGTTCCCGCAATGTTGCCGGTCGCACATGCGCGCCGTTTCCCTTTCCCGAAGATGGCACGCTGCTGAAGGACAGCCTATGGAGCGATGGCGATAGCGTCGTCTTCGGCTACCTGCCAATGGACTGGTCCGGGCACGAGGCCTATCCGCAAAAGCCTTCGGCCGTCCGCTTCATACGTGTGGCCGACTGAGCGGCCCACCAGCCGCTTCCACCGCCGTAAAACCCGCCGCAGCCTCGAAAAGCCGAGGCATCACCGCCTTCGGCCAATCCAGCGACCGACATAGACGGCGATCCCCAGCATGAGCAGGCCCGCAAAAGCGAAAGGCAGCACCGTTTGCCCGGCTTCCGGGCTGAAGAGAATGCTCCAGAGCGACTTCAGAAGCGCACCTGCTGCCGCAACTCCAAGGCCGAGCTTCCATGATCGGTACCAGAAGGCGGCGCCCAGTGCCCAGCCATAGGAGATCACGGCCAGAGCGCCGGCGACGTTCCCGATCGTCCAGCCCCTGGAAAGAACCTGCCTCTCCATGGTCAGAAAACCCATGACGTCCTGCCGCGGCACTGCAGGCGCGGGAAACCAGAACATGGACGAGAGGATTGCGAGTGTGGATAGCATGATCCCGGCCAGCGAGCGTCGCCAGGCGAAATAGCAATATGGCAGCACCAGCAGCGGGCGTGCCAGCCAGGAGGCGGTGTTCTGGTGCCGCTCGAATGCCCAGTGAAAGAAGCTCGGGCTTGTAAAGAATACCGTCAACAGTGCCACAATCACGACGGCAATGATCGCGGCCAGCCCCCTGTCCAATTCCCTGTTCATGCCTTTTCGTCTCCTTTGGGCCGATACCGGGCGTTTTCTCACGCGCGTTTGCCCACAATCGAGACGGGGTTGCCTACCAGCCACCACCACCGCCGCCACCGCCGCCACCGCCGGAAAAACCGCCGCCGCCTGAAAAACCGGAGGAGGAGGTATTTTGCGTCGGCATGGATGACGACATGGTGGAGGCCATCGAGGAGGAGAAACTGCCGATCTGGTCGGAAAGGTTCTGGTGGCGGAAGTCGCCATAATACCAGTAGGGCGAATAATAGCTGGCCGTGCCCGCCGCAACCGCTGCCACCAGCCATTTGTCGAAGGTCGCCGACCACGGTTTTTCCACGCCGAGCGCGACCGCATAGGGTAGCAGCGTTTCGAAATGCTGCGGCGACATTTCCGGCGCACCGGCCATGTTCATGCGGTTTGCTTCGGCAAGGGTCAGATATTGTTTCAGGCCGGCAATCTCATCCATCTTCTTGCGGCCCGAAGGCGTCGGCGCCCCCATCAGGAAGAAGAACAGAAGGTTCATCAGCACGATACCGCCGACGGCGGCAATCACGGCCCAGTCCTCGCCGATGAGGTGGGAACTCGCCAGTGTCATGATCATGCCGCCGAGCGCATGAACCGCGAAAAAGCCGAAGATGCCGATACCGATCAGCAGCCCGACCGCCGAACCGATGCTGCGACCGCGCCGGCGGAAACTGCGGGCAAAGGATGCGGCAAACACGCCGATGACGACCGACATGATAACCGAAACGAACAGCACCGGCACGACGTCATTCGAAATGTAACCGAAAGCGATAAGGGCGATGACGGAGAGAACAGAAAGCGCGACCCCACCCAGCGTATAGGCAATATTGCTGACGAAATAATCGCCGCGATGCTCACGCGTGATGGCGGACGTGAACGCGCTTGCCATGGCGGACACTGTCTTGCCATGGGCCTTGTCGACAATGAACACGCCGCCGGTATTGTCGACCGCCTTCAAAAGCGCTTTCTGGCCGGGCGGCAGCGCCGCATCGAACGGCTTGTCGGTGCGCTTCAGCGTCATGCCCTTTTTCGGCTCGTCAATGATCAGGAAACCTTTGACCGCCAGATCGATCGCCGTTGCCGCAATCGCTTCGAACCGACTGGAGCCGAAACCCTGATTTTCAACATAGGAGACAAGCGCAGGCGAAAGCCCTTCCGGCGGGTCCCAGCGCGGCACAACAACGCCACCCGGCGGATCGCGCCCCACAGCCCGCCATGAAAGAAGGTAGTACACAAAGACAATCAGCATGCCGCCGAGGCCGATGAAGTAATTGCGGTAATCGCTCAGGAACCAGGAGGCGCTTTCAGCCCCCGACGGTCCCTCGATTGCACCTTTCGGTACGGCGATGACGACGGAGAGCCCTTCCTTGGGGCCAAGCGGCTTTGTGGTCTCGAACGTTACAGCATTGCCGTTTGTGGTCTCGCGTGCATTCTGCTCACGAGAACCATAGGCCCCGGTGTAAAACGTGGTCTTTTGCGGCGTCACGCCCTCCGGCAGCGTGATCACCGCCGTCGCCTCTTCGATCGGAAAGGCCCAGAAATTGCCGGTGGCATTCCAGTAGATCTCGTCGTGATCGTCGAAAGTGCGGACCTGTCGGTCAGTCTCGTAGGTGAGCTGATAAGTGTGATTGCCGGGCGAGACCGTGGCGTCGGCCGAGCCCAGATAGATACGGATGCCGCCGGAAATGCTTTCCGTGTGATGGTCAACCGGCTGACCGTCGAGCGTTGCGGATTTGAGATCGAAGGTGACCTCGCCCGTGCGCCCCTGATCGGTGCGGAAGGTCAGCGGAAAATCGCGATAGATGCCGCGCCGGATCTGGTCGCCCTCGGCATGGACAGCGATTGTCTCGGTGACGTCATAGACGCCGGATTTTTCCACCGTAACGTCAGAGGTAAAGCTGTTGATCACCTCTGCGGCAAGGACAGGGGCAGCGGCGAGAACTAAGGTGGCAAAGAGTATTGCAAAGAAGTGCGTGGTCCGTCTTGCCGTCGCCATGACGCCTCTCCTCAATTTTCGTATCCAACCCCGAGTGAGGCCAGCGCATCCCAGTACCCGGGATAGGTTTTGCCGACGCAAAGGGGATCCAGAATGGTGATGCCGGAAATCTTCAGGCCTGCCAATGCAAAACACATGGCAATGCGGTGATCGGCAAAGGTATCGATTTCGGCCAGCAGATGCTGTCCGGCAATGGAAGGATCGGCATGAACGATCAGATCGTCGCCATCCTCTTCCGCCAATCCCGCGCGGATCGCGTTCAGCCCCTGCGACAGGGCACGGGTGCGATCGCACTCCTTGACGCGCAAATTCTCGATGCCGGTAAAGCGCACCGGCATCTCGTTGAAGGCGGCGAGCACTGCAAGCGTCGGCACCGCATCCTGCATCTGGCTGCCATCGATTTCCGCCGGCATATGCGGGAAGGACGCAATGACGCCGTAGGCCTTGGCATCGGGCTGGGTGAAATTTTCCGCCGGCGTACCGATGTCGATTGTCCCGCCGGTGAGCTTTTCCGCAGCCCAGAGATAGGTTGCGGCGGAAGCATCGGGTTCGATGTGAAAATCGGCAGCGCGATATCCGGTCGGCAGAACCTTCCAGGTCGCCTCGTCAACCTGCTCGACCTTCGCGCCGAAGGCTGCCATGGCGTCGAGCGTCAACCCGATATAGCCACGCGCGCCGATTTCCGTTCCCGTCAACGCGATGGTCACCGGCGCGTTCGTACCTTCCGGTGCAAACGGAGCCGCCATCAAAAGGGCGGAGACATACTGGCTGGAAAGCCCGGCATCGATCTCCACGCGGCCCGTACCGAAATGGCCCTGCCCTGAAATCGTCACCGGCGGGCAGCCGGTCGGCGCTTCGGCCGCAATGCCAAGGCTCTGCAATGCGATCACCAGCGGGCCGATCGGGCGCTTGCGCATATGCTCGTCGCCATCGACGATCACCGTGCCCTCCACGCTCGCCGCCGCCGCCGTCAGAAAACGCGTCGCCGTGCCCGCATTGCCGAGGAAGAGCGGGCCGGAGGGGGCCGCAAGCCGTCCCGTACCGGTGACGACGAAACTTGTGTCGTCCGGCTCCTCCACCGAAACGCCCATGGCGCGCAGCGCATTGGCCATATGGCGCGTGTCATCGCTTTTCAGCGCCCCCGTCAGCCGGCTGGTGCCGCGCGCAAGGCCTGCAAGCAGCAGCGCCCGGTTGGTGATCGATTTCGAGCCGGGCGGGCTGACCTTGCCGGAAAGCGCATGGCCGGGTGGAATGACAGTGAGCCTGTCCTTGTTCATGCTTGGAACTTTCGCTTTGGGCGCGGTTACGCCGTCGGATACTCAGAACGAGACATTCGGAACCGCCCGGTCTGCGGGCTCTTCGATCTCGAAATACTCGCGCTTTTCAAAGCCGAACTGGCCAGCGATGATATTGCTCGGAAAGCTCTCGACCTTGACATTCAGTTCCCGCGTGGCGCCGTTATAGTAACGCCGCGCCATCTGGATTTCACTTTCGGTCTTTTCCAGCGATGCTTGCAGATCGGCGAAATTCTGGTTGGCCTTCAGGTCGGGATAGGCTTCCGAAAGCGCAAACAGCCGGCCAAGCGCCTGTGTCAGCTCGCCTTCGGCCTGAGCCCGCCCGGCAACGTCATTGGTTGCAACAGACTGGGCCTTGTTGCGCTTTTCAACGACCTCTTCCAGCGTGCCGCGCTCATGACTGGCATAGCCCTTGACGGTCTCGACAAGATTGGGAATGAGATCGGCGCGGCGCTTCAACTGCACATCGATGCCGGACCATGCCTCTTCAGCGGTCTGGCGCGCACGCACCAAGCCGTTGTAGAGCGCGATCACGAAACCGGCGATGGCGCCGATGATCACGATCAGGACGATAAGGGTTATCAGCATGCCCGCCTCCCGGCTTCAGGACCGGTGCGGCGAACCGCACCCGTTGATCAGATCAGGCCGCTTCCGTCTGGAACCCGCCTGCTTCCGTCAGAAGATAGGCTTCCCCGCAGGCTTTGGCCAGTGTGCGGACCCTGAGGATATAGCTCTGGCGCTCGGTGACCGAGATCACGCCGCGCGCATCCAGCAGGTTGAAGAGATGCGAGGCCTTGATGCACTGGTCATAGGCCGGAAACACGCATTTGTGCAGGCTGGCCGTTTCTCCCGGCGCACCGGCATCCAGCAGCGCCTTGCATTCGGCTTCGGCATCCAGAAAGTGCCGGTGCAGCATCTCGGTATTGGCATATTCGAAATTGTGGCGTGAATATTCCTGCTCGGTCTGCAGGAAGACATCGCCATAGGTGACCTTCTCATCGCCTTCACGACCGTTGAAGTTCAGGTCATAAACACTGTCAACGCCCTGCACATACATGGCGATGCGTTCAAGCCCGTAGGTCAGTTCGCCGGCAACGGGTGCGCATTCAATGCCGCAGACCTGCTGAAAATAGGTAAACTGCGACACTTCCATGCCGTCGCACCAGCATTCCCAGCCGAGCCCCCAGGAACCCGTCGTCGGGTTTTCCCAGTCATCCTCGACAAAGCGGATATCGTGCAGCAGCGGGTCGAGACCGATGGCCTTCAACGATCCGAGATAGAGTTCCTGCAGATCAGGTGGCGAAGGCTTCAGCAGCACCTGATACTGGTAATAATGCTGGAGACGGTTGGGATTTTCGCCATAGCGGCCGTCGGCGGGGCGGCGCGAAGGCTGCACATAGCCGACATTCCAGCGCTTGGGACCGAGTGCCCTGAGCGTGGTGGAGGGATGCAGCGTACCGGCACCCACTTCCATGTCGTAAGGCTGAAGAATGGCGCACCCCTTGTCGGCCCAATAGGCCTGCAGCGTCAGGATCAACCCCTGAAAGGAACGCGTTGGATGCATATGCGGCGGTATTTCGGACATGGCCTTCGGTCTCTTCTGGAAGAATGCCCGGTGAGTGCCACTAAAGCGCCGGGGGTCAAGTATCCCTTCCCGCGCCACCACGGCCACAGCGGGTCGGTTAAAGCCCAACGGCAAAGACCGGGCGGGCAAAGCTGCCGCCCGGCCTGTTTTGCAAAGGCTTATTCCGCGGCAGGTGCTATCGGTCGGAACTCGTCCTTGGTCGGCGTCACCATGCTAACACCCCAGATGGCGATGAAGGCGACGATGAAGCCCGGGATAATCTCGTAGATACCGGGGCCGCCCATAAAGCTCTGGTTCCAGCCGAGCGCAATCCAGATAATGACGGTGAGCGCACCGCTGACAAGGCCAGCAACCGCCCCCGCACCCGACATGCCGCGCCAGGTCAGTGACAGGATAATCAGCGGACCAAAGGCCGCGCCGAAACCGGCCCAGGCATTGGAAACGAGGCCGAGCACCTTCGAATCCGGATCACGCGCGATGATGCCGGCAACAATGGCGACGACCAGAACGAAGAAGCGGCCGATATTGACCATCTCCCGCTCGCTGGCATGACGGCGCAGGAACAGACGGTAGAAATCCTCCGTCAGCGATGACGAAGCCACCAGAAGCTGACTCGAAATCGTGCTCATGATCGCCGCCAGAAGGGCGGCCAGCAGGAAGCCGGTGACCAGCGGAACGAAGAGCTGGTTGGCGAGAATGATGAAGATAGTCTCGGGATCGGCGACGTCGATATTGTTGCCGACCACATAGGAGCGTCCGAAAATGCCCAGGCCAACAGCACCCGCGAGCGAAATGATCATCCAGGCCATGCCGATATTGCGCGCTTTCGGCACATCCCCCACCGAACGCACCGCCATAAAGCGGACGATGATGTGCGGCTGGCCGAAATAACCAAGCCCCCAGGCGACAGCAGAGAGAAAGCCTATCACCGTGAGTCCGTGGAACATCGACAGGAAGTTCGGGTCGACACTCAGCATTCTGGCCTCGGATACGCCGACGCCACCGGCCTTGTAGACCACCACGAGCGGCATGATCACCAGCGCCAGCATCATGATGCAACCCTGCACGAAATCGGTCAGGCTTACGGCCAGAAATCCACCGATCAGCGTATAGATCAGCACGATACCCATCGTCAGGATGATACCGGTCTGATAGGCACTCAGATTGCCGATGTGGATAAGGTCGGGAAAGGCCGTGTCGAACAGTTTTCCGCCAGCGACAAGACCCGAGCCCGTATAGACCGCGAAGAAGACCACGATGATGACCGCGGACACACTTCGAAGCGCCAGCGCCTTGCTCGGAAAGCGTTTTGACAGAAACTCCGGAATGGTCAGGCTGTTGTCATAGCGCTCGGTCTGCTCACGCAGCCTCGGGGCGACGATGATCCAGTTGAAAAAGGCGCCGATCACCAGACCGACGCCGATCCAGCTTTGTGTCAGGCCGGAGACGAACAGCGCCCCGGGCAGGCCCATCAAAAGCCAGCCGCTCATATCGGAGGCGCCGGCAGAAAGGGCGGCAACGGCCGGCGAAAGCTGACGCCCGCCGAGCATATATTCTTCGGAATTGGATGTGGATTTACGCCAGGCATAAATGCCAATTGCGATCATCAAGACGAAATACAGTGTCAGGCTGACAGTGACGCCGAAGCTCATGGCAGTTCCCCTCGCTTGCGATTTTTGTCCTCTGGGAGGAAATCGCGAGAGCCTGCGGCCGCCGCGCCTTCCGTTTTCCGGGGAGTTGCCTTGCTCGGAAAGCCCTCATGGCCAAGGTGTCGGCGACGACGGGACTGCCCGGCAAAACCGGCGCATGGAACAACTCCGCGTGAACGGTTCGCAGCTTATGCGCGAGTCAGTTTCGCCGCCCACATCCAAAGTGTAACACTTTGATGAAAGCGGCGGCAAGTCGGTTGAAAAATGTCAATTGCAAGGCAAAGGAAAGTGCATACAAACGCGACAGCGCTCAGCATGAAGCGCTGAAAACGCTCAGGGCGTATCGGGTTTCCTGACGTGATACTCGCCTGTCAACGGATCCTCGACCAGTGTGCCTGTCGCGCCGTTCTTCTGCTCGGCGCGCTTTTGTTCGCCGCGCGCGGTCACGGCCTCGGCGTCATTGATGAACTTGCGATAGAGCATGTAGCCGCCGCCCGCGATGGCGGCAAGAACCATAAACCGTCCCATTTCGGGCCTCCTCACAATCCGTATCGTCCCCATAATGCGCGTTCTTCGGCCGTTTCGGCAAGCCCCGAGGCAAAACCGGTCGCCATTTCTGCGCCCGATAAGCCACCGGCGATAACGCCGGACTTGGCGCGCCCGAAGAGATTGGTCGGCGTGGAAACAAGCTTCAGCTCCACCTTGTCGCCATAGCGGCCCTTCAGCGTCGAGCGCATATCGCCGATCCCGTCCACAAGACCGAGTTCGACGCCTTTCAGACCGCTCCAGAACAGACCTGAATAGAGATCAGGATTGTCGGTAAGTTTCGCGCCGCGCCGATCTTTGACCATCTGGATGAAAACCTGATGGATCTCGCCCTGCAGGTCTTTCAGGAAGGCGATATCCTTTTCCTTTTCAGGCTGGAAAGGGTCGAGCATTACCTTGTTTTCGCCGGCAGTATAGACGCGCCGCTCCACGCCGATCTTGTCAATCAACCCGGTAAAACCAAACCCGCCGGAAACAACGCCGATGGAGCCGACGATGGAAGTCGGATCGACGAAAATCTCGTCACCGGCCAGCGCGATCATGTATCCACCGGAGGCCGCGACATCTTCGACGAAGATTAACACCGGCTTCTGCTTTTCCTCGGCAAGCGCGCGGATGCGCTGAAACACCAACCGCGACTGAACCGGCGAGCCGCCCGGTGAATTCAGCGAAATCGCCACGCAAGGGCTCGTCTTCATCGAAAACGCCTTTTCCAGCGCGGCAGAGACGGAGGCAAGGTTGAGGCTGCGCCGGCACTGGCGAACTGCCGGCCATGATCGCGCCGGAAAGCCTCACCACCGGAATGATCGTCTTGTCCTTGCGGAACTTTTTCGGGATCAGCCCGGCAATCAGCTTTTTCATCCTGTCCTCATCTCGGTAAAACGTTTCTCCGCATGTATGCGCAACTGAGGTAAAGACAAGAGCGGAGCTCAAAGAATTGCGGGTCTTCTGGCGGCATTGCGCGGATAAGATGCGCGGCCATTGTTGAGGTCATCGACATGCGGCAGGAACGCGTGGCCTTCCGGCCCGTGCATGACGAGGGAAGCGCGCAGCGAAAGCCGCGCACGCGACCCCTTGACCGCACTGGCCAGCACCCGGAAGGCGTCCTCGCCCTGACGCGCATGTACCGGCGTGATCTCGAGCCCGCCGAAGCGGTTGCCGCAGGCTGCGATAATGGCGCCGATCGATTGCGGGCGGGCAATCAGCGACATCTGGCCGCCGGGCCTGAGGATCGCTCCGGCAGTGCGGATCCAGTTTTCGAACAGCCCTTCCGGCATGGCATGGGCCACACCTTTCAGCGCATCGGGGGTTCTGCGGTCGGCAGCTTCGTTGAAGGGTGGATTCATGATCACATGGTCGAAACGGCCATCGACAAGCCCCGCGGCATTGCGGGCAGCGCCCTTCAGCGTCACATCGGCCTCGTAAACACTGACCCGACCGGCAAGTTCAGCATTTTGGGAAAGTCCAAGGGTCTGGCGCGCATAGTCCGCCATGTCCGGAGACATTTCGAACAGGCTGACCTCGGCTTCTCCAAGCCGCGAGGCCACGGCCAGACCTGCAGCCCCTGCGCCGGCACCAAGATCGGCCACCCTCAACCGGCCTGAGCCGTCCACCATTGAGGCCAGCAGCATCGCATCCATGCCGGCCCGGTGGCCCTGCCCGCAGGGCTGCACCAGATGAAAGCGTCCACGATGAAAGGCATCGACGGTCCTGGCAGGCGCGTCCGTCATTCCGGCTCAAGCTCCTTGCCAAGTCCAGCCTCCATCAGAAGCGCGCGCGCTTCGACTTCGCTGTCGGCATCCACCATCAGGCGGCGCGGTAAAAGACCGAGCGATCCCTCCATCACGCTCATCGACCGGTCGGCCACAAAAAAGTGAATGCCGGCATCTTTCAAAAGGCTCTCCACAAGCCCCAGAACCACAGCATCATTGGTGCGCAAGAGATTGGTCAGGGCCACATAAAACTCCCGAAATTCGTTGAAAAGGAACAATTTGCCCCTTGTCGCTCCTACCACCGCTCCTTATTGTCGGCTGAGAAGTTTCAACAGGAGCGAGCTGCTTTGGGCGCCGTCACACCACTCTTAAAAGAGAACAAGCCATCCGGTTCGGTCAAGCCTATCGTGGACCTGACCGCAGCGGACATGCGGCGCGTCAACCAGCTTATCCTGTCAAAGGCCGGCTCCGATGTCGAGATGATTCCGGAAGTTGCCAACCATCTGATTTCGTCAGGAGGCAAGCGCCTGCGCCCGATGCTGACACTGGCGACCGCTTCCATGTTCGGCTATCGCGGCGATCACCACATCTATCTGGCGACCTCCGTCGAGTTCATGCACACCGCTACCCTGCTGCACGATGATGTCGTTGATGAGAGCGACATGCGGCGCGGCCAATCGAGCGCGCGGATGATATGGGGCAATCAGGCAAGCGTGCTGGTTGGCGACTTTCTGCTTGGCCAGGCCTTCCGCATGATGGTGGAAACCGGCTCCATGGAAGCGCTGAAAGTGCTCTCCAACGCCGCCGCCGTGATCGCCGAGGGCGAAGTGCTGCAGCTTTCCGTCGCCAAGAAGATGGAGACCACCGAAGCCGATTACATCGCCGTCATTCGTGGCAAGACTGCAGAGCTTTTTGCTGCAGCCGCCGAGGTCGGTCCGATCATCGCCGGCGCATCGGATGCCGACCGCAATGCGCTGCGGGACTACGGTATGGCGCTTGGCACTGGCCTTCCAGCTCGTCGACGACGTTCTCGATTATGGCGGATCCAGCGAAGACCTTGGCAAAAATGTCGGCGATGACTTCCGCGAGGGCAAGGTGACGATGCCGGTGATCCTCGCCTACCAGCGCGGCAACGAAATCGAAAAGGCGTTCTGGCGCGGCGCTATTGAAGACGGGTCGAACGGTGAGGCGGCGCTCGAGAAAGCACGCAAACTGATCATCAAGCACAACGCGCTTTCCGATTCCATTTCCAGGGCACTTTCCTATGGTGAAGCCGCCCGCGCCGCCATCGCGTCGCTGCCCGTGTCCGCCGGTAAGCATGCGCTTGAAGAAGTGATCGACTACTGCATCGCCCGCATCAGTTGACGGCAATGGTGGCTGCGCCCGTCTGGTAGGCCGGTCCATCGACGAAAGGCTCTGGATGACACGCACGATCCCGATGAAAAAACTCCTGAGAACCGCGGCCCTGGTAACCACACTGATGCTGGCTCCCTCCGCTTTTGCCCAGTCGAATGACGGCCATGATGCGGCCATGGAGGCGGTGACCGCGGAAAGCTTTGCAGGAGCGCTGCTTGCAGGTCAGTCAGCCGCTTTCAACAATGACCTCGACCGTGCAATCGCCTATTTCCGGCGTGCCCTGCAATATCAGCCGGACGACGCGGGAACCAATAACCAGCTCTTCATTGCCCTGATCTTCAACGGTGATTTGCAAAGCGCCGAAGCCCAGGCCGCAAAAACCACGGACGAACCGCAGCTCGTGCCTCTACGTGAGCTTTCACTTGCGCTCGCGGCCCTTTCTCAGGAGCGCTATGACGAGGCCGTCGTCAAGTTCGATGCCTTCGGCGGCAGCGCGCTCGACGAACTGGCGTCCGCGCTGCTCAAGGCCTGGGCGCTGGCCGGCAAAGGCGAGCCGGACACAGCCCTTGCCGAACTCAACGCGCTCGAAGGGCCACCCTGGTACAACATTTTTACCAATTACAATGCCGGCGCAATTGCAGCCCTTGCAGGCGAAAACGCCAAGGCCCGGACATATTTCAACGCCGCATTGCGGGACCGCGAAGGCGGGATGACGGCCCCCGACACGATGCTGGCAACGGCGATCGGCCTTGCTGCCATCGAACAGCAGGCCGGCAACACCCGCAAAGCGCTGGACACGGTGTCGGTTGCCGAAACCTACGGCATCAACAGCGCCGTGCTTTCGCCGATCCGCGCGCGGATTGAGGCCGGGGCACCCGTCAAGGGGCTGCCACAGACGGCACTGGCCGGCGCGTCCGGCGTTCTGTTCGAAATCGCCGCGGCCCTCAACCAGAGCACGGTCGACGATATTGTAACGCTCTATCTCTCGCTGGCCGAAGAGCTCAATCCGCAATCATCCGACGTGCTTTACCTGCGCGGCGTGGTTGAAGCAGCAAATGGCAAGCCTGAGCAGGCACTGTCCTATTTCGCGCGCATTCCTGAAGATGCGACGCAGTATCGACTGGCCGAACTGCAACAGGGCATTGCCCTTGCCCAGCTCGACCGCCAGGACGAGGCGATCGAGATGCTCTACTCGATGATCGAGGATGCACCCGATGACCGGCGCGGATATCTGGCGCTTGCGGGTGTTTTGTCCAGCGAGAAACGGTTTGCGGAAATGGCCGAGGTGCTCGACCGCGCGGCAAACCGTATCGGCCCGGTTGCCTCTATCGAGGACTGGAGCGTTTTCTACCGGCGCGGCATCGCCTATGAACGGCTGAAGCAGTGGGACAAGGCCGAGCCGAATTTCCTGCGCGCGCTGGAGCTTTACCCCGATCAGCCTCAGGTTCTGAACTATCTCGGCTATTCCTGGATCGATCAGGGCATAAACCTTGAAGAGGGGCTCGACCTGATCAACCAGGCCGTCGATCAGCGCCCCGACGACGGCTATATCGTCGATCTCGCTCGGCTGGGCCTATTACAGGCTCGGCCGCTATGATGATGCCTTGCGTGAACTGGAACGGGCCGTGTCCCTGGATACGGCTGAGCCCACGATCAGTGACCATCTGGGCGACGCCTACTGGCAGGTCGGACGCCGGCTCGAGGCGATTTATCAGTGGAACAAGGCAATTACCGCCGAGCCCGAGGAGGATCTCATTCCTGAAATCAGGAAAAAGATCGCCAATGGCCTTCCCAGCAATGATGAGGCCGACGCCAATCCGCTGGCGCAATCGCCAGGGAGCGACGGAGAAACCTTGCCGTGACCGCGGCGCCCCTTGGCGGCTCGTACACGGAGCACGCTGCGGCGAAGATCAACCTTGCCCTGCATGTGACCGGGCAGCGCGGTGACGGCTATCACCTGCTCGACTCGCTCGTCACCTTTGCCGATATCGGTGACCGGTTGACCTTCGCGCCGTCTGCTCAGGATCGCTTCACGCTTTCAGGCCGCTTTGCGGGCGAGCTGCCGTATCATGACGATCCGGAAACCGGCAATCTGGTGCTGAAGGCGCGCAACCGTTTGCGTGCAGAAGCGGAAAAGACCGGCAAGGCTTGCGCACCGGTGCATATCCACCTTGAGAAGAACCTTCCGCCGGCATCGGGCATTGGCGGTGGCTCAGCCGATGCAGCAGCAACGCTGCGCGGACTTGTCCGCCTCTGGCAGCCGAACCTTGACGCCGAACGCCTGCAGACAATAGCCCTGTCGCTGGGAGCCGATGTACCGATGTGCCTTGCCGCCCGTCCGCTAATCGCGCGCGGCATCGGTGAAATCATCCGGCCAGCAGCAGGATTTCCATCTCTCTGCCTTGTTCTCGCCAATCCATTGCACCCCATCGCAACCCCTTCTGTGTTTGCCGCGCTCGACAACCGCCACAACCCGCCCCTGGCGATCGGTGACAGCCCCGAAGGCATGCCCGAGGACTGGATCAGCCTCATGCGTCACAGCCGCAATGACCTGCAGCTGCCCGCAAGCCGGGTCGCCCCGGTCATCCACGGTGTACTTGATGCGCTTTCATCCGCAGGCGCTTCACTTGCGCGTATGTCGGGATCGGGCGCCACATGTTTCGGACTGTTTGCGGATATTGATAGCGCCAAAGACGCCGCCGAACGGCTTTCCCATGCTCGGCCGGACTGGTTCGTGGCGGAGACTGCTACCCTTGCCGATGGAGACAATGACCATGCCTGACCGCCCCTTCATTCCTGTCCGCTTCGCCGTTCTGACCGTTTCCGATACACGCACACGCAACGACGACCGCTCCGGCGACACACTGTCGGAGCGCATTACCAAAGCCGGTCACATTCTGGCCGACCGGCAGATCATCGGCGATGACCGCGCCGCCATTGCAGACGTCGTGAAAGCGTGGTGCGCTGACGAGACAATCGACGTCGTGCTGACAACCGGCGGTACCGGCTTTACCGGACGCGATGTGACCCCGGAGGCGCTCGAGCCGATGTTCGAAAAGCGCATGGATGGGTTTTCCGCGATTTTTCACCGCGTTTCATTCGAGAAAATCGGGACGTCGACAGTGCAGTCGCGCGCGACTGCAGGCCTGTGCAACCAGACCTTCATCTTCGTGCTGCCCGGTTCGCCGGGGGCCTGCCGTGATGCCTGGGACGGCATTCTGGAAAAGCAGTTCGATTACCGCCAGATGCCCTGCAATTTCGTGGAGATCATGCCGCGGCTCGACGAGCACCTGAAACGCACCTAAAGTCAGGCCGGTCAGACCCTGACCGAAGCCCAGGCCGGTATGATTTCGCAGGAGAGCTTTCGCGTTATCTGCCTGCGCGCGAGAACGATGGACGACTTGCCACCCGCCTCGGCCTTTTCGACCGCAAGCTGACGCGACAGAAGCACGCCGACCTCAAGCGGACCCTGGCGCCGAAACAGAACCTGCCACAACGTCCGGCGATGCCGGCGCGAACGTGAAAACCGGGCCGGACGGGTTTCTAACGCGGTATGTTCGAAGATCGCCTCAACCCAGCCCGAAAGCGGCCTTGCTCCCGGCTCCAGCACAAGAATCCAGTCGCCACGCGCGCTGCGCATCACCTCAGGCAGATCCCATGCGCGTAGATAGCGGCACCCTGCCGCTTCCGCAACACGTTCCGTGCCATCATCAGCACCATGATCGAGCACAATGACATCGCTGACAAGCCCTTCGACCGCACCGACAACCAGAGCCGACAGCGTATAGGCGAGTTCCGCCTCGTGATTGTTGGTTTCGATAACAACGCTAAGCATGATGTCTACTTATTGCAAAAGTAAGAGCCTGTTGCAAAGGGAACGATATATGTTCTTGTTTTGTTCTGCAAGTTGCGATACGTTCAGGGGGAGGTGCTGCTGACAATCCGCATTTTTGGATCAGCGCACCGCACTCTGCCGACGAGGTTTGATCATGGATGATGCCTTCATAACCGAATTTGCCGGCACGCCGCAGCCGGAACATCATTTCGAGCCGGTAGTCCGCGACAGACGGCGTGGCCGGGCAGCAACCGCCAATCCCGATGGCCGGTTCGAGCCGGTCACGCGAGAGCGCTTCGATGATGGCTGGGATATCGACGACGCCTTGCCGCCGCTTCAAACCGACGTTCAGGTGGAGAAGGCAAAGTCGATCATCACCCGCAACACGTCGCCGGATGTGCCGTTCGAACGATCGATAAATCCCTATCGCGGCTGCGAGCAGGGCTGTATCTATTGTTTTGCCCGCCCCACCCATGGCTTCATGGGGCTTTCGGCGGGGCTGGATTTCGAAACACGGCTGTTTGCCAAGCCGGATGCCCCGCGCCAGCTTGCCCGTGAACTTGCCAAAACCGGCTACAGGGCAAAAACGATTGCGATCGGAACCAATACAGACCCCTATCAGCCGATAGAAAAGACCTGGCGGATCATGCGGCAACTGCTGGAAGTGCTTGCCGAGGCCAATCATCCGGTGTCCATCACCACCAAGTCGGCACTGGTGCTGCGCGACCTCGATATCCTGTCTGCGATGGCGGAGAAACACCTCGTCAAGATCACGATGTCGGTGACCACGCTCGACCGCAAGCTGGCGCGCGCGATGGAGCCGCGCGCCGCTACCCCACCACGGCGGCTCGAGACCATCCGCACGCTTGCAGATCATGGCATTCCCGTTGGCATTGCGGTCGCCCCTGTGATCCCTGCCCTGACGGACCATGAGATCGAGCGTATCCTCGACAGCGGAAAGGCCGCTGGCGCACGCGAGGCGAGCTATATCCTGCTGCGCCTGCCGCTGGAAGTTGCGCCGCTGTTCAAGGACTGGCTGCTGGAGCACCATCCCGAGCGCTACCGCCACGTAATGAGCCTCATTCGCTCGATGCGCGGCGGCAAGGACTACGATGCCGAGTTCGCAAAGCGCATGAAGGGCAGCGGCCCCTATGCCTGGCAGATCGCGCGCCGCTTTGAGCTTTCAGCCAAGCGGCTTGGGCTGGCAAGACGCGGCGGAGCGCTTCGCGAGGATCTGTTCGTGCCGCCGGACGGCGCCGGCACCCAGCTCAACCTGTTCTGATATCATCGATTGAACACGGCCTGCGACAGTCGGCGACATCGCAGTTCCGTTTCGTTTTCGGCTGGCCGTTCCCTGGCCCTGGCCGAAGAAGTCTCCTTCGCCGCCGCACAGGAGCGTTCGCGAGAATTGCTCTGAAGGAGACTTGCGGGAGATCGGCGGGTGGTGTCAAATGACAGTATGTCATTCAGCGACCCCGCCGATTCTCCTGCCCTTTTCAAAATTCCACCGGCAGGCCCCGACTTTTCAATGGAACAGGCCGCGTGCACCAAAGGTCTATGGCCAATTGCAGGTTGTGATGAGGCCGGGCGTGGCCCACTGGCAGGCCCCGTGGTTGCCGCCGCCGTGATCCTTGATCCCGGACGCATCCCCGAAGGCCTTAACGATTCCAAGAAACTGTCCGCGAAAAAGCGGGAGCAGCTTTTCGACCTGATCATGGCGGATGCAACAGTCTCGGTCGCCTCAAGCGGCCCTCAGCTGATCGACCGGATCAACATTCTCGCCGCCAGCCTCGACGCCATGAGGCGCGCCGTCTGCGGCCTCTCGGTCGCGCCCGGACTGGTTCTTGCCGACGGCCGAGACCGGCCACCCGGCATTGCCTGCAATTCCGACGCGGTGATCAAGGGAGACGGCCGTTCGCTGTCGATTGCCGCCGCCTCGATTGTGGCCAAGGTGACGCGTGACCGGATGATGACCGCCGCCGGCAAGGTCTATCCCGCCTATGGCTTCGATGCCCATGCCGGATACGGCACCGCCCGCCACCGTCTGGCGATCAGCGAGACGGGCCCCTGCCCGCTTCACCGCAGGAGTTTCCGTCCGATCCGGGAATACGGCTTCTCCGCATCGACCAGCCCGCAGCAAGATGTCGACCCCTGAAGAGAGGCGGCAGAATCAGCAGATGAATGCGGTGCCATCAACCGACAAAACGGAAAGAGAGGAGATTTTCGGGGAAATTCTGATGGTCGGAGTGGCAAGATTCGAACTTGCGACCCCCTCGTCCCGAACGAGGTGCGCTACCAGGCTGCGCTACACTCCGTCACCAGCGGCTGCTCTATAAAACAGCCTACAGTGTTCGGCAAGCGCCGCGTGAAACTTTTTTGATGGTTTTGTCATGTGACCGCGCTACGCTCATCGCCGACACCTTGGCAGACGGCCTTATTCGCCCAGCGACCACTATGCCGGCAGAACGCATATAAGGGAATGAACACGGAACAATCTGGTCCGTTGCGTGTTGATATGGGGTCGTTGTATCGTGCGGCTGGCGGTTTTCGATGAAAAGCAACCGTTTTGCAGTTTAATTAATTTAGTCTGTCATCTGACGGTTATTTTTTTGATTTTGAAGGTTCGCCGGTCGATTGTTGCCTGCCGGTACATTGTGTTAAAAAGGGATAGATAGTTTCAATGAGTGTGAAATTCGGAACCAGCGGACTGCGTGGCCTGTCGGTAGATCTTCTGGGCGAACCATCCTCTCTTTATTCTGCGGCGTTCTGCCGCCATCTTGAAGAAACCGGGCTGGCCGAAAAGGGCGCTCCCATCCTTGTCGGCCAGGATTATCGCGCTTCGAGTCCAGCCATTGCCGCAAGCTGCATGGGTGCTATCGCCGCCTCCGGTTTCACGCCAATTGACTGCGGCGCCTTGCCGACACCGGCACTTGCCTTTTTCGGACAAAAACGCAACGCCGCCTCGCTCATGATCACCGGATCCCACATTCCTGCCGACCGCAACGGCATCAAGTTCTACCGCGCCGACGGTGAGATCACCAAGGAGGACGAACAGGCGATCTCCGCGTGGGCGGAAAAGCTCAAAGGCAGTGTTGCAACCGGCGATGCCGGGGGCGAGGACATGTCGAGCGATGCCCTGGCGCTGTTCGGTGTGCGCTGCACATCGATCCTGCCGGAGGACGCCCTTTCCGGCATGAAGATCGGTGTCTACCAGCACTCCACAGTCGCCCGTGATCTGTTCATCGCGGTACTGGAGCACTACGGTGCCGATGTCATCCCGCTCGGTTTTTCGGAAACCTTCATCCCCGTCGACACTGAAGCCGTGGCCCCAGAGACCGTGAACCTTCTCCAAGGCTGGGCGAAGGAGCATAGCCTCGACGCTCTCGTTTCCGCCGACGGCGACGCCGACCGGCCGCTGGTTGCCGATGAAACCGGCACGCCGCTACGCGGTGACCTGATCGGTCTGATGACCGCCAACTTCCTGAAAGCCAAGGTCGTCGTCACACCGGTCACATCCAATTCCGGCATCGAAAAGAACGGCTCTTTCGAAACAGTGCGCACCCGCGTCGGCTCCCCCTTCGTCATCGCCGGCATGATGGAAGCGCTTTCTGCGGGCAAGGACGGCGTCATGGGCTTCGAGGCCAATGGCGGCCTTCTGACCGCGTCGCCTTTCCACCCGGCCGACGACACCATCGCCGCTTTGCCGACACGCGACTGTTTCCTGCCGATCCTGTCAGCGCTTTACCTTGCGGCAAAGGACAAGCGGGCGATGTCCGAGCTGGCGAAAGCCTACAGCCTGCCAGTGGCTGATGCCGACCGTATCAAGGATTTTGCCCAGGAACGCAGCGCCGCCCTCATGGCCTTTTTGCGCGAAAGCGATGAAAATCTCACGGCCTTCCTGGAACCGATCGGCGATGTTGCCAGCAGGAGCGATATTGACGGCCTGCGTGTGACGCTTGAAGATGGCCGCATCATTCATTTCCGCCCGTCCGGCAATGCGCCCGAAATGCGCTGCTATGTCGAAGCGGAAGACGCTGAAGCGGCCAGCAGCCTTCTGCAACAGGGACTTTCCCTGATCGAAGGCTTCAAGGCCGGCTGAGCCAAATCCTTTTTCCGAAAACCATTTGATACATTCATTGGAGTAACCTGAACATGACCAGCAAGATCGTTCCCGTCATCATGGCCGGCGGCAAGGGCACGCGGCTCTGGCCGCTGTCGCGCGCAACCGCACCGAAGCAGTTCATTCGTTTTCTCGGCCCCAAAACGCTTTACCAGAAAACCCTTGAGCGCGTGTCCGACAGCGAGCGCTATGAGGCCCCGATCATCCTGACCAATGAGGATTTCCGCTTTCTCGCAGCCGAACAGGCCCGCGAGATCGACATCGAACTTTCCGGCATCATTCTGGAGCCGATCGCGCGCAATACCGCGCCCGCAGTGGCGGCCGCGGCCGCACTGGTGCGCAACAATTTCGGCGACGACGCCATCATGCAGGTGTTCGCCTCCGACCACGAGATCGAGGCCGGACCGGACTATTTCGCCTGTATCGACACTGCGTTCGCAGCCGCCAAATCCGGCAAGCTGGTCACCTTCGGCATCGAGCCGACAGAACCTGCCACCGGCTACGGCTATATCGAGGCCGGTGAAGAACTACCGTCGGGTGCGCGCAAAGTCGCCCGCTTTGTTGAAAAACCGGAACAGGCCAAAGCCGAAGAAATGCTGGCGGCCGGCAACTATACCTGGAACTCCGGCATCTTCATGTTTCCGATCGCCTTACTGGTGCGCGAGCTTGAAACCTACGCACCGGAGGTCATGCAACATGCCGAACAGGCGGTCCTCAAGGACGAAAGCGATCTGGAGCTGGATTTCACCCGTCTCGACAAAGACTCCTTCGCGAAATGCCCCGACATTTCGATCGATTATGCAGTCATGGAAAAGACCGCCGAGGCAGCCGTCGTGCCCTCCGCGTTCTCTTGGTCGGATCTCGGCTCCTGGGACGCGGTCTGGAAAGACGGTGAGCAAGATGCCGACGGCAATGTCATCGCTGCCGACGCAACCCTGGTCGACACCAGGAACTCGCTCGTCATCTCCCGCGACCTGCATGTCGCCATGCAAGGCCTGGACGGCATGGCCGTGATCGCCTCCGAGGATGCGGTCTATGTCGGCAGACTGGAAGACAGCCAGAATGTCGGCAGCATCGTCAAGATGCTGAAGGCGAACAAGGAAACCAAGGCGCTCGCCGAAGAGCACCCGACCTCCTACCGTCCGTGGGGCGGCTATACCTCGATCATCAAGGGCGAGCGTTTTCAGGCCAAGCGTATTTTCGTCAAGCCCGGCAAGAAGCTGTCGCTGCAAAAGCACCATCACCGCGCCGAACACTGGATTGTGGTCAAGGGCACCGCGGAAGTCACCGTCGACGAAGACGTCAGAATGCTGACGGAAAACCAGTCGGTCTACATTCCGCTCGGCGCCGTCCACCGCCTGTCCAACCCCGGCAAGATCACGCTGGAGCTGATCGAGGTCCAGACCGGCTCCTATCTCGGTGAGGACGACATCATTCGCATCGTCGACGATTTCGGCCGCGGCTGATCACACGTCGCAGGAACAACAAAAACCCGCGCCGGCCACGCTCGCGCGGGTTTTATTGCGCGAAATCGGCGCTTATCGCCCTGATCCACCATATACTCATTAAAACCTGCAAACTTAGACGACAAAACAGAGATTCGGCGCAATGTTTCAGCGCGATCCCTTGACCGCGTGGCCCAGCCCGCTATATCTTTGCGGCACAACGCCCGAAACCGGGCGACAACCTTTCTTCAGCTTCGAAGGGCACGGCACATGATCGAAACCCCTTATCTTCTGTTTCTCGGCGATGCGCCGGACCCACTGGCCGCCAAGGTTGCCCAGGGCATCAGGGACTGGCGGCCGGAATATGCCGTCGGACAGTTCCGGCTTGAGGGCTGCAAGGCCGACATGAAGCTGCCGGACCTGACGATTGCCGAGGCTGTGGACAAGGGTGTCAAGACACTGGTGATCGGCGTCGCCAATCGCGGCGGCATTATTTCTCCGGCGTGGAAGAGCGTGCTGATCGAAGCGCTGGAAGCCGGCCTCGACATCGCGTCCGGCCTGCACAACCTGCTGCGCAACGAGCCGGACCTTGCCGCAAAGGCCAGCGAACTCGGCCGCACACTGCATGACGTCCGCATCCCGAGCGTGCAGTATCCGATTGCCAATGGCAAGAAGCGCAGCGGCAAACGCATGCTGGCCGTCGGCACGGATTGCTCCGTGGGCAAGATGTACACCGCGCTCTGCGTGGAAAAAGCGATGCGCGAAAAGGGCATGAAGGCCAGCTTCCGCGCCACCGGCCAGACCGGTATTCTGATCACCGGCGAAGGCGTGCCACTTGATGCGGTGATCGCCGATTTCATGGCAGGCTCCGTCGAGTACCTGACACCTGATAACGAGGCCGACCACTGGGACCTGATTGAGGGACAGGGCAGCCTGTTCCATGCGTCTTATTCCGGTGTCACCATGGCGCTGGTCCATGGCGGCCAGCCGGATGCGCTGGTGCTTTGCCACGAGCCGAACCGCCCGCATATGCGCGGCCTGCCGGACTATCAGCTGCCGAACCTGGAGACACTGCGCGATCTCGCCCTTCAGATCGCCCGCATCGTCAACCCGAACTGCAAGGTCGTCGGCATTTCCGTCAACACCTCGGCAATGTCGGACGAGGAGGCGCTTGTGTGGTGCCGTGAAACCGAGGCGCGCATGGGCCTGCCGACGGTCGATCCCTTCCGCCACGGCGCCGAAAAGCTCGCCGATGCGCTGGCAGCGCTATGACCGGTGTCGTCGTCGCCGCGCAAGAGGATGTGTTTCCGGTCGCCGGAAGCTTCACCATCTCGCGCGGATCACGCACGGAAATCCGAGTCGTCACCGTCACGCTTTCTGACGGCGCGCACACCGGGCGCGGCGAATCTGTTCCCTATGCCCGTTACGGCGAAACCGTCGACGGCGTAATTGCCGATATTCTCGCACTTCAGGGTGAAATCTCTGCCGGCCTTGACCGGATCGCACTGCAGCAACGAATGAAGCCGGGTGCTGCGCGCAATGCCCTCGACTGCGCCTTCTGGGATCTTGAGGCCAAGCGCGCGGGGAAGCCGGTGTGGCAGCTGGCCGGACTTGCAAAGCCTGCGCCGCTGACCACCGCCTACACGATCTCGCTTGGCACTCCGGAGCAGATGAAGGCCCAGGCGGCGGAAAACGCCCACCGCCCGCTGCTCAAGGTCAAGCTCGGCACGGATGACGACCGTGTCCGGATCGAAGCCGTGCGCGCCGGTGCGCCGGATGCCACGATTATCGTTGACGCCAATGAGGGCTGGACGGTCGAGGCCTATCAGAAACTGGCTCCCGAGCTTGTCCGCCTCGGCGTGGCACTGGTCGAACAACCGCTTCCCGCCGGAAACGACGAAGCGCTTGCCGGGATCGACCGGCCGCTGCCGGTCTGCGCCGATGAAAGCTGCCATGCCCGCCCGTCGCTTGAAAGCCTCAGGGGCAAATATGATGCCATCAACATCAAGATCGACAAGACAGGCGGCCTGACCGAAGCCCTGCTGTTGAAACAGGAAGCGATGGCGGCCGGTTTTCAGATCATGACCGGTTGCATGCTCGGCACCTCGCTTGCCATGGCGCCAGCCATGCTGGTCGCAGACGGCACCCCCTTCGTCGATCTCGACGGCCCTCTTCTGCTTGCCAAAGACCGCGACCCGGCGATTACCTTCGAAGGCTCCGTGATGCACCCGGCCGATCCGGCGCTTTGGGGGTAGAAGCCCCTGCTTCAGCCCCTTGCCCAGGACGGGAACGGGTCGGTGAGGAATTCGAAGTCGCGTTCGTTGAAAACTGGCCCGGCATCGATGAGGCAGTCATCAAGCGCCTCCTGGATTGCCGCCTTGTTCATCCCTGCACCGATGAAGACGATTTCCTGACGGCGGTCGCCATAGGTTTCATCCCAGCAATTGTCGATCATTTCCAACAGTTCGGGAGCGTTGGGCCAACGGCTGCGCGGCACAGCACTCCACCAGCGCCCGAGCGGACCGTTTCGCACGATGGCCCCTGCCAATGAGAACTCCCCGGCGAAGTCCGGCCGCGTCGCCAGCCAGAAATGGCCCTTGGCGCGAATGAGGCCGGGAAAACTCATCCGCGTGAACGCATCGAATTTCAGCGGATCGAACGGCGCACGGGCCCGGTAGACAAAACTCGAGATCCCGTATTCCTCGGTCTCGGGAATATGATCCGCAAAGCCATAAAGCTCCTTGGCCCAGAGTGGATGCTGGCTGGCCTTGTCCTCACTGAAAAGGCCGGTATCGAGCAGTTGGTCGAGATCGACACGGCAGAAATCCGCTTCGATGATCCTTGCGTCGGCGTTCAGCGCCCGCACGATCTTGACGACATTCTGACGCTGCTCCGGCGTCACGTCGGAAACCTTGTTGATGACGACGATATCCGCAAATTCGATCTGCTCGACATGAAGATCAACCAGCGTACGCTCATCGGCGGCACCTGCCACCTCACCACGATCCTTCAACAATTCGTGGCCACCATATTCTCCAATCAGGTTCACCGCATCAACCACAGTCACCATTGTGTCGAGCCGGGCAAGATCGGAGAGGCTCTCGCCCTGCTCGTCACGCCAGGAAAAGGTCGCCGCGACCGGCAGCGGCTCGGCAATGCCGGTGCCTTCGATCAGCAGATAGTCGAAACGCTTCTCCTCGGAAAGTCGACGCACCTCCGTCAGCAGATCGTCACGCAGTGTGCAGCAGATGCAGCCATTGGTCATCTCGACCATGGTTTCCTCGGTGCGTGACAGGTCCGCGCCGCCTTCCCGCACGAGGTCTGCATCAATATTGACCTCGCTCATGTCATTGACGATCACGGCGACCCGCCGTCCTTCGCGATTGTTGAGAAGGTGATTGAGCAAGGTCGTTTTGCCCGCGCCGAGAAAGCCGGAAAGCACGGTGACGGGAAGTCGGGTATCGTTTTTCTGCAGCATGTTTTTCCTGGAGTGCGAGAAGAGATCACAATGGAGCGCAAAAGAGCTTCAAATAACGTTATAACATAACATATTCAAATGAAGACCTCGCGTCAAGCAAACCGGAAAGCGGCATTCCTCCTCGATTTCGCGATGTATTCCGCCTCTTGCCCGATACCGCCAAACCTGGCATCGGGCGGCGTTTTCCCGCTGAAACAATTTACCGCATCCGCGCAAAACTCATCGAGATATGGGCGCGGCGCATGTGGCCGATGGCGTCGAGATTGCCGTTTCGAAGCGCTGTCAGGATGTCGGCGGTTTCGCGGCAATAGACTTCAGCCTCGTTTTCGAGGTCGATATCGGATGCGGTAATCGCCTGCAGCCAGATGCGTGCGGTGCGGAAGTAAAGCCGCTCGCTGGCATCCCGCAACGGTCGGTTTTCCGTCAATTCGAGCAGTTGCAGAAACATGTCGCGGTCCAGCAGGGCGAAATCGCGTGGCGACGGGGCCTGCCGCAGCGCCTCGGCGCGGGCATTCATCACCCGGAATTCATCGATCAACTCCGGCGTCAGCACCACCGGATCGAGCGACGTCACCAGCACCATCAGCTCCATGCGCAGCCGGTAGACCTGGGCCAGCTCATCAAGATCGACATCGGTGACAATAGTGCCGACACCATGGACCGACTGCAGCAGTCCCTCATCTTCAAGCCGCGCCAGAACGCGCCTCAGCGGGGTACGCGACATCCCGAATTCTTCCGCCAGAGCCACCTCAGAAAGCCGCTCGCCGGGCGGATAGTCCAGCATGCAGATGCGCTCGCGGATGATGTCGTGGATCTGCTCCAGACGGTCCCGTCCGGTCGGCGCCTCGATAACGTCGTCTTCGCTCATACCCAATGCTCCGCGAGCCGGTCGAGCATGGCCAGGCACTGGCCAAGCTGTTCGGCACTGATGAATTCGTCGGGCTTGTGGGCTTGATCGATCGAGCCGGGACCGCAGACGACAGCATCCATGCCGATTTCCTGAAAAAAGCCCGCTTCCGTTCCGAACGGCACGACATCGGCCCGGCTTTCACCGGTCAGCGCGAAGGCGAGGTCGCGGGCGCTGTTGGCGTTCTTCGGGAAAAGTGCGGCCGCCTCGCCGATCACTTCGGTCTCTATCCCGGCTTCCGGCGTGTGCCGGCGCATCTCGGGCAAAAGCCGGGTCCGGCAATAATCGGCAATCTCGCGTTTCACATAGCCGAGATCTTCGGCGACCACCGGTCGGGTCTCCCATTTCAGCACCGCGCGCGGCGCAATCACATTATGCGACATGCCGCCTTCCAGCCCGCCGACGTTCAGCGTCGCGTAGGGTGGATCATAGCGCGAGCCGACAGGGGTGCGTTCAATCAGCCCGTCACGCAGTTCCATCAGCCGGGTGATGTAACGCGCTGCATATTCCACAGCGTTGACCCCGGCATCGGGCGCAGACGAATGGCCCGAGCGGCCGGTAAAGGTGACGGTGTATTCGCAACAGCCCTTGTGCCCCTCGATCACCTGCATCAGGGTCGGCTCGCCGACGATCGCAAGTCCCGGTCGCACCTCCCGGTCTTTCAGATGCGCAACCAGTGCCTGGGCACCAATGCAGCCGACCTCCTCGTCATGGGTGAAGGCGAAATGGATGGGCTTTTCCTGCGCCGCTTCGGCCAGCATTTCGCGCCGGGCAAGGCAGCAGGCGATAAAGCCCTTCATATCGCAGGTGCCACGCCCGTAAAAACGGCCGCCGCGTTCGACAAGTTCGAAGGGGTCGCTCGTCCACATCTGCGCATCGACCGGCACCACATCGGTATGCCCGGAAAGCATCAGCCCGCCGGAAACCTCAGGCCCGAGCGATGCAAACAGATTGGCCTTGGTGCCGGTCTCGTCGGTGAAGATTTCCACCCGCGCACCGACATCGGCCAGCCTGTCGGCGATATAGGCGATCACCGGCAGGTTGCTTTCAGACGAGACAGTGGGAAAGGCGACGAGGTCGGCCAGAATATCCCGGCAGACGGAAAGATCGGACATCTGCTCTTCAGCCTTTCACGAACAGTTTGCGCTCGATATTGCAGAGCGCTTCGGCCGGGCCATCCTCTTTGATGAGAATGGTTTCGGTGATTTCGAGACCCCAGTCATCCATCCACAGGCCCGGCATGAAATGCAGCGTCATGCCCGGTTTCAAAAGCGTTTCATCGCTGGTGCGGATGCTCACGGTGTGCTCTCCCCAGTCCGGTGGATAAGCAAGGCCGGTGGCATAGCCGCAGCGGTTCGGCCGCTCGATGCCGATCTTCCAGAGTTCCTTTTCCATGGCAGCGGCTATATCGCCGGCGCGGTTGCCGGCCTTGGCAGCCTCTATGCCCGCATTGAGCCCGGCAACGGCCGCATCGGCCGCTGCCTTCATATAATCCGGCGGGGCGCCGAAGAACACGGTGCGCGACAACGGCGCATGATAACGGCGATAGCAGCCCGCCTGCTCGATGAAGGTCGCCTCGCCTGCGCGGAATTCTTCGCTGTTCCAGGTCAGATGCGGTGCGGACGCGTCGCGGCCCGATGGCAGCAGCGGCATGATCGCGGGATAGTCGCCCCAGGCGTCGTCGGCACCCTCAATCGCGGTCTTCAGCAACTCACCGACAAAACGGTTCTTTTTCATCCCCGGCTCGGCAATTTCCATGGCATGGGACATCACCCGGTCGGAAATACGCGCCGCCTTGCGCATGAAGGCGATCTCCTCATCCGACTTGACCACGCGCTGCCAATCGACAAGGCCGGAACCATCGATGATCGTCGCCTCGGGCAGGCCGGCGACCAGCGCCTTGTGGCCAGCGGCGGAATAGTAATAGGCGGTCATTTCCACGGCGATGCGGTTTTGCCCATGGCCAAGTTCCCTGATCTTGTCGGCGAGATCATCCATTGGGTGGCAATCGGCGGCCTGCACATAGCGGTCGGCGTAGTAGATGATATGGTCCTCATCGATATAGGAGGTGCGGCGCGCGCCGTTGGCGTCCATCAGCCGACCCCACCAGAACGGCATGCCCGTGGGGGTCACCAGAACGGCCTGATCGACATAAAACGACCAGCCGTCATAACCGGTCAGCCAGTTCATGCCGGCAGGGGCCGTGACGACCAGAACGTCTATGTCGGCGACCTCCATTGCCTGTCGCGTCAACGCCAGGCGGCGGTCATATTCGGATCTGGAAAAAGGCAGCGCTGGCATGGTTCCCTCATATTATTTGTGCACAACAGACGCAGGTGATCGGAAATAAGCGTAAAAAGAAACGAAAATCGACAAATTTAGGCCCGTTTTCGGGTTGACTTTCTTGCCTTGTCGCCCTGTTGTATACAACACGTTTTCCATGTCCTGTGCAACAGGTTTCAAACGTCAAAAAACAGCCGGACGACACATTTTTCAAACACCCGCACCGCGAGGACAATGATGCTCACCAACGACCAGCTCGACCGTTTCGACCGCGAGAATTTCTTCCACCCCTCGACCCATCTGGCGCAGCATGCGCGTGGCGAAAGCCCGAGCCGCATCGTCAAGACGGCCAAGGGCGTGTTCATCGAGGATCGTGACGGCAAGAAGCTGCTGGATGCTTTCGGCGGGCTTTATTGCGTCAATGTCGGCTACGGACAGGAAAGCATTATCGAAGCGATTGCCGATCAGGCGAAGGAACTGGCCTATTATCACGCCTATGCCGGTCACGGCACGGAAGCGGCGATCAATCTGGCGAAGATGGTGATCGACCGCGCGCCGGAGCATATGTCAAAGGTCTATTTCGGCCTGTCGGGTTCGGATGCCAACGAAACCAACATCAAGCTCGTCTGGTACTACAACAATATTCTCGGCCGCCCGGAAAAGAAGAAGATCATCTCGCGCTGGCGCGGCTATCATGGCTCAGGTCTGATGACCGGTTCGCTCACCGGCCTCCCCGGCTTCCAGAGAAAGTTTGACCTGCCGTTGGAAAGGGTGTTCCACACCACCGCACCCTTTTATTTCCGCCGCAAGGACCTTGCCATGAGCGAGGCCGATTTCGTCGCCTATTGCGTCGCCGAACTCGAACACCGGATCGAGCGCGAGGGCGCGGATACGATCGCCGCCTTCATCGGTGAGCCGGTGCTTGGCACGGGCGGTCTCGTGCCGCCGCCGGAGGGTTATTGGGAGGCGATTTCCGCCGTTCTTGAGAAGCACGATATCCTGCTGATCGCCGATGAGGTCGTCACCGGCTTCGGCCGTCTCGGCACCATGTTCGGTTCGGCCCATTTCGGCCTGAAGCCCGATCTGATCACCATCGCCAAGGGGCTGACCTCGGCCTATGCGCCGCTTTCCGGCTCAATTGTTTCGAAGAAAATGTGGAAGGTTCTGGAACAGGGCACCGATGAAAACGGCCCGATCGGCCACGGCTGGACCTATTCCGCACATCCGATCGGGGCCGCGGCCGGGGTTGCCAATCTGAAGCTGATCGATGAGCTGGGCCTGGTCAAGAACGCCGGCGAAACCGGCGCCTATTTCCGCGCCGCCATGAAGGATGCGCTCGGCAACCATGCCCATGTCGGCGATGTGCGCGGCGAAGGCATGCTGCTGGCCGTCGAATTTGTCAAGGACCGCGAGACCCGCACCTTCTTCGATCCGGAAGAAAAGGTCGGCTACAAGCTCGCCGCCGCGCTGCTGTCGGAGGGGGTTATCGCCCGCGCCATGCCGGAAGGCGATATTCTGGGTTACGCTCCGCCACTGTGCCTGACACGCGAAGAAGCCGACCAGATCGTTGCCGCCACCAAGAAGGCCGTAACCGCCGTTCTCGGCTGACACGACCTGACTTTGCCACACCCGGGCCTGTCCCGGGGTGGCTCAGTCAATGGTGCCCCAGCACATGCTGCACGAGACGCAACACAAGATGCAGCGTCAGAAGCATGATGCCGCCGATGAGCACGAGATGGGCGAGCGGGGCCAAAAGGCTGCCCTCGATATCGCCGGCGACATCGCGATAATGATAAAAGCCGAAACGTATGGTCAAGGTGGCAAGGCCGATCACCACCAGCACAAGGCCGAAGAGCTTCATGTTCCGATCTCCCTGAGGCTTGATAGCGCATTCTCGAGATCGATCTCTCGGGGCAGCCTGACGCCGCCCGTCATTAAAACTATACAAAAGACCGAAACGCGAAAGACGGCCACCAGCCGCCTTTCGGTATTTACGTATCTTCTATTTTGCTTTTGTGGCGATTTGAGGCCGAGGCTTTGTTATTCGCGCTGAAGCGAAACCGATATTTCGGACACCGCCGGCGCTGTGTCGATCAGCCCGTTTTCAGCCATGAAGGCCCCGAAGCGCTGGTAGCGGCCGGCATCGAAGGCCGCCGGGCTCTTGGCAAAGCGGGCGACAGTATCGGCGAAGGCCTGACGGTTCAGCTCATCATCGAGATCGGGATAGGCCTCTGCAAAAAGCCCCCATGCCTGTTGCGGGTGATTGGTGATGAAGATCGTCGCCCGTTCAACCGCGTCGAGAAAGCGTGGAAGGCGATCATCATCGAGAAGCGCGCCGCGGGTCACAAAGATCAACTCGTCATAGACCGGAACGCCGTTTTCCTCCGGGAAAAAGCGCGTCCCTCCTCACCTTCAATTGCCATCTGGGTCAGCTCGAAATTGCGAAACGCGCCGATTGTGGCGTCGACCTGACCGGAGAGAAGCGATTGGGTGAGCGCGAAATTGACGTTGACCAGTGTAATGTCATCCCGCGACAGTCCGGAGCTTTCAAGCATGGCGGAGACGACAGCTTCCTCGATCCCGGCAACGGAAAAGCCGATCTTCCTGCCCTTCAAATCAGACAGCGACTTTACCGGCCCGTCCGCCATCACTGTCAGCGTATTGAGCGGAGTGGACACCAGCGTGCCGAAACGCTTGATTTCGACGCCGGCGGCGTGGTCGAGATAGAGGTTCGGTTGATAATGAACGCCGATATCGGCACGGCCAGAAGCGACCATGCGCGGAACCATGGAAGGATCAGCCGGCGGCACGAGCTCCACATCGAGGCCTTCCTCTTCGAAGTATCCCTGCTGTTGCGCGATCACCATCGGTGCGTGATCGGGGTTCACATACCATTCGAGGATGACACTGAGTTTGTCGTTGGCGGCGGCAAGGCCGGGCAACATCGTCAGCGCCGCGGCAAGCGCGAGTTTCTTGAGCATTCTTTCCTCCGTGGAAAAAGTGTGCGGCCGTCTAGTGGTTTGGCGACCAGCGGGTGAAAAACGGGGCGGCGAGATCCACCGCCTTGCGAAACAGCACGGCCTCCACGGCCAGGATGAACATGGCAGCAAAGACAGTATCGGCCTGCATCCGGGCATTGGCCTGCACCATAACGAAGCCGAGACCACCGGCAGCGCCGACCCATTCGCCGACGACGGCGCCAAGCGGGGCAAGCGGAGCTGCTATACGAAGGCCGGAAAAAGCTGCGGCATGGCCAGAGGAAGCCTGATGAGAACGAGAAGTTGCCAGTGGCTGGCGCCATCGAGGCGGGCAGCCTTGACGATGGCGCTGTCGGTGCGGGCAAGCCCATCGGCGAAATTGGAAGCGACCGGGAAGAACACGATGATCGTCGTCATCACGATCTTGGAGGTGATGCCGAAGCCAAACCAGAGCACCAGCATGGGTGCGATGACGAAAACGGGAAAGGACTGCAGCACCACCAGCGCGGGCCAGACCAGCCGACCCAAGCGGGGAAAGCCCGCCAGCAGAAAGGCAGCACCGGCACCGAACAGCGCACCGACGGCAAAACCTGCAATGATCTCGCGCAGCGTGACGAGCGCTTCAGAAAACAGATAGGCATGGCCGGTCCACAGCTTTATGGCCACGGAAAGCGGGGCTGGCAGGATATAGCGCGGCAGCGCAAACACCGTGACCACCGCCTGCCAGACAAGGACAAGTGCACAAACCATCAGACAAAATTTGAAAACTGCAGACAGGCCTTGCTTCAAGTCCCCTCTCCCCGGCGTGGCCGGGCAGCGGACGTATCAAAACAGGCAGATTTTCTGGGCGTGTCGCTCAATACCAAACTCCGTTCCTACGCCGGCATGACCCGGATCAGGTTCAAGGGTTCGGCACGAAGCCATCTCAGCATCTTGGTCACAAGATCGCACCCCTCGGATGGCTTATCTATGCCTGCGCGGAGCGCCATGGTCAAGAGTGCAGGCACAATCCATGGTTGCCGAATCTGTGTCTGGATTGACTTCCCCGCCATTTTTCACCTTCAAGTTGTCGGGAAACAATGGCGATACGGATGATTTTCAGTTAGCGTTCATAAAATCACACTAAACGGTCAGTGGAAGATAACTGACCGGCGCGCCGAAAAACCGGCCGCCCCGACAATGCGGAGGAAACAATGCTTATCGCCATCGTCATCGTGGCGGCGCTTTTCGGCATGCTCTTTGGTTTCGACCAGGGCGTGATTTCCGGCGCCTTGCCGTTCATCAAACAGGATTTCACCATTACCCCCTTCATGGAGGGCGTGATCACCTCTGCCGTGCCGCTCGGCGCTGTCGCGGGCACCATCTTGGCGATGGTGACCACCGACCGCTACGGCCGAAAGCCGATGCTGATTCTCGGCGCAGTGATCTTTCTGTTCGGCTCGCTGTTTTCCGCGTTCGCCTTCAACCAGTATGTGCTGACACTGGCACGCCTTGTGATCGGCGTCGGCATCGGCGCATCTGCGATGACCGCTCCGATGTTTCTCGCGGAAGTCGCTCCGGCGCGTATTCGCGGCACGATCGTCTCGGCCTTCCAACTGATGATCACCATCGGCATCATGGTTTCCTATATGTCGGATGCGGCCTTTGGCGGCACCGGCGACTGGCGCTGGATGATCGGTGTCGGCGTGTTTCCGTCGATCATCGCCCTTGTCGGCATCCTGCTGTCGCCGGAAACGCCGCGCTGGCTGACGCTGAATTCGAACGCCGACAAGGCGCGCGACATCATCACGAAGCTGCAGCCTGAGGCGAGCGAAGAAGACGTCGACAAGATCATTACCGAGATCAAGGAAAGCGCCAAGGACGAGGAAGCCACTCCCGCCTGGAACACCTTCCTGAAGAAGGGCATCCTGCCGATCACCAGTTTCGCGATGATCGTGTTCGTGCTTCAGCAACTCTCGGGCATCAACGCGATCATCTATTACGCACCCGAAATCTTCAAGAACGCGGGCTTTTCCGGCACCACGACACAGCTTCTGGCAACGGTCGGCATCGGCGTCGTCAATGTGGCGCTGACCATCGTCGCCATGTATCTGGTGGAATCGATCGGACGACGCAAACTACTGATTTTTGGCTTCGTCGGCACCTCCGCCTCGATGGCGCTGGTCACCGTCGCGACCATGATGGACGTTGCCGCAACGCCTTATCTGGCATTGATCGGGATTTTCACCTTCATCGGCTTTTTCGCCGTCAGCCTCGGTCCGTTGCCCTGGCTCTACATGGCGGAGCTGTTTCCGCTTCGGCTGCGCCCGCGCGGCATGGCGCTGGCGTCTATTGCCAACTGGTTCTTCAACTTCGTCGTTGCCCTGCTGTTTCCTGAGCTTCTCGCAGGCATCGGGATCGTCGGAACCTTCGCGATCTTCACCACCTTCTGCGTGATCGGTGTTTTCTATGCGATTGCGGTGGCACCGGAGACCAAGGGCATCACGCTTGAGGAAATCGAGCAGCGCACTTTTGCTGCGGGCTGACAGGCACGCCCTGAAAGAGATCGAACGGCCCGCCGGAGACCCTCCTGCGGGCCGTTTTGCATGCAACCGCCAAAATGCCTAAGACTAATGGCTGCATTGCCGGTAATGGACAATTTGCGCCAATCAGGCGAAAACGGCGGTGGCATTGAAGCGGGAGGAGAATTCATGCACGACCACACGGTGCGCACCCACAAATCATCGGAAAACCTGAAACGGGAAGACCAGCTTGCCTGGAAGATCGCCACGGTCGCGGCTGATCGCGTGGCCCTCGACGACGACGTTGTGGAGATGATCGGCAACCGGATCATCGACAATGCCTCCGTGGCCGCCGCCTCCATCGCCCGCCGTCCGGCCATCAGTGCCAGAACACAGGCGACCGCCCACCCGTTTGCGCCGGGCGCGACAATCTTCGGCCTTGCCGCCGACAAGCGGTTTTCGCCGGAATGGGCGGCATGGGCCAATGGTGTGGCCGTGCGTGAGCTTGACTATCACGACACGTTTCTGGCTGCCGATTATTCCCATCCCGGCGACAATATTCCACCGGTTCTGGCCGTCGCCCAACATTGCGGGCTTTCCGGCGAGGCGCTCGCACGCGGCATTGCCACCGGCTATGAAATTCAGGTCGATCTGGTCAAGGGCATCTGCCTGCATGAGCACAAGATCGACCATATCGCCCATCTGGGACCATCGGCGGCTGCCGGCATCGGCACAGCACTGGGGCTTGATACCGAGACCATCTATCAGGCCGTTCAGCAGGCGCTGCATGTGACGACCACGACAAGGCAATCGCGCAAGGGCGAGATTTCGAGCTGGAAGGCCTATGCTCCGGCCTTTGCCGGCAAGATGGCGGTCGAGGCGGTTGACCGGGTGATGCGGGGCGAAGGCGCACCATCGCCGGCATGGGAGGGCGAAGACGGCTTCATCGCTTACCTTCTTTCCGGCCCGACTGCGGAATACACCGTGCCGCTGCCGGAAAAGGGCGAAGCCAAGCGCGCGATCATGGACACCTATACCAAGGAGCATTCGGCTGAATATCAAAGCCAGGCGCTGATCGACCTTGCTCGCCGCATGGGGCCGAAGATCGGCGACCTTTCGAAGGTGAAGTCGATCCTGATCGAGACCAGCCACCACACCCATTACGTGATCGGCACCGGCGCCAACGACCCGCAGAAGATGGACCCGAATGCGAGCCGCGAAACGCTCGACCACTCGATCATGTATATCTTTGCGGTCGCACTGGAAGATGGCGGCTGGCACCATGAGCGCTCCTATGCGCCCGAGCGCGCCAAACAACCCGAAACGGTGGCGCTGTGGCACAAGGTCACCACGGCGGAAAATCCGGAATGGACGCGGCGCTACCACAGCCACGACCCAGCGGAGAAAGCCTTCGGTGGCCATGTGATCGTCACCATGGAAGACGGCACGATCATCGAGGACCAGCTTGCCATTGCCGATGCAAACCCGCTCGGAACCCGTCCGTTTGCCCGGCCGGACTATGTGAAGAAATTCCGCATGCTGGCCGATGGCGTGATTGCCATGGATGAGCAGGACCGCTTCCTTTCGACCGTGGAGCGGCTGATGTCACTGGCGCCTGATGAGCTTGCCGGACTGAATTTTGCCGTGTCGCCGGACAAGCTCGGTGCGCAGGCAAAGACAGGGATATTCGACTGGAGATGAGATCGTGGTGCGCGTCCGGCCTTGAGGAGGGGCGGATGCGCGACCTGGAGGAGAGATCATGACTGAAGCAAGAAAACCGAAGAAATCGGTGGCGCTTTCCGGCGTCGTCGCCGGTAATACAGCACTTTGTTCCGTCGGCCAGAGCGGCAATGACCTGCATTATCGCGGCTATGACATTCTCGATATCGCAGAGACCTGCGAATTCGAGGAAATCGCCCATCTGCTGATCTATGGCACGCTGCCGGGTGCGGCGACGCTTGCCGCCTACAAGGCCAAGCTTTCTGCCCTGCGTGGCCTGCCCGCCGCCGTGCGCGGTGCGCTGGAACTGTTGCCGGCGGCCACCCACCCGATGGATGTGATGCGCACCGGCGCATCCGTTCTGGGTTGCGTTCTGCCGGAAACGGACGACCACAACAAACCCGGCGCACGCGACATCGCCGACCGGCTGATGGCCTCGCTCGGCTCGATGCTGCTCTACTGGTATCATTTTTCCCATAACGGCCGGCGGATCGATGTCGAGACCGATGACGCATCCATCGGCGGGCACTTCCTGCACCTGCTACACGGCAAAGCACCGGGCGAAAGCCATGTCCAGGCGATGCACACCTCGCTCATTCTCTATGCCGAACATGAGTTCAATGCCTCGACCTTTACCGCCCGCTCGATCACCGGCACGGGAACGGATTTCTATTCCGCCGTCTGCGGCGCGATCGGGGCCTTGCGCGGGCCAAAACATGGTGGTGCCAACGAGTTCGCCTTCGAAATCCAGAAGCGCTACGACACGCCGGGAGAGGCCGATGCCGACATCCGTGAGCGGGTCGCGCAAAAACAGGTGATCATCGGCTTCGGCCATCCGGTCTACACGGTCTCCGATCCGCGCAACAAGGTGATTAAGCAGGTCGCGCACGAACTGTCCGAAGAAGCCGGTTCGATGAAGATGTTCAATATCGCCGAACAGATCGAGACGACCATGGCGGACGCGCGCAAAATGTTTCCCAATCTCGACTGGTTTTCAGCCGTTTCATACCACATGATGGGCGTACCGACGGCGATGTTTACGCCGCTGTTCGTGATTGCCCGCATGGCGGGCTGGGCGGCACATATCATCGAGCAACGCGAGGACGGCAAGATCATCCGCCCCGCCGCCAATTACACCGGCCCCGAAAACCGGCCTTTCGTGCCGATGCTTGATCGAACCTGACAGGATTATTGCCATGCCCTATCTGATTTCAGCCGATCTTCCCGAAGAGCCCGCTGGCCTTCGTCTCCGCCGCCAGGTGGAGGCAGGCGGTATCGTCACCATGCCCGGCGTTCACAACGGCATGGCTGCCCTTCAGGCGAAGAAGGAAGGCTTTGACGCGCTTTATCTCTCGGGCGCTGCGATGACCGCCTCCATGGGGCTTCCGGACCTTGGGATGATCACGGTCGACGAGGTCGCCTTCTTCATCCGCCAGATCGCCCGCGCCAGCGGCCTGCCGCTTCTGGTCGACGGCGATACCGGCTATGGCGAGGCGCTGAATGTGATGCATATGGTCCGCACCTTCGAGGATGCGGGCGCTGCGGGCGTGCACATCGAGGACCAGCTGCTGCCGAAGAAATGTGGCCATCTCAATGACAAGAAACTGGCGGACGCGCACGACATGGCCGCCAAGATTGCAGCCGCCGCCAAGGCCCGCAAAAATCTCTACATCATCGCCCGCACCGATGCGGCGGCGAGCGAGGGTATTGACGGCGCGGTGGCCCGGGCAAAGCTGTTCATCGAAGCCGGTGCCGACGCAATCTTCCCCGAGGCGCTGAACACTGTCGAGATGTTTCGAGAGTTCGCCGCCCGCATGGAGGGCGTGCCGCTTCTCGCCAACATGACCGAATTCGGCCGCACGCCCTATATGACAGCCTCCGAGTTCGAGGCGATGGGTTACCGCATGGTGATCTTCCCGGTTTCCTCGCTCAGGGTTGCCAACAAGGCGCAGGAGAGATTGTTTTCAACGCTGAAGCAAACCGGCTCCACCAAGGCGATGCTGGACGATATGCAGACGCGCGCGGAGCTTTACGAAACCATAGACCTTGCGGCCTACGAAGCGCTTGATGCCTCAATCGTCTCGACGGTGCTGCCAACGATGGACAAGTGTTAGCTCTACCAGCTCTTCAGTGCCCTGAGCTCTGGCGTCTTCTTGAACATGTGCTCGTCCATGCGGGCCAGCAGGGTGTCGAGGGTGGAAACGCCCTCGCCGACTGCCTCGCCCTTGTTCAGCATCACGCATTCGGCGCGCGCACCCATCGCCGCATCGGTCATTTCGCCGCGAGAGGGCACGCCGGTCTTGACCAGATTTTCAAGAACCTGGGTCGCCCAGATCACCGGTACGCCCGCCGCCTCGCAGATCCAGAGGATTTCCTCCTGCATTTCAGCGAGCCGCTCGAAGCCGATCTCGGCAGCAAGGTCACCACGGGCGATCATCACGGCGAAATCCCGGCGCCCGACCGCGCGGGCAATCAGCGCGGGCAGATTCTTGACCGCTTCCGGGCGCTCGATCTTGGCGACGACACCGAGGCCCGGATTGCCACCCGCGCCCAGTTCCTGATCCAGCAGGTCGAGGTCGTCGGGGCGCGAGACGAACGAATAGCCGACCATGTCGGCGCATTCGATCACGGTTGAGATATCGCCGGTATCCTTGGCCGTCAGCGGCGAAAGCCCGAGCGCCGTATCGGGCAGGTTCAGCCCCTTTTCCGGCTTCAGCCTTGTCCCCTTGGCCCTGGCGCGCTCAACCCGGATCACCGCCATGCCATCGGAAACCTCAGTCACCACAGTCTGCAGCTTGCCGTCATCATAAAGCACCCGGTCGCCGACCTTGAGCCGCGTCACCATTTCCGGCAGCGAGACACTGACACAGAAACGAATATCATCGAACAGGGCCGGTTCGCCCGTTGCGATCAGGCGGATGCGGTCGCCGACATTGGCCTTCAGCTTGCTTTCGGCGAGAGCGACCTTTTCGGTACGGATCTTGGGGCCGGCGATATCCATCAGCACGGCAATCCGCCGTCCTGCCGCATCACCTGCCGCTCGCACATGCTTTGTCATTGCACGCCAGGCCTCCGGCCCGTCATGGGCGCAATTGATGCGGGCGATATCCATGCCGCGACGGACAAGATCGGCAACAAAAGCGGGATCGTCTGCCGCTTCACTGGCGAGCGTCACCATGATGCGGCTGCGGCGATGGGCCGGTGGCGGGCCGAACATCAGATCGGTCGCCTGCTCAAGCCGTCGCTCGCCGGCAAAGAAATCATCCGCCGAGGGCAAAGGCACCACATTTTCGCGACCCGCCCGCGCTGCAAGGGCGACGAGCACGGCATCAAGCGTGGGCAGAACGCGGCTTTCCAGCCGCCCGAGCGAGGACAGACCGTGGCGCATCAGCGCGCGCTGAAGCGGACGGACATCATGATGACGAAGGGCAAGGTAATGGGCGAGATTGACGATGCCCGGCAGCGACGCCGCCTCCGGCCCAAAGCTCTGCAAAATGGCACGCGCCTCGCTTGTGACCAACGCGCGAAGGCTCTCCACCCGCTCCGTCAGGCCCCAGACATCGTCCATGTCGGTAAATTGATCGAAGCCAGTCATGACGTTCTCCCGTTACTGTCCGCAAACCTCAGATAGACCGATTTTCACGACCTTTCCATGACAGCAATCATCGAAGTGGCTGGCTTGCGCGTCGCAAGGCAGCGGGTCTATGGATGAGGCAACCGGTGTTCCGGATCTGACAATATCATGCAGGAGCCCTCAAAGATGCATGGCGAATACAAGGTACCCGGCGGCAAGCTGGTGGTGGCCGATATCGAAGTGCGCGACGACAAACTGGCCGATGTGCAAATCGCCGGCGACTTCTTCCTGGAGCCGCCCGAAGCGCTTGCCGACCTTTGCAAAGCTCTGGAAGGCCTGCCGACGGCAAGCTCGGCGGAGACAATGGTCGCAGCACTGAAGGCGAAGTTGCGCCCGGATGCCGCACTGATCGGCTTCAGCCTCGAATCCGTGGCAATCGCCGTGCGCCGTGCACTCGGCGTTGCCAAGACCTGGCGCGATTTCGAGTGGGAAATCATCGATACCGGCGGCGAGACGCCGGCGATGCATCTGGCCATCGACGATGTTCTGGCGCGCGCGGTTGCCGAAGGCCGGCGAGCGCCGACGCTGCGTTTCTGGGAGTGGGAACGGCCGGCCATCATCATCGGCGCTTTCCAGTCGCTGAGAAACGAGGTCGATCTGGAGGCAACCGAACGGCTCGGCGTCGAGATCGTGCGCAGGGTTACCGGCGGCGGCGCGATGTTCGTCGAGCCCGGCACCGCGATCACCTATTCGCTTTATGCACCGGGAGAACTGGTCGACGGCATGAGCTTTGCCGACAGCTACGCCTTCCTCGACAACTGGGTGCTGAAGGCGCTGAACGACATGGGTGTCGATGCTTTCTACAAGCCGCTCAACGACATTTCGAGCTCCAAGGGCAAGATCGGCGGCGCGGCACAAAAGCGTTATGGCGGCGGCACCGTGCTGCATCACGTGACCATGGCCTATGACATGGACGCGGAAAAAATGATGCAGGTGCTGCGGATCGGCCGTGAAAAACTCTCCGACAAGGGCACGAAAAGTGCGGCAAAGCGCGTCGATCCCGTGCGCAGTCAGACGGGCCTTGTCCGTCGCAACGTCATCGACCGGATGAAGGCAACCTTTGTGGATCTGAACGGCGGCCGCGAAGGCACGGTAACGCCGGATGAGTACAAGGCGGCCGAGGCGCTTGCGACAGAGAAATTCGCAACACCCGAATGGCTGGCCTCGATCCCGTAAGGCACAAAGATATGGGCGGCTTTTTCCTGGGATGCGATATCGGCGGCACGGCTTCGCGCTTTGCCGTTGTCGATCAGGCGGGAACGCCTGTGCGGCGCGGATCGGCGCCCGGCGCAAGCGCGCTTCTGGCGGGTCAGGAAGACAGGATACGGCTTGAGACGGCCTTTGTCCGGATTGCCGCAAGCCTGCCAGGCCCGGTCCATGCCGCGACACTCGGGCTTTCGGGTTACGGCCCGGAGGCCTTCGGTGAGGTCGCAGCGATCATTACCGCAAAGACCGGGATAGCGCAGGAGCGCCTGACGCTTTTCGACGATATCGAACTGACCTTCCGCACCCTGTTTGCACCGGGCGAAGGTCATCTGGTGTCAGCCGGTACCGGGGCTATCGCCATCCATTTTCGAACTGACGGCACGCGACTGCGCATCGGCGGACGCGGATTGATGATCGATGATGCGGGCTCTGGCGGGTGGATCGCCCTTGCCGCCATCCGCGCGCTTTATCGCAGGCTGGACGAGGATGGAACCGCTGGCGACATGACGGGTCTGGCCTCAGCCCTTTTTGAGGCGATTGGAAGCGATGACTGGGCAGACGTGAAGCGCATCATCTATGGCAGCGACCGGGGGCGGATCGGCACGCTTTCCGTGGCGGTGGCGAAGGCGGGCGAAGCCGGCGACCGGTTTTCGCAGAATTTGCTCAGGCAGGCGGGAGGCCAGCTTGCCCGGCTTGGCAATATCCTGATTGCGCGCGCGGGCGAGCGCCCCGTGGCCTTTACCGGCGGTGTGCTGAAGCTTTCACCGCTGATCGGCGAGACCATCGCGACAGAGCTTTCCGGCCCGGCGACCTTTCCGGATATCGATGTCGCCGAGGGGGCTGCGTTGCTGGCCTGCCGGGAGTTTCAGCGCCAGTCGCAATAGCGGTGGCTTTGCCCCTGATAGTCCTCGACCTGATAGTCACAAGCCTCAACGTGCTCCAGATAGGCCGGCCCGATCGGCACCTTGCCGTGGCCGCCGGGAATATCCAGCACATAGGTCGGCAGGCAAAGGCCTGAGACCCGGCCGCGCAAGGCCCGCATGATCGCCTGTCCGCGCACGATCGGCACGGCAAAATGACTGACGCCCTTGGCATGATCGAGATGATGCAGGTAGTAGGGCTTGACCCGGTTGAGCAACAGCGCGCGGAACAGGGTGGCAAGCGTCTCTGCATCATCGTTGACATCCTTCAGCAGCACCGTCTGCGAAAATAGCGGGATGCCATTGTCGGCCAGTCGCGCCAGACCTGCCTTGACCGCATCCGTCAGCTCGCGGGCATGGTTGACATGGATGACGATATTCACGGTTTTTCGCGCTCGCTTCAGCGCTGCGATCAGAGCGTCGGTGATCCGTTCCGGTGAGACCAGCGGCGCACGGGTGTGGAAGCGGATGACGCCAACATGGCGGATTTCGCCAAGCGCTTCCATCAGCGCACCCAGACGACGGTCCGACAGCACCAGCGGATCGCCGCCCGACAGAATCACCTCGAAGATCTCCTCATGGGCGCGAATATAATCGAGCGCGATCTGAAGCTCAGCACCGTCAAGGGCGGCCTCCGGCTTGCCGACCGTTTCCCGGCGGAAACAGAAGCGGCAATAGACCTGACAGCTATGGGTGGGCTTCAGCAGCAACCGGTCGGGATAGCGATGGGTGATGCCCTTTTCGCGCTCGAACACCTGATCGCCAATCGGGTCTTCACTTTCACCGGCGTGATGATCGAGTTCGCGGGCATCCGGCACATATTGCGTGCGCAGCGGATCATCTGCGCCGGCGCCCTCAAGGGCAGCCAGCACATGGGCGGGAATGCGGATGCGGAAGTTTTCTTCAACCGCCTTTAGTTCGGCATGGTCTTGCGGGCGCACCAATGCGCGGTCAACCAGCCCGCGCGCATTCACCACCGCTTTTGCACCATTGTTCGCCATATCCGCCCGCTCTGCCGCCGTGCTCCGGCCCGTGGCCGGTTTCAGTCCCGCCTTCTACGCTATCCGCCGGGTGAATCAAAGGGCAGTCAGCCTCATCAATAAAGTCACATAACAGTACATAATTGCGCTTGGCAGAATTAAATAGATGATCTAGATTGCATCTCACAATGGGAGGAATGTCATGAAAACCAATGAAGGCGTCATCAAAACCTTTATCGAGGCCGGTATCACCCGCGGCTTCACCCTGCCGGGCCTCGGCATCACCTGGTCGCTGCCAGCCTTTTTCGACCGCAAGGACGAATTCGAACTGGTGTTGGCACGCTCAGAGCAGTCGGCCTCGGTGATGGCACAGGTGGCGGGCAAGCTCACCGGCAGGCCCGGTCTGTTGATGGCCCAGGGCCCGTTTGCCTCGTCCACCGGCGCGTTCGGCATTCTGGAGGCCTATTTCTCCTCCTCGCCAATGGTCGTTCTGACCGATACGTCCTGCTATGACGGCTTTGCCCAGCACGGGGTCTACCAGACCATGACCGGCGATTACGGCGCGGGCGATGCCTTTGCCGTGATGAAGACGATGACCAAATACGCCACCTATGCGACCACCCCGCAGGAGGCGATCTACGGCACCCAGCTTGCCGTCAAACACGCCGTAACCCCGCGTCAGGGCCCGGCCGCCGTGGTGATGCGTACCAATATCATCAAGGAAGATGTTCCCGACCATCCGCGCGCGAAACTCTACCCGACAGAGGGCTATCTGCGCTCGACCCCGATGAAGCCGGACGGCGACGCGCTGGCGGCCATCGCCGAGGCGCTGAAGACTGCCGAACGCCCGGTGATCATTGCCGGAAACGGCATCTATATGAGCCGCTGCGGCGACAGGCTGAGCCGGTTTGCCAACCGCGAGGGGATCGCCGTCGCCTCCAGCTATCACGGCAAGGGCACGATCGATGAAACCACGCCGGTCGCCGTCGGCATGATGGGCAACTGGGCCGCCAAATCCGCAAACCGGATGGTGCAGGCCGCCGACCTGATCCTGGTTCTCGGTTGCAGCCTCGGGCCGGAATATACCCGCTTCCGCGACGAGAAAATGATGCGGCCGGGCGAACAGAAGATCATCCAGGTCGATATCGATCCGCTACAGGCGGGCTGGGTGCTGCCGGTGGATATGGCCGTGACCGCCGATGTTGCCGATGTTGTCGGTTTCCTTCTCGACCAGACCGGCGTGGATCGCGCGCGCGCGGAGAGCCGCAAGAGCTTCATCACCGCACTCAAGGCCGAAAACCGCTACGGCGAACTGCCGCATTACAAGACCCGGCCGGGCACCGTGCATTACGCCGATATCATGCGTAGCCTCGATGGTTTCCTGACCCCGGACGACCTGCTGACGCTGGATGCCGGCAGCAACCGGATCTGGGCAACGTCATCGCTGCCGTTGCGCTCGCCGCATCAGCTTGTCGCGCCCGGCGGCATCGGCGGCATGGGCTGGTCGACGCCGGCCGCCACCGGCGCCAAGATCACCTGCCCGGAAAAACGCGTGACCGGCGTAATCGGCGATGGCGGCTTCGTGATGACCATGGACGCGATCGCGACAGCCGCAGAGCAGAACCTTGACGTGGTCTATGTGGTTGCCAACAATGCCGGTCTTGGCATGGTCCGCGACAACCTCGGCAACAAGGCAATCGGCGTCAATTTCGGTGACCACGACTTTGCCAAGGTGGCCGAAGGGCTTGGCGGCTCTGGAATAACGGTAACCGAGGCCGACCAGATCGGCGATGCGCTGCGCGCCGCCCACGCCCGCGGTGGCCCGGTGGTGCTCGACATCAAGGTCGATCCGGCGGCAAGCCATCGCGACTGCTCCGACTATGACGACCTGCCGGACAATGTTGCGCTGAAATAGGATAGTTTGTCCTATCTCGTCCAAGCCGCCTGAAACCAAATGACAAACGGGCATCCGATGGGATAAACAGGCACAATGAGCGAGGAACATGACAATCGCGGCCAGCCGGTCAAACGGCGAGGTCGCCCGCGGCAGGATATCGGCACCGCCGCCCTCAACGAAGAACGCCCCTTCGTCAGTTCACTGGCGCGGGGACTTTCCATTCTGCGCGCCTTCCGCGCCGAGGACAAGGTGCTTGGAACCCAGGCGCTTGCCGAGCGCACAGGCCTGCACAAGACCACCGTTTCACGCCTGCTCGGCACGCTGACCAAACTCGGCTATCTGCGCTACATGCCCGAATACGGCAAATATGCCGTTTCCAACGAGGTGCTGACGCTTGGCTATGCCGCAATCGGCCGGTTCGGCTTCGGTGAACTTGTTCGTTCGCACATGGACCAGCTCGCGGCAAACGGCGATTGCGTGGTCGCACTTTCCGTGCGTGACGGCGCGGAGATGATGTTCGTGGAACTGGTACGCCGGCCGACGGCGGTCGCACTCAACCTCAATGTCGGCTCCCGCATTCCACTTGCCGAAAGCGCACCGGGCCGGGCCCACCTGTTCGCACTGCCCGAAGACGAGCGTGAAGCCGCGTTCACCCTTTTGAAGGGCGTCCACGGTGCTTCATGGGAACGCGAAAAAAAGCCAGCGCTTGATGCCGCGCTCGAGCGCATGGCCCAGACCGGCTATTCGGAATCCTTCGGCGCATGGGCTGAAGGTCATAATGCCATCGGCGTGGTTCTCCACGCGCCGATGACCGGCGACATCTATACGCTGAGCGTCGGCGGCAATGCCCGCAACCTGCCGGAAGAAAAGCTGAAAGCCACGCATCTGCCGATGCTGATGCGCGCGGCCCAAGAGATTTCCGCACTCTCCGGCAGCAATTTCTAGAAAACCTTAGTCATCCCAGCCAATGACCGACAATTCCGGCCAGAGCGCCAGCCAGCGCTCGGTCTTGTTCTCGTAGACCTCACGCGAGGCCTGAGTCTTGTTCGCCCGCACGATGGCCCTCATCAGGTCTGAGAAGCCGAAGGGTGCGTCATACTGCCAGACGCCGGCAACCGGCCTCACCCCGACGGAGGTTGCGGTTGTCGGAAATGTTGTGATCGCCTCCGAAACGCTGTCATAGGGCTCAATGCCGTAGCCGAAGCGCTCGCCATACCAAAGGTGCACACGCGCCTGGTTCTTGACGTCGATCCAGGCGGGAACGCCCTCGAACATCGCACGCACCCGCGCGGCTTGCCGCATCTCTCCCCGTTCGGAAAGGTCGCCGGGATCGAAATAGACGAGATCGATATCGGCAATACCGTGGCTCGCCTCGTAGCCGAAGCGCTGATTCCACACCGTTTGCGCCAGGGCCCCCGCCACCAGCCAGCAATCCGGCAGGGCGATGCGGTCGAAGTTCTCCAGAATGGGTGAAATCAGCGGGCTTGCCTCCAAAGCGGCTGCAAGCCGTGCGCATTGGTCGTCCATTGATATCCTCATGGCCCGGATACGCCGAAGCCTTGTCAGCAAAAGTTTGTCTGAAAACCTGACGATTGCAAGCACCGAAGCCGAAGGATTGCGATTTTCTCAAGCACTCCATCGATTGCAACTTGAAAGATATCAAATCAGCGCAACATCCCGCAACTTGGAAAAAGCAATTGAAACAAAAGGATAATTTACCAAAGAACCCTCTTGAAAATGCCACATTCCGGGCTTTTCCTGAATATGTGACCGGCAGCGCCATCGGCGCGTCCGATCATCCTGCCCGCAGACTATCTGCAGCAAAGATTGGAGGCTCACAATGATCACAACAACCATTTTCCCCGGACGCTATGTTCAGGGCGCCGAAGCGATAGGCCAACTGAGTTCAGAAATTGCCCGCCTCGGCAAGTCGGCCCTCGCGATTGTCGATAAGAGCGTGATGGCGCTGGTGCGCGATGCCGTCAGCGGCGATGACAAGACGAAGATTACCGTGGAAGCGTTCAACGGCGAATGCTCGGACGAGGAGATCGCCCGCATCGCCAGTCGTGTATCGGCGGAAGGCGCCGAGGTGATCGTCGGCATTGGCGGCGGCAAGACGCTCGACACCGCCAAGGCCGTGGCACACGCGGTCGGCCTGCCTGTGGTCATCGCCCCGACGCTTGCCTCCACCGATGCGCCCTGCTCAGCGCTCTCGGTGATCTATACCGCCGAAGGGGCGTTCAAACGCTATCTGGTGCTCCCGAAAAATCCCGATGTCGTGCTGGTTGACACCGGGCTGATCGTCGGTGCGCCGGTCCGGCTTCTGGTCGCCGGCATGGGCGATGCACTTTCGACTTGGTTCGAGGCCGAAGATTGCCGCCATACCGAAAGCGCCAATATGACCGGTCGCCTCGGCTCAATGACAGCCTATGGCCTTGCCCGCATGTGTTTCGATACGCTGCTTGCCGATGGCACAGCGGCAAAGGCCGCTGCCGAGCAGAAGATCGTCACACCCGAATTCGAGCGGATCGTGGAAGCCAATACGCTTCTGTCCGGCCTTGGCTTTGAAAGCGGCGGCCTTTCCGGCGCACATGCGATCCACAACGGGTTGACCGCGCTTGAAGGCACGCATGGCTACTGGCACGGCGAGAAGGTTGCGATCGGTACACAGTCGCTGCTGATGCTGACCAAACGCCCAAGCGAAATCGTCAATGTCGTCTTCGGCTTCTGCGAGGCGATCGGGCTGCCAATCACGCTTGAGGATATCGGCATCGGTGATGCCAGCGATGCTGATCTGCTTGCCGTGGCCAAGCTTGCCTGCGACCCGGCCGACACGATGGGCAATGTGCCCGGCGCGATCAAGCCGGACGATGTCGTCGCCGCCATCAGGGCTGCGGACGCCGAAGGGCGGCACCGCAAGGCCAAACGGCTTGCCGCATAAAGAGCGGCTGTGGCCTTTAGAGGGTCGGGCACCAGCGCCCGGCTCTCAACGCCTGACCCGTTCCCCATGGGTAAACACCGAAAAGCCATCGCCACGTGCGCTGGCAATCAGGGTGATCTTGGCTCTTTCCGCTGTGTCGACTGCCAGGGCGGTTGGCTGCGAGACCGCGATCAGCACCGGGGCGCCGGCGATCGCCGCCTTTTGCACCATTTCAACCGAAAGCCTGCTGGTCACGACGAAGGCGCCGCCTGCGACCTCTTCCCGGCTGAGGGCGAGCGCGCCGATGAGCTTGTCCAGCGCGTTGTGGCGGCCGACATCCTCGCGCACCGCCACAAGGCCGCCATCGGGCCGGTAAAACCCGGCGCCGTGCACAGCGCGGGTCCGGCCGAAAAGCGGCTGATGACCGGCAAGAGAAGATACCGCCCGATCGATGTCACCGGAAGTCATGCTGAAATGACCGACGTTCAACGATGGCACCGGCCGCATGGCTGCATCGATGCTTTCCAGTCCGCAAAGCCCGCAACCGACCGGCCCCGCCATCGACCGACGCCGGGCAGCAAGGACAGCGGAACAGTCTTCGCCAAGTGTTATCTGCAAGTCGATGCCGGTATCGAAAACAACTGTCTCCAAAGCGGTGATCTCGTCCGGATGCCCGATGATGCCTTCGGTGAGGCTGAAACCATAAGCGAAATCATCGAGATCCGCGGGCGTTGCCATCAGCACGGCATGGGACGAGCCGCCATAGCTGATCGCCACCGCCGTTTCGGCGGCGAGGGCATCCGGTCCGTCGGCCTTGTTCCGGCTGCCGACTGAAAACAGCGGCCCTTGCGGGAGTGCGGCGCACGGCAGCTCCTCAGCCATTTTCCACCGTTGTCGCCTCACGGCGCATCTTGTTCTCGCCCCTCAGCATCGCAGCGATCACGGCAAGCGAGGCGGAGAGCTCGATTTCAGACGATGCCGCAAGGCCGACGCGGATGGCGGGCGCCGACGCCTCCCGCCCGGAACGGAATGTGCTGCCTGCTGCAACGGCGACACCACGATGGCGGGCGCGATCGACAAAGGCAGCCTCATTGGTGCCGTCGGGCAGCGGGATCCAGGCATGCAGCGCGCCCGGCGTCATGGTGCAGGCTATGCCGGCCAGCGCCTTTTCGGCGATCGCGCGGCGTCGTTTCAGCGCAAGACGCTGCCAGTTGACCAGTTCGATCGCTGTTCCGTCGACGATCCAGCGGCTGGCAATTTCGGCCATGACCGGGGTCGCAATCCAGTTGGCGGCCAGGTAGCGATTGGCAACCGTCGCCGCGTAGCGGTCTGGGGCGACCAGATATCCGCAGCGAAGCCCCGGGATCGTGTTCTTGGAAAGATCGGTCATATAGAGCGTGCGTTCCGGTGCAAAGGCGGCGACCGGAGGCGGCCGGTTTTCCACCAACGGACCCAGAACGTCATTTTCGATGACGGCAAGGTCATAGCGGCGGGCAATGGCCGCAACCGCGCGCCTGCGCGGCGCGCTCATCACCGTTCCACGCGGACCGGCGGCCGATGGCTGCAGAAAGATCGCCCGTAGCCGCTTGCGCGCGGCAAGCGCCTCAAGTGCTGACGGCAAAATACCTTCGGCATCGGCGGGAACGGGTTCGAGATCGATACCGAGATAGCCGCAGAGCGGTTTCACCATCGGGTGGGTCAGGTCTTCGGCCGCCATTGCCGAGCCGGGCGGCGCGACACTCATGAAGGCCGCCGTCATCGCATCGCTGGAACCGTTGGTGACGGTGATGCCGTGATGCGGCGCCTTCAGCCCACAGGCGGCAAGCCAGTTGACACCGGCCATCCGGTAACGCCGGAACAGCGCATTCGGGATCATCGAAAAGGCAAGATCCGGCGGCATGGTGGTGCCGAGTTCGGCGAAGGCATTGCGAAAGCGGCCAAGACTGCGGCTTTCACAAACCGGCTTCAGGATCGACAGGTCGACAACCCCGGAGGCCCCCTCGGTCATATATGGTCGTTCCGGTCCCGACGACGCCGATTTGACATAGGAGCCGCGACCGACCTCGCCGGCCACCAGTCCCCGGCGGGACAATTCCTCATAGGCGCGGCTGATGGTCTGGACGGAAATCTTCAGATCGGCGGCCATCTGCCGCTGCGGCGGCAGACGCATGCCGTCGACCAAAAGGCCGTCACGAATTGCACCGGCAATCTGCTCTGCAATGGAAAGATAGGCCGGTCGCTTGATCAGCCTGGGATTGGGGCGCCATTTGGTCATGCCCTATCGTGTCGCAAATCATATCAATTGACAAGAGCTTGCCCGGGGTTTGGAACCAAAGCGGAGGTCGCCCACAACCTATTGAATCCTAAAGCCTTCGATCAAAACCTGCGGCGCCACCGTGCAAACCGAAACACATGGAAATCAGTGCAATTGGTTACGCTTGTGTGAACGCGGCGCTCACGTGCCGAGCCGCGTGATCTTGGTGCACAGCCAGTCGGACAGTTTGAGCGAGGCGGCAGCGGCAGCGACCATTTGCGGCAATGTCAGCCACTCCAGCGTCCAGGCCGCTCCCGAACGCTCCTGCTCATGCACCAGCGCCATATGCATGGCCGAGAGCTGTGCGGCGTTAAAACGCGAGAGCGACACCAGCACTTCCGCGGTCACCGGATTGCGCTTTCCTTCGATATCGGAGGATTCACCGCCGCCGGAAAGCTCGATCTCGTCGCCCATCTCGGCCAGAAGCGCGATGTCCAGCCCGAACTTGCCGAGGCTGCCGGTGATCTGCGACATCGCCGAGGCGAACTCGGCGATCACGTTGCGCTGGTTTTGCCATTGCGGCGCATCGATCAGGCCGAGAATGTCGGCCAGCATCGCCCGAACCTCCACGGAGTGCTCAGGAAGACGGTGAAGCGTGCCGACCGCACCGCCGAACTGGACGGCAAACAGCTGTCCGTCGAGGCGCAGGAGAAACTGCCGGAGATAAAGCACCGGCTCGCGCCAGGCGCGCAGACGGTCCGAAACCGTGATCGGCATGGCCGGCTGCATCCGGGTGCGGCCCATCAGGGCACGCTCCCCGAAGCGCGAGTCAAGTGTATCCATGCGTTGAAACAGGTGGTCGAGGCGGTCGATCAGCAGCGTGGAAACCGCCGAAAGCCGCATCATCAGCGAGGTATCGACGACATCCTGGCTGGTTGCGCCGAAGTGAACATATTCGCCGGCCTCCGGCCCGACCGCGGCCCTGAGCTGACGCAGGAGATCGGGCACAACGACGCCGTCGCGACCGGTCGCTGTCTTCAGGGCCGCGATATCGGGTGAAAAGCTGGCGCAGACTTCGCTGATGCGTTCAGCCGCCGCTTCCGGAATAACACCGGCCCGGGCCTCGGCCTCGGCGAGCGCGGCCTCGAAGGCCAGCATCGCCCTGATTTCCGCATCAAGCGAGAAGAAGGCGGCAACCTCGTCGTCGCCAACCAGGCCTGAAAGAACAGGATGATCAAAAGCAGAATAGCTCATGGATAATGATCGCTTGCTACCGACAGCGGCAGGATGGCGGATGCCCTCCCGGCCGACACGGATACCGGGAAAACCGATACCCTCGAACGGCCTCACCTTGCGACAATGATGCGCCGAGTGCAAGAGCCGGAGGCTGATTTCCGTCTCCCGGCAAGGCTTCGAACGAGAAAGGGCGGCCACTGGCCGCCCTCGTAAACGCGCCTTCAAAGGCGGATTACTTCCAGTCGCGAATATCGACGAACCGGCCTTCGATCGCGGCTGCGGCGGCCATGGCCGGGGACACGAGATGGGTCCGGCCCTTATAGCCCTGACGGCCTTCGAAGTTCCGGTTCGAGGTCGAGGCGCAGCGTTCTTCCGGCTTCAGGCGGTCGTCATTCATCGCCAGGCACATGGAGCAACCCGGTTCGCGCCATTCGAAGCCCGCTTCGAGGAAGATCTTGTCGAGACCTTCGGCTTCAGCCTGTTCCTTTACGAGACCCGAGCCCGGCACGATCATGGCGCTAACCCGGTCGGCAACCTTGCGACCCTTGGCGACGGCAGCTGCGGCGCGCAGATCTTCAATCCGGCCATTGGTACAGGACCCGATGAAGACACGGTCGAGTTCGATGTCAGTGATCTTGGTGCCGGGGTTGAGGCCCATATATTTCAGTGCGCGCCATTTGGATGTGCGCTTGTTCTCGTCAGGAATATCGTCCGGATTCGGCACTTCGCCGGTGACCGCGATCACGTCTTCAGGCGAAGAGCCCCAGGAAACGATCGGCGGCAGGCTGGCGGCATCGAGGGTTACCACTCGGTCATAGTCCGCGCCCTCGTCGGTCGTCAGCGACTTCCAGTATTCCACGGCCTGGTCCCAGGCCTCGCCCTTGGGCGCGCGCGGCCGCTCCTTGATATAGGCGAAGGTCTTTTCGTCCGGCGCGATCAGGCCGGCTCGGGCACCGCCTTCGATTGTCATGTTGCAGACGGTCATGCGGCCTTCCATGGACAGATCACGGATCGCCTCTCCGGCAAATTCTATGACGTGGCCGGTACCGCCGGCTGTGCCGATCTCGCCGATGATCGCCAGGATGATGTCCTTAGCGGTGACGCCTTCCGGCGCCTTGCCGTCGACACGCACCAGCATGTTCCTGGCCTTCGACTGGATCAGCGTTTGGGTGGCGAGCACATGCTCGACCTCGGAGGTACCGATACCGTGGGCAAGCGCGCCGAAGGCGCCATGCGTCGAGGTGTGGCTGTCGCCGCAGACGATGGTCATGCCTGGAAGCGTAAAGCCCTGTTCGGGGCCAACGATGTGGACGATGCCCTGGCGTTTGTCTTTTTCGGAATAATATTCGACGCCGAAATCTGCGGCATTCTGGGCAAGAGCAGCCACCTGTATGCGGCTTTCCTCGTTCTTGATGCCGTTGACGCGGTCCGGCGTGGTCGGAACGTTATGGTCGACCACGGCCAGTGTCTTCAGCGGTGCATGCACGGTGCGGCCTGCGATCCTCAAGCCCTCAAAGGCCTGCGGGCTGGTGACTTCGTGGACCAGATGACGGTCGATGTAGATCAGACAGGTACCGTCATCCTGGCTGTCCACGAGATGATCGTCCCAGATTTTGTCGTAGATTGTGCGAGCCTTGCTCATGATTTCGTGACCCATTTATCGAAGAACAGGAAAAGGCGCGGTCACCCGCAGCCGGCTTTGAATGAAAAAGCGTCAGCTAAGTCGGGCGTTGAGCGCGCCGGAAATCATCGCAAAAAAGCGGCTCGGCAGGCGTTTTCTGTCCTGCAGAACGAAGGGTCTGAAAGAAACGACCGCGCTCTCTGTGTCAATGATCATCATGGGCCGGTCTCTACCAGCTTTCCCGGTTTCGGGCAATCATTTCCGGGAACGGTTCAAAACTGGCTTTCAATGGGGGTCACCCGCGCATCGAGAAACCGCGAAGGCGAACCAGAGCCTGTCCGGCGGCGTTCCGCTGACGTGGCTGCGTCATGTCATCGAAAATCAACACGTTGCGGTTCTGCGCAGAATCGTCAAGCACAGGAGTGGCAATGGAACCGAGGATGATCGGGTTTCCGGCGCCAGCCACAATGGCGCGTAATGCGTACATTTTCACTCCGTCTGCCACAGCCGCCAGTGTCTCACGGCTGCAGCCTCGCAATTCATAAGAGCACGCATATGGGAACCGATTCCGGCTTTTTCTTGTCAAAGACCGCAAAACGCAGAGAAGCCGCCCGGAGGCGGCTTCCTGAAACATTACATTTTAGGTGGAGCGATTAAAGGCCTATTCGCTCTTGGCTGCTGCTGCAGCAGCTTCCTTCTCGGCCTTGGCCGCTGCGCGGGCAGCCGCAGCAATTTCGCGGGCCTCGTCGTTCAGACGGCGCGAGCGCACGGATGTGTTTTCCGCGATACGGGCCGACTTGCCGCGACGGTCGCGCAGGTAATAAAGCTTCGCACGGCGAACCTTACCACGACGGACCACTTCAACGCCTTCGACCTGGGGCGAATAAACCGGGAATACACGCTCGACGCCTTCGCCATAGGAAATCTTGCGAACGGTGAAGTTCTCGTGGATGCCGCCGCCGGAACGGGCAATGCAAACGCCTTCAAAGGCCTGCACACGGGTGCGGGTGCCTTCCGTCACGCGGACGTCGACGCGAATGGTGTCACCGGCTTCAAACGGTGGGAGTACGCGCTGTTCGGTGATGCGCGCAGTTTCTTCAGCTTCGAGCTGCTCGATGATGTTCATCGGTCTAACCTCTTGATATCTTGCTTTAACGGCCAGAGCGCTCAACAATCATCCTTCGGTCAAAGCCTCTGGATTTGCCTTCATATCAAGGCGGGAGCGTTACGCGTTTTTTTGTTTTCGGTAACCGGAACACCGGTCAGAGCGGGCCTATAGACGATTTTCTGGCCTATGTCACCCCTTTTGCGCAGCATTGCTGCCGGAATGCACCCATTCCGCCCGCAGTAAGCCCATCATCACCGTATTCCAGCGTTCATCGGCGAAACGAGCGGACGAACGGCGCACGCCCTCCCGTGTAAAGCCAAAGGCGCGATAGGACTGGATCGCTGCTGTGTTGAACTCATAGACATTGAGCTCAACCCGCATCACATTCCGGTCGGCAAAAGCTTTTGAGACGAGAAGGTTCAGCAGCGGCCGCGACACCCCCTGCCCCGAAATTCAGGGGCAATGGCGATGCGGCAAAGCCGCGCTATGCCGTTCGGATGATCGAAGACAATCTGTCCGTGGCCGACTTGGTCACTCCCTGATTTTACCATGAAGCCCGCGAATACGGGTTTCGCACCCAGCATCTCCGCGGTCCCTGCGCACAGCTGATCATAACTGAAGGGAAAGGCAAGCTGTGTGCCGCCCCAAAGGGCAGTCGCTCTGGCATCGTCAAACCAGCCGGACACAATGCCGAAATGTTCCGGCCCGAACGGTTCGAGGTGCAACATCTCAGTCATCGCGCGCACCCTTTTCAGCAATAAGGTCGGGACGGCGCGCGGCGGTCAGCCGCAGCGCCTGCCGATGCCGCCATTTCGCGATTGCGGCGTGATTGCCGGAGGTGAGAACGTCGGGGATCGTCTCCCCTTCCCATTCGGCCGGTCGGGTATAATGCGGATGCTCCAGAAGGCCATCCTCGAAGCTCTCATGCGTGCCGGAAAGCGCATTGCCCATCACACCGGGCAGAACCCGCACCACGGCATCAAGCAACACAAGCGCTGCCGGTTCCCCGCCGGAGAGGATATAATCGCCGATCGAGACTTCCTCGAGGCCGCGCCGGTCGATGACACGCTGGTCGACGCCTTCGAACCGCCCGCAGACAATCACGGCCCCCGGCCCTTCGGCAAGCGCGCGCACACGTTCCTGCGTCAGCGGCTTGCCACGCGGGCTCATCAAAAGGCGCGGCCGGTCATCATCGGCGGAGACTGCATCGATGGCCTTGCCCAGAATATCGGCGCGCAGCACCATGCCCGCGCCGCCACCGGCTGGCGTGTCGTCCACGCTTCTGTGCCGGTCCCCGGCAAAATCGCGGATATTGACCGCATCAAGCGACCATTGCCCGCGCTCTGCCGCCCGACCCGCCAGCGACGTGCCGAGATGGCCGGGAAACATCTCCGGATAAAGTGTGAGAACCGTCGCCCTGAAAGACATTGCGGCTACTGGCCGTCGGGACCGGAAAAGTCCGGCTTATCGTCGTCGCCATCACCGATCAGCCCGGCGGCCACCGGATCGATCACCACCCGGCGATCCTCGAAATCGATTTCAAGCACGGCGCTTTCGTTGAACGGGATCAGCACAGGCCGACGCCCCGGCCCTTTCAGCTCCAGCAAATCGCCGGCGCCAAAGTCAAAGATCGCACTGATCGCGCCATAGCTGTTGCCAGCGCCATCGAAGACGTCGAGGCCTTCGAGATCGGCATAGAAATACTCCTCGTCCTCAAGCTCGTCATCGGGCAGGTTATCGCGTTCGATAAAGAGCTCGAGGCCGCGCAGCGCTTCGGCGGCATTGCGATCATTCACACCGCGAAAGCGGATCACCATCATGCCGTTCTTGCCGGGGCGCGCTTCGAGGATTTCGAACAGCCGCCCGTCTGCGGCATGCAGATTGCCGTAATCGCCGACCGTCAGCGGGTTGGCGGTAAAGCAGCGCACCCGCACATCGCCGCGCAGGCCCTGCGCCGCACCGACAGTTGCCATCAATACCGGATCTTTGAGCTTTGCCATCGTCATTTCGTCCCTGTCATCAATGGCTATCTAGGCCCTTTTGGCACAAAGGAAAAGGCCGGACGCATGCGCCCGGCCCTGACCGATGCCCAACAGCGGCCCGGCGCCTGAAGAAGGCGGGGCCGCCTGCGGCAGTCCTTGTTATTCCGAAGCTTCGGCAGAGGCTTCTGCGGCAGCAGCAGCGGCGGCTTCAGCCTTCTGCTTCTTTTCCGCAACGCGCTCTTCAGCCTTCTTGCCAGGCTTGGCCTTGTTCGGGTTGCTGCGAACCTTGCGCTCTGCAAGACCGGCTTCAGCGAGGAAGCGCAGGACGCGGTCGGTCGGCTGTGCACCGGTGGAAAGCCAGTACTTCACGCGCTCTTCATCGAATACGACGCGATCGGCGTTGTCCTTCGGCAGCATCGGGTTCCAGTGGCCGAGCTTTTCAACGAAGCGGCCGTCGCGCGGGGAGCGCTCGTCTGCAGCAACGATGTGGTAGTAAGGGCGCTTCTTGGAACCACCACGGGCGAGACGAATCTTGATAGCCATTTTCTTTTCTCCTTAAAGGTATTTCTCGGACCGGCTTACCGGCCTATTTTTCTGCTTTTTCTGCGCCGCCATGCTGTGCGGCGATCTGCTCATGATGCCGAATGACTTCCTTGATGATGAAGTTCAGGAAAGTCTCGGCAAAATCGGGATCGAGGTCGGCGCTTTTTGCGAGCGCCCTCAACCGCGAAATCTGTTGTTCCTCACGCGCCGGATCGGCTGGCGGCAGGTCATGGTCGGCTTTCAGGTGCCCCACTGCCTTGGTGCAGCGGAACCGTTCGGCCAGAATGTGCACCAGTGCAGCATCGAGATTGTCGATCGACTGGCGATACTGGACGAGCTGCTCCTTGATCGAGGGATCACTCACTTCTTCTTCCCCTTGCCAAAGCCGCCACCCAGACCCGGAAGCTTGGGACCACCGAGGCCCGGAAGTCCACCCGATGGCATGCCGCCCGGGCCGCCAAGGTTGCCGGCCTGCTTCTCAAGTTCGGCAAGCTGGTTGGCATCGAGCTTGGAAAGGTCGGGCATGCCGCCCATTCCACCGGGCATACCACCCATGCCGGGGGGCATCCCGCCACCGCCGCCGCCGAGCATCCCCATCATCTGCTTCATCTTGCCTTTGCCCTTGCCGCCCATAGCCTTCATCATGTCGGACATCTGGCGATGCATTTTTAAAAGCTTGTTGATGTCGGCCGAGGAGGTACCGGACCCTGCGGCAATGCGCTTCTTGCGCGAATTCTTCAAAACATCCGGGTGGGTGCGCTCATATTTGGTCATCGAGCCGATAATGGCGAGCTGGCGCTTGAACACGCTGTCGTCCATGCCGGCCGCCGCCATCTTGTCCTTCATGCCGCCCATGCCCGGCATCAGACCCATAATGCCACCCATGCCGCCCATGTTCTGCATCTGCTTCAGCTGTTCGGCCATGTCGTCGAGGTCGAACTTGCCCTTGGCCATCTTCTGGGCCATGGCCTGGGCTTTTTCGGCGTCGATCGTCTCCGAGGCCTTTTCCACCAGCGAAACGATGTCGCCCATGCCCAGAATACGGTCGGCGATGCGCTTGGGATGAAACTCCTCGAGCGCATCCATCTTCTCACCGGTACCGATCAGCTTGATCGGCTTGCCGGTGACGGCGCGCATCGAAAGCGCCGCACCACCGCGCCCGTCACCGTCCATACGGGTGAGCACGAGGCCGGTAATGCCGACACGGCTGTCAAAATTGCGGGCGAGATTGACCGCATCCTGACCGGTAAGGCTGTCGGCCACCAGCAGAATTTCATGCGGATTGGCCTGCTTGCGGATCTCGGCCATCTCGACCATCAGCGGCTCGTCGATATGGGTACGGCCCGCCGTATCGAGGATCACGACATCATGGCCACCGAACTTGGCGGCCTGAACAGCCCGCTTGGCAATGGCGACAGGATCCTGTCCCTTGATCACCGGAAGCGTGTCGACCGAGGTCTGCTCGCCGATCTGCTTCAACTGCTCCTGCGCCGCCGGGCGGCGGGTGTCGAGCGAGGCCATCAGCACTTTCTTGCGGTCGCGGTTGGTCATCCGCGCCGCGATCTTGCCGGTGGTGGTGGTTTTACCCGAACCCTGCAGGCCGACCATCATGATGACGACCGGAGCCGGTGCATTGAGGTCGAGGGTGACACCCTCCGAACCCAGCATCTCGACCAATTCGTCATGAACGATCTTGACGACCATCTGGCCGGGCTTGATCGATTTCAGAACTTCAGCACCAACGGCCTTTTCACGCACGCGGGCTGTAAAATCGCGCACCACCTCCAGCGCGACGTCGGCTTCCAGCAGCGCGCGGCGGACTTCGCGCAGCGCAGCCGAAACATCGGCTTCCGAAAGCGAGCCGCGGCCGGTCAGTCCCTTGAGGACGGAACCAAGGCGGTCCTGGAGGTTTTCAAACATTAGCCATTCCCTTTTCGTTTCGCACACGTTCGAAACGTTGGCAGCTCTGCCAACAAATGCAAGACGCAACGCAAATTTCCATCCGAGGGCGCATCGCGCTGTCGGATGGTGACCTCCGGGCTCTCTTTATACCTTTGCGGGCCCCGGTCGGTGGCTGAACGTCTTCACTGTCAGCAGATTTGTCGGCGATAAACCTCAAATACGCGGCAGAGTCAAGCCGTGGCGGGCGTTTTCGCCATTTCAAGGTCTGGAACTTTTTCGGCTTCACCGCATATATCCGTTGAGATCCGCTTCAGCAACAGAAGGTGGCCGGCCAGCGCCGGATCAACCGAAAGGACATTTCATGATCCCGACGCGCGTGCGCATGCAAAAGAAGAACCGCTATTATACCGGCCCGAAAAGCGACCATTTCGACGGTACATTGTTCTTCAATCCCGACGGCATGAACCCGCCCGGCTTTGCCGAGGTCATCAAATGGCAGTTTGCCCACAAACGCACGCAATGGCCCAAACAGGTCACCTGCCGTTTCGCTCCGCACAAGCCGGATGCGCGGGTGACGGGAAACGGAATGCGGGTGACGATGATCGGTCATGCCAGCCTGCTGATCCAGGTCGCCGGCGTCAACATCCTGACCGACCCGGTTTTCTCAGAACGCGTCAGTCCTTTTGATTCACTCGGCCCGAAACGCGTCTGTCCGCCCGGTGTCGACTTTGCGGACCTGCCGAAGATCGATGTGGTGCTGATCACCCACAACCATTATGACCATCTGAGCCACGACTGCCTGAAAAGGCTTCAGGCCGATCACGCGCCGCGGATCATCACACCGCTCGGCAATGATACCGTGATCCGCCAGAAGGTGGAGGGTGCCGATGTGACCGTTCTCGACTGGGGCGGACAGGCCCCGCTTCCCGGCGGCATCCAGGCGTTCGCCGAGCCCTGCCACCACTGGTCGGCGCGCGGTGTCAGCGACCGGCGCATGGCGCTTTGGGCCGCCTTTGTGCTGCAAACTCCGGCAGGACACATCTATCACATTGGCGACACCGGCTTTCACGAGGGGCGCAACTACCGCGCGGCGGCCGAGAAATACGGCAGCTTCCGCCTCGCCAACCTGCCGATCGGCGCCTATGAGCCGCGTTTCTTCATGAAAAATGAGCATCAGGACCCGGTCGAAGCCGTCAAAGGCTTCGAGCTCTGCAACGCCGCCTATGCCGCCGGCCACCATTTCGGCACGTTCCAACTGACCGACGAAGGCCATAGCGACCCGGTGCAGCTCTTGAAAGCTGCCCTTTCAGATGCCGGTATCGGGGAAGACCGCTTCCGCCCACTCGAGCCGGGTGAGGCCTTCGACGTGCCGGAGGTCGGCTGAGTATTAATCTTGCCAGTGGCGTCAGCGGCCAACCAGCGAGGCCTCCGTCGAGGATGCGCCCTGCCGCTTTTTCAGAGCATGCTCACGCCATATGGTGAAGACGCCCGCCCCGACGACGACAAGCGCGCCGGCGATCATATGCACCGTCAACCGCTCGCCAAAGACCAGCACTCCGAACAGTGAGCCATAGATGAGCTGCAGATAGGTGATGGTCTGCACAGTGACCGCTTCGGTTACGACCAGCGCGCGGATCAGCAGATAATGCCCGGAAATGCCGGTAAAGCAGAGAGCGACAAGCCAACCCCAGTCTGCAAGCGGCACCTCTTCCCAGAAGAACGGACCGACAAGACTGGTCAGTACCATGCCGACCACGCCGGTATAAAACAGGCTGACCTCCGGCGCATCGTATCGACCGGCAAGGCGCGTATAGAGCGAATAAAGCGCAAAGGTGAAGCAGCAGCCGACAGGCACAAGGGTTACCAGACTGAACTCCTCACCCAACGGATCGATGACGATCAGGACGCCGAACAGGCCGACAATGATCGCAAGCCAGCGACGCCAGCCGACGCGCTCTCCCAGAAGCGGCACCGACAGCAACGCCACGACAAGCGGGGCGGCCATGAAGATCGCCTGGCTCTGGGCAAGTCCGACAAGGGTGAATGACAGGATCGAGACCAGAATCTGCGCCACCAGCAGGAACGAGCGCCAGATCTGCAGCAACGGATGCGCTGTACCGGCACCCTTTTTGAAGCCACCGGTGGCACGCGACGCCAGTATGATCGCGAACAGGCCAAAGGCCCAGAAACGCACCATTGCGATAAAAAACGGCGAATAGAGCGGGCCAAGATGGCGAGAGATCGCATCCTGGACCGCAAAGATCGAGACAGCGCCGAAGGCGAGAACAGCACCGGACAGCTTCATGTATCTGCTCCGCTGAGGCACGGATCAACAACGGCGGCGCACCGGCAGACCGGTAATCCGGTCACCATCGCAGCGAAATAGGGAAATAGCATCGTTTCAGAACTTTCGAGAGCCATGGCGCGGCGCTTGACCGATCCATGGCGGACGGCAGCCCATTTCAAAAACGCAAAATGCGAACGAAACGTTCACGGCCGTCAGGGAGGAATTTCGCGACATTACACATGATCATGGCCGAGGCAAAGGCCGCCGCGGGCGTCAAACGTTCCCGGTAACGTGTTTTTTGGTGCGCGGCATTGCCGCAGGCTGGTGACGACTGCGCCTTTAGCCCATATAAAGTCGGCAGATGCAGTCAGATGACGGAGCCTTATCAATGATGGCCGACAGCAACACCATGGCGCGCTTGGAGCGTATGAACGGACTTGGCAACAAGATCCTTGTCATTGACATGCGCGGACGTGCCGACACGGTGACACCGGAGGCCGCCATCCGCCTCAATGCCCATCCCGACACCGAATTCGACCAGATCATGGCACTTTACGACGCCCGCGCGGATGCACCGGATGGCTGGATCGACATTCTGAATTCCGACGGTTCTATGGCGCAGGCCTGCGGCAATGGCACGCGCTGCGTGGTCGATTATCTCACCCGCGAGACCGACAAGAACCGTTTTGCCTTCCGCACAATTGCCGGCGCGCTTTTCGCCGAACGGCTCTCCGATACGCTGATTTCCGTCGACATGGGCGCCCCGGTGTTCGACTGGGAAAAGATCCCGCTTGCAGGCCCTGCGGCGGACACCACGCATATCGCGCTTCCCGAACCGCACGAGGCCGACCCGGCGCTGCAGCGGTTTTCAGCGGCCTCCATGGGCAATCCGCACGCCGTCTTTTTCGTGCCGCGCGATGTCGACAGCTACAACATTCTGGCCTTCGGCCCGCGCTACGAGCACCATCCGCTGTTTCCCGAGCGCGCCAACATCTCGCTGGCGCAGGTCACCTCGCCCACCTCGCTGTCGCTGAAGACTTTTGAGCGCGGTGCAGGGCTTACCCTTGCATGTGGCTCAGCGGCCTGCGCCGCCGCTGTCTCCGCCGCCCGCACCGGTCGCACCGGTCGCAAGGTCACGGTCTATCTGCCGGCCGGCGCGCTTGAGATCGACTGGCGTGAAGATGACGACCACGTGGTCATGACCGGGCCTGCGACATATGAATGGTCAGGCCGGGTGGATCCGGCAACGGGGAAGTGGGAACGTCAGGACTGAGTACGGCCCTTTCAAACGGCGGCATCTTGCGCCATATAGCGGGCTTCATTGAACATGCGGCAGAACGATGACCCTGAAAACCCTGACATTCGGCTGCAGGCTGAACACCTATGAGAGCGAAGTGATGCTCAAGGCGGCGCAAGAGGCCGGCCTTGGCAATGCCGTTCTGGTGAACACCTGCGCGGTCACCGGCGAGGCCGTGCGTCAGGCGCGCCAGGCGATCCGCCGGGCACGGCGCGAAAACCCCGAAGCGCGCATCATCGTCACCGGTTGCGCCGCACAGACGGAGAAGGACACTTTCGCCAACATGGCCGAGGTCGACGCAGTGCTGGGCAACGCAGAAAAGCTCGCGGCGCAAAGCTATCGCGCCCTGCCGGATTTCGGCGTCTCGGCAGAAGAAAAAATCGTCGTTAACGACATCATGAGCGTGACCGAAACCGCGCCGCAGATGGTCGAAAGCATCGACGGCCATGTGCGTGCCTTTCTGCAGGTGCAAAACGGCTGCGACCACCGCTGCACCTTCTGCATCATTCCCTACGGCCGCGGCAACTCCCGATCCGTGCCGATGGGTGCGGTGGTCGAGCAGGCCCGAAAGCTGGCAGCGCAAGGCTATCGCGAAATGGTGCTGACCGGGGTCGACGCCACCTCTTATGGCGCTGACCTGCCCGGCGAACCGACACTGGGCCTTCTTGCAAAGACGCTGTTGAAACAAGTGCCGGAGATTGCGCGCCTCAGACTGTCTTCCATCGACAGTATCGAGGTCGACCGGCACCTTCTCGATCTGATTGCCGATGAGCCGCGTTTTATGCCGCATCTGCATCTGTCGCTGCAGCATGGCGACAATCTGATCCTTAAGCGGATGAAGCGGCGACATTCGGGCGACGACGCGCTCGCCTTCATGCGCAAGGCCAGACGGCTGAGGCCCGATATGGCCTTCGGCGCGGATTTCATCGCCGGTTTCCCGACCGAAACCGAAGAGCATTTTCAAAACACCGTGAGGCTGGCCGAGGAAGCGGAAATCGCGATGCTTCACGTCTTCCCCTACAGCCCACGCCCCGGCACGCCGGCCGCCCGCATGCCGCAGCTTGACCGCGCGCTGGTGAAGGAACGGGCAAGACGCCTGCGCGATGCCGGCGAACGCCTGAAGACAAACCATCTCGACGGGCTGGTCGGCACAACCCAGAGCGTGCTGACAGAGCGCGGCGAAAACGGCCATACGGAGAATTTCGCAGCCGTGGCAACACCGGGGCTTGAACCCGGCCATTTTGTCTCGGCTCACATTACCGCCCATGACGGCAAACGGCTTCAGGCGGCATTCGCAAACGCCTGAGCCCGGCGCGTTGACAAGGCACGCCGTGGCACGGGATAAAGAACGGCAAACGGCAAGAACAGGAAATTATTCCCATGGCCCTCGGCTTCATGAAAAACGTCTTCACCTTCGGCAAAAAGGAAGCGCCGAAGGAGGAACAGGCCGTAACGCCTGAAGAAGAGGCCGAAACAGCTGCAACAGCGGAACCGGAGCAGCCTGAGCAGGAAAAGCCAGAACCCAAACAGCCCACCGAAGCGGTCAGGGACGCAGAAAGCAACGACCCTTGGGACGATGACAGCATTGTCGGCGGCGTTGTCGGTCGGTCTCACGAACAGCCGGAACAAGCCGAAGAAACGCCCGTCGCCCATGAGGCCAACGCGCCCGAAGCGCCGCTTGCGGTTGACGAAACTGCCGCTGAGGCACCGGCGGAAGAACCTCCGCAAGTGGACGAACCCGCACCTGCTGCGCCCAAAAACCATGGTTTCGAGATCACCAGCGGCCCAAAGCCGGAAGCCCCGGCGCCGCAGCCGGCCAAGCGGCTTTCCTGGTTCCAACGGCTGAAGGCCGGCCTGTTTCGCACCTCCCAGCAGCTTTCCGGGCAGATCGCAGCGCTGTTCACCAAGCGCAAGCTTGACGAGGAAGCGCTGGAGGAGCTGGAAGACCTGCTGATCCAGGCCGATCTCGGCGTCGAGACCGCGATGCGCATCACCGACGCGCTGTCATCGGAACGCTATGGCCGCGATGTGACCGGCACCGACGTTTCCCGGATCATGGCCGGTGAAATCACCAAGGTTCTGGGCCCGGTGGCAAAACCGCTGGCGCTCGATCTTTCCAAAAAGCCGCATGTCATCCTCGTTGTCGGCGTCAATGGCACCGGCAAGACCACGACGATCGGCAAGCTTGCCGCCAAGCTGACACGCTCGGGCCTGAAGGTGACGCTTGGCGCGGGCGACACGTTCCGTGCGGCAGCGATCGAACAGCTGAAGATCTGGGCTGACCGCACCGGCGCCGAATTCGTCGGCACCAAGCTTGGCGCCGATGCCGCTGGCCTTGCCTATGATGCCTTCAAACGCGGTCAGGAAAACGGCTCCGATGTTGTCATCATCGACACGGCCGGACGGCTTCAAAACAAGGCCGAGCTGATGGAAGAACTGGCCAAGATCGTCCGCGTTCTTGGAAAGCTTGACCCCGAAGCCCCCCATACCGTGCTGCAAACGCTTGATGCCACCACCGGCCAGAACGCCCTGAATCAGGTGGAAATCTTCCGCAATATTGCAGGCGTTTCCGGTCTTGTGATGACCAAGCTCGACGGCACGGCGCGCGGCGGCATTCTGGTGGCAATCGCCGCCAAGCACAAATTGCCGGTCTATTTCATCGGCGTCGGCGAAGGGATCGACGATCTGGAACCCTTCGAAGCGGCGGAGTTTGCCGAAGCCATCGCCGGGACGACCGAAGACGAAGAAGCCTGAACAGCGGGCCTGCCCGCAAAATAGCCGTTATTGGGGTTGAAGGGACGTCGCCCCCATATGATATGAGCCGACGACCCCACCCATGAGAAGCGACAGAGCATGAGCGACAGCAGCCCGAAGAAACCGACGACCGAGCAGAAGGAAGAGCCGGTGCTGAAGCTTGTTTTCGAGCTCGGACCGCTGATGATCTTCTTCTTCGCCAATCTGCGCGGCGAATGGCTGATGCGAACCTTCCCCGCCCTTTCCGCCCTCGGAACGCCGCTTCTGGTGGCGACAGCGCTGTTCATGGCCGCAACGGTGATCTCGCTGATCGCCTCGCGGATCGTGATGGGCAAGGTACCGATCATGCCGCTGGTCTCTGGCGTTGTCGTGATGGTTTTCGGCGCGTTGTCGATCTGGCTGCAAGACGAGACCTTCATCAAGATGAAGCCGACTATCGTAAACGGTCTGTTTGCCGCCGTGCTTCTCGGCGGGCTGGTGTTCGGCCGTTCGCTGCTCGGCTATGTGTTTCACTCGGCCTTCAAACTGGATGACGAGGGCTGGCGCAAACTGACGTTCCGCTGGGGTCTGTTCTTCGTGTTTCTGGCGATCCTCAACGAAGTGGTCTGGCGCAATTTTTCGGCAGATACCTGGGTCAATTTCAAGGTCTGGGCAACCATGCCGATCACCATCGCCTTCACGCTGGCGCAGATGCCGCTGATTATGCGCCACTCGACCGAACCGCTCGGGGAAGAGAAAAAGGACGAGGGCTGAGAGGACGATGAGCCCGCTTGCGCCGTCAGTTCATTAACCGTGACGCCGGGCCGATCGTGCGGTTAATAACCGGCAGGATTTCCTTGGCGTAGGACGTCGAGATCGATCGGGCCGACCTTCTTGAAGATGATCGTGCCATCGGGGCCGACCACAAAGGTTTCTGGAATTCCGTAGACGCCCCAGTCGATGGCCGCGACCCCACGCTTGTCGACACCGATTGCGTCATAAGGGTTGCCGAGCTCTCCCAAAAACCTGAGCGCGTTATCGGGATTGTCCTTGTAGTTGATGCCGACAACGTTGATTTCTGGATCTTCGGAAAGCTGCATCAAAAACGGATGCTCCTGCCGGCAGGGCACGCACCAGGACGCAAACACATTGACGAGCGTGAACTTGCCCGCGATCTCGGCATCGCTCAGCGCCGGGCGGTTGCTGCCTTCAAGCGGCGGCAGGTTGAGTTCAGGGGCCGGTTTTCCAATCAGAACCGAGGGGATTTCCGACGGATCGCGACCGAAAAGGATCTGCCAGCCGAACACCGCGAACAGGCCGGCGACAACGATCAGCGGTATGAATGCCATCAAGGCGCGGCGCCTGCCCGACCCCTGTTTTTCGTCGCTGTCCCCGCTCATGGGGCCTTTCCCGCGCTGCGCCGTCTGGCGCCTGCCTTTTCAAGTGCGGCAAGCTCGCGTTTACGCGCCCGCCCATCCAGCACAAGCCAGACGACAAGCCCGGCAAAGACCAGCGCGGTCGCGCCGTAGGCGGTGGTGATGAAGAATGTGTGGCTCATGATTGCATCCCCTTCTCCGCGCGCGTGGCGGCGACCCGGCGCATGGCGGCGACCCGTCGACGGTAGATTTCGTTGCGCATGGCGGCAATATGCATTGTGAAGAAGGCGAAAGTGTAGGCTAGCGCCATGACGGCCAGCGGCCACAGGAACACCGGATCAATCGTCGGCCCGTCAAGCCGGATCACGCTGGCCGGCTGATGCAGCGTGTTCCACCAGTCGACCGAAAACTTGATGATCGGGATATTGATAACGCCGACGAGAATCAGGATCGCCGATAGCCGGGCTGCGCGCTGCGGCTCGTCCACCGCCCGGTTGAGCGCAATGATGCCGAGATACATCAGGAACAGGATGAACACCGAGGTCAATCGCGCATCCCAGACCCACCATGCGCCCCACATCGGCTTGCCCCAGAGCGAGCCGGTCAGAAGCGCCAGAAAGGTGAACGCCGCGCCGATGGGGGCTGCGGACTTGTGGGCGACATCGGCCAATGGGTGGCGCCAGACCAGCGTGCCGAGTGCGGCCACCGCCATCACCATGTAGCACATCATCGAAAGCCAGGCAGCGGGCACATGGATATACATGATCCGCACCGTATTGCCCTGCTGGTAATCGGCCTCGGATATGAAGGAGAGATAGAGCCCTGCGGCAAACAGGATCAGCGTAACCGCGATCATGAACGGCATAAGACGGCCGGAAAGGGACAGAAAACGCGTCGGGTTCGCAAGCCCCGCTATCACGCCGGTCTTTGGCTTCATCTCGTTCATCGCCGCAATCCGTTCACCATTTTCCTAGAGGGTTTCGCTCAATCATCGCCCTGACGCAAGGCCAGGCTTGCAGCGAGCGGCCCGACAACCGCAAAAAAAGCGTGAGCGCGACCAGGATCAGGAAGGGTGGCATGAACGCCTCAATCTGCGAGGTTGCGGCATAGCTCGCACCGACGCCGAAAATCAGCACCGGGATCGACAGCGGCAGGATCAGGATCGGCACCAGCAGCCCGCCGCGCGGCAGCGAAACCGCAATCGCCGCTCCCGCCGCACCGATGAAGGTGATGGCGGGCGAGCCGGCAAGAAGCGTGAGGAAAGCCGCGCCAAGCCCGCGCGGGCCGACATTCATCAAAAGCCCCATGACCGGCGAGAGAATGACAAGCGGCAGCACATAGGCGGTCCAGTGCGCCAGGCATTTGACGAGTACGATCAGCACCAACGGCTCATCTTGCATCTTCAGAATATCCAGTGAACCGTCATCGCGCTCGGTGCGAAACAGCCGGTCCAGCCCGATCAGCGTCGATAAAAGCACGGCGATCCAGACCATGGCCGGGCCGATCCGCGCCAGAAGCGCAAGGTCCGGTCCGACGCCGAAGGGCACGGTGGCAACAACGCAAAGAAAGAACAGCAGCCCAACCAGCGCACCGCCACCGGCCCGGATCGACAACACGACATCGCGGCGGAAAAGCGCACCCATGCCTCAAAAATCCTCGGCCAGAAAAGGGTCGGCGCTGATGCGCTCCGGTCCAGTGAATGCGTATTTTCGCGCGGCGGAAAGCCCCAGCGGTTCGTGGGTGGCAGCAATCACGATCCCGCCTTTGGCGAGATGTGCATTCATCAGCATCGAGACCGTCTCCCTGGCCAAGCTGTCGAGCGCGGCAGTCGGCTCGTCCAGCAGCCAGACCGGCCTGTAGGCAACCAGAAGGCGGGCAAAAGCGATGCGGCGTTTCTGCCCCGCCGACAGATAACCAAAGGGCAGGTCGAGCACGCCCTCAAGCCCGACAGCTTCGGCCGCATCATCGGCATCACAGCCCGCACCGCCCTCAAAATCGCCCATCATCCGCTTCCAGAAGGCAAGATTTTCGCGCGCGCTCATCTCCGGTTTCATGGCGTTCTGGTGGGCGAGATAATGGGCGGCAAAGGAAAGCGGCACGCCGTTTTCGCCGTTGCCGGCAAAAAACATCGCATCGCCGCCGGTATCGCCTGCAAGACCCAGAAGCGCGCGCAACGCGGTTGACTTGCCGGCGCCGTTGGCCCCGGTGAAGACCATGCTCTCGCCGGCTTCGAGGACAAGCGACAAATCGCTGAAGATCAGCATGTCGCCCCGGCTTATCGATAGCCCTGTCGCCTCAATGCGCAAAGCCATAATCTCCCCTCAGACTGACGCCGTTGACTGCAAAACTTGCCGGTTGATAAAAAAACTTAAATTTCAACCATTGTTTATCTGGCACCTTTCTTAGAAATTATCTATACAATGCGCAACCACGCCGGCGGCCGGCGTGAAACACATCCTTGTGCCGAACTTGGGGTCTTTGCCGGCCCCACGTGCGGACAGCGGAAATGGTCGCACCCGCATCCTGATGTCGTAAGTACATAGGCGTTCGCACGGCTAGTCTTGGCCAATCAGAATGAGCGGGGTTTATCCGTGGCTAAATCACTCGACAGTTTTGAATGTCGTTCCACACTTGATGTGGACGGAAAAGAGTATGTTTACTACAGCCTTCCAAAGGCTGAAGCGAACGGTCTCGAAGGCGTTTCCAGGCTTCCTTTCTCCATGAAGGTGCTTCTCGAAAACCTTCTGCGCAACGAAGACGGCCGTTCGGTCAAGAAAGACGACATCATTGCTGTCGCCAAGTGGCTGAACGACAAGGGTACGGCTGGCGCTGAAATCGCTTACCGTCCGGCCCGCGTGCTGATGCAGGACTTCACCGGCGTTCCAGCCGTTGTCGACCTCGCCGCCATGCGCGACGGCATCGTCAATCTCGGTGGCGACCCGGAAAAGATCAATCCGCTGGTGCCCGTCGACCTCGTCATCGACCACTCGGTGATCGTCGACGAATTCGGCACGCCGCAGGCCTTCGCCAACAATGTCGAGCTTGAGTACAAGCGCAACGGCGAACGCTACCGCTTCCTGAAATGGGGCCAGCAGGCGTTCAAGAACTTCCGCGTTGTGCCGCCCGGCACCGGTATCTGTCACCAGGTGAACCTCGAATATCTCGGCCAGACCGTCTGGACCAAGGAAGAGGACGGGAGTGAAGTGGCCTATCCCGACACCTGCGTCGGTACCGATAGTCACACCACGATGATCAACGGCCTCGGCGTTCTCGGCTGGGGCGTTGGCGGCATCGAAGCCGAAGCCGCGATGCTTGGCCAGCCGGTCTCGATGCTGTTGCCGGAAGTCATCGGCTTCAAGCTGACCGGCGAGCTGAAGGAAGGCGTGACCGCGACCGACCTGGTTCTGACCGTCGTTCAGATGCTGCGTAAAAAGGGCGTTGTCTCCAAGTTCGTCGAGTTCTACGGCCACGGCCTCGACAGCATGACACTCGCCGACCGCGCCACCATCGGTAATATGGGTCCCGAATACGGCGCCACTTGCGGCTTCTTCCCCGTCGATGGCGAAACGCTGCGATACCTCAACATGTCGGGCCGGGCCAAGGACCGGATTGCGCTGGTCGAGGCCTACTCCAAGGCGCAGGGCATGTTCCGCGACAATGATGGCGAAGACCTGGTCTTCACCGACACGTTGGAACTCGACCTCGGCGACGTCGTGCCGTCGATGGCCGGCCCGAAGCGTCCGGAAGGTCGCATCGCGCTGGAAAACATCGCATCCGGCTACAAGGATGCGCTGACGGACATGTACAAGAAGGACGCTTCGGAATATGGCAAGCGTTACCCGGTTGAAGGCACGGATTACGATCTCGGTCATGGCGATGTCGCCATTGCCGCCATCACATCCTGCACCAACACGTCCAACCCGTCAGTTCTGATTGCTGCCGGTCTTCTGGCCCGCAACGCCGTTGCCAAGGGACTGAAGTCCAAGCCGTGGGTCAAGACGTCACTGGCACCCGGATCACAGGTCGTTGCCGAATATCTGGAAAAGGCTGGCCTTCAGAAGGATCTGGATGCACTCGGCTTCAACCTGGTCGGCTTCGGCTGCACCACCTGCATCGGCAATTCCGGTCCGCTTCCGGCCCCGGTCTCCAAGACCATCAACGACAAGGGCCTGATCGCCGCTGGCGTTCTTTCGGGCAACCGCAACTTTGAAGGCCGGATCTCGCCGGATGTTCAGGCCAATTATCTGGCGTCCCCGCCGCTGGTCGTTGCCCATGCTCTGGCGGGCACCGTTACCAAGGACCTGACCACCGAGCCGATCGGTGAAGATCAGGCCGGTAATCCGGTCTACCTCAAGGACATCTGGCCCTCTTCGAAGGAAGTTCAGGAGTTCATCGAAAAATACGTCACCCGCGAACTTTACGAATCGAAATATGCAGACGTGTTCAAAGGCGATGAAAACTGGCAGGCCGTTCAGATCCCCGATGGTCAGACCTATGCCTGGGACGACCACTCGACCTACGTCCAAAACCCGCCTTACTTCGTTGGCATGACCCAGGAACCGGCTGGCGTCAAGGATATCGAAGGTGCACGGGTTCTCGGTCTCTTCGGCGACAAGATCACCACCGACCACATTTCTCCGGCGGGCTCCATCAAGGCTCAGTCACCGGCCGGTGAATACCTGATCGCCAACGGCGTCGGTATTGCGGATTTCAACCAGTACGGTACCCGTCGTGGTAACCACGAGGTGATGATGCGCGGCACGTTTGCCAATATCCGCATCCGCAACCATATGCTCGGCCCGAACGGCAAGGAAGGTGGCTACACCATCCACTATCCGTCCAAGGAAGAGATGTCGATTTTCGATGCGGCCATGGAATACAAGAAGGAAGGCGTTCCGCTGGTGATCTTTGCCGGTGGCGAATATGGCAACGGCTCCTCGCGTGACTGGGCGGCCAAGGGCACCAACCTTCTCGGTGTCCGCGCCGTGATTGCCGAAAGCTACGAGCGTATCCACCGCTCCAACCTGGTTGGCATGGGCGTTATCCCCTTCACCTTTGAAGACGGTGCAAGCTGGGAAAGCCTCGGCCTGAAGGGTGAGGAAACCGTCTCCATCGATGGTCTTGCCGACATCAAGCCGCGTGAGAAGAAGATCGCCAAGGTGACCTTTGCTGACGGCACGGTGAAGGATATCCCGATCCTCTGCCGCATCGACACGCTGGACGAGCTCACCTACGTCAACAATGGCGGCATCCTGCAGACCGTTCTGCGCGATCTGGCTGAATAGGCGAAACGCTTTTTAGGTGCACCTCGGTTGCACCTGGGTGTCAAAGATAAAAAACGCGCCGGACGAGAAATTGTCCGGCGCGTTTTTGGTGTTGTTAAATCGAAAAGACTTACGCCTGCGGCACGCGCCGTTCGTATTCGTCTCTCAGCACCCGCCATTGCGGCCAGAATGGTCCGGATTTTTTGCCCGAAAGGCGCGCGACGAGAATATCGAGATGCCGGTGCCAACCAGCGCTGATATCCACCTTGTTCCTGCGATCGGAAATGCGCGTGTGGACCAGCGTCAGAAGCACATTGGCGCCTTTTGGCTCCAGGTCGATTGCGACCTCGCCATGCTCTCCCCACGCGAAAACAAGGCGATAGGGCGCATGCAGTTCGATAATGTGGCTTTCCATGCGGTTTACTTCGCCAGTATGACCAGCTTTGTCTTGCGGATCTTCACCCAATTCATCATTGCGCCATACGAGTTCGAAAGGCGTCCCTGCTTGCGGGACCATATCGCCTGCGGCCAACCACTGACGTCGCTTGTCGCTTTCGATCAGATAGGCCCAGACGCGCTCCACCGGACCGGGCAGCAGCCGCTCTATCTTTAATGTCGCGGGTTCGATCAAGGCCGCATATGGATCAGCATTACCTGTCATTGCTCGTCTCCTTTTCCGGGTCAGTCGTGTCGTGTTGATCTTCTGCGTGCAGCAATGTCTCCAATGTATCGAGGCGACCGGCCCAGAAGCTTTCGTAATGGCGTAACCAGTGATGCGCGCTCGCGAGCGGCCCCGGCTCAAGCCTGCATGTGTGAACCCGTCCAACGACCTCGCGGCGGATGAGCCCTGCCCTTTCCAGGGCCTTGATGTGCTTCGAAGCCGCAGCCAGCGACATTGAAAAGGGTTCGGCAAGTTCGCTCACGGTGTGCTCGCCGCCGGCAAGACGCGCAAGCATCTGTCGACGCGTCGCATCTCCAAGTGCGTGAAAAACCTGATCGAGTTGTTGTGCGTTATATTCAACCATAAGGCTGAATATAATCCCGCCGCATCAATAGTCAACCATTTTGTTGAATATATTTCTCGCCCTATACAAGGCGAAGAAATTTCACTTCTCGGGCCGATGCGTTAAGGAGTGCTCTATCAGGCATTGAGGAGGCGCAAGCCATGGCACCCTATCCATTTGTGATCGTCGGAACCGGCTGGCGGGCACAGTTTTTCCTGCGGGTGGCAGCCGCGTTACCAGAGCGCTTTCAGGTGCTTGGCGTTGTTTCCACGAGAACGGCAGATGAACGCGCTGCATTTTCCACGCAGTGGAATGTGCCGGTCTTCAACTCGACTGACGCGCTGCTGAAAGCGACCCACCCCGCATTTGCAGTCTTGTCGGTGCCCCGCGAAGAAACGCTCAACCGGATTTCTGAATTTGCCGCCGCCGATATACCGATCCTCACCGAAACCCCGCCAGCCGCCGACCATGACGGATTGTTGAAAGTTCATGCCCTTGTGGAACAGGGCGCGCGCATCGAGGTTGCCGAACAGTATTTCCTTCACCCCGTATTGACCGCAATGCGCAACCTGATTGCCGAGGGACGGATCGGCACGCCGAGCTACGCACACATTTCGATCATCCAGACCTATCACGGCGTCAGCCTGATGCGGAAACTGCTCGGCATTGGCTTCGAGAACGCAACGATCTCCGCAAACCGTATAGCGCTGCCCATGGTAAAAGGACCTGGACGCTATGAGCAGCCTGATCGCTATGAGATCATCCCCTCGGAACAGATGATCGGCACGTTCGACTTCGGTGACCGGATTGGCATTTATGACTTTGCCGAAAGCCAACACAGAAGCCGGATCCGCGAACCACGCGTGACGGTCCGTGGCGAGCGTGGCGAGATCACACCGGAACGGACCGACTATCTGATTGATGAGAGAACGCCCATCTCGGTTCCGTTGCTGCGCAAGGACACCGGCCATTTCATGAATTTCGAGGGCTACAGCCACGTTGGCATCATGGTTGGTGAGCGCTGGATCTACCGCAATCCTTTTGCCGGCCCTCATCTCACAGACGATGAGATCGCTGTCGCGACCTGCCTTGCGAACATGCACACATTCGTCGAGACGGGCCAGTCGTCATATAGCTTCGCCGAGGCCGCACAGGATTGTTATCTTGCGGACATGATGGCGAAAGCCGCTGAAGGCAGGGCGCCGGTAGCAACCAAGTCTCAACCCTGGGCCAGGTCTGCGTCCTGACGCAGGGCGGCTAGCAATTGGCTTGAGCCCGGTAAATTGCAGACCTTTCACAATTGAGACCGGAAAGACCGCAAGGGCATGGAAAAAACCATGCCCTTGGTGCACTTCATTGACCACCCTTCCCGCAAACGGCTCTCCTTATCTGTTCTGCAATCCTGTCGGCACGGTCGTCCTGCCGCTTGCCAAAGTGATGCAGGCGCAACGACACCGGATCTGGACCTGGTGCCATTTTCCTCCGCCTTTCTGGGACTTCCGGTTACGCCGCTCACTTATTCGTTGCTCAACCGAGATTGCCTGTGTGCGGTCTGGCGATCGTCTCCGAGGCGGCTGCCTTTTAGGTTGGAGAGACAGTGACCTTCCAACGACACACGTGTTTTTCAACCCATCGTGACTTTCGATTGAAGTGCTAAACGGCTAGATTGGCGGCTGTGTTTGATAAGCGTTGTCTGATGGACAGCGTGCCCCTTGCAAACTGGTGAAGGTCCCCGCCGTGCCGAAGCAGACGATCATATCGACCGCCTTACTGGTGGTCTTCGCCTTCCCCACGGCGCATGCCGGACAAATCGAAAATCCGCGCGGCGTACTCGAGCTTTTCACCTCGCAGGGTTGCTCTTCATGCCCCCCTGCCGACAAGGCGGTCGCGACAATTGCCGATGAGGGCGACATCGTCGTTCTCAGCTACCATGTCGATTACTGGAACTATCTCGGCTGGACCGACACGATGAGCAGTCGAGATAACACCGAACGACAATATGCCTATGGAGAAGCGATGGGCCGCAGCGGTGTCTACACGCCACAGGCGATCCTCAACGGCCGCACCCAGATGATCGGGACCAGCGCCAGCGAACTCGACAAGGTGCTCGAAACCCTTGCGCAGGAAGACAAAGGTCTGAATGTCTCCGTTGAAACGGCAATGAATGGCGATGAGGTTCTGATCGAGATCGGCCCTGGAACCGGCAAGGCCGATGTTCTCGTCGTCTATTTTAAAGGCGAGGAAAAGGTTGCCATCAAGGATGGCGAGAACAAGGGCAAGACAGTCGTCTACCGCAATATCGTCACTGATGTTCAGACCGTCGGCATGTGGCACGGCGAACCGACACGCATCATCCTGCCGGCCCGCATGCTTGACCCCGCCGAGAGCGACGGATGCGCGATCCTTCTGCAAGCCACCGACAACAATGGCCAACCCGGCGCGATCCTCGGCGCATCCCAGATTACCGCGGACTGAAAGCCCGAAAACACCAGTGTTTACGGCTTCCCGGCCGTAAGTTTAGCGCGAAGATTAACAACTTCTTTACCATGTTCAGCGAAAGCTAGTGCACGTGACTTTTGATGCGGGCCTTGCGGACGCGATCCTGGACAACCTCGTCCGATCTGCCGCAGCACCAGCAAACCGGAGCAGGCAGGAACCATGGCGCAAACGCGGATGACACAGGACGCACAGGGTGACAGACCCTCCCTCAACGCGCTCAGCCACACCATCGAGGGGCTGGAATCGCGCCTCAGCGAAATGATGCAAGCCCGTGCCGCATCGCCACAACGCCCCGCGCCACGCCAGTTTCGCGAGCCGCAGCCGGAACGTACCCCGCGCGAACGGGTAATGCCGAACCCGGTCTCTGCCCGCATCGATACCGAACTGCACGAAATGAGCTGCACGCTAAAAGAGCTGCGCGCCAGCGTACGTGAGGATTTCTCCCAAAGCCTGCGCGACGAGCTTGCCGGGCTACATACCATGCTCAGCCACCTCGACCAGCAGACTGACACCCACGACATCGATGAGCAAACGCGCAGCGAACTGATCCGGATTTCCGAAGCGGTGGACTGGCTGGTTACCAATGCGGCAGCCGATGATGACAGCAGGCTCATGGCTGAGTTCGACCATCTGCAATCATTGCTGCATGGTCTTGCCGATGCCAAGAGCATTACCCGTCTGGAAAACCGGTTCGAAAACATCGAGCGCCACCTCGCGCCTTTCGATCCGGCAAGGCTCGATGCGGAGCTGAAGGCACTTGCCCGCGGCCTCGATGATATTCGCCGACAGGTTGATGACACTGACAGCACACGCAGCCTGGAAGATATCGAAAGCCGTCTCTCCGGCCTGGCCGAGGCCATGGAAGTGCTGTGCACCCGTTTTCCCGCTGTTGGCAAGAAAATCGACGGACAGATCGGTGCCATCGAACGCCGTATCGACGATATCAACCGCAACCTCGAAAGCCTTGGGCAGCGACAGAACGAGCCGGTACGCGATGCCGCGATCGAGCGACTGGAAGGCCGGCTTTCCGAGCTCTCCAGCATCGTCGCTGCCGTCGACTGGCAGATGCGCGATCAGGGCGCCAAACAGGCAAAGCTTCTGGACAATCTCGACGGGATGGCGCGCCGCCTTGAAAACCACAGCACAGCCGAAGGCCATCTGAAGCTGGAGGCCCGGATCGAAAAGCTCGCGAATTCCGTCGAACGGCTTGGTCCGGGTATCGACCGGCAGACGCTCGGCAAAGCCGTGTCGGAAATCACCGACAAGATCGGCGGTATCGACATGGGCGGCGCCGAACGCAGGATCACAGCAAAGATCGAAACCGCCACAAACGGATTTACCGACGAAGACAGGCGTGACCTCAAGGAACAGCTCAACAGGCTGGCAGGTCTTGTCGAAAGCAATGGCCGCAACATCGATCCGCGCGCGATCGAAGACGCGATCGAGCGCGTCAATGACAGGATCGGCAGGATCGATCTGGACAGCGCCGAGCGCAGGATCGCAGCAAAGATCGACACCGCCGCAAACGGATTTAGCGATGCAGACAGGCAAGAGCTGAAGCAACAATTCAGCCGGCTTGCGGACGTTGTCGAAAGCAATAGCCGCAACCTGGAACCGCGTGCGCTTGAGAATGCTGTCGAGCAGATCAACGAAAAGATCGGAAGGATCGACCTTCAGGGCAGCGAGCGTCGTCTTGCAGCCAAACTCGATATTCTGAGCCTCGCAGCTGCCGATGAAAACGAACGCAACGCGGTTCGCGCCGAACTGGAACGGCTGGCCGATCTGATCGATAAAGGCCCTGGCGGTATCGCGCCTGCAGCGCTTGAGGCCGCCGTATCGCGGATCAGCGATGGAATTTCCCGCATCGACATTGCTGGCGCAGAACGCAGGCTGTCCTCGCAGATCGCCTCCATGCCGGCCCTCAACACAGCACCTGACCCGCACAAAAAAACCGATGCGGTCGATACCGCGGCACTTGAGCAGCGCCTTGCCGCACGCATCGATGCACTCGACCTTTCGGGCACAGAAGAGCGCCTTTCGCACAAGATCGCCACACTCGAGCAGAGCGGATCTGAGCAGCGCCTCAGCGCCCAGTTGACAACGCTTGCCAGCCGGCTTGAAGACAGCAAACGCGATAGCAATGGACAAGCGCTGCAGAAGCTTGAACGCCAGATCGCGGAAATAACGACCATCGTCAGCCGGCCCGAACCGAAACTACCGCTCGCCGAGCTGGAGGAGCGCATCGCCGCCCGTATCGAGAACCTGACCGCAAGCAACGACGATTACATCATCGAGGCAGCCCAGCATGCGGCCGAAGAGGCGCTCAAAACCTTCGAACGTCAGCGCAAGGGCGAAGCCGATGAGCATGTCGGCCTTATCAAGGCTCTCGCCGCCGACCTGAAAAACCTGCAGAACAGCAATACCGGCGGCGGCGACCAGACGTCACTCAAGGAAACGCTGAAAACGATAGCGGGCCGACTGGATACCCTCAATGACGGTCTCACCTCGGACAAAACGGAACGCGCGAGCGACGACGACGCCAGACCGGTGACGACCACCAAAGAGACCGTTGCCATTGGCACGACCGGAGTGGGAGACCAGGCACCGCCGTCCTTCGAGACCCATTTTGCGACCATGCCCGCAAACCCCGGTTCGAAACCCGCCGAGCCGACACCGGAGGCCCATGACGCTGCAAGCGAGGACGTGATGGATATTCTGTCCCGTGTGCGTGCGGGCCAGGCACCGGAACCACGCGGCCCGGTCCTGCCCGTGCATGATCGTCCGGTTGCAAAGGCCGAGGTCAAGAAGCGCGAGCCCGGAAAACCAGCCGGCGTGCGCAACCAGCGCTTCGCAGCCCCCGGACCGCAAGGCGACCTGATTGCCGCGGCACGGCGCGCGGCGCGCTCTGCCCTTGCCAATGCCGAGGACATGACGCCCTCTATCGGCCCGAAGTCCGGCGGTGGCGGCGATGATGGAGACAGTGAGAAGGGCGATCGTTTTTCGCGCAAACCCGTCTACCTTGCTGCAGGCGCGATCCTGCTTGCGATCATGGCCTACCCGATTCTGACCGACCTGGGAAAGGATCGTGATACCATCCTGCAGGCCGTCAAGACATTCGAAACGTCACCGCCAGCGCTGAGAGCGCCAGCAGCACAGCGGCCTCAATCTGCAACCGCCTCCCCTGAACCGGCAGTCCGAAACACGGCAACAGCCCCGTCCATGCGGGTCGCTGCGAGAAGCGAGGTCAAGTCAAATTTCGCGGCGGAAGGCATCGACATCGCCAGCGCGCCCGCAGCCCGCGCCTTTCGGATGATCGATACGGACAACTCAATCATCACCGGCAGTATCAAACCGCAGGCGCCCGAAGCCCCGTCCAGTCTGGAACAGACCACCCCCACACCCGCAAAACGGGCTGCCGGCTCCATGGTCTCGCCCGCAGAAGAGCCGGTCAAGTCTTCTACCGTGACCACGCGGGACATACTCGACATGCTGGCTGAGCCCTCAGCGGCGCAGCAGGCGCCTGCCAAGACCTCTGAGAGCGCGCAGGAACCCGCTGTTGCCCCTCCCGTCATCGTGAAACAAGCCTCTGAGAACCGCCAACCGGCAGCCCGTTCACAGGCCGAACCCGCCGTCGGTCAACGCCCGAAAGAACTGGCGCCGTTCGACATCGCAATTCCGGATACAATCAAACCTGCCGACCTTGCCGCTGCCGCACGGGCCGGCGACGCAAACGCACTCTATGAGATCGGCATGCGTTACCAGGAAGGCCGGGGCCTTAAAAAGAACGCAACCGAAGCCGCCTTTTGGCTGGAACTTGCAGCCGATCGTGGCTCGGCACCGGCGGCCTTCCAGCTGGGCAGTCTCTATGAAAAGGGCGCAGGCGTCGATAAGGACACAGACAAAGCCGTCACCCTCTACCGCAAGGCCGCCGAGGCCGGCAATGTCAGTGCAATGCACAATCTGGCGGTGATGCTGGCCAATGGCGCAGGCATCGACGTCCCGGACTTTGCCGAAGCGGCAAAATGGTTCCGGGCGGCCGCCGACCACGGTATCGCCGACAGCCAGTTCAACCTCGCCATCCTGCATGCCCGTGGCGTCGGTGTGGATGCCGACCTTGTGCAATCCTACAAATGGTTTGCCATTGCAGCGATCAACGGAGACGCGGAGGCCGCCAAACGGCGCAATGAGGTCACTGAGGCGCTTTCCGACGCCGATCTCAACCGGGGCAAGACGCTCGCCGCCGAATGGCAGGCAGAAGAACCCGTACCGACAGCAAACCGTGCCGTCATTCCCGCAGACTGGATGCCGCAGGAGGCCTTGGCCGCAACGGTCGACAAACAGGCGATCGTGCGTGACATCCAGGTCATCCTCAACGACAATGGATTTGATGCCGGCCCAGCAGACGGTCTTCTCGGTGCCAAAACCGATGCCGCGATCAAGGCTTTTCAGAAGGCGAGCGGCCTTACAGCCGACGGCGCGGTCACACCGCAACTCGTAGAGGCATTGCTTGAGCGCAACAGCGCCTGACAAGAATCGACGGCTCTCAAGCGTTTGATTTGACAGCAGCGCTGCGGAGTCGCAAAAAGGAATTGCTTTTCAATAGGCTGGACGCGAACCGTCCGGCCGTGCCGCTATTGGGGAAACGCGTGTCGATTTACCTGCCGATTGCCGAGTTGTCGGTCAATATTTTCGTCATTCTCGGCATGGGTGCGGCGGTCGGCTTCCTTTCGGGGATGTTCGGCGTCGGCGGCGGTTTCCTGATTACCCCATTGTTGATCTTCTATCAGATCCCCCCTGTCGTCGCGGTCGCCACCGGTGCAAGTCAGGTGGTTGCCTCATCCGTTTCCGGCACCCTCACCCATTTCCGCCGCGGCACGCTCGACATGAAGCTCGGCACCGTACTCTTGAGCGGCGGCCTTGTCGGCGCGACCATCGGTGTCTGGCTGTTTTCGCTCTTGCGCGAACTTGGTCAGCTCGATCTGGTGATCTCGATCCTCTATGTGGTGCTGCTGAGCTCGATCGGTGCGCTGATGCTGGTGGAAAGCATCCGGGCGATAAGGCGCAGCGCCAACCAGAAGCCGGTCTCCTTGCGCAAACCGGGCCAGCATAACTGGATCCACCGTCTGCCCTTCAAGATGCGGTTTAAGAAGTCAAAGCTGTATCTGAGTGTCATTCCCGTATTTGTGCTCGGCGGCACGATCGGTGTTTTGACCTCCTCGCTCGGTATCGGCGGCGGCTTCATCATGGTGCCGGCGATGATCTACCTGTTGCGCATACCGACCAATATCGTCGTCGGCACATCGCTGTTCCAGATCATCTTCGTCTCGGCCTACACCACGGTGGTGCAGGCGGTGACTAACTACGCGGTCGATATCGTGCTTGCCACCATCTTGATGATGTCGAGCGTGATCGGCGCCCAATACGGTGTGCGCGTCGGCCAGAAGCTCAAGGGCGAACAATTGCGCGCGCTTCTGGCACTGCTGATCCTCGCCGTTGGCGTGCGCCTTGCCTTCGGTCTGGTCGTCACCCCGACCGATCTGTTCTCCGTCGTCTTCGAGGGAGCGCCGGAATGATGAAACAGCTCCTTTCAGTCCTGGCCCTCCTTTTCATGCCCGCAATCTCTGAAGCGCAGCAGGTGCCGGCGATCCAGCAGGAAACCCTGGAAATCGGCACGTCGACCAATGAGATCGCCATCACCTCGGATTTTTCGGGCGCTGACCTCACCGTCTTCGGCGCAATCAACGATGCCGATCCGATGCTGTTGTCGAAGGGCGGCTATGACATCGTGGTGATCCTCGAAGGTCCCAAGGCCGAAGCCGATGTTCGGCGCAAGGAGCGGTTCTTCGGGATCTGGGTCAACCGCCAGACGATTTCATTCGAGCATGTGCCGCGTTCCTATTCGATTTCGAGCACGCGGCCACTTGAGGACGTGACAACACCGCAGGCATTGAATTCGCAAGGCATCGGCGTGTCGCATCTGCGCATCGCGCCGGTCGGCTATTTCGGCGATGCCAGCGACGTTGCCAATTTCCGCGAGGCCATGCTGAGACTGAACGCGATCGACGGCATTTACGATGCCGAATATGACGGGGTGAAGTTCGTTTCCAACAGCCTGTTCCGCGCCAGTCTGCGGCTGCCTGTGAACATTCCCCAGGGCACCCACACCGTTCAGGCCTACCTGTTCAAGGAAGGCCGGCAGATCGCGACCCAGAACCTGCCACTCCGGGTGGTCAAGACCGGGCTGGAAGCACAACTCACCACCGCCGCTCACGAATATCCGCTGTTCTACGGCCTCGGCGCGGTGTTCATTGCGTTATTTTCGGGCTGGTTTGCTAGCGTGGTTTTCAGGAAGAACTGAGGCCCGGATTTTCGGCAAGTGCCCTATCCAGCCAGCGCTGCAAACGGCAGCGCATAAACCCGATCGGGACCCAGCATATGGGCGATAAGCGTGTTGCGGTCAAAAAGGCCGGAGAATGCTGTGTGGCGAAGGTCGAGGCCGCCGCGCGTGGTGGCAAAAGCCGGCAGCATCAGCCTGTTTTCATCCGCAGCAAAGCAGGGACGGCGGACGGATTTGCCCGGACGGTTAAGCGTGGCGGAAGGGTGTAGATGGCCGCAGATTTCGGCCTTCTCTGCCGCTGCAGGCTCATGACGGAAGGTCAGACCTTCAAAGGACCATTGATCAAAAACCGCGCCCGGCAGCCCGGCAACGCCGTCGGGATCGTGATTGCCATTGATCCAGACCCAGTCGCAGCCTTCTGCAAAACCCGATAGCCGCTCGCGATGCTCATCCGTCATCTCGCGGGCGCCGACACGGTCATGAAAGTTGTCACCGAGCGAGACAATGCGGGCCGGGCGATAACGGGCGATGACAGCTGAAAGCGCTTCAAGCGTGCGACCGGTGTCATAGGGCGGCACGAAGAAGCCGCGCCGCGCATGGGCAGCGCCGCGTTCCAGATGCAGGTCGGAGACGACGAGCAGCGAAAGGTCGCGGAAGAAAGCGGCACCGGAGCAATCGAAAATCACCGCATGACCGGCAAACCGATCTGCGGGCCTCGCCGCGTGTTCCTTTTGAAAAGAAAGTATTTCCAGGCTCATGCGCCGGTCTCTTTTTCCGTCTTCCCGGTTTCCGCCATCTCAACCGCTGCAGCCAGTTCATCGACGGCCTGTTTCAGCACCGCCTCGCCAGCGCCGCCATCGACGCTTTCACGGCCGATTTCCAGAAGCACCGGCACGGCGAGCGGTGAGACACGATCCAGCCGGTAATGCGTCAGATGTCCCTTGATTCGCGTGAGCATTGTGCCAAGGCGAGCGAGATCCAGCAAGCCGGAGGCCGCATCCGCACGGGTGGCCTGCAACAGAACATGATCCGGTTCATGGCTTCTGAGCACGTCATAAATAAGGTCGGCGGACACCGTCATCTGGCGTCCGGTTTTCTCCTTGCCGGGAAACCGCCGCTCGATCAGACCGGCAATCGTCGCGCAGGCCCGGAAGGTGCGCTTGAGCATGTAGCTCTCATCGAGCCAGGCTTCGAGATCATCGCCCAGCATATCCTCATCGAACAGTGCTCTGAGGTCGAGTTCGCCAGAGGCCAGCATTGCGCCGATATCCTTCAGTCCCCAGACCGCGAGTGAGTAATCCGTCGAGACAAAGCCAGTCGGCTGCGCGCCCGCGCGTTCAAGCCGGCGGGTGAGCAGCATGCCGAGGGTCTGGTGCGCCAGCCGCCCTTCGAACGGATAGGCGACCATGTAGAAGCGGTTTTCGAGCGGGAAGGTTTCCACCAGAAGCTCGCCGCGCTTCGGCAGATGCGAGTGCTCGGCTTGTAGCGACAGCCATTCCCGGACGGCTGCCGGCAGCAGGTTGCGACGTTCGGCATCGTCCAGCATGGCGCGGACCCCATCGGCCAGAAAAGTCGACAGCGGAAATTTTCCGCCAGCATAGGACGGGATTTTCGGGTCACTGTCATAGGCCGCAGACGCCACGCACTCGTTTTCCCGCAGGCCCTCGAAACGCAGCACCTTGCCGGCGAACAAAAATGTATCACCCGGCCGCAGCATTTCGATGAAATATTCCTCGACCTCGCCCAGCACCGCGCCCCCTCTGAGCGGTCCGCTACGCCGTCCCGGGCGCACCAACCGGATCTTCAGCATCGGCATTTCTACGATTGTGCCAAGGTTCAGCCGGTACTGGCGGGCGAAATCAGGATGGGTCAGACGGTAGAGCCCGTCTGCGGCCTTGCGGATTTTGGCATAGCGCTCGTAGGTTCTCAGCGCATAGCCGCCAGTGGCAACGAAATCGACAATGCGGGCAAAGGTCTCGCGGTGAAGCCCGTGATAGGGCAGCGCCGAACGCACCTCTTCATAAAGCAGGTCCGCATCGAACGGTTCGGCGCAGGCCATGCCGAGCACATGCTGGGCCAGCACATCCAGCGCGCCATCGCCAATGGGTGGACTATCCTGTGCACCGACATAATTGGCATCGAGTGCCGCCTGGCATTCCATCACCTCGAACCGGTTGGCTGGCACCAGAATGGCGCGGCTTGGATCATCCATGCGATGGTTGGCACGGCCGATGCGTTGCGCCAGCCGACTTGCGCCCTTGGGCGCGCCGATATGCATCACAAGGTCGATATCCCCCCAGTCGATACCGAGGTCAAGCGTCGAGGTCGCGACGACCGCGCGCAGGCTTGCCGCAGCCATCGCCGCTTCCACCTTGCGGCGCTGACCGACATCGAGCGAGCCGTGATGCAGCGCGATCGGCAGGTTGTCGTCATTGATGGCCCAGAGCTCCTGAAACACGATTTCCGCTTGCGAGCGGGTGTTGACGAAGATCAGCGTCATCGTCCGTTGTTTCAGTTCCGCGTAAATATCGGGAGCGGCATAGCGTGCCGAATGGCCCGACCAGGGAATACGCTGCGAGGCCTGCAAAATGGTGATTTCGGGCCGCGCACCGCCGCTCACGGTGATCAATCCTGCATGCGGCGCCGGGTCAACCTCGCCGGTCTGCGCCACCAGCCAGCGCTGCAACTCCATCGGGTCCGACACTGTGGCGGAAAGACCGATGGCGGTGAGTTCCGGGCGCAACCGTCTCAGCCTTGCCAGCCCCAGCGACAGCAGATGGCCGCGCTTTGAGGTGACCAGCGAATGCAGTTCATCGAAAATCACGAATTGCAGATCCTCGAAAAACCGGCCGGCATCCTTGGCCGCCAGAAGCAGCGCCAGCTGTTCCGGCGTCGTCAACAGGATATCGGGCGGTTTCAGCCGCTGACGCTGGCGTTTTGATTGCGGCGTGTCACCGGTCCGGGTTTCCATGGTGATGGCAAGGCCGCTTTCGGTGACCGGACGCTCCAGATTACGGGCGATATCAACGGCCAGCGCCTTCAGCGGCGAGATATAGAGCGTGTGTACCCCGCGCGGGCGCGTTCCCGGTTGGTGCGGGCCTTGGCCGTCGAGATTTGCAAGCGTCGGCAGAAAACCGGCGAGCGTCTTGCCCGCCCCGGTCGGGGCGATCAGCAGCATGTCCTCGCCCGAACCGGCGCGCGCGAGCAGCCCGAGCTGGTGGGCGCGCGGCTGCCAGCCATTTGCGGCAAACCAGCGGCGGAAGCGCTCCGGCAGTATGGATGTTTCCGTTTCGTTCATGAAACTACGATTGCAGGAAACGGCACACGGGGAAAGGTATTTCTACATCGCGATATAGCGGTCGCGGCGATGATTGAAGGCAAGAATAATGTTGATGACCACGGCGCCGGCAATCGAGCAGGCGATAATGAACGGGGTCGCCACGAAAAACGAGAGCACCAGAACCAGACCGTCGAGGCCGAGTTGGACATAGCCCGCCTTCAGTCCGAACCGGTCCTGCAGGTAAAGCGCCAGAATGCCGAAACCGCCAAGGCTGGCGCTGTGGCGGAAAAAGATCAGAAGCGCCGTTCCGACCAGAACCCCGCCGAAAAGGCCGGCCGCCAACGGATGGGTATCGCCGATTGTCAGAAAGCGCGGGATGATGCCGGTGAGCGCCGACATCAGCCCAACGGCAATGAAGGTCTTGACTGTGAAGGCAACGCCCATCCGCTTCCAAGCGAAATAGTAGAACGGCAGGTTGACCACGAAAAAGGCGAGACCGAAGCTGATACCGGATGAATACACCAGCAGAAAGGCAAGGCCCGCCGTGCCGCCGGTGAGCAAACCGCCCGCTTTGAGCACAAGCACACCGAGCGAGGCGAGAACCGCCCCTGTGACAATGCCCTGAACATCCTCAAGCCCAGAATGGTTTTCGGATGTGGAATTGAGAATGTTTCTGAGAAACCTGTTTTCAGACACCTGGCGCCATTCCGAAGAGAAAGGAAACCGCTAAGAACAGCCGTTCCCGATATGATAAAACCGGGACGACCTGCCCGAAGCAGGGCCATCCCGGTTTCTTCATCAACCAAAACAATGTGCGCGTCAAACCCTCAGACGACGTCGTCCTGGTCGACGCGACCGCCCTCACCTTCCCAGTTGAGAATACGGCGGGTTTCACTTTCGGTGAATTTCAGGCGAATGCCGATACCGCCTTCGTTTTCCTCCGGTAGAAACATGACGCCGAGCGCCTCAAGCGTGCCTTTCAGCTTATCCTGGCTTGTGGCGCCAAAGTCAGCTGTTCCGTTTTCGAATTCGGCGATCTTATCTTCAGGAATTCCACTTTCATGGGCCAGCGCCTCGCGATCGATATGGGCAAGAATACGGGCGGCGTGGCAGAGTTCCGGTGTCAAAGTCATAACGGCCTCCATGTGAGGTTCATCGGGTTTTGTATATCAAAACGCCGGAAACCCGGATGAAGTTCCCGTTCAGACCCCGGCCAGAAACAGCAGGCCCGGCACCGGTTCGCCGGCATCCTTGCGCAGCACGGTTTTCCGTTCGGCCTTGAGACTGAGGCCCGCCCCGGTCAGCAACCGCTTCACATAGGAAGCTGAATGGGCATAACGCAGGCTCGGCAGCAAGGTGAAATCGCTTCCGGGAGCCGCTTCCTCGACGGAAAACAGAAACAGCCCGCCAGGTGCGATGAGCGCAGTGACATGGCGCATCAGACTTTCGAGTGCGCCCAGATACATCGCCACATCAGCGGCAATCACAAGGTCGGCGCGCCGATAGGGACGTGCCGCCGAAAAAAGTCCGCTTTCTTCAGGCGCCAGCAAAAGGTCGGCCTGGACCAGAACCGCATAAAAGCCTTTCTGTTCGGCTTTCTGAAGCATGTTTTGCGAAAGGTCGAAGCCTTCGAGGCGTTCGGCATACTGGTAAAATGCCTCTCCGGAAAGTCCTGTGCCGCAGCCAAGATCGACGGCCAGGCCGTAGCGGGCGCCGCCTTCGCTCTCCAGCAGCAATGATGCCAGTTGTTGCGGCGCGCGATAGTCAAGCCGTTCGGTCAATGCCGCGTCGAAATGCTCTGCGTAGGAATCGAACAACGCCTCGACATAGCGGCCCGGCGGATGGACCGGTATACGGGCCGCGCCAAGCACGGCAAGTTTCATCGGCGCTGCAAAAACGTCCTCTGCATCCAGCTTTTCGAGCGCTTCAAGCGTCTCGATTGCGCGCTCAATATCTCCGGCATGTTCCTGATAGGCTGACAGCAAGGCGAGGCCCGCCGGCCACCCGGGCACAAGCTCAAGCGCCTGCACCATCAGATCTGCAGCCGCAGCAAATTCGCCGGCCTCGTCCAGCATCCGCGCAAAATCGGCACGGCGGTCTGCGAGCAGGTCGCCGGAAGAAAAGGATAAATTGTTCAAGGGGTTTGAAACCAGGCAGTTGCACTGAGCGCCAATGTCGCTTTTTCGCCGGAAAAGCAAGCGGAATCATCTGGCAGCTCTTGTCTTCCAAAGGAGCGCTCTCCACCTTGATTGCGCCCCATTATCGCCTTATGGACGAGCCCAGCAAAAAGGACGAACGGAATGAGCAATGAAGTGAACCGGTTTCTGGGCGGTACCGTTGTCGGCACGCTCGTCAGACTGCTGGTCGTCTCTCTGATTGTCGGCTTCATTTTCTCCGCGGTCGGCATCCATCCGCTCGACCTGTGGTATGGCGTTATCGATTTCTTCGGCAATCTCTGGCAGCGCGGCTTTGCCGCTCTCGGCGAGATCGGCCATTATTTCGTGCTTGGCGCCATCATCGTCATCCCGGTGTTTATCATCATCCGCATTCTGAGTTATCGCCGTTGACCGTATCCAAGACAGGCCGCCGGGGCTTTACACTGGCCCTTATTGCAATCGGACTTTCTGCCTGCAGTGTCGGCCTTTTCGGCGGCGGCATGCCAAAAGGCAATGTCTCGTCGCAGACGATGACCGCAACCTTCCTGCCGTGGGTCAATGAACTGCGGCAATCCCGTGGGCTTCCACCGGTCAGCGCGTCGCGCGCCTGCACCGCTGTGGCAGTCGATCAGGCAAGCCGGATGGCGCTTGCCGACAAGATGAACCACATCACCGGAAGTGAAGCGGTCGCCGCCCGGTTCAAGCGCAATGACCTGCCTCTGCCGGCCGCCGAAAACATTGCCATGCATCAGGCAACGCCCGAGCGGGCGTTTCAGGCCTGGGTCAATTCACCCGGGCATTTGAAGAATATGCTTGGAAATTATTCCCATCTCGGGGTTGCGAAAGCAGCCAGCCCCAATTCAGGCAACACCCCGTTCTGGTCGATGTGCCTCAGCCAGTAGCGAATTCGAAAGGCTTCGCGGCCCATTCATTGACGGCGGTATCGCGCAGCTGACGGATCGATGACAGACCGTCCTTCTCCAGCGCTGCAAGCATCGCCGCAAAACTGTCGGCCATCAGCTGCGGCCCCTCATAGACCATACCGGAATAGATCTGCACCAGGTCGGCACCGGCGCGGATTTTTTCCAGCGCCCGTTCGCCGGTCGAAACGCCGCCAACGCCGATAATCACCATGTCCGGCCCAAGGCGCTGACGCATGCGCGCCAAAAGCGCGGTCGAGCGCTCGAACAATGGCGCACCGGAAAGACCACCGCTCTCACCCGCCTGTTTTTCGTCCGTCAGGCCGTTGCGCGACAGCGTCGTGTTGGCAACGATCACCCCGTCAAGCGTGCTCCCGGCAATCTCGGCGATGATATCGTCCAGGCCGGCTTCGGTCAGATCGGGCGCGATCTTCAAGAACACCGGCAAGCGGACCGCCGCCTTTTCCCGAGCGTCGGCAACGGCATCGAGCAGCTTTGCAAGCTGTTCGCGCGCCTGCAGGTCACGCAGACCCGGCGTGTTCGGGGAGGAAATGTTGACGGTCAGATAGTCGGCAAGCGGCGAGAACAGATCAATACCTGCGACATAATCGGCGATCCGGTCTTCCGAGGTCTTGTTGGCGCCGATATTGACGCCGATGACGCCATGCCGCTTGCGCTTTTCAAGCCGGGCGGCGAGCGCTGCATGGCCGTCATTGTTGAAACCCATTCGGTTGATCACCGCCTCGTCTTTCACCAGCCTGAACAGCCGCGGCTTCGGGTTGCCGGGTTGCGGGCGTGGCGTCACGGTGCCCACTTCCACATGCCCGAAGCCGAGCTTCACCAGACCGTCGATCGCCTCGCCGTTCTTGTCGAGACCGGCGGCAACCCCCAGCGGATTGGCAAAGGAAAGGCCAGCCGCAGTGACCGCGAGACGGTCGTCAACCGCGTGGCGGGCACGCGGCATCAGCCCGCTAGCGATCCCCTTGACAGTCAAGCCATGCGCCACCTCCGGGTCGAGCATGAAAACCGCATTGCGCGCGCCGCATTTGAAGAGATTGATCATGCCAGAAGTCCGCTAAAGTCATGGCCGCCAGCGGCCGTTTCAGGCAGTTCCTTTTCCCAGACCACTGCGGAAAAGGGAAGAACCCCATAAAGATGGGGAAACAGCGCACCGCCGCGCGAAGGTTCGTATTTCAGCGCATCGCCCAGCATCCCGGCATTGACGGCAATGAGCAGCAAATCGCGCTTGCCGGAAAAATGCCGTGCAGCAGTTTCTGCCACCTGATCCGCTGTCGAAAAATGGATAAAGCCGTCAGCACGGTCGACATCGGTACCATCATAAGTGCCAGAAAGGCGTGCGGCCTGCCATTCAAGGCGCGCGACGATCTTGAATATTGGTTGCGGCATAAGCATCATGTCCCGGCGGCTTCCATTCGGCACGGTTTGAACCAGCCTGCGGCAAAAGTCCATGGCAAGTACAGGGCGACACGCGAAAGCAACAGCAAATGCGGGATTTTCATGGCAGATCCGTTTTTTCTATTGATATCCAGCTGAAACGCGCGATCATGGAAAAGATTTTCGCCCTTTGGTCGCAATGGCTGTGTATTGTCGCCGTCAAGCGACAAACGGCAGGGTTGTGACATTGCCTTTGGGAGGAGGCAGCGAATGACCGGACAGACAATACTGATCGCCGACGATCATCCGCTTTTCCGCAGCGCACTCAAACAAGCCATCAGCGGAATGGCCACCTATTATGCTGTGGTCGAGGCCGGTGATTTCGAGGGAGTTCAGCAGGCTGCCCGCGAACACCCCGAGGCCGACCTGCTGCTGCTCGATCTTGCCATGCCGGGGGTCAGCGGACTTTCCGGTCTGATAACACTGAAGGCGGAGTTTTCCAGCCTGCCGATCGTGGTCATTTCGGCGAGCGACGACGACGACACGATCCGCCGGGCGCTAGCGCTCGGCGCCTCCGGCTTCATCTCCAAATCCGTCGGCATCGACGAATTGCGCAATGGCATCCGCACCGTGCTCTCCGGCGAGATCTATACGCCGGAGGACTTCGAGGGCGGCGAGGAAACCGATCCCGACATTGCCGATATGCTGGAACGGCTGCAGACATTGACGCCGCAGCAGTCACGCGTGCTGAGGATGCTGTGCGAAGGCCTTCTCAACAAGCAGATCGCCTATGAACTCGGCGTCTCCGAGGCTACCGTCAAGGCCCATGTCTCGGCCATTTTGCTGAAACTGAATGTCGACAGCCGGACCCAGGCGGTGATTCAGCTTGGCAAGGTGAATATGGCGATGGTGGCGTGACCGGACAGAGGATTTTATTCCTGTTTCGGCTTTACCTGACAGTGATCTTTGCGATATATTCTCTCCGTTATCGATGCGCCGCAGTGGCCGGAGTGAACAACCATGTCCAGCAAGCTTCGCCATAGCGCCATCTGGAGTGCGCTTGACGAACTGGCCGCCGGCCATAAGCTGACCCCTTCGGGGCTGGCGCGCAAGGCCGGCCTGGACCCCACCGCCTTCAACAAATCCAAACGCATTGGCAAGGACGGACGCGAGCGTTGGCCCTCAATGGAATCCATTGCCAAGGTTCTTGATGCGACCGGCAGCGATCTCTCCGCTTTTCTCGATAAAGGCGATGAATTCGCCTCCGGGGATGGCCGTCCGCCGAGGGGGGCATTTCCGCCACAAGCTTCGACGATCCCATTGCTTGGCATGGCGCGGGCGGGAACCGGTGGCTTTTTTGACGATGGCGGCTATCCGGTCGGCCAGGGCTGGGACGAGGTCGATTTTCCTGCGCCTGCGCTGACCAGCCAGAGTGTCTATGCACTCGAAGTGCAGGGCGAAAGCATGCTGCCGCTTTATCGTGACGGCGATGTGTTGATCGTCGAGGCCAATGCCGACACGCGCAAGGGTGATCGCGTAGTCGTCAAGACCCTCGACGGAGAAGTCATGGCCAAGGTGCTGGTGCGCCGCACCAGCCGTCAGATCGAACTGATGTCGATCAACCCCGCCCATCAAAATCTTACCTTCGACCTTGCCGCCGTAGAATGGATCGCCCGCATCATCTGGGCCAGCCAGTAGCGGCGACCCCTCGCATCCAATCGAAAGACATTCCCATGACCCGAACACCGCTTACCCATTATGACGCCCTGATCTATGTGATGGTCATGGCCTCGGCCGTCGACAGCGCAATGAGCGATGTCGAGTTGCTGCGCATCGGCCATATTACCCGTTCGCTACCGGTCTTCGACGGTTTTGACGAGGACCGCCTGACCGATGTCGCCCATGCCTGTGCGGATATCCTGTCCGGCGATGAAGGCATGGATATCGCGCTTGAAATCATCCGCGACACGCTGCCGGCCAGGCTTTATGACACCGCCTATGCGCTTGCCGTGGAAATCATGTCGGTCGATCAGGCGATCAGGCCCGAGGAAATCCGCCTGCTCCAGCTTGTGCGGGACCGGCTTGCGTTGGACAAACTCACCTGCGCCGCTATTGAACGCGGCGCAATCGCACGTTACCGCGCGCTGTAAGAGGGCCGCAAAGGCGGTGAACAATGGTGTTTACCTGCACCACAAGTTATAACCATTGCGTGTGCTGAAATAAAAAATCTATTACATGTTGTGATTCGCGGAAAACTACGTCTTTAATAGAAACCTTCGAAATTACCCCCATGAGTGGTATTGAAGGAGGTTGCTTTGAAGGCTTCGAACTTGTCCGTGACCATGCGCACAAGACCGAAGAACCCGGGCGCGCTAGCGCGGGCGGAAACCGATCCGCTTGCCAGTGAACGCCGGACGCTGAAGCGACTCGGCTTTGAAGATGCTACGATCTGCGCCGCAGAAACCGCCGCCCGACACAACGCTACAACCATAGAACAGGAGCTCCTCGCCAATGGCGCAGTCTCCCCTGAGGCCTACTATCGGCGACTGGCTTTCTACCTCGGGCTACCGTTCGTTCCTAAACTCGACGTGACCTGCGTTATTGATCGCCCCAGGCTCGACCGCCTGCTGGTGACCGCCAGCGGCCTCCGACTGGAGGACAGGGATGGCAACACCACATTTGCTGTCGTGCCGCGCGCTGCGGGCCTGGCCGAGCTTCACCGGCGCCTGGCCCGCCGGCCAGCGCTTCGCCGGGCCGTTGTGATCACCACGCCCTCCACGATCCGCCATGCTGTCTGGCATGCCGGCGCAAGACGCAGGCTGATCACCACAATTCACCGCCTGATGGCCTGGGAGCCGCGGTTCTCTGCCCGTATCGTTTTCTGGGGAAAACAGGGGTTTCTGCTCGGCGGCGGCGTGGCATCATTCTTCTCCGGCCTGGCGCTGTTTCCCGCCGAAACGCTCCTCGCCACGCACATCCTTTTCACCGCACTGTATTTCCTCACCCTGCTCGTCCGTCTGGCGGCGTTGCGTATGGGCCCACCCGCACCCACCCGCGCTGACGCCGATGACCGGACGGCGGATGAGACACCACCGCCGGTCTACACGGTCATGGTTGCGCTCTATCACGAAGCCAATATGGTTCCGCAACTCGTCAGCCACCTGAAAAAGCTCAACTGGCCTGCCTCAAAGCTCGATATCAAGCTGGTGTGCGAGGCAGACGATCACGAAACCATCGCGACCATTGAGACAGAGTGCTTGCCGCCGCAATTCGAACTCGTCACCGTGCCGCCGGCAGCCCCACGGACAAAACCGAAGGCGCTCGACTATGCGCTTTCGGGCGCGCGGGGAAAATTCCTCACCATTTACGACGCGGAAGACCGACCACACCCCGACCAGTTGCGGGAAGCCTGGATCACCTTCGAAAACGGGCCCGCAGCACTGGCTTGCTTGCAGGCGCCGCTGACGATCGACAATATCGGCCAAAACTGGATCACAGCTTTGTTTGCCTGCGAATATGCCGGTCTGTTCCGGGGCATTCTGCCTTTTCTGGCACGGCATGATTTCCCGCTTCCGCTTGGCGGCACATCGAACCACTTCCGCACCGAGGTACTGCGCAAATGCCGCGCATGGGATCCCTACAATGTCACCGAGGATGCGGATCTCGGTCTCAGGCTTCACCGTCTGGGCTATCGCTGCGGCGTGATCACAAGCGAGACGCTTGAAGACGCGCCCGTACGTGGGCGCGCATGGATGGCCCAGCGCTCACGCTGGATCAAGGGGTGGCTTCAGACTTTGCTCGTCGCATTGCGCGAACCCCGAAAACTCCATCGTGAACTGGGTACGCTCGGGACTACAGCCTTTCTGGTCAACGGCGCGGGCGTTATCCTGTCCGCGTTGCTGCATCCACTCCTGTTTGTAGCTCTGCTCACGACAATTGCCACGATCATTCATCCGGATTACCAGCCCTCCGCCCTGCATCAATTGCTGTCCGGCGTGGACATCGCCAATATTCTGGCCAGCTATCTGGTGTTTCTGCGGCTCGGTCTGTCGCGCATGCGTCCTGAAGAAAAACGGCAGATGCGTGTGGATGCACTCTATGTTCCGCTCTATTGGCTGATGCTTTCCGTGGCGGCCTGGAGGGCACTCGCCGAACTCTATCACGCTCCGTTCCTGTGGCGGAAGACTGCTCATGTTCCGAGTGCGATTTAGGCCGGCGGAGCAAGCAACGCTGCAGAGTGCACAATCATACGGGATCGGGAGTTTGCGGTTTGCCTTTGAAGGAAGGCAGGCGTTTAGTTGAGCGCCGCCAAGGCATTTCGAAACCAGCCGGCGGCGTAGCCTTTTTCAGCCAGCAGGCCTTGGCTTTGGGGAAGACGTCGAACATCCCGGCTGCGCCTATGTGGTCACTCAATTGCCCTCCAATTCCCAGTCGCTTCAATGCCGCCACTGACGCATGTGTTTTTCCAAGGTGTATCGCGGGTGCCACCTCTTTTTGTCGAGAGCCGGGACCTCAGGCCTTGCGCTGTTCAACTAACACCGATCAGTGCGGACAACCCGACGCGGTGTGTATCCTGAGCCAAAGCAACAACGGCCCCATACCGAAAGATCCGAAGCCCATGCGAAAGCAAGACGCGACCCGGAACGTTTCCAACCCGACAAACGGGTCCGTACATGCCGTCAGAGGGGCGGTCGTGGATGTCGTCTTCGCCGAAGGTAATCTGCCGCCGATCAATTCTGCCCTGATCGTGGAATGGGACCGGCCGGAGCCGCTCATTCTCGAAGTGCACAGCCATCTTGATCTGCAAACGCTACGGGCCGTCGCTTTCCAGACGACGGCAGGGCTTGCGCGTGGCGTGGACGTTCGCGCCACCGGCAGGCCCGTCGACGTACCCGTTGGAGAGGCCGTCCTCGGGCGCCTTCTGGACGTTGTGGGCAATCCGCAGGACAACGGACCCGCGCTGCCCGATGATACCCCGCGCCGGTCGATTCACGCCCTGCCGCCGCTTCTCAAATCCCAGACCGGGACCACCGACGTATTTGAGACCGGTATCAAGGTGATCGACCTGCTGACGCCGATGGCGCAAGGCGGGAAGGCTGCGATGTTTGGAGGCGCAGGCGTCGGCAAGACCGTTCTGGTGATGGAGCTGATCCGCGCCATGGTCGAGAAATATGAAGGCATCTCTGTCTTCGCAGGCATCGGCGAACGATCGCGCGAGGGCCACGAACTCCTGACCGAGATGCAGGGTTCCGGCGTGCTGGAGCGCACCGTTCTCGTCTACGGTCAGATGAACGAACCGCCCGGTGCACGCTGGCGCGCGGCACTGACGGCGCTGACCGTGTCAGAATATTTCCGCGACCAGAAGCACAAGAATGTTTTGCTGTTGATGGACAATGTGTTCCGCTTCGTTCAGGCTGGCGCGGAGGTCTCGAGCCTTCTGGGTCGCCTGCCCTCACGCGTCGGCTACCAGCCGACGCTGGCGACCGAGGTTGCGGGACTCGAAGAGCGCATCGCTTCCGTCGCCGGTTCTGCGGTGACTGCAATTCAGGCCGTCTATGTGCCCGCCGACGATTTCACCGACCCGGCGGTGACAACAATTTCCAGCCATATGGATTGCGTCATCGTGCTGTCGCGCGCGCAGGCTGCGGAAGGATTTTATCCGGCAATCGACCCGCTGGCTTCATCCTCGATGCTGCTCGACCCTCTGGTGGTGGGTGAGGCGCATTATCAGACTGCGGAGGCTGTCCGTCAGGCGCTGGCACGGTTCCGCGAACTGTCCGACATCATTTCGCTGCTCGGGGTCGAGGAACTGGGTGCCGCCGACCGGCTGATTGTCAAACGCGCGCGGCGGCTGCAGCGTTTCCTGACCCAACCCTTCATGGTGACCGAGGCCTTCACCGGCACGCCCGGCGCAAGTGTCGCGCTTGCCGATACGCTGGCGGGTTGCCGCGCCATTCTGAACGGCGAGGCCGATGAGTGGTCGGAAAGCTCACTCTACATGGTTGGCACGCTTGAGGATGCGCGCAGCAAAGAAGCCAGCGCCAAAGCATCGGAAAAGGAGCCTGCGGCATGAGACTGAGGATCGTGACGCCCCTTTCGGTCGTGGTGAATGAGGACATCGACAGTCTGCGCGCCGAGGATGAAAGCGGCAGTTTCGGCATCCTTTCCGGCCACGCCTCATTCCTGACGGCGCTCAAAATCTCCATCGTCAGCTGGCGAAAGGACGAAAGCGAGCGGTTTTGCGCTGTGCGCGGCGGGGTCATGACCGTAGGCAGCAAGCCGGCGACGGTCATTGACATCGCCACGCGCGAGGCGGTGGCAGGCGATGACCTTGCCACGCTGGATAGCGAGGTGCTGGCCCGTTTTCAATCGGACGCAGACGAGGAGCGGACGGAACATGTCGAGACAGTTCGCCTGCAACTGAACGCCATCCGTCGCATGATCAGCCGACTTCAGCCGGGCGCAAACGCAGGCAGATTCAAATGAGCCCAGCACATCCGACAGACCCGGACGAAGACCCGCTGATCGTCGAGACACGTCTGCGCCGCAAGCGGCGAGACCGGTGGCTGCGTGAGGGGGATATGTCGGTTGGCCGCCGTCTGGCACAGATCGGTGTGCTGGGCTGGATTTTCGTGGTGCCGACGCTTGCGGGCCTGTTCTTAGGCCGTTGGATCGATGCGCGGCTTTCAACGGGCATCTTCTGGAGCGCGCCATTCATGCTGATCGGGCTCGTCATTGGCGGCTGGACCGCCTGGAAATGGATGAATGCACAATGATCGACCTGTCCGCACTGCCGCTGCCTGTCACCATGCTGGCCGGTTTTCTCGGCGGATTTGCGCTGGGCTATGCCTATTTCCTTGCGATGCGCCGTACCGCTGACCTTATCGTCAGCCAGGGGCATCCTGTGCTGGCGCTGGCTCTGACTTTTGGCCGTCTGGCACTGCTTTTCGTTGGATTCTACCTGGCCGTTCAGGCGGGCTGGGCGGCGCTTCTGGTCGCGCTGGCGGGCGTCCTTGTCGCCAAGGCAGTGATCTTGCGCGGGACACGGAGGGTATCGCCGTGAACTCCCCGCTCGAATCCGTCACATTGTTCCAGATCGGACCGGTTCCGATCACGCAGGCCGTCATTACCACCTGGGTGATCATGGTGGTGATGGTGCTTGGAGCCTATCTGCTGACCCGGCGGCTCGCATTGCTTCCAAAGAAGCGGCAAGCCGCGCTGGAATTGATTGTCGCCACGATCGACACCCAGATTCGCGAAACCACGGGGGCCGTACCCGGCCCCTATCGCGGTTTCATCGGCACATTGTTCCTGTTCATCCTCGTGGCCAACTGGACCTCGCTCGTGCCGGGGATCGACCCGCCGACAGCGCAACTGGAAACCGATGCCGCGCTTGCCGTCCTCGTGTTTCTCTCGGTGATCTGGTTCGGCGTGCGTGGCGGCGGTGTGGGCGGCTATCTGAAGTCCTTCGCCGCACCCAATCCGGTGATGATCCCGCTGAACATGCTGGAAAGCGTCACCCGCGTCTTTTCCATGTTCGTTCGCCTCTTCGGCAACGTGATGAGCGGAGTTTTCATCATCGGCATTGTCGCCTCGCTGGCCGGGCTTCTGGTGCCAATCCCGCTGATGGCGCTCGATCTTTTGACCGGGCTTGTCCAGGCCTACATCTTCGCCGTTCTTGCCATGGTGTTCATCACGGCTGCGGTTGAAGACGGCCAGTCGGAGCCTGAAGACACCATACCGGCCACGCCCCAAACGAAAAAGGATCTCTGATGGACTACCTCCCACTTGCCAGCATCATCTGCGCGGCCTTCGCCGTAGCCTTTGGCGCAATCGGCCCCGCCCTTGCCGAAGGTCGCGCCGTCGCAGCCGCGATGGATGCGATAGCGCGCCAACCCGAGGCGGCCAACACAATCTCGCGCACGCTTTTCGTGGGTCTCGCGATGATCGAGACAACAGCGATCTACTGTCTTGTGATCGCGCTTTTGCTGCTCTTTGCAAACCCGCTGCTGGCCTGATCGCATGACCATTAATTGGTGGACCCTCGGCCTGCAGGCAGTCAATGTCCTGATCCTTGTCTGGCTGCTGTCGCGGTTATTCTGGCGTCCGGTCGCTGCGGCCATTGCCGAGCGACAGGCCTCGACAAAGGCAACGCTAGACGCAGCAAAGGCGGCGCAGGCCAAGGCCGATGCGGCGCTGGCCAAGGTCAGCGAGGACCGCGCAGGCCTGGCGGCGGAGCGCCAGGCCTTGCTGGCCGAGGCAATGTCAAGGGCGGAGGCGGAAACGAAGGCGAAACTTGCCGAAGCCCAGGCCAAGGCCGAGACAGTGCTGGCGGCGGCGCAAACATCCATCAAACGTGATAGCGAGGCCGCTCGCAAAGCCAACGCCGCGCAAGCCTCAACGCTTTCGGTGGAGATTGCCGGCAAGCTTTTGAGCCGTTTGCCGCCATCTGCCGTCCGCGACGCCTGGCTTTCGCTGTTGATCAAGGCCATCGACGGCATGGCGACATCCGAGCGCGACGCTCTGGTCGCCTCCACGGCTGAGATAGAGATCATCACCGCTGCCGCCCTGTCCGCGGCAGAAAAGGCTGCAATCAAGAAAGCGGTCATCGCCGCGCTGGGCGGGACGCCTAGACTGAAATTTGTCACCGATCCCGATCTGATCGCCGGACTGGAACTGAGAAGCGCGCATTTCGTGCTGCACAACAGCTGGCGGGCGGATCTTGCCACTATCTCTAGGGAGATGAACGATGCCATCCGCTGACACCCCCGACTGGCTTGCCGACGCACAAGGCGCGCTGCGGGGTGCCACGCTCGGGCCACGGGTCGAACACAGAGGTAAGGTCGAGGAAATCGGCGACGGCGTGGCGATGATCTCCGGGCTGCGCAATGTGCAGCTGGACGAGGTGCTGCGCTTTGAAGGCGGCCAGGTCGGGTTCGCCCGGGTGTTGGGCCCCGACCTGATCGGCTGCGTGCTTCTGGATGCCGCAACCGATGTCGAGGCTGGTGACGCGGTATTCGGCTCTGGCGAGGTCGTGCAGGTTCCGGTCGGTGAAGCGTTGCTGGGCCGGATCGTCGATCCGCTGGGCCGCCCGCTTGATGGCAAGGGGCCGATCGAGGTTACGACCCGTTTGCCGATCGAACGCCCTGCCCCCGCGATCATTGAGCGCGACCTGGTGACCGAACCGGTGCAGACCGGCATCGTTGCCATGGACACGCTGTTTGCGCTTGGCCGGGGCCAGCGCGAACTGATCGTCGGCGATCATTCAACAGGCAAGACAACCCTTGCTATCGACGCGCTGATAGCGCAGCGCGACAGCGACATGATCTGCATCTATGTCGCCTTAGGCCAGAAGACATCCAGCGTGCGCCGCGCGATCGACGCGCTCAAGGCCCAGGGGAACTTCGAGCGCTGCACCGTGCTTGTGGCCGGCTCGGCCGCAGCGCCCGGCTTGCAGTGGATCGCCCCCTATGCCGGGATGACGATGGCGGAGTATTTCCGCGACAAGGGTCAACACGCCCTGATCGTGATCGACGATCTGTCGAAACATGCTGCGACCCACCGCGAAATCGCGCTCTTGACCCGGCAATCGCCGGGCCGCGAAGCCTATCCGGGCGATGTGTTTTATATCCACGCTCGTCTGCTGGAGCGGGCCGCGAAATTGTCGAAGGATCGCGGCGGCGGATCGCTGACCGCCCTGCCGATTGCCGAAACCGACTCTGGCAACCTGTCGGCCTACATCCCAACCAACCTGATCTCGATCACCGACGGACAGATCGTGCTGGATGCCAGCCTGTTCCATCAGGGCCAGAAGCCGGCGATGGATGTGGGGCTGAGCGTCAGCCGTGTTGGCGGCAAAACGCAGGCGCCGAGTTTGCGCGCGGCTGCCGGTACGCTGCGGCTCGATTATGCGCAGTTTCTGGAGCTGGAGGTGTTCACCCGCTTCGGTGGCATGCCCGATGGCAGGGTTCGCGACCAGCTCAAACGCGGAGAACGGATCCGTGCAATCCTTCGCCAGCCCCAGCATGCGCCATTCCGCCTCGCCGACGAAGTTGCGCTGATGCTGGCCGTGCAGGCGGGCCTGCTTGATCCCCTGTCTCTGAAAGCAGTGGCCGCATTTCGCGCCGGACTGCCCGCAGCACTCGACAGGGATGCTACCGAAATCCTGGGCGCTATCGCCGAAGGACGCGAGATAACTGCGGATATGCGTGCAACGCTCACGGCGGCGGTCACAAGCCTTGCCGCATCCCTGTCTGACGATAGCACTGACAATGGCAAGTCTAAAGGCGGCATGGACGCACCAACCCCAGAGACACCGGCATCATGACGGAGCGACTGGCCGATATCAGCGCCCGGATCGAAAGTATCGGTCAATTGGGGGCGGTCGTGAACGCCATGAAAGGTATCGCCGCAGCGCGCGCCCATATTGCCCGAACGCAGGTCGAGGCGGTCGACAGCTATGCGGCGACCATCGCCGCCGTTATGGCGAGCGCTCTTGCGGCCGAAGCCATACCTACACGAAGCCCCCGGACTGTTTCGGGAAACGCCGGTCTTCTGGTATTCTGCGCCGAACAGGGGTTCGCCGGCGCCTTCAGCGAACGCGTGCTGGACAGTATCGGCGCAACGCCCGATCCCAGCACCCTGTTTCTGGTCGGAACCCGGGGCCTTTCCATTGCCGCCGTCCGCGGCATTGTGCCGGCTTGGAACGCGGCGATGCCAGCACACACACACGGCATCCCGAAACTCGCCGACAGCATCACCAGGACGATCTACGGCGCAGTCGGAGCGGGTCGCATCGACAGTCTCGATGTCATCTTCACCGGGCAGGTGTCCGGGCGGGCGGTGGTCATGCGGCACAGCCTTTTCCCGATCGATCTGTCCGCGCTTCCGAAAGCCGCGTTTGAAAACCCGCTGATGCAGCTTCCTGTCGGCGCCCTGATCGAAAGTCTGGGTGCAGACTATTTTCATGCCCTTGTGTGCCGGACCGCGCTACACGCCTTTGCCGCCGAAAATGACGCGCGGCTGCAGGCCATGGCCGCAGCAGGTAGTCAGATTGCACGCGAACTGGAAGCGTTTGAGGCGACGCTACGCCGGGTCCGGCAGGAAGCGATTACGGCGGAGATCATCGAGCTTGGCACGGGTGCCGCTGCGGCACGTGACGAGAGATAAAACACGAAGCGTGTGCTGACCATAAAGCCGCGTTTGCCCTGATGAGGCTCGATTGCATCTGATCTTGATGGCAACGCCCGGATTTCGCTAACCGAGAATCGGCCCGACCTGATCCAGGTAAGTCGGATCGAAATCTGCATAGTCGGCCAGGCGATCATAGGTGTGGAACGCAACGTGCCCATCGCGAAACGTCACCATTCCGGCTTCACGCAATTGCCTAAGCACCCGATTGACATGGACAGCACTCAACCCAAGAGCATCACCCAGATGATACTGCGTCAACGGACAGGCATAGCCCGCCCTGCTGCCCAGACCAACGAGCGAAAGCCTTGCGCCAAGTTCCAGCAGGAAATGCGCCATGCGTTCGGCCGCGTTTCGGCGTCCGACATCCACCAGATGCTCCACCACCATCGCCTCGTCTCGCGACGCGGCCCAGAGCACAGCCGCACCCAGACGGTGCGTGCGCGCAAACGCATCCAGAAGGTCGCTTGAAAGGACCTCCGTCACCTCAATGTCGGTCACCGGCTCGATGCTGTGATCCGACACATGCAACAGCAAGCTACGCAGTCCCAGGAAATCGCCCGGAATCTGAAAATCGACGATCTGCCGCTGCCCATTCTGCAGGATCTTGTAGGAACACGCCCAGCCGGAGGCCAGAATATAGGCCGCATGTTCGGGCTGCCCTTGATGGACGAGGTCACGGCCAGCGACGAAGACCCGGCGGCGCTTGTGCAACATCTCCAGCACCGACAGTTCGGCCCCCGAAAGAGCAACGAATGCACCAAGCTTACGGACGAGCGCGGAATTTTCCAAAATGGCTACCTATCTTCGAAACCCGCCGAAATCCTTTCAGCGAAACCTGACTGGCGACTGATGTCGATCAGCACAGCATAGCAGATTTTTTGAAAGACTGCCTGATACGCCGCCTGCATTTCAACGCAAGCGTGTAAATTTTGGAAGAGGTCAGCACGGCATGTCGGATCATGACATTCATTCAGGTGTAGCGGCGCTCTCGATTTGCGAGTCCCTGCTTCTCGCGCTGAACGACGCTCGGGTCCTGCCGGAAAGCGAGATCATAGGCGTGCTCCAGGATGCTGCGGCCTCACATGAAAACGCCGAAGGCACAAAGGCAAACCTCGAAATGCACAAGGCTGCAGCAGCGTTGATCAATCGCATCATCGCTGGTGGCAATTCGGTCCGCAGATCGTGAGAGGGCCTAGCCGTGCCCTGTTTGCGGGTGTCGGCAGAATATTCTTACGGAAACTGCATCCGAAATTGTATTCCCCGGGGGCTTTTCAGGTTTTTCTGTTTACGAGCGTTCAATGACGACGAGCTTCTGGACGTGCTCACAGACGATCTGCGCGTGTCAGACCGCAACAATCCGGCCCTCCAAATGACCGGCATCCCGCGATTTGCGACAGCACGTTCCGCCGGATATAGTGCAATGACGCGAATTTTGCCCAACACAAGCCATTCATATGGCCGGAAAACCGCGCAACCAGCCAAGGAAAGCCGAAAGCGTCAGCAGGAGCGCGGTAAGCTCGAAAATCGACACCATGCGGGTCTCCATAAAATGCAAGGATAGCCACGCAGGCGGCGCTCTGCGAGCGCGCTCTCATCAAATGACCACGCGCGTTCTGCCGAATTGATTGCACCGCAACGCAATGCAGCCACAATGGCATTATATCGTACGTCCTATATAACCACCTCCCGTCAGACTGACGGCAGGGGTATCTTTTCTTTCAATCCGTGACATTCGATGGCCGCAGTCGAGCCCGTGCTCCTGCGTGTAGGCCCCATGAAAACCATTATAAAAAGTCCACCGGCATCGGTACAACCGGCCATTCGGCCGGCACCGCCCAGGCCCACGAGACGACAGGTTCTCACCCGAGATGAACTGCGCAAGATCATCGCCGATCAGATCGACTAACCCCATTTTCACCAATCAGGAGCGAACCCCGCGTTCGGCATGTACATGGAAAATACCAGACCAAGGACAGACCGGCATTCCGGATCGTCGCGAAAGTGCCTGATGGAAAAACACCGCCAGCACCTCGCCTTCGCCGCTCTCAAGATCTCCGCAGGAGACCGCGTTGGTGCGGAAAACGACTACCAGCACGCCGAGCATTTCTATCGCAGCGCCGCAGAGGTCAAAGAGCCGGAGACCAGTTGACCCGAACGAGCGCCCCACCGCGTTCAGACGATCACCTCACGCCCGCTTGTTTCCGCATGAAGTGCCCTGCCCGGCGGCACTGCCAGCAAACCTACCGATGACGATAAAGGATGAGGCCCGCAGCGCGACATGACCAAACTCAGCATCAGGCACCGAACGACCTACAGCTATCGCGATCCGGTTCTTCTAGCTCCCCACAGGCTGACGATCCGTCCGCGCGAAAACCATGATCTCCTGCTCGTCAGCCACAACATCGATGTCTCTCCGGGGGCCACGCTGAACTGGTCGACAGATGTTTTCGGAAATTCGGTCGCCACCGCCAGCTTCGCCGGTCCGACGGCAAGTCTTGCCATCGACAGCGCTGCGGTCGTCGACCTCAGGGCAGCCAACTGGCCAGTCTTCAACATCGCCGTTTCCGCGATCAACTATCCCTTCTTGTACGAACAGAACGAGTGGAAGGACCTCGGCGCGCTTCGCGATCAGCAATATCCCGATCGCTTCAAAACGCTTGATCGCTGGGTCCGCGGCTTCGTCGGCGGCTACGGGACCGACACGCTGTCCATGCTCAAGGATATCAGCGCGGGCATTGCCAACCAACATATGTATCTGAGCCGGGACGCGGAAGGTACGCAGACACCGGTCGAAACTCTGAGGATCAGATCCGGCACCTGCCGCGATTTCGCGGTACTGTTCGCCGAGGCCGCGCGTCTGTTGGGATTTGGCGCACGGATCGTGTCGGGCTATCTCTACAACCCCGCCGAGATACTGATGGGATCGCGCGACAGCGGAACAACCCATGCATGGGTGGATGTATTTCTTCCCGGCGCCGGGTGGATCTCCTTTGACCCGACCAACCGCAGCATGGGCAGCGCCAACCTCATACCCGTTGCAGTCGCCCGGGACATCGCCCAGACCACGCCGATTTCCGGCGGCTTCATCGGCGCGACGGATGCCTTCCTGGCGATGAATGTTATGGTCGACGTCATGGAACTCTGAAAAGTTGCGACAGTCCGGTCACACGGCTTGCACCAGGCCATCACGCCGCGCCTGCCGGAACGGGCCGAGGCGGCGCGTGGTATCGTCCCACAGAACCCGGTTCATGCAATGCAGGCTCTCGGCAGCGAGCTTTACCCGAAAGCGAGGCGCGAAAATAAATATTATAAATACATACCCAGAATTTTCATATTCAACTCTTCGAGTTCATAATTAAAAAATAGCAATACCCTAATAAACAAATTTCAAATAAATATATTTTACAAAAAATATTTTCAAAAAGGCCTTATAATTTACGAAATAATGAATACATATCTACTAGTTGTCGGCTAGACCCGACCAACCTAAATTACCTTTAGTAAATATTATTTCCGCCCTCGCTTCATGGCTTGAAGCGATGATGGCGCTGCTTCATCCGAAAGAGCGGCATTTTTCCGAGCGCATGGCAAGACATGGGCGCGGACTTGCGTCAGGGCAGCAGCGAGGCACTGCAGCCGTCCAACACATAAATCGATCAAAATCGAGAGGAAACGGCATTATGGCAGTAGAACCAAACGGAAATCCGTCCATCGGCCAGCGATGGGCAGCCTACCACCCGGCGAAATCGACGCTCGTATGGGCATGCATCCTGACCGCGGTGGTCACGATGATCGCCGGCTTTACCTGGGGTGGCTGGGTCACCGGCGGCACGTCGAGGGACCTCGCGGCAGAAGCCGGCGATCTCTCTCGCTCCGAACTGGCAACGGTCATCTGTTTAGAACGGTTCCGGTCCGCGCCGGATTCGGCAGAGCAAATGACCAGCCTGAAGGCCATCGGCAGTTCCTACAACCAGCGCCAGTTCATCGAGGCCGGCGGATGGGCAACGATGCCGGGTGAAACCACCGCCAACCGTTCTGCAGCTTCGGCCTGTGCCAACGCGCTGGTGAGTTGATCGACCGTCTACCTCCGGCCTCACACGTAAGGGCCGGGGTTGGTCCAGTTGCCGCAGACACTACCCGGGGTCTCCAACCAAGACGACCGGTCAGCCGTTTGAGGCGTAATCTTTTCCTGAATGGAGTTCCCAATGGCCAAGAGCCAGAAGCGAAGCAGTCGCGAAATCAGAAAGCCCAAAAAGAAAAAACCGTTGCCGCCCCTGTGGCACCCACTCTCGGCTCTCAGGTCAGGGAGGCTGGAAACGGCATCAAGCCCCGCGGCAAGCCAAAAGGCTGACGCCAGCCGGCGCACCTGCCCTCTTTTCAAGGATGTATCCGATCATGGCACTCGACTTCCCCAATCAAAGCCGCAGCTACGACGAACACGGTCACCGCATCCGCTTCACCGGCCATGACGGCATGTTCGAAGTAATGTTCTTTATCAGGGCAGATGCGCTCAAATATCCTGCAGATGGCGAAGCGAACTACCTCGCCGCCTTCGACGCGGCACGGTCGACGATCTACGCCACCGCCCGCAAACTCTACGCCAAGGGCCGCAAGGCCATGTACGTAATGACGGCGGCTGACTTCGCCTGATCTGCAAGGGCGACAGAAGCGCGTTCAGTCACATGCTTATCGAAGCTGTCGCCAAGCCGCATCATTCCGTCAAGTCTGAGCTTTCGAAATAGGATGACGCGGGCGGCGCGCTGGCGACGAAACATAAGCACGCCGCATGAACGCCATTCGCGTTGGGCCGGAAAGGCACGCATTGAAAATCAACCTCAATTTCAGAGGCGCCCGCTTTGCCTCCCCGCTCTGGAACGACCGTTCTCCCGTCAGACAGGAGCTTTTCAGCACCGAACGGCTGGAACAGCACGCGATCAGCCTTGCCGCAGCCCAGCCGGTGTCAGGCAAAGCACCCCGCGTCACGTCCCTGCACAAAAGGCTCAGCGACAATGCCGTTGTCCTGCTGTCTGCATACCGGGCGAGCATCGCCGAACTGAAGAACGGGCGGGAAGTGGTACCGGCGGCGGAATGGCTTCTCGACAACTATCATCTGGTTGAAAAGCAGATCCAGGAAATCAGGGATGACCTGCCACCCGGTTATTATCGCCAATTGCCAAAACTGGCAGATGGTCCGTTTGCCGGCTATCCAAGGGTCTTGGAACTGGCCTGGGCTTTTGTCGCGCATACCGACAGCCTGTTCGACCGTGACAAGCTGAAACGTTTTCTGATGGCTTATCAACAGGTCCAACACCTGACCATCGGCGAATTATGGGCTGTGGCGATCACGTTGCGATTTGTGCTCGTTGAAAATCTTCGGCGGCTGGCCGACCAGATCTCCGCAGGTGGCGCGGCGCGGGCCGAAGCATCTGCGCTGAGCAAGAAGCTCCTTGATCAGGAGACCGAAGAGGCCGCCTTCGCTGTCAGCATTGCCGCGCGCCCGCAGGCTCCCTTCCCGAGCTCTTTGCCGCGCATCTGGCCAAGCAGCTGCGAAACCGGGACCCCTCGACGACACCTGCGCTCGCATGGCTGGAAAAAAACTGGCACAGCAAGGTTCGTCGATTGACGAGGTTGTCCAGCACTCCCAGCAAAGACAGGGTGCCTCAAATGTCACCGTGCGCAACATCATCACAAGCATAAGGCTGATTTCCGATATCGACTGGACGGAAATGTTCGAAAGCGTCAGTCCGGTCGACGCGCGGATGCGCCAGGCCAGCCCTTTCGAGGATATGGACTTTCCGACCCGCGATCTCTACCGAACGGCGATCGAGCAGCTTGCGCGCGGATCGTCGCTGACCGAGCTGGAGGTCACAGAACAAGCCCTTGATGCGGCTCGTGAAACAGCTTCGGGTCAAAGCGACGCGATCGAGATCGCACGCTCCTCCGATCCTGGCTACCACCTTATTTCCGAAGGCCGGCCCGCGCTTGAGCGCGCAATCGGTTTTCGCCCGCCCGCGCGCCTCTGGCTCGCTCGCCTCAACCTCCGGCTCGGAATTGCCGGCTATATTGGATCCAGCCTGATCGTCACGGCACTGCTAATGGCCCTGTCACTATTGTTGTTGTCGCGGACGGGCCTTGAGGCTGGCTGGCTGGCCATGTTCGCGGTGCTCGGATTTCTGCCTGCATGCGAGGTGGCGACCGCCGTCGTAAACCGGGCGATGAGCTGGTGTTTTGGTGCCACCATTCTGCCCGGTCTCTCGCTCAGGCAGGGCGTGCCGCCGTCTCTGCGCACGCTCGTCGCCATACCCACGCTTCTGACCAGCGAAGCGGACATTCTTGAACAGATCGAACGCCTTGAAATCCATCATCTCTCCGGCATTGGCGGCGATATCGTCTTCGCGCTTGTAACGGACGGAAGCGACGCTGATCAGGAGAATATCGATTCAGACAAACGGTTGCTATCCGTGGCGTCCGATGCCATCGCCCGATTGAACAAACACCATGAACCGGTCAATGGCACAAACCGTTTCCTGCTCCTCCACCGCCGCCGCCTGTTCAATGCCAAAGAGGGCAAATGGATGGGCTGGGAACGCAAGCGTGGCAAGCTTCACGAACTCAACCGCCTGCTGCGCGGAGCCGATGACACAAGCTTCACGCCGATCGCGGGATCGCCGATCCAGGTGCCCGCAGATGTACGCTATGTCATCACACTCGATGCCGATACGCGACTTCCGCGCGATGCAGCGCACCGTCTCATCGGCAAGATGGCGCATCCGCTCAACCGCCCGCGCTTCAGCGAAGCGGAACAGCGGATCGTCGATGGATATGGCATTTTGCAGCCGCGCGTAACACCCTCGCTGCCGGTTGGCCACGAAGGCTCGCTGTATCAGCGCGCCTTTTCCGCACCGGGCGGCATTGACCCCTATGCGGCAGCGGCCTCGAATGTGTATCAGGATCTCTTCGGTGTGGGCGCTTATACCGGTAAGGGCATCTATGATATCGATGCTTTCGAAAGCACGCTGTCCGGCCGCGTGGCTGACAATGCGATGCTCAGCCACGATCTTTTCGAGGGCGCTTTTGCGCGCGCCGGTCTGGCATCCGATGTCGAGGTCATCGAGGAGTTCCCTGCCCGTTATGATGTCGACGCCAGGCGCCAGCACCGTTGGACGCGCGGCGACTGGCAGCTTCTGCCATGGCTGACCGGACAAGAGAGGAAACACGGCACCGTTCCCGCCGTCGGCCGCGGCATGATGCTTGACAACCTCAAGCGCTCGCTGGCAGCACCGCTGACGGTGCTGGCCTTCGGTCTCGCCTGGCTGATGCCGCTGCCCGCTGCGCTGATGGCGACCGCGCTGCTGCTTGCCGCCATGGCGATCCCCGCCTTTCTCCCAATCCTCTTCAACGTCATACCACAAAACCGCGGCATTCATGTCGGCAGCCATCTTGCCACGCTTGGCGCGGACCTGCGCCTTGCGGCATTGCGGACGGGCCTCGATATCGTTTTCCTGCCCGATCGGGCGTGGCGGATGACGGATGCTATCGCAAGAACACTGGCGCGGCTCTACCTGACCCGCCGCCACCTTCTCGAATGGACCACATCCGCCCAGTCACAGGGAAGCCCGCGTCTGGATGCTTCCGGCTTCTATCGTCGCATGGCGCCAGGCACTTTGATCGGCCTCGCCATTGCCCTTGCGGCAGGTCTGCTGAATCCGTCGTCCTTCCTGCTCGTTCTCCCGTTCGCGGTTCTATGGCTCTCAGCGCCCGCAATTGCTCTTTGGATCAGCCGGCCCCCGGCAGAAGGGGCTGGCCCCGCCATCTCTGATCAGCAGGCAGACGAGCTGCGGCTGATCGCCCGCCGAACCTGGCGCTTCTTCGAGACCTTCGTAACGCACCAAAGCAACATGTTGCCGCCCGACAACTTTCAGGAGGATCCCAGGCCGGTCATCGCCAGACGGACATCTCCGACCAATATCGGGCTCTATCTCCTCTCCGCCGTCGCGGCCCACGATTTCGGCTGGGCCGGAAAGGTCGAGACGGTCGAAAGGCTTGAGGCCACACTGAAGACGATGACGGCACTCTCAAAACACCGAGGCCACTTTTTCAACTGGTATGCGACAGATGACATGCGCGTCCTCGATCCCGCCTATGTCTCGTCGGTCGACAGCGGCAATCTAGCCGGCCACCTGATCGCCCTCGCCAATGCCTGTGAGGCGTGGGCTGAGGCAGATGACGTGTCGAATGTCCGGACAGGCATGAAAGACAGCTTGGCACTCGCTCGGGAGGCGCTGGACGCAATCGCCGGAAGCGGTCAGCAGGCTGACGAGCAACTTACACCTGTGCTTGACGACATCGAGGCCCGGCTCAACGGTTCGCAGACCTTTGAAACGTTTGCACCCATGCTGATGCGGCTTGCCGAAAAGGCCGCCACCATAGCGCGGGAGATGGTACCGAGAATCCGGGAGAATGCATGTGCCGACCTCATCTTCTGGCTTGAGGCATTGAAGAAACGGATTGCCGAGGATAGGCGCGATCGCCTGGAGGATAACGGTCTGGAACTTCGCCTTGGGGTGGTTGCTTCCGAAGCGCGGGCGATGGCGATGGCGATGGACTTCGCTTTCCTTCTCGATCCCGAGCGCAAACTCCTGTCGATCGGTTACTCGCTCGCCGACAACAACCTTGATGCGAACTGTTACGACCTTCTCGCATCGGAAGCACGGCTTGCAAGCCTGTTCGCAATCGCCAAGGGCGATATCGAGACCCGGCACTGGTTCCTTCTCGGGCGCTCGGCAACGCCGATTTCCGGCGCTTCGGCACTGATTTCATGGTCGGGCTCGATGTTTGAATATCTGATGCCCTCCCTTGTCATGCGTGCCCCCGAAGGCAGCCTGCTCGCGCAGACCAACGGACTGGTGGTCAGGCGCCAGCAAGCCTATGCGGACGCACTCGGCACGCCATGGGGCATTTCTGAATCCGCCTACAACGCCCGCGACACGGAGCTGACCTACCAGTATTCGAATTTCGGCGTTCCTGGCCTCGGCCTGAAACGCGGCCTCTCCGAAAATGCCGTGATCGCACCCTATGCAACGGGTCTTGCCTCGATGGTCGATCCGGCCGGCGCCTGCGCAAACTACAACCGACTTTCCGCTCTGGGCGCGCTTGGCCATTATGGTTTTTACGAAGCGCTGGATTTCACCCGTAACCGGCTTTCCGAAAAGGACAAGTTCGCAATCGTGCGGACGAGTATGGCCCACCATCAGGGCATGACGATTGTGGCGATCACCAACACGCTCCATGACGGGATCATGCGCACGCGTTTCCATCGCGAACCGATGATCATGGCGTGTGAGCTGTTGCTGCAGGAACGCACGCCGCGCACTGTGGCGACTGATCATCAAAGGGTCGGGGAAGCGCCTGTCTCACCCGTCCAATCCTCACTCGGCCCTGATACGTCGCGCCGGATTTCAGCGCCTGTGGCCGGTTCCCCGGTGACGCATCTGCTTTCCAATGGCCGCTATGCGGTGATGCTGACGGCCAACGGGGCTGGCTACAGCCGCTGGCGCGGCCTTGCCATCACACGCTGGCACGAAGACGTCACGCGTGACAGCGACGGTTCACCCATCTTTCTGCGCGATGTCCATAGCGGCGCCTTCTGGTCCGCCGGCGCCCGGCCCCTGAGTGAACACGGCGAAAACGGCACTGTCGTCTTCGATGAGGATCGTGCTCGTTTCTTATCTGTTCAGAGCGGGCTGACCACGACAATGGATGTCATGGTTTCGGGAGAGGACGACTGCGAGGTCCGCCGCGTTTCCATATCCAACAGCGGCAGGCGCACGCGCGAGATCGAGATCACCTCCTATGCCGAGCTGGTTCTCGCCCCGGCTTCCGCGGACACCGCGCATCCGGCATTTTCGAAAATGTTCGTCCAGACCGAATACGCCGCCGAATACGGCGCGCTGATCGCGACCCGCCGCCCGCGCACGCCGGGCGAAACCGGCATATGGGCCGCCCATTTCGCAGTGGTCGAAGGAAAGATCACTGCCGATCCGCAATTTGAAACCGACAGGGCCAGATTTATCGGGCGCGGCCGCACGGTCGCCACCGCTGCCGCCATGGAGACCGAGACGCCGCTTTCAAACACGGTCGGCACGGTGCTCGATCCGGTTTTTGCGATCCGGCAACGCGTGGCCATTGCACCCGGCAAGATCGCCCGCATTGCCTACTGGACGATCGTCGCGTCGTCCCGGGCAGAGCTCATCGACCTGATAGACCGGCATCTCGACCGCAGCGCATTCGAACGCGCCCGGACGCTGGCATGGACCCAGGCGCAGGTTCAGCTCCGCCACATCGATGTCAGATCCGGCGAGGCGGCGGATTTTCAGCGACTGGCGGCCCCGATCATCTATACTGACCCGCGTTTCCGCGCATCCGACACCGAAATCGCGCAAGGGGCCGGGCCACAATCCGGCTTGTGGCATCTGGGCATCTCCGGTGATTTCCCCATCGTGCTGCTCAGCATTGACGACCCGCAGGATATGGCACATGTTCATCAACTGTTGAGAGCGCATGAATACTGGCGGATGAAGAGTCTGGCCGTCGATCTCGTCATCATCAATGCACGTGCCTCCTCCTATACTCAGGATCTGCAGAACGCCATCGAAGCGGCCCATCGCAGCAGCCAGTCGCGGCCGCGCCCTGGAATTGAACTGGCGCAGGGCTCGGTTTTCGTGCTTCGTGCGGACCTGATGAGCGCTGAGGCACACGCCCAGCTTCAGTCGGTCGCCCGCGTGAAACTGAATGCCCGGCGCGGCCCGATCGCGGAGCAATATCCGGAACTGCCGGCATCACCACCGGTGCCAGTAAACCCATCAACACCAAAGCGGACACCGGCATCGGATACGGCGCCTTATCAACGTCCCGACCTCGAGTTCTTCAACGGACTTGGCGGTTTCGACAAGGATGGCCGGGAATATGTGACCATTCTCGAGGCGGGCGCGGTCACGCCTGCGCCCTGGATCAACGTGATTGCCAATTCCGGTTTCGGCTTTCAGGTGTCAGCCGAAGGAAACGGCTACACATGGGCCGAAAACAGCCGTGAGAATCAGCTGACGCCGTGGTCGAACGATCCCGTCATCGACCCTGCCAGCGAAACGCTCTATATCCAAGACGCGGATACGGGCGAGCTGTTTTGCCCGACCGCGCAGCCGATCCGGCGCAACGGCACTTATGTCGCCCGCCACGGCTTCGGCTATAGCCGGTTCGAACACGCGGAAAGCGGGATTTCGGCTGATCTTCTTCAATATGTACCCCTTGCCGATCCGATCAAGATTTCGCGCCTGACGCTCAGCAACACCTCCGCCCGGCCACGCCGTTTGACAGTGACAAGCTATGCCGAGCTTGTGCTCGGCGGCGCGCGCAGCACCACCGCGCCGTTCCTGATCACCGGGATCGACCCGGAAACCGGCGCCCTGTTCGCACGCAATCCATGGAGCGCGGGTTTTCCCGGTCGTATCGCCTTTGCCGATCTCGGCGGCAAACAGACGTCATGGACGGCAGATCGGAGCGAATTCCTCGGGCGCCACGGTGACCTGTCCGCGCCGCAGGCACTCAGCCCGGGCATGCCGCTTTCAGGTACCGTCGGTGCAGGCCTCGACCCCTGCGCCGCATTGCAGCGGACGATCGTGATAAACCCCGGCGAAACAATCGAAATCGTTTCGTTCCTTGGCGAGAGCGGTACCGCGGACGACGCCCGCAACCTTCTATCGCTCTATCGCGAAATCGATCTCGACGCGGTCCTGCAGGACGTCACCGACCACTGGAGCGACCTGTTGCAGACCGTTCAGGTCAGGACGCCGGACCGGGCCATGGATATCATGCTGAACGGCTGGCTGCTCTACCAGACCGTCGCCTGCCGTATCCGCGCGCGCTCCGCTTTCTATCAGGCGAGCGGCGCCTATGGCTTCCGCGACCAGCTTCAGGATGGCATGGCCTTGACCCTTGCCCGGCCCGAAGAGGCCCGGCACCATCTTTTGCGCGCTGCTTCCCGGCAGTTTGCCGAGGGCGACGTCCAGCATTGGTGGCTGCCACAGTCCGGCCAGGGGGTCAGAACCCGCATTTCCGATGACCGGGTCTGGCTCGCATTCGTGGCCGCAACCTATGTCAAAACAACCGGTGACGAGGCCGTGCTTGACGTTGTCGTGCCCTTTCTTGAAGGCCCGCCACTGGAACCCGGCCAGCACGATGCCTTCTTTCATCCAACGATCGCTGCCGAAACGGGCTCGCTTTTCGAACACATGGCCCGCGGCCTCGACCAGTGTATTGAACTGACCGGCGCGCATGGCCTGCCACTGATGGGCACCGGCGACTGGAACGACGGCATGAACCGTGTCGGTGAAGACGGCAAAGGCGAAAGCGTCTGGCTCGGCTGGCTGCTGCTGGCCGCCATCGATCTCTGTGCTCCGCTCGCCGAACACCGCGATCCGCAACGTAGCGATCGCTGGCGCGCCCATGCAGAAGCGCTGCGCGAGGCGATCGAAACGCATGCCTGGGATGGCGAGTGGTATGCCCGTGCGACCTTCGATGACGGCACATGGCTCGGTACCAGCGACAATCAGGAGTGCCGGATTGATTCCATCGCGCAGTCCTGGTCCGTCCTGTCCGGCGCCGGCGATCCGACGCGCGCTTCCACCGCCCTGGCCTCGCTTGAACGGCATCTCATCCGCCGCGAGGACAAGCTGGCGCTGCTGTTCACGCCGCCCTTCGACGATGGCCCGCGCGATCCCGGCTATATCAAGGGCTATCCTCCGGGCTTGCGCGAAAACGGCGGGCAGTACAGCCATGCGGCCATGTGGGCGATCATGGCTTTCGCCAAATCCGGCGCCGGCGGCAAGGCGCATGAGTTGTTCGCACTTCTGAACCCGATCAACCATGCCCTGACCGCCGCAGACACCGAGCGCTACAAGGTCGAACCCTATGTCGTTGCTGCCGACGTCTATTCCGTCGCACCGCATGTCGGCAGGGGCGGGTGGACCTGGTACACAGGCTCCGGCGGCTGGATGTATCGCGCGGGCATTGAAGGCATTCTCGGAATCCGGCGCGAGGGCAGTTTCCTGGTTATCGCCCCTTCCATTCCGGTTGAATGGCCGGACTTCGAGGCCGTCGTGACAGTCGATAAAACCCGGTTCAGCATCCGGGTGGATAACACAAGGCAACCGGGTTCGGGCGCTTGGAACGCCGTTCTGGATGGCAATGTGCATATACCCTCAGCGGGGTCTGTGCGCGCACCTGTCGACGGAGTGGACCATATCCTGCTTCTTGGATAAGCCAATGTGGAACCACCTCCCGCCGTGTTCATTGTCACTATCCCCGGACGATTGCAGAGCGGCCCTGTGCGGGCGAACGAAACCATGATGATGTTTATGTTCGGACGTTCGCGAAGGTGAAAGGCAATGCCAGACTGCTGTCGAACGCCTGCCCCATGGATACACGCGCCGGAGCCGTCTCGAAAACGGCCGCGGCGACAGGCTCGAGGAGGCCAGACAACGAGCCGAAGCAAGAGCGAACACTCGGCTACCGAAAGCCACCGCATGAAATATCTTCAGACTAAGCCTTTGAAATTATTGGAGCGGGTAGCGGGAATCGAACCCGCGCGTTCAGCTTGGGAAGCTATCGAATTTACGAGCAAAATTAATGCTTCGTTTCAAGTCCAACGTCGCCCGCTCCGATCCGTTTTCCTCGTATTCACAATGCCTGTACGGTAGAACTCGCGGCACGGGCATCGGCTCCGGTCTGATTGCCGATGGGCACCTCTACCATGGTGCCAAAGGCGCGTCCGGTGATATCGGTCACATCCAGCTCAACCGGGAAAAGGTCCCGCTTTGCCGTTGCGGCAAGGTTGGCTGTCTTGAGGCCCATGCCGCCGGATGGGCGATTGCACGCGAATTGCGCGCAAACGGCTTCGAGGCAGAGGATGCGCACGATGTCGTCCGCCTGATCGATCAACACGTTCCGGAAGCGATCGGCCTTCTGCGGGAAGCCGGACGCGCAATCGGCGAGGTGGTTGCCGGTGTCGTGTGCATTCTCAGTCCCAGAACGATCAGGGTCGGCGGCACGCTGGCCGCAGAACAGGAATATCTGGTCGCGGTACTGCGCGAGCGGGTTTATCAACGCTGTCTGCCGCTGGCGACCAACAACCTGATCATCGAAGCCACGTCGACGAGTGAAATCGGGTGCCTGACGGGCGCCGCCATTCTGCTGAAGCAGAAAATGTTCACAAGAGATGGCTCCGTACTCCTGCTGAAGCGATATCAGGAATGGCGTTTGGAAGATTTCGACAAAAAATAGCCACTAGAATCCAGCAAACCGAATAACCCCGGCAGGGCGGGGTCATTCGGCTCGCCTTGATGGACATCCCCATTCAAGCCTAGTTATTTGCTCAAACTCTGCTTATTGGGGGTCATCCCCCTAAACCGAAGCAGGGAACGGATCAGCGGAACCGCCAGCGTCAATATGGCCGCCGTCAGCAGTACAACGGTGATTGGACGCGTGTAGAGGAAGTCATAGCTGCCGCCTGAAAGCGAGAGCGCCCGGCGAAAGTTCGCTTCGGCCATAGGTCCCATGATCAACGCTAGAACAATCGGCGAGGCAGGGAACCCCCATTTCTGCATGAAATATCCGACCACGCCCGCAGCAAGCATGATGTAGACGTCAAACATCGAATTATTCAGGGCATAGGTGCCCACGATGCAGAGCGCCAGTATCGCCGGCGTCAGGATGGAGCGCGGAACCTGGAGCACGCGACCGAGAATGCGCATGGCACCGAAGGACATAAACACCATGACGGCGTAGCAGAAGAGCATGCCGACAAAGAGAGTAAAGACCAGATTTGCGTGTTCCTGGAACAGCAGAGGGCCGGGCTGCAGTCCTTGCAGGGTAAGGGCACCGAGCATGATCGCCGTCACGGCATCCCCTGGAATGCCCAGCGTCAGCATGGTCAGAAGCGCACCACCTGTACAGCCGTTTGCGCCAGCCTCACAGGCGGCCACGGCCGTGATCTCACCCTTTCCGTAATTCTCCGGTGTTTTTGAGAACCGGCGAGCCTCATTATAGGCTACATAGGCAGCGATGTCCGATCCGGCGCCGGGGATCATACCGATCATGGTACCCATGCCGGCTGAACGGAAAACTGTCGGCAATAGCCCCCGATATACCGTCCATGGCGGCAGCAGCCGCCCCAGAGCCGCTTTTGTCTTCAGGCTCACAGCGGTTTTCTCCAGTGTGGAGAATGCCTCGGCAGCCGCAAACAACCCGATCATGACTGGAATGAAAGGCACCTGGTAAAGTTCGGTAAAGCCGCCGGTGAAGCGAGGAAATCCCCCCATTGGATCCATGCCGACGGTTGCAATAAGCAGGCCGAGAAAGCCGGCGATCAATCCCTTGATTGGCGAGCGCCCGGAAATTCCCGAGATGATCGAGAGTCCGAAAACCGCAAGCCCGAAGGATTCCGCCGCGCTGAAATTCAGCGCGAAGCGCGCAATGATCGGCCCGAGAAAGATCAGGACGATGATACTGCCTGTACCGCCGATAAACGCTGAGATGGCTGCGGTTCCAAGCGCCAGGCCAGCCTTGCCCTTCTTGGTGAGTTCATAACCGTCAAGTGCTGTGGCGGCGGCTGCCGGCGTACCGGGGATACGCAGCAGGATCGCAGTTGCCGTCCCGCCATGGACAGCGCCGAAAAACACACCACAGATCATCAGGAGACCGGAGATCGGATCCATTCCGAAAGTGAAAGGTAGCATGATGGCGACACCCATGGCCGCTGTCAGGCCAGGCATTGCACCGATGATGATGCCGAGCGCTACGCCGCAGACAGCGAGCACAAGCGCAAACGGATTGGCGGCCAGATTGGCAACGCCCTGCATGAGCATATCGAGCTGATACATATTGTTTTTCCTTCTTCAGGCTCGGCTTATTCGAAGAAGCTGCCCATCGGCAGCGGCACCATCAAACCGCGCGCGAAGGCGACATAGATTACGGCAGTCAACCCAATCGCGATGAGGGCATTGACGAAGACGTTGCGGCGCCCCATCAGCCACATCAGCGAGAAAAGTAGGATCGCAGCGGGAATCGGATAGCCGATGAAGTTAATCGCCGCCACGCAGATGCAGGTGATCGCCACGCCGAGCGCAACATTGGCGTATTGCGGCTTCTCCTCTTCAAGCGCAGCCGCTACCAATTCGGCGCGAAAGGCCTGAATAGCCATGGTGACGCAGAGTGCGATCAGCACGGTTGCGAAGATGACGGGAAAGCGTCCAGGGCCGACATCAGCGCTGAGGCGGATCTGTGGGAAGTTTCGCGTTTCGAGGATGGCGAGAACAGAGGCGATGCTCAAGACAATCGCGATAACGACAATGGCAACCCTCTCGCCATGCGTTATGGTTTGACGTGTTGGGGTAGGTTGGTTTGGTTCAGTCACTGCCGTTCCTCCCGGCTGCTGGTAGACCCGGCGCGAAGGCGCCGGGTCCATAAAACAGTTTATCAGTTCTGGGTGAGGCCAATACGCGGCACGAGGTCGGCGAAGAAGGCATCGTCACGCTGGATGGCTTCTTCGAACTCCGGTGCGTCGAGATAGGCGAATGTCATCTTCATGACCTTCATCTGCTCCTGGAAGGACTCTTCCTCGACGACAGTCTTGACCAGTTCACGCAGCGTGTTGACGACGTCTTCCGGCGTTCCCTTCGGTGCGAAGAGGCCGCGCCATGTACCGACATTGACGTCATAACCGAGTTCCGCAAGCGTCGGGACGTCCGGATAGAGTGTCGAACGATGGTCATCCATTACGGCAAGGATACGCAGCTGCCCGGCATCGACATAGTTCGAGACTTCCGCAGGCGAGACCGTGACGGCCTCGATATGCCCGCCAAGCAGAGCCGTGACGGCGGGATTGGCACCGTCAAAGGGCACGTTGTTGAACTCGACGCCAGCAGCTTCACCAAACGCGGCGGCGGCCAGATGGTAGATCGCGCCCGTGCCGGAATTGCCGACGCGGAGCTTGCCGGACTCTTCCTTGGCCGAGGCCAGGAATTCCTCAAGCGACTGCCAGGGCAGAATCCGCGCGCACCGTGACGGCCGCCGGTTCGGCGTTCAGCCGTGCGATCGGCTGGAAGGAATCGGCCTTGAAAGCGGCAAGGCCGAGATGCGGCAGCGTGGTGATTTCAACAAAGCCCATGGCAATGGTGTATCCATTGGGTCGTGCAGCCATCAGCTGGGTCAGGCCGACGGCACCACCACCACCGGCTTTGTTGACGACACCCAGAGCCTTAGGGAACACCTTGTTGGCATGGTCGGCGAACGCGCGGGTCAGCAGATCTGTACCGCCGCCGGCAGCCGTCGGCACAATAACCTCCACAGGCCGCGAGGGATAGTCTGCCGCAGGTGCGGCTGTGACAAGCGAAGCTACGCCAAGAAGCGCGCCGGCGAATGCAGGAAGAAATTTCAATTGAACCTCCCAAGGTTACTTTTCTAGATACGCCCAGACGGGCGCGGGGTTGCGAAAGTCAGAAAGGCTTTCGCGGTTGAAGCGATCGGCGCCGGATTGTCGGAAAAGGCGACAGTATCGCCGGCGCGGTTCACCGGGTTTCGCTTCACTTCAGCCCGACGTGTGGGCCAGAGAAGTGGATGGAAACAGTCCAAGTGCCTCGGCGAAGCGATGAAGTCCCGCGGGGGCGGTATTTCCGAGAAGGATTGGTTCGCAATCGCAGGCAACCCTGATCCCTTCGACATAACGAGCACAGAGATCACCATCACCGATAACGGGAAACGACACGCTTTCCGTTATCCGCGTGCCAAATCGGCTGCGGGCAGAGACAAGCTCGTGACCGATGACGATGCCGGAGAGATAGTCGGCAAGCGCGACATGCTCGATGCGACCGAAAAGACCGAGCGTGCGGGCCGAGAATATCTGATGGGCAAGATCGCCGGGACCGCTTTCCAGCGCCAGTTTTACGCCTTTGGCGAATGCCTCGGCAGCAACATCCGGGGCAGGCTTTTCACCGTCAGGCATCAGCCGCCCCAGGATCGTGGCGCGCCTGAGCGCGCTGAAAAGCTCGCCGGTCATGTAGCTGTGAAAGGCCTCGATGCTGCCGCCCCTCACTTCCACCCATTTGGAATGGGTGCCGGGCAACACGATCAGGCGCTCAGAATCGGTATCGGCATCATCGCCGAGCGCACCGGCGATCTGGATTTCTTCACCGCGCATGACATCGGGACGGCCATTCACCGGATCATAGCTCAGGCCCGGCGCGATCATGATCTCGACGCCGAGGGGGGCCTTCACGCTGACAGCTTTCGAAGCGAGGCTGTGTGTGTCGGCAGGACATGGCACATAGGGCGCCTCGCGCCAGCCTTGCGCGCTGCCAACCATGCCGCAGGCGACCGCAGCCTGAATCTGAAGCCGTTCAACCCATTCACCGCACATAGAGACGAAGGCCTGTTCAAAACCCTCTCTACCGGAAGCCGGCAAGTTCTGAATTCCATGCCGACTGGCACGGGTCTCCAGCACCTTGCCGTCCTGATCCATGAGAAAGCCCCTCAGGCTGGACGTACCCCAATCGAGCGCTATCAGCGCAGCCATTCCTGTTACTCCTTTGGTTTCCAGCCAAGTTCGGCGGAAATCGCGTCTGCCGTTGCTCGAACCACTGGCCCCAGTGAACGCATACGTTCCTCCGGCATATACGGCACGGCACTCGCGATACTTACGCCAGCCACAGCTTCACCACGGACATCGAGAATCGGTGCTCCGACACAACGGATACCCAGTTCGTTTTCCTCGAAATCGAGTGAGAAGCCGTCTGCCACATAGGCATCCATGCCCTGTTCGAACTCGCTCCACGGCGCCAACTGCGGTCGCTCGTCGCTCTGAGCGCTGAAGGCGCAAGCCTGTTCGTAGAGGCCCTTCCAGGTCGATTTGGGCAGACCGAGCATCAGCCCCTTGCCGACACCGGTCGATGCGGCAGGCATGCGCTTTCCGATACGCGAACGCATTTCGAGGCCACGGCGACCGGGGATCTTGGCGAGATAGAACAGCGTTGCCCCATCAAGTTCGGCAAGATGGACTGTGTCGTTGGTCTTGCGCGCCAGCGCTTCGAGATGCGGCTTTGCCAGTGCGACCAGCGGGCGCTGTTCCAACCCCGCCATACCGAGCCGGATGAGCTTGGGCCCAATCAGATAACCGCTATACGGCACATGATGAAGATACCCCTCGGCGACCAGATTCCCGAGCATGCGGTGAACAGTGCTGCGGGGCTTCCCGATTGCTGCGGAAATTCCCTTCACGTCGGAAATCCCGTCCGCCACGCATTCGAGAATGGCGAGGCCGCGGCTCAGCGTCTGCGTGCCGGCAGGAGCGCTTTTCGGGCCATCAATCGGGTCTTTGTCTTCGGTTGTCGTCATTGGTTTGTACCTTTGCTTCTTTCCTACTGCCACATAAAATTTGTGTCAAATAAAATATTACCTGTTCATTATATGAGACAATAGAGCGAAAGGAAAGAGAGAAAATGCAACCTTCGCCCCCCCCCGGCGCGAAGATAAGGTTCAAGCAATTCTGTCTGAGACAACCGTTTTGAACCGACCAGACGCCCGGTTACTGCGGCACCCTGGCCGGAACCGACCGACCGGCGAAATGGGCCGCCAGGTTTTCAGCAAAGAGATCGGACATCGCCTTGCGCGTTTCGTTGGTGGCGCTTGCCATATGCGGCGTCAGCACGACGTTATCCAACGCCTTAAGCGCCTCTGGTACGTGCGGTTCATTCTCGAATACATCGAGCCCCGCGCCCGCGATTGTTCCATTCCGAAGCGCTGCGATCAGCGCGGTTTCGTCAACGACAGTTCCGCGGGCAACGTTGATCAGATAGCCTTCGGGGCCGAGGGCCGAAAGAACCTTTGCGCCGATGAGACCACGGGTCGACGGGCCGCCATAGGTGGTCGCAACGAGAAAATCGACGTTGGCCGCCAGCTCTTCCGGTGTCTCCTGAAAGCGATAGGACACGCCGTCCACCGGGGCGCGATCAGTATAGGCGATATCCATGGAAAACGCTTCAGCGCGTCTGGCGATGGCTGTGCCAATCCGTCCGAGGCCGACAATACCGAGTCGGGAACCGCTGACTTTTTTCGTAAACGGGAAGCCGCCATCGACCCATTTGCCTTTGCGAACAAAACGGTCGGCAACGGGCGTACGCCTGGCAACCGACAGCATCAGGCCGATGGCATGGTCGGAAACGTCATCCGTCAAAACGCCGGGCGTGTGGGTCACGATAACCCCATGCTTATGCGCCGCGGCGACATCGACGCCGTCATAGCCAACGCCGAAAACCGACAGGATTTCGAGATTGGGAAATTGAGCAATAAAGTCGGCGGTGACGTTCGATTCGCCATTGGCGGCGAGCGCACGGATGCGGGGAATAAGCGCCTCCAAGTCACCGCGCGCCACGACCTCGTCGTAACGGTGATAGGCGTAGGCTTCCTCCATCTGGCGGTCGAGCCTGGGCGGCAGCGGCGCGACGGAAAGCACATCGATAGACATTCTGATTTCCTCATTTGGCAAGGCTTCGCCGTCCGGACCGGGAGACATCTCCGAGCCCGTTTCCAGCGACGATATTGATGGAGAGCGCTTCGCCGCCTGCCGTGGCATTGCAGAAGCGCTTGCTTTGATGCGCCGGACTTTAACCCGAGGCGCCCGTAATCCGGCGATACTCGGCCACCAGCGCCTGGGCTGAAGCAAAGATATCCTCGACGGACTTTCCGGACTTGTAGAGCGTCGAGCCGAAACCGAAGCCGGCCGCCCCCTTTTCCATGAAGGCCGCCATGTTGGTGACGTCGACCCCACCGACGGGTAGAAGCCTTGTGCCCTTGGGAAGCACGGCCTTGATATCCGGCAGATAGTCAGGCCCCATTCGGCCCGCAGGGAAGATCTTCACTGCGCTCGCACCGGCCTTCAGCGCCCGGAAGCATTCCGTCGGCGTCAGCGCACCGGGCATGGTCGCCATTCCGTAGGAGACGGCCTTGCCGATGACGGCGGGATCGACATTGGGCGAAACCATCAGCGTACCGCCGGCCTCATGCAGCCGGTCGACATCGGCAACATCGAGCACCGTACCGGCGCCAACAAGGACATCTTCCGGCAGCCGTGCCGAAAGCCTTACGATGGAGGTGAACGGATCCGGCGAGTTCAGTGGCACTTCGATGAAGCGGAAGCCGGCTGCAATCACCGCATCGGCGACAGCATCGACTTCTTCGACCGTAACCCCGCGCAGAATGGCGACCAGCGGCATGGCCGCAAATGCGTCGTCCAGAATATCGAGACCTTTTACCATTCTGCGATGCTCCCATCTTCGTGCCGCCAGATCGGGTTGCGCCAGCGATGCCCTTCCTGCGAACGTTCGATAATTTTCTCTTCGTCGATGCTGACGCCGAGGCCTGGCTGGTCGAGAACGGGTAGATAACCGTTCTCGATCTTCAACGGCGTGGGGTCGGTCACATAATCGAGGACGTCATTGCCCTTGTTGTAATGAATGCCCATCGATTGTTCCTGGATGAAGGCATTGGGGGAAATGAAGTCGAGCTGCAGCGAGGCGGCAAGCGCGATCGGTCCGAGCGGGCAATGCGGCGCAAGCGCGACATCATAGGTTTCCGCCAGCGTCGCGATCTTCATACCCTCGGTGATGCCACCGCAATGGCAGAGGTCAGGCTGGACGATATCGACCATACGGGCTTCCATGATGGCGCGGAAATCATAACGGGTGAACATGCGTTCGCCGGTGGCAATCGGATAGGAAAGTCCGGAGGCGATCTGCGGTAGGCAATGGAGCTGCTCGGTAAGCACCGGCTCTTCGACAAACAGCGGATGGATCGGCTCCAGTTCGCGCAGCAGCGTCTTTGCCATCGGGCGATGGACGCGACCATGGAAATCAATCGCGATGCCGACATCGGGACCGACGGCTTCGCGAGCCTCAGCGGCACGAGCGACCGCTTCGTCCACCTTGCGGTGGCTGTCAACGATCTGCATTTCCGGGGTGCCGTTCATCTTGAAGGCAGTAAAACCCTTGGCGACGACTTCCTTCGCCTGACGGCCGATATCGCCGGGACGATCACCGCCAATCCAGCAATACATGCGCATCTTGTCGCGCACCGCTCCGCCGAGCAACTGGTGCACAGGCACGCCGAGCGCCTTGCCCTTGATGTCCCAGAGCGCCTGATCGATGCCGGCAATGGCGCTCATCAGGATCGGGCCGCCGCGGTAAAAACCGCCACGGTAAAGCATCTGCCAGATGTCCTGGATATTGCGCGGGTCCTTGCCGATCACATAGTCGGAGAGTTCTTCGATGGCGGCCTGCACGGTGGCGGCACGGCCTTCGATAACAGGCTCGCCCCACCCGACAATACCTTCATCTGTCTCGATCTTGAGGAACATCCAGCGCGGGGGCACCTGCCAGGTTTTGAGTGCGGTGATCTTCATGTCCACGTCCTTTTATTCGCACGATGCCGGCCTGACCGGTGCGCGGGATATCAAAGGACACATGCCTTGCACCCCGGACGCCATCAGGTCGCAGGCGCTGTTGTAAGCGCAGGCAAGAAGTATGTCAAATAATGATTTTATATCTCATATAATGAGATATTTATTGCGTTTACCAGATGAAACTCGTGTCAGAACCAAACATCTGCGCGACGCCTTACGCGCCCTATCGCCAGAGGCCGGCGTCAGAGTGCGGCAAGGCTTCTTGCGAAATCTGCGCGCATGCCAGCCAGAGACCCGTGACTGGTCGTCGTGGGTTTGAACTCGAAACCGACGCGTCCTGCGTAATGATTGTCGAGCAACCACCGGAGCCGACGGACAAGGTCGACCTTACCGCTGCCCGGTTCGTGCCTTCCCGGATGATCCGCGACATGCACGTGAACGATCTTGTCGACATGTCCAAAAAGCGTCTCCTCGAATGGCTCGCCCATGACAGCAGAGTGATAGAGATCATAGACGACGCCGACTTCTGCCCGCCCGACCTTCTCAACCACCGCGAACGCCTCAGAGGTCGAATCGAGGAAATGGCCGGGGTGGTCGACACGCGTATTGAGCGGCTCGAGACCAAGGCGCACGCCGGACCCGGAAAGAATGTCGGCGGCCTGCCGGAGAGCGAGGATAAGCGCCTCCCCTTGCGCCCGCCGGCCGGCTCCCTCTATCGCATTCCCGGCCTGGGCTATGAGGACCGGCGCGCCAAACCGTTCAGCAACCGCCATCGATTGCTCAAGACCCGCCAACCATCGCGCGTGGTTTGCCGGATCGGTCAGCGGGATCAGAGGCTCGGCCACGCAGCCGGCAACCGCTATGTCATGTTCTTCGGCCACTCGGCAGATCGCATCGATGTCCTTGTTCGACCACAGCCAGAACTCGAAAGCATCGAAACCCGCTTTTGCCGCGTGGGCGATACGGTTGGCAAAAACATCGGAGGGCTCGGCAAAAAGCCATTCGAGGCAGGCAGAAAACTCAGGTTGCGACATGACGGTCCTCATTTGGTGTGGCGCGGGCTGCTATCGGTATGGCATTCAGCCGGATAGTGAAGCGGCTTTGAGAAGTCCTGCTTTGCCGGCAACCAGATAGAGCCCGGAGGAGGATGCGTCGTCGACATATTCGGCGGGTGGACAATCAAGGATCCGCAAGGCGTCCTGATAACGTCTGCAAAGCGCTTGCTCACCAATCAATATCAATGGAGCGTCCGCATCTGCCCGCCGCTCCAGACTTGCCGCCATTTCGTTGCCGATCAGCAATCCGGAAAGGTATTCTCTGAGGACATTGCCGGCCAAATCGCCGGTCAGCCCGCGCGTTCGCACCCCGAACAGGAGGTGCTGAAGGCGATCCGGTTCTGCCGCCGAGGCCGCCACGCCCTCTGCAAATGCCGCAGCCGCGGCGTTCCATTCCGCCGGCGTTTCAGACATCAGACGCCCCAGTATCGAATGGCGCGCAAGCACCGAAAACAGCTCACCGGTCATATAGGTGGTGAAGTCGACAACCTTGCCTTTCGAAACCCGGACCCATTTTGAGTGTGTGCCTGGCAAGAGAAACTCGGCGTTGACGCCAAACTTGGGGTGTTGCGCAAGAGCGCCTGCGATCTGGATCTCCTCCCCCCGCATGACATCCGGCTGCCCATGGTCGGGGCGATAGATCATGCCGGGCGCGATCAAAACATCGTCTCCGGTCTCGGTTGTGACGTGGACCGAAGCATCCGCCAACTGGGCAAAGTCAACCGGGCAGGAAATGTATGGCGCCTCCTTCCAACCCTGAGCACTGCCGACCATGCCGCCGGCAATCACCGGGAGACCCTCCGGCCAGCCTGCGCGGATCTCCGCGAACGCCTTTTCAAAACCGGCATGGCCCGGCTGCGCCAGGTTCTGAATGCCGCGATCGCTCGATCTCGTGTCCAGAACCACGCCATCAACATCCATAAGATAGGCACGAAGGGCAGACGTGCCCCAGTCGAGTGCGATCAGCGAAGCGGCCTCTCCTATCGCGTTGTCGGTCATGGTCGAATACGCTCCCCGTTCGCCGGTTCGAAAAAGTAAAGCTGATCCTCCGGCAGGTTGATCCGGATCTTTTCGCCAATCGCGGCCCTAATGCGTTCATGGAGCACGATCGCCATGCTCTGCCCTGCGACAGAAACAACCAGATGCGTATCTGCGCCCATGGGCTCCACAGCTTCGACCTGCGCAGGCAGGCCGTCCGTTTCGATGCGTACCTGTTCAGGCCTGATACCAACCGTCACCGGTCCGGCATGGGTCCTCGACATGGCTGCCGGAAAGCTAAGCTCATCGTCTATTGAGACCCGTCCCGACGCCGGATCCACCGATCGCGCTTCCAGGAAATTCATCGATGGCGATCCGAGGAAACCGGCAACAAAGCGATTATTGGGATCATCATAAAGATCGAGCGGCGAACCCATCTGCTCGATCACGCCATCGCGCATGACGACGATCTTGTCGGCCATGGTCATCGCTTCGACCTGGTCATGGGTGACGTAGATCGTGGTGGTTTTCAGCCGCTCGTGCAGCGCCTTGATCTCGATGCGCATCTGCACGCGGAGTTTGGCATCAAGGTTCGACAGCGGTTCATCGAACAGAAAGACTGAAGGGTCGCGGACGATCGCACGCCCCATGGCAACGCGCTGCCGTTGGCCGCCCGAAAGTTGCCCAGGATAGCGTTCCAGAAAATCGTTCAGTCCCAGAATGTCGGCGGCGCGGTTGACCTTCTCATCGAATTCCGCCTTCCCGGCTTTTCGCAGGCGCAGCGAAAACCCCATGTTCTGGGCCACTGTCATGTGCGGATAAAGCGCGTAGTTCTGGAACACCATCGCGATGTCGCGTTCCTTGGGCGCAAGGTCATTCAAGACCTTGCCGCCGGATAAAAGCTGGCCGCCGGAAATCGATTCCAGGCCGGCAATCATACGCAACAGCGTCGATTTCCCGCAACCGGACGGCCCGACCAAGGTCACGAACTCGCCGTCCTTAATGTCGATGGACACGCCATGCAGAACCTCGTGGGCTCCGTATGACTTGCGAACCTTGTCGATCGTGATTGAAGCCATGATTTTTCGACCTCCCATAAGCGGAGCGGTGTCAAAACCGCCGGGCGCTCATTGTCCTTCAATGCACCGGCGAAACCGTTTCAACCGGAACAGCTCCTGAGTTAATTTTCAGCCGGGCAGCGGAGCAGCGCTCCTTGCACCCCTGCCGCCCCATTCTTGGCCCTATTCCGGCCAGCGATCGTCCGGCCGCCAGAAGGCGAGCTTCGGCGTGTTCCACTGATCGGTCGGCAGGAAGGCGGTGCCGGGCGTCCTGAGATTTTCCTCGATCGCCTCGTAGTTCAGATCAACACCCAGACCCGGCTTCTCCGGAACCTTCACGAAACCGCCGTCCATGTAGTCGTCGTCGAGACCGGTCACGAGAGATGTCCAGAATGGCAGGTCCAACCCGTGATGCTCGAGCGCAAGGAAGCTGGAAATCGCCGTCGCGCAATGGACATTGGCCATGAACGCAATCGGCGAGCCGGCGAAATGCAGGGCTGTCGGAATGCCCGCTTCCTCTGCGTCGTCGGCAATGCGCTTGGTCTCGAGCATACCACCGGATGTGAGGAGATCGGGATGAATGATATCGAAGGCGCGCATTTCGATCGCTTCCTTGAAGCCGGCACGCAGGAACAATTCCTCTCCGGCTGCAATCGGGGTCAGGAGCGCATCGGCGACACGCTTGTGCGCGGCCATGTCGAAAAAGGGAACCGGGTCCTCGATCCAGACAAGATCGTAGGGTTCAAGCGCCTTGCCGAAGCGGATTGCCTCGTCGGTCATCATGTACCCCTGGCCGAAATGGTCGACGCAGAGCTGAATGTCGGGGCCAACAGCCTTACGAACAGCAGCCACCACTTCAACGGCGTTCTGGATGCTCTTTTCCGTCAACTTGACGCCGCGACCCGCCCCCGGCGCCTTGAAGATGCTGGCCGGCCAGAAGTCGTAGTCATAGGGTGCGTCATGACCGATAAGGATCTTCTCGTCGCGCTCGAACAGGCTCGGACGCAGATCGAACTTGATGAAGGTAAGGCCCATGTCACGGCGGCTCTCGACGGCCTTGACAAAATCCTCGACGCTCGGATTATCCGGTGTCGGCGTGTCGCCATAAAGGCGAACGCGGTCGCGGTACTTGCCGCCAAGGAACTGGTAGCAGGGCACGCCGTAGATCTTGCCAATAAGATCCCAAAGCGCGATCTCGATGCCGGAAACGCCGCCGCCCTCGCGGCCCCAGCTACCGAACTTTTTCATCACATTGAACAGCATGTCGACATTGCAGGGATTCTGGCCGATCAGCATGCTCTTGAACTGCAGCGCATTCTCGACATGGCCAGCGTCGCGGACCTCGCCGATGCCATAGACGCCCTGATTGGTGTCAATGCGAAGGATCGGATAGTCGTAATTCGATGCGACCACCGCCAGCCGCATGTCGGTGATCCTGATGTCGGTGGGCCGCGAATGGGTGTTCACGGCGTCCTCGACGCGGCCGATTTCTTCGTTTTCCCTCGTATTTGCAGACATGTCTGACCTCTTGAATGTTCGGGATGCGTGTTATCGTTGCTTCGTCTCGGCCGTCAGGCCGGGCGATGCGGATATTTCGGATTCATGTATTCGGTGGCACCGTCCAGGAGCGTCAGCATTTCCGCACGGGCATGATCGTCGAGCGTCCGGTAGCCGGTTTGGCGCCAGTGAGAGCCGGCGATGATGCCGCGTGCCTTCTCGACCTCCTTGCAGAGCGGAATGCCGTAGCTCGCCTCGAAATCGAGGAGCGGCAGCAGGCAGCGGAAGATCGTCCGGGCGAGCACCATGTCCTCAGCCTCGATAGCGTTCCACAGCGCCACATGCACATCCGCGAATTCGCAGGCCGGCATGGTGCCGCAGATGCCATGCGGCAGTTCCTCCATCAGCGTTTTGCCGGCGCGGCCGCCCATGACACCGATCAGCCGTTCGCCGGCAAGCGCCCTGATGTCGCCGGTCATCTGCGCAGGGTAGGCCGTCTCTTCCTTGATGAATCGGGCGTTCGGCAGTTCGTTGACGAGGTCGGCGAGCAGTTCGGCGCTCATCACCGTGGCGCCGAGGCCGATCGCGTTCTGGAGCACCAGCGGCAGGTCGCTTGCCGCGCTGATTGCCTGGTAATGCGCCTTGATTTCCGTCCGGGTGGCCGGATGAAAGGTCGGCGGCATGGCCATGATTGCATCGGCGCCGATCATGGTCGCATGCTCGGCGAAGGCTGCCGACATGCGCCAGTGATTGGCCGATACGCCGACGACGGTCTGGACCCTGCCTTTGGCTTCTTTCACAACGATTTCGGCCACCCGCCTGCGCTCGGCATCCGAGAGATAGCCGACCTCGCTGGCATTAGCGGTGGACACGACGCCTTGGACGCCGCAGTCGAGGCAGAACCTGAGCGTTCGACGCAGTCCATCCTCATCAATGGCAAGGTCTTCGGTAAAGGGCGTCGTGACGATGACGAAGATGCCCCGATACGTATTGCGATCCATCTTAATGTCTCTGTGTTTCGTTGGTTTCCAGCTGCGGCCTCACGAGGCCGAAAGCGCACCCTTGGTCATGCCGCTGACCAGGAAAGGTTCGAGCAGGATGAACAGGATGATGGCCGGCACGACGGAGAGCGTTCCAGCCGCCATCAGCAATTGCCAGTCCACTGACTGCTCACCCACGAATGACTGCATACCGACAGTCAGCACCTGCTTTTCGGGCGAGGAGATCAGCGTGCGCGCGAAGATGAATTCCGACCAACTCGTGAGGATCAGATAGACGCCCGAAGCCGCAAGCCCAGGCTTTGTCAGTGGCAGGATGACAATCCTCAGCGCCTGAAGCTGGCTGGCGCCGTCAATCATCGCGGCCTGTTCCAGCTCTCTGGGGATGCGGTCGAAAAAGCCCTTCATCAGCCAGGTCGCGAGCGGGATACCGACGGTCATGTTGGCGAAGATCAGGCCGATATAGGTGTCGAATAGCCCGATATTGTTGTAGATGATGAACAGCGGAATGAGGATCAGCGTCGCCGGAATGAGCTTGCTGATGAGCAGACTGGCGCCGAGCGCCTGCTGCGGACGGCTGGTAAATCGTGACAGCGAATAACCAGCGAGCGTTGCGAGCACCAGGCTGATGGCCGAACTTCCGATTGATACGATCAGGCTGTTGATCGTCCAGCTGAGAAATGGCCTAGCACGGAAGACTTCCGCGAAGGCTGCAAAGCTGACCTGTGAAAAGTCCGGCAACAGCGACGGGTTGCGCGACAGGATGGCATCGGTCGGCATGATCGCCGTCATCACCATCCAATAGAACGGAAACAGCGTCACGATCGCGACAAGCACGAGAATGGCCCAACTGATGAAGCGTCTCAAGGTCATCACTGCATCTCCTATTTGAATTTCGAGCGCTGCGCGAAGATGGTGAAGATGGCGCCGATCATCAGCGCAACGATGATCATCACCGTGCCGACCGCCGTGGCCGTGCCCATACGGAAATAATTGAAAGCTTCACGGTAGACGTAGAGCGACATGGTTTCCGTCGCATGGGCCGGTCCGCCGCCCGTGGTGCCGAAGACAATGTCGACGTCGCGGAAAATCCCGAGCGCGCTGATCATCAGCACCAGCATCGACGGCCCGCGGATACCCGCCCAGGTGATGAAGCGGAACTTCTGGATATGGGTGGCGCCGTCGACATTCGCCGCTTCATAGAGCTCGCGCGGGATCGACTGCAGCGCTGCGAGCACGGTGAGCGTGATCATCGGATAGGATTTCCAGATCGTGGGCACCATGACCGAGATCAGCGCCGTGCGCCGGTCGACGAACCACGGGAAGTCAGCCGACAGAATACCGAGATCACGCAGCATGGCGTTGAACACGCCGTAGGAAGAATCAAGGATCCAGAGGAACATGATGCCGAGCACGATACCGGGCACAGCCCAGGGGATAAGCACGATAGTACGCAGGATCCGGTTCCCCGGCAGGCGCTCGTTCAAAAGAAGCGCGATCCCAAGCCCGATGGCGTAGGCGATCGCGATACTGCCGCCGACATAGACCACCGAGACGAAGACGCTGTTCCAGAACTGCGGATCCGACAGCACTCTGACGTAATTTCCGAAGCCCAGAGGCAAATCGTGAATGCGCGCGAAATTCATCACGCGGCCCTCGCGCAGCGAGATGTCGACGACCTGGTAAAGCGGATAGAGAATGAGCGTCAGCACGCCGAGCGCTGCCGGCAGGATAAGGGAGTAGGATAGGATTTGCTGCCGGCGATAGAAGTTCAAGCGCGTTCCGGCATGGCTGGCGTGCTCGGCATCCGACGACATGGACATGAGCTTTCCCCGAATTGAAGGTTGGATATCAGTCCGCAGGCCGCAGCGGGAGAGAATGCGGCGGCCTGCGAAAGGTCAGCGTCAGTTGAGCGGGATCGCCCGTTCGAGCTGACCTTGAGCATCCGCCATGATGTCCTCTGTCGGATCTTTCGTGGAAAGCAGACGCAGCGCCGCCTCCATCAGGACCGAGGAATACTCGGTGAAGTTCATCTGGATCGGCTGTTCCTTGGGAAACAGCGGCACAGCGTCCAGAGCCGAGGCGCTGGCGATTGCCAGATTGGGATGAGCTTCCTCGTCTTCCGGTGTCAGAACGTTTGCGGCGCGGCCGGGCGGTTGACCGGTGGTCAGCAGATACTCGCGCTGCCATTCTTCCGAATTGGCAAAGGCGATGAATTTCCAGGCTGCATCCTCGACCTCTTCATCAAGCCCCTCTGAGATGTTCATGATCAGACCACCGGGAGCGAGCTGCGGATCGAAAGGCAGCCGGCCCATGACAAGCTTCGGACGCATTTCCGGCGTCGCCCGCTCGAGCCAGGACCAAACCCAGGGCCCGTCGATCAGCATGGAGGTCCTGCCGTCGATGAAGAGCTGACGCGCGACAGACGAGTTGTTGCCGAGAGGGGCATTTTGCCCAACGGTTTCACGATAGGCATTCATCGCGTCGATGACTTCGGGAGACGTCAGATTGTACTGCCCGTCCTCGATTAGGTTCGCTCCGGCCCAGATGGCGTAGCGATGCACGTCTTCCACGGCGGTCGGATGCTCGGTGGTCACTGCCGACAGACCGAAAATGCCAGCATCGCGATCTGTCATTTCAGCTGCGGTTTCCTTGAAGCTTTCCCAGCTGTCGGGAACCGGCAGCCCCGCCCCGGCCAGCATGTCCTTGTTATAGAAGAACTGGTAGGCGTTGTTGGACAGGAGAACACCGCGGGTCGCACCGTCCCATGTCAGAGCCTTTTGCGGCGCAGCCCAGTCGGTCGCGATATCCGTGCCTTCAATCCGGTCGTCAAGCGGCGCCAGCCAGCCCTGGGCGGCAAACGAGCCGAACAACTGCTCGTTGAGCTGCATGACGGCAGGCGCACGGCCGGAAGCAAAGCGGATCGTCATTTGCGGAAGATAGTCGGCGAAGGGAATGTAGATCTCCTCGATGGAAATATCCGGGTTCTCCTCCTCGAACGCGTCAATCACCGCATTCCACCAGTCCGCATTCCCCGGCTCCTGAAACTGCCAGGATGCGAAGGTAAGATTGACCTGCGCAGTCGCGAGTCCCGGAGCGGCCACAACACCGAGTCCGAAGACCGCTGAAAGCAAGAGCTTATTCAGCATTCATTCCTCCCTGATTCTTTTCGGGGCCGCGTCTGACGACGCCAACAACCCGCTCCTCAAAAACGCGAAACCGATAAGCAAGCGATCAGAAGCACGCTTTACGTCCATCGATTTCGCGATGGAACGTGCATTATCGTATCAAACATGTCAATATCGTATCAAATAAATAAATATCATATGCAATCATCCTTGAGCCGATGACCAAACTTGGCGTAAAGGATGCAACTCGTGCATTGTCCCATCAGGTGCGATAAAAGCATCCGATTGGGGAGCCTGACCGCGTTGCGCCGATCGGCCGGTCGCGGAATTTCGCCAGGGTGGATGAAATGAGAAATTCGCGCTTGACCAACGGTCCAGAACTCAGCTTTTCGGGCGATAGCGAAACGGTCGAAACAAGCTATATGCGTGTTACGAAGCAGCTGAGAGAGGCAATTATCGCAGGGGAGCTCCCGCAGGACAGCCGTCTCCCAATGGCGGCTCTGGCAGAGCAGTACGGCGTCAGTGTGCAGCCCGTGCGGGAAGCCTTGCAGCAGCTGGAGGGGGAAGGCCTGGTCCGGATCGTTCCTAACCAGGGTGCCCGGGTTTCGGCGATTGATCGAAACCGCCTAATCTATGCACATGAGATCGGTCAGGCATTGGAAGGGTTTCTCGCAGCTCAGTTTGCCGAGGAGGCCTCGCTCTCAGCAATCCGGACGCTGGAATCCATTCAGGTTGATCATGATCGGGCGGCGAATGAGCGGGACTGGCAAGCGATGGATGACGCCAATACCCTGTTTCACAACCTGATCAATTCCTACGGGGGCAATATCGAAGCCGCCCAGCTCTTGCGCCGCTATTATTGGCTGAGCCTCGGCTTAATGAATCAAAGCGGACGCAGCGCCGACTTCGCCGAACGTGTCACCTCCGAACACCACATTATGATTGACGCCTTCCACAAACGTGATGCCTCCATAGCGCGGCAGGTCGCTGAAGAACATGTCAAGGCAACGCTTCATGACGTGCTTTCTGCTTTCGAAAAGCTTCAGAAAGAACGCCAACGAAAGTGAGATTCCGCTAGCCCAGCAGCCACACGAGATTTTATGGGCCTTGGCCGGGACTGACCTACGCTCACAACCCAAGGCACTTGCGCACAGAATTCAGTTGGCAGTTACGACGGTCGCAACTGAGTTGCCACCACCAGCCGACGGATCAGTGTCCCGCTGAAGCATAACCGCTCTGCCCTTGTCATCGAAGAGATGCAAGCGGTCTCGATCGAAGCTGAAAAGCCCGTCCTTGCCGCGCTGAATCCGCAAATCACCATCGCCTTCCACGATGATTTGGCATTCGTCATATTCACCATAGACATAGGTGGTACCGCCAAGTTCCTCCACGACATCGCAATGCAACATGACCTCGAAATCGCCACCCTTTCCAACGATGAAATGCTCGGGGCGAATGCCAAGCTCCAGCATTTCGCCGCTTGCAGGCAGCCGGCCAGGCGCGGAGAGCGATATGTCCTGACCATCCGGCAACGTGATTGTGAAGCTGTCACTTCCGACCGACTTTACACGCACAGGCAGGAAATTCATCTTGGGAGAGCCGATGAAACCGGCAACAAAACGGTTTTCCGGCCGGTGATAAAGCGTAAGCGGGGTGCCGACCTGCTCGACCGCGCCATCACGCAGGACAACGATCGTGTCGGCCATGGTCATGGCTTCGACCTGATCGTGGGTGACATAGATCATCGTGTTGCCGAGCCGTTCATGCAGCCTGGTGATCTCGATGCGCATCTGTACCCGCAACTCGGCATCGAGATTGGAAAGCGGTTCATCAAACAGGAACACCTTGGGCTGGCGCACAATGGTGCGGCCGATGGCAACACGCTGACGCTGGCCGCCGGAAAGCTGGCGCGGCTTGCGGTCCAGCAGCTCGCCGAGCTTGAGGATTTCAGCCGCTTCGCTGACGCGCGCCGCAATCACCTCCTTCGGTTCGCCGGCAACCTCCAGGCCGAAACTCATATTTTCCCGCACCGTCATATGCGGATAAAGCGCGTAGGACTGGAACACCATGCCAATTCCACGCGCACTCGCTTTCGCTTCTGTCACGCATTTGCCGCCAATGTAGACATCACCTTCGGTGACCTCCTCCAGCCCAGCAATCATCCGCAAGAGCGTCGATTTCCCGCAGCCGGAGGGGCCGACAAAAACGACGAAGGAACCGCCTTCAATATTGAGATTAACACCGTGGATGGTCTCCAGTTCTCCGAAGCGCTTGACCACGCGATCGAGTTTCACATCGGTCATGATTTTCCTCCCGGTTCTGCCTTTCAGGCGTAGCTTTCAATTTCGCGGATCAGCGTCTTCAATTCGCCGACATAGCTCTCAAGAGCGCTGTCTTCGGTGGCGATATCGGTAAACGCGATGCCGGCTTTTGCGCCGCCAACCGAAAAGGTGGCGGCGATATTGTTGATGCGGCCGGCCGCATCGCGCTGGCAGGCATAGCCGTTGCGCCTTATCGCGGCGATGGTGTCGGCAAGCCCCGCTCTTGCGTCCTCCGACCAGTCGGCGATGCAGAGCGCCAGCGCGTCGTCATCCATCTCGGCCAGAAGCGCCTTGCCGATCGAAGACTGCGAGGCGTGGTAGAGATGGTAGCCACCAAGGCCTTCGGCCGGGTTCTGATGGGCAAGTGAGTGATACATATAGACCACCGCATCCTTCCACAGAATGCCGATCGCCAGCGTCCGGTCATCGTATGCATGGCTGATCGCCACATGGGTCGCAGCGCGAAACAACGCGGAGGAATGAAAGCTCTGCGCCGCCAGAACATGCACCACCGGGCCGGGCAGATATTTCTTCTGCTGGTTCTGCTCGGCCATGCCGATGGCTTTCAGCGTCCTGAGCAGCCGGTTCACCTTGATCATGTTGATGCCCAGCCGCTCGGCAAGTTCCTTGGTGCCAAGCGGATGATCGCTGGTCGTCAGTTCCTGAAAACAGCGGATACCATCGACAAGGCTCTGGTTGGGCTGGGATGTCTGGGGTTTGTCGCTCATTTCACCGCTCCCGAGGTCACGCCGCCGATGAATTGCTTCTGCAGCACGGAAAAGACAAGGATAACCGGCGCGGCGACGATAAATGAGGCCGCCATGGCCCCGCCCCAATCGGCATTGTTTTCGTTGATATAGCGTAACAGAAGGCCGGGACCGACGGTGCGCTTGTCATCAGAGGTGATCAGCGTCATCGAATAGAGCAGATCATTCCACGACCACATGAAAGCATAAAGCGCAACGGTGATGAAGGCAGGCAGCGAGATCGGCATGACGATGCGCCGGAAGATCTTCATATTGCTAGCGCCATCCACTTTGGCCGCCTCAATCAGCTCGTTCGGCACCTGCTTGAAATAGCTGTACATCATATAGGTCGAGACCGGCAGCGCGAAGACGATATAGGAAACCGTCAGTCCGATACGGGTGTCGAGCAGGCCCACCGATTGCAACATTGGGTAGATGCTGATCAACAGAACGCCAAATGGAAACATCTGCGCCGACAGGATCAGCAGCATCAGTGGGCGTTTCACCGGATAGTCGAATTTGGCGAAGCTGTAGCCGGCCAGCGCTGCCAGAACCGCGTTCAAAAGCGCCGAAGCGGTAGACGTGACAAGGCTGTTGCCAAGCTGGAGGATCAACGGACCCTGCGTGATGGCATTGATGAAATGGCCGAGATAAGGCCGGTGCGGCACGAAGGTCGGGTCTGAAAGGTATAGCTCGGCGTTGGCCTTGAAGGCGCTCGACAGCGCCCAGTAAACAGGGAAGAATAGAAAGAAGGCGATGACGGCGAGAATGACGATAAAGCCGGCCTTTTCCCGCCAGGTGCGCAGTTCAAGCATGGCTCAATCCTCCCTGAACAGGCTTCTAAGATAGAAGATGACGATCGGCATCAGCGTGAAGACCCAAAGCACTCCGATGGCAGACGCCATGCCGAGATTCCAGTTCTGGAAGGCCTGTTTGTAGACTTCGATCGACAGGACCGAGGTTGCCCGCACCGGTCCGCCGCCGGTCAGCGCGAAAATGATGTCGAACTGCTGCAGATTGCCGATCATGCCAAGCGCACCGGTGACGAGGAAGACGGGTTTGAGATGCGGCAGGATCAGGCGCCGCACAATCTTCAGATTACCGGCGCCATCGATGCGCGCCGCCTCTATTTGCTGGAAGTCCATGCTTTGCAGACCTGCCAGAAAGAAGGACATGAACAGCGGAATGGAAATCCAGGTTCGCGTCAGGATGACGGCCATCATAGCCCCGACATCGTTGGAGAGAAACTGTATTGGAGCGTTGACGGCCCCGATATCCATCAACAGCATATTGACGATGCCGTAGCGCCCGTTCAGCATCCAGGCCCAGATGAAGGCGCTCACCGTTGACGGCAGGATCCATGGCAGCAACGTCATGGTGCGGAAGACCGCACGGCCCCGAAAATCCTGATACATCAGCAGCGCCCAGGAAAGGCCGAGAAACATGGTCAGAAGCGTCGTGCCGGCGACAAAGATCGCCGTCGTCACCCAGGATCCAAGCACGTAAGGATCGGTGAGGATGGTTCTGAAATTCTCGAAACCAATGAAGATCGGCTCCGTATCATAGATCGTGTACTGGTAGAGGGCCATGGACATGGCATCCAAAAAGGGCCAGGCCACCATGACCAGAAACGCAATCATCGCCGGGGCGAGGATCAGATAGGCAAAACGCCTGTCTGAACGTCTCAGATAGCCGGGCTTTCGCCGGGCCGGGCTTGTCGACCCCAGCTGGCGCGTGGTCGCCATGTCCATGTCACCGTCCTCAGTTCATCAGTTTTTCGATACGGCTCTGCATGTCGGCCGCAGCCGTTGCAGCATCTTTCTTGCCCAGCACGGCGGATTGAACCTCCTCCGAAACAATGGCGACATAATTGGCGCTATCCTTGAGAGAAGCGAGTTCGTTGAGCTTCGGCATGCCAAGAGAGACATTCCAGTCGACAATATACTGGTCGGAGGTAACGATGTCGCTCGCCCTCGCCGACTTGGTGACCGGGATTGCGCCCAGCTTCTGGAAGTATTCGAGCTGGATCTCGTCATTCATTGTCAGGCCCGAAATCAGCTTTGCAGAGGGGCTCTCGGCTGAAAGGCCGCCGTCCACCATGCCTTCTTGTGTCTCGCGCATCACCAGAAGATGCCCCCATTCCATGGAATGCGGCGTCATGCCGGCCTCGGCCACCGGCATGGGGACCGGATAGACATATTTGACGAACGCTTCGCCCTCACCGGAGAAATCTTCCGCAAAGCCCTTTGCGACCGGCGCATCGAAATAGTAGGCACTCTCGCCTTGTCCGAACATGCGCCGTGCAGCCCCGCGATCGACATCAAGAGCGGAAAGTCCGCGATCGACCAGATCCTTCATGAAGTCCAGGGTCTGGACCGTGGCTTCAGAATTGACGACCGGCTGGCCGTTCTCGTCGAAGATCGAGCCGCCAAAGGCCCAGAGCCAGAGCTGGAAATCGCTTGATACCAGATCGTCACCTTTGGTCATCATCGCATAAGGTGTGCTGTTCGGGTGGGCCTCCTTGACCTTTTCAAGATCGACGACGAAGTCGTCGATCGTCGCCGGCGGCTCGTTAACCCCGGACGACTCCAGCACGTTGCGGTTGGAGACGAGGCTGATCGAGCCGATATTCCACGGCATACCAACCTGCTTGCCTTTGACCTGACCCGCGGCCAACACTTCCGGCGGGAACATCGCCGCGAGCTTCTCCTCGCCGTAGAGTTCGTTGAAATCGACCACGTCGGGCATCTGGGCAAAGGTCGGTAGCCAGCGTTCCTGTGCCTGGTAAACATCAAGCGGCTGGCCGGTCCGGATCCTCAAAAAGACCGTCTTCTGCATATCCCCCCAGGCGCTCGACAGCACATCAACCGATACGCCGGTTTCTTCGATCAGCTGGGTCATGACCGGCGCATTGCTGGGCTCGGCCGTGATCCAGTTCAGGAATGTCACCTTGCCATCGGCGGCATGAGCGCCAAACGCACTCACCGAAAGCGCCAGCGTTGCAACGCCCGCTTTGAAAGCCATCATCGTTTCTCCTCCAGTTATCTGTTTATTCTACACGCAGTCCAAGCAGTGACACGGCGTGGCCCTGTCTGTTGGCCAGCCGCAGGCTCAGGCTGTCGATCTGTCTTTCCTCCGAAAGATCGACAGCAAGGACAGGATTGCGATTGTCTCGGATCTCGGCCACGACGCGGCCATTGGCGCTGATCGTGGCGTCATGAACAAGAAGCGGCATAACCCGGTCATGGTGGCGGTATTGCACGCTTTCCAGCGGATGATCGTAATCGCAATCAAGATAGAGAATGAGTTTTTGGGCGAGGATCGGCGTCTCGAAGCTGAGTTTCACTTCAGGCGCCGTGTCCTCACGATCGGCCATCCAGGCATTGGGGGCGGACGTCGGCCTGAGCGGTCCGAATGTCAGGTTGGTGGCATCGAAGACATGCAGGGGATGGTCCGCGTCAAAGGCGATATTGGCGCCCCCGGGCCGACGCTCGGGCACCCAGAAATCGAAGTTGTCGACGCCAAGCTCGCTTGGCGCTTCCTGTCGAGCCGTGGTCGAAACCTTGTCGAGGCCGCCTTTCTTGACCGCGACAAGACCGGTGATGCACTCGCTCGAAAGCCCGATCTCGACATCCGGGTTTTCCATAAAACAGACAAAGACATATTGTGCCCGCGCAAGTTTCGGCAGTGGGATCGCGACCGTCTGTTCGCCAGCATCAAGCGGCAGCGAAACCGCGCTGACCAGTGTCTCCGGCGTATGGTTTTCAGGCTTCTCGGCAATCTTCAGTTCAACGTTGATCTCCGCCTGCCGCGCCGCGCGTACTGGCACATGAATCGTATTGTCGATGTCGGTGCGTCCCGGCAAAAGCTGGGCGTAGCTGGCCGTCAGCTGCTTGTAGCCGTGATCATGGGCGAGGCCGGAGAATGCGAAAGTCGAGGATACGGCAATTTCCGCCGCACGCGCCAAGTTGCCGTCTGCCAAGGCATCGTAATGGGGCACATAATGGCCGGCACGAGATAACGCCCGCTTCAGGGCGGGAAGATATTCCGGCCTCGCCACATCGCGCGGGAAAATTCCAGCCTTGACGCAAAGGGCTGCAGCCGTGCCGATCGCCTGGCCAACGGTCGACGAGGTGGCCATCACCCGCGACGAGCCGAAAGCGACATGAGAAGCGGACAGGAGCCTGCCATTGGTAAAGAGATTTTCGATATTGCGGCTGTACATGCAGCGAAAGGGAATGCCGTAGACGCCCTTGGCATGAAACTGATTGCAGCCATCGGCATCGCCATAAACGCCGTCGGCGGGATGTAGGTCGATTGACCAACCGCCATGGCAGACATCGTCTTCATGGACGATCTGGCGGACAATGTCCTTCTGTTTCAGTATATAGTCGCCTTCCGCCCGCCGGCTTTCGCGCTTGCCCGGAATGGTGCCGACCCATTCGAGCGCCAGATTGGCAGCTTCCGGAAATTCCCCGGAATTCTTGATGTAGTTCCAGACGCCATAGACGATCTTCTGCAGCTCGACCTTGATCTCTTCCGACTGATGGATCGTGTCCAGCCTGCCGCCCCATTCGATCCACCACAGCGAGCAACCCTGTTCGGTGGTGCGGAACCGGCGGTAGCGCGGAATGAGGCTAGGCACGTCTTTCAGCGCGAAATCGGGCGCGACATAATCGACGGGATGGCCGACATCCTTGGTGTAGAAATACATCGAATGGCCGAGCAGCTCGCCGTAATTATTGCCCGGCGCCATGGGTTCATCAAACTCGTCTGCCTTTTCCGCGCCCATGCGATAGGCCGCACCCGACATGTGAACGAGTATGCCGTCACCGCTCGAATCAGCAAAAAAGGCGCCCAAAAGCCGGTACATGGTGCTGTTTTGAGAGTTAAAGGCATGGATCTCGCGAACGCGATTCTCCGTCGTCACCGCATGAAAAACCTGGGTGTTGACGAGCACGGTCAGGTTCTGCTCCCGGCTCACCCAATCCTGAACGATGCTGTCGAAGATGACGGGATTGCCGCCCGGATTGCGGAACTGATTTTCCAGCAGCAGCTCGTTGATGATCCCGCCCTCGCGGGCAAAGCGATTGTTGTTGCCGCCGTGGGAGGTGGCGCCCAGGATCCAGAGACGAACCTCGCTTGAGGCGTTGCCGCCCAGAACCGGCCGGTCCTGCACCAATGCGACCTCCAAGCCCTCCCGCGCCGCCGAAATTGCGGCGCAAACACCGGAAAGACCGCCTCCCACAACGACCAGATCCGCCTCGATTTCAACGGTCGTCAGGTCACGCGGAGCACTGGCACTCTCAACAATCATGCGTTTCTCCCATTTCAATAATAGAAATATCTATAATTGAAATCATGATGTCAAGTCTGAATCAATGCATGCTACGGATGCCGCCGAGCAGCCCTTGCTTCTATCCGAGCTGTACCGCTGCCCGAACACCTCAAATCCAGCGCCAAATCAAAGTACTTATCCATATGCTCTAGAAAGCTCGAGATCCTCGTTCATCAGACTTTGTAATGCCATAACGTATATGACGCTTCAGGATATTGTTCATCGCGAGGTAACGGTTGTCATCAAGCCTAGATGCAGTGTTTCAGAGCTGCCTATCGAGCTTGAGACCAGATTCTGCATTGAATGACCTCCTATCTCCGCTGGAAGTCACCAAAAAGAGGAAACTGCCAGCAATCCAATAGACGAGAACACCGCCATCGGCATGCAAGCCTGAGATCGCGGATTACCCTCGCGAAGCGCATGGCCCCAAAGGGCAAGTTGCCGAGGGCCTTGACAGTATTACCGCTCTGGAACGCCCAATAGGTTAAGCGGTCCGGCCCAAGTTGAGGTGATCAGCCGCCGTTTCGCGCGGCTGACCCGGTAATCCCCCCGAAAAATAATGGGCTTCAAAAGTAGAATTTTCTCGGGTTTTATGACTGAGGAGATTTTGATGAAAAAGACGAGATTTAGCGAAGCACAGATTATTGGCATTCTGCGTCAGGCAGAAGGTGGCGTTCCTGTGCCTGAACTTTGCCGGGAGCACGGGATGAGTTCAGCGAGTTTTTATAAATGGCGGGCCAAATATGGCGGCATGGATGCGTCGATGATCAGCCAGATGAAAGCGCTGGAAGACGAGAACCGCCGTCTGAAAAAGATGTATGCGGAGATGAGCATGCAAACCGAACTGCTGAAAGAGGCTTTGGGAAAAAATGACGCGGCCATCTCTACGCCGGGAGGTGGCCGCGCAAGCCGTGGCGATACGTGGGGTGAGCATAGCACTTGCCTGCCGAACGTTCGGTGTCAGCGAAACTTGCTACCGATACAAAGGCAAACGCAATGATGAGAATGAACAGATCGCCGATCTTCTGACCGGCTTGACGCAGGCAAAGAAGAACTGGGGCTTTGGCCTTTGTTTTCTCTATCTGCGGAACGTACAGGGACGGCGCTGGAATCATAAGCGTGTTTATCGCATCTACCGCGCGCTTGAGCTGAACCTCAGGATCAAGCCACGCCGGCGGCTGAAACGGGAAAAACCGGATACACTCAATGTCCCGACAACGCCGAACGCGGTCTGGTCCATGGACTTTATGGCGGATCGGCTGGCCGATGGCCGGCAGTTTCGGCTTTTGAATGTTCTGGATGACTTTAACCGTGAGGGGCTTGGCATTGAGGTCGATTTCTCTCTACCTGCGGAGCGTGTCATCCGTAGCCTGAACCAGATCATTGAGTGGCGCGGCAAACCGCTGGCAATACGTGTTGACAATGGCCCGGAATATGTCAGTGGAAGGCTTATGGACTGGGCTGAAAATCAGGGCATTGCGCTGAATTACATCCAGCCTGGAAAGCCGCAGCAGAACGCTTATGTCGAACGCTACAACCGGACAGTACGACACGAATGGCTTGACCAATACATCATCGAGAGTATCGAAGAGGCGCAGGCGTTCGCCACACAATGGTTATGGAGCTATAACAACGAGCGACCCAATATGGGCATCGGCGGAATGACACCCGCACAGAAACTGAAAATGGCTGCGTGAATTCTACCAAAAAGCCCCGTTAAAAAGGGGAGGATTACCACCCCATGTGAGCTCCGCGCATCTTTCACCCACGATTGAGGAACCTGGAGCAACCCATCGAACGGACGAATGTCAGGCTGGCTGTTCGGCGCGATGAGGATGATCCGCTGTCCGACAGGGCGCTCGCCCTGTTGCGCTTAGCGGCCATTAATTTCTAACTGTCAACGGCGGCGTAAAAACCGGCCACGGGGCGGAGCAAAAGTCGGCCACCTCGGGCGCAGGTATGAGGCCCGCGGGAGGGCGTAGCCCGAGCGGGGGCCTCATACCTGCGTAGCGATTTTCTGAAGGGTTTCAGCTGGCCTTTCGGGCACGGCTTTGGGCGAGACGATAGCTGTCGCCATTCATTTCGAGAATGTTGACATGGTGCGTGACGCGGTCGAGCAGAGCGCCGGTCAGGCGCTCGGATCCCATGATTTCGGTCCATTCATCAAAGGGCAAATTGCTGGTGATCAGGGTGGCGCCCCGCTCATAACGTTGCGAGATCAACTCGAACAGCAGTTCCGCGCCAGTCTTGGAGAGCGGCACGAAGCCGAGTTCGTCGATGATCAGCAACTTGTACCCTGCCATCTGCTTCTGGAAACGCAAGAGGCGCCGCTCGTCACGGGCCTCCATCATCTCGCTGACCATGGCGGCGGCTGTGGTGAAGCCAACGGACAGGCCCTTCTGGCAGGCTGAAAGGCCGAGGGCGAGCGCTATGTGCGTCTTCCCGGTTCCGCTGGGGCCGAGAGCGATGACGTTCTCGCGACGCTCGATCCATTCGCAGCGGGCCAGCTCCAGCACCTGCATCTTGTTGAGCTTCGGGATGGCGGCAAAGTCGAAACTGTCGAGGCTTTTGACGACCGGGAATTTGGCTGCCTTGATACGCCGCTCGACCTTGCGACGATCCCGTTCGACCATTTCCCGCTCGGCAAGCCGGCTGAGGTACCCGATGTGGTCGACGCCCTCGGTGGCGCAAAGCCGGGCCAGTTTCTGATACTCCCGCTGGAAGGTCGGCAGCTTCAGGGTCTTGAGGTCGTGGGCAAGCAGAATCTCGGGTGCTTCGGTGCTCATGCCGCTTCTCCCTTCCCCGATGACAAGAGGCCCATGTACGCCTTCGCCGATGTCGTCTCGACGGTTGCTCTCGGCAGGTAGGGATAGATCGACAGATCCAGTCGCGGCGGCCGGCGCTCCACCCGGCAAAGAATCAGATGTTTGACGGCGTCGAAGCCAATCGCGCCGAGTTGCAGGGCTTGCTTGATCGCCGCATGCAGGTCAGCCATATCGAAGCTTTCCAGCAGTCGAAGAACCTGCACGTATTCTCGCCGGCCATGCTTTGCCATGCGGCCTTCCATCAGCCGGCACAGTGTCGCAAACTCCTCCGGCAGAGCCCAGCCCTGCAGAGGGGCCGCCTGATCCAGCGCATTGATCTTCTGTTCGATCAGCGGCAGGTAATGAACAGGGTCGAAGATGACATCTTCCCGATCCCAGCTCCTGGGATGGCGGGCGATGATCTCGCCGCGGCAACCAATCACCACCTTGTCGACATAGCCTCGAACCCAAACGTCCTGATGACCGTAGGCGACAGGCACGGAATAGTCACCGGATCGCCGTGCGCTCTTTGCGCACGCGACGATCCGGCACTTTGAATATGCGCATCGTTCCGAACGGAAATCGTTCCCGATCTCCTGGCCGATGCGCGGGTTTTGTAGCGAACGAGAGACTGGGCCGTCACCCTGGCGCTGGCTTGGTCGCAGGCGTCAAATGGCGACGCTGGCAAGGACTGCATGGCAGCCAGATCGCGCTGCAGCCGTTCACCGATCGTCTCGCTCTCACCGCGCAGCCTGTCACATTGGCGCTTCCGGCACTGTTCTTCCAGAAAGGCATTGAACGCATCCCAGGTCGCAAACTGCGGGATGGGGACCATGAAGTTACGCCGGGCATAACCGACAAGGCCCTCGACGTTACCCTTGTCATTGCCCTTTCCGGGCCGGCCATAGCGATCCCGGATCAGGTAGTGGGACAGGAACCCGCTGAACAGTGTTGCCCGCTTACGCGTGCCGTCAGGCAGGATCCTCGCCACAAGGCAGCGATCATTGTCATAGACGATCGATTGCGGCACGGCCCCGAAGAAGGCGAACGCATGGACGTGGCCATCAATCCAGGCCTCGGCCACCGCCGCCGGATAAGCCCGCACGTAGCAGCCGTCGCTATGCGGAAGGTCGAGCACGAAAAACCGGGCTTTCTGCTCGACACCGCCGATCACCACCGTCGCCTCACCGAAATCCGCCTGCGCATGGCCGGGCGGATGAGAAAGCGGCACGAACACTTCCTGACGGCGCTGTTCCCGCTCCCGGATATAGTCCTTGATAATCGTATAGCCGCCGGTGAACCCGCACTCATCACAAAGCCGGTCGAAAACACGCTTGGCCGTATGGCGCTGTTTGCGCGGCACGTGTCTGTCTTCATCCAACCAGTGGTCGATCGTCGAAACGAACGCGTCCAGCTTCGGCCGCCGGACTGGTGATTGTCGCTGATAGCCAGGTGGCGTCGAATACGACAGCATCTTCGCTACGCTGTCGCGGGATATGTTGAAGTGTTTGGCTGCCTGACGCCGGCTCATCCCTTCCGAGACGGCCAGACGAACCTTCAGATAAAGATCCACGGTGTAAATCCTCTGTCCCTCCTGCGCTCATTGCAGAAGGAAGATAGGTGGCCGGATTTTACTCCGCCCGCGGACGAGATTATTCCGCCGCTTTCGTGGCCGACTTTTGCACCGCCGTTCTCAAGCGAACATTCGGCGGCCAAAAGCCGCCAAGTGAAACGCAGTATAACGAGTGAAACGTTTTCAGACTAACTATTTGAAATTATTGGAGCGGGTAGCGGGAATCGAACCCGCGCGTTCAGCTTGGGAAGCTGACAGGCTACCATTACATCATACCCGCTGACGGACAAGTGCCGGATGGCGATCATTACCACCGGCCAGGGCCAAAGGACAAGACGAAAAAAGCCGATCGTCACATCAATCGGCCGTCTTGAGACTGCCCGCAGCGCTCGGATGAGACGGTACGCACCCATTGCAGGTCGCGCGCACCAGCCTTCACGCTGATGAGATCGAGCATGTCTACACTCTGGCTGACACCGCGCGGACGTCAGGCACAACCCAGCTTATAACCGGTTTCGGGGTCTCTATTCTGCGAAACAACGGCCGCTCCGCGCTGTCGCTTTTGCCTTGGGGGTTGACGGCCTGCCCGCTGTGGCTAAACCTGTGGGCGCCGATCATAATCTTGAGGCAGTCGGCAATTCGGCTGTCCGCAAAAGCGCCTTCATGGGATTGCCCCGTATGCAAAGGGCGCGCGCAGGATGCAGACGGCGAACCCGGTACCGGGCCCCTCTGGCGAGAGTTTGACGGCGCTCTCGTGATGTCGGTACCGCCCGCAAATTAGCCGGCGGACATGTTTATCATGCTTCAGATCCATCTCGTCGGATCGCGTGCGCACAGCGCATGTGTATCCACCCGCGTCCGCGTCTGCCTTTCGAAGGAGGCGCGATCATGAACTCCATACTTTCCTATTTCAAATGGGCTTTCATCGTCACAGCCGCCGGCCTGGTGAGCAGCACCGTTTACGGCTATTTCAGCTTCGGAATAAGCGGCGCGCTCACCTTTCTGTTCATCACTGCCGTGCTCGCTGTTCTCGAGATCTCGCTGTCCTTCGATAACGCGGTCGTCAATGCCAACAAGCTGAAGACGATGAGCCATGTGTGGCAGCGCCGCTTCCTCACCTGGGGCATATTGATCGCGGTGTTCGGCATGCGGCTGGTGTTTCCGCTGGTGATCGTGGCACTTGCCGCGAAAATCGGCCCCATCGCCGCGGTCCACCTCGCCTTTGCAGAGCCGCGCGCCTATGCGGAGATCATGCACGATGCCCATCTGCCGATCGCCGCCTTCGGTGGCACCTTCCTGCTGATGGTCGGACTGACCTATTTCTTCGACCACGACAAGGACGTGCACTGGCTGCCCTGGCTGGAGGAACCGATGGCGCGTTCCGCCTCGATCAAAGGCATCGAGATCGGGATCGCGCTTATTCTCGTGCTTGTTTTTTCCGGCCTTGTGGCGGAGGAACGATCCGGCGATTTCCTCTATCCGGCGCTTTACGGCCTTATCACCTTTCTCGGCGTCGAGATCTTGAGCGGGTTTCTGGATGCCAGCCAGGCAAAGGCGGCGGCACAGGGCGGGCTTGGCGCTTTCATCTATCTGGAAGTGCTCGACGCGAGCTTCTCCTTCGACGGCGTGGTCGGCGCCTTCGCGCTGACAAAGAACCTGCTGGTGATCGCCACCGGGCTCGGCATCGGCGCCATGTATGTGCGCTCTCTGACGATCCTGCTGGTCGACCGCAAGGCGCTGTCGCAATTCCGCTTTCTTGAGCACGGCGCGTTTTACGCCATTCTGGTTCTGGCGGTGATCATGTTCGTCCAAACCCTTTTCCATATTCCAGAGGCCATCACCGGCCTTGTCGGCGCCGGACTGATCGGTCTTTCTCTGTGGTCGTCGCTGCGCTGGCGAAAACTGGAACGTTTAAGGCAGGCACTTTAGCCTTTACGGCCACAGGGAGGCGGCGGTTCTACTCGGCAGCCGCCTTGTGAAAAAGCGCAATCTGGTTGAGGAAGGCACGCAGCAGTGCAGGTTTCAGCGGCTTGTGCTGAACCATGATATCCTCCTCCTCCGCCAGATCACGCACATCCTGCGTGCGGTCGGCGGTTAAAAGCAGCGCCGGGATATGCCGCTGGTAGTGCTCGCGCAGCGTGACGACCGCCTGCACACCGCTTCCGCCATTATCCAGATGATAATCGGCGATGATGACATCCGGGACGACATTGACCGCGCCTGCAGCCTCGGCACTGCGGGCGACATGCACATCCGCCCCCCACCCGCCGAGCAACACCCGCATGCCCTCCAGAATCGTGGTCTCGTTATCGATGCAGAGAACCTTGAGACCCGCTATGGCCTGGCCGGGAGGGCGGCTGGCGGATTTCGCGGCATGAGGTGCGGTTTCAATGCCGGCTTCGGCCAACGGCAACGTGAGCCGGAAGACCGTGCCCTCGCCCGGCGCTGACACCAGCGCAACTGGATGCTCGAGCATGCGGGCCAGCCGGTCGACGATCGAAAGACCAAGGCCAAGCCCCTGGGCAGCGCGCGCCCCCTCGTCCAAACGGGTGAATTCCTTGAAGACGCTTTCAGCCTTGGAGGCTGGAATGCCGATCCCGGTATCATGCACCTCGATCACGGCCTGATTTCCCTGACGGCGCACGCCAACCAGAACCTTGCCCGTGATCGTGTACTTGATTGCGTTCGAGACCAGGTTCTGCACCAGCCGCCTCAGCGCGTGCGCATCCGAGCGCACCTTCAGCGACGATGTGACGACCGTGAATTTCAGCCCGCGCTCGTCGGCAAGCGGCCGGAAGTCGGTTTCCACCCGCTTCAGCATATCGCCAAGGTTGACGGCGACAAAATGCGGTTTCATCGCGCCAGCATCAAGCCGCGAAATATCCAGAACGGCACCCAGAATATCCTCGACCGATTGCAAAGCCGAGTCGATCTTGTCTGAGAATTCGCGATCCTCGCCATCGGCCGGCATGCGCTCGCCCAGCGCCGTCGCATAAAGCCGGGCGGCGTTGAGCGGTTGCAGAATGTCATGACCGGCGGCTGCGAAAAACCGGGTCTTGCCGATATTGGCTTCATCGGCGGCCGCACGCGCGATCCTCAGCGCCTTGTTGACCTCGGTGAGTTCCGCGGTGCGGGCGGCTACCCGCTGTTCCAGCGTTTCATTGGCCTGTTTGAGCGCGAGGTCGGCCTCCACCCTCTGCGTAATATCGGTAAAGGTGACGACCATACCGGCCTCGGGCATGGCGCGTGACTGCACCTCGATGATCCGCCGGCCTCTGTCGAGCACCATCGGAAAGGCACTTTCATGGGCACGCAGCCGTCTGAGCGCTTCATGCGCCTCATCGCCGGTCAGGTCCCCGCGCGACGATAGCCGGCCCATGATGTTGATCAACGGATAGCCAACCTGCCCAACCTCTTCCGGCAGGTCCAGCAATGCGCGGAAGCGTTTGTTCCAGACGGTGAGCCGGTTCGAGGCATCGAAAACAGCGATCCCCTGATCAATCTGGGCAAGCGCCGTCTGCAACAAGCCCTGATTATACTGCAGCGCTTCGCTGGCCTGATCGAGCAGGAAGGCGGCGTCACCCGAGGCTGCTTCCGCGCGCTGCAGCACCAGCGACAGCACAAGCCGCGCCGAGGACGAGGCCGATGGCGCTGCCGAGCAATTGCTCGGAGAAATGGATCAGCGCCATATCGGCCTGCTCGTCATCGCTCATGCGGCGACCGGCATTGCGCTCGAATGTGGCGAAGGAGCGTGCGGTGCGTTCCGTGCCGAGATAGCCATTGAGGGTTTCACGCAACATGCCGACGGAGACGCCTGTGCCGATGCCGCGCGCCGACGACTGCCAGCGAGCCTGGCGCTTGACGAAAATGCCCGACTGGATGCGCTCGAGCGGCCGCGCCTGCCGGCTGAGCGAGCCAAGCACAAGACCCGCAACATTGATCAGCAACGACAGACAGGTGACGTTCAGCAGAATATCGGAGCCGGGACCGGTGAACAGACCCGTCCCCGGGACAATGAAATTCATCACCTCGCCGGCAATCGCCGAATGATCGGGTCCGCCAAGGCTCGGCACAAACAGGAGGTAAACCCAGATGAGGAAGCCGAGCGAAAGGCCAATAATCGCACCGCGTGCATTGGCCGTGCGCCAGACGAGCCCGATGAACAGCGCCGGCGCCACTTGCGCAATCGCCGCAAATGCCAGAAGGCCGATGGAAAACAGGCCCCGTTCGCTGTCGATATGACGATAATAGCCATAGCCCAGCAGCATGACTCCCAGAATCGAAGCGCGGCGAATGTTCAAAAGCAGCGAATAGAAATCCTGCCGGTGGGCCTGGCCGGCAATCATCCGTCGCCGCAGCAGGATCGGGTTTACAATATCATTCGACAGCATGATCGCCAGCGCCACGGACGCGACGATGACCATCGCCGTTGCCGCCGAGAAGCCGCCAAGAAAGGTGACCAGCGAGATCAACGGCTGGCCTTGCGTCAGCGGTAATTGCAGCACGTAAAGATCGGGATCAACCTCCGGACCGAGCATCATCGCGCCGCCAATGGCGACCGGAAGCACCAGAAGGTTGATCGCAATCAGATAAGCGGGAAACAGGAAGCGTGCGAGGCTCAGTTCGCCCTCGCTGCGGTTTTCAACCACCGTCACATGAAACTGGCGCGGCAGAAGCAGGATGGCAAAGGCCGAAAGCACGGTCAGCAGCACCCAGCGGCTGATCGGCGTCTTATAGGTGAGAGCCGCCGCCGCCGCGGCATTCTCCCGTGCGGCGGAAAGCAGGTCGACCGGACCGTCGAAAAGCACGAACAGCACGAACAGGCCGACAGAACCGAAGGCCACCAGCTTGACGACCGATTCCATGGCAATCGCCAGAATCAGCCCATCCTGATGCTCGGTCGCATCCGTATGGCGCGTACCGAACACGATGGCAAAGCTGGCCAGCGCCAGCGTGACGGCAAGCGGCAGGCCAACACCGAAGACCGCACCGACCGAGGAAAGGTCCAGCGCACCGCCGACCATGACCGAGACAGAATCCGAAACAGCCTTCAACTGCAATGCGATATAAGGAATGGCGGCGGCAAGCGAGATCAGTGCCACCAGTCCTGCGACCATCGGGTTCTTGCCATAACGGGCGGCGAGAAAATCAGCCGCCGAGGTCAGCTTTTCCGATTTGGCCAGCGAGACGATGCGCCGGACCACCGGCATGCCAATGGTGAACACCAGTATCGGGCCGATATAGATGCCGAGAAATTCCAGCCCGCGCGTTGCGGCAAGGCCAACGCCGCCGAAATAGGTCCAGGAGGTGCAGTAGACCGCCAGCGACAGCGCATAGACGAAGTTGCGGCCTGAACGTGGCGCAAGCTCGCGCTTTGCCCGCCGGTCGCCGTAGCTCGCCACGGCAAACAACAGCATGATGTAGAGCAGCGCTGCCAACAATATCAGCCAGCCCGGCAACATCGAACGCCTCCCTTCGGACCGGTTTCACCATAGGCTATCGTTTGCCGGTTTCAAATGCGACTGTCGCAGCAGATGCCATCACAAAAAACAATGATTTCGTGCAGGAATTTGATGGAATGAAGCACGGTCTCCGCATTACAACAGAGCGAGCACGGAGAACCGCATGACACTGAACAAAAGCCTCAGCCGAAGGGCGACAGACGCACCGGAAAGCGGCATCGTCGAAATCATCAATTATGGTCGCGACCGTAACAATCTTCTGCCGCTGTGGGCTGGCGAAGGTGACCTGCCGACACCGCAATTCATCAGTGATGCAGCCAAGGCCGCGCTCGACAATGGTGAGACCTTCTACACCCACCAGCGCGGCATTCCGCCGCTGCGCACGGCAATCGCCGACTATTATGCCCGCCATTTCGGCGCGAACCTGTCACCGGAACACATCTATGTCACCGGTTCCGGCATGCACGCGATCAAGATCATGGTCGAGGCAATGACAGAAGTCGGCGACGAGGCGATCTATTTCACACCCGCCTGGCCGAACATTGCCGCCGCACTGGGCGTTTCAGGCGCAAAACAGGTCGGTGTTCCGCTCGAATTTGCCGATGGGCGCTGGAACCTCGATCCAGCGCGGGTCGAGGCGGCGATCACCGAGAAAACACGGATGATCTTCGTCAACACGCCGGCCAATCCGACCGGCTGGACGGCGAGCCTTGAAGACCTTTCAGCGCTTCTTGAAATCGCGCGACGCCACGGCATCTGGATCCTGGCGGATGAAATCTACGCGCTTTATCATTTCGCAGGCGGCCGCGCCGCCTCCTTCCTCGACATCATGGAGGAGGGCGACCGGATCGTCTTCATCAACTCGTTTTCCAAGAACTGGTCGATGACCGGCTGGCGCGTGGGCTGGCTGGTGGCACCGCCGGAAATCGGCGATACCATCGAAAACCTTGTGCAATACACCACCTCGGGCGTTGCTCAGTTCATGCAGCAGGGCGCGCTTGCCGCGATCCGCGACGGCGATCATGTGATTGCGGAAAATTTCGAACGCGCGCGCGCCGGCCGCGACATCCTCTGTGACCGTCTGCTGGCCACCAACAGGGTGGAAACGCTGAAGCCCGATGGAGCGCTCTATGCCTTCCTGAAAGTAGACGGCCTGACCGACAGCCGCAGGGCCGCGCTCGACATCGTCGACAAGACCGGCGTCGGGCTCGCCCCTGGCTCCGCCTTCGGGCCGGGTGGCGAACCGTTCCTGCGCGCCTGTTTCCTGCGCAATGGTGGCCAGCTTGCCGATGCCGCCGAACGGCTGGCGGATTATATCGGCAAGCTTTGAGCGATCAGAGTTTGACGCAGCCGCTCACGAGCTGATCTTCCCAGGCCAGCGCATGTTTGACGATGGTATCGAGATCGTCATATTTCGGCTCCCAGCCAAGGATTCCGCGCACCCGGGCGGAATCAGCCACCAGTGCCGGCGGGTCACCGGGGCGCCGCTCGGCCAGGTCCACGCGGAAATCAACGCCGGAAACGCGCTTGATGGCGTCAACCACCTCAAGCACCGAAAACCCGTGGCCATAGCCGCAATTGGCGACGAAGTTTTCGCCGCCGTTCAAAAGGTGCATCAGCGCTTTCACATGCGCGTCGATCAAATCAGTGACGTGGATATAGTCGCGCAGGCAGGTCCCGTCAGGCGTCGGGTAATCCGTGCCGAAGATCTGCATACGGTTGCGTCGTCCGGTCGCCGCCTGCGCGGCAATCTCGATCAGGTGGGTCGCATGTTCGCGGGTCTCGCCAGTGCGCCCTTCAGGATCGGCGCCGGCGACGTTGAAATAGCGCAATGCCGCATATTTCAACCCGTAGGCCGCCGCGCTGTCGCGCAACATCACCTCGGTCATCAGCTTGGACCAGCCATAAGGCGAGACCGGCTGCAGGTTCTGTTCCTCGTCGAGAAGATCGACCCCCGGCTCGCCGTAGACGGCCGCCGTGGAAGAAAACAGGAAGGCCTCGACCTTGGCAGCGACGGCGGTTTCAATCAGTGCGCGCGATTTGACCGTGTTGTTTTCGTAATAGGTCAGCGGATCGGAAACCGAATCCGAGACCACGATGGAACCGGCAAAATGGGCGATTGCTTTGATATTTTCATCCGCAATCAGCTTTGAGACCAGCTTGCTGTCGGCAATATCGCCTTCGACCAGCTTTGCCTTTTCGGGAATGAGCTCGGAGTGACCGGTCGACAGATCGTCGATCACCACGACCTCTTCGCCACGGTCGACCAGCGCATGCGCCATGTGGCTTCCGACATAGCCAGCGCCTCCGGTTACCAATATTGCCATTTCATCAATCTCCTTTCGGCACCCACACGTGCCCTAAAATCGTTACTTGCCCTTCAGGCCAACAGGCGCGACAGAGAATGCAAGAGAAAGCGGCTGATTGGAAGGCACACGATAAGGTTCGTGCACCGGCGAGCCCCAGCTGTCATCCCCGCCTACCCCCATCTGCCGCGCTGCAATCGTCACCACCGTTTTCGTCACCGGCGGCAGGTGTTCCGGGCGTTCTGCCGTCTCAAGCTCCATCGTGCCATAGTGCAGCGCGTTGAATTCGAACGGCACGCCCTCGGCTGTAAAGCGCAGCCCCCTGCCCTTCTCATCGATCACTTCGGCAAAACGCGTCCCCATCCGGTTCCCACATTCCTGGGGGACGGAATAGGGTGAGAGATTGCCGGCAACGGTGCGCTCGAAAATGCCAAGTCGAGCACCGCAAACGCGATCGGCATAATTTTCCTCTGGACCGAGACCGTAATAGCGGAAGCGATCGAAGGCCGAACCGAGCGTGAACTGCAGTCCGAAGATCGGCAAGTCCGGCAGGTCTTCGCCGCCCGGAAAATCGGCTGTAACATGAATGAGACCATCGCCCCCGACCCGATAAGTCACCTCCGGCATCACGGACAGGCCGGGCAGCGGGAAACGGTAGCGCACCACCGGCTGATCTCCCCCGAGGTCGAATGCGACAGGACCGCGTTTGGAATAGAGGCTTGCCGTCTGCCAGACGGCATGATCGAAACCATGATTGCGACCCCGATCATTGTCGGTCATCGCCCGCCAGAAGGTCAGGCGCGGCGGTCGATGCATGAATTCGATGCCGCCGGTTTTCAACGACGTCATGCCGCCGAAGGCCTCTGAAAACAATGCAAAGAAATCCGGCGTTTCGACGCCGAGATGGAGATCGCCGCGCGTCAGCTTCAGCCCCACCGGTGCGGCAATGTCAGGTTCAACGTCGATCCCGAAGACATGTTCCCCGAAGGCGATCTCGTGGCCGACTTCGGCCCAGAGCGACGGCTGTTTCAGGCAGAGCGATGCCTGCACGGCATATTCGCCGGGCGCAAGCCTCGACGGCAGCGCGAGCGGCAGCGTCACCGTTTCACCTGCGGCAACCTCCGGGGCCATCGTGGCCGAAAACACATGCTGGCCATCTTTCAGCAGATGGACATTGAGCGAGAACGCCGCGGCAGAGACGAACAGGTTCTTGTTGCGGATCGTGATCGCATCGGGGGCGGGCGTGATGTCGAAGGGCTGATAAAGCGCGCGGACTTCCTGAACCTTGGGCGTTTCCTCCCGCCACGCGGTCACAATGCCATCCGTACAAAAAGTATAGTCGGAGGGACGGTCATCGAAATCACCGCCAAGGCCGAGCCGCCGGTCAAGCGCCCCATCACCGAGCGCCAGCGCCTGATCGATATAGTCCCAGATGAAACCACCCTGATAGAACGGATATTTGTCGGCAAGGTCGGTGTAAAGATGCATGCCACCGCAGGAATTGCCCATGGCATGGGTGTATTCGCAGAGAATGAACGGCTTTTGCGGATCGTCCTTCAACCAGTCCTCGACATCCTGCGGCAGGGCATACATTCGGCTTTCCATGTCGGATGTGCCGTTGAAACGCCGGTCGTGGAAAATGCCCTCATAATGCACCAGACGAGAGGGATCGCGGTCGCGGAACCAGTTCGACATGTCGAAGATGACACTGCCGCCGAAGCTTTCATTGCCACAGGACCAGATCAGGATCGAGGCATGGTTCTTGTCGCGCTCAAGCATGGAGCGGGCGCGGTCCAGCACACATGCGCGCCAATCCGGCCGGTCGCCGGGCACCACCCAGCTCGGCTCGACAGCGCCGTCCTTCTGCCAGGAACCGTGGCTTTCCAGATTGGCCTCGTCGATGACATAGAGCCCGTATTCATCGCAGAGCCGATAGAAGGCAGACTGGTTGGGATAATGGCTGGTGCGCACCGCGTTGATATTGTTGCGCTTGAAGAATTTCACATCGAAGAGCATGTCCTCATAGGTCACAGCCCGGCCCCGGACCGGGTTGAACTCATGCCGGTTGATGCCGTTGAAGAGGATGCGCGCGCCGTTCAGATGCATGATACTGTCGATCATCTCGAAACGGCGAAAACCGACGCGCTCGGGGATGAACGCCGTGATTTTTCCATCTGCATCGACAAGGGTAATGGCAAGATCATAGAGATTGGGATTTTCAGCGCTCCAGAGACTCGGCGACGCAACATCGAAAGCGATGTCCATCTCCTGCGCTGCGGCAAAGCGCTGCGGTGCAACCACCGCCGCACCGCCAATTCCGTTGAGCGCGACCTCGACCATGGCGCCGGGATTATCAAGCGCCAGCTTCATCCGCAACCTGAGCTTTGCCGACGCGAAATCATCGGAAAGCTCGGTGGTGACGAACAGGTCTTCGAGATGGAGTGTGGGCTGTTTTTCCAGCCAGACCTCGCGGAAAATCCCGGTCAGACGCCAGAAATCCTGATCCTCGATCCAGCTTGCGGACGAGCGCTGGAACACCTGCACCGCCAGCCGGTTTTCGCCATCCTTGATCACACCGGTGACATCGAAGCGCGATGGCGTGAAACTGTCCTCGCCATAGCCGATGAAAACGCCGTTCAGCCAGACGAAAAACGCCGTCTCGACACCATCGAATGTCAGCACGACCCGACCGGTTCCGGCTGTCTCTTCGAAGGTGAAATCGCGTAAGTACGAGCCAACGAGATTGGCTTCCGGCACTTCGGGCGGTCGCAATTCCTCGATACCGTCCCAGGGATATTGCGTGTTCACATACTGGTTCGGCGCAAAACCCTGAAGCTGGATATAGCCGGGCACTTCGATCTCGTCCCAGCCAGAACAGTTAAAACCGCGCGCATGAAAATCTTCCGGCCGCGCGCTGACGGTCTCCGCCAGACTGAACGCCCAACGACCCGACAGGTTCTGGCGAAGCGAATTATCCCCGCCCTCGGTCGCAGCATCGGCGCTCGGCCAGGCAGTGTGATCGGAAACGGGATCGAGACGGTTGACCGCAAAGATTTCGGGATCGGAAAGCCAGACAATGTTCGGCTCTGAGGGCATTTTCAGTCTTTCTCAATTCTCGCGCGGCATCACCGGCGGCAGCGAGAGCCGCCAGTCTGGCATCCTCGGGCTCTGCCGCTCGTTCAGTCGGCGAGATAGTGGGTCTCGGGAAGATCACGCAGCCGGTCAGCTGCCTGTTCCGGGGTCAGGTCGCGCTGCGGCGAGCCGAGCAGTTCGAAGCCGACCATGAATTTCCTGACTGTCGCCGAGCGTAGCAGCGGCGGTAGAAAATGTGCATGCATCACCCATTCATCGTGATCGTGGCCATCGGTCGGGCGCTGGTGGAAACCCATGGAGTAAGGGAAGGATGTCTTGAACAGATTGTCATAGCGTATCGTGACCTTAGACAGCGCTTCGGCAAGGTGGTCGCGCTCACCTTCCGTCATTTCCTCCATCGAGCGGATATGGCGCTTCGGCAGCACCATGGTCTCGAACGGCCAGACCGCCCAATAGGGCACCAAAACGACGAAGCCATCATTTTCAAACAGAATGCGTTCGCCAAGCGCCAGTTCCTGCTCCAGATAGGCCAGCAGCAACGGGCGCCCGTGCTTTTCATAATAGGCGCGCTGGTTCTCGGTTTCCTTTGCCGGCTCGTTCGGCAGGCTGCGGCTCGCCCAGATCTGGCCGTGGGGATGGGGGTTGGAGCACCCCATCATCGCACCGCGATTTTCGAAAATCTGGACATGGGATATGTCGGGATGGATGCCGAGTTCCTCGTATTGTGCAACCCAGGCATCAACCACTTTGGCAATGTCGGCCACCGGCATCCGGGCCAGGGTGAGATCATGGCGCGGCGAAAAGCAGATGACCCGGCAAATACCGCTTTCGCCCTCGGCCAACAGCAGCCCGTCTTCGAAGCGCTCCTTCGGCGCGTCCTCGGTGAGCGCGGCAAAATCATTTTCGAAAACAAAGGTACCGGTATAATCCGGGTTGATCTCGCCATTGATGCGGGTATTGCGGGCGCAGAGATAGCACTCGGGGTCATGGGCCAGCATATCCGGCACCACCGCATCCTCGACCTGGCCCTGCCATGGCCGCTTTGAACGGTGCGGCGAAACCAGAACCCATTCACCGACAAGCGGATTGTAACGCCGGTGCGGGTGATCTGAAAACATGTTCATCGGTTCAAGTCCTCTCGTTCATCCGGCCAGTTTATCCGGCAAGCGGGCCGGCGCCATCCTGCGGTGCGCAGGCAAAAACATCGGAGGTGTGGCCCGTGGCCTCACGATAAGCAACGCGCACTGCGTCGATGAAACCATCGACGGCATCGGCGGCAACAAGGCTGACCACGCAGCCGCCGAAACCGCCGCCGGTCATGCGCGCGCCGAAAACGCCCGGCTGGCGCTGTGCGGTTGCGACCAGCGTATCGACCTCGGCGCAGGAGATTTCATAGTCATCACGCATCGAGGCGTGGGAGGCGTTCATCAACTGCCCGAAGGCTTCGAGATCGCCACGCTCCAGCACATCGGCAGCCGCCAGCACACGCTCGTTTTCGGTCACGATATGGCGGCAGCGGCGATAGGTGAGATCCGGCAGGAAATCGCGGTTTTCTTCCAACGCATCGAAGCTGACGTCACGCAGTGCCGTGATATCACCAAGCGCAGGTTTAAGCAGACGCACGCCTTCTTCGCAGGACTGGCGGCGCTTGTTGTATTCGCCATCGGCGAGCGCATGATGCACCATGGAATTGGCCACCACGATCCGCGCCTTGGGATCGATCGGCACCGGCTTGCGGTCCAGCGAGCGGCAATCGATCATCAGTGCGTGGTCATGCACGCCGTTGCAGGAAATGAACTGGTCCATGATGCCGCAGCGCATGCCGACATAATCGTTCTCCGCCTTCTGGCAGATCTTCGCCAGCTCGACGGTATCCACATCATGGCCCGAAAGCGAAAGCAGCGCATAACCGACAACCACTTCAAGCGCTGCCGACGATGAAAGGCCGGAGCCGACGGGAACGGTCGATGACACCAGAATATCGGCGCCTTTGAGCGGCTTGCCTGCCGCCTCGGTCATGACCGCGACGCCGAAGGCATAATCCGTCCAGTCGCCACGCGGCGTATGCGTTTCGGCGGAAAGATCGATCTCGGCGCTCTTGCCGTTGTTCAGCGAATGGATGCGGATGAGGCGGTCTTCGCGTGCGGCGGCGGCGGCCTGAGCCTCAAACTCGAGGGCGGCCGGCATAACGAAACCGTCGTTATAATCGGTATGTTCGCCAATCAGATTCACCCGCCCGGGCGCGCGGAAAAGCTGCGGGGGCCCATCGAACCGTTCGGCAAAAGCCTCGCGCAGTAAAACGATGTCGGACATGTTCCCCTCCCTCAAATAAGACGCGCGCATGTGATGATGAAAGAGCGGTATCGTCAACCTGAGTTATCACGAAGACCGCGTTTTTTGAGCAGGACTGCCCAAAAAAGGAAACGTAATGGATGATGCGCGCCCCGGCACCAAAACCGGAGCGCGCATTTCGAAAGGCTGAATTACTTGTTCAGGACCTGCTGAACACCTTCATCCATCTCCTTTAGACCATCCTTGACCGAGATATTGTCGGTCATGATGTTGTCATGGGCCCGATTGAGAACAACCTCGATATCGGCTGCCTTCAGGTTGACCGGCATTTCGAGGTAGCTCTGAACCGTCTTCAGCGCGCCCTTGCTGGTTTCGTCTGTCGGGAACCCCTCCTTGGAGGTGATAGTAGCCAGAACCTCATCCGTCATCAGCGCCGGGAACGTACCGGTTTCGGCAATCACCTTGGCGCCTTCGGGACCGGCGATGAAGTTGGCGAACTTCATGGCGGCATCCTTGTGTTCGGAATTGGCCGACACGCCGATCGAGGTGACTGTCGCAGCCGTTGTGCCGGCTTCAATGCCATCCATATGCGGATAGCGCGCTATGCCCCATTCGGTGGCGAGCGATTCGCCGGATTCGACCTTCTGGATCTGCGTGCCGATGAACCAGCTGCCCATCGGCAGCATGGCAACCGCACCGTTATAGAACGGACCGGAATAATGCGTGCCAGAAGTCTTCAACTGGGCATAAGAGGGAACAGCACCATCCTCCTGAAGGCCCAGAACCATCTCGTAACAAGGCGTCAGAAACTCATAGCTGCCGCCGTCAAGCGTGTGCTCGCCGTCCATGATGCAGGGCAGTTGCACGGTCGAACGCCATGTGTGGAACAACCCGCCATAGGTCTTGCTGGCGCCGAAGCCTGACGTCAGGGCGCGGGCTTTTTCGCCGAACTCATCCCAGGTCATGTCGTTGGTCGGGTATTCGACACCGGCTTCGTCGAACAGACCCTTGTTATAGTAGAGGATCCAGACGTCCGAACGGAACGGCAGGGCATAGACGTTGCCGTCAACCGTCAGCGCCTCGATCAGGCCGCCATAGGCTTTTGTGTCGATGCCGTTTTCGGCGATATCGTCGTTGAGCGAGGCCAGAAGGTTGGCCTTGACCAGATTGGCATAGCCCGGAATGTCCTTCACCTGAACCACATCAAGGTCGGAACCGCCACCGGAAAGCTGGGTCATCAGCATGGTGGAAAAGTCGGCCGAGCCGAGGTCGGTGTGTTCGACGGTGATGTCGGGGTATTTGGCCTCGAAGGCGTCGATGATCGGCTGGTAATAGGCCGTTGCATCCCAGTCCCAGAGCGCCCAGTTGATCGTCGTCTTGTCCTGCGCCTGTGCAGCAAGCGGCATCAGGCCGACCGTTGCCAGCAGGGTCATCTTGAGTAGGTTCTTCATTTTCACTCCTCCGTTTAAGCGCGCGTTTGCGCCGTTGCCGTGGTTTTCGCGTTCGGATTGTCCGTCCCATTGATGCGGGAAAACGCGAAACCGGTTGCCTTGTGCGCCGAAAATGCCAATGCCAGCGCGCCAAGGGAAAAGTTGAAGACCACCGGGGTGAACACGGTGACCGGATAGAAGACGATGTGAACAAGCCAGAGCGCCAGTGTGAAGGCAAGACCGGCCAGAACCGGCAGCGGTCGGGCGATGGCTGCCAGCAGAGCGACCTGCAGCAATTTTGCGCCGGAAAGCGGAAACCGCGTCATCGCCGAAAACAGGCAGATCGCGACCATGGCCACCAAGGCGATGACACAGACGCCAATGGCGACCGGCAGCACATAGACAAGCGCATGCTGGGCAAGCTGCCCGTAAATATAGACTGCGTATCCGGCAAGTCCGAGGACCAGTGCGGCAAGCAGCCCCCATACCGTCGCCTTCACAAAATGGCGGGCAAACGCACGCCGGAAATCGCGCCAGAGCCAGACGTTTTCATCATCGATCATCACATTGGTAACGCTGATGCCGGCGGCAAGGGCCGCAGGTGCCGTGATCACGGGGATCGAGAACACCAGCATCAGGATGTTGAGCCTGAACAGGTCCCAGGCCTCACGGACGAGAATAAAGGCAAAAAGGGCAAGCCCTTTCTTCTTCGGCGCATTCTTGAGAATGCCCGGTCCTTCCTTCGTCATCCAGTTGGTCAGCCAGTTCATATCAAGACGCCTCCCGCGCCCCTCAAACCCGTTTTCTGTTGCCTCTTTGCGCAATTCCGGACGGAAAACCGGTTTCCACTTTTCTCGGAATTGCTAATAAAGAATCGATTGCTCCGTTTCCTTGTCGAAAAGATGCGGATTGACGAGATCGGCGATCAGATTGACGGTTTCGCCGTCTTTTGCCGTGCAGCGCGGGGAAACGCGCGCAATCATGTCATGGCCATGCGCTTCCATATTGAGATGGATTTCTGCGCCCATCGGCTCGGCGAGGTCAACAAGTGCCGCAAACGGGCAGGTGACCTCCGGCGCAATGTCATGCGGCTGTGACTCGTGGAAATTCTCAGGGCGCAGGCCGAGAATGATTTCCTTGCCTTCATAAGGCGCGAGCCTGTCCGTTTTATCGCCGAGAGCCAGCGGAAACGCAGTCTCATGGAATCGGCCGATCCAGTTGTCGCCGTTTCGCTCGACGATGACCGGCAGCATGTTCATCTGCGGCGCGCCGATGAAACCGGCGACGAACATGTTGACCGGGTGATCGTACAGCATCTGCGGCGTGTCGACCTGCTGGATATAGCCATCCTTCATGACCACGATGCGGTCAGCCATGGTCATGGCCTCCACCTGGTCGTGGGTCACATAGATGAATGTGCTGTCGAGCTGGCGATGCAGCTTGGTGATTGCCGTGCGCATCGATCCGCGCAACTTTGCATCGAGGTTCGACAGCGGTTCATCCAGCAGGAACACTTCCGGATTGCGCACCATGGCGCGGCCGAGTGCCACGCGCTGGCGCTGACCGCCGGAAAGCGCCTTCGGCTTGCGATTCAGAAGATGCTCGATATCGAGAATTTTCGCCGTTTCGCGAACTTTCTGTTCGATCTCGGCTTCCGGCGCCTTTCGCAGTTGAAGGCCGAATGCCATGTTCTTGTAGACCGTCATATGCGGATAGAGCGCATAATTCTGGAACACCATGGCGATATCGCGTTCCTTCGACGGCACATCGTTGACGAGATCGTCGCCGATATAGAGTTCGCCGCCCGAAACCTCTTCCAGCCCGGCAATCATCCTCAGCGTGGTCGACTTGCCGCAGCCGGACGGCCCCACCAGAATGATGAATTCCTTGTCGGCGATTTCCAGGTCGATATCGTGGACGACCGTCAGCGCGCCGTATGTTTTTCTCAATTTTCTAAGCGAGATACCGGACATAATCGTATCCTCTTCAAACCGCCTCGGGCGTTACCAGTATGAGGACCAGTTGCGCGAAAGCCGCGTCAACGCCTCGAGATAGTAGTAGTCGCCCCAGGAGACACACTCATCGACGCCTTCCGGCGTGCAGGTGTTGTAGGGGGTCTTTTTCGAATAGGTGCCGTGAAGCACGAGACCGTTTGAGACCGAAGGGTCTTTGACAGCGTAGCCATCGGCCAGGCTTTTCACGAAGCACCGCGCGAGATCGCGGTATTGGACGGCCTCTTCGCCACCGACGATGTCGGCCATTTCAAGAAGGCCACAGGCGACGATCGCGGCAGACGAACTGTCGCGCGGTTCGTCATCGCCATCTGAAAAGATCATGTCCCAATAGGGCACCATGTCGGATGGCAGGCGCGTCATGAAGAAATCGAGCGCCTTTTTGAACATCGCCGCATATTCCGGCTTCGGATCGTAGCGATAGGAAAGCGCCAGCCCGTAGACAGACCACGCCTGCCCGCGCGCCCAGTCACTGTCATCGCGGTAACCCTGAACGGTCACGCCCTTCACCGGGCCGCCGGTTTCGGGATCCATGAAGAAGGTATGATAGGTCGAACCGTCCTCGCGAAACGAATTGGCCAGCGTCGTCGCCGCATGAATGCGGGCGATATCGCGATATTTTTCGTCACCCGTCTCGCGGCTTGCCCAATAGAGCAGCGGCAGGTTCAACAGGCAGTCGATGATATAGCGGTAATTCTCCCGCTCGCCCATTGCGCCCCAGGCCTGAATGAAACCGCCAACTTTATGGAAGCGGGCAATCAGTTGATCGGCGGCGAGAATTGCCGCCTTGCGGCCGTCCTCGTCACCCACCAGTTTCCAGGCGGCAACGCAGGTCGGCGAATACAGGAAGCCCATATCGTGATGATCGACCTCGATATGGTTTTCGATCCGGTGCAGAAAACTCTGCACCTGGATTTGCGCCGCATGCTGAAAGATCTTGTCGCCGCTCAGCTCAAAGGCAAGCCAGATTTCGCCCGGCCAGAACCCGCAGGTCCACTGGTCGTTGTCGATGGCCGGATAGAAATTGCTGACACTGGAATGGTTCTGCTGGCGATAGGTGAATGCCGGCAGGTTGTGGCGCACCTGTGCGACGGCGGCAGCGATCGCATCGGCAATTTCCGCATCCTTGATCGGCTGAACGGTGAAGCCATTTTGATGCATAGTCATGCTTTACCCCTTGATCCCGGCATTGGCGACGCCTTCGACGAAGAAGCGCTGGAGTGCCAGAAACACCATGAGCACCGGGATGATGGCAACGACCGAGGCCGCCATGATCAGCCCGTATTCGGCCGAATATTGCGAGATGAACATTCTGAGGCCGATCTGGATGGTCTTCAGGTCCGTCTTGGTCAGGTAGATCATCGGACCGAGAAAGTCGTTCCAGGCAAAGACGAAGGTGAAGATCGTCAGCGTCGACAGCGCAGGCTTCGACAGCGGCAGCATGATCTTCCACCAGATCTGATATTCGTTCATACCGTCAACGCGGGCGGCCTCGCACAGTTCATCCGGGATCGACATGTAGAACTGCTTCATCAGGAACACGCCGAAGGCGGTGAAGGCCTGAAGCGCGATCAACGCCCAATGGGTATTGTAGAGCCCGAATTCCCGCATCAGGATGAACTGCGGCACCATGTAGACCTGCCAGGGCATGGCGATGGTGGCGATGTAGCCGAGGAACAATACGTCGCGATAGGGGAACTTCAGCTTGGCGAAGGCATAGGCTGCAAACGACGAGGTGAACAGCTGCAGCAGCGTCACCATGATCGTGATCTTGGCGGTGTTGAACACGAACAGGCCGAGCGGGATCTTGGTCCAGATCTGCACATAGTTTTCCCAGCGCGGATTGTCCGGGATCCAGTGGATCGGGAACTCGAACACCTCGCGGTTGAACTTCAGCGAAGCCGACAGCATCCAGGCAAACGGCAGCAGCATGATGATCGTGATCACGATGATCAGCGCATAAAGGCCGATGGTGGACAGTTTGATCTTGCGACCGAAAATTCTCATCTCACCCTCTCCCTCAATCAAGGCTGCGCGAATAGCGGAACTGAACCAGGGTCACGGCCAGAACCAGGACGAAGAGAACGAGGGCAACCATGCTGGAATAACCGAGATCCCAGGAGATGAACGCCTCATTATAGATGTGATAGACCAGCACCAGCGTTGAGGTTCCCGGCCCGCCTTGCGTGATCATGTAGACCTGATCGAACACCTTGAACGAGTTGATGGTCAGCATCACCGAAACGAAGAAAGTTGTGGGCGCAAGCTGCGGCAGGGTAACGTTCCAGAACTTCTGCCATGAGTTGGCACCGTCAAGATCGGCGGCCTCATAAAGCTCGCGGTTTACACCCTGAAGCCCCGCCAGATAGATCACCATGAAATAGCCGGCCTGCTTCCAGATACCGAACAGGATGATGGTGACCATCGCCCAGTCCTTGTCGGCCGCCCAGCCGGGCAACGCCTTCGGATCGACCCCGAAGGTGTAGAGGATCATGTTGATTGGCCCCATCTCCGGGTTGAACAACATATTCCAGACAACGGCGGCGGCCACCAAAGAGGCCACATAGGGAAAGAACATCGCCGCGCGGAAGAAATCCCGACCGAAGATCTTCTTGTTCAAAAGCAGGGCAAGACCGAGCGAGCAGGCCATGGTCAGCGGCACGGAGAAAACCGTATAGATGATGGTGTTCCAGAATGCGGCCTGGAAAGCCCTGTCGCGGAAAAGCTCAAAGAAATTGGCCAGGCCGGCAAACTCGATCGGGTTTGAGCCGTCCCAGTGCATGAAGGCCAGCGCAAAGGCGAACATGATCGGCCCGAGCGTGAACACCGCAAACCCGAGGAAATTCGGCGCGATGAAAGAATAGGCGACGAGGCTGGCCCGCCGATTCTGCTGACGCTTGGTCAGCACCCGGCGCTTCTTTCTCTTCTGCCCGGTCGCAATATCCAAGCCGGTTGCAGCCACGTCTTCCTCCCATCCTACAGACCGCCACTTACGGGCAGTCCCGGAAAGCCTTTTACGGACGTCATGGCGGACAGTCCGTGATTTTGAGTGATCCTATCGCCGCAAAATACATAATACAAGTGGTCAAAAATGTATTTTTATGGCTAAAACTTATCTGACATATATGTTAGTCCATAGAGAAACCCGCGCTCAGGTCACCTGCTTCTGCATTATCAGATGCGCTGTCATGCACGGAAAAAGAACAAGTTCATGCTGCCTCTGGACCCTGTTTTCAAACGGGTCCGGTCGGATACGGGAGGACGAAATGTTTCGCGAGCGCCTTCGGGCACTGCCCGATACCTTCGCGCACTTCGCGCCGGCCTGGTCCTATGCCAGCCGCGACAAATGGTCATCCCTGCCGAGCGACTATGCCGACCGGCTGATCCGTGCTGCCGAAAACTGTCCCTCAGAATGGCCGGTGCTGACAGCAACCGGCTACCTTGCCTTCTCCCGCACAGGCGATCGCATCGGTTACGAAACGCCATACATGCAGCGTCGTCGCATGCTGAACGCGCTGGCGCTCGGCGAATGTGTTGCCGGCGACGGTCGCTATCTCGACCGCATCATCGACGGCGCGACGCTGATCGCCGAGGAAAGCGGCTGGCAACTGCCCGCCCACAATGGCTATATCCGCGATGCAAAAACGCTGCCACTGCCCGATCCCCGCCGTCCGGTGGTTGACCTGTTTGCCGCGGAAACCGGGGCTCAGCTCGCCGTCCTCGCAGCCGTTTTCGAAAGGCAAATGGACGCGGTCACGCCGATGATCATCGCCCGGCTCGATCATGAAATCAGCCGCCGCATCATACGGCCCTATCTCGAGGAGCATTTCTGGTGGATGGGCCGGGGCGACGAGCCGATGAACAACTGGACCGCCTGGTGCACCCAGAATGTTCTGCTAGCGGTTTTTTCCCGCCCCTTCGACCGGCAGACGCGGCGAAGCGTGGTTGAGAAAGCCGCCGCCAGCCTCGACTTTTTCCTGAAAGACTATGGTGATGACGGGGCCTGCGAGGAGGGCGTTCTTTATTATCGCCATGCCGGTCTCTGCCTGTTCAACGCTTTGAATATCCTCGCGAAAGTGGCGCCGGATGCATTCGCTCCATTATGGCAGGACGAGAAGATCCGCAATATCGCGGAATTCATCGCTCATATGCACATCACAGAAGACCGCTATTTCAATTTCGCCGATTCCTCCGCCCGGGCAGGCTATTGCGGCGCACGCGAATACCTTTTCGGAAAAGCCGTTGGCTCGAAGCTTCTGACCGATTTCGCCGCCGCCGACTGGAAGGCATCACCCGAACCTGACGCGCCGGACGAAATCAATCTGTTCTACCGCCTGCAGGGCGTGATGACAGTTGCGAAAATGGAAGCCCACGCCGCGCCGCGCCCGAAGGCCGCCGACCGTTTTTTCCCGAGCATCGGCCTGATGGTGGCGCGCGATGAACGCCTGGCGCTTGCCGTCAAAGCCGGCGATAATGGCGACAGCCATAACCACAATGACACGGGCAGTTTCACGCTCTACAAGGACGGCAAGCCCTTCCTGATCGATGTCGGGGTCGAGAATTATACCGCCAGGACCTTCTCCCCACGCCGCTACGAAATCTGGACCATGCAATCCGCCTTCCACAACCTGCCCAGCTTTGACGACATCATGCAGCAGGATGGCGAGGCCTTTGCCGCCAGCGACGTTGTCGTATTTCTTGAAGATGATACAGCACAGATCACGATGGAGCTGGCCGGCGCTTATCCGGCAGAAGCAAACGTGACGAGCTATCGCCGGGCCGTGGTTTTCACCAAGGGCAAAGGCATTGAAATCACAGACACATGCCGGGGCGGACGATCAGCCACGCTTTCGCTGATGCTTGCCGAAAAACCGGTCTTGTCGGAACGGCGGATCACGCTTCCAGGCATTGGCGCAATCGCGGTGGACGGCGGCGGAAAGCTTCAGGTCGAAGCCATCACCATCACCGATTCACGCCTCCGGGCAGCCTGGCCCGACACGCTCTACCGCATTTTCATCCCCCTGAGCGGCGAAACGCTCAGGCTGACAATCAACTGACGGGAGACCCCCATGGAGATCACGCTTTCCGTTGTCGACAAGACCGGACAGGTGCGCAGCAGCAAGACCGGCACCGAGGCCGTATCGCTGTTTTACCGACAGGCCTATGAAGCCGGCGACCGGATCACCGTCGAGACCGACACGCCCGATCGTTTCGTGACACTCAGCATCGACAATGCGCTGGCCCCGGCCATTGTCTTGCTGAAGGACCGCAGCTTCAGCTTTCCCGTTCCCTTCGATGACGCAAAGACCGTTTATGCACCGACGGCCTTTTTCGGCGACAGTCACCGGATTTCGGCGCATGTCACCGGCGAAGACGCGCTTTCCGGCATCCGCAATCTGGCGCTCAATCCGGCAGATCATGGCGGCAGCACTTCGGCCTTCCCACACGCATTCGCCAGCGTCGAAACGCGCGGCGAGGCCGCCTTTGCCGCCCGCAACGCGATTGACGGCGAGATTGCAGGCGATGACCACGGTTTCTGGCCCTATACAAGCTGGGGCATCAACTGCGACCCGGAGGCGACCATGACCGTCGATTTCGGCCGCGTGGTCATCGCGCATTCGGTGGTGCTCTACACCCGCGCCGATTTTCCGCATGATGCCTGGTGGACATCGGCCCGCATCGCCTTCAGCGACGGCCACAGCATGGAGGTTCCGCTTGAAAAAACCGGGGCCGGCCAGCGTCTTGCGTTCCCGGAACGCAAGACCGAATGGATCCGGCTCGAAAAGCTCATCAAGGCCGATGACCCCTCACCATTCCCCGCCCTGACCCAGATCGAGGTCTGGGGGCGCGAAACCGGAGGCTGACGACCACTCATCTTGTGTGGAAACAACGTTGTATTGCATTTCTGGACAACTTATCATACAATTTTTCCAGACTTATGCGTAACGACTATTCGGCGGACCCGGCTTAGCACCGTAACCGGTTGCATTCCGAACACAAGCCTGACGTCAAAGGGGATGAATTTTGGCAACGCAAACCGCCGCCCGCAACGGAACTCTGGTCTATAAGGTCAGCGAAGCGCTGCGGAAATCCATTCTGGACGGCGCGTATCTGCCAGGTGAAAAGCTGCCGAGCGAAGCCCAACTCACGCAGGAACACGGCGTTTCCCGCACGGTTGTTCGCGAGGCGGTGGCGGCACTCAGATCGGACGGGCTTGTAGAACCACGCCAGGGCGCTGGCGTTTTCGTGCTCGACCCGATCTCCTTTGCCTTCAAACGCACCAACCCGATGGTCGATCAGGACCGGATCTACACCTCACTGGAAATTCTGGAGGCCCGCACACCGCTTGAAATCGAGGCGGCCGGCCTTGCCGCACTCAGGCGCTCCCCGCGCAGGAAGAAGAGATTTTCGAAAAACATGCAGCCGGTATTGCCGGCCGCAATGACGGTAAAGCCTGGAGCGATGCCGATATCGGGCTTCATCTCGCCATCGCCAAGGCCACCAACAACCCGCTTTTCGCAACATTTCTCGAGCTGCAGGGCAAAGCGATCATCCCCCAGACCGGCCAAGTCGTCGACACCGATGGCGGCGGAGAAGTCGCCTATCGCAGCCTGCTGATCAAAGAGCACGAGCGCATCATCTTCGCCATTTCCAATGGTGACGAACAGGGCGCGCGCGATGCCATGCGCGAACATTTGAAAGGCAGTCTCGGGCGCTATCGCAACCTGTTGCGCGATGAACGGGTGCGACACATGGCCCGGCTGCAGAAAGACAGCGAAGTCTGAGCAGGGCAGCGAAACAACAGCTCCTCGGAAGAGCCTGCACACCGGCCGCCAAAACTGAAGGGCCGGGCTTTAGATTTTCAGACCATTTTCAGCACACAACGCCTTGATATTGTCCGGCACTGCAACCGGCGGCAGAGCTTCCACATGATCGACGACGCCAAAAACGGCCGTAGCGACAAAATGCTCGCCTGCCGGCAGTTCGCCGAAGAGGCGCGGAAAAAGCGTTCTTGGAAAACGGATATTGGTATTGGGCGCGGCGCGGATGATCTCGCCAGCCCGCTTGCCTGAAAGATCGACAATCGCCGTTGTGTGAGTCGGGGTCGCAATCGAGGCACGGCCGGCGGCTGAAGAGATGCCCTTGGCAAAAGCCGGATCGCGCTCGCCCGTGCGATCCACGGCAAAACCGCCTTCGCTCAGAAACAGCCTGTCCTTTGACCTGATGCGGTGCACGCGCACATGCCAGCCCTCACCGGCAAAATCCAGCCAGCTCTCGATCCTGAGCCGGTTGCCTGGCTCAAAAACGCCCCAGACCATGCCCCGGTCGGTCCCCTCTTCGGTGATCACGGCGCGGGGAAAATAGTTCCGCCCGTCACGCGACACAGCAATACCGCAGTCGACTGCGCTCAGATCGGGTCGATCCGGCAGGGTCACATCGCTTTTGACCGAAAAGCCGAAAGCCGATGAATAGGCGAAACGGGCATATTTGGCATCGTGAGCGCGATGTTCGCGGCCATCCTGACCGCCAGTCAACATCACCGCATCGCCAGGTGCGCGCCGCAGCGCAAATCCGGCAGCAGCTGCCAAGACGCGACCGCCGGGCAGCGCTTCCGGCGCCTCTTCCTCAGCCGCCCAAAAAGGATGATCGTCCTCCAGCGAGAGCACAAGGAAACTCTTCAGCGCCCAATAGGGCGAGCCCGGTGCATTGTAGGATTCCGACATCAGCAGGTTCGGATAAGCATAACCGATCGTCAGCACACCATCCCGGTCGGTGATCGGCATATTCGACCACCAGCGCAGATGCCGCAAAAGCAGGCCTTTTATCCGACCCCAGGGCAGCACCTCTTCATCCGCAAAGGCACAGGCCGCCCAGAACGCACCTTCGGCAAAGCGATAGGTCAGCGAGCGACCAAAGGGCACCGCCGCACCATCATCGGCAAACCAGTGCTGAAAGTCCTGCGCGAAAAGCCGGGCGCGCTCACGGTAACGTTCGGCATAGTCGGGAAAGATATCGTCGGCGCATTTGGCAACCATCAAACCATAGAAATGCAGTGCCATCGGCAGGTAGTAATCACGGTGACCCCATTTGCCGTCGCGATAGTAGCCGTCGCCCAGATAATAGGTCTCGATGCGTTCAAGTGCGGCGCGCACGGCCGTTTCCGACCATTGCCGTCCGACATTCCTGAGGCCGAGATTGACCAGCACCCGGAAAAACAGCCAGTTATTGTCCGGGACTTCACGCTCGTTGATTTTCAAAAGCCAGCGTTCGGCCTTGTCCTTGGCCGGCTCGGACATTGGCCGCCAGAAGGTCTCGGGCGCGACCAGAAGGGCAAGAGCGATGCCGGCGGTCTCGACCAGTCTCTGGTCGAAATCCTCTGGCTCGCCCCAGAATTCTTCGTGGTTGGAATCCATGCCGTGCGAGAAGCCTTCGGCAAAACGCCAGATATCCTCAAACGCAAAACCACCGGCAACCAGCGGAACGATTCCCCAGAGCGGCCGGACAAAGGCCTCCATCTCGGCGGCATCGTCATCATAATGAGCCGAGCCCGCCGACAGACGCAGTCGCGCATGGCCGGACGAATACCAGGGAACGAGTGGTGCGCAAAAATCGGCAACTGCAGTTTGCAGATGCGCTTTGGTCTGCAGCGGATTTCCGGCCATCGGGTTGCAATCCGCCATCCGGCGTACAAGCGGCTGCCGATCCCATTGTGAGAATGACCGTTCGGAAATCATGGCGTCAGAAACTCCTCCAATGCTGGCTCCCGCGCCAGCAAGTCCCGCACATCTACCGCGATGAAGCACCAATTGGAAGGGAAACCAGCATGTAAGTCACGACGTTCCTGCGCCCGTCGGGCCGGATCAGCCTTTCTGGCCTTCAACATCCCAATACAGCGGAAATTTCGGGTCGAAAACCGTCACCGGGCCGGCGCCGGTTTCGCGCTTTGCCGGATAGACGACCGGATGCTCTCGCCTGACCAGCGTGATCGTCTCGTCATTGGGCGCAAGCCCGTACCAAGCCGGACCATTGAGCGACGAGAAGGCTTCGAGGTTTTCGAGCGCGCCTTCATTCTCGAACACATGGGCAAGGCAGCTCATTGTATTCGGGGCGGTATAGATGCCGGCGCAGCCGCAGCCGCATTCCTTGGCCGGGTCCGCGTGCGGTGCGGAATCGGTCCCGAGGAAGAAACGAGGATCGCCGGAGGTTGCCGCAGCGACAAGCGCCTTGCGATGGCCTTCCCGTTTGGCGACCGGCAGGCAGAAATAATGCGGGCGGATGCCGCCGACCAGAATATCATTGCGGTTGATAATCAGGTGGTGGGTGGTGATCGAACCGGCAAGTTTGCGCCCGGCCCCGGCAATATAGTCGACACCGTCTTTCGTCGTCACATGCTCCATGGTGATCTTCAGTTCCGGCAGGCGCGAACGCAGCGGATCAAGAACGGTTTCGATGAAGACGGCCTCCCGGTCGAAAATGTCGACATCGGACGCCGTGACCTCGCCGTGAACACAGAGGTTGAGACCGATCTCGGCCATCTTCTCCAGCACCGGCATGGCGTTGTCGAAGTTGCGCACGCCGCTGGCCGAATTGGTGGTGGCGCCTGCGGGATAGAGTTTGACCGCCGTGACCAGCCCGCTTTCATGAGCGCGTGCGACGTCGTCCGGATCGGTTGTCTCGGTGAGATAAAGCGTCATCAGCGGCGTAAAGGCGCTGCCCGAGGGCAATGCCGCCATGATCCGTTCCCGATAGGCTTGCGCATCGGCTGCGGTCACCACCGGCGGCACCAAATTGGGCATGATGATCGCACGGGCAAAATGCCGGGCGGTATCGCCGATCACGCCTTCCATCATCGCGCCATCGCGCAAATGCAGGTGCCAGTCGTCGGGGCGGCGGATCGTCAGGCTCTTCATCATCGCACTCCATGGGTCAGCCCTTTCGGGAATAAAGAATTTCAGCACGGAAGAAAAGCCTCGCTGCCACTTGCCCCGAAAGACTGCGCAGGCAATCACCGGACAGATATGCGCCTTGCGCGCAGCACGCATGACAAAAACGCAAGCCTAACCATAAAAAACTCATTGTTTACACATTCCTCGAGCCCCTACATTGACGACAAGAACCGTCAAAAGCACAGGGAGGCGTTGCCATGACACGCCATAGGATCGACATCAATTGCGACATGGGAGAAAGCTTCGGCGCCTGGGAGAAGGGCGAGGATGCGGCAATGCTGAAGATCGTCTCTTCGGCCAATATCGCCTGCGGCTTTCACGCCGGCGATCCCGACATCATGGCCAAGACCTTTGCGCTGGCGCGTGACCGCAATGTTGCGGTCGGCGCCCATCCCGGCTTTCCGGACCTGATGGGCTTTGGCCGCCGGCATATCCCGTTTTCGGTGGGCGAGGTGGAGCGGCTGGTCGCCTACCAGATCGGGGCCGCACAGGCGGTGTCACAATATGTCGGGCACCCGATCACCCATGTGAAACCCCACGGCGCGCTCGGCAATCTCGCCCAGCATGACGAGGCCGTTGCTCGTGCCATCTGCAATGCCATCAAGGCCGTCGATTCCTCGCTGATCTGCCTTTCGATCGCACTCGGGCAGCAACATCGCATTGCCGAACAGATGGGACTGACCGTCGTTTCGGAGATTTTCGCCGACCGAGCCTATACCGACGAGGGGGTTCTAGTGCCGCGCGGCATGAAGGGTGCGGTGATCCGCGATCCGGATGTGGCCGCATCGCGGGTTGCGGAAATGGTCAGCGAGGGTGCGATCATCACCTTGTCAGGCAAGCGCATCGAAACACCTATGGGTTCGATTTGTGTGCATGGCGATGCGCCCGAAGCCCTGCAAATTGCCCAGGCCGTGCGCAATGGACTGGAAAAGCAGGGTTATGCCATTGCCAACTTCATTCACTAGACTGTAAAGGAAACGGGTTGCCCGGCGATGGTCCGGAGGATTCTATCTTGACTTCGATTTAAAAGAACGTATATACGAAGTTATGAAGATTGAATCCGAAAACATGGTCGAATCGGCCGACGAGGCCTGCGAGCTTTTGAAAGCTCTGGGTAATCGCCACCGGCTCCTCATTCTTTGCCAACTCGTTGACGGCGAACGCTCCGTCGGCGAACTCGCGGATTTCCTCGGCATCCGGGATTCCACCGTTTCTCAGCACCTTGCACTTTTGAGGCGCGAAAAACTGATCGCCGGCCGCCGCGAAGGCCAGACCATCTGGTACCATATCGAAAGCGAACCGGCCCGGCAGATCCTGACGACACTTTACGACGCTTATTGCGTCCAAGGCCGCAATCAGGCCGACTGATACCTTTTCTGCAATTATGCCCGCCAACAGACGGGCTTAGGCCCCGGAGCTTCCTGTACTGCCGATGACCACCGACGACAGACCGGATACAGCCCGCCTCAATATCCGCATCCTCACCCTTTCGCAGGCCACTGGCGGCGCTGCGCCGCCGATCGTGATCTCGCTTGGCGGCATTGTCGGGCAGCTTCTGTCGCCCGATCCAGCGTTTGCGACCTTACCCGTCAGCCTCTATAATCTCGGCGTTGCCGCAGGCACGCTGCCGGCCGCCTGGGTGATGCGCCGCGTCGGTCGCCGTATCGGCTACATTTTCGGGGCGCTGATCGGTATTTGCGGCGGGCTGGTAGCCGCGACCGGTGTCGCCGGCTCGGCATTCCTGATCTTCTGCATCGGCACAATCCTGATCGGGCTTTACGGCTCCTATCTGCAGAGCTTTCGCTTTGCCGCCGCCGATTCCGTTTCGGGCAACATGAAAGCCGTTGCGATTTCGCGCGTGATGATTGGCGGCCTTGCCGCAGCCATCATCGGTCCGCAGGTGGTGATCTGGACCAGCGACGCGATACCGGGGCTACCCTATGTCGCAAGCTTCGTCAGCCTCTCCGGCCTTGCGCTGCTCACGCTTCTGCTGGTCTCGCGCCTCAAGGTTCCGCGCGCCGATAAGGCTGACGCTGTCGACCTTTCGCGCGGCAGGCCGTTGTCTGAAATCGCCCGGACTCCGCGTTTTATCCTGGCGGCCGGCACCGGCGTCATCTCCTATGCGCTGATGGCCTTCATCATGACAGCGACACCGCTTGCCATGATCGCCTGCGGCCACACCGTCGGCCAAGCCACACTTGGCATCCAGTGGCACGTCCTCGCCATGTTCGGTCCAAGCTTTTTTACCGGCAAGCTGATCGCCCGCTTCGGCAAGGAGCGTATCGCCGCCACCGGCCTCGTGCTGATCGCGGGCTGCGCGGTGATCGCGCTTTCCGGTCTCGGCCTCACCCATTTCTGGGCAGCGCTGATCCTGCTCGGTGTCGGCTGGAATTTCGGCTTCATCGGCGCCACGGCGATGATCACCGACTGCCACACCGCCGAAGAACGCGGCAAGGTGCAGGGACTGAACGACTTCCTGGTTTTCGGCACCGTCGCTTCCGCCTCTTTTCTCGCCGGCGCGCTGGTCAATATCGAAAATGGCTGGAGCCTGATGAACTGGCTGGTCTTCCCCGCCGTTCTGGTTGTCCTCGTGCCGCTTGTTTTCAGCCGCGCCTTAGGCCTGTCACATCGCTGACAGGCCCTTCAATCGCATCAGCTTATAGCCTCGAATAAAGCTAATTCTCCTACACCCTAAATTTCGGGATACAGCTTGTGGTCGTATTCTGCTTTTTTCCATCCAGATGACATAAATCAAATTGCCCGAGAGGCCTCTCCGCTAAACCCGTTGAATTAGAGGGAGGTTCAGTTGCGCATTTCGATGCGCTCCGAGGATGATCTTGCACGATATCAGAAACCGCTGTACAGATTTTTCAGAAATATCTGAAAATTCAGACCAAGCAGGAAAGCCAATGGCAATGTCGCCCATCGTTCAGGATTTTGTCCTCCATTTCGGAGAGATGGGCAGCCGCTGGGGCATCAACCGGTCTGTCGGACAGATCTACGCTCTGCTTTATGCGTCGCGCGAACCGCTTTGCGCTGACGACATGGTGAACGAACTGAAGATGTCGCGCTCCAACGTCGCCGCAGGTCTGAAAGAACTGCAATCCTGGGGGTTGGTACTGCTGCGGCACAAAACGGGTGACCGGCGCGACTATTACACAACACCGGAGGATGTCTGGACGATCCTGCGCACACTGGCCGAGGAGCGCAAAAAACGGGAGGTCGATCCGACACTGGCGCTTCTTGCAGAGGTCACCACGCGCACGCCGCGCGACGCGGACGAGGAATACGCCCAGCAGCGGATGGGCCAGATGCACGACCTGATCGAAAGGCTCTCGTCCTGGTACGACGATGTGAAGGGGTTGGAAACGGACAGGCTTTTGATGCTGCTCGGCATGGGCGCGCGCGTGACACGGCTGCTTGAGGCGGCGGACAGGATGACATCGCTCGGACGCAAGACCGGTCGCGATCAGGACGAGAAGATTGGTGATTGAGGCATGAGCGAGCTTACTTTTGAAAAAGCCGCCGAAAACAGGGTGGAGGCAGCGGATGGAAACCTCCGCGCGCCCGCCCCTGCCGTGCCTCCTGCCCACTCCAGAAAGAAGAGCGAACGGCGCGCGCGTATCCTCAAGCCGCGCGGGTTGAAGGTTGCTGCCTGGCTGCAGACCTTTGCCGAACTGATGTGGCTGCCGCAGGCGGCCTGTCTTGCCCATGGCATCGGCCTGATTGCCCGTGGCGAGGGCGTCTCTGCCGTGTTGCCGCTCGCTGCCGCCGTCCTCGCCCTCGGCCTTGTGAAGGCAATTTGCGAACGTACCGGCAGTCGCCTCGCCTACCGAACCGCGCGAGCGATCCTCAGCGAAAAACGCACGAGTGCCCTTGCAGCCCTCAGCCGCCGCTCGCCGCTTGACACCAGCCGGGTGGCCTCGGGCGAGGCCGCCAGCGTGATCGCCGAACAGGCCGAGCATATCGTGCCCTATCTCGCCCGCTTCCAGACGGCACGGTTCAAGGCCACCTTCGTGCCGCTCGCCATTCTTGCCGTGATCTTTCCGTTCTCGTGGATCGCGGGCCTTGTGCTCCTGATCGCCGCACCACTCATTCCCGTCTTCATGGCGCTGATCGGCTGGACCGCGCAATCGGCCAGCGAAAAGCACCTTGCAGATATGGGCACACTCAACGCCTTTCTCCTCGATCGGCTGCGCGGTCTGTCGACCATCCGCTCCTATGATGCCGTCGATCTGGTCTCGCGCCGCCTCCGCCTGCGCGCCGAAAAGCTGCGCCGGCGCACCATGTCTGTGCTGCGTATCGCCTTCATGACCTCTGCCGTGCTGGAACTGTTCTCCGCGCTCGGTGTTGCCATGGCCGCCGCCTATATCGGCTTTCATCTGCTCGGCCAGATCGGCTTCGGCGCCTGGGGCGACACGCTGACGCTGAGTGAGGGCTTGTTTATTCTACTGCTGGCACCCGCCTTTTTTGATCCCCTGCGCATGCTCTCCTCGGTCTGGCACGACCGCGCCTCCGGCGAAGCCGCGCTTTCCGCCCTCGACAAGCTTGCCGAAGACGGGCTTCCGATGGTCGGTTCCGAGCAGGCGGCCGCCCTGCCCGCTGCAGCTTCGACAAAGGCTCACCCCGTCAGCGTCGAATTCCGCGACCTCGGATTTGTCCATCATGGCTCGCGCGACCCGGTTTTCGAGGGTTTCAATCTCTCGATTGCACCCGGCGAACATGTCGCGCTGCTTGGCCCGTCGGGCAGCGGCAAGTCCACACTTCTCGCCCTTCTGGCAGGCCTTGCCGAAACCCGTCACGGCCGCATCCTGATTGACGACACCACGCTTGACGACGCCAATGCCGCGCAGATACGTACCCGTATGGCCTGGATCGGCCAGAATCCGCATCTTTTCGCCGGATCGATTGCCGGCAATATACGTCTGCATCGCAACGACGTTTCCCGCGATGCCGTGGCCGATGCGCTCAGGCTTGCCGCGCTCGATCATGTGGCAGAAGCTCATGGCAATGCCATGATTGGCGAAAACGGCGCCGGGCTTTCCGGCGGCGAAGCCCTGAGGCTGACGCTTGCGCGCGCCGCTGCCAACCGTTCGGCAGGTCTGATCATCGCCGATGAGCCCACTGCCCATCTCGACCACCGGACCGCCAGCGATATCACTGAGGCGCTGCTGACGCTTGCAAGTGGCCGCACACTGATCGTCGCCACCCATGACCCGCGTCTTGCCGAACGTATGGACCGGGTCATCTGTCTCAACGAGGATTTCCGGGAGATTGTGCGATGAGAGCCGGAAAATTTGCAAACCTCGGGCCGATCATCCGTCTTTTCTGGCGCGAACGGCGCGGCGGGCTCTTGGCCGGCGCTGCCCTTTCGGCCGCCACCGTTCTGGCCGGTATCGCCCTTCTTGGCGTCTCCGGCTGGTTCGTTACCGCCGCCGCAATCGCTGGGTTGACGACGGCCACCGCCCTTGCCTTTGATGTCTTCGCGCCGTCCGCTGCGATACGATTTCTGGCGCTGTCACGCACGGGTGCCCGTTACTTCGAGCGACTGCAAACCCATGACGCGACACTGCGCGTACTGGCGGGCCTGCGCGTCAGCCTGTTCAAGGGCTTTGCCGCACCGGGCGCGGCAAAGGCACTCGGGCTTCGCCCAGCCCGCCTGCTGTTCCGGCTGACAGCGGATGTCGATGCACTCGATTCGCTTTACCTGCGCGTACTGGTGCCGAGTTTCGTTGCCGTCATCGCCGGTCTGATAACCATTGCCGCGCTCGGTGCGCTGTCGTGGACACTCGCCTTTGCCGTTGGTGCGGCAATCATCATTCCCGGTCTTACCATTCCTGTCCTGTCAGCACGCTTTGCAGAAAAGCCCGCGCGCCGTCGCGCCCATGCCCAGGAAGCGCTTCGCGCCCGTGCTGTCGATCTCGTCGCCGGCCAGAGCGAACTCGCCTTCGCCGGTGGCCTTCAGGACCAGCGCGCCCGTGTTGCAACGGCAGACACCCGCGAGCATGCCTCGGATCTGGTGTTGAACCGGATCGAGACCAATGCCGGATTCGGCTTCGACGTGGTGACGGCCCTGATCCTGTCAGGCGTGCTTCTGGCCGGCGCAGCGCTTGCTGCAGCAGGCACGGTAACGGCGCCACTTGCAGCTCTTGCGCTGCTGATTGCCTTTGCAGCGCTTGAACCCTTTGCCGGCCTTCGCCGCGGTGCGATGGAGCTTGGCCGTACGCTGCTGGCCGCACGCCGGCTTTCGCCGCGCCTTGACGCAGAGCCCGCCAGCCGTTTTCTGCCCGCAGCACCGAAACCCGGCAACGCACTCGAACTCGACAATGTCACCATGCGCTACGATGGCCGCGCCCGCGCGGCGGTCGAAGGCCTTTCGCTTGCCGTCAAAGCCGGTGAAAAGGTGGCCCTGATCGGCGCCAGCGGCGCCGGAAAATCTTCGATCATGTCACTTTTTGCAGGCGAAATCGCACCCCAGACCGGCAGTGTTGCAGCCCTTGATGCGACGATCCTCAGCCAACGCACCGAATTGTTCCAGGATTCGCTGCGCGCAAACCTAAAGATCGCAGCACCGAAAGCCGATGACGACACCATGATGGCAGCGCTAGATGCCGCTGGCCTCGGTGAAACCGTCCGCGCATTGCCCGAAGGCCTTGATACCGATCTCGGAGAGCAGGGCATCGGCCTTTCCGGAGGACAGGCGCGCCGCCTGACGCTTGCACGCCTGCTCTTACGCGACACACCGGTTTTTCTGCTTGACGAGCCCACCGAGGGCCTCGACGGCAAAACCGCACGGGATGTCCTGTCACGGATCAATGTGCGTGCCGGCGAAGGCCGTACACTTCTGGTCGCGACGCATATCCGCAGAGAGGCGGAGATCGCAGACCGTCTGCTTGTTATCAATTCGGGGCGAATTATCGCCGCCCCAGAACGGGGCGAACCCGGCTTTGACGCCGCGCTCGCCGCACTGAGGCCGGACTGAAACCCGTCCTCCAATAACGAAATGCGGTTTTGCCGTTGGTCCGGCAAAATCGATGAAACTTAGACCCGGTTTGAACGCGGGAGAGACGCAATGGAACTGGACATCGTGGCGCTATCGCGCCTGCAATTTGCTATGACGGCACTATATCACTTTCTGTTTGTGCCGTTGACGCTGGGCCTTTCCATGATCGTTGCGATCATGGAAACGACCTACGTTATGACTGGCCGCAAAATATGGCGGCAAATGACAAAATTCTGGGGGACGCTGTTTGGCATCAACTTTGCCATCGGCGTCTCCACTGGCCTCGTGATGGAATTCCAGTTCGGCATGAACTGGAGCTATTACAGCCATTATGTCGGTGACATTTTCGGCGCGCCTCTGGCGATTGAAGGTCTGATGGCCTTCTTCCTTGAAGCAACCTTCGTGGGCCTGTTCTTCTTCGGCTGGGACCGCATGTCGCGGGTTGCCCACCTGATCACCACCTGGTGCGTTGCCATCGGCTCGAACCTCTCGGCGTTGTGGATCCTGATCGCCAATGGCTGGATGCAAAACCCGGTCGGCTCGACCTTCAACCCGATCACGATGCGCATGGAAGTCTCGAACTTCTTCCAGGTCCTGACCAATCCGGTTGCCCAGGCCAAATTCGTCCATACGGTATCGGCTGGTTATGTCACCGCCTCGGTCTTTGTGCTTGGCGTCGGCGCCTGGTACGTGCTGAAGGGCCGCCACGTCGAGCTCGCCAAGCGCTCGATGACGGTTGCCTGTGCTTTCGGCCTGGCCGCCGCGCTGTCGGTAGTCGTACTCGGTGACGAGAGCGGCTATCTAACCACCGAACACCAGAAGATGAAGCTGGCGGCGATCGAATCCATGTGGGAAACCGAACCGGCTCCCGCCTCCTTCACCCTGTTCGGCATCCCGGACACGAAGGACCGCGAGACGCATTATGCAGTCCACATCCCCTGGGTCATGGGCCTGATCGGCACCCGCTCGCTGGATACCCCGATCGAAGGCATCAACGAGCTGGTCAAAAGCGGCAAGGCCCGTATCGAAAACGGTATTCTGGCCTATGAGGCACTGGGCAATATACGCCAGGCCATGGGAACGGGCACGCCCGATACCGCAGACCAGGCAACGTTCGAACAGTATGGCAACGACCTCGGCTACGCCTATCTTCTGAAGCGCTTTGTCGATGATCCGAGCCAGGCCACACCGGCACAGATCGATCAGGCGGCCAACAGCCTCATTCCGCCAGTCGGAACACTGTTCTGGTCGTTCCGCATCATGGTCGGCTGCGGCTTCCTGTTTATCGCGGTGATGGCAACATTCTTCTACCTGTCGACACGTCGTCGTCTGGATAGCCATCGCTGGCTGCTGCATGTCGCCGTCTGGATCATTCCGCTGCCGTGGATTGCCGCAGAAGCGGGATGGATCGTTGCCGAACTCGGCCGTCAGCCGTGGATCATCGAGGGCATTCTGCCGACGGCACTTGCCGTCTCCAGCCTCGGTGCAGGAACCCTGTTTCTGACCATTACCGGCTTCGTCGCCCTCTATACGGTGCTGTTCATCATCGAAATGGGCCTGATGCTCGCCGCGATCCGCAAGGGACCGCAGCCTGACAACGGACCAGAGATGCCTGTCCTCGGCTTCCGCCGCGTTCAGGGCACCATGACACCCGCGGAGTAAATCATCATGGTACTACACGATCTCATTTCCTACGAAGTCCTCCGCGTGATCTGGTGGTTGCTGCTCGGCGTCCTGCTGATCGGCTTCGCCATCATGGACGGCTTCGACCTTGGCACGACAACACTTCTGCCCTTCGTTGCCAAGGGTGACACAGAGCGGCGCATCGTCGTAAACACAATTGGTCCTGTCTGGGAAGGCAACCAGGTCTGGCTCGTCCTCGGCGGCGGCGCGATCTTCGCGGCATGGCCGGCGATCTACGCCGTGTCGTTTTCGGGCTTTTATCTGGCGATGTTCGCGATCCTGTTCGCACTCATCCTGCGCCCGGTTGGCTTCAAGTATCGCTCCAAGCGCGAAAGCGCGAGATGGCGCACCACCTGGGACTGGATGCTGTTCATCGGCGGCTTCGTGCCGACGCTGATCTTCGGTGTGGCACTCGGCAATGTGCTTCAGGGCGTTCCCTTCCGGCTCGATGACGACCTTCGGATCTTCTACGACGGCACGTTCTTCGGCCTGCTGAACCCCTACGCACTGCTGGCCGGTCTGGTCTGCGTCGCCATGCTGGTCATGCATGGGGCGGCCTATCTGTCGACCAAGACGGAAGGTCCGATCAACGACCGGGCACGGGCCTACGGTTCGGTCTCGGCCCTCGCGCTGATCGTGCTGTTCGCACTGGCCGGTGTCTGGCTCTATTATGGTATTGACGGCTACGCCTTTATCGGCCCCGTCGATGCCTCCGGACCGTCCAACCCGCTGATGAACGACGTTGCCCGCGAGCAGGGTGCCTGGTTCGTGAATTACGGACGCTATCCCTGGATGATGCTAGCGCCTGCGCTTGGCTTCATCGGGGCGATCGGCGCCTTTATCGGACTGAAGGGCAGCAAGCCGACACTTGCCATGCTGTCCTCGGGCATCTCGGTGTTCGGCGTTGTCGCAACGCCGGGTGTGGCAATGTTCCCGTTCATTCTGCCGTCCTCGGAGCAGCCCGCAGCAAGCCTGACGGCCTGGGATTCATCCTCCAGCCACGTGACGCTGTTCATCATGCTGATCTGCGCCCTGATCTTCGTGCCGATCATCCTCGCCTACACCTCATGGGTTTACCATATCATGTGGGGCAAGGTGACGGACAAGGACATCAACGGCGGCGGTCACGCCTATTGATCATAATTGACGGGCCTTTCCGCAAGGCCCGTCCCGATCGGAACAAAGGAGCTATATATGTGGTATTTCGCATGGATCCTCGGTCTGCCGCTGGCCGCACTTTTCGCAGTGCTCAACGCCATGTGGTACGAAATGATGGATGACCGCGCCAAGGAGCGCCAGCAGCAGAACCAGGGCTGATACGCCCCTGCCGCGATCAAAAAACCCGGGTCAGCCGATCGGCAGACCCGGGTTTTGTGTTTCCGTCCTCGGACGACAGCTCTAAAGCCGCTCGCCTGCCAGTTCGTTTTCCGTCATATCCACGTAAAATCCGACATCGCGGTCGGCAGGATAGAAATCGAGATAGCGGTGCCAGATCTCCAGCGCGGCATCCGGCCTTCCGGTCCTGTCGAGAATCGTCGCCATCAACCCGAGCCCGCCGAAATCACGCGGCTCCAATGAAAGCGCATTGCCGATATCATCCATCGCCCTGTTGAAGTCACCATGGGCATAGTGAATGACGGCTCGTTTGCGGAAGGCTGCAGGTTCGTCGGGCCTGAGGGCGATTGCCTCCGACAGGAAATCAAGCGCGGCCGCCGTACGGTCGTCCGCCGCCGCCTCATCCGACCATTTGAACAGCAGGGACACCGTCGCGCTTGGCGAACGGTCGAGATAGTCGTCTATTTCCTTGGCAAAGGCAGCCGCCGCGTCTGGATCGCGGGCACGGACAAGCTTTTGATACATCGCATCCAGCGGATCAACAGAGGTCGAGATCCCGGCGGCAGGTTCCGGCGGCCTCTTGGCTGATTGCGCGAGCGCTGGCTGCACCGCAAAAGGTGACAGCGAGAGAATGGTCAGGAAGGCAGACATAAAAAAGCGCATGACGGGATGGTATCCCGTCATGGCGAAAATTCAAACAGATATTGCTCCGGCCTGATCAAGGACAAGGACCGGTGACACACTTCAGCCCTGGCGGGCCTTGAAGCGCGGGTTCTGCTTGTTGATGATGTATACTCGGCCCTTGCGGCGCACCAGACGGTTTTCCCGGTGACGGGACTTGAGCGCCTTGAGCGAATTCTTGATCTTCATGTTTTCGATCCGCTGTTTGTGCCGCGCTCGACTGACTAGTAAAGGCGGTCTGATTCAACATTCAAAAGCGCGCCGGAACAGGGCGCGCTTGGCTGTGGCCGGTTCGTAGCGAATGGCTGGCCCAAAGTCAACTGTTTCGGAGGTTTTCGTGAGTCTGAAGAACGGTGACATGGCCCATCTTGCGACCCGGCCGGGTTTCGGCCTTGCCGTAGAGATGCACCAGCGCACCGGGCGTCGTCATCCAGCGCGGAATGTCATCCATATCGTCGCCGATGATATTGTGCATCACGCAGTCGCTGTGACGGACAGGGTCAATCAGCGGCAACCCGCAAACGGCACGGATATGCTGCTCGAACTGCGAGATCACGCAAGCCGCCTCGCTCCAATGGCCGGAATTGTGCACGCGCGGTGCAAACTCATTGGCAAGCAGGCGCCCGTCGCGCGCGACGAAAAGCTCAAGGCCCGCAACGCCGACATATCCAAGAGCGGAGAGAAGTTTCTCTGCAGCGATCCTCGCCTTCCCGTTCAGGTCGTCGGTGACGCGCGCAGGCACACGCGAAACCCTGAGAATACCATCGCGATGCTCGTTTTCGGCCGGATCGAAACAGACGATGCCGCCATCGATGCCGCGCACGGCAATCACCGAGATTTCGCGCTCGAAATCGATCCACTCCTCGAAGATCGCCGGTGCGCCGGCAAGGGCTGCAAACGCGGCATCGGCGTCATCGCCTTCGCCCTTGAAAACCCACTGGCCCTTGCCGTCATAGCCGAAGCGGCGCGTCTTCAGCACGCCACGCCCGCCAAAAAGCGCAAGCGCCGCATCAAGATCGGCCCGGATATCGACGGCGTGAAAGCCCGCCGTCGGGATACCGCATTCATTAAGAAACGCTTTCTCGGTCAGTCGATCCTGCGAGATCGAAAGCGCGCGGGCCGGCGGATAGACAGGCCGCTGGGCGGCAAGCAGGGCCGCGCTCTTTTCAGGCACATTCTCAAACTCATAGGTGATGACACTGCACTGCCTGGCAAGCTCGGCCAGTGCGCGCTCATCATCATAGGCAGCCACGATATGATCGTTTGCGACCTGGGCTGCCGGACAATACGGATCAGGCTCCAGAATGACGGTTCGGATCGAAAGCCGGGCGGCGGCCATGGCCAGCATGCGGCCGAGCTGGCCGCCGCCGATGATACCGATGGTTCTCATGGGCCTATTCGTCCTTGTCGATGGGATATTCTGCAACATGGGCCGCCTGTCGGGCGCGATAATCGTCGAGCCTGCCTGCAAGCTCCGGATCCGCCAGCGCCAGCACGGCCGTCGCAAGAAGGGCAGCGTTGATCGCACCCGCCTTGCCAATCGCCAACGTCCCAACGGGCACGCCCGCCGGCATCTGCACGATCGAAAGCAGGCTGTCCTGGCCTGAAAGCGCACGTGACTGAACGGGGACGCCGAAGACCGGCAGCGGCGTCAGCGCCGCAAGCATGCCCGGCAGATGCGCCGCACCGCCGGCACCGGCAATGATGATCTGAAACTCTTCAGCACGCGCACCACGGGCAAATTCATAAAGCCGGTCCGGCGTGCGGTGAGCGGAGACGATCCGCGCCTCATAGTCCACATCGAGAATGTCGAGCGTATCGGCAGTGTTCTTCATCGTTTCCCAGTCTGACTGGGACCCCATGACAATGGCAACGGGTGGGTTCTTGATCGGGCTCATCGGCCTTCCGTTTCAATCGTGGTTCCAATTCTGGCGAAACCGGGGCACGGCCACGGTCAAACCCGGCCGAAGCCGATCCGGAAAGCCTTTAGCATCATTCGTTTTCGGAGAAAAGCAAGCTGTCGACGGGTGATAGCGCAGACATTGAAAATGCCGCCGTAAAATCACATTTCCGCCTTCGACAAGCGTGCGGAAACATGGCATGGTTTTGTTGCAAATTGATGACGATGAGCCGCAGCCTGCGGTGATAGACAAAGGAAGGACGTGTGAAATGACAGTTCAGACCCACCTTGCCGCCCTTGAGGAAAAGCATTCCGCGCTGGAAAAAAGATTGCAAAACGTGATGTCCGCACCGTCCAGCAATGACGAGGAAATCATCGAACTCAAACGCAAGAAATTATACCTCAAAGACGAAATCGAGCGTCTTCAGCACTCAGCGAACTGATCATAGACCCTTTCCAGATATGCAACGCCCCGGCTTAGACCGGGGCGTTTTTTTTCGGGCGAAATGTCGAAAGACTATGTTGTCTCCGTCTTCTTCATCACGCCGACGCGGATCATCACTTCCCGGGGAATGTCATAGGTCGATGTCAGGTGGTGGTCGGTCTTGAGCTCCAGATAATCGCGCTGGATGAACAGCGCGAAGGCGCGGTCGGCGGCCTCCTGCACCAGTGCGTCACGATCCTGATTGGAGCCCGGCGTCTCATCGTGGCGTCTCAACGCCGCCAGTGCCTCCTCCAGCCGCCGCCCGATCCGCCCCAGCGCCTGCGCCGTCTCCTGCATGATCTCGTATTGCAGGGCATCCATCTCGGGGTCGAGCGACACGCTGTTCGTTCCGGGAAGTATCGGTGTTTTACTGGCCATGACCTTATCCTTGAGCACGTCTCATTCCGAACATCGGAAAGCGCTCCCCCGTCGTCAAGTTCAACGGCCAAAGAAAAACCGCCGGGCGTTGCCACCCGACGGTTCATTTTTTCAGTGCGTGTAAGCGGTGAGCTTACTATTCGTCGCGGCCCTTCAGGGCTGCGCCGAGAATGTCGCCGAGCGAAGCGCCGCTGTCGGACGAACCGAACTGTGCAACAGCTTCTTTCTCCTCGGCGATTTCAAGCGCCTTGATGGAGAGCATGACCTTGCGGTCGCGCTTGGAGAAGTTGGTGACACGAGCGTCGAACACCTGACCGGCCGAGAAACGCTCAGGGCGCTGTTCGTCACGGTCACGCGCAAGATCCGAGCGACGGATGAATGCAGTGATGTCTTCGTGGTTGACGAGCTTGACTTCAACGCCACCGTCATTGGTGCCGATGACTTCGCAGGACACAATCGCATTCTTGCGCAGATCGCCGGAAGCAGCAGCTTCCGTCAGCGAATCCTTGCCAAGCTGCTTGATGCCAAGCGAGATGCGCTCCTTCTCGATGTCGACGTCGAGAACAACAGCCTTGACGATATCGCCCTTGTTGTACTCTTCGATGACCTGCTCGCCCGGACGGTTCCAGTCGAGATCGGAAAGGTGGACCATGCCGTCGACATCGCCTTCGAGACCGATGAACAGGCCGAATTCGGTCTTGTTCTTGATCTCGCCTTCAACTTCCGTACCGGACGGATGCGAGAAGGAGAAAGCTTCCCACGGATTTTCAAGCGTCTGCTTGAGGCCGAGAGAAATACGACGCTTTGCGGGGTCGACTTCGAGAACGACAACTTCAACGTCCTGTGTTGTAGACAGGATCTTGCCGGGATGTACGTTCTTCTTGGTCCAGGACATTTCCGAGATGTGGATCAGGCCTTCGATGCCCGGCTCCAGCTCGACGAACGCACCGTAATCGGTGATGTTCGTAACCGTACCGGAAATCTTCTTGCCTTCCGGATACTTGGCCTGGATGCCATCCCACGGGTCAGCTTCAAGCTGCTTCATACCCAGCGAAATGCGATGCGTTTCCTGGTTGATGCGGATGATCTGAACCTTGACGTTCTGGCCGATGGACAGAAGTTCGGTCGGGTGGTTGACGCGGCGCCATGCCATGTCGGTGACATGCAGCAGACCGTCGATACCGCCGAGATCGACGAAGGCACCGTAATCGGTGATGTTCTTGACAACACCTTCAACGACCTGACCTTCTTCGAGGTTCTGAACGATTTCCGAACGCTGTTCCGCACGGCTTTCTTCAAGAACGGTCCGGCGCGAAACAACGATGTTGCCGCGGCGCTTGTCCATCTTGAGGATTTCGAACGGCTGCGGCGTGTGCATCAACGGAGATACGTCGCGGATCGGACGGATGTCCACCTGCGAACGGGGCAGGAAGGCGATCGCACCGTCGAGGTCGACCGTGAAGCCACCCTTGACCTGGTTGAAGATCTGGCCTTCGACGCGCTCACCGGCCTCGAACTTGGCTTCGAGCTTGACCCAGGATTCTTCGCGGCGAGCCTTCTCGCGCGAAAGAACCGCTTCGCCCAGAGCATTTTCGATACGCTCGACATAGACTTCGACTTCGTCGCCGGGCTTCAGCTCGCCATCCTTGCCGCGCGCGCCGAATTCCTTAAGCGGAACGCGACCTTCGACCTTGAGGCCGACATCGATGATGGCCATGTCTTTTTCAATGGCCGTAACCAGGCCCTTGGCAACATAGCCTTCAGCAAGATCATTGTTCGCGCCGAAGGATTCTTCGAGCATTGCGGCGAAATCGTCGCGCGTGGGGGTTTGTGCAGTCATAAAAACTCCTGGATCGTGTCGGTCTGTCAGGGCCGAACACGCGTAGCGCCGGTGGTTCGTGTTGATCTTCGGCTGTCATCGCACCCCTCTTCACCCGGCTTCGGGCAGAAAGAGTATTCCGGCGCATGGATGCAATGAAAACCATAAATTGCGGAGCCTCCTCCGCATGTATTACAGATCAGGCCGCTTTTCTGCATAAGCACAAGCAGCCCGAAACGCGGCCTCTATACCCATTTTAGACGTATCAAGCAAGTGCGCATCGTCCGCCGGGCGCAAAGGACTGTCCTTTCGCCCCATATCGCGCGCGTCGCGGCGGCGCACATCTTCCAAAATCCGGTCGAAATCCGCGACCTCACCTCTGGCCAGGATCTCGTCATACCGGCGTTTGGCACGAACTTGCGCATCGGCCGTGACATAGAGCTTCACCGGCGCATCCGGACAGACGACCGTACCGATATCACGCCCGTCAAGCACCGCGCCGCGCGCCGAGGATGCGAAACGTCGCTGGGCGGCCACCAGCGCAACACGCACCGAAGGCATCGCCGCAACCTTCGAAGCGGCCTCACCGATATCGTGAGCGGACAAAACCGCGCGATCGAGATTGCCAAGGTCGATACTGGCCGCAGTTTGTGCCGCAATCGCTTCATCATCAAGCGGCTTTCCCGCATCGAGCAACGCCTTTGCAGTCGCCCGGTAGGTCAGACCCGTATCGAGGTGCGGCAGGCCAAAATGTTCGGCAAGCTTGCGCGCCAGTGTACCCTTACCGGCAGCAGCCGGTCCATCGATTGCGATCACAAAGCTCATGGAAGTCGTCCCGTTTACCTGCCGGTCCGTCGCGCGTCAGCCCCGAAACCGAATATCACCGCACAGCTGCACCATCGACCAGTAACGATGAAGGCCCGACCGCTATGGCCGGGCCCTATCCAGATTTTCTTGATCCGCCTCTGTTATTCCGAGGCGCTGTCGGCCATCGCCGGCGCCTTGTCCTTCTCGCCAGACGCAGCATCGGCAGCGGCGGCTTCGGACTTGGGAGTGCGACGGCGGCGCACCGGTTTTTTCGGTGCTTCCGCCTCACCAGCGCTCTCGGCAGCCGGTGCGGCATTGCTGTCGCCACCAGCGCTCTCGGCAGCCGCTGTGGCAGTGCTGTCATCGCCAGCATTTTCGGCGCCGGCAGCGCGCTTGGTGCGGCGCGGGCGGCTGGCGGCTGGCGAACGGCGGCGCGACTTCTGCGCGGGCTGACCATCGGCCTCCTCGGCAGCAACCTCGGCGGGCGTTCCGTCGATCACCGGCTGCGGCCCGTCGCCATCAACCTGCTGTTCCTGCTTGCGGGGCTGTTCCCTGCGCTCATTACGCTCATTGCGCCCGTTGCGTTCATCGGACGGCGACTGATTATTGTTGGCCTTGCTTGCCGCAGCGTCGTCATTGTCGTCGCTATTGTCGGAGCGGTCGTCACGCTGGCTACGTTCCTGCATCTGCGACTGGGCGGCGGCAATGATCCGGATATAATGCTCGGCGTGCTGGAGGTAATTCTCCGCCATAACACGGTCGCCAGAACTCTGAGAGTCGCGGGCAAGCGACATGTATTTTTCTGCGACATGCTGCGCGGTGCCCCGCACTTTCACATCAGGACCGGTACTGTCATAGGTCCGGGTCAGCGGGTTGGCGCCCTTGCGGTTAAAGTTATTATTATTGCTGCCGCGCCCCCGGCTGCGCTTATTCTGCTGTCCTGGCCTCATGGAGTATTCACCTGAATTTTCTGTCAATGGTCGAGCCTTGCCATTTGCCGTCCCCGCATTGGCGAAACACGGCGGCATAGCCCCGCTGGCAGCGCAAAACACCGGCTGCCATTCGTGGAATTCAAATACCTGAATCACGCAAAAAACGGCATGTCACAATGAACCAACACTGGACGGGAAACCTTGGGACTGTTGCCAAGCGACGAATCGCTGTTTCTTTCAGTCACTGTTTTGCGTGGGTGCAACCTATCGTGCTTGCCTTAAAATTCCAAGCCCTTTCTTCAGCTGTTTTCAAAAAGGCCGGACAAGGTTCAATTTTCAGCGTTTCCGGGCAGTTGCAAAAATGACAACGCGGTCATTTCCGCCCAGATCCCGGTGTGATTCCACCCGAATAAGCCCCGCTTCGGAGAAGATCGCGGTTACCATATCCTTCTGATCAAACCCGATTTCGAGCGCAACAACGCCGTCTTCGGCAAGATGATTTCCGGCTTCCGCCGCGATTGCCCGATAGGCATCAAGACCATCAGCGCCCCCGTCCAGAGCCAGTGCGGGGTCATGGTCCCGCACTTCCGGCGCAAGCGCCTCGATGTCATCAGAGACGATATAGGGCGGATTTGACACAATCATGTCGAACTGCCCACGAACTGCAGAAAACCACGGCCCGCTTGCCGTATCAAAACGATCGGCGACACCATTGATCAAGGCATTGGCGCGCGCAGTTTCAAGGGCTCCGCCTGCAATATCTGTCGCCAGCGCTGTCGATTTGGCGCAGTTCTTGAGAAGCGCGACCGCAATGGCACCGGTTCCCGTACCAAGATCGACAAGGCGGGCTGCTCCTTTGCGCTCCACCGCCTGGCGAAGCCATGGCAGACAGTGCTCGACCAGGATTTCGGTATCCGGTCGCGGCTCCAGCGTATCGGCGGACAGCATGAAATCGAGACCGTAGAATTCGCGGGCACCGAGGATCCGGTAGACCGGTTCGCGGGCAACCCGCCTTGCAACCGCAGCGGCGACAGTCTCTTGCTCATCGGCATCCAGCGCACGCGTGCCTTCAGTGATCATCCCGGTGAGAGAAAGGCCGAGCACACCGCTCAAAAGATGCCGGGCATCGTCTGAGGGCGTTTCGAGCCCTGCTGCTTCGAAAGAGGCCACGGCCTCGCGATAGGTCGCGTGAAGTGTCACCACGCTTGAGCCCTCATCCTGTGTGGGCGCCGAGAAGGGCGAGTTGACCGGCCTGATAATCGGAGATCAGCGCGTCGACGACTTCGTCAAGATCGCCGGCAATCACGGAATCGAGCTTGTACAGCGTCAGGTTTATGCGGTGATCGGTGACCCGCCCTTGCGGAAAATTATAGGTGCGGATGCGCTCGGAACGATCCCCGGAACCGACCTGGCTCTTGCGGTCGGCGGAGCGTTCGCTATCGGCACGCTGGCGTTCCATGTCGAAGAGCTTGGCGCGCAACACCTGCATCGCCTTGGCCCGGTTCTGGTGCTGGGATTTTTCCGAGCTGGTGACGACAATGCCGGTCGGGATATGGGTGATGCGCACAGCCGAATCCGTTGTGTTGACGTGCTGGCCACCCGCCCCCGAGGCGCGCATCGTGTCGATGCGGATGTCGTCCTGGCGCACTTCAATATCGATATCCTCGGCTTCCGGCAAAACAGCAACGGTCGCGGCGGAGGTGTGAATGCGCCCGCTGGCTTCGGTTTCCGGCACGCGCTGAACCCGATGCACGCCGGATTCAAATTTCAGCCTTGAAAACACCCCTTTGCCGGAAACGGAAGCAATGATTTCCTTGTAGCCGCCGGCATCGCCCTCGCTTGCGGACAACACCTCAACCTTCCAGCCCTTGTCAGAGGCGTAGCGCTCATACATGCGAAACAGATCGCCGGCGAAAAGGGCGGCTTCCGATCCGCCGGTTCCGGCGCGAATTTCCAGAACCGCGCTTTTCTCGTCCGCCGCATCGCGCGGCAAAAGCAGAAGCTGGATTTCGCTGGTCAACGCTTCGATACGCTCTTCCAGCTCCGGCACTTCCATTTCCGCAAGCTCACGCATCTCCCTTTCGGTGGCGCGATCGGAAAGCAGGCTGTTCAGATCGGCAAGCTCGCTTTCGACGGCCTGATAGTCACGGATCTTGGCGACGACCGGGTCCAGCTCGGCATATTCCGATGCGAGTTTGACGTAGGTTTCCGCATCGGGGCCGGCTGACATGCGTGCCTCGACCTCGGAAAACCGCCGTTCCAGTTCCCGCATCTTTTCCTGTGGTAGCCTCGCCACGCGTGGTCATCTCCGCTTGTTATGGGTTTCGTTGCCGTTCGTTTGCAGCGCCGCTAAAGCGGAATGTTGTGATCGCTTGCGAAGCGCTCCAGCAGCGCGCGCACTGGCGTCAGATTGGACGGATCGTCGAGTGCTGCATTCACGACTTCGCTGACGGCTGAAATGTCGAGGCCGAGCAGCATTGCCTTAACCGGCCCGATCGCCGTCGCAGACATCGAGACAGAGCGGTAGCCGATCGCAAACAGCGCCAGCGCCGAAATCGGCTTGCTGGCATATTCGCCGCAAAGCGTTACCGGAACACTGTTGCGTTCGCCTGCCCGCATGATATCCCGCAGCATTCTGAGGAAAGGTTTGCTGATCGTGTCGTAGCGATCGGAAACCCGGGCATTGCCACGGTCGATTGCCATGAAGAACTGGTAGAGATCGTTGGAGCCAACCGAGACGAAATCTACCTCGGCCATCAGTTCATCGATCTCGTAGAGAAGTGCGGGCACTTCCAGCATGGCGCCAAGCTCGATCTTGCGCGGCAACCGGTGGCCGAAACGCCCCAGATGCTGCACTTCCTTGGCCATCAACGCCCGTGCCTCGCGAATTTCGCCAACCTCGGAAACCATCGGCACCATCACCCGCAATGTCTCGCCCGCCGAGGCCTTCATCAGCGCACGAAGCTGCATGCGCAGAAGATAAGGCCGGTCAAGCGCCAACCGTATCGCCCGCCAGCCCATGGCCGGATTTTCCTCTTCCTGGGAGCGGAAATAGGAGACCATCTTGTCGGAGCCGATATCAAGCGTACGGAAGGTGACGGGACGATTGCCCGCATGATCCAGAACCTGCCGGTAGAAGCTCTCCTGCTCAGCCGCTTTCGGCATGCGCGACGCGATCATGAACTGCAGTTCGGTGCGAAACAGGCCAATGCCTTCCGCGCCGCTGTCATCAAACTGCGGCAGGTCGACCAGAAGCCCGGCATTCATCATCAGCCGGACGCGAACACCATCGGCGGAAACCGGATCGACATTTCTGAGTGCCCGGAACTGTTCCTGCCGGCGCGCTCTCAGCCTCAGCTTTTCCTCATAGGCGGTGATGACCGCATCGAGCGGGCGCACATGCACCTCGCCGTCGTCGCCATCGACGATGACCGCATCCCCGTTTTCCACCTGGGCGGCAACGCCGGTCGCCTGGCCGATGACGGGAATGCCCATCGCCCGCGCTACAATGATGACATGGCTGGTCGCTGCGCCATCTTCGAGCACGAGGCCGCGCAGTTTTTCACGCGGATAATCCAGAAGCTCGGCGGCACCCATCGCACGGGCCACGACGACAGCGTCTTCGGGAAAGCTCTCGCCATCAGTGTCGACTGTGTGGCCGGTCAACTGACGCAGCAACCTGTTGGCAAGATCATCGAGATCATGCATGCGGTCGCGCATGAAAGGATCGGTGAGCCGGATCATCCGCGCCTTGGTGTCGCTCTGAACCTTTTCAACCGCACCCTCGGCAGTCAGGCCAAGCGTGATCGCTTCTTCCAGACGCCGCACCCAGCCACGATCATGTGCAAACATGCGATAGGTTTCCAGGACCTCGCGATGCTCCCCTTCGGCGGAAACGTCTTTGCGCTGCAACAGCTCGTCGATCGAAAACCGCAGCTTTTCCATGGCCGCGCGCAGCCGCGCGATCTCGGCATCGCTGTCCTCGTTAACGAGGTTGCTGATCATGATCTCGCGGTTCGTGCAGCACGACGTGCCCGAGCGCGATGCCCTCGCCATAGGCATCGCCTGAGAACGAAACCGTGCGGGTGAGATCGAGCTCCATGCCGGGCCGGGTGATTTTCTTGAGATCCCCGGAGGCAATCAGCTCGGCCAGCAGCATTGCCGCCGTCTGCAGCGCCTCGACGTCTTCTTCGCTATACGCGTGTTCATCGGTATTTTGAACCACAAGGACGCCAAGCGTGCGCCCGGCGCGCAGAATCGGAACACCGAGGAAGGAGTGATAGATTTCCTCTCCGGTCTCCGGCAGGTAGCGAAAAGCGGGGTGAGACTGGGCGTCGGAAAGGTTCAAGGGGCGCGCGGAGGCCGCAATTGTCCCGACCAGGCCCTGCCCCATGCGAAGGCTCGCCAAGTGAACCGCGTCGCGCTTCAGGCCTTGCGTCGCATAGAGCTCGAGCACACTGTCGGCTCTCAAGACGTAGACCGAACACACGGCGGCGACCATATTGTCGGCGATCTGGCCGACAATACGGTCAAGGCGGGTCTGTGGCTCCAGCGGCTCGGCCATCAGTTCCCTGAGCCGCTTCAGCAATATACGCGGGCTCGGTGCTTGGTGGTTCATCGCAGTCTGTCCCCGGTGGAGAAACCTTTGACGGTTTCAGTCGGACGGTCCGAAACATGAAATCCGGAGCCGTCCGTTACGGCTTATTTATCGAGACCGTAGCAGGAATGCAAAGTTCTGACAGCAAGCTCGGCATAGGCACCGTCTATCAGGATCGAGATCTTGATCTCCGACGTGGTGATCGCCTTGATGTTGATGCCCTTTTCGGACAGCGCCTTGAAGGCCGACGCCGCAACGCCCGAATGCGAACGCATGCCGATGCCGATCACCGAAATCTTGGCCAGTTCGGTCTCGCTTTGAACCGCGTCATAGCCGATCTCGGAATGCCCGGCGGCAAGTGCTGTCTTGGCCTTTTCCACGTCGGAGGCCGGCACGGTAAAGGTCATGTCGGTATGGGTGCCGTCCTCGGAAATGTTCTGGACGATCATGTCGACATTGACATGGGCCTCGGCAAGCGGGCCGAAAATGGCGGCGGCAACGCCGGGGCGGTCTTCCACACGGCGCAGCGAGATCTGCGCCTCATCCTTGGCATACGCGATGCCGGTTACGACTTCCTGTTCCAAAATCTCATCCTCGTCGCAAATCAGTGTTCCGGGCGGATTGTCGAAATCGCCCATGCCCGGCGCATCCGGCGCCTCGAAACTGGAGCGCACGAATGTGCGCACTTTATGAACCATGGCCAACTCGACGGAGCGCACCTGCAGCACCTTGGCGCCGAGCGAGGCCATTTCCAGCATTTCCTCGAACGCCACCTTCTTCATGCGCCGGGCCTTCGGCTCGACGCGCGGATCGGTGGTGTAGACGCCGTCGACATCGGTATAGATATCGCAGCGATCGGCGTTAACTGCAGCAGCGATGGCGACGGCAGAGGTATCGGAACCACCACGCCCGAGCGTGGCGATGCGGTTATCCGGGCCAATGCCCTGGAACCCGGCGCACACCGCAACCTGCCCCTCGCCCATGCGCTTGACGATATCCGAGCCGTCAATGCCATCGATCCGGGCAGCGCCATGGGTGCTGTCGGTCTTGATCGGCAACTGCCAGCCCTGCCAGGAGCGGGCATTGACGCCCATCGACTGCAACACAATGGAGAGCAGACCGGACGTTACCTGCTCGCCTGAAGAGACGACCACATCATATTCGCGCGCATCATGCATCGGCGAGGCTTCGCGGGTCCACCCGACCAGCTCATTGGTCTTGCCGGCCATGGCAGACACGACAACGGCGACCTCATGGCCGGCATCGACCTCGCGTTTGACATGGCGCGCCACATTGCGGATTCGTTCGATATTGGCGACAGATGTGCCGCCGAATTTCATAACAATGCGGGCCATTTTCCAACACTCGAATTCTAAAACGTCCGAAAGCGGATGGCGGACGCAACACCATGGCATTCCTGTGGGGCCGGTCGGCGGCCAGCTTTGGTCGCGACCGGACTCCAAAGCCGGAAAGCTGCGGTTTCTTAGCGAAATCGGACCCCGCGCGCAATGGCGCTTGAAGAGAGTTTGTCGAAGCTGCGCAACGCGGGCGCGCTATTTTTCAGAAAGGGCCGTCGGCATGACCACCGGTCCGCCATTCGCGTGGCCGAAAAATGCCTCCACGCCATAGACCCGACGCAAGTTCTCAGGCGTCAGCACCGAGGCCGGCGGCCCGTCTGCGACAATGCCCCCCTCGCTGAGCATCACCAACCGCGTGCACCAGCGCGCGGCGAGCCCGAGATCATGCAGAGAGCAGACCACAGAGCGGCCCTCACGCAAGAGCGAGGCGAACACCTCCATCAGCGCGATCTGGTGGGCGGGATCAAGGCCTGCAACCGGTTCATCGGCAATCAGAAGCGGCGTGGCCTGGGCCAGTGCCCGGGCAATAAGCACCCGCGCCCGCTCACCACCAGAGAGCGTATCGGCGCGGCGCTCGGCAAGCGAGGCTACCCCCATACGCGCCATGGCCTTTGCGATGATCTGGCCGCCGGCATAATCGCCGAAGGCGGAGCATTCCCGCCAGGGTTGACGCCCCAGCCCGACGACATGACGTACGGCCACCGGCCAGGCGATTTCATGATCCTGGGGCAGATAGGCCACCGCGCGGGCACGCTCAAGCGGTGTCATCTGCGCCAGCGGCGTCTTGAGCAAGTGCACATCGCCGGAAGCACGGATCAGGCCGAGGCAGGCCTTCAGCAGCGTCGATTTGCCCGCACCGTTCGGCCCGATCAGGCCGACAAGTTCACCATGGCCAACCGAAAATCCGACATCGTCGACAATCGTGCGCGCGCCGATACGGACCGTGATCCTTTCAGCACTCAACAGCATCAGATCAGCTCCCGGCGAGTCTTGTAGATCAGCCACAAAAAGAATGGCGCGCCGATCAGTGCGGTCACCACCCCAATCTTCAGATCGCGTTCCGGTGCGATCAACCGCACCGCGACATCTGCCGCAAGCAACACCGTTGCGCCGCCGAGTGCGCTTGCGGGCAGCAACCTCGAGGGCACCGCTCCGACGAGCGGGCGCAGCAGGTGCGGCACCACAAGCCCGACAAAGCCGATCGTACCTGAAACGGCGGTTGCCGCGCCGACGCTTGCCGCAACCCCCCAGATCACCAGCCGCTCCGTGGTTTTCGGCGAAACCCCGAGACTGGCCGCCGCATCATGACCCAGCATCATCGCATCGAGTGCGCGCGCGGAGAACAACAGCAGCACCCAGCCAATGGCCATGAACGGAATGGCCAGCCAGAATTGCAGCATCGAGCGATCGGCAAGCGAGCCAAGCATCCAGAACATGATTTCCATGGCGGCGAACGGATTGGGCGAAAGGTTGAGCGCCAGCGCGGTCATCGCGCCGGCAAAGCTTGTGACGGCAACACCGGCAAGGATGATGGAAAGGCTGCGCGCACCGCCGCCCGCCAGAAACCGCACCAGCACGACAGAAGCAAAAGCGAAGACAAGTGCAAGGATGGGCAGGGCCAGCGCAAACAGCGCCGAAAGCCCGGTATAGAGCGCAATCACCGCACCCAATGATGCGGAGGCCGAGACACCGAGCAATCCCGGTTCGGCCAGTGGGTTGCGCAGATAGCCCTGCAGAACCGCTCCGGACAGACCGAGCGTTAGCCCAATGGTGAGCCCGAGCAGCGCGCGCGGCAGCCTGATCTCCTGCATGATCAGCGCAATCGCGCCGGCATCCCGGCTGAAAAGCCCGGCAAGCGCTGCGCGGAGACCGAAACCTGCGGGGCCAACCGTGAGTGACGCCAGAAACAGCAGGATCACGAGCGCCCCGAGACCGGCAAGAACAACGAAATACCGTCGCTGTTCACTCATTCCCGCGACCTCTGGCCAAACCGTCTCTGACACGGGCAATCGCATCAAGGCTGAACGGCCCGCCGCAGATCGTCAAACGGCTGGGAAGGTCGATGAAATCCGCGTTTTCGGCGACCGCGCGAAAGGCCGGATGGGCAAAGGGAGCCTCGGCCAATGCCGGAGCGTCATACCCACTGTCACCGCCGACGATGACCTCGGGCGCAGCCATGATCAGTCGCTCCAGCGGCAGGCGACCAAGCCCGTCGACACCGGCGGAAACACCGATATTGTCGAGGCCCGCATCGGCGACGATATCGCCGGCGAGTGTGCCATCACCCGAGGTGTAGCCGTTGGCATAGTAGAGCGCTGCGGTCTTACCGCTTGCCGGCGCTTCGAGAAGGGCTGCGCGCCTTGCATCCATATCATCGACGAGCTGCCTTGCCGCATCGTCCCGGCCAAGCAGATGCCCCATGCGCAACAGGTTGTCGCGCACATCCTCAAGCGAAGCCTCGGGCGCGAACTCAGCCACGGGAATACCGAGCCGTTTCAGAAGGTCGACCGTTTCGCGAGTGGTGTAGCTGCCGGCCAGAACCAGATCCGGTTTCATCAGAAACACTTCTTCCGCCAGCCCGTGGTTGAGCGGATAGGCGATCGCATCTTCGGCCATGGCGGATATGGCGGGATCGGCGGCAAGCGCCGAAACCGAGATGAGCTGATCGTCCCCGGCAAGCAGCATTGCCATCTGGTCGGTACACAGATTGATCGAGACCACCCGGTTGGGGCTGATAAGGTCATGCCGGGCCAGCACCGGCCCGGCAGCAATCACAGAAAAAACAAGGCCAGCGCGCACGGTCTTGACGGATAAAACGTTTCGAGCCGTCAGCGCCGACCAGTTCATTCAGAAGGTCCTTTGGTAGGAAAGCGATACCGTGGTTCCCGGCTCCTTGTAGCCATACGCGCTCTCATATTCTTCATCGAAAAGATTATCCACCGCGAATTTAACCCGTGCTGCCGGATCGACGTCATAGAGCGCCGAAACATTGACCAACGTGTAATCGCTAAGCTGTGGATTGTAGCTATCGCTATTGGTCCAGCGGCTTCCAACATATTCGATATCGGCATTGAGGTTGAGCGCCTCGCTCGCCTGCCAGCTTGCGGCCGCTGTCAGCTTCAGCCGGTTTTGGTTTGCAATATAGATGTCATCCGTCTCGTCCTTCGGCAGACGATATTCAAAGCCGAAATCGAGCCCGAAGCGATCTTCGACCAAGCTCTGCGACCAGACCGCACGCACACCGGATATCTTCGCCTTCTCGATGTTCTCCATGGTACCGATAAAAGTGACCGGATCGGAGACATAGGCGATCATGTCATCGATATAATTTTCGTAGTAAACAACATCGATGACAGTACCGTAGCCGGAATCCCAGTTCAGGCCGGCTTCCCAGTTCTTCGAAGTTTCGGCATCAAGGTTCGGATTGCCGACATAGGAGCCGTCAAACGCCCAGTAGAGATCGTTGAAGGTGGGCGCGTTGAAGCCGGTGGAGAAGGAGGCCCGTGCCGTCAATCCGGCAACGAGCTCATAGCCGAGCCCGGCATTATAGGTCAAAGCCCCGCCGAACTGTTCGTCGGCATCGTAGCGCAGGCCGGCATTGAGCGTGAGCGCCTCGTATTCCAGGCCGTACTGGCCGTAGACCGCACCGACATTGCGCGAGGTTTCGGTATAATCGACGGATGAATCCACCGTCTCGCGATAGGCTTCGCCACCAAGGGTGAAGGTGTTGAGCGCATCGCCCGTCAGCACTTCCCTGGTGGTCGATCCCGAAAGACCATAGCGATTGGTATCGTAGTGGGTATCGGCTTCCGGATGCCCGTCGCGGAAATTCTTCTGGTAATCAAAGGCCGAATAGACTTCGAAGACAGAGGACCAGTCATCAGAATGGTCAAGCTCGGCACCGAGCTTGAAAGCGGCATTGGTCTGGGTCGCCTGATTGGCGCCGTAAACCATGTCGCCGGTCATCCAGTCGGCATAAGGCGCGCTGTCGAAATGCGGGTTGGAGCGGGCGTAAAAACCTTCGGAATAAAGCCGGCCCCAGTTGAAATCCTTGCCGATCGAATAGTTAAGCGAGCCCTGCAGAAAGCCGTCGCGGCCATCTTCGTGGACCGAATTTTCGGGCGTGGTGAAGTCATAGCCCTCGGTTCCGAGGATCGAGAGGCCAACGTTGAAATCCACGCCATTATCAGTGATCCCGCGCGTGGCAATGGTACCGAAACCGCCCCAGGGCCAGGTCACACCGGTTTCCAAAGTGGTGCAGATCGACTGACCATTGACACAGGACGAGCCGTCCTTGGTGATGATGTTGACAACGCCGCCGATGGCATCAGCGCCCCACTGGGCAGAGTGCGCGCCCTCGGCGATCTCGACACGGTCGATGGCAGAAAGCGGAATATTGGACAGATAGGCAGAGCCGGCCGTGGCCGAGGCCACACGCATGCCGTCCACCAACACGAGCGTCTGGCTGGCGCTGGCGCCGCGCAGCGTGATCGAGGACTGAGCGCCCTGACCACCATTGGTCGACACGTTCACGCCCGGATATTTCCTGAGCAGCGACGGCAGGTCGGGTGCTGCCGATTTCTCGATATCGGCCTCGGTGATCACTGTCACGGTCGAGGTCGATTGCACGATCGTTGAAGGACGCCTGAGCGGCGTCGTCACATAAACCGGCGCAAGCTCGGTAACCCCCTCTTCGAAAGAAGTGGCATCCTGGGCCAGCACCCAATGCGCCGGTGTCAGGGTCAAAATGGCAGCAGAAGCCGCAAGCAGAGATTTTTTCATTCCATATCCTCAGGCGGCCGGTTTCAAGCCGGCCGAAAAAGCCCGTCGAGGAGAAGAAAGGACACGGAGATACCCGGTCGCGGTTCTGTCCCGTCGGTGGCAACATCGTTTCGAAATGTCACCGCGACGGCAGACCGCGCCAAAACAAGAACCCCGTGTTCCAGCATGGGTGACGGGATCCGGCAGGTCTCCTGGCTTCCGCGTCATCGCCATTGTTTCCGTCTTCCCGAGCATTCGCCCAGTGACATCATGGAAACGGCTCTGCGGCTACAGTTGCGGGGGCAGCCACGGTTTTGCACCGTGTTCCCTTTTCATCCGTCCTCGCGAACGGAACCTGATCCACGCGCAATCTATGCGGCGGATAACGACGGTGTCAATGAAGCCAATCTTCTGATTTGTCCGAACTATTCAGCGGTATTGCTTTTCAGCCACAGATCGGATTTCAGACCAGCACAGGCTGGTCATACATATCCTCGGAGCCGAAGAACTTCAGATAGCGTTCGACCTCCTTCGGATCACCGGTCGCCTTTTGCGGGTTGTCGGAAAGCTTGACCGCCGGGCGGCCATTGGCATCCGACACCTTGCAGACGATCGAAATCGGCTTCAGCCCGCCGACGCGATGCGGCGAGCAACCGATGAAATCATTGGTGAGATTGGTGCCCCAGCCGAAGCTCATGCGCACCCGCCCCGCGAAATGCTTGTAGGCTTCGATGATCGCATCGACATCGAGCCCGTCGGAAAAGATCAGGATCTTTTCGCGCGGATCGCGGCCCATCTTCTTCCACCAGTCGATGATCTTTTCGCCGCCTTCGATCGGCGGTGCGCTGTCGGGGCGGAAACCGGTCCAGTCGGCAACCCATTCGGGCGCATTGCGCAAGAATGCCGTGGTGCCATAGGCATCTGGAAGCGCGATCAGCAGATTGCCGCCGTAGAGCTTGTTCCAGTCCTGCATCACCTTATAGGGCGCGATGGCCAGCGCCTCGTCGGTTTCGGCAAGGGCTGCGGCCACCATTGGCAGTTCATGGGCATTGGTGCCAACAGCTTCGAGGTCCGTGTCCATGGCCAGAAGCACATTTGACGTGCCGGTAAAGGCCGGACCGATCCCCTCTTTCAGCGCTTCCACGCACCAGCGCTGCCAAAGGAAGGAATGCCGGCGCCGTGTCCCGAAATCGGAGATTTTCAGGCCCTCAAGGGCTGCCAGTCGCTCGACCTTCGCCCACATCTTCGCCTTGGCGCGGGCATAGGTGACATCAATGGTGAACAGACCGATGTCTTTCATCGCCGCGCGCGAGCGCAATTCATTGACGATGCAGAGCGCCGGAATTTCCCACATCGTGGTTTCCATCCAACGCCCGTGGAAATCAAGCTGGTACTGGCCGTCGCGCTTGGTGAGTTCATATTCCGGCAGCCGGAAATTGGCGAGCCAGGTCAGGAATTCCGGCTCGAAAATCTGCGAGCGGCCGTAAAATGAGTTCCCGGCGAGCCAGATCATTTCCTTCTTGGTCAGTTTGAGTTCGCGCGCATGATCCAGCTGATCGCGCAGTTCACCCTCATCGATCTCGTCGGCGAGGCGCACCGAGGCCGTCCGGTTGATCACCGAGAAGGTGGCATTGACGTCCGGATAAAGCTTCCAGATCATCTGCAGCATCAAAAGCTTGTAGAAATCGGTATCCAGAAGGCTGCGGATGATCGGGTCGAGCTTCCAGCTATGGTCGTAGACCCGCGTTGCAATATCGGTCTTCGGCATCGCCGTTCGCTCCTCGGCCTTCAAGCGCCATTGCGGCATTCAAAATTGCGTAAAAGGCCGCCATGCCGCCCTTCCGGGGACATGACTTAGCTGCAAAGACCATAGGAAGTCCAGAGTGGGACATTGTTTTGCTCGAAGTGAGCTTTACTGAGACGGCTCCGCCTGCTCCACATTCCCGTTGACAGTATTTTCCACCGGATCGTCGCCCGTCGGTGCAAACAGCTCCACTGCGGCCCAGACCAAAAAGGCAAGCACAAGACCTACTGCCAGAATGACCAGCACCGGACGACCGCGCTCGGAATGCCGAGCTTCGGTCGGGGTCACGTCAACCTTGACGTCCTCGGGGCGACTACCTGTTTTCTTCTTTTCAACCATTGTCTACCTCCCGGGTTGTCAAAATCAGCTTGCGCCCGGCGCACCGAACAGCCAGGACGCGCCGCCCCAGATCAGCACCACGGCGACCATGATCGCGATCAGGATCATGATCACGGTCTGTCCGCGATTAAGGTGGCGCTTTTCGGTCGGCGAGATGCGCGTGTCGTCCTGGTTTTTCTGCGGGTAGTCATCCTCGCCCGGATATTTGACAGGGCGGCCTTCTTTCGGATCGAAATGCGTCGTCATGTCGTCCTCCTTGCTCACCGCGATAGGTTTGCGGCGATGCTTTCAAAAGAGAGAACGTGGAGGCGATGCACTTTGTTCCGGCGCGCTCAGTAACCGGCATCCCGGTTGACGACATGGCGAAGCGGCTCACCGGCCTCGAAACGGGTGATCTGCCGTTCGACATGCGCAAACAGCGCGCTCACATCAGTGTCGGAGGCAACATGCGGGGTAACCAGCACACGCTCATGCGACCACAACGGGCTCGTCTGCGGCAAAGGTTCGGTCGCGAACACATCCAGCGCCGCAGCGTAAAGAACGCCGTTTTCCAGTGCGGCAAGGATATCGGTCTCGACCTGCGACCCGCCACGACCGGCATTGATGAATACCGGCCCACCGAGCGGGCCGGAACGGCTGAGTTTTTCAAACAGTTCGCGGTCGAAGAGCCCCGTCGTTTCCGTCGTCAGCGGCAGAAGGCCGACGAGAATGTCAGTCTTCGCCAGAAAGGCATCAAGCCCCGCAGCGTCGAAACATTCAACACCGTCGACCGCTTTCATGCTGCGCGACCAGCCGATCACATTGAAGCCGATGACCTTGAGCTTGCGGGCGGCATCCTGCCCGAGTTCGCCAAGTCCCATAATGCCGACGGTGAAATCGCGGGCTTCGGCAGGCGGCAGCTGCTGCCAGCGAGTTTCGGCCTGCTGGCCAATGTAATCGGGAATGCGGCGGGCGTGGTACAGGCATTGTAGCACCACATATTCGCTCATGCGCCGGGTCAAAGATGGATCGACGAAGCGCACCAGCGGCGCATCCGGCAGGCTTTTCAGCGCCAGCACACTATCGACGCCCGCGCCGCCGGAAAACAGAACTTCGAGATTGGGTGCGCGCTCGAACAGGTCGTCATCCGGCTTCCACAACACGGCATAACGGCAATCCGAAAGATCCCGGCCCCGGTTTTTCGCATCGGCCAGATCGACCACCGGCCGGTCATGGAAAACCTCTCCGAGCGCTTCGACAATGGCGGCGCGGCCGGAGAATTTCAGGTCGATGACGACGGGGGCTTTGGGCATGCAGGACTTCTTTATGGTCTGGACACTTGAAGGCGAGCGGACAATTGCTCAATCCGCCTCAACCGGCTCGATATCGAAGGCTGCGGCAAGCAGCGCCTTGGTGTAATCGGCCTTCGGGTTTTCAAAAACGTCAGCCGCCGGGCCGCGTTCGACCACTTCGCCGAAGCGCATGACGATGATCTCGTTGGCAAGCGCACGCACCACTTTCAGGTCATGCGAAATGAACAGATAGGCGAGATTGTGCTTCTTCTGCAGGTCGGCCAGAAGATCGACCACCTGCGCCTGCACGCTCATGTCGAGCGCCGATGTCGGCTCGTCGAGCATCACGAAACGCGGCTTGAGCACTATGGCGCGCGCAATCGCGACCCTCTGGCGCTGACCGCCGGAAAACTCATGCGGATAGCGCCAGCGCATCGTGGCATCGAGCCCGACCTCTTCCAGCGCCGCGCCCACCCGCGCCTCACGCTCTGCCGTGGAAAGTCCAGGTTCGTGGATTTTCAGCCCCTCGGCCACGATTTCGCCGACCGACATGCGCGGCGACAGCGAGCCATAGGGGTCCTGAAACACGATCTGCATTGCCTCGCGCAGGGGCTTCATCTGTTTGAAGGAATAGGCGTCAATATCCTTGCCGACAAAGGCGATCCGCCCCTTTGATCCGATCATCCGTGTCAGCGCCAAACCAAGCGTGGTCTTGCCCGAGCCCGATTCGCCGACAACGCCGAGCGTTTCGCCGGCGCGCAGTTTGAGCGAGATGCCATTGACCGCCTTCACATGATCGACCGTCTTGCGCAGCAGACCGGCCTTCACCGGAAACCAGACCTTGACGTTGTCGGCCTCGACGATCACCGCGCGGCTGGGATCATGCGCCGGCGGCTCGCCCTTTGGCTCGGCGGCCAAAAGGTGCTTGGTATAGGCGTGCTGCGGATTATCGAAGATTTCAGCCACAGGCCCGTGCTCGACGATCCTGCCCTCGGTCATGACACAAACCCGGTCTGCAAACTTGCGCACGATGCCGAGGTCGTGGGTGATGAACAGCATCGACATGCCGTGGTCGCGCTGCAGGCTCTTCAGAAGTTTCAGGATCTGCGCCTGTACCGTTACATCGAGCGCAGTCGTCGGTTCATCCGCAATCAGCAGTTTCGGCCGGTTGGCAAGCGCCATGGCGATCATCACCCGCTGGCGCTGGCCACCGGAAAGCTCATGCGGGAAAGCACCCAGCCGCCGTTCAGCCTCGCGGATACCAACCTCGTGCAACAGTTCAAGCACGCGTTTTCGGGCATCCGCACCCGTCATTCCGGCATGGAGCGCAAGGGTTTCACCCACCTGCTTTTCCACCGGATGCAGCGGGTTGAGCGAGGTCATCGGCTCCTGGAAAATCTGGGTGATATCGCCGCCGCGCACCTGCCGGAGCGTCCGGTCATCGGCTTTCAGCAAGTCACGGCCCTCAAACAGAATTTCGCCGCTCGGGTGGCTTGCCGCGGGATAGGGCAGAAGCCGCAGCACGGACGCCGCCGTTGCCGATTTGCCGGAACCCGATTCACCAACCAGCGCCACCACCTCGCCCGGCATTATATCAAAGGATATCCGGTCGACGGCGAGATTGTCGGCCCCGCCATGGCGGAAGGCGACGGACAAATCGCGAACGGACAGAAGCGGCGTGTCACTCATTGGAACGTCTTCCTCGGGTCGAACGCATCGCGCACCGCTTCGCCGACAAACACCAGCAGCGATAGCATGATCGAAAGGGTGAAGAAGGCGGTAATGCCGAGCCAGGGCGCCTGCAGATTGCTCTTGCCCTGATTGACCAGTTCCCCCAGCGAGGGCGACCCCGGCGGCATGCCGAAGCCCAGGAAATCCAGCGAGGTCAGCGTCACGATTGCGCCTGACAGAATGAAGGGCACGAAGGTCAGCGTCGCCACCATGGCATTGGGCAGGAGGTGGCGAAACATGATGGTAAAATTGCCGACACCGAGCGCACGCGCGGCCCGCACATATTCGAAATTGCGCGCCCGCAGGAATTCAGCCCGCACCACGGCGACGAAACTGACCCATGAGAACACCAGCATGACACCGAGCAGCACCCAGAATCCGGGTGGCAGGATCGCCGCTATGATCAGCAGGATATAAAGCGTCGGCAGTGACGACCAGATTTCGATGAAACGCTGCATCAAAAGATCGACCCAGCCGCCGAAATAGCCCTGCACCGCACCGGCGGCAACACCGATGACAGCCGAAAATCCGGTCAAAAGCAGGCCGAACAGCACCGATATGCGGAAGCCATAGATCACCCGGGCAAGCACGTCTCGGGCAAGATCGTCGGTTCCGAGCCAGTCCATATTGCCCAGCGTGCAGCCCGGATCGTCAGCGCCTTCAGGATAGCCGGCACAGCGATCCTCCTTGCTCATCAGCCAGAACGGCGGTGTCGGCGCGGAATAGGGCACATTGGAATTGATGGTGCGGTAGGAATAGCGGATCGGCGGCCAGATCATCCAGCCATTTTCCGCAATCTCGTCTTGAATGAACCCGGACCGGTAGTCAGTGACCGCCAGAAAACCGCCGAATTTCTCCTCCGGATAATCGACCACCACAGGAAACAGGATTTCACCCTTGTAGGACGCGATCACTGGCTTGTCGTTAGCGACGAATTCGGCAAACAGGCTAATGATGAACAGAAACAGAAAAAGCCACAGCGACCAGTAGCCGCGACGGTTGGCCTTGAAGTTCGTCCAGCGCCGCGCATTCATCGGCGACAACCAGCCGGTCTTCGGGCGCGCGACCATCTCTTCGGATGTGAGATCGCTCATGTCACACATCCCTCTTTTCAAAATCGATGCGCGGATCGATCCAGGTGTAGATCAGGTCGGAGACGAGACTGATGAACAGCCCGAGCAGCGAGAAGATGTAGAGCGTGGCAAACACCACCGGATAATCGCGGTTGACCAGCGAGAGATAGCCGAGACGGCCGAGACCATCGAGCGAGAACACGTTTTCGATCAGAAGCGAGCCTGTAAAAAAGGCGAGAATGAAGGAACCCGGAAAACCGGCAATCACGATCAGCATGGCATTGCGGAACACATGACCATAAAGCACCTTGTGTTCGGAAAGTCCCTTGGCGCGGGCCGTCACCACATATTGCTTGCCGATCTCATCGATGAAGGAATTCTTGGTCAAAAGCGTCGTCGTGGCGAAAGACGAGACCGAAAGCGCGATCAGCGGCAGCGTCAGATGCCAGAAATAGTCGAGCGGTTTCTGCCACCAGGGCAGTTCGGCGAAATTATCCGAGACCAGGCCGCGCAGCGGAAACCAGTCGAAGAACGAGCCGCCGGCAAACAGGATAATCATCAGGATACCGAGCAGGAAGCCCGGCACCGCAAACCCGACGACAATCACGCCCGAGGTCCACACATCAAAGCGCGAACCATCCCTCACCGCCTTGCGGATGCCAAGTGGAATGGACACGCCATAAGACAAAAGCAGCACCCAGATACCGAGTGAGATCGAGACCGGCAGCTTGTCGATGATCAGATCGATGACGGAAGAATTGCGGAAAAAACTCTCGCCGAAATCGAAGGTCGCATAGTCGCGCATCATCAGCAAGAAGCGCGTCAGCGGCGGTTTGTCGAAGCCGAACTGGGCTTCGAGGTCGGCAATCAGCTCAGGGTCAAGCCCCTGCGCGCCGCGATAATTTGACGATGACGCGCTGTCGAACCCGTCCATCGACATGCCCGCATCCGAGCCGCCGGAAATCCGGCTTTCGGCACCGCCGCCCTGGCCGTTCAGTTCGGCAATCACCTGCTCCACCGGCCCGCCAGGCGCGAACTGCACGATGATGAAGGAAATTGTCATGATGCCGATCAACGTCGGAATCATCAGCAGAAGGCGGCGGAAAATATAGCTGCCCATCAGGAAATGCTCTCGCTGTTGGCTGGCGGAAGTCTGCGAGCATCCGCCCCGTCAGCCGCAATGGACCGGATCGAATCCCGCACTCCGCAGGGCATGCTCATTCGGCCTCCGTAGACCACCAACCAGCCGGAAAATCCAGACCGTATTCCGGAAAACCCGGATGGGTGATCACGTTCCAGTAGGCAATGCGATAGTCATTGGAATAGTAGAGCGGAATGATAAAATCGTTGGCCAACAGCACGCGATCGAGCGCCTTGGTGGCGGCCACCAAGGTGTCGCGGTCATCGGCAAACACGATCTTCTTGATCAAAGCATCAACGCCCGGATCGGAAATACCGGCATAGTTTTCCGACCCCGGTTGATCGACAGACTGCGAACCCCAATAGTTGAACTGCTCATTGCCGGGGCTGAGCGTCTGTGCCCAGATCTCCCAGATCATGTCATAGTCGAAATCATTGACCCGGTTTTGATATTGCGAGGTATCGACCACGCGAATGCTGGCATCAATGCCGAGCTTGCGCAGGTTTTCGACATAGGGCAGCACCACGACCTGAAGCGATGGATTGTCGAGCAGGATCTCGAAGGAGAAAGGCTTGCCGGTCTCGGTATTGACCATCTGATTGCCGCGGCGCTCGAAACCGGCCTCTTTGAGCAGGTCAAATGCCTTTTGCAGATTTGCGCGCGTTTCTTCCTCGGTTCCGCCGACCGGCAGCTTGTTGGCCGTGTTGAAGACCGCCAGCGGCACCAGATCGCGGACGGTGTCGAGGATCTGCAATTCCTCGCCCTTCGGCAGGCCGGCTGAAGCAAGCTCTGTCCCGAACCAGAAACTATTGTCACGCGAATAGGCGTTGCTGAGCTGGTTCTTGTTGATGGTCTCGAAATCAAAGGCATAGATCAGCGCTTCGCGCACGCGCTGGTCATCAAAGGGCGCGCGGCGGTTGTTGGGCACCAGCGCCTGCATGATGCCCCTGCTGCGTAGCGGATTGGGCACAGCCTCGCGCTTGACGTCGCCATCCTTGACCGCCGGGAAATTATAGCCGGTCGCCCAGCGTTTCGCCCGCGTTTCGATCCAGAAATCAAAGGTCCCTGCGCGAAAGCCCTCGAAGGCTACATCGAGATCGGAAAAATACAGATAGTTCACGGAGCCGAAATTGTTGCGGCCGACATTGACCGACAGGTCCTTGCCCCAATAGTCGTCGCGCAGCCGATAGGTGATCGATGAGCCTGGGTTGACCTCGGCGACTTCGTAGGGCCCGGAGCCAACGATATTCTCCAGCGTACTGGCCGAGACATCACGCGGCGTATCGCCCTCGAACCAGTGTTTCGGCAACACCAATAGCTGGCCAACGATTTGCGGCAATTCGCGATTGCCTGTCTGATCGAAGGAAAAGGTCACCTCACGCTCGCCCGTGACATCCGCGCTTTCGATATGGCGGTAGTAATTGGCATACCGCGCATTGAAATTCTTCAGGCTTTCGAAGGAGAAAACCACATCTTCCGCGGTTACCGGCGCGCCATCGGAGAACGTTGCCGCCGGATTGAGGCGGTAGGTCACCGAGGAAATATCCTCCGGCACCTTAAAACCATCGGCCAGAAGACCATACTGGGCGTCGATCTCATCTTCTGAAGGGGTCATCAGCGTTTCAAACACCAGACCGATGCCAGCGGCTTTCGCACCGCCATAGGGAATGGGGTTGAGCGAATCGAACGTGCCGGTGGCGTAAAACCTGAGTTCGCCGCCCTTGGGCGCATCCGGGTTGACGTAGCTGAAATGCGGGAAATCCTGCACATATTCCGGCGTGCCGGTCAGCGCTGAAGCATACTGCCATTCATCGCCTTCGCCGCTCTGCGCGAACGCCGCCGGCGCGGGGGTGAATGCCGCTGCGGCGACAACCCAAGCAGCGGCCGAGATTGTTTTCCACATGGTTTATGCCTTCCCGGTTCTTGCTTTTCTCGCTTATGCAACAAGAATAAGCAAATATCGACCCGTGTGCACAAGTGCCGTTTTTGTGAGGCAGGCTTGTGACGCTCCGGCCGACCGGACGAACGGGCGAAAAAAAGCACCTCAGGGAGGATGCGATGCAGTGGTTCAGGGCCTATTCGACCATCGCAATACTGATGACATTGGCAGTGGCGGTCACCGCGCAGGATTTTCCGCCGCCGGCGAAAATCCTGTTTGCATCCGAAACAGCGCCAAGCAGCGGTGCACCTGAAACCTTCGGTTTCTACAACAAGGGCTGCATTGCAGGCGCAGAAGCGCTGCCGATCGACGGGAAGAACTGGCAGGCGATGCGGCTTTCGCGCAACCGCCGTTTCGGCCATCCCGACACGATTGCGCTGATTGAGCGGCTGGCAAAAGAGGCGGCTGAGAATGATGGCTGGCCGGGCCTTCTGGTCGGCGATATCTCGCAGCCACGCGGCGGGCCGATGCTGTCCGGCCACGCCTCCCATCAGGTCGGCCTCGATGCCGATATCTGGCTGAACCCGATGCCCGACCGGCGCCTGACGCTGCGCGAACGTGAGGATATTTCCGCTCAATCCGTGCTGAAGAATGACGGCACACTGTTCGTCGACCCCGAAAAGTTCACCCCCGCCCATGAGCGCCTGATCATGCGGGCGGCGAGCTACCCGGAAGTGCAGCGCATCTTCGTCCATCCGGGCATCAAGAAAGCGATCTGCGAAGACTGGAAGGGCGACCGCTCCAACCTCGCCAAGGTCCGTCCCTATTACGGGCATCACTATCATTTCCACATTCGCCTGTTCTGCCGCGAAGGCTCGCCCGGCTGCAAGGCCCAGAATGCGGTCAACATGAAGGATGACGGTTGCGGCGATCATCTCGCCTGGTGGCTGTCCGACGAGCCCTGGGCCCCGGCGAAACCGGCTCCACCGCCCAAAAAACCGGAAAAGCCGGCGCCGAAACCGACACGCCCGAGCTACACAACGCTTGCCGACCTGCCCAAAGCCTGCACCGGCGTGCTGGAAGCGCCCGCCCCCTCGCCACTGCCGACGGCGGCGCTGACCCCACCGATCCCGCTACCGCCGCTGGCGCCCTGGCCGGAGATCGGACCGGTGCCCAAACCGCGTCCGCAAGGATGAGAATGGCAACTCACCTGTGGCGAAAGGTGGCACCAGATTTGAGCAGCACCGACTTTCAAAGCGCTTTGGGTTGCTGTAATAGGAAAGCGCGTTTTGCCGATGCCGTTTCCATTCCGGGGTTCAGGCAAAGGCTTCCGGCTGCCGCGCGTTGCGATTACGCTTTCGATTTGACCGATGACGTTGCAAAATCGCCGGACTGGATGCAGAGATTGCGCCACTGACGAGAACCTTCAACACCGCCCGGGACAGGGCAGATTTCGGAAACACCATGGCCAAAACCATCAGCACTTCGGACCCCCTCTCCTTTCCCATCCTGATCGGCGATATCGGCGGCACCAATGCACGGTTTTCGCTGCTTGTTGATCCCTATGCCGAGCCGCGGGAATTTCCGATTGTGCACACGGCGGATTTTCCGACCGTCGATGCCGCCATTCAGGCGGGCGTCATGGACAAGACCTCGCTGCAGCCGCGCAGCGCCATCCTGGCCGTCGCCGGTCCGATCTCGCGGCGATGAAATCCCGCTCACCAATTGCGACTGGGTCATCAAACCGAAGGAGATGATCAGCGCGCTCGGTCTCGAGGATGTCGTGATCATCAATGATTTCGAGGCACAGGCGCTGGCGATCGCCAACATGCCCGATAAATACCGCGAGCCGATCGCAAACCGCCCCGACACCATGATCGCCTCGCGCGTCGTGCTCGGCCCGGGAACGGGCCTCGGTGTTGCCGGCCTCGTTCATGCCGAAGAGCGCTGGATCCCGGTGCCCGGCGAAGGCGGCCATATCGATGTCGGGCCTCGCAGTGATCGCGATTACCAGATTTTCCCGCATATCAAGACCATCGAAGGCCGGATCGCGGCCGAGCAGATCCTCTGCGGGCGCGGCATGGTCAATCTTTACAACGCCATTTGCGCCGCCGACGGGATCGAGCCGAAGGCCTATGAGCCCAAGGACGTCAGCCATGTGGGTCTTGAAGGTTCCGATCCGCAGGCGGTCGAGACACTTTCGCTGTTTTCGACCTATCTCGGCCGCATTGCCGGTGACATGGCCATGGTGTTCATGGCGCGCGGCGGGGTCTATCTGGCCGGCGGCATTTCGCAGAAAATCCTGCCCGCGTTGAAAAAGCCCGAATTCCGGGCAGCGTTCGAAGACAAGGCGCCGCACAATGCGCTGTTGCAGGCAATCCCGACCTATGTGGTCACCCATCCGCTCGCAGCGCTTGCCGGTCTTGCCACCTATGCCCGCACACCGCTGCGTTTCGGCCTTGCACTCGACGGGCGGCGCTGGCGCGGCTAAGCCACCATCGTCAATCATCGCGGTCGCTTCAACGAGATGAGGCGCGGGTCTGCCTCGCGCCTTTTTTCATTCCACTGAAGCTGTCACCAAGTCCTTTCGGGCTTTTTTTGCAGAAGCCTCTTGCGCACGCGACTGGCGCAACCATATAAATGAGTGACTACTCAATCAATAATGGAAGCCCGAATGGCCCGTCCCGCCAGTGAAGAAAAACGCACCGCCATCATGAACGCCACGATCGGACTCGTGGCAGCTGCGGGCACGGGTACATCCACCGCCAAGATCGCGAAAAAGGCTGGCGTCGCCGAGGGCACGGTGTTCACCTATTTTTCCACCAAGGAAGCGCTGCTCAGCGCCCTGCTTCTTGAGCTCGAAGGCGAGCTTGCGGACATCCTTTTGAAGGACCCGCTCCCCGGCGATGAAGGCCGCGAAGACATGCAACATTTCTGGAACCGGCTGATCGACTGGGGTGTGACGAACCCGACCAAGTGGCGCACGCTCAAACGTCTCAAAATCTCCAGCCAGGTTCCCGACAGTATCCGCACTCAGGGCGAACGCCGGTTCGATGAAGCCGCCGTCGTGCTGGCCCGGGCACTTGCCCGGCAGGCCGGAGAAGACGCGAATATCCGCTATGCCGGGATCATCATGAACGCGATCGCAGAGGCGACTTTCGACGCCATCGCCGACAATCCAAACCAGCGCGAAACTCTTAAGCTGCGTGGCTTCGCGGTGTTCTGGGGCGGCATGGCCGGTCTTTCGCAGGAAGGGTCACTGACCCTCTAGTGGAATGCGTTGTACGGCAATGACGTATTTCGACAGTCGGCCTTTCGGTCCGGAATAAGCTTCGGCACTGCCAAACCAATCTGAGGCAAAAATGTCTCTGATTTCGATCTAAAAAATGAGCGCCTACTCACTCATTAACAAGGAGAACGATCATGTCAAAAGTCTGGCTCATCACAGGAAGCGCCCGAGGGCTCGGCCTTCATATCGCCCGCGCCGCCCTCGAAGCCGGTGACCTTCTGATTGCCACCGCCCGAAAGCCCGAACAGCTCCAACCGCTTGTCGAGGGATTCGGCGATCGCATCGCCAGTTGCGCGCTCGATGTTGCCGATCCGCTCGCCGCGCAGGCCGCAGTTGATTTCGCCGTCGATACCTTCGGCAGGCTCGACGTGCTGGTCAACAACGCCGGTTTCGGTCATTTCGCCCCTTTCGAACAGACCGATCCCGATCATTTCCGCGCGCAGATCGAGACCAACTTCTTCGGCGTGGTCAACATGACCCGGGCAGCCCTTCCCGTGATGCGGCGACAGCAATCCGGCCACATCATCAACATCTCGTCCGTCGGCGGGCGTATGACCGGGCCGGGCATGGCTGCCTATCAGTCATCAAAATGGGCCGTCAGTGGTTTTTCCGAAATCATTGCAAAAGAAACCAGCCACCTCGGCATCAGGACGATATCGGTCGAACCCGGCGGCATGCGTACCGAATGGGGGCAAATTGCCCGCGGCGATGCACCCGCAATGATGGAAGCCTACCAACCCTCGATGGGGCAGATGCAGGCGGCCCTTGAGCACGTGGTCGGCAACGAGACGGGCGATCCCGATAAGATCGCCGCGATCATCCTCGACCTTGCGGATGCAAACGATGTTCCCGAGCATCTGCTGCTCGGCAGCGACGCCGTCGAATTGTTGAAGAAAGCAGAAAACAGCCGCCGGCAGGAAGCCGAAGCGTGGGAAAGCATCAGCCGCTCCACCGATTACGCGGATGCCGACCTTTCCTTCCTCAAGCACATTTAGTGCGCGGCGCGATGCAATAGCAAAAAACAGACTGACAAGCTGATGCGACGCACTGGTCCTTGATATCAATCCGGTTTCAGAACCGGTGCGCCAATATCAACCTTTTCTTCCGGTACCGCTTCCAATAAGGTCGGCGTGCCTTCGCGGCGCTTCAGCTGCTGCGGAAAACCGATACGAAGCAACACCAGGAAGAAGCATGACCAGTCCGGCAATGAAACTCGTCGTCGTGGGCGCCAGCGGACGGATGGGACAGACCCTCGTCCGCGTGATCAGCGAAACCGAGGGCGCGGTCCTGCATGCCGCTGTCGACCGTCCGGAAAGCCCGCTCCTTGGCAGGGATGCCGGAGAGCTTGCCGGCGTTGGCACACTCGGCATACCGATTACCGACGACCCGCTGAAGGCCTTTCTCGATGCGGACGGCGTTCTCGATTTCACCGTACCGAAGGCAAGCGTCGAATATGCCGGCCTCGCCGCCCAGGCGCGCATTGTCCATGTCGTCGGCACTACAGGTTTTTCCGAGGATGACGAGATCGAGATCAAGGCAGCCGCGCGCCATGCCCGTATTATCAAATCCGGAAACATGTCACTGGGCGTCAATCTGCTAGGCGAACTTGTCAAGCAGGCCGCCGCCGCACTTTCGGCAAAGGGCTGGGATATCGAAGTTCTCGAGATGCACCACCGTCACAAGGTCGACGCGCCTTCCGGTACGGCCCTTATTTTGGGCGAGGCAGCGGCTGAAGGCCGCGGCATTGCGCTGAAGGAGAATGCCGTCAGGGTTCGCGACGGGCACACCGGCCCGCGCGAGGAAGGCACGATCGGCTTTGCCACGCTGCGCGGCGGTTCCGTGGTCGGCGAACATTCCGTTCTGCTGGCCGGCGAAGGCGAGACTGTCAGCCTTTCCCACAAGGCGACCGATCGTTCGATTTTCGCCCGCGGCGCCGTTCAGGCGGCCCTTTGGGGCAGAAACGAAAAACCAGGGCTTTATTCCATGCTCGACGTGCTCGGGCTTTCCAAAACACACTAACCCAAGATTTGACGAAGGAAGATTGTCATGAGCGGAACACTGGTTCTTGTGCGCCACGGCCAAAGCGATTGGAATCTGAAGAACCTTTTCACCGGCTGGAAGGATCCTGACCTGACCGAGCTCGGTGTCAAGGAAGCCACCGCCGGCGGCAAGGCGCTCGCCGAAGCGGGTATGAAATTCGATATCGCCTTCACCTCGGCGCTGACCCGCGCCCAACACACCTGCCAGCTGGTCCTCGATCAGGTCGGGCAGAGCGATCTCGAAACCATCAAGGATCAGGCGATCAACGAGCGCGATTATGGTGATCTTGCCGGTCTCAACAAGGATGATGCGCGCGAAAAGTGGGGCGAGGAGCAGGTCCATATCTGGCGCCGCTCCTACGACGTGCCCCCGCCCGGCGGCGAAAGCCTGAAAGATACCGGTGCCCGCGTCTGGCCGTATTACATGCAGGAAATCCTGCCGCGCGTCTTGAGAGGCGAGAAGGTGCTGGTTGCAGCCCATGGAAATTCCCTGCGCGCGCTTGTCATGGTGCTCGATGGTATGAGCCAGGAAGAGATCCTGAAGCTCAACCTCGCCACCGGCGTGCCGATCGTCTACACGCTGAACGCCGATTCCACCGTCGCCACCAAGAAAGTCCTCGGCGACATGTCTAGCGCGCACTGAACACCTCCGGCGAGATTTCATAAAGAATATCGGGGCGGTCTTCGGATCGCCCTTTTTGTTTTTCAGGAAGGGCTGATGTAATTTCCTGAGGAGAGAATGCCGGTGATCGAAGGCCTTTCGCATATGACCTTTGTGGTCTCGGATCTGGAACGCATGACCCAAATTCTGGAAGGCGTTTTCGATGCCGAGGAAGTCTATGCAAGCGGGCCGGATACGTTTTCGCTTTCGCCGGAAAAATTCTTCCTGATCGGCAACATCTGGGTGGCGATCATGCAAGGCGATCCGCTTCCGGAACGCAGCTACAACCACATCGCCTTCAAGATTGCAGACAAGGACTTTGACAGCCACCGCGCGCGCATCGCGGCTCTCGGCCTTGACCTTCTGCCACCACGGCCGCGCACTGAAGGCGAAGGCCGCTCGCTGTATTTTTACGACGATGACCACCATCTGTTCGAGCTTCATACCGGAACGCTGGCTGAACGGCTGACGCGTTACGCTTCCGGGGGCCTTGCCGGTATGAAATGATAATCGGTCCCTGAAGGGAACCTGCTGCCCGCCCCGGCATTGTTTGTTTTGAAGGTTCGATCCGCTTGCAAAGGCTTGCGAATCCCGTCACGTTCGAATTCACACACAGAGTTTTGTGCAAGGACACCGGTTTGCGATACGCCATCTATTTCACGCCTCCCGCAGACGATCCGCTGACCGTCGCCGCCAGTCATTGGCTGGGTTATGACGCCTTTGCCGGGGAAGAGCGGGCTTACCCGGATAATATCGCGCTTCCTGCCGGTCGCATGAGCGCGGTGACGGCTGCTGCCGCCCGCTACGGATTTCATGCCACCATGAAGGCGCCGTTCCGGCTGGCAGAGAACATCTCGCCCTCGGCACTTGAGGCCACGTTCGATGTCTTTTGCCGCAACCGCAAGCCATTTTCCATCCCCGAGGTCACGCTTGGCCAACTCGGCAAGTTTTATGCGCTCATTCCCGCTGTGGAAGACGAAACACTGCAGGCCTTTGCCGCCGATGTTGTCGCGCATTTCGAGCCGATGCGCGCGCCGCTCCTGAACGACGAGATCGCCCGGCGCAAGCCCGAATCGCTCTCCGAGACCCAACGCGACAACATGATCCATTGGGGCTATCCTTATGTCTTTGATGAATTCCGCTTCCATATGACGCTGACCGGACCTGTGACCGGTACCGATGCGCATGTCATTGAAACGGCGGTTCAGGATTATTTCGCGCCCTTCACCGGCAAACCGCTCGCTATTTCCGGCCTCGGCCTGTTCGTCGAAGAGCGCCGCGGTGCACCGTTCAATATCCGGCGCTGGCAGCCGCTGACCGGCACGGACGAGCCCGAAGCATGAGCACAGAGACCGTTTTCACCAATGCCCGGATCATTGCCGAAGACCGGACCATTGACGGCACACTTGTGGTTCGCAATGGAAGGATCGCGGAGATTTCCGAAGGCAATGTCAGCCAAGGCGAGGATCTCGGCGGCGATCTGCTGATCCCGGGCCTTGTCGAACTTCATACCGACCATCTGGAAGGCCATTATGCACCGCGTCCGGGCGTGCGCTGGAACAAGACGGCCGCGATCCAGGCCCATGATGCCCAGGTCGCCGCCTCGGGCATCACCACGGTGTTCGACTGTCTGCGCCTAGGCGCGGATGAGGGCGACGGGTTCGAGGCTGGCGAAATGCATGACATGGCAAGCGCGATCATCGACGCGGAAAAACAAGACCGGCTGAGGGCGCAGCACTTCCTGCATCTGCGTTGCGAAGTCTCGGCCGCCAATGTCATGGAACATTTTACCGGGTTCGAAGATAACCCGCATGTGCGGCTCGCCTCGCTGATGGACCATGCGCCGGGCCAGCGCCAGTTCGCCGATCTCCAGCAATACCGGCGCTATTACAAGCCCAAGCGCGATCTGGACGATGATGCCTTTGAACGCTTTATCGCCCGCCGGCAGGCCGCCTCCGAGGCCTATGCCGACAAGCACCGACAGATGATTTCCGACCATTGCAGGAAGCGCGGCATTGCCATCGCCAGCCATGACGACGCGACGCTCGCCCATGTGGATGAGGCGCTTGGCCATGGCGTGCGGATTGCAGAGTTTCCGACAAGCTTCGATGCGGCGAAAGCCTCTCATGCAGCCGGACTTTCGGTGCTGATGGGCGCTCCCAATGTGGTGCGCGGCAAATCGCATTCCGGCAATATCGCCGCGCGCGATCTGGCCGCTGGCGGTGTTCTCGACATTCTGTCGTCGGATTATGTGCCCTTCAGCCTGCTGCATGCACCATTCATCCTTGCCGATGACGGCGCGGCAGGGGTTTCGCTGGCGCAGGCAATCGCGATGGTGACGGCGACGCCCGCGCGCGCTGCCGGTCTTGATGACCGTGGACGCATTGCCGAAGGCCTTCGCGCCGACCTCGTGCACGTCAAACACACCGATGACGTGCCGGTGGTGCGCGCCGTGTTTCGGGCGGGAAAGCGTGTGGCCTGAGCGATGGATGAAGCCGGCAGGATCATCGTGGTCGTCGGCCCCAGCGGGGCGGGCAAGGACAGTCTGATCGGCTACGCAGCGAAGGCCTTTCACCAACACCCGAACGTGCGGTTCGTGCGCCGGGTGATCACGCGGGCCTCGGACGGCGCCACGGAAGATCACCTGCCGATGACGCCTGAGGCGTTTGCCGCCGTGCAGGCGAGAAATGGATTTGCCGTGCACTGGGCAGCGCATGGACTTCAATACGGCATTCCCGATGAACACCGCGCCTTTGTGGCAGCAGGCGGTATTGCCATTGCCAACGGCTCGCGCCCGGCTCTGCCGCTGTTCGACAAGGCCTTTGCCGCAATGACCGTCGTCAACGTCACCGCCCGGCCGGACATCCGCGCCGAAAGGCTTGAGGCGCGCGGGCGTGAATCCCGCGAAGACATTCTGGAACGTCTGGCCCGCTCGACCATGAAGGTTCACGGCGATTTCGATGTTGTGAATATCGACAATTCAGGCGCGCTTGAAGACGCCGGTGAGGCACTGGTGCGGGTTATCGGACAAGGCCTCGCCGAACGCTAAGCCCTCAATGTCCGGCAGCGCTTGAAAACAGGTTCATCACCAGCACGCCGCCGACAATCATGGCAATGCCGACCCAGGCGGCAATATCGAGGTTCTGACGCAGGACCAGCACGCTGACGGCCGCAGTCAACACAATACCCAGCCCGGCCCAGATCGCATAAGCAACGCCAAGCGGAATGGTCTTCAGCGCCTGCGACAGGCAGAAAAACGCGATGATGTAGAACACGGCAACACCGATGGTCGGCAGCAACCGGGTGAAGCCGTAGGATTTTTGCAGAAGCGTCGAGCCGACCACCTCGCATATGATCGCAATTCCGAGAGCGCCATAGGCAGCCATCGCCGGGTTCATTGCATGTCCTCTTCTAAAAAACGGAGCCGGAACGGCCGGGTTCAGTGCGCCTCGTCCCAGTTATGGGCAGCACGGGCATCGACCTTCAGCGGCACAGCCATGGAAACGGCAGGCATCGCCGCGTTTTCCATCACATCGACAATCAGCGCCGTCGCGCCGTCAACGGCATCATCCTCGACCTCGAAGATCAGTTCGTCATGCACCTGGAGCAGCATTTTCACCTTCTCTGCCAGACCGGCAGCGGCGAGCTCCGGCTCGATGCGGATCATCGCGCGGCGGATCACGTCTGCGGCAGAACCCTGTATCGGGGCATTAATGGCCGCGCGTTCATTGAAGCTTCTGACCTGATGATTTGACGATTTTATTTCCGGATAATGGATACGCCGGCCGAAGACCGTTTCGACATAGCCATTGTCGCGGGCCTTTGCCTTAGTCTCTTCCATATAGTCGTTAATGCCGGGGAAGCGCTCGAAATAGCGCTTGATATAGTCGCTCGCCTCGGAGCGCCCGATTCCAAGCTGGTTGGCGAGACCGAAGGCGGAGATACCGTAGATGATGCCGAAATTAATGGCCTTGGCGCGGCGGCGAACCTCGCCCGGCATACCAACCACCGGCACACCGAACATTTCCGATGCCGTCATCGCGTGGATATCGATGCCATCGGCAAAGGCCTGCTTCAACTGCGCGATATCGGCGACATGGGCAAGCACCCTGAGCTCAATCTGGCTGTAGTCGGCGGACAGCAGCTTGTGGCCTTGGTTGGCGATGAAGGCGGTGCGGATCTTGCGGCCTTCTACCGTGCGCACCGGAATATTCTGCAGGTTCGGTTCCGACGACGAGAGCCTGCCGGTCGTGGTTGCGGCCAGCGAATATGAGGTGTGGACGCGCTTGGTCTCAGGGTGGATATAGCCCGGCAGCGCATCGGTATAGGTCGACTTCAGCTTGGTCATCTGCCGCCAATCGACGATCCGGCTTGGCAGCGGAATGCCTTGGGCGGCCAGATCGTCCAACACCTGAACGGCGGTCGACCATTGCCCGCTCTTGGTCTTCTTGCCGCCGGGCAGCCCCATCTTGCCGAACAAAATGTCGCCAAGCTGTTTAGGCGAGCCGATGTTGAACGTCTCACCGGCAAGCTCGTAGATCTCGTCTTCAAGAGCAGCGGCCTTCTGCGCCAGTTCGCCCGAAAGCCGCGACAGGATCTGCCGGTCCACTGAAATGCCACGCTCTTCCATCCGCGAAAGAACAGGCACAAGCGGCCGCTCAAGCCGCTCATAGACGGTGGCGACATGTTCGGCGGCAAGGCGGGGTTTGAGCACCAGCCAGAGCCGCAGCGTCACATCGGCGTCTTCCGCCGCATAAGCGGTCGCCTTGGCGATATCGACAAAGTCGAACGTCACCATATTACGGCCGGAGCCAGCGACTTCCTTGTATGGGATCGGCTGGTGACCAAGCCACCGATCGGACAGCGCATCCATGCCGTGATTGCCCATGCCGCTATCAAGCGCATAGGACAGCAGCATGGTGTCGTCGAAATTCTTCACTGTAACGCCATGGCGCAGCATCACCAGATAATCATATTTGAGGTTCTGGGCGACCTTGAGCACAGCCTCGTCCTCAAGCAGGGCCTTGAGGGCTGCAAGTGCGCTATCAAAACCGATCTGGCCTTCCGCCAGACCACCGCCGAGAAGATCATCCTGACCGGCCTTGTGGGCAAGCGGCACATAGGCCGCCCGTACGGCCTTGCCGGCATCGGGCTCGTCTTCGTCATAAAGCGCCAGCGAAAAGCCGACCAGTTCGGCCTGCATCGCATCAAGCGAGGTAGTTTCGGTATCGAAGGCGCAAAGCCCGCGGTCGCGCGCCACCGCAATCCAGTCCTCAAGCGTCTGAAGATCGCGGATCGTCTGGTAGGATGAACGGTCAATCGGAGCCGTGGCAAAACGGGCGGCACGGGCGGAAGCAAGCGCTGCCGGACCGCATGCCTTGGCACCGGGAGCAGCTTCCCCGTCTTCTGCAGGCGCTGCCTCGCCCGGATCAAGGTCGGGACCGTGGGCGGTCTTGCCCCATTCCACATTGACGGCAATCGGTTCGATTTCTGCAGCCTCCGCCCCTGTCGCCTCGGCGACACGGCGCGTCATGGAATTAAACTCCATCGCCTTAAGGAACGAGACAAGCTTCGGTCCGTCCTGCTCCTCCAGCACCAGCGCATCGAGCGGCAGCTCCACCGGGCAATCACGCTTCAGCGTCACAAGCTGGCGCGAAACCTGCACCAGCTCCTTGTTTGCGATGATGTTTTCGCGGCGCTTGTTTTGCTTGATGGTTTCGGCATTTGCGAGAAGATTGTCGAGATCACCGAATTCTTCCAGAAGCGTTGCCGCCGTCTTCGGACCGATGCCGGGAACGCCTGGAACATTGTCAACCGAATCACCGGTCAGCGCCTGCAGGTCGATCATCTTTTCAGGCGCCACACCCCATTTCGCGATGACCTCCGCGACGCCGATCTGGCGATCCTTCATGCCATCATACATATGGACATTCGGGCCGACGAGCTGCATCAGATCCTTGTCGGAGGAGATGATGGTGGCATCGCCACCCGCCTCGACCGCCATCCTGGCATAGGTCGCGATGATGTCATCGGCCTCATAGCCTTCGATTTCGATGCAGGGCAGGTTGAAGGCGCGCGTTGCTTCGCGGATCAGCGAGAACTGCGGCACCAGATCCTCCGGCGGTGGCGGGCGATGGGCCTTGTATTCGGGATAGATCTCCTTGCGGAAGGTTTGCGAGGAGAAGTCGAAGATCACCGCGAGATGGGTTGGCGTCACCCCGACCGAGGTGTCGCGCGCCGATGTCAAAAGCTTCCACATCATGTTGCAGAAGCCGGATACGGCGCCAACCGGCAAACCATCAGACTTGCGCGTCAGCGGCGGCAGGGCGTGAAAGGCCCGGAAAATGAAACCGGAACCATCGATGAGGAAGAGGTGATCGTCTTTTTTCATGCTGAAAGCCATAGCGCGGACCGAAAAAAGGTCCATCGCAAAGCCAGATTTCAACGCTTTCGCCAAACCTTCTGCATAGCCGGTTGAAAGAAAAACGCATGAATTTAATCAAATTACCAATTTGTAACGAAATACGTCGTCGTTTCCCTTGAATCGACACATTTGGAAGTACAAATACATCTCAACGGCGCACGTTAGCGCCGATGCCTGATGGAGGCTCGTCCCCCGCCTCGTCAGACAAAAGGACAAAGGCTCCATCCCCCTCTCCGGCCTTTGTCCCAAAAAGCAGCCGCCATGGCCTCCCCCTCCAGGCCATGGCGGCTTTTTTATTGTCCGACATCCGCCTGACGGCCCCCTCATCCTGCAATCGAGTGTTTCCAAAGCCCCTCGGCTTGGCCTATGGTCCGCCGAGTTATTTCGTGCAAAGCACCGACTGAGGTTTTCCCATGACTGAACTTGAAACGCTGCTGAAACGTGCTGACGACAACCTGCCTTCCAGCCTCGACAAGCTGTTCGCACTCCTGCGTATTCCCTCGATTTCGACCGATCCGGCCTACAGGGAAAAATGTGCCGACGCCGCCGACTGGCTGGTGGGTGAGTTGAAAACGCTGGGCTTTTCCGCCACCGCCTATGAGACCAAAGGCCATCCTATGGTAGTCGGCACATCTGAAAATGCGCCGGAAGGCGCCCCGCATGTTCTGTTCTACGGCCATTATGACGTTCAGCCCGTCGACCCTCTGGAGCTTTGGGAGAGCGATCCTTTCGCGCCGGAAATCAAGGACGTCGGCAACGGCCGCAAGATCATTACCGGCCGCGGCACCAGCGATGACAAGGGCCAGTTGATGACCTTCCTGCAGGCCTGCCGTGCCTATCGGGAAGAAAACGCCGAACTGCCGGTCAAGATCACCGTGATGTTCGAAGGCGAGGAAGAATCAGGCTCGCCCTCGCTTCCCGCCTTCATCGAAGAACACGGCGACCTGATCAAGGCCGATTTCGCGCTCGTCTGCGATACCGGCATGTGGGATCGCGAGACGCCGGCGATTGCCGCCACGTTGCGCGGCCTTGTCGGGGACGAGGTGGTGATCACCGCCGCCGACCGCGATCTTCATTCCGGCTTCTTCGGTGGTGCAGCCGCAAACCCGATCCATATCCTCGCCGACATCCTCGCAGGTCTTCATGACGAGACCGGCCGCGTGACGTTGCCGGGCTTTTATAACGGTGTCGAAGAGACGCCGGAAGACGTCAAGAAGAGTTGGGAACAGCTTGGCGAAACCGATCAGCGTTTTCTCGGCGAGATCGGGCTTTCCGAGCCTGCCGGCGAGAAGGGTCGCTCGGTGCTGGAGCTGACGTGGACGCGTCCGACGGCGGAGGTGAACGGCATTACCGGCGGTTACACCGGCGAAGGCTTCAAGACCGTGATTGCGGCCAGGGCTTCGGCAAAGGTGTCCTTCCGCCTCGTCGGCACTCAGGATCCGGCGAAAATCCGTGAAAGCTTCCACAATTACGTCAGTTCGAAAATTCCGGAAGACTGCAGCGTCGAATTTCATCCCCATGGCGGTTCGCCGGCCATCCAACTGGACTACAACGCGCCGTTTTTGAAGAAGGCGCAGGCAGCCCTTTCCGAGGAATGGCCGAAACCCGCCGTTGTCATCGGCATGGGCGGCTCGATCCCGATTGTCGGCGATTTCCAGAAGAAACTCGGCATGGATTCGCTGCTCGTCGGCTTCGGTCTCAACGATGACCGTATCCACTCGCCGAACGAGAAATACGAGCTGACCTCTTTCCACAAGGGCATCCGCTCCTGGATCCGCATTCTCGACGCACTTGCCAAATAATGCGCTCAGGGCCGGTGTTCAGCCTGCGTTAATGCTGATTTTGCTCTTTGGCGCAGCGACAGCGCACCGGCCCTCGCCTTAACAGACCCTTAACGGCAAGCGGCTAATCTGAATTGCGAACACGGAAGGTGAGCAGCTCCACCGCATGGCCGGAAAGAAAAAAAGCGCAACAGGACAGATCCGTCCCTTCGCGGCCCCTCCGCCGCGAAGCGCAAAACGCCTGCGAAGCGGAAGTCGCGCGGCAACACAAGGCGCGCCCGCTCCTCCGGACGCGGCTTTTTGATGCGGTCCTTCCGCTTTGTCGTCTATTGGGGTTTTGTCGCCGCCATATGGGGCGCTGTCGTCGTCGCCGGCATTGTCATCTATTACGGTGCCAAACTGCCCCCCGTCGATGAATGGGCCGTGCCGAACCGTGCGCCCAACGTCAAGATTGTCGCCATCGACGGTTCGCTGATCGCCAATCGCGGCGCGACCGGCGGAGAAGCGCTTTCGATCGATGAAATGTCGCCCTTCATCCCAATGGCGGTCGTCGCCATCGAGGACCGGCGTTTTTATTCTCACTTCGGGGTTGATCCGATCGGCATCACCCGTGCGATGATGACCAATATCACCCGTGGCAGCATGGTGCAGGGCGGTTCAACGCTGACCCAGCAGCTGGCCAAGAATGTGCTACTCTCCCACGCCCGAACTCTGGAGCGCAAGGTCCAGGAAGCGCTGATGGCGCTATGGCTGGAGCGTAAATACTCCAAGGACCAGATCCTTGCGATGTATCTGAACCGCGTTTACTTCGGCTCCGGCGCCTATGGGGTGGAAGCCGCATCCCGGCGTTATTTCAACAAATCCGCCCGTGACGTGACGCTCGGCGAAGCGGCCCTCCTGGCCGGCCTGCTGAAGGCGCCGTCACGGCTTTCGCCCGCCCGCGACCCGGAAGCCGCGGAAGAACGCGCGCAAGTGGTGCTTGCCGCCATGCACGATCAGAACATGATCGATGACAGCGACATGGCGACCGCGATGGCGCGTGAACCAACGCGCGCGCCGAGCTACTGGTCGGGTGCCGAACATTATGTCGCCGACATGGTCATGGGCCGCCTGGGTCCGATTGTCGGCAAAATCACCACCGACATCGTCGTTCACACCACCATCGACCCCGGCCTTGAGCGCGATGCCGAGGACAGCCTGCAGGATGTGCTCGCTGCCAATGGCGAGAAGGATCGTGTCGAACAGGGCGCGCTGGTGGCCGTGGATGCAACGGGCGCAGTGCGGGCGCTTGTCGGTGGACGGGAATATTCAAAAAGCCAGTTCAACCGCGCTGTCACCGCCAAACGCCAGCCGGGATCGGCTTTCAAGCCATTCGTTTATGCGGCCGCACTGGAAATCGGCGACCGGCCGAGCTCGGTCCGCAATGATGCGCCGATTACCATCGATAACTGGACGCCGGAAAACTACGAAAAGACCTATTCCGGGCCGATGACACTGACAACGGCGCTGGCCCATTCGGTCAATACGATCGCCGCGCAACTGGTGATGGAGGCAAGCCCCGGTCAGGTCGTCAGCCTCGCCCACCGGCTCGGCATCACCTCGGATATCACCGCCAATGCCTCGCTCGCACTGGGTACGTCGGAAGTCTCTCTCATCGAACTGACCGGCGCCTACACCGCCTTCATGAATGGCGGCTTCAAGGCGGCGCCCTATGTCATCGAGCGTGTCGAGTCGACCGGCGGACAGACGCTCTATCAGGCAGACCATGCTGGCCAGCCCCGTGTGCTCTCGCCGCAGATCGCCGCCAATATGAACGGCATGCTGATGCGGGTGGTGACCGAAGGCACGGGCAGTGCGGCGCAAATCCCCGGCTGGCAGGTGGCTGGCAAAACCGGCACGACGCAATCCTCACGCGATGCGCTATTTGTCGGCTTTACCGCCAACCTGACCACCGGCGTATGGGTCGGCAATGACGACAATTCGCCGATGCGCAATGTCACCGGCGGCAAGTTACCGGCGAAGATCTGGCACGATTTCATGGCCGAGGCCCATCATGGCCTCAAGCCGCAACCGCTCTACGGCGGCGGTCGGCTGATAGACCCGAAGCCGCGAGGCGCAACGGCGCCCGATGATGGCAGCCCGAAGACGCTGGTCGAACTGCTCGGGCGACTCGGCGAAGACGGAAACGCCGCCCCGCCCGCCGATGTCGGCGAGGCCCAGCAGGAAGAGCGCAAGCGCCGCACAATCATGCAAATTCTCGGCGGCGGATAGGACGATATGAAGTGGCTCGGCTTGTTTGAACAGGCTGTTTCTCGCCCTTAGGTGGTGTCTGGCCTCATTTATGCTGCTTGCTGCATTTCTGGCAGTGGAGTGAAGCAAGCATGTCGCTGCCACAGCTGATGCCAACAGCCCGCGACTGACGTGAAATGATAGAGCCGGTTGATTATCGCTTTCCGCGGAGCAACCCTGGAAAACTGAAGTGTGGTAACGCCAGTCTCCCAGAGCCGCTCCGACTGGACAAGCTTTTGAAAGCTCACATCCAGTTGCACGATCAGTCTGCAGCTACCGGCATCAGATAATAACCTGGTGAATCACCCCCATTGGTCGGGGCAACAAACCTGACTTCATATATTGTGTCTCCGTAGGTGGTCGAGCCTGTGAAGGCATCGGGCGGAGAATCCGCCGGAGCTTCCACCAGCAGGAAGCCATATTTTGTCCCCCCGGAGTTCCCGACGGATTGGCAGAGATGGTGGTATGTCCACTGATCTGACCGTTGATGGACATCTTGTCGTTGTGACCGTTTGAAAGGTCTATGTCCACCAACAACGTGGCCCCATTACCGGTAAAATCCCCGTCAACGTTGATCATATCCCCGATGACATCGTCGGCCATGCCGAGGGAATTATTGCCGATATCAAGATTGCCCTGAATGTTCAGCGGGCCGGTTCCATCGACCTCAAGCAATGAAGTCTTGGTGTCGCTGGAGGGCATGGCAATATTGGCAACAAGGCTCGTCGCTACAGTGCTATCATTTCCCGTTGACACGAAGACCATGGATTCGTTGATGGTGAGTTGGCCACTGCCGTTTTGATCGCCGGTTGTTCCATCCAGCACCAGCGAGCCATCAAACTCCAGAATAGACTGGTCGATATCGAGAACTTCCCAGTTCTTGAATGTGTCGGTGGCAATGATGCCGCGTTCAAGGTTTTCGATCGAAAATACATCACGGTCCTGATCTGACTGGCTGCCATTATTGGTCTCACCACCATCGAAATCGGCAAGTTCTTCAGGCTCGGTTCCGAAAACCTCGCCATCGACCTGTACAGTGTCATTTCCTGCGTTGCCGTAAAATGCGCCGTTTAACAGCCCCCCGTTAAGGACGACGTTGATCGTGCCTGGTCCATCGATAATATCGCCAGTGGCGCTTCCTGCAACTTCGAAACTGGTGATCGTTCCGGGATCGGTATTTTGGTTGAGAAACACGCCTTTGATACCGCTGACGATCATGTCCGAGCCGATTGTGACGTCAATTTTCATCGGCCCATTTGGTGAAAGGTCGTCCTCTGGAAGTATTTTAATTGCTGTTCCGTCTACTGCAAGAATTATACCTGCGGTCAACTGGAAGTCATAAAAGCCATCTGCTGAAGTCGTGGCTTGAATGACGTCGCTGTTCGACGAATACATCTCGATTGTGCCGCCGCTCATGTTGAAACTGGCGTCGACTTCCTGGTCCTTGACATTCAGCCCCACGGCCGTTGCGCCTGTGGCATTGCTATAACTTAGGATGTTCCCGTCAGACATGGAGACATCAACCTGGTATGGCTGCCCAGGATCGGCGATATACTCCATATAGAGGCCAACGCCGTCCTCTCCGGTGATCGTGATGTCGGTTCCACCCAATTCGACAGCCGCAATCGTCTCGTAACCACCTTGATTGAAAAGAACCACGCCGCGCCCGTTTTTACCATAGGTCGCAATACCTCCTCCCAACAACTTGACGTCGGCCTGATTGCCATCAATTTCAACATTGATCGGAGCATCATAGGTTTCACCCGGTGCCATAGAGAGGCCGCCGGCTTTGAGTTCGAAATAGCTTTCAGTGCCGGTCAGCAAAACTTGTCCGTGAATGTCTGCCTTGTCAGTATCTTCATTGATGACGATTGAAGCAGAGCCGGGATAAGCATTGACATAGGCCGTCATGGCGACATCTGTGTCCTTTATCGTACCTCCCGTAAAGATAATCTCAGCGTTTGCATTGGGAGACACTCCGTGCGCCACCAGACCGGTAAATTCCGTTTTGGGGTCATTGTCAGCTGTCCCGCTGATCGTCCCCGAATTCATGACAATTTTTGAGTTGCCCGTTCCCCGATTGATTGCATTCACAGCGATGCCGGGCGTTATCTGGTCTATGGTTGCACCTTCAATTTGCACGATTGCGTCGCCCGTGCCTCTTTGAAGGGCTTTGACGGCCACGGCAGAGCTCGGATTGCTGACCCATGCCCCTTCCAGCAAGTTGATTGTTGCATTGCCTTCTCCTTCTACCGTCGCGGAGAGTATGCCAGTAACGCCCGGTGTGGCGCTGTTGCTCGAAGGATAAAGGCCTATACCAGCATCGTTTTTGGGTGAGAATACGCGGATTTCACCGGTGATTGTTTTGTATAGAGGTGTGTTTAGGACTGCTGTTTCGACCTCGTTTTCCATTGAGCCGATAGTGATAACGCCGTCAACCGTCATGTCCGAATTCTCGAGAACAACAAGTCCACCTGCCGGATAGCTTATGTTTCCGTAGCTGTTAGCGGTGCAATTAACGATGGGATATGAAGATGGGCCGCATTCATTTTCGGCATGAGCTTTCATTGCAGACAGACTGCTGACCGTAAGCGCAATCACAGCAACTGATGCGGAGTTTCGCAACAAAGCTAATGATGGCAGCATGCCATTTCTTACATTTCTATTTAAAATTGTCATTTTATCACCTCTCCCTTTGAAGGAGAGATTGAACTAAAATATATCATATATCAATATTACGTGATAATATCACAATTTATTCATAAGTAAAATTTTACATTTTTGATTTATAGTTTTCAATTCATATAAATATATTTTATTTTGGAAAAATTATTGCGGCACGAAATAGCAAGGCGGCGGATCTGCTCGGCTTGCCTTAGTGTCTGTCCAAGAATAGAGAGAACGCTGGAATTCCGGAGACCGCCATCCTCGATCGATCCTGAAACCACAGTTTACGGCGCGGTTTTATTGCATCGACACACTGTGAATTTCCGACTCCGTTGAATTTTTGGACAGACACTCAGAGTCGTCTCTGATTGGGGTCGTTGTGGTCAAGGTGCCTCTGCACTTTTTCTGGGACCGTTCCGCGGGCTACTCGCTTCTCTTCGCGGTCGGCGCACCGACGCGTTGTTCGGGGCCGCCGCATGATGGGGGTCAGGAGAGCGAAGCGTCTCAATCTGTTTCACGACCTTGCAAACCTTGGTTCGGCAGGTTCGGGGCTCTCAACGAGATCGCCTCGCACATTGTCCCCACGGAACGATCCGGGCACCGCCCTTTCGGGCGAAAGCTTTGTCCGTGTTGCCTGCTCCTTTGATCTGCCGCGGGTCACGCCTCCAGTGCGGCAGGCTGCTTTCCAAAGCGGAAGTCGGTTGCATCAACCCACATGCGATACAGGATGACCGCCAGTTTGCGGGCCATCGCCACGCGGGCCCGCGCCATCCTTGAGTGCTGCGCTATCGATAGCCGCGTTGAGCTCGTTTCCAACTTCCTGGAACCGCCAATCCACCCTCAGTCCATAACCAGCAAGAACGTACCGTTTGACGGCAACGACAGCGGCGGAAGAAGTCGAGCGAAGATGGCTACGTTTTTGCAGCCGATGATGGTGGCGGCATAGTTGAGGCTGAATTCCACTTAACGAAACGCCCGAAACGGTTCCGACAAACCGAGCCAGCTCTCTCCGGCCAGATTCAGCCAAGTGGTACACTTTCCCGCCAGCGTTGACATACTGCAGGTCATTTCGGTGTCAAAACAACATATTAGGCAGCCAAAGCACCATTTCCGGCCATGCGATCAGTAGCCCGACAAAGCCCAGCATCAATAGAACGAAGGGTGTTGCACCGCGAATAACATCCATGATCGATCCGCTCTCGCGCACACCTTGAACGATATAAAGGTTCATGCCGATCGGCGGTGTAATCAGGCCAATCTCCATCATCAGGACAAGGAACACGCCGAACCACACCGGATCGATTCCCATATGCGCGATCAACGGGAATACGACCGGCAGGGTGGCAATCATCATCGAAAGTGTTTCCATGAAGCAGCCAAGAACCAGATAAAAGACGACGAGAAGCAGAATAATTTCAAGCGGCGTGGCGCCGAATTGCGAAACGAAGGCGGTCAGCGCCTGGGGAATACCGAGCATCCCGACCACAAAGTTCAGGAACAGCGCGCCAACCATGATCAGCAGGATCATCGCTGATGTGCGAACCGTCGAAATCATAGCCTGATGCAGAAGTGCGAATGTGAGGCGACGTTTGGCAATGGCAACGACAAGCGAGCATACGACGCCGATGGCGGCTGATTCAGTCGGCGTGGCCCAGCCGAGATAAATGCTGCCCATAACCACGATAAAGATAACAAGCGGTGGCAGAATATCCAAAAGGCTCATCAGCTTATCGCGCAACGGCCGGGCTGGCAGAGCCGGGCCAGCCAGCCCGGGATTGAGTACGCAAAGAACGATGATCAGTGCCATGAAGCAGGCCGTCAGCAAAAAGCCGGGCACCAGACCGGCCGCAAACAGTTGCCCAATCGAGGTGTTGGTCATTGAACCGTAGATGATCATGTTGATCGAGGGCGGGATCAGGATGCCGAGCGTTGCGCCGGCTGCGATTGTCCCGGTTGTGAGGCGCTCATCGTAGTGTCGCTCTTTCAAGATCGGCAAAGCGACGGTTCCGATTGTCGCTGCTGTTGCCACAGATGAACCTGAAACAGCTGAAAAGATGGTGCTGACACCAATATTCGAATGCAACAAACCACCCGGCAATCGACGCATCCAGTCAGAAAGGCTCCGATAAAGCGCGTCGGCAACGCCTGAACGCACCAGTATTTCACCAAGAAACACAAAGAGCGGTATGGCGGTGAGGAGAAAGTCGTTCTGGCCGCTCCACATCTGATTGCCGAAGCCCATCAGTGTTGGCCAGCCCAGGTAAACGAAAGCGCCCAGAAAAGCGGTGCCGAAAAGGGCAACGGCAACAGGCAGCCCTGCCAGCATCAGCCCCAGCATGATCAAAAAGCCGACCCCTGCTTCATAGACCCCAATCATGATTCCCCCCTTCGGATCGTCATAGCTATCAAAGGTCTCTTCTTCGATGATGTCCTCAAGGCTTTTGCAGCCATAGAAAATATTGAGGCGCGCCCGATCCCGCAGCATTAGCCAGCTCGCATGCAACGCCACGCATGACGAACAAATGGCGAAAAAGGCGAGGCCGCAAACCCAGACCAGTTGCGGGCGCCACAAAGGAGTCATCAGAGGTGTGCCGGAGAGCGATTTGTACTGAATGCTTTCCATCATGGCACCGTAGCCGCGCCAGACAATGAATATTGCCATCAGCGCCACACACCAGCACGCAAAAAGGTTCAAGAACGCCTGAGTGCCTGTCCCGACGCGCTCAAGCACGATTTCCACACGGGTGTGTGCGCGCTCCAGCAAGGCAAAGGAAAATCCAAATGATGCAACGACCGCCAGTGTGTAGCCACCATATTCGTCAGCGCCTTGAAGAGAAACGTTGAACACGTTGCGCATGATGACCTCCAGGGTGATCATCAGCGATATGCCCAGCACGGCATAACCGGCCATCAGCGCCAGAAGGCGGACAGCGGGCAGAAGGTGCTTGGCCAGCGGGTTTTCATCGACAGGCATGGGTGGGAATCCAAAAATCTAAAGGGTCGCTGCTTGAACAACGACCCTTGCGTCTATGTTGCTACTGGATCGTGATGCCAGCTGCTTTGCCGGCGGTTTCGTTCCAGGTTTGCGAGCAGGTCGGGTCTACAGCGTTGCAGGTTTCCGTCCAGATTGGCAGCACCACTTCACTGGCAACGTCCTTGATGCGCTGCTGGTCTTCTTCAGTGATTTCGACCAGCTGCATATCGAACTTCTTATAGTTCTTGCAGGAATCCATGCCGGTATTGCAGGCGATTGCCTCAGTATTGGCGGTCTCGGCCAGATCCCACATATAGTCTTCCAGCTTTGTGAACTGCGCCATCAAAGCTTCCTGCTCATCCGAAGAGAGGCTGTTCCAGGTATCAAGGTTCATGAAATGCCCCTGAACAGAGCCGGACACAGAAAGCGGCAAAAGGTAGGACGTGACTTCGGGCCAGTTGCCGCTATTGGCCGAGATCGGCGAGGTAACACCGCAAGAAGCGACGCCACGCTGCAGAGCCGGATAAACTTCAGAGAATTGCAGGGTCACCGGCGTTGCACCGAAGCTCTCAAGCATCGCAGACATGGATGGTGTGAAGGAGCGAACTTTCAGGCCCTGAAGATCATCCAGGCCCTCGATTTTTTCATTGCAGAAGAAAACCTGCGGCCCGAAGGGCCAGAGGGTCAACACCTTGGCGTTGAACTTTTCCTGAAGACGCTGATCAAACGCCTCGCGATAGGCATCCACGACCTCGTGCAGAGACCCCATGTCGGTTGCCACGCCCATCAGGTCGATACCCTCGAAAAAGGGATCGTCGCGCGACGCCATGCCGATCTGAACAGACATAATGTCGAATGTGCCGCCGCGAAGCATTCTCAGTGCGTCAGGTGCTTTGACGCCGACAACGTCCATCGGATTGTAGTTGATGCTCAGATCGACGCCTGAAGCTGCCGGCAGTTCTTCAAAGAAAGACCGCTCGATTTCGACCTGGTTGTTGTTTTGAGAGAAGTTCCCGGCGATCCGAAGCGGTGTTTCTGCCAATGCCGGGCCGGCAAGTGCGATGGCGCCAGCCGCCAGAATGGTTCGCGAAAATACAGTGTGCATCCATTTTCCCTTATTTGAATTCATTCCTATCAAGACTGTTGCAAAATATTATTGGAATGCCAAGCGCCGATTCACAATTTTAGGCGAAAAAATGGTCGAAAATCGTTATTGCCTATTTGGTGGGCAATTGACTTATTTTCAATCAATGTATTGCTTTAAAATAGGTTTTATCGTCTTTATGTGACTCAACTATTGCTTTTCAGGTTTTTTCCAGGACAGATGATCTAGTGAGGATGCGACGTTTTCCGTCTGCGTAAGTGAATGCAAAAATGGCCTGAGAAGAGAATTTTTGAATGCAAAATAATGACGAAAAACCAACACCAGCCATCATCGGTATGTTGACGCCCTCGTCAAACACGGTGGTGGAACCTTATACAAGCGCGCTTGCATGGCCGCTTTTCCCGGACGTGAGCATTCATTTCGGGCGGTTCAGGGTTCGCCGCATCGCCCTCGATGGCGCATCGGACCGGCAGTTTTCTCTGGAGCCTATTCTGCAGGCAGCCGATCTTCTGATGGATGCGAAGCCGGATATTCTCGCCTGGAACGGAACGTCGGCCAGTTGGCTGGGTTTCGAAACAGACGAAAAACTATGCACTATATTGCGGGAGCGCTTTGATGTTCGCGCGACAAGTGCAGTCTTGAGCCTAAACCGGCTGCTTGAGAGATTTGGCGTGCGCAGGCTGGGGTTGGTCTCGCCGTATACCGCTGATGTTCAGGAAAAAATAATCGATAATTATCGGAAAATCGGAATAGAAACAGTTGCAGAAGCCCACAGCAACCGTAGTGATAATTTCTCATTTTCCGAGGTTGGTGAAGATGACATTGCAAAGATGTGTCGTGATGTCTCCCATGGGAAGCCGGATGCAATTGTGATCCTGTGCACAAACATGCGTGGCCCCATGATTGCTGCCGACCTGGAAAAAGAGTTGGGGATCCCGGTTATGGATTCAGTCGCCTTTACACTTTGGGGATGCCTGCACGAACTGGGCATTCCAACACAGCGACTTGAACGCTTCGGGCAAATTTTTGCATGATTCCGGTTACCCGTGATTTAACGCGATTGTGAGAATTGGTTATGGGACACGACGTCAGCTTACCGAGGGATCAGCAAGCGCATTTGGAGCTTTCACCGGGAGAAGCCAGCCTGCATGGTAACCTTGTCGCCCGTATCAGGACTATTTTGGTCGATGGCGAGCTTGCTGACGGGACACGCATTCCCGAAGCTGACCTGTGCGCCCGATTCAATGTATCCCGGACCCCGCTGAGGGAAGCACTCAAAGTTTTGGCGGCGGAAGGCTTTGTGGTTCTAAGGCCCAATCGCGGCGCGATTGTCGCGCCACTCGATCCAGCCGAAATCACACCACTTTTCGAGTTCAAGGGCGCACTCGAACGCCTGATCGGGCTAACAGCGGCTGACCGGGCGACCGATGAGGAAATCGCAGCCCTGGAAGAAATCCATCTTGCCTTGGATACCGCAGCCCGTGAGGGGGATTACAAGCAATATACGAAGTTGAACTACTTGTTCCATCACAACCTGGCCAGTGCGAGCAAGAACGCCATCCTGGCACAAAACTATGATGTCGTTCAGCAGCGCATCTGGCGATACCGCTTTATCGTCAATGAATATGAAGAACGCTGTCGGGAATCTTTCGCCGAGCACGAGCGGATCATCATCGCGCTAAAGGCGCGAACGCCACTGGACCTCGCTGAACGGCTTGAGGTCCATAATCAGCGAACTGCCGAAGCGATGTCTCTGGCTTTATGTTGAAAGCCTGATTGCTCAAACCTGCATAATCGGGGTGATAGCCTTTAGGGCTGCCGAAGTTCCGCAGGCAGGATCATGCTTCGCGATTGAACCCCGCATAGATCGCGGTCGGTGCCATGTGTGATTGGCGCCTCTATCGATTATCGGAGATGACACGCAAGTGCCATCTCAATAGCGGCAGTAAATTCTAGATCCGCTACAGCATGCTTACGAACATACGCAGTCCGCCTTCGGCAAAATGACTGTGATGGCGGGCCGCGTCGAGCAAAGGCCCCGGTTCTTCGTGGTCAACGAGCCAGGCGGTGCGCTTCAGCTGCCACCTCAATAGTGCGCAGCAATCAGGGGCTCAAGCGCTTCAAAGGCGCTGCGCACATGTTCAGTCGAGCAGATGGAATCGCGATATTTTGGGCGCGCAGCGTTTCGTGCACGGCCTCCAGATCAATGCCCGGCAGTTTCCGGTTCTTCACGATGGTCCGCCCACCACGAATGACTTCTTCGATATGCGGCTGGGTGGCGCGCGCAAAAGTGTAGTGGCGCGGGTCGACGTCCATGATCCGGTCCGGGTCCAGCCGAACAGCGCACATGCACGACCTGGCTTTCATAGGGAAGGCTTTTGAGAAAAGCCTCACGGGTCTTCGGTGCGGCTTCGATTTCATCGAAGGCAAAGGGGCCACGTTCAGTTTCCTCGTTCTATCCGTCTTTCTTCTGGCCGCTTTATTTGAAAGCGGCTTTGTTCATTGAATATCAGTTGCCACCGAACGCAGCCAGCCCAGTTAACCGCACACCTCCATGACTTCATTGATGCCTACAATTACGGCCGCCGGCTGAAAACGCTGCGTGGCCTTACGCCCTACGAATACATCTGCAAAATTTGGGCAACAGAGCCAGAACGGATTAAACTTAATCCGCACCATCAAATGCCGGGACTAAACGCCAGCATGGGCTCAAGGTGTCCGTGAGCAGCAAGGGAAAGTGTGAAGTCGAGAGTGCCCGAGTGGGATTTGCCATCGATCGCATGTGAAAAATGCAATCCTCAACAACGCTAAAATGGCAGAAAGAACAGTTGGTGGCCGTGCTTCGGTAACCGATATTTAACCCTGTCTGTTTTAGAAATGATAGAAGTAAAACAATCATTTTTCCGTGCCCGGTCGCCTTAATTCTAACTGTATGGCAAAGAACCTCAGGATGAGGTTGAGGTGAATTTCGGGATTTGTGGTCGATCGTAGCTGCATTTTAAACAGGGGCATAGTGTGAGGGTACTTTCTGTTTTCGGAACCAGGCCTGAGGCCATAAAAATGGCGCCGGTTATCAATACTATCGCTCACGATAGCGCTATCACGTCGATTACATGCGTCACCGGACAGCATCGCGCTATGCTGGATCAGGTTCTTGATCTCTTTGGTATCGTTCCTGATTTCGATCTTGCAGTCATGGCCCCGAACCAGACGCTGAACAGTCTGTCCTGCAGGGTTATTACCGGACTTGACGATGTTCTCGACCGTGCCCGTCCGGATTATGTGCTCGTCCATGGGGATACCACTTCGGCGATGGCGGCGAGCCTGGCTGCTTTTCACCGGGGTATCAAGATCGGGCATGTGGAGGCAGGGCTGCGAACCTATGACCTTTCCAAACCCTGGCCGGAAGAAATGAACCGGCGGGTTATCGACGTTGTGTCCTCAATCGCATTTGCGCCGACGGCAACCAGCGCCAGTAATCTGCATGGCGAACATCTTGGCGGCCGTGTCATTGTCACCGGCAACACCGTTATCGATGCACTGAAGGAAACCGTTGGGCGTATCCACGATGATACAGCCTTGCGCAACATGCTTGAAAGCCGGTTCTCATTCATCGCCCCCTCCCGCCGGTTGCTTCTGGTCACCGGTCACCGGCGTGAGAGTTTCGGTGATGGTTTCGTCAATATATGCAGGGGTCTGGCAAGACTGGCTGAGCGTGATGACCTGGAAATTGTCTATCCGGTCCACCTCAATCCGAATGTATCCGGGCCCGTACACGAGTTGCTCGGCGATTTAAACAACGTTCATCTCATAGAACCGTTGGCCTATCTCGATTTCGTTTACCTGATGGAGCGGGCCTATATCATCCTGACAGATTCCGGTGGTGTCCAGGAGGAGGCCCCCTCACTTGGAAAACCAGTTCTGGTGATGCGCGATGTAACCGAGCGACCAGAGGCTGTGGCTGCCGGCGCAGTCCGGCTGGTGGGAACGAACCCCGACACAATTGTTGCGGAAACAGAAAAGCTCCTTGATGACGACGCGCACTACGCAGGTTTTTCCCGCATCATCAACCCCTATGGTGACGGGCACGCAGCCAGTCGCATCGCCGATGCCATCGCGGGGCGTCAGATCTCGCCCTTCACTCCAAATGTTCAGATACCGCAATAGAAAACGGACGATATGAACACTAATAAAAAAACTCGGGTCAAAAATTCAGATTTTTCATCGGTTTGTCAGGTGTCATTCTATGTGCCGGGCTGCAGGCGGCCGAAGCCGGTGATGTGAGCGATGCATTGCGTTCACTGGCGGCTTCCGATGTTGTCACCCGCAAGGTTCCACTCACCGAGCTTGGCATTGACACGCCTCTGGCACTTACCTCCTCCTTTATCGCTCGTGATATCTATATCCCCGTGCCGGCCGGCGTTCCCCTCATCAAGCCGAGCCTTTCTTTTGACGGCCGATATCTCAGGGGTGATGGTGGCACGACGACATATGTTGTTTCGCTGGATGGCTATGCCGTTGCCGCCCGTTCGCCTGAAAAGGAAAGCGGAGTAACCGGCTTCGATATCGGCGTTGATGGTTCCCCGCGCGACAACGGTTTTGTGAAGCTCGGCATTGAGTGGCTGCCTTCGATCGGCAAGTTTTACTGCGACAACACCCGCCCGATCGGCAATCAACTTTTTGTTGAGCCGGATACCTACCTGGAATACAGCTACAAAACCGCAGATTTGACAACGGTCGCCAAAGCCTTTTCGGCACTGACTCAGGACGTTACGCTTCTGGTTTCCAGCGATCAGCTTGATCAGGCAAGTTATGACGCCGCCTGGCGACTTGGCCTGGCACTGGAGCGGGCCGGCAAGAGTGTGACGGTGATAGCGTTGCCGGGGCCGGGCGATACAGTCGATGCGTCAGCCGTCGACGTGCCTGAAGCCTTGCAAACTATCCCGGCTTTCGCAGGCCTTTCAACCGGAGGCTCCGTCACACTTTCGAATGCCGCTGAAGCCGGCGCATTCATGCTTCTCGGCGCGCCTCAGGCGCGGGCAGATGTGGCTGTGGTCAGCAGCAGCCTTTCCTTGGAAATAGATACCGCGCTGAAGGCGCTCGCGCAGCAGGTTGTCACTGCCGAACCTAGTGCGCGTGATGCTTTTCAGTCACTCGTCGCTGCACGGGACACGCTTGTCCAGCCGGCTCAGCCCGGATCGTTCAGCGTGCGCCTTCATGGCGGACAACCTGTCATCGCGGTAGAGCCGGACGGCGCCAGAGATGCAGCTGGTCTCTTCAGCGCGCTGTGGCACCGCACAGCCGTCTCCGGCGATATGGTCGTGCGAAGCGCAACCGTACCGATGGCAGATGGTGACATTGTGGCGCTGACATCGCTGGTCAATACCAACGGAAATCTGGATGTTGTGGCGCTTGGTGACTGGTCTACGACGACAGATCTCAGCAGCGATGTTCCACCAGGAAAAGTGCCGACTGCACTCTATATCAGCGTTTCCGCCGCTCCGGGCGCAACGGAGACCAGACCGGTTGCCTCGGTTTTCCTCAACGACATACTGCTTGGAGCAAAACAGCTTGTGGCCGATGGCGCGCCGGAGATGATCTCGGTCGATGTGCCCGCATATGCGCTCCTTCCGCGCAATTCAATCGTAGTGCGATTCCAGCGCCAGCCCGCCAGCGACAGATGCCGGGAAGTGCCGCAGGCCTTCCCCGTTTCGGTGCTGCCGGGAAGCTATATGCAACTCGGACCAGCCCCGGAGGCAGATGATTTTGCATCGATTGCTGCAAGACTTTCCGGCGAGAGCCAAGTTGTCGTGCGCAAGAACTGGCTTGATAATGCATCCTTGACGCTGCCGAATGCTATTGCCCTTGCAAATTCCAGCGGTATTTCGCCCGATCGCGCCAGCTTGAGCGTTGTCGATGCAGCCGTTATTTCCGCACCCATCAAACCTTTTCTTCTCCTGGACGTCGACGTTACTGGCGACGACAACCGCGCAAAGGTCGATCGCGGCAGCGTCACGATTGAAACGGCGAAAGGAACAACACTCTTTGATGCTTCCGGTCTTTCCGACGTCGCCGTGTTCGAGACCAAGACCGGCAGCCAACAGCCGGGCCTTGCCTATCTGAGCGACGGGCCCGGGCCTCTCATTGAAAAGCCGCTCAGGTTCGGTCACGGCGATGTCGCGGTGATTGGCAGCGAAGGCGTGCTGGCCGAGGTCAGAACCAGCGGCAAACCACTGGAGACCATCGAGCAGTCTGATCGCCTGACGCAGGACGGACATGGGTTCTCCGTTCGGATGTTAACCGATCGCGATTTCTGGTTCCGTCAGGCGCCGGGCATCCTGACCGCGGTCATTCTCGGCGGTTTCATTTTGCTCCTGGTTTTTGCCCGTTCCGCTAAGCGCCGCAAACGCAACGACCAGAGCTGATCGGGGTCAGGCAGAAAACATGTCGCTTTACTGGCCTTTCCTGTTCGCTGACTACTACCGTTTGCTGGAATATCTGACAGCAGGCGTGGCGGTCATCATCCTTGTGTCCTGCATCGATGACCTTTTCATTGATGCAGTATTCTATCTGCGCGCCATCAAACGGCGCTTCACAGTGGAACGGGTCTACAAGCGGCTTACACCGGACCAATTGCTCGGCCGCCCCGAGCAGCATATCGCCATCATGGTGCCGGCATGGCTCGAAAGCGATGTGATCGCGGCGATGATCGAAGGCATGGTGAGCACACTCGATTACCGCAATTACACGGTCTTCGTCGGTACCTATCGCAACGATCAGGCAACCATCAACGAGGTCGAACGCATGCGGCGGCGCTACCGCCAGCTGGTGCGCGTCGAGGTGCCGCATGATGGGCCAACCTGCAAGGCGGACTGCCTGAACTGGGTCGTTCAGGCGATTTTCGCCCACGAGGAAAAGTATAACATCACTTTTGCGGGCACCATCCTTCATGACAGTGAGGATGTTCTGCACCCGCTGGAGCTCCGCTTTTTCAACTATCTTCTTCCGCGCATCGACCTCATCCAGATCCCTGTCAATTCGCTGGAGCGTGACTGGCACGACCTTGTCGCCGGTGTCTATATGGATGAATTCGCCGAGTGGCACGGCAAGGACATCGTCGTGCGAGAGGCGCTGTCCGGCATGGTTCCATCAGCCGGCGTCGGCACCTGCTTTTCGCACAAGGCACTGCTCACGCTGTCAGCTGAAAACGAAAACGAACCGTTCAACACCCAGACGCTGACTGAAGATTACGATATCGGCGTCAGGCTTTCAGAACACGGTATGCGCTCCATCCTGGCGCGCTTTCCGGTCGACTACCAGGTCAAGCGCAAAACATGGTTCGGCTTCGGACCTGAAAAGGAAATGACGATCCGGATGGCGCTTTGCGTCCAGGAGTATTTCCCCAACACGTTTCGAACCTCCTATCGTCAAAAGGCCCGCTGGTCACTCGGCATCTGTTTTCAGGGCTGGGCCTATTTCGGCTGGTATGGCTCGCTGGTCGACCGCTACTTCCTGCTGCGTGACCGCAAGAGCATGGTCACCGTATTCGTGACCATCCTCGCCTATATTCTGGCGTTGCAATATATCCTGTTTCAGTTCGGATTCCTTATCGGGATTCTGCCGGGAAGCTACCCGCCGCTCTTGTCCATCGATGGCTGGCTCGGCATCGTGCTTCTCCTCAATACCGTCGCGCTTTGCCTGCGCGTGGTGCAGCGATTTTATTTCACTTCGCGCGCCTTCGGATGGGAGCACGGGCTTATCGCCATTCCCCGCATGATTGTCGCCAATGTGGTGAATTTCATGGCAATGTCGCGCGCCTGGAAGCAGTATATTAATCATCTTATCACCGGCAACCGTCTTGTCTGGGACAAGACCATGCATGACTTCCCCACCGGCGAAGGACTGGTGGAACGTCAGACAAAACTTGGCGAGCTTCTTGTTTCGTGGCACGCAATCAATGCTTCCCAGCTCGAAACTTCGCTTGAGATGCAAAAGGCGCGTCGTGTGCCGATTGGCCGTATCCTGCTGGATGAAGGCTGGCTCGAGGAAGATGTCCTTGCCGAAGCCGTGGCATTTCAGTCAAGTCTCGATCTGATTTCGGTGACCGAAGATGAGGTGTTGGCTGCGCGCGATCGGTTCAAACCGGATTTCTGTTTTGAGTATCGCGTCCTCGCAATTGTCGAAGATGACAGTGACAGGCTGGCGCTTGTTTCTTCTTTCCCGCTTTCCCCGGAAGCTTTGTCCGCCATCTCTGAAAGGCTGGGCTACGAGCCGCTTCAGTTCATCGCCCGCGACCGGGAAATCGCTGGAGGCCTGCGCCTGCTCGCGGCAACGGCGCGAAAGGGAGAACTGTCCAAGCGGGACATCATGAAGAGCAATATTCCGCTGCTTGGCGAAATATTGGTCGAAAATGGCGTGATCTCAAACGAGGCGCTGCAGAGCGCCCTTTCTGGCTACCACCCTGAGCGTGACGGGCTGATCGGCGCCTATCTCGTCTCCCGCGATGTGGTCTTCAAAGACGCAGTGGAAAGTGCACTGAAGGAGCAGCAAGCGCGCATGGAGGCAGTGCGTGAAAAACAGGAGGGCAATTCCGATGCCGAGGAAATGCTGCAGGAGGAGCGTTCATGACGACCTATATGAAAAATAGATGTTCCGCCGCGTTGAAGCCAATTGGTCGCGCATCTCTGCTCTCAGCCGTTGCGCTATGCCTGTCCGCGGCGGCTCCGTTTACAGCGATGGCCGACAATCAAGCGGCCGGTACCGTCACCTCCCAGAACGATTATCTGCCACTTTCCGGCCCTTCACTGCTTTTGTTGCGCAAAGCAGACAAGGCGCTGTCTCGCGGAGAAACGCAAGAGGCGATCGACGCACTCAATGAAGCGATACGGCAGAGGCCGGATTCCGGAGAATTGAGGGCCGCACTTGTAGAAGCCCTAAGACGTGCGGGACGGGATGAAGATGCCGAAAAGGCCGCTCTCGATGCAGCAAACGATCCTATGCTCTACACCGGCGACCGCCGCCGGCTCTCAGAACAGGCTGCCGCAATCGGGCAGGAACTTGCGGCGCAAAACAAGCCCCCAGTTACTCAGGAGGAGGCAGAGGTCGCTGCGCCTGCAATGCCGAATGAGAATACCGGCCAATCAGCGATCGATGGCGCGCCGGCCAATGCGCTTGATGCCGAAACTCGTGGTCAGCTTTCTCAACGCGCCGATGCTATCAGGCAAGAACGCGCGGACGAAAGCGAGACCGAAGAGGCCGCTGAAGACATGGCCGCGAAAGCGAAGGCAATTCCGGCAGCATCTCCTGACACAGCGCCACTGAACACCAGTGACCCGGCCTATCAGGCTGCGGATGCGGCCTATCGTGCCTATGCTCGCGGCGATTACCGCAAAGCAGTTGCTGAAGCGGAGAAGGCAGTCCGGCTTGCCCCCTCCAAGAGCGACTACCTCCAGCTCGTTGAAAATGCCAAAGCCGCGCTTGCGCAAACGACGACCAGACCGGCTGTTGCCGCACCTGCGACAAAGGCAGCGGATCAGGCATATGCAGCGCTCAGGCGCAATGATCTGAACGCGGCTCTGGTCTATGCGCAGCAGGCGGCGCGTTACGCGCCGGGCGATCGCGACTATCAGTTTCTGCTGGTCGACATTCTCAATCGCACCGGAAAGCAGGAGGAAGCGCTTGCCGTGGCTGAAGCGGCGATCGCCAGGCTCGGAGCGGACCGATCCCTGTTGAGCGAACGCGGCGTTCTAAAGCAGATTCTGGGCGATCAAATCGGCGCGAAGGTGGACTTCGAACAAGCGCTGGCCATGCCGGGGCCGAGCGCGGGAGAGACGCAGCTGCGACTCAATCTTGCCGCGACCGCCTTGGCCACCGACGAAGCCGAGCTTGCCCGTCAGGCGCTTGCCCCGCTGGGCGACAGCGATGATATCGATGTCTGGCTGGCACGCGGGAAAGCGCTCATCGCAATAGCTGACTTTCCAGCCGCCACAGAGGCCCTTCAGCAGGCCGAAGCACTGGCCAAAACCGATCGGGAAAGGGCGGATGTCGCCGTTGTCAGGCTGGGTCTTGTGCTGGCCGAAGACGGCAACCGCCCCGCCCGTTCGGCGTTGCGCACCGCTGAAGCTGAAGGCGTGCTTGCGCCGCTAGGTCCTACGGAAACCGCCTATCTGGCCGGCCGCGTTGGCGACCGCTCACTTGCCTATGATGCGTTCAGCGAAGCCGATGCAAAAAATCAGCTTACCGGCGCCCAATACATTGACGCCGCCTATGCCGCACGCAGGAATTATCAAAATGACGTTGCCGTTGTCTGGCTGAAACGGGCAATCGACGAGGCCGATGCCGGCACGCTTTCATTGTCACCGGCTGAGCTTTTTGCCCTCCGGCGCTCGGTTTCCGACCTGTCACGGCGCTGGGGCGCCAATATCGGCCTTTTTTACGGCAGTAGCGGCATTTCCGACGGTTTCATCACGCCGCCTTCTTCCGCAGGCCGCACCGCGCAACTCGGGGCAGAGTTTTACTGGCGACCGCCGGTCATCGGTTACAGGGACGGACGGACAGTCGACCTTTTCATCCGACAGTTCACGACACTTTCCGATTCTCTTGACGGCGCGGTCGGAACGTCGACAACGCAAGGCGCCATCGGCCTTCGTCTCAAACCGTTCACCAACGCCAATTTCACGCTCGAGGCTGCGCGTTACTTCAAGATCGGGCGCTACAGCCGCGATGACTATCTACTGCGAGGCGCGATATCCGGTGGCATCAACACGGACCTGATGGTTGCATCAAAACAATGGTGGGCCGCCCAATACTACGCCGAGGCAGGCCGCTATCTTCAAAGCAACGAGAATTTTGCATCGGCAAATGCCAGTTTTGGTCGCAGTTTCAGTTTCGGTGATGGAGGCAGGTTCATTATCACGCCCTTTATCGGCGTGTCGGCGGACTATGGCGATACCTACGCGGAGGCCTTTGCGTTAGGCGCAGGACCGGGACTGAACTTGCGCTATTGGTTCCGAGAGACAAAATACCAGGCGCCGATGTCCTATATCGATCTTTACCTTCAGTACCGGACAAGGCTTTACGGAGACGACAGGGCAGAAGGATGGTTCGGATCCCTCAATCTTATACTCTGAACCGGCGCGGTTTTCTCTCCGCTTTGCCCGCGATCTTGTTCCTGGTGGCCGCCGGAGGCATGACATGGTTGGCAAGGCAGCGGTTTATTCTGCCAGCCCGGCTGGCGCGCTATCCCGTTACCGGTATTGTCTGGCAGCTCGATACATTGACAGCGCGCCCTGAGGGTGAATGGCAGCGCCTCGGCGCAAACCATCTTCTCGTCCAGTGGAGTCTGATTGACGGTATCGGTTTTGTGCCGGGCCTCGGCCACAGGTCGGCTGCACCGATGCCCGATTGGCAGCGTATCGGCGCCGAACCTTGGGCACAACATGTCATCCTCGGTCTCGCCGGCAATTTTTCGGAGAAAAAGTCTCGGGCGAATGTCATGCAGCTTGCCAAAGCTTCAGCGGAAGTCGCTGCGGCAAGCCTGCCGCTCAATATCGAAGGTTACTATTTTCCGGTCGAGGTCGATCCGACCTGGCAGGAAGCGCCGGAAGTGATGCCCGAAGCGCTGGCATTGTTGCCCCGCCCCTTGTGGATAAGCGTCTATGACAACACCAATATAGGCGGTGATGTGCTCGCGGACTGGCTGGCGGGCTGGCTGCCGGATGATATCGGCATTTTCTTCCAGGACGGTGTCGGCGTCGAAGCGCGTTCACCTGAGGTGGCGCGCCAATACGCCGATGCGCTTTCCGCCCGTCTTGGCAGGGCCCGCGTGCGCATCATCACGGAGGCGTTCCGTCCGCTCGCCCAGGCTCGTTTCCGCCCGGCAACAGCTGATGAACTGGAGCCGCAGATAAGGGCGATGCACGGCTATGAGGTCTATCTTTTCGAAGGCCCGCATTATCTGAACGATGAACTGGTTGAAAAGCTCAAGGAAAGGCTTGACGCGTATCGCCCGGCTTCGACAGCTGTGAGCGGCGGTGTAAAACTCTTCCACTGAATTGGCAGCTTAATTTCGTCGCGGGCGGAGTAAAACCCGACCGCCTGTCTTCCTTCTGTACTGAGCATAGGAGGGAGAGATCATTCTTCGCCGTCTTTGGCTTTTGCGCCGCGCGTTATCGCGCCGCGAAGACCGCCGCTGACAAGCGCGTTCACATCATTGGCAACAAGCAGCGGATCAATGCCACCCCAGGTCATGAGATATCGCGAGCGCCAGTCGGGCGCGAACTTGTCCTTATAGTCGCGCAGGCCCGCGAAATTGTAGAAATGGCCGCCAAGCCGGGAAACGGAGCCAGCCACATGGTCCCAGATCCTCGGGTGACGAGAGAAATCCAGTCCGCTCAACGGCGCCATTCCCAACGAGAATTGCTGAAAGCCTTCCTGCTTCAGAGCGAGCATCAGCGCGACAAAAAGGAAATCCATGGTGCCCGAGGGAGCGTCAGAGGCGTGGCGCATCAGATCGATGGTCCCGATTTTTCTTGTCGATGTCTCGAAGATGTTGGCGAAGGCGACAATCCGGCTTTCCTTGCGTACCAGCGCCAGCGGGAAGTTCTGGAGATAGTCCTCGTCGAAACGGCCAAGGGAAAACCCCTTTTCCCGCATATGTTTCTCGCCGAGCCATTCGTCCGAGATCGCCTTTAATTCGGCCATCAGCCCCTCGGTATGAGGCGGCGAGGCAATCTCCATCAAGAGGCCATCACGTGTCGCACGGTTGTGTGCCTGCCTGAGCTTGCGCCGCTCCGGTCCGTCCAGAGCGAAGGTGGCGAGATCCACCACGGCTTCCTCGCCGAGCTTGCTCGGTATGAAACCGGCATCGACGAAGGTTGCCAGATCTTCTGCCGCGACCTGATAGAAGGCCGGTCGGCAATTAGCCCGCTTCGCTTCTGAAACGAACGTATCGATCAGTTCCGCTATCGAGGCTCTTGGCCCGAAAGGTCGCCCCAGAGCCACGAAGCTGCGGCCATGCCGGCCGTACATGACAAAGGCACTCCGATCGTCGGAAAACAGGAACAGCTTGTCTCCCGACAGAGCAAAGTTTGCATCGGGATCATCCTGCTTTGAAATCACAGAGCGAACGAGATCAATATCGGTTTCAAAGCCTGATGGCGATGCGCCGGCGCCGGGCCTCAGCGCCAGGAACAGGAGCACGACAAGCGACACGGAAACACTGATGCCGGCGGTGCGCAGTGCGCGTGGCATATTCGCGTCGAGTGCGAATTGCCACCAGCGGGAATGGGAATATTCCGCATCCTGATGGGCGAACAGGAAAAACAGGATGACGCAGATGGAAAACCCGGCCCAGAGGGCAAGCGATGTCATGGAGTGCTGGCCGGCTGACAGCGGCGTCCTGCGGTCGAAACGATCCCGTGAGACCCAAAGGACTGCCGCTAGAAAGGCGAGCGCGCAAGCAAGATCGAAATCGAGCCGCTGAAGGAGCAGGGAAATCACTGCGAGGCCCAGAATGGCAATCGCCATGTAGAATGCGCTGCGGGAACGCGCGCGCAAACCGTTTGCAAGCACGATGAGAATGCCGCCGGTAACACCCATGATCACATTTGAAAACTCGAAGAGGCCGACCGGAACCGCCGGCTGCAGCTCCTCCAGAATGGCCTTCGGGATCGGCACGATGCCATCCAGAATGAGGAAGAGGCCTGCGAGAAAGGTCAAGCCGGCGGCGGCCGACGGCATCAGAGCGGTCAATGAGGAAAGCGCCGAAAGCGCGCTCAGTCCCTTTCCTTTCGGCTTTGCAAGCGGCGCCATTCTTTCGCGGATTTCCACGCCGACAAGGATGAGGACGCCTGCCAGGAGCGGCAGAAGGTAGTAGATGATCCGGTAGACAAGGAGCGCCGCGGCGATGCCTGCCGCCTGATCCGACACCGTCGCGAATGCGCCAAGGATGACGGCTTCGAAAACGCCGACGCCGCCCGGAACGTGACTGAGCACCGCCGCGACGGCAGCTGCGGCAAAAACCGCGACGAAGGTCGGGAAGGTCACGACCGCCGATGCGCCGGACGGCAACAGGATATAGAGCGTTGCCGCCGCGAAGATGATGTCGAGAAGCGAGAACAGAATCTGAAGCGCCGCATCGCGGGGCGGCGGCATGACAAATCTGAAACGGCCAAAACCGATCGGATGCCGGGCAATCGAACTCCAGGCAACGCCAATCGTCACAGCTGCGAACGCAGCAAGCGCCGCGACCCTGATCGTGTCGGCCGACAATGGAACGAAGTGCTCCATTGCCGCCGGATGCCAGGCAATCGCTGCAAACCCGATCACGGTGACGCCGATACCAAAGGCCATTGCGCAATAGGTCGAGACCACGGTGATGTCGGCAAGGGAGAGACCAAGACCGCGATAGAACCGATACCGAACGGCGCCGCCTGACAGGACGGCAAGCCCGATCGAATTGCTGAGCGCATAGGCGGTAAAGGAGCCAAGCGACAAGGTTGGAAGGGGAACCCCTTTGCCGACATAGCGCAGTGCCGACCAGTCATAACCGATCAGTGCCGCATATCCGCAAGCGGTGGCCAGCACCGCAAGAAGCAATGAATGGGTCGGCGTCAGTTTTATCCGGGCTATGACGTCGGAAATCGATATCCCGTGCAATGCCTCGTAGACGGCGAATGCCCCGAGACCGAACAGAATGAATGTTGCCAGCAGAGGTCCGAACTTCCGGACAAATGAGATCGCTCCTCGCTTGGCCGCTATGGATTGATCGCCTTGAAAAATCATGGATTACCCGACAAAAAGGGCGGCCGGAACAACCGGCCGCCTCACCGTTCAGAAAAATAGCGCGCGGTTGGCAAATGGTCAATTTGCGATGACCGCTTCATCCGTAGCCGGAGGTGCTCCCGTTTGGGCAGCTTCATCGTGCCTGAGCATATGCATCGGGTCGCAACCGGTCCTACCTCGCCGACATCCTGAGCTGCGCCAATCCCAGCAGAAATCCAAGCCACAGCGCGATGATGTGGCCGATGTCGGCAAGCGGATCAAACGCCAACGCAATCTTCAGTCCGATCATCAGGAGCAACGCTGCCAAGAGCGGAAACCGCCAGCGCATGCCGGACACGGCAAGCCCTATAAGCCCGAACCCGCCCAGAGACATGCCGACATCATTCGCCGCCGACAGGCCGGCAGTGTGCGGCCACAAGGCGATCCCCAGCAGCAACAGGCCCGATGCGGCAAAGTCGAGGGCGAAGAACAGGTGAAAGGTCGAGGCACTGCCCCATTTCCATTCCGTATAGCCGAGAATGGCGGCCGCAAAGAAAAACTGACGGACCAGCATGTCCCGGTCATGGGAAATAAAAGTGGCCGTCGCGAACCGCCAGATTTCTCCGGACCACACAGCATCCTTTCCGATGCCCCAGTCTGCCAGCGCGCGCGCCGGCAGTTCGCCGGAAAATGTACCGACCAGGGCATTGGCGATGAGCATGACCGCCAGAAACGCCAGCGTGAAACGCAAGCGCCGGAGTGTTGCGTAGAGGGGCAAGTTCTCAATCCCGTCCGCCGTGTATGTCCGGCTTATGCGTTCATTCGTCAATGGCCAAACATGCCGGTCGGCGCATGCGTTACAGCGCCGGACCCAGCAGATGTGGGTAAAGGCCGATCAAACCGACCAGGATCAGGTATCCGGCCACCACGTAATTCAGAACGCGCGGCACAAACAGGATGACCAGTCCGGCAATCAGAGCAATCAGCGGCTGGATCATGAGAGTCGTCGTCATGGTAATCTCCGATTTCATTTTTCAGGACGCTGCTTTACGGCAGCGGATCGCAGCTTTGCGGATGTCCACGCTTGCATGCGTCAGACAATCAGGCTGTCATCCTGCCAAAGGCGGAAGCCGCCGTCGAATGCCAGCGTGTTGTCACCGCGGCGGGACTTGGGCGGGAGCTCATCCAGCTTGTCGACATCGCCGCCGCCGATGACGATATAGTCGGGCTGCATTGCAGCCGTCAGCTTGTCGACGACGTCATGGACCCGTTTCCGCCACTTCTTCTTGCCGTGTTTCTTGCGGTATTGCTTGCCGACATAGTGCTCGAAGGTCTTGCCTTTGCGGTAGGGCAGATGGGCGATTTCCAGCGGCTGGGCAACATTTTCGATGACCATAGCGGCGCCGAGACCGGTGCCAAGCCCGAGAAACAGCATGCTGTCGCCCTGATAGGACCCCAGCGCCTGCAGCAGCGCATCATTGACCATCCGCACCGGACAGCCGAATGCCTCACGGTAGTTGAAACCGACCCAGCCTTCGCCCAGGTTCGCCGGCTCTGCGACCGGCTTGTTATGAACCACCGGTCCCGGATAGCCGATCGCGATGACATCGTAATCGAAGCCTTTTGCCATATCCTTGACCGCGACCACCATCTCGGCTGCGGTCATGTTCTTTCCGCTATCGGCCTTCCGTTCCGGGCCACCGGCGCTGGAGCGAATCTTGACGTGGCTGCCGCCGATATCGATGGCGAGAACACGGCGCTCGCTGCCTTTCTGATTGGTCTGGTCCATATCTTGCTCCTTCAGGATTGCGCTGGATCGAACCAGCCGCCGGGTGGCGCAAAACGTGTCATTTTCTCAGATCCCCAGGTGCCGGGCTTGTAGTTTTCCGGCTGCGACTTGTCGTCGAGGATCGGCTCGAAGATCGTCCATGCGAGTTCGGCCGCATCCTCGCGGGTGAACAGTTCGCGTCGGCCAGCCATGGCATCGCCGATCAGCCGGTCATAGGGCGCCAGATCACCGACACCGTCATCAACGGCGGCAAGCTCCACCGCCTCGCCGCGCATGTCCTCGCCCGGCGATTTGCGTCGGGCACCAAGACCGATCTCGATATTCGGGCCAAGACGAAAGCGCACGTAGTTGGAACTGGAATGCTTCACCGTATCGAAAAGCGCAATCGGCGGGCTCTTGAAGCGCACCACGACTTCGGTCGCGTGAACGGGGAGGTTCTTGCCGGCCCGGATGAAAAAGGGCACGCCGCTCCAGCGCCAGGTATTGAGATGAAACCGCACGGCGGCAAAGGTCTCCGTCGTCGAGCCGGCGGCAACGCCCGGCTCATCGACATAGCCGTCGAACTGGCCACGCACCACATCTTCGTGCGTCAGCGGCGGGATGGCCTTCAAAATCTGCACCTTCTCGTCCACCAGATCGTCGGACGAGACCGGTCACGGGCGGCTCCATCGCCAAAAGCAGCAGCACGTTGACCAGATGGTTCTGGATCACGTCGCGAATGCAGCCGACCTCGTCATAAAACTTGCCGCGTCCCGCAACGCCGAAATCCTCGGCCATGGTGATCTGGACACTGTCGATATGGTCGCGGTTCCAGATCGGCTCCAGAAAGGCATTGGCGAAGCGGAAATAGAGCAGGTTCTGGATCGCTTCCTTGCCGAGGAAATGGTCGATGCGGAAGATCGCATCTTCCTCGAACACCGCATGCAGCACCTGATTGAGCGCCTCAGCCGATTCAAGATCGCGCCCGAACGGCTTTTCCACCATCAGCCGGGCGCCCCTGGCGATCCCCGCCTTGTCGAGCCCGCCTGCGACGGTTTCGAACAGCGATGGCGGGATGGCGAGATAATAGAGCGGGCTTTTGGCCTTGCCGAGCGTCTCGCGCAGCGTGTCGAAGGTGGACTGGCTGCGATAGTCGCCGGAAACATAGGATAGAAGCCCGGTGAATTTCGCAAACACCGCCTCGTCGATCGCCTCGACATGGGTTTCCACCGCGTCTCTGGCGCGGGCAATCAGCTGGTCGAGGGTCCAGTCGTCGAAGGCGACGCCGATCACCGGCGTGGTCAGCGCCCCTCGCTTTACCATGGCGTAAAGCGAGGGGAAGATCATCTTGTGGGCCAGATCACCGGTCACACCAAACACGACCAGCGCGTCAGATTTTTGCTCCGTCATCGTTTTGTTCTCCGCACCGTCATGACTTTTCCAGATGGCCGCCGAAGGCGTAGCGCATCGCCGAAAGAACCTTGCCTGCGAATTCGGCCTCGCCGCGTGAGGAGAACCGGTCGAACAGTGCCGATGACAGCACTGGCGCCGGCACACTGGTGTCGATCGCCGCCTGCAATGTCCAGCGGCCTTCGCCCGAATCCGACACCCGACCATCAAACCCTTCGAGAGACGGATTTTCCTTCAACGCCGCCGCAGTCAGGTCCAGAAGCCACGACCCGATCACCGAACCATGGCGCCAGACCTCGGTCACGGCGGCAAGATCGATGTCGAACTGGTAGTATTGCGGGTTCGAAAGCGGTGTCGTCTCGGCGTCGACCTCGCGATCGCCTTTGCCCGCATTGGCCGCCTTCAGCACATTCAGCCCTTCGGCATAGGCCGCCATCACGCCGTATTCGATGCCGTTATGCACCATCTTGACGAAGTGGCCCGCCCCGGTCGGTCCGCAGTGCAGGTAACCCTTTGAGGCTGTGCCCTCGCCTGCAGCGGGCGTGGCATCCGCATCAGGTCCCGGCGCAAGCGAGGCGAAGATCGGATCGAGCCGCTTTACCGCCGCCTCGGGACCGCCGATCATCAGCGAATAGCCGCGCTCGAGGCCCCAGACCCCGCCCGACGTACCGGCATCGATGAAGTCTACGCCGGCGGGCGCGAATTCGGCGGCCAGGTCAATCGCATCGCGGTAGTTGGAGTTGCCGCCATTGATGATGGCGTCACCCTTTTCGAGCTTTGCAGAAAGATCGCGCGCAATGCGTGGGGTGATCGCCGCCGGCAGCATCATCCACACAGCGCGGGGCGGTTCCAGCTTGGCGACCAGGTCGTCGACGGAGCTGGCGCCGATGGCGCCCTCCGCGACCAGCTGAGCGACATTGTCGGGGTTCACGTCGAAGACGACGCATTCATGGCCGTCTTTCATGAGACGCCGCACCATGTTGGCACCCATCCGCCCGAGCCCCATCATTCCAATCTGCATGTCCAAACTCCGTTTCCTGTGCTGGTTCGCCTTATTCGCCGACGCGAACGGTGAAATCTACATTCTCCCACTGTCCGCTTTCGGGCCAGAAGAAAGTGAAAACCACCGCATGGCCGGGTTCCACGCCCTTCAACGGCAAATCCGAGAAATGAGTCCCGAGCCCCGATGGCTTCGTCTTGATGTCCTTGACGGTGGCCCAGCCATCGACACTCCAGTGGATGGTTGCCGCATCCGCAAGTTCGATCCTCAGCGTCTTGCCGGCCGGTATTGTGGTCAACCTGTTGTTGAACCGCCAGATCCGTATTTTTGATCCTGTCTGCTTCTCGATGTAGCGGGTCCGGCCCTGCGGCGGCATGTCGAACACGGCGCCATCGGCGAGTGAGCGCAACAGTTTGATATGCTCCGAATGCGCCCAGACCAGCGGCATCGCGCTACCCGAGGGGCGGCCGAAATAAAGCTCACGATCCGGCATATCGGGGCCATCCCAGCTTTGCTCCGGGAGCAACCCGCCGGCATTGGCGGATTTTTCGAGCGTTGAAAGCAACGCCTCGGCAGCACCGGTCCTGCCAGCGGCAAGCTCGTAATGGGCGCGCTCGCCGGCCAGCAAGGGCCAGGCTCGCCCTTGACCGATACCATCAAAAGGTTGGCCGTCCTCATGCTCGCCATAGCCATCGCCTGTATATCGATACCAGAGTGCGCCTTGCGGCAGTTCCGCGCGCAGAGTGTGATCGATCGCCTTGACGGTATCCAAGATACGCGGGTCGTCCGCCGCGCGTAGCCCGAAGCGCACCAGTGCCAGCGCATCTGGACTGATCACGGCATCGCTCGCCATAAGCGAGTGGTCGGACGTCTGGTTGCGGATCGGCGTGGTTCCTGCCGGACCAGCGGTATCCGTAGCGCCGGGCGAGGCAATCCGCACATAATAGCCGGAGATATCCAGCGCCCTGCACAGTTCCGGATCACCCTCGAACGTCCATTTCTCGATCTGCTCGTTCCAGCAATCCGCCGTCTCGCGCAGATGATCGGCCGCTTTCTTCTCACCGTCGATCTCTAGCATGTCGGCAGCGGCCAGCAGGGCTGTGATTTCCACCGCGAGCGTGAACGGGCTGTATCCGCCGTCCTCCTCCCAACGATCTTCTCCGGTGGATGGACCGTTGGCGAGGATATAGCCGGCAGCACTTTGTATCATCGGCAAGAACCGGCGCATGGCCTTGCTGTTGAGATGGCCGTTCCGGCGCAGCATGTCAGCGAGCAGGATCGGGAAGGCGCATTCGTCCATCTGGACGCCACCCCAGTACGGCTTGCCGTCGAGCCAGAAATTTTGCGCCCAGCGACCGGAGGGCTGCTGCAGTTCGCGCAGATAGTCGAGGATCGCCAATGCCTCTTTCGCATCACCGGCAGCCAGAAAGCCGCCAGCCGTCTCGACCAGGTCGCGCGGCCACACCAGATGGTACCCGCCGAGATCGCCATCGCCCTTGGAAAACCCCCAGGGGATCGACAGGCTGGCAACCGCGGCCCCAGGACGGTCCGACGCACGATGGGTCGCAAGCACCGCCGTCGAGACACGATAGGCGTTGATCCCGTCTTGCTGCTTGCGATCGAGCGGAGCCAGACCGTCCTGCCACTTCCGCCAGCCGGTGACATATTTGTCCAGAGCATGGTCGAAGCCGTCCTTCAGGCTCCGCGTGGCCGCCGCCGCCGCTTCATGTTCGGTCTGGCCGAAACCGAGCGCCAGCACCACGGTCCCGTCGCTGTCGGCAAAGTCGATCTCGCCGGCGAGGGCGACGTTGCCGTCATCGGCGCGCTGGTACTGCTCGACGAGCCGTCCATGCCGGGACAATTGCTGCCAGCCATCCGACGTCCCGACGAAACCGGCGGACATTGCTCGCCACGGCGCGCTCGAAGCCAGCGCCAGATAGCGGGAGCGGCCGCTGGCAAACAGGATCGGCGCGCCCTCGAACTCGCCGATCCAGGCCGAATTCGATGCTCCGGCATTGACCAGATGCGGCGCCAGAAGCGCGTTCACCCGATAGTCGCCCGCCTTGCCCTTGAGCGCGGTAAACGAAATGCGCTGGAGAACGCTGGCCCGGGCGGGGTCGCTGATGATCTGCTTTTCGATCCGGTAGGCGCCGTCTATGGCAGTATTCACGATCGAAAATGCCGGAATGCCGCCTTCCAACGGTGCGGTTTCCTGTTCGCAATCGCGCTTTTCCTCGGAAAAATAGCCTTCAGGTCCGGTCACGACAAACCCGAAATCGCGCGTACACGCGCTGTCGACGCGCGGATAGTATATCTCGTTGAGAATGCCGTGGCTCAGCGTAAACCAGACCGGAGAAGCGTTCGAAAGCGCGGTGCCAACCCCGCTCTTTGCGCTCGACGTCCAGCGGGCGCCGATACCCGGGGCGCCCGTAGCAAAATCGATCATGTCACTCATCGTTGCTTCCTCCGTAAGAGCCCGATTTAAAAGTTGTTGAGTGATATCAGAAGGATGTGATTCAACCACCTCTGCCAAGAACGTGGAGGATCGCATGCCCTGGAATGATATCACCCGCCTGCAGCATAACCGGGATCGCCTTCGCTATCCAACCGATTTGACGGACCGTGAGTGGGCTGTAATTGCTCCACTGATACCGCTGGCCAAGCCCGGCGGGCGGCCACGGAAAACGAATATGAGGGAAGTGGTGAACGCGATCCTTTATATTGCGGGCAGCGGCAGTCAATGGCGGGCTCTGCCGAAGGACTTCCCTCCGGTCTCCACGGTGCGAGGCTATTTCTATGGCTGGCGCGACATCGGCCTTTGGCAGACCATCAATCATCTGCTCGTCTGCGCTACGCGCGAACTGGAGGGGCGCGAGGCCTCGCCCACAGCCGGTGTCATCGACAGCCAGAGTGTCAAGACCACCGAAAGCGGCGGGGTTTCGGGCTACGACGCCGGCAAGAAGATCAAGGGCCGCAAGCGCCACATCATCACCGATACGATCGGGCTGATGCTGTTCGTGCTTGTCCATGCTGCCGATATCCAGGACCGCGACGGTGCGCCCGATGTCCTGAAAGCCATCCGCTACCGTTTCCCCTGGTTGCGCCATGTCTTCGCAGATGGCGGCTATGCCGGGCAGAAGTTGCGAAAAGCGCTGCGCGGATGCGGCCAATGGAACCTTGAAATCATCAAGCGCTCCGACATAGCGAAAGGCTTTGAGGTTCTGCCCCGCCGATGGGTGGTGGAGCGCACCTTCGGCTGGTTCGGACGATGCCGTCGGTTGGCCAAAGATTGGGAAAAGTCCATCGCAAGCGCCACAGCATGGGTCAACATCGCCAGCATCAGGGTGATGACCAGACGCCTCGCACGATATTGTTTCCCATCATGAACTTTTGAATCCGGCTCTAAGGTTTGACGCCGTCTGTTTTGCGCACCCAAAACCAGAAAGGTTCTTCTTGACTGCCGTTTCATCGGTCATTCGGTTTGGGGACAGCAACCCGATGCCGCCTGAGAACTATTGTTGAGAACCGATAGCAGAGCAAACTGTCTTGTGTGTTTCCGGAAGGTTAACTTTTTGTATTGTTCGTATGCTCAAGCGCAGAGGCGCCGACATTTCTTTCGCGAAAAGCCGCACTTTAGCGCGGGGCCGCAACAGGGCCTGAAATAATCGCGCCTGTGTCAGCTACGGCTTTCGAGAATCATGTCGAACAGGAAGCGGACATGATCCTGATCGGCCTGTTTGCCCAGATGCGCGTAATAATTCACCAACGGCAGGGACGGCAGGCCGTCATCAGGCCCCAGCAACCGGGTTGCGGAAAAGAACGAACTTTCTGTGCGCGCCGTTATGCCAAGGCCCGCCGCAACCGAGAGCCTCACGCCGGCAAGCGACGGAGAGGTGACGCGTTCGATATACGAGTAACCATCGACATCGAGCGCATCGAGCGCGATCTGACGGAACATGCTCGGCTCATCGGCGAGAACGAGCGGCACCGGCATCTGCCGATCCAGTTTGAAATGGGGCGCCGCAAGCCAGCAGGCCGGAATACTGGCAATACGCGTGCCGCCGAAAAGCCCGGAACGGCGTGTGCTCAACGTGATGTCGAGCAGGCCGTCTTGCAGCAATGTCATCAGGTCCGGACTTCGCCCGACATGGATGACGGCGCGCACCGATGGCCACGCCCTGCTGTATTCCGCGAGTATCTCGGGGAGAAGCCGCTCCGCTATTTCCTGTGGGGCGCCAAGCTGCACAACGTCCTGCTGATCGGACTGTGTCAGTGCGGCCATCGCAAAACGCGACAAAGACAGGATTTCTCGGGCATAATTGACCAGGGTCAGCCCCGCGGGCGTGAGTTCCCGCTTGCGCCCGACCTGGCGGAAAAGCTGAACCCCAGTGAGGCTCTCCAGCTTCTGCATCTGCTGGGTCACGGCAGATTGCGTGCGCCCCACCTTCCGGGCGGCACCCTCGAAGCTGCCCGTCTCATAAACGGCCCGCAGTGTTCGCAAATGGCTGATATGAAAGTCGATGTCCACACCTGAATCACATTAGATTTACTAATGACTTCACATATTTTTCTAAATTTACCTAATATTTTTTTTGCCCTACCGTCGAGAAATAACCAAAAGAAAAATCTCTCAACCAGCAGGAGAACAATCCATGTTCAAATCTCTCATCCTCGGCGTACTCGTCGCCGGCGGTATTGCCACGACAGCATCCGCGCAGGATTATCCGACAAAGGACATCGAGCTTGTCGTGCCTTTCGCTCCGGGTGGCAGCGTTGACGTGACCTCGCGCCTGATCGCCGAAACCGCCAACACATTCCTCGACGGAAAAGAAGTTGTCGTTGCCAATCGCGCTGGCGGCGGCGGCGTTGTCGGGCAGAGCTTCGTCTCCAAGGCCAAGCCGGATGGCTATACAGTGCTTGCCATGACCAGCTCCGTGGTGACCAATCCCCAGCTCAAGGGCGCGCCCTACAAGATCACCGATTTCAAGCCCGTAGCAGCGTACAATATCGACCCCGAAGTGATTGCCGTCCCGGCCGGTTCGCCTTTTGCCAACATCGATGACTTCGTCGCGGCGACAAAGAAGAGCCCGCTCAACATGACCGTCGCCGGCATTGGCACTTCGCATCATATGGCAGGCCTGGCGTTGACGACAGCTGCCGGTCTCGAATTCAACTATATTCCTGCCAAGGGGTTCGGCGAGCAGCTTCAGGCGGTAGCCGGTGATCATGCCGATGGCGCCTTCTGGCCGATGGGCGAGGCGATGAGCCACGCCGAAGCCGGTACCGTGCGGATCCTCGCCATTGCCTCTGACGAACGCGACCCGAACTTCCCCGATGTTCCGACATTTGAAGAAGCCGGTCTCAATGTTCCGATCTGGGCAACTTTCCGTGGCTGGGCCGTGCCTGCCGGCACGCCGGACGAGGTGGTGATCTATCTTTCCGATCTGCTCAAGCATGTCTATGACGATGAAGGCTACAGGCAGAATATGAAGGACGCCGGTTTCGACCCGATCTACCGCGATGCGGCCGATTTCGAGGCGATCATTACCTCCTATTCCGACCAGGTTGTGCCGATCATCGACGAAAACGGACTGGGCAAGTAGAACAAAGCTCTGCGTACCAGACGTTTGGGCGGTATTGATCCGAACGTCTGGCAACCTGGAGGGCCCGTCGCGCGCTCCGGTCGATATGCAGACATGCCTTCAGATGCGTGCCACTCTATTGGCCGCATCCGGCACCCGGTTTCAGCTTTTCGAGGTTATCATGTCGACATCCGGAAAAAATCTCTCATCCGGCCGCAGTTTATGCACTGACACCGATCTTTGGACGGGGATCGTACTAACGCTTTTGGGCGCTGGTGCCGCTTGGCTGGCAACCGGGTTCGACACGGCGTCGCGGCCTTTTCCCCTGATCGTGTCACTGGTCCTGGCATCCTGCGGCCTCATGATCTTCTTGAGGGCGCTGGTATCAGGAAAAGGTCAGGCGCTGCCATTCCATGATTTCGGCATCGTGGCACTTGCTGCATTTCTGATTGTGTTGTGGGGGCTCGCTCTGAAAGCGGGTGTGGGTTTCGCGATTACGACCGTGTTGTTCTTGATGGCGATCTTTCGGCTCGCCGGACTTCGGCGGCCGGGGCGGTCACTCGGTCTTGCCGTAGCGATCACTCTGGTCATCTACGGCATCTTCGTTCTGGTGCTGAACGTCCATTTACCGGCCTCCTTCCTTTCCTTCATCGCACCGGGCTTTTGATCATGGATCAGATCCTTCTTGGTTTCTCACAACTGCTGCAACCGTCCGTTCTGATGATGCTGTCGGTCGGCGTTTTTGTCGGTCTCGTCGTGGGCTCTATACCGGGCGTCAACGACAATATTGCATTTGCGGTGTTCATCCCCTTTTCGTTCAGCCTTCCAGCCGAACAGGCACTTGCACTGATGGTCGGCATCTATTGCGCGGCCGCTGCCGGTGGCGCAATTCCCGCCATCATGATCCGGGTGCCGGGAACCGCATCGGCACTTTTGACCACGATAAACGGCAATGCGATGGCGCGTCAGGGCAAGGCCGGGCAGGCACTGGGCATCGCAATGACATCATCCGTAATCGGCGGTGTCCTGAGTGGCTTCGTCCTGCTGATCTTTGCGCCCGCGCTTGCCAAGGTGGCGCTTCGTTTCGGCTATGTCGAAAATGCCGCGCTCACGGTTCTCGGCCTTTCCAGTGTGGTCGGCCTTGTCTCAGGCAATGTGCTGAAGGGCCTTGTGTCCGCTACGATCGGTCTGCTGGTCGCAACCATTGGCTACAGCCAGATAACCGGTACGCCGCGCTATATGTTCGGCAATTTCAACCTGATCGAGGGCATCCCATTCGTGCCTCTACTGGTCGGTCTGTTTGGTGTTGCCGCCGTGTTCGAACTGCTGCGTGACCATGCTTATGAACGGCGCGAGCAGATTGAAAGCGAGCCCTTGCCCGAAATCGGCTCGATGCGTCTTAGCGGCAAGATGATACGCCGGCTTATCCCTACATGGCTGACCAGTGCGGCGATCGGCAATTTCATCGGCGTCCTGCCGGGGGCCGGGATGCTGATGGCGATCTACATCGCCTATGGACAGGCTGCCCGCCGTTTCCGCAAGCATTTTGAAGGCCGCCCCGGCGAGCCGAACTGGGACGAGGGCGCGCCTGAGGGCATTGCTGCCCCCGAGGCGGCCAACAATGCGGTCACGGCAAGTTCCATGGTGCCGCTGCTTTCGCTCGGCGTTCCCGGTAACTCCACGTCGGCTTTGTTCATCGGTGCCATGGCACTGCATGGCCTGGTTCCCGGTCCGCTGCTGTTCTCACAGCATGCCGATATCGCCTGGATGATCATGGTGGCCTTTCTGGCATGTAATCTGTTGATGGCGCCTGCCGCATTTGTCGTGATCCATACCGTGACAAGGACGATTTTTGCCGTCCCGAGAAATGTCATGGTCGGCATCATCATTCTTCTCTGCCTGCTGGGCGCCTATTCCGATGGCAACAACCTCTTCAATGTCTGGATAGCGGTCGGCGCGGGTGTCGTTGCCTATCTTATGAAGGTCTCGGATATCCCTCTGGGGCCTGCCATCCTCGGGCTGGTTCTGGGGGCGCAGATGGAGGCGGCATTTTCCAATTCGCTTTCGATCTCGCATGGCAACTGGCTTGTCTTCATCGACCCGGTCACCCATCCGATCAGCCTTGCCATGCTGATGATCGCGGCGCTGATGTGGCTGGCACCCATCGTCCACGGCATCCGCTACCTGCATGCGCGGCGCGCGATCACACCCGCTGTCTGACCGCCGCTCAACCATAATTCGATCCAAGGGAGTATCTTCGATGACATCTTCAAGCCCTGCAGAACGTTCAGCCGAACGCGCTGAAGCTGTGCGTCAGCTCATTGAAACGACCCGGGGCCGCCTCGACGGGGCGGAACTGGACCGCAATATGCTCGACAGCATCCGAAACGACCTTCAGGCGCTTGCCGCCAATGCGGCCTTCTGGTCCGACGCGAACTATGCGCCGCCGGCGGGCGAAGAGCGTCAGGCCCGCTATCTGATCGGGTCGGAAAGTCCGTCGGGCATTACCCTTTATCTCAATGTCATGCGCGCCGGAAAGAAGATACCGCCGCATGATCATACCACCTGGGCTTGCGTCGCCGCAGTGGAAGGCAGTGAGCTGAACACCCTTTATGAGCGCAAGGATGACGGCAGCAAGCCGGGCCATGCCCTGCTTGAAGTCCGTGAGGTCGTGGACATTTCTCCCGGTCGCTCCGTCGCGCTGATGCCGGACGATATTCACAGCGTGGAAATTCCTGGCGATGCGGTTATCCGCCATCTGCATTTCTACGGCCGGCCGCTTGAAACCCTGACCGAACGCAAGGCCTTCGATCTGGACAACAACAGTTACAAGATCATGGCCGTCGGCGTGAAGACGCGCACCTGAATAGGAACAGAGAATGCCTTTTGAAATGATCTCCGCGAGGGCGCTGAAGGCGCTGCTCGGAGAAGCGGACGAGTATGCCTTTTTGGATGTGCGCGAACATGGCCAATATGGTGAGGGGCACCCGTTTTTCTGTGTGAACCTTCCCTACAGCGTCATCGAGGAAAGGGCGCCGCTTCTGGTGCCACGCCGCGACACGCTTTGCATTTTGATGGATGACGGCGACGGTGTCGCCGAGCTGGCGCATCGCCGCCTTGCCGAGATGGGATACACCGCACTCCTCGTGCTCGAAGGTGGCGCGCCTGCGTGGGCTGCGGCCGGCTACACGCTCTTCAAGGGCGTCAATGTCGTTTCCAAGAGCTTTGGGGAACTGGTGGAGGAAGCCTTCCACACGCCGTCCGTTTCGGCTGAGGAACTGCTTGAGATGCAACGGCAGGGCGCTCCGCTGGTCATGCTCGATGGCCGCCCGGCCCACGAATTCAAAAAGATGTCGTTGCCCGGCGCAAAGTCCTGCCCGAATGCGGAACTGGCTTATCGCCTGCCGGAACTGGTTGCCGATGAAAGCACACCGGTGGTCATTAATTGCGCTGGCCGGACACGCTCCATTATCGGCGCCCAGTCATTGCGCAATATCGGGCTCAAAAACCCGGTCTATGCCCTTCGCAACGGCACCCAGGGGTGGCGGCTGGCCGGCTTCGAGCTGCGCCACGGCGAGGAACCGAAGCCGCAACCGGATCTCGGTGAAAGGTCCGAGACACTCGCCAGGCAGCGCGCCGCCGATCTCATTGCCCGGTTTGGCCTGAACGTGATCTCCAGTGCCGAACTCGAGACGATGCGGTCTGATCCGGCGCGCACGACCTTTGTTTTCGATGTGCGCACCGAGACAGAATATCGCATGGCGCATATTCAGGGGGATGTTCATGCACCCGGAGGACAGCTGGTTCAAGCGACCGACGAGTATCTGGCGACCCGCAATGCGCGGATTGTGCTTTGCGACGATTTCGGGCTGCGGGCTGCGGGAACCGCGATCTGGCTTGCCGGTATGGGCCATGAGGTTTTTATTCTCGATGCCGATTCCCGAAAGGGATTGGAAACCGGTGAACCGGCGTCGCCGCCGTCACCGCCGTTCCGCCCCATGACCATTGAGGAGGTGGCAACAGCACAAAAGGCCGGTGCCCGGATCTATGACGCCTCGCGCGGGATGCAGTACCGCAAAGCCCATGTCGAAGGTGCGCGCTGGGTGACCCGCGCCCGCCTGACCAGGGAAGATGCCGGCCACCCGCCCATCATCGTTCTCGGCCAGTGCAGAGCAACTGGTTGCCGGGGTGATACAGCGCCTTGGCGAATTTGGGGCCAGCAATGTGGCGGGCTGCGTCGGTGGTCCGGACATGTGGGAGAAGGGAGGGCTTTCAGTCGTCACCACCCCCTTCGAACCTTCGGAAAAGGACTGCATCGATTTCCTTTTCTTCGTTCATGACCGTCACAATGACAACCTTGAAGCAGCACGCCAGTATCTTGCCTGGGAGCTAAACCTTCTAAGCCAGCTTGACGCGCAGGAGCGTGGTGCGCTTAACCCTCTTACGGCCATGGAAGCGGAGATTTTGTGACATGAAACGGGAAACGAAGCTGTGTCACTACGGCCAGCCCGGCCTGCCGGGGCCTGCCAATCCGCCGGTCGTGCGTGCCTCGACGATCTTGCACGACACACTTGAAAGCTACAAGGCGCGCAAGACCGCGCGTGAAAATGACGACAGCATTCTCTCTTATGGTCGCCGGGGGACAACCACGGCGCATGCATTGATGGAAGCGATCGCCGATCTGGAGGGTGGCGAGGGGGCCTGGCTTTATCCCACAGGCGTTGCAGCGATATCGGCGGTGCTGATGGCGTTGCTGAGGCCCGGCGACCATTTTCTGCTGGTCGATACGATTTTTGCCGCGACCAGAACTTTTTGTGACGAGGTGCTCGATAGTTTCGGTGCCAGCTACGACTTGTTTCCGTCCGGTGTCACCGATCTGACGCCCTATCTGCGGGAAAACACCAAACTCGTCTTTGTGGAATCACCGGGTTCCCAGACCTTTGAGGTCATGGATCTGCCTGCGCTTTGCGAGAACGCCCACACCCACGGACTGACCGTCGTGGCGGACAATACCTACGGGTCGGGCTGGCTCTATCAGCCTCTCGCTCTTGGATGTGACGTCTCGATCATCGCCGGTACAAAATATCTCGGCGGCCATGCCGATGTTATGATGGGAGCGGCGAGCGCTAGGGGCCGGCGGCGGCCAAAGTGCGTTCCGCTGCCATCTTGACCGGGCAAACGCTGGCGCCTGATGAGGCCTACGCAACGCTCAGGGGGATACGAACGCTCTCGCTGCGGCTTGAGCGCCACGAAACCAATGCCCTTCGGCTGGCAGACTGGTTTCAGGGCAGACCCGAGGTCATGCGTGTGCTTCACCCCGGTCTTGACGCTCATCCCGGCCATGCGCTCTGGGAACGCGATGGCACCGGCTCCAACGGTCTGTTCAGCGTTGTGTTCATCCCGGCGTTCGATACGACAGCGCTGGCCGACCGGCTTCGCCTGTTTTATGTGGGAAGCAGCTGGGGCGGCTTTGAAAGCCTTGTGATGCCGATTTCACCTGATCGTGGCAGGGCAAGTCTTGCGGGGCTCCCTGCAAATGCACCGATCCTCAGGTTTCATGCCGGGCTGGAACACATTGACGACCTGATTGACGATCTGGACGCCGCATTCGCTTCGCCTGCACCCTGAAACAATTCCAGGTGAAGTGGACACCGGTTCACCTAGAATCTCTTAAAAACAAAGACTTAGAGCCTTTTCGCGCTTCCGTGAAACCCGGAAAGGCTCTAAGATGTAAGGACGTTGCGCTGCGCGAGAGAATATGGTCTGGCGCGCGTCGACTTGGCGCATCTGCCGATCAGGCTTGATGCCATGTCGCGGTAGGGTGCTGTACTCGCAGCGCCGGTTGCGCGGCTGCGGTGGGCGCCGCCCAGCCCAATCAGTGCTTCACACTACCGCTGTTCTCACGCGAACGCGCTGCCCATGTTGCTCGCGATCAAAACGCAGTCTCGAAGGCCTTTGCTGATCGTCTTCGTGATGACCGAAATACGTACAAGGTCATCGCACGTTTCAATCGTAAACGCCCTGTGCAAAGTGCGTCAGAAGTGGGCCGCGCAATCATTTGAGAAATACAGTTGCGAGCGCCACGTCCATCGAACCGGCAGCAGCCAAACACTTCCGTTTTGACGACCGGTACCATGATTTGTCGTTTTTGGGGTTACTTGCAAAGTCTCTTGATTATATAAACATTTGATCAATTATAAGCTATTTAAACTGGAAGAGACATATGGGTCAGAACTTTATTTCGCGGGGCAGCCTGGCATGTTTAGTGGCCGTTGCCGGTGCTTTCTGGGCTACGGCGGCGATGGCCGATATGCAGGAGAACCTGCAAGCCGAGCTGGACAATTTTATTGCGGAGCGCAGCGCACCCGAGGCCGTAACCGGTATCTCGGCCTATGTCAGCCTGGGTGCAGAAGGACCAAACTATCGCGCCTATTCTGGCACCATAGGCAAGGATAGCATTGTGCCGGTGGACGAAGGCACGCTCTTCCAGATCGGCAGCAACACCAAGGGGTTTACCGGTGCGTTGATCCTGGCGCTGGAGGCTGAGGGCAAAGTCGATATCCACGACACCGTGGGCGACTGGCTGCCGGAATATCCGGCGTGGTCCGACGTGACGATTGAGCAATTGTTGCATATGACCAGTGGGCTGCCGACCTATTCCGAGACGACGGAGATGAACGACGCTTTCGTTAACGCTCCCGACCGGGATTTCACCATGCCCGAGCTGATCGCCATGGCCTACCCCAGCGAAACCGTGGACCTTCCGATCCCGGAAGGGTTTTTCTATTCCAATACCAATTATGTTCTGGCGGGGATGATTGCCGAGAAGGCATCGGGGATGCCCTATAAGAACGCGCTCGAGGAGATGCTCTTCAAGCCTGCGGAGCTGACCGAGACCTACTACGAGCCGGATGCCTATGGCGAGGACGTGTTGTCGCGAATGGCTTCCGGGTATTTCAACAACCCAGACTGCACACTCTACGACCTGGATTGCGAAGTCAGCCAGCTGGCTCCAATCCTGGGCCGGGACGTGAAGGCGGATTCGGTGAGCTGGGCGGGGCCTGCGGGTGGGATCGTCAGTACGCCGGAGGATCTGGCGAAATGGATCCGTGCTATCTTTCATGGAAAGGTACTGCCCGAGAAGCAGTTGGCGGAGTTTGTGACGCCGGTTTCGCTGGTGACAGGCAAAATTATCGACGATGTGACAGATGAAGACCCGCAGGGTTTTACGCTTGGTCTGACGCGGGTGACAGCACCTGGGATGGAGCCGGTATATTTCTATCTCGGGATGACGCTCGGATACCGCGCGGCCTTCCTGTATTCGCCGGAACATGACGTGATTGTGACCGGAGCCACCAACTCCCAGCCTCCGGGCGGGCAGGAGATGATGACTCCGATGCTGATCGAGGTTTACAAGGAGGCTCTCGCCGCAAAGGCCGCGCAATAGAGCGCCTGTGATCAGGCCAGCACCCAAAAGGGGTGACGGTCCTGTCTCTGGTGCGTTGCAAGACCCGTGCATCGGTCAGGAAATCGGGAACGATACACGTATCCAAAGTGTCGGATCGCGGTGCGTCTCAAGGACGCACCGCGATCCGGTGATTATTCCGTTCCGGTCGCCTTTGAGCACCGGCACGTCTGAGTCCGGGGCTATGTCGATGAAGTGGCGATCGACTGCAGTCTTGAGATCATGGGCTTTGATCAGGCGCAGTTCCAGTGTCTGCTCGGCTGCACCTTCTTTTAAATCGTGAGCCTCCCGGCGCAACGCTTTCACTTCAGCCGAATAGGATTTGCCGGTGGCACGGCGGATATCCTTGATCGCCTGGTCTGCCAAGGATTTTGCTGCCCGGTTTGCTGCCTCATCGTCACGTCCGTTGCGTGACCTAGATGTTCGGTCCCGTTTTGCGCTTCGTCAGGCTTTAGACACATTTCCGCCACCTTTCGCTTGACCCCGCCCGTAAGGGTTGCGAAACATGATTTACGAGTAGTTAAGACTGACATGGATCTTTGGGGGTCAGGGACATGACGACGATTTATCTGAAGCTGGCGGGTGCGGTGGCGCTGACAGCGCTTGCAGGCTGCAGCGGAGGCGGCAGCAGCGGTGGGGGGCTGGAGCCTAACGCACTTGGTTACTCTGCGGTCGTGACGTTTGATGAAGGCGCTGATCAGTGGCAATCAGAGGATTCCAAGGCACTATTCACTCGCAATGACGATGGGACCCTGACGGTGCAGATTCTTGAAGGCGCCTATGCCGGCGATGAGCGGACTTTTACGCCCAGAAGCGGCAATGGCGGATCAAACGGTCAAGCAACAGCCTATATGACCACCTACAGCCTGGACGATGATCCGATCGTCGCGGTCATCGATGCCCACGATGTTCCGGGCAATGATGCCGCCTATTATGCCTTCCGCTCGACGGAGGGCCTGACGGAAAACATGCCGACTGAGGGGTACGCCTCGTATAACGGAAGTCAATCCGGATTTGCGGTTCAAGCTGCCGGGTCATCCGGAGCGATAGACGGTCCCTTCTCTGCTCAAGTCGATTTTGCGCACGGGACTCTTTTCGGAAGGATAGGCGTTACACCCGGGAACTCTGTTGATTTCAGAGGAACAATCGACGGAGCCGAATTTAAATCCGACCCGGGAAAGATCGCTCTTACCAAAATATACGGAAGTCAGTACGCATACCACACTAGCGTTATCGACCAAAATACCTCCCAGGTTGACGGGGCATTTTACGGAGATGCGGCGAAGGCCATGGGTGGTACCTATGTCATCAACGGTCAGGGCGGGAAGGAAGGAACCCACCTCATCGGTGGATTTAAGGCCGACCAGTAGGCAAACGGCGAGAGAAAGACATAAAGATTTCTTTATGTCTTTCTTGTCAGTTTCTTCCGAGGCTGTTACTAACGGTGCAAACTGAATAAAGCGCGTTGCCCGCATGACCGGGCCCGACGCCGCACCATGCTTTTGCCTCGGGAGTTATCAATGAGCGCCACAGAAGATTTCATCGTTGCCGATATCGCGCTGGCCGATTACGGCCGCAAGGAACTGGATATCGCCGAAACCGAAATGCCGGGCCTGATGGCCGCGCGCGAGGAGTTCGGCGAAAGCCAACCGCTGAAGGGCGCGCGGATTTCCGGTTCGCTGCATATGACGATCCAGACCGGCGTGCTGATCGAAACGTTGAAGGCACTTGGCGCCGATGTACGTTGGGCGTCGTGCAACATTTTCTCTACCCAGGACCATGCCGCCGCCGCGATCGCCGCTACCGGCACGCCGGTCTATGCGGTCAAGGGCGAGACCCTTGCCGAATACTGGACCTATACCGACCAGATATTCCAGTGGACCGATGGCGGCCATTCAAACCTGATCCTCGATGATGGCGGCGACGCCACCATGTATATCCTGATCGGCGCACGCGCTGAAGCTGGTGAAGATGTGCTGTCCAAGCCCGGTTCTGAAGAAGAGGAAGTGCTGTTCGCCCAGATCAAGAAGCGCATGGCGGAAACCCCCGGCTTCTTCACCAGGCAGCGCGATGCGCTTCTGGGTGTGACAGAAGAAACCACCACCGGCGTCAACCGGCTTTATCAGCTTGCACGCGCCGGCCAGCTCCCCTTCCCGGCCATCAACGTCAATGACTCGGTCACCAAGTCGAAATTCGACAACAAGTATGGCTGCAAGGAATCGCTGGTCGACGGTATCCGTCGCGCCACCGACGTGATGATGGCAGGCAAGGTCGCTGTCGTCTGTGGCTATGGCGATGTCGGCAAGGGCTGCGCGGCTTCGCTCGTCGGTGCTGGCGCGCGCGTCAAGGTGACGGAAGCCGATCCGATCTGCGCGCTTCAGGCCGCCATGGACGGTTTCGAGGTCGTGCTTCTGGAAGACGTCGTTTCCACTGCCGATATCTTCGTCACCACCACCGGCAACAAGGACATTATCCGCCTCGAGCATATGCGCGAGATGAAGGATATGGCGATTGTCGGCAATATTGGCCATTTCGACAACGAAATCGAGGTCAATTCGCTCCGCAATTACAAATGGACCAATATCAAGCCGCAGGTCGACATGATCGCCTTTCCTGACGGCAAGCGGTTGATCCTGCTATCCGAAGGTCGCCTTCTGAACCTCGGCAATGCCACCGGTCACCCCTCCTTCGTGATGTCAGCCTCGTTCACCAATCAGGTTCTGGCACAGATGGAAATCTTCCTGCATCGCGACAAATACGAAAACACCGTCCATGTTCTGCCGAAGCATCTCGATGAGAAGGTTGCCCGCCTTCATCTCGACAAGCTCGGCGCCAAGCTGACGGTTCTGTCGGACGAACAGGCTGCCTATATCGGCGTGACGCCGGAAGGCCCGTTCAAGCCGGAACACTACCGCTACTGATCAAATACAAACCGGCCGCAGCGAAAGCGATTTCACTGCGGCCGCTCTGTTTGAAATTCAGGCGCATCAGAGCGGCGGCGTGCCGTTTTCAAAAAGCGCATTGCCCGCAAAATAGAGCGATCCACCGATCAGGATGCGCGGCGCTGGCTGGTCGGCGCGCACCCGCAGACAAATCGCGGCCAGCGCCTCGCCGATCGAGGAAACCGGTTCTGCAGACAGACCGGCATCGGCAGCAGATGAGGCAAGCGCAACGGGATCGATGAAGGCCTCGGTGCCCTTGATCGGCGCGCAATAGACATAGTTTGTCAGCCCTGCGAAATGCTCGAAAAAGCCGAATGGGTCTTTGGTGTTGATCATGCCGATGATCAGGTACAGCGGGCGCGGATCGCGCTCTTCGAAACCGGCGAGCGCTTCGGCAATCACCTCGCCAGCGCCGGGATTATGCCCGCCATCCAGCCAGATTTCGCTGCCTTCCGGCGCAGCCGTTACCAGATCGCCCTCTGTCAGCCGTTGCAGGCGTGCGGGCCAGAACACATTGCGCATGGCCGTTTCCACGGCGCGCTCGTCAATAGCGAAACCTGCGGCCTTCACCGCCGAGATAGCGGCAGCGGCATTGGCATACTGGTGGCGGCCGGGCAGCGCCGGCAGTGGCAGGTCCATCAGCCCGTCGCCGTCCTGATAGACCAGCCGACCGTGTTCCTCATGCGCGCCGTAATCCTGGCCGTAAAGATGCAGCGGGCAGCCAAGCCTGTCGGCGGTCGCAATCAACACCTCCTCGGCCGCTTCATTTTCCTGCTGGCCAATGACAACCGGCACGCCCTTCTTCATTATCCCGGCCTTTTCAGCGGCAATCAGCTCGACGCGGTCCCCGAGATAGGCCTGATGATCGAGCGAGATCGGCATGATGACGCTGACGGCCGGTTTGTCGATGATGTTGGTAGCATCGAAACGCCCGCCAAGACCAACCTCCAGCACCACTGCATCGGCAGGAATTTCCGCAAAAAGCACGAACGTCGCCGCTGTCAGCAATTCAAACACCGTGGCAGTCGCGCCCGCATTGGCCGCTTCCACGCGTTTCAGTGTTTCCGCCAGCAATTGGTCGTCAACATAGCCGCTGGTGCCACCAGGACCGCCGATACGGAAGCGCTCATGCCAGCGCACCAGATGCGGAGAGGAATGAACGTGAACAGAAAGGCCCCCGGCTTCCAGCAGCGCCCGGGTAAAGGCGCTTGCCGAGCCCTTGCCATTTGTACCGGCGATGTGGATCACCGGCGGCAGCGATAGATGCGGATTGCCGAGCTTTCCGAGAAGGATCCGGATCCGCTCGAGCGACAGATCGAAGCCCTTGGGATGCAATTGCATCAGGTGATCGATCACACGCTCGGCAGCGCCGAGGGAATGCTTGTCCATGATTGGTCCGATTTCCGGGGCGCCGGGCTTCTCTCAGCCGCGCCCTGCTTCACTCTTGTTCCCGGTAGCTAGCACCGGGGACAGCTTCCCCGCGCCACCTTGCCGGGTCTGACCGCCAGCGGCTTTTGCCGCTTCATTTCTGCGGTGCCGGTGCCGGTGCCTCGTCGCGTTCGAGCGTTTCATGCGGCGTCTCGTCAGCGATAGCATCCTGATGCTTCGGCGGCTCCAGCATGGCATTGGCCGTTGCCGGTGCGCCGGTCATGATCTTCAGGATGCGGGCCAGCGTTTCGGGAATATCGTGACGAACGACCACCATATCGACCATTCCGTGATCCAGCAGATATTCCGCGGTCTGGAAACCATCGGGAAGCTGCTCGCGAATGGTCTGCTCGATCACGCGACGCCCGGCAAAGCCGATTTCGGCGCCGGGTTCGGCAATGTGCAGGTCGCCCAGCATCGCATAGGAGGCGGAAACACCACCGGTCGTCGGGTTGGTCAGCACGACGATATAGGGCAGGCCTGCCTCGCGCATCAACTCGACCATCACGGTCACACGCGGCATCTGCATCAGCGACAACACGCCTTCCTGCATGCGCGCGCCGCCGGAAGCCGGAAAAATCACCAGCGGGCAGTGTTCTTTCAGCGCGCGGTCAAAAGCCTGGATGATCGCTTCGCCAGCCGCCATGCCGAGCGAGCCGCCCAGAAACTTGAACTCGTGAACCACGGCAACCAGCTTCAGGCCCTCAAGCGCGCCGACACCGGCGACAATCGTGTCTTCCTGGCCAGTCTTGGTGCGGTTTTCCTTCAAGCGGTCGGCATATTTCTTGGAATCGCGAAATTTCAGCGGGTCCTGCGCCACCTTCGGCTGCGGCAGGTCCTCGAACTTGCCCTCATCAAACAGGTCGGCAAGGCGAGCGCGTGCCGGCATCTTCATGTGGAAGCCGGACGAGGGGATCACCCACTTGTTTTCTTCCAGATCGGTATGAAACACCATGGCCCCGGTTTCGGGACACTTGATCCACAAATTCTCGGGAACTTCGCGCCGGCCGAACATGGAGTTGATCCGCGGCCGCACATAATTGGTTATCCAGTTCACCAAAGGAACCTCCTGAATAGCATTGCCTGCGGTTTGCCAGATTTACTCCGCCGCCGCAAGGCGGGCATCGCGAACGCCGCTCGAAAGCCCGCGAACAAAGGTCGAAACCGCGTCAACCGTGTCCTTGCCGCCCTTGCCATTGGCATCAAGCGTGCCGGCGATCTGGTTGACGACCGCCGTGCCGACCACGACGCCATCGGCCGCCGCACCAATGAGGCGAGCATGTTCGGCCGTCTTCACGCCGAAACCAACGCAGACGGGAAGATCGGTATGCGCCTTGATGCGCGACACCGCAGCCCCAACACGCGAAGGATCCGGCAGCGCCGATCCGGTAATACCGTTCATCGAGACGTAGTAGACGAAGCCGGATGTGTTCTTCAAAACCGCCGGAAGACGCTTCTCATCGGTCGTCGGTGTGGCCAGACGGATGAAATTGAGCCCTTTCGCAAGCGCCGGCAGGCAGAGTTCATTGTCCATCTCCGGCGGCAGGTCGACGATGATCAGACCGTCAATGCCAGCGTCAAGGGCAACCTCGACGAAGCGCTCGACACCATAGATATAGATCGGATTGTAATAGCCCATCATCACGATCGGCGTATCGGCGTCGTCTTCACGGAACCGGCGAGCCAGTTCCAGCGTCTTTTCCAGCGTCTGACCGCCCTTGAGCGCGCGCAACCCTGCCATCTGGATCGCCGGGCCGTCAGCCATCGGGTCTGAAAACGGCATGCCGAGTTCAATCACATCGGCGCCCGCCTTCGGCAGCGCCTTCATGATGGCCAGCGAGGTTTCGAAATCGGGGTCGCCGCCCATGAAATAGGTGATCAGCGCCGGCCGGCCCTCGGCCTTCAGTGCGGCAAAGCGTTTTTCCATACGTTCGGTCATACTGTACTCCGTGGCATCCTCGATGCGAAATAGTCGGTAAGCGGCGCTCCAGACAAAGCGGTATCCATAAACGCCTTCCGCTCAAAATCAATAACACCCAGCTCCCAGACGCAGGCCAGAACCCCTGCCGGAACCGGTGAAAACCGTGGCGATCCATCGCCAAGTTCAGCCTGCCACATGGCGTGCGAGGCGATACCGCCCTCAAGCCACCAGTGCAGCAACAGCCACAAACCGTCCTCGCCGCGATGCAATACCGCAAACCCTGCATTCAGGTGCGCCCGGTCGGTCTTCGCCGTCTCCACAACGGCAACCGCTGCTTCAAGCTCGGCGTCTGAAAAATCGAGTTCCGGCGACGTCGAAATGCCGTTCAACTTGACCAGACCGCCATCTGCGTGAACGTCGCGCACAAAACCTGCAACCCTCGGGGAATATCGTTCAGCCAGCGTTTCGGCTTTCATGACCTCCCTTTCACGCACTGTCCCGGCGTCGATCCACGCTATTCCGCCTGGTTCCAGGCCGAAATCGCCTTTACCAGCGATTTGTGCACCGCCTTCATGTTCAGGACCAGACTATCCAGTTCGGCATCGGCAGGCCTGCCCTCAGAAAATGCCGAAAGGGCTGCCGCCATCTCGATATTGTAAAGGTTCTGGTGTGCGAGTGCTTCCACCACGGCGCGGCGCAGATCCGGCACGTCTGCGGTTTGTTCCTCGATAATGTCGAACAGCGCTTCGGCCATGTCCGACATTTCCTCAATGGTTGCAGCGCGCGCCACCGTCATCGCCTCACATCTCCATGCCGAGGATCTTGCTAACAGTGTGGACGTCCTTGTCGCCGCGACCGGAGAGGTTGGCGAGAATGATCTCGTCCTTGCCCATCTTCGGCGCGCGCTTGATGATCTCGGCGATCGCGTGGCTGGGTTCCAGCGCCGGAATGATGCCCTCAAGCCGGGTCATAAGCTGAAAGGCTTCCAGCGCCTCGTCGTCGAGGATCGGCACATAATCCACACGCCCGATATCATTGAGCCATGAATGCTCCGGCCCGATGCCCGGATAATCAAGCCCGGCGGAGACCGAATGGCCTTCCTTGATCTGGCCGTCGCCATCCTGCAGCAGATAGGTGCGGTTGCCATGAAGCACGCCGGGTGCGCCCGCCGTCAGCGAAGCGCAATGCTCTTCACCCTCAAGCCCGCGCCCGCCGGCTTCAACGCCGACAATCTTGACATCTGGATCATCGAGGAAGGGGTGGAAAATGCCGATGGCATTCGAACCGCCGCCGACAGCCGCAATCACCAGATCGGGAAGCCGGCCTTCGGCCTCCATCATCTGTTCGCGCGCTTCCGTGCCGATCACGGACTGGAAATCGCGGACCATTTCCGGATAGGGGTGCGGGCCTGCAGCCGTGCCGATCAGGTAATAGGTGTCATCGACATTGGTGACCCAGTCGCGCAACGCCTCGTTCATCGCGTCCTTCAGCGTGCCGTGGCCGGCCGTCACCGGTATCACCTCGGCACCGAGAAGCTTCATGCGGAACACGTTGGGCGCCTGACGCTCAACATCGGTTGCCCCCATATAGACCACGCAGGGCAGACCGAAGCGGGCGGCAACGGTGGCAGACGCCACGCCATGCTGGCCGGCACCGGTCTCCGCGATAATCCGGGTCTTGCCCATGCGCTTGGCCAACAGGATCTGACCGAGGCAATTGTTGATCTTGTGCGAGCCGGTGTGGTTCAACTCCTCGCGCTTGAAGTAAATCTTGGCGCCGCCGAGATGCTCGGAGAGCCGTTCGGCATAATAGAGCGGGCTCGGGCGGCCGGTATAATGCTTGCCGAGCGACGTCAGCTCCGCCTCGAAAGCCGGATCGATCTTGGCCTTTTCCCACTCCGCCTGCAGGTCCAGGATCAGCGGCATAAGTGTTTCAGCCACGAAGCGTCCGCCGAAAATGCCGAACAGACCGCTCTCGTCGGGGCCGGATTTGAAGGAGTTTGGTTTTGGCGTCTCGTTCACGTCAGTCTCCATCAGGCCGTCTGGCGCATCAGCGCTTTTTCAACGGCATCAAAAAAGGCATCGATCCGGGCCGGATCCTTGATGCCGGGCGCGCTTTCCACACCCGATGATACGTCCAGGCCCGGCGCTTGGATTTCATTGAGCGCGGCACCCACATTATCTGCATTCAGGCCGCCGGACAGAAACCAAGGGATAGTCGCCTGATAGCCGGCAAGCAAGCGCCAATCAAAGGCGATGCCGTTTCCACCGGGAAGGGCTGCATTTTCAGGCGGCTTGGCATCGAACAGAATGCGATCGGCGACATCTTCATAGTCGCCCACGAAGCCAAGGTCCTGCGGGTTGCGGACCGAAAACGCCTTGATCACCGGCAGCGCGTATAGCGCCTTCACGGTCACCACCCGGTCGGGGCTTTCCTTGCCATGCAGCTGCAGCATATCGGGCCGCGCGCCATAGACGATTTCCTCAAGCGCCTCATTATCGGCATTGACGGTGACGGCAACCGTCTTCGCCCGGCCGCGCACATGCTCGATCAGCGAAGCGGCGACGTCGATATCCACATGGCGCGGGCTCTTCTCGAAGAAGATGAAGCCAACATGGCTGGCGCCGCGGGCAATCACATGGTCGAGCGTCTCTCTGGCTCTGATCCCGCAGATCTTGATGTCCGGTCTTTTCATCGGTCTTTTCTATCACAAACAGGGGTGGACTGCGAAGGCTTCATCACAGAACGGGCGTCTCGAAGCGGACCGCATGCAGAAACGAACCTTCAGTCTTCAGCCATTGCCGCGCCTCCGGTGTGCGCGGGCAGAGTTTCTCGCACAACGCCCAGAAGTGCGGGCCATGGTTCATCTGGGAAAGATGGGCGACCTCGTGGGCGGCGAGATAATCAACCACGAACAAGGGCGCCATGGCGATACGCCAGGAGAAATTGAGATTGCCGACCGAAGAGCACGACCCCCAGCGCGAGCGCGTGTCCTTGAAGGAAATCGCCGCATAGGACTTTCCGCTGGCCGCCGCATGAAACTTTACCCGTTCGGTGATCTCGCGCCGCGCCTCCTTCTTCAGGTAATCGGCGACCCTGCGACCGATGCTTTCTGCCGGGCCGGACACCAGCAACACCCGGCCCTCGCCGTCATCCCGGCTTTCGGTGACGCCGCGCAGATTGCCGCTGTGGCGGATGGTGTGCGGAATGCCGAAGACCGAAACCGTGCCGCCGTCGGCGATATGGTTGCTGCGGCCTTCAAACCGGGTCATGCGTTCCAGCAGCCAGTCATGATGGCGGCGCAGGAAGCCATCGACCTCGTGGCGGGCAAGGCCGGGCGGCACGGTCAGGCTTATGGCATGGCCGCCTGGCTCGATCTTCAGCGTCATCCGGCGGGCGCGCGCGTTCGTCTTCAGGTTGAGTGGCAGCAGCCTGCCGCCAAGATCAATCGTCGTGGTTTTCGCGCGCTTTTCCACGTATCCGCTCATTCTTCCGGTCGTTTTGGAGAGGGGTAGCGCTTTTCTCACCGGCGCACCAGAAGCGGGCATAAAAAAACGGCACCGCCCTGGGGGAAAGGGCAATGCCGGAAAGTGTCGGAGGTCACTTTGTTGTTATGCCCCGGGGTTGTTATGCCCCGGGCGCAGGGTTTGATCCGGAAGCATTGAAGTTGCCACCGCGCTCACGCATGAACCGGTCGAATTCCTCACGGTCGCGTGCCTTGCGCAGTTCATCACTATAGCGGTCGAATTCGGCGTGCATCTCGTCAAGCTTGCGACGCTCTGCCTCAATCCGTTCCATTTCGCTGCGGCGCCACTCATCGAAGGCGGCATTGCCGGTCGGATGCATGGTGGTGTCCGCATTGCGCATATTGCGCTTGCAGGAGCCAAAAGCCCGCTCGGCCGAGCGTTTCCACTCACCCTTGTTCATGTTCAGCCTGTCGCCCCAGATGATGTATGCAAGCATGACAAGGCCCAGCGGCCAGAAGACGACAAAGCCGATCACCATCAGGGCGATCGTGAGTGGCGTCCACGCCGGACGCAACAATGCGGTCTCGTTCATCTTAAGTTTTCCTCGCTTTGTACCGGCATAAAAACTGCCGTTAGAAGCTATATGGAAATGCGCTTTATTGGCTTCAAGACTTGTTGTTCCGATTTCGAGTATTGTTCGCAATCAAGGCAAAAATGGGTCGCGCCTGTTCGGATTTGCAACGGCTGCTCTTTATCAGGCGGTCATCGTACTTTCACGATCCTTGAGCGCCCGGTTCATCCGTTCGGTATCGACGCCGGTGGTACGGTATGTCTGGCGTTTCCAGTTTGTCACGCCGCGCGCGGCAAGCTGGCGCCGCAGCATTTCGATGTCAGCCTCTGAGAGCAGGCGTTCATGCACCGTGGTGCGGACCTCATAGTCGATTCCGCTTTCAAGCACATAGTCCAGACTTTCGAAGGCATGGGCTGCACTTTGCGGCGTGCCGGTCATCCGGTCATAGGCGTGTGTCGGGGCCTTGATGTCGAGGCCGATCCAGTCAGCCAGGGCAAGCGCATCCCGCAGCCTTTCGGGATAGACCCCGCCGGAATGCAGGCCGACTTTGAAGCCCATGGCGCGCACCGCTTCCATTGCCGGCAACAATGCCTTTTGCAAGGTCGGTTCGCCCCCGGAAAAGACGACGCCGTCCAGAAGACCGCGCCGGCTTTCAAGAAAACCGAGAATAGCGTCGAAGCTGAAATCCGTCTTTGCTGCCGCATCCAGCAGCGACGGGTTATGGCAGTAGGGGCAGCGCCACGGACATCCCTGAAGGAAGAGCGTGGCGACGATCCTGTCGGGCCAGTCGCAAAGCGAGAACGGTTCCAGCCCGCCAACGCTGAGGTTACTGGCCGTTATTTGCTGTAACCTGGCCATGCGACACTTCCCGGAAATAGCGGCGCTCAGTGAATTCGCCCTTCTTGCCGCGGTTGAACGAGGAAACCGGGCGGTGATAGCCCATCACCCGCGTCCAGATTTCGCAGGGCTGGCGCTCTTCGTCCGAGAGCGTGATTTCGGCGTCTGCAGCAATGTCATTTTCCATAAGGGACATGTTTCTTTCCTTTCATTCGGCAGCAATGAGTGTTGCGCGTTTCTTCGCCAGCTTTTCGGCATCGCATTTCGGGCAGAACGCATGTTCACCCTCGATGTAACCATGCGTCGGGCAGATGGAGAATGTCGGCGTAACGGTGATATAGGGCAGGCGGAAATTGCTCAGTGAACGGCGCACAAGGTTCTTGCAGGCCTCGCCGGAAGACATGCGGCTGCCCATGTAGAGATGCAGCACTGTGCCACCGGTATATTTCTTCTGCAGCACTTCCTGTCGTGAAAGCGCCTCAAACGGATCATCGGTAAAGCCGGCGGGAAGCTGGCTGGAATTGGTGTAATAGGCCTGATCCTCGGTGCCGGCCTGAATGATCTCGGGGAAGCGCTTTTTGTCCTCGCGGGCAAAACGATGCGCGGTGCCTTCAGCCGGTGTCGCCTCAAGATTATAGAGGTGGCCGGTTTCTTCCTGGTAGGAAACGATCTTTTCGCGGACATGATCCAGCAGGCGCAGCGCCAGTGCGTATCCCTCTTCAGTGGTGATATCCTCACGGTCGCCGGTGAAGTTGCGGATCATCTCGTTGACGCCGTTGACGCCGAGCGTGGAGAAATGATTGCGCAACGTGCCGAGATAGCGCTTGGTATAGGGGAACAAACCCTCGTCAATCAGCCGCTGGATCACCTTGCGCTTGATTTCGAGGCTGTCGCGGCCAAGGTCGAGCAATTCGTCCAGACGCGCCAGAAGTCCGGCTTCGTCGCCCTTGTGGGTAAAGCCGAGGCGGGCGCAATTGATGGTGACGACGCCGAGCGAGCCAGTCTGTTCGGCACTGCCGAAAAGCCCGTTGCCGCGCTTCAGAAGTTCCGTCAGGTCGAGCTGCAGACGGCAGCACATCGACCGCACCATGTTTGGTGAGAGTTCCGAATTCAGAAAATTCTGAAAATAGGGCAGGCCGTATTTCGCCGTCATTTCAAAAAGCCGTGTGGCATTCTCGCTTTCCCAAGGAAAGTCCGGTGTGATGTTGTAGGTCGGGATCGGGAAGGTGAACACCCGGCCCTTGGCGTCACCTCTAGTCATGACTTCCATATAAGCACGGTTGATCATGTCCATTTCGACCTGCAGCTCGCCATAGGCAAACGGCAATTCCTCACCACCGATGATCGGATGCTGGTCTTTCAGGTCATCTGGGCAGACCCAGTCGAAGGTCAGGTTCGTAAACGGTGTCTGCGTGCCCCAGCGCGAAGGGACGTTCAGATTGTAGATCAGTTCCTGGATCGACTGCAGCACATCTTCGTAAGCGAGATTATCCTTGCGGATGAACGGCGCCATATAGGTGTCGAACGACGAAAACGCCTGTGCACCAGCCCATTCATTCTGCAGCGTGCCGAGGAAATTGACGATCTGGCCAACGGCCGACGACATGTGTTTCGGCGGATCGGCCTCGACCTTGCCGGGCACGCCATTCAGTCCCTCGGTCAAAAGCATTCGAAGCGACCATCCGGCGCAGTATCCCGACAGCATGTCGAGGTCATGGATATGCAGATCGCCTGCGCGGTGGGCTTCGCCGATTTCCGGCGCATAGACATGGGAAAGCCAGTAATTGGCGACCACCTTGCCGGAAACATTGAGGATCAACCCGCCCAGCGAATAGCCCTGGTTGGCATTGGCGTTGACCCGCCAGTCGGAGCGGTCGAGATATTCGTCGATCGAGGAAATCACATCGACGGCGACCTTACCGCTTTCGCGCAGCTTGGCGTGTTTCTCACGGTAGACAATATAGGCGCGCGCGGTCTCGAAGAAATTGGCCGAAATCAGCACCTGTTCGACGATATCCTGCACGCGCTCGATATCGATTGCGTCATTCAGCGCACTGTGGCTCACGACCTTGGTCACCTGGTCCGTCAGCCTGCGTGCTTCGCCTAGGCCGAAAGCCTCGGTGGCGTCGCCTGCCTTGGCGATGGCGCGTTCGATCTTTTCCGCCGAAAATGGCACACGCGTTCCGTTTCGTTTGACAACGACGGATGGCAGTCTTTCTTCTGTTGCAGCGGACAGTTTTTCCATCGCGACACGCGATTCCGGCATGATCAGTTCCCCTCATCTAGAGATCATGGCCGCACCGTATGTAGTGTATCGCTTCGACACTGCGTCAATATATGGTGTTTTCGGCCAGCTCTATCGATGAACCGATTCGCGCCTTGATGCCTTGCACATCGTCAGATCGCGGTGACTTTCCATGAGAATTTTGCCGTATTCCCGTCCACCGGGAGCAGGCAAACAAACTAATGGCGACCGCTGGTATCGCGCACCGTCAGTGTCACCGGTGAAAACGCCTTTTCAGGCGGCCGTTCTCCGGTTTCCAGCCAGGCCAGCATGGTGGCGGCGGCATGGCAGCCAAAGGCGCCGATATCACAGTGGACGGAGGATAATTTCGGAAAGGCCAGCGCGCATTCCTCGATGTCATCGAAACCGATCAGCGCGATATCGCGGCCGACAGCGACCCCGGCCTCCGCAAAGCCTGCCATCATGCCCAGCGCCACCAGATCGTTAAAGCAGAGCACGGCATCGAGCTTACGGGGATCGCGCGCAAGCTTCAGTGCTGCATCACGGCCGAAGGCGCGCGTCGGGCGGCCCAGCAGGATGAAATCCTCGGCCCCGGTCTCGGCGATCACGGCGCGGTATCCAGCCATCCGCTCATGGGTCACGGCCCGGTCCGGCAAGCCGCCGACAAAGGCGATGTTTGCAGCACCCGCTTCAACGAGATGGCGAGCCGCTTCCAGACTCCCCCTCGTAATCCAGCGAGGCAAAGGGAAAACGTGCGGTGTCGGCACTGGCCATGCGCAGCACCTGCAACGCCGGCAGGCCTGCGCGCGCGATCCGCTCGAACACAGCGCCATCATCGCCATAGGCCGGCGACATGATCAGCGCCGAAACCCCGTGCTCGACCATCGAGGCGATCACCTGATCCTGTATCCCGACATCCTCGTCGGTATTGGCGATCACGGTGGCAAAACCGTGCTCGGCGAAGGTCATCTGGGCGCTGGCTGCAAACTCGGCGAAGAACGGATTGCGAAGATCATTGATAACGAGACCGATCAGCCCGGCCTCGGCCCCGCGCAGGTTGGCCGCAGCGCGGTTATAGACATAGTTCAACGCCTGCATCGATTGTTCGACACGGGCGCGGGTCTCCTTTTTCACCAGCGGTGAATTCTGCAAAACGAGCGAAACCGTCGATTTGGAAAGCCCTGCATGGCGGGCCACATCGATGATTGTCGGTCGTCTCGCCATATCCGGCCCTTTTCAGTCAGCTGTTGCAGATAGAGAGTTTTCGCCCTGCTCCGCAAGCCCTCCAAGCCGGTATTCGCGAGCGATCATGTCGGCGGCCTTTTCACCGATCATGATGGCCGCTGCATTGGTGTTGGAGGAAATCAGCTGCGGCATGATCGAGGCATCGACCACGCGCAGGCCTTTCAGGCCGTTGAACTTCAACGCCGGATCGACCACGGCGCGCTCATCACTGCCCATGCGGCAGGTGCCGGCCGGGTGATGGTCGGTCTTGGCGTGGCGGCAGGCATAGTTGAAATAGTCGGCGTCGGTCTTGACCTCCGGCCCCGGAATCATCTCGCGCTTGATGAACGGCGCGAGTGCCTCCTGGTGCATGATTTCCTGCGCCAGCTTCAGCCCGCGGATCGACATCTCGCGGTCATGCGGATCGGCCCAGTAATTCGGGTCGATCAGCGGCGCATCGGCCGGATTGGCCGATTTCAACCGCACGCTGCCGCGCGAACGGGGCCTCAGATAGGCAGAATTCAGCGTCACGCCCGGATTTTCCATCTTGTCCACGCCTGCCTCGATGCCGGAGCCGAGGCCGAGATGGAACTGGATATCCGGCGAGCGTGCGCCCTCCTCCGCATACCAGAACCCGCCGGTCTCAAACAGGCTCGAAGCGACCGGTCCCTTGCGGGTCAGGACATATTGCAGGCCCGCAACCGCCGACCACATGGGCACTGGCATATTTGTCATAGGTGAAATCGCCGGCACATTCGAGAATGGTGAAGAGATCGAGATGGTCCTGCAGGTCAGCGCCGACACCCGGATGGTCGAACACCGCCTCGATGCCGACATCGCGGAGATGGTCTACGGGTCCGATTCCGGAGAGCATCAACAACCGTGGCGAGCCAATGGCACCTGCCGACAGCAGCACTTCGCATGATGCGGTGAGGACCTCGCCGTTGGCCGTCTCGACGCCGGTCACGCGGCCATTTTCAACACGCAGGCGGCGGGTTTCGACACCGGTGCGGATGGTCAGGTTTTCCCGGTCGCGCGCCGCGGCGAGATAGGCTTTCGAGGCCGACGAACGGCGGGCGTTCTTCTGGGTGAGCTGGTAATAGCCGACGCCATCCTGTTTTGCCCCGGCCATATCTTCGTTGAAGGGAATGCCAAGCTCTTGCGCCGCCTTGAAATAGGCCTCGCAGATCGGCAGCGGCGCTGCCGGTTTGGAAACCCCGAGCGGGCCGCCCTTGCCGTGAAATTCATTGTCATAGGTGTCATTGTCCTCGGCCTTCCTGAAGAAGGGCAGGACATCGTCATAACCCCAGCCGGTGCAGCCCATCTGGCGCCATTCATCATAATCGAGACGGTTACCGCGGGTATAGATCTGGGCGTTGATGGTCGAGCCGCCGCCGATCACCTTGGCCTGGGTGAAGCGGATCGACATGCCGTTCATATGTTTTTGCGGCACCGTGTGCCAGCCCCAGCTGCCGATGCCCTTGGTCATCTTCGCAAAACCGGCAGGTAGCGTGTAGAACGGATGGCTGTCGCGCGCACCTGCCTCCAGCAGCAACACGTTGACATCGGGATTTTCCGACAGCCTTGCCGCCAGAACGCAACCCGCCGAACCACCGCCGACAATGATGAAATCATAGGCCATGCAATTTCCTCCCGTGGGCGTTCTAGCATGAGATTAGGAACGTTCCAATTCCTATTTTGACGTATCCTGAATTTCTGTGAAGAGAGCACCTCATCCCCTCTTCAAGCGGTGCGATTGGTGGATCAGCGCCGGCTCAATGCCGGCCACCCATGCTCACAGCCGCGCGATCGACAACCCGCCGTCGGCGGCGATCACCGTGCCGGTGGCAAAGGTGAAGCGCCCTTCAGCGAGCGGCAGGACGGCCTTGCCAATATCTTCCGGCGTACCCCAGCGAGCGGCGGGCACCAGGCCGTCTTCGATGCGGGCAGTGTATTTGTCCTTCACGCCCGCCGTCATGCCGGTCTCGATGATGCCGGGGCGGATATCGAAGACACCGATGTTGTCAGCGGCCAGCCGCGTGGCGAAGAGCTGCGCCATCATCGCCGCGCCTGCCTTGGAGATGCAGTATTCGGCGCGCTCAACCGAAACCATTGTCGCGCTGACGGAGGTGATGAAGATGATGGAGCGGGGAAGTGAGACCTGTTTTTGCGCGGTCATGCGCCGTGCGGTTTCCTGCGCAAGGAAAAAAGACCCCCGCAGGTTGACCGACATCACAAAATCGAAGTTCTCCGGTGTAAGATCCAGCATGTCACCACGCACCGGCGCGCCGACACCCGCATTGGAGACCAGCGTGGTCACCAGGCCGAGGCTGTCCTCGACCGCATCGAGAAGCGTCGCTATGCCGTCGAGGTCACGGATATCGTGCCGGAAATAGCGTGCGCGATCACCAAGCCTTGCCAGCGCCGCGACGACGGCCGGTGCATCGGAAGCGGCCTCGGCGGCGATCGCCACGGCAAACCCCGCCTCGGCAAGTGCTGTGGCAATGCCGAGGCCGATGCCCTGCTGGCCGCCCGTGACCAGCGCAACCTTTCCGCTCATGCGCCAAGCTCCTTCCTGATCGCATCGGCAGCCTTCATCGCAAGGGCTGCGACCGTCAGCGCCGGGTTGACGGCGGCCGAGGTCGGCAGCGCCGAAGCATCGGTGACAAACAAATTGTCATGGTCGAAACTGCGGCAGTCGGGATCAAGCACAGCCTTTGCCGGATCGCTGCCGATATGTGCCGTGCCGCATTGGTGCGAGGGCACGCGGCCATCGAAGAGCCGCGAGAGAACGACCGGGAAGCCGGCAGCCTTCAGCGTCTTCTTCATCTTTTCAACAAGCTTGTGGTGCGCGGCCATATTGGATCGTCGCCAGATCAGCTGGATATCATCGCCCTTCACCATGACCCGGCTTTCAGGGTCCGGCAGGTCTTCTGAAATCGCGTAAAAGTCGACGGCGTGGCGCGAGATATGGCGGCAGGCGGCCATTGGCAGTGCGGGCACATTGGCCTTCAGGATTTTCGGCACCACACGGCCCAGAAGCTGGACATTGCCGAGCGGCGGTCCGTTATGCCCGTCGCTCAGATACCATTCATTGATGCCGAAGGTCTTCTGGTAGACGCTGTCATTCACCAAGCGCGGATCATAGGCGATCAGCGCCGAGGCATTGTGGTTCATGAAATTACGACCGACCTGACCGGACGCATTGGCAAGCCCGTTTCTGAGCAGCAATGCCGCGCTCTGCACCGCACCGGCGGCAAGGGCCACCAAACGCGGCGTCAGCGTCACGGTTTCGCTACCCTTTCGATACGTGACGCTGGCAATCCGGCGCCCATCCGGGTCTCTATCAAGCCCGGTGACCTGCGCGCCGGTCACCAGCCGCACATTGTCATGAGACAATGCCGCCGCCAGCCCGCAGGTTTCCGCGTCCATCTTGCCGGAACGGATATCGGGATAGCCATCCCAGCCATCGCGACCGTTGGAAAGCCAGGTATCGATGTCGACGCCGAGCGGCAGGGTGAACGGCTGAACGCCGACCTTTTCAAGTCGTTGGCGCACGGCGGCAATCGCCGGCTCGTCGGGAACCGGCGGATAGGGATAGGCATCTTCATGGGGTGGCTCGCTGGCATCGCTCGTCACATCGCCCCGCACCCGGTAGAGCTTTTCCGCAGCCGCGTAATAGGGCGCAAGGGTCTCATAGGGGAACGGCCATGCGGGCGAGATACCGCCCTCATGTTCCATCGCCTGAAAATCCTGCTTGCGGTAGCGCAGCAGCACCGCACCGTAGAATTTCGAATTACCGCCGACATTGTAATAGTTGCCGGGCGAAAACCGGTTTTCCGCCGCATCCAGCCAGGTCTCCTCGGAGCGGAAGGCGCTGTTCTTGTAGATGCGGTCGGGATCGCGCGCCGGGGCATCATCGGGGATCTGTTCGCCGCGCTCCAGAATGATGATTTCGGCTCCGCTCGGGGCGAGCGCGGCGGCCAGCGTCGCGCCCCCCATGCCGGAGCCGATGATAACGACATCGGGTGACCGGTTCATGGCTTAACCAACGCGCTGTTCGGTTTCGGGATCGAAGGCCACCGCCTTTTCCATATTGACGGCAAAGGGGAAAGTATCGCCCGGCTTGACCTCGACATCGGCGCGGAAACGCGCCGTGACCTCCTTGCCGCCAAGCTGGGTAACCACGAACAGGTCAGAACCCGCCGGCTCCGTAACCTCGACCCTGGCGTCAACCGTGTGCACGGCATTGGAAGAGCGGTCAGCGCCGAGCTCATCGGTGACGGCTTCCGGACGGATACCCAGAATGATGTCGCGGCCGTTATGTTGTGCCATGGCATCGCCCGGAAAGGGCAACCGTGCGGCCCCACCATCGGTAAGCGCGAATTCGGCCGCCGCCTTGCCGTCGTCCACCACAATCCTTGCCGGAAACAGGTTCATCGACGGAGAGCCCATGAAGCCGGCAACGAAGATGTTGGCCGGGTTGTCGTAAATCTCCTTGGGCGTACCGAGCTGCTGCACATGCCCACCGAACATCACTGCAATCCGGGTTGAAAGCGTCAGCGCCTCGATCTGGTCATGGGTGACGTAGACGATCGTGGTGCCGAGTTTCTGGTGCAGTTTCTTGATCTCGGTGCGCATGTCGACACGCAGCTTGGCATCGAGGTTCGACAGCGGTTCGTCAAAGAGAAAGACATCCGGATCGCGCACCAGCGCCCGGCCCATGGCCACACGCTGACGCTGGCCGCCGGAAAGCTGACCGGGCTTGCGCTTCAGGAGGTGCGTGATCTGCAAAAGATCGGCGACCCGATCGATAGCCTTGTCGCGCTCCGGCTTGGGCACGCCGTGCATTTCCAGCCCGAAGGAAATGTTCTCGCCAACATTCATGTTCGGATAGAGCGCGTAGGACTGGAACACCATGGCGATGTTGCGGTCAGCGGGCCGCACGCCGTTCATCGAGCGGCCGTTGATGGAAATATCACCGCCAGAGGTCGGCTCCAGCCCCGCAATCATGTTCAAAAGTGTCGACTTGCCGCAGCCGGACGGACCGACAAGCACGAGAAACTCGCCTTCCTCGACGGCGATATTCGTCTCATGCAGCACGGTCAGCGCGCCAAAGCTCTTGGTGACGTGATCGATCTTGAGAAAACCCATGCTTTTACCCTTTCACGCTACCGGCCATCAGGCCGCGCACGAAGTAGCGTCCGGCGACGATGTAAACGAGCAGCGTCGGCAATGCTGCCATGATCGCGCCGGCGAAATGAACATTGTATTCCTTCACACCGGTGGAGGACTGAACGAGATTGTTGAGCGCCACCGTCATCGGCTGGCTGTTGAAATCGGAGAACGATGCACCGAACAGGAAGTCGTTCCAGATATTGGTGAACTGCCAGATGATGCAGACCACCGCGATTGGCCCGGATGACGGCAGCATGATGCGGCGGAAGATGGTGAAAAATCCAGCGCCGTCAATCATCGCCGCGCGCACCAACTCATCGGGGAACTGGGCGTAGTAATTGCGGAAATAAAGGGTCGAAAAGCCGATACCATAGACCAGATGCACGAAGATCAGTCCCGGCACCGAGCCGGCAATCCCCATGATGCCGAGGATCCGCGCCATCGGGATCAGCACGATCTGGAACGGAATGAAGCAGGCAAACAAAAGCAGGCCGAAGATGATCTTGTGACCGCGGAACTGCCATTTGGTCAGCACATAGCCGTTGAGCGCGCCGAGCACGGTGGAGATCGCCACCGCCGGCACCACCATCTGGATCGAATTCATGAAATAGGGTTTGAGACCGGTTGCCTGCACGCCGATCTGTGCCGTCGACCATGCGCTCTTCCAAGGCTCGAAGGTCAGCGCGTCGGGCAGGTTCATCATTCCGCCCGACTGGATTTCGCGCAAGGGTTTGAGCGAATTGACCAGCATCACATAAAGCGGCAGCAGGTAGTAAAGGCAAAACAGCAGAAGAACCGTATAAATCAGGAACCGCGCCGTACGTCCGGTCGAGACGACCTGGGTCGAAGCGTTGGAGCTCATTGCTGCTTCTCCCTCAGTTCCGACCACAGATAGGGTACCATGATCGCGGCAATCGACATCAGCATGATCACGGCGGAAGCAGCACCAATGCCCATCTGATTGCGGGTGAATGTGTAGGAATACATGAAGGTCGCCGGAAGCTCTGTGGCCCGTCCGGGTCCTCCGCCGGTCAGCGCGATCACGAGGTCGTAGGATTTGATCGCCATATGGGCGAGCACCACGATGGCCGACATGAAGGCGGGGCGAAGCTGCGGAATGACGATGCGGCGATAGAGCGAAAAGTTGGAGGCGCCATCGATCTGGGCGGCCTTCAGCACCTCGCCGTCAATGCCGCGCAACCCGGCAAGGAACATCGCCATGACGAAGCCAGAGGTCTGCCAGACGGCGGCAATGACGATGGTGTAGATCGCCATCTGGTTGGACTTGATCCAGTTGAACTGGAAACTGGTCCAGCCCCAGGAATGCACAACCGCCTCAAGCCCGATGCCCGGATCGAGAAACCATTTCCAGGCCGTGCCGGTGACGATGAAGGACAGCGCCATCGGATAGAGATAGATCGAGCGGATGAACCCTTCGGCGCGGATCTTCTGGTCGAGGAAGATCGCCAGCATCAGGCCAATAAAGCAGCAGAATACGATATAGAGCCCGCCAAAGATGACGACGTTCTTGACCGCGATCGACCAGGCGCGCAGCCTGAAGAGATTGATGTAGTTCTTCCAGCCGACGAGGTCATAGCTCGGCAGGATACGGCTGTCGGTAAACGACAGATAGAGCGTGAAGGCGATGAAGCCGTAGACGAAGATCAACACCATCGCCAAGGACGGGCTGAGCACGATTTTCGGCAGGGCGTCGCGCAGAAAATCCCCCGCGGTCCCTCGTCTTGCTGCAGACGAAGCCATTCCAATCCTCCGGAAAGGCGGGCACACAGGTGCCGCCGGTATTATGCTGTGTCGGGTCGGGCGCGCGCGATATTCGCGGCCTCACATTGCGTCACCCCCGGGCAAGTGGCCCAAGCGGAGAGGGCCGAAGCCCTCTCCGGAAGATGGCAGCTATTACTGTGCAATCTGCACGGCAGTAACCATTTCCTGAGTTGCCGTTTCGCTATCATACTCACCGTTGAAGTGAGCGGTGATCACATCATACATGGCGTTCTTGACCGATGCCGGATTGGCGTGGCCATGGGCCATGGAGCCGAACAGGTTGCCGCTTTCCGATGCTGCCGCGAGATCGGCCATGCCCTGCTTGCCACAGGCATCAAAGGCCTCGTCGGAAACATCGGTTCGCGCGGGAACCGAGCCCTTGACCACGTTGAAGGCCGACTGGAATTCCGGCGACAGGATCGCCTTGGCCAGCGCTGTCTGTTCGGCGGTCGGCTCGTCGCCCTGCTCGAAGAAGGCGAACTGGTCGGAGTTGAACGTCACCTGGTCCTGGGTGCCGGGGAAGCGGAAGCACAGGAAGTCTTCTCCCGGTGTCTGCCCCGCCTTCAGAAATTCGCCCTTGGCCCAGTCGCCCATGAACTGGAAGGCGGCATCATTATTGATGACCATGGCGGACGCCAGGTTCCAGTCGCGACCTGAGAAGTTGTCATCGACATAGCCGCGGATCACGGTCATGCGGTCGAAGACTTCCGTCATCGTGTCGGAGCCAAGCGCTTCCGGGTCAAGATCGATCATCGATGCCTGATAGAATTCCGGGCCGCCGGTTGCCATCAACACAGCGTCGAAGATCGTTGCATCCTGCCAGGCCTGTCCACCATGCGCGACCGCAACCTTGCCCGAAGCCTGGACCTTGTCCATGGCGGCGATCAGCTCATCCCAGGTTTCTGGCTGTTCGATACCAAGTTCATCGAGGATAGACTTGTTGGCCCAGACCCAGTTTGTGGAGTGGACGTTGACCGGTGCTGCAACCCATTCGCCGTCGTGCTTGGAAAATTTCTGGAGTGCCGCCGGAACCACGGCATCCCAGTTTTCTTCCGCCGCGATGTCGTTGAGGTTGGCGAGCGCGCCTTCATTGGCCCAGTCGGTGATGTCGAAGCCGAGCATCTGCACGGCCGATGGCGGGTTGCCACCGGTGACCCGGGCACGCAGAACGGTCATGGCCTGTTCGCCGCCGCCGCCGGCAACCGGCATATCCTGCCAGCCGATGCCCTGTTCCTCGAGATTTTCCTTCAGGACGTTGAGCGCCGAGGCTTCACCGCCGGACGTCCACCAGTGCAAGACCTCCACATCCTCGGCCTTGACCGAGGTCGCGGATGCCGATGCGGCCACGATGGCAATCAGTGCGGCACTTCTTGAAAAGTTCAAACGCATAGTCTCCTCCTCTTGCGTTTTGTGACCTTCAGCCGGGCTCCTCAACCCGTTTCTGCCATAAGGTCATTTCCTCTCCCGCAGGCCGCGGATCGTGCGGCCAGCGATCTCATTTCACCCAGGGTGCGCGTGTGCGCCCGATGCGCATGGTCACGGTCTTCACCTCCAGATATTCCTCCAGCCCATAACGGCCGAGCTCGCGCCCAAGGCCCGATTGCTTGACACCGCCGAAAGGCAGTTCGGAAAATCCATCCATCCAGGTATTGGTCCACACAGTGCCAGCCTGCACGCGGCGGGCAAATGCCAGGCAGGTGCTGACATCATTGCTCCAAACCCCGGCAGACAGCCCGTAGGCAGCACTGTTGGCGAGTTCGATTGCCTCCTCAATCGTTTTAAAAGTCAGGACCGACAGCACAGGTCCGAAGACCTCCTCCCGCGCGACTGCCATGGATGAACTGACATTTGTCACGACTGTAGGCGTGTAGAACCGGCCTGACAAGCCCGGGATATCAAGCGCTCCGCCGCCCAAAGGGATCGTGGCACCGGCATCCTTGGCACCCTCGACATAAGTGTCGATTTTTTCGAAATGTGCGTCAGAAATGATCGCGCCGACCTTCGTGCGTGGATCGAGCGGGTCGCCGAAGGGCACGTTCCTTGACAGGGCCACCACCTTCTCCGTCAACTCCTCGGCAATATCCTCATGCACGATGATGCGCGAGCCGGCATTGCAGCATTCGCCGGCGTTGAAATAGACGCCGAAAACGATGGCGTCGGCCGCCTCGTCAAGATCGCAATCGGGGAACACCACCTGCGGGTTTTTGCCGCCAAGTTCGAGCGAAACCTTCTTCAGCGTTCCGGCACTGGCCCTGACAATCGCCTTGCCAACGGCCGTTGACCCGGTAAACGACACCATATCGACATCAGCGCTTTCGCACATGGTGGTGCCGACCGGATCGCCATAGCCGAGCACGATATTGACGACGCCATCGGGAATACCGGCCTCGATCAGAAGCTCACCGAGAATGACCGCCGAGGACGGGGTCATCTCGGACGGCTTGATCACCGCCGTGCAGCCAGCGGCAAGCGCAAACGGCAGCTTCTGCGAGACGATCAGGAACGGGAAGTTCCACGGCGCGATCAGGGCCGCGACGCCGACCGGCTCCTTCAAGACGAGGCCGAGCATGTCATCGCCGAGTGAATTGTGGCTGTCGCCGGACAGCGTGCGCGCCAGTGAGGCGGCATAGCGCCAGATATCGGCAGCACCGGCAATCTCGTCCCGTGCCTGGGAAATCGGCTTGCCGCTTTCCAGCGTGTCGCGCATGGCGATACGTTCCAGATCGCGCTCGATAAGATCGGCGACCTTCAACAGGGTATCGGCGCGTTCCTTGCCGGAAATGCGCGACCAGCGGCCGTCGTCAAAGGCGTTTCGCGCGGCAGCAATCGCCGCTTCCGTCTCCGCGACGCTTCCACGTGCGGCCTTGGTGACAATGTGACCATGGGCGGGCGACGCGCGCTCGAAGGTTTCACCGGTTTCGGAAGCCTGCCAGCGCCCGTCGATCAGGTGGCGCGCCGGAAACACCGGCTCGGCGGCGTGGCTGACAGCGGGGATAATGGTGAGGTCGGTCATGGCTAGCACCCCTTGAATGACGGTTTGCGTTTTTCGCGGAAGGCGGAAACACCCTCAGCCTTGTCGAAAGAAGCGGCAATCATGCCGCTGCCGAGCGTCTCGACCATGGCGGAGCGGTCTTCGCCCGCGCCAGCATGGATCATGTATTTGACGATCTCGGTCGAATAGGCGGAAGCACCGAGCGCATCTTTGGCGATGTCGAAGGCCAGAGCGCGGCAGTCATCAGCCACTGCGGCGGCAAAACCGAGCGCGTGGGCACGCTCGGCATCGATCCGACGCCCAAACAGTGCCATTTCCTTCAACACCGGCTCCGGCAGAAGCCGCGCCAGGCGCTGGGTGCCGGACCAGCCCGGCACGATGCCGACCTTGGGCTCGGGCAGCGCGATCGTTGCCTTCGGTGCCATCACCCGGATATCGCAGGCAATGGCCAGTTCAAGGCCGCCACCAAATGTGTGCGCCGAAAGCGCCGCGATGGTCGGCTTCGAAAGCCGCGCCAGCCGGTCGAAGCGCCGATGGCCGTCACGCACCCAGAACCGGGCAAAATCCCCCGGCGAAAGATCGCCCCAGGCATTGATATCGGCGCCGGCACAAAAGGCGCGCTCGCCTTCCGCTGTCAAAATGACAAACCGGATTGCCGGATCAGCCTCGATTGCCGCCAGATGGGCCTCGAGACTGTCAAGCATTGCCGGCGTGAACGCATTGAGCTTGGCCGGGTTATCAAGCCTCAGTTCGGCAATGGCATCGTGGTGAATGCGGTGAATGGCGCTCATGCTGTGGCTCCCTTTCTCATAAGGCCAGCCCCATCGGCCGTTCCGACAGCAGAGAAAGCGGCATGCTGGTCGCGTTTTCAGCGATGGTGACACGGCCCCCGGAGGCGGCGATGATGTCGCGTTCCGGATCGATGCCGGGCATGATTTCGGTGGCAACGAGGCCATCCTCGCCAATGCGCATCACGCAGCGTTCGGTGACATAAAGCACGTCCTGGCCGTTTTCCTTCGCACGACGGCCGGAGAAGGTGACGTGCTCGACCGCCTCGACCATCTTGGAAAACTTGCCCGGCTTTTCGACGAACAGGCCCTCACTTGTCAGCTTAAGTCCGGCAGCGGCCTCGAACAGCCCGGCGAACATGATCCTGCGGGCATTGGCGGTAATGTCGACGAAACCACCGCAGCCGGCTGTCAGATAGGGCTTCTTGCCGAGTTTGGAGACATTGACATTGCCCTTGCGGTCGACTTCCAGAAAAGACAGGAAGGTGACGTCGAAGCCGCCGCCCTGGAAATAGGTGAACTGGTTCGGCGAGGGCATGAAGGCATCGGCATTGGAGGCGCAGCCAAAGGCAAAGCCGGTGAGCGGCATGCCGCCGACAGCCCCCTGCTCGATTGCCCAGGTGACCTTGCCGGCCTGGCCTTCTTCCAGCAGGATCCGCGGCACCAGCGCACAGATGCCGAAGCCGAGATTGGCGGTCTGCCCGGCAGACAACTCCATCGCCGCACGCCGCGCGATGATTTTTTCAACGCCGTATTCCGCCAGTTCGAAATCAGCGAGGGGATGGATGACCTCACCGGAAATGGCAGGGTCGTAGAGGGTTTCGGTGGTCTGATACTGGCCGGGATCGACAACGATGCAATCCACCAGATGGCCCGGTACGCGCACATCATGCGGGCGCAACGATCCGGCGGCGGTGAGGCGCTTGACCTGGGCGATCACGAGGCCGCGATTGTTGCGTGCGGCAATCGCCTGATCGAGGCCGCCGAGATAGGCGCCTTCGTGCTCATAGGTGAGATTGCCATGCTCGTCGGCCGTGGTCGCGCGCAGGATCGTCACGTCAGGGGCGATATTGTCGAAATGCAGCCAGCTATCGCCTGCAAACGCGACCCGCCTGACAATAGGCGCGTCAGCCGCCTTTTCGTTCATCGCACAGCCCTGAAGCGCGGGGTCGACGAAGGTGTCGAGGCCGACCTGTGTGAGCACGCCCGGTCGCCTTGCCGCAACGTCCCGATGCATGTCGAACAAGATGCCGGAGGGCACATTGTAGGCCGCGATCCTGTTTTCGACGATCATCTTCCAGATTTCAGGCATCGGCAGTGACGAAGCACCGCTGGGGTATGAACCGGCAATCACCCGGTCAAGAAGGCCGTCCCGGGCGATGTGGTCGATGCCCTTGATGCCGTACATGTCACCGGCGGCAATCGGATGCAGCGTGGTCAGGCGCCGGGGATGGCCGGTGACCTCAAACCGCGCGCCAAGCGCTTCCAGCACCTTGTCCGGGCAACCGAGCCCGGAGGAGGAAGACACCGAAACAACGGCGTTGTCTGAAATCCGGCTGACGGCGGCTTCCGCGCTGACGACTTTGGTTTCCATGTCTCAGTATCCCTTGTAGTCCACATCAACGGCCCGGCCCTCGCGGGCCGAGCGGGCAACAGCAAGCGCGACGGCCAACGATTTCAGGCCATCGACGCCATCGGCGGCCGGAGCACCATGGCCTGTGACCGCACTGTTGAAGGCCTGGAGGCCGTAGCCGTAGAGCTCGTGCCGCTCGTAGTTCAACTGCAGTGTGCCGTCCTTGTCGGTGAGCGTGATTATGCCGCTCGGGTTCTGTGTCATCACGTTACGAGCAAACACCGACCCCTTTGTGCCGTGCACCTCGATGCCGGAGCCGGCAAAAGGATGGGTGAAGCTCTCATGGCTTTGCACCATGACCCCGGATGGCATAGTCCAGACCGACATGACGCTGTCTTCCACGCCCTGGCCAAGCCCGGACGACACCGCCTGAGCGACGACGGTCTTCGGGTCTTCACCCAGATGAAAGCGCACCGTATCGGCGTCATGGACCGTGATATCCGCAATAACGCCGCCGCCGGCAGCAGCATCGTCGATCCGCCAGCCGCGCAGATGTTCCGGCAGACTGACGGCATGGAAGACCCGCATCGACAAAATGCGGCCGATCCGGCCTTCGGCAATCAACCGCCGGATGGCCAGATGCGCGCCGCTGCAGCGCAGGTGATGATTGGTCGCAAACACGACACCGGCCTCCCGGGCGGCCTCAATCATTGCTGCCGCGTCTTCAACTCTGAGCGCGAGCGGTTTTTCGCACAGAACGTGCTTGCCGGCGGCAATGGCGGCCATCGCTTGGGGAAAATGCTTCTCATTGGTGGTGGAGATGTAAACGGCGTCGATCCCGGGTTGCGCCAAAAGGGCTTCAAGATCGGTAAACACATGCAGGATTGCGTTGCGCGCGGCAAAGGCCTGACCCCGTTCGGCATTGGACGACAGCACCGCTTCGACCGTGTGACCAGACTGCGCCCGGATTGCACCGATCATGTGTTCGGACGCAATCGTACTGGCCCCGATGAGCCCCCACTTCATACCATCTCCTCCCGATTTGGTACGTTCCAATTCCTTGGCCGATATTTATGGAATCAGTTCCCATTCGTCAATCGTCAAGCTACGATTTTACCAAGATGGCCGGGTCGAAGCGGCCAGAACCGCGACGATCACCGGATCGGGCATCATCCAAAAAAGCATCGATAACAGGATAAATCAGCTGCTTTGCGCATCGGTCCGGGGAAAATCCGAAGCAACGGAGATATTCCAGAATCCGTACATCCATAAGAGCGACTTTGAGTGCGAACCGTTTTTTCGGGCCATTCGCATCTCTGCCGAGCACGCGACGCGCCCTACTTATCATTCACGGCGCGCCTGACGATCCTGTTGCATTTCCGGATGACGCGTTTGATCGGGAAAATCACCAGAGCAAGCGTGATCGCCATTTTCTGCTTGAGGCCCCATTCGGGTGCGTCTTCTTCTGTGAGAAACGTCAAAAGATCACTCGCGATTGCGGGCTTTGTAAACCGTTCTGCCTGCTTGGCGATCTCTGCATGAAGCTGGCTCAGATCGTTTGAGACGACCTTGACGAGAAGCGAAAACAACTCCTCCTGGGCATCCTGCGGGCTACAGCGGTGGTCGGCCCTGAGAAGCAGGCAATCCCTGTCAGGCGTGCCGACGGAAAGGTATCCGGGCTCCCGGTCGATGATCGGTATGGTATGAGCCGCCCAGGCATTGATCAGCTTTGTCGGCGGCTTGCGCCCGACTTCGCGCTCCTGCGGATTACGCAGACAGAGGGTAACCAGAATATTACTGAAATCGAGTGCCTCATTCGGGTTTTCTTTGTCGAAATCACAAAAGCGAAATGCGATGCCTGCTTTTTCGCAGCGGGCAATGAAATCCCGCGTCATGATATGATCGGGCCGGTTTTTTCGTCCGCCGTAAACTGCAACCGTTTTTCTGTTCCCGTTTGACTTGATCAATCCGTTCTGCGGCAACAGAGGAATAAATCTGTCATTCGCTTCGGTAAGCCGGAACAGATTGGGCACAACAGACCGGCTGACAAAGAATACCGGCAGGCTCTCGAGTGGCGCGTCAGAATGAATCGAAACGATCTGAGGCGGGCTTTTTCGCCGCATCATTTCCCAATAAACAGCCAGGTTATTGCGATAGCTGTACCGTTTCTTCTGATAGACGACGTAGATATCAGCCTTGCCGGTTGTTTTGGAAATCACCGTTTCCGGATGCAAACCCCGGACAGCAAGGAAGTTTTGGAAAAACCCGTGGCCGACTCCGTCAGGAAAGCGCATAGGGTCCTTTTCAGGGTCCCAATTTCTAACCGCATCAAGGTCAACCGGCCCCTCATACAGAAAGTGTATTTTCTTAGTCATTACCTGCGGTCCAGTCGAGCCCGGAAAAATCGGGTTTTCACATGCTATGCCGTACTCACGCTGGCCTCGCAAGGCTATTTTTCCACAACCGAGAGCGCCTGCTGCAGGCGGTTTTCGATTTCTGGGCATGGATACCTGACTGTATCAGGAATAGACAAACGCTCTGTGGAAATCGGATTTGGCGTTATCGTCCCTCGTGATACATTGCATTGCTTGCCATTCAGAACTCAGAGTGATGTATAGAATACAGCAATTTACATAGTGATAAACCCGGGAATATTCCGTGAATGAAAGCCACATTTCTGATATTAACCTATAATCAAGAAGATTATATCGAAGAGGCTTTGAATGCGGCATTCAAGCAGACATATCGTCCCCTCGAAATCTTAATCTGTGATGACGCATCGACAGATGGAACGGCTTCATTAATTGAACATATTCTGAGATATGCACCCGATGACATCGCAGTAAAATTTGTCGCACACAAGAAAAACCTTGGTTTTGTTGGAAATCTGAATCAATCCATTCTGCTGGCAAGCGGCGAGGTAATCGTGTTCGCACCCGGCGACGATGTTTCCTACCCGGAGCGAACAACCAGAATCGTTGAGAAATTCAAGGAAACAAATGCGCTGTTGGTACATTCGCATGCGAAATGCAAAGACCTGGCAGGCAATGATATCGAACGATTATACTCCAAAACGATTTTCACCCGGAAGAATAATATATATTTAGTATCGAAGTCGCGTTCGCTTTATCTTGGTGCGTCAGGCGCCTGGCACCGCGACCTGTTCGAAAAATACGGCCTGATAACAGCCCAGGGCTTTATCCCCGAAGATCTGGTATTCGGCTACCGTGCCTATCTCGAGGATCGTATCGGTTTTATCGACGAAGAATTGCTGGATTACAGGGTCGGAAGCGGAATCACGACACGCAAGTTCATCATGCCAAAAACCGTGATGGATTTACAAGAAATCGCGGACAAAATGGGCGAGGTGAAACCAGTTCTGACCCAACGTCTGATTGATATTAATCGTTATGATGGTGACGAGGGTTTCAAGAAATCTGTAAAGCGTTTTCTCAACCGAAGAATTGATAAAGTCAACAAGAAGCAAGCCTTCTTGACCAAAGGTTTTTTTGAGGCATTCTTCCAATACAGGATCAACCTGGCCACCTTTGAAGCGGCCGTATATGCACTGAGGCTAAAATTCAAAGCCAGAAAGAATAACCCTGACTGAACCGTGTTTCGGTATTCACCGTTTTGACGGTGAGATCTGTGTTGGGCGTCACGCGTTTATGCAGACTTCATCATGCAGCAACCGGCTGCCGCATGATTTTACAGAGGTTTCCCGAGACCCATCTCAATTAATTGAGACTGTTTTCCGGATTGAGGGCGGTGACGACATTGGAAGGCCGGATGCTGCCGACGGTATTGCCGCTGTCGTCAACCACGCGCAGGATCGCGCCCTTACCAAGGGCATTCATCATTTCCGCCAGTTTGATGTTAGGGCTGACAGGACGGGCATCCTCCGGTGCGGGATCGTCGCTCATCACATCGGCGGCGCGCAGAACACCCAGCGGGTTAACATTGGCGACAAAGTCGGCGACATAGGCGTCGGCGGGCTTGCGCACGATCTGGGACGGCGTACCGCACTGGACGATCCGCCCGCCTTCCATGATAGCGATCCGGTCGCCGATCTTGAAGGCCTCGTCGAGGTCGTGGCTGACGAAGATGATGGTGCGCTTCAGATTGCGCTGCAATTCAATCAGCTCATCCTGAAGACGCGTGCGGATCAACGGATCAAGCGCGGAAAACGGCTCGTCCATCAGCAGGATCGGCGCTTCAGTGGCAAAGGCGCGGGCAAGACCGACGCGCTGCTGCATTCCGCCGGAAAGTTCACCGACAAGCTGGTCGCCCCAGTCCTTCAGCCCAACGAGTTCGAGCTGGGCTTCCGCCCTCTTCAGACGCTCCTGTTTGCTCAGGCCCGCAAATTCCAGTCCGAGAGCGATATTGTCGCGGACATTGCGCCACGGCAACAGCCCAAACTGCTGGAACACCATGGAAACCCGTGACAGCCGGATATGGCGCAGCGTCTTGTTGTCGGCCTGGGTCACATCAGTCATCTGGGTGCCGTCATTGACCAGAACGCGGCCGCGGCAGACCGGGTTGAGGCGATTGACAGCCCGAAGCAGGGTCGATTTCCCCGACCCCGAAAGCCCCATCAGCACCAGAAGCTCGCCTTCACCGACGGCCAGCGAGCAATTGTGCACGCCGAGCACCTGTCCGGTCTCGTCCTGAACTTCCGCGCGGTCCTTGCCGGCATCCATCAACGGAAGGGCGCTTTCCGGCTTGTCACCGAACACGATATTCACATCTTCAAAGACGACGGCATCAGCCATTGTTACGCCCTCCGATCTTGAGAACCCGGTCGAGAATGATGGCGACGACAACGATGACGAAGCCGCTTTCAAAGCCGAGCGCGGGATTGACCTGATTGAGCGCGCGCACCACCGGAACGCCAAGCCCGTCTGCACCAACGAGCGCTGCGACAACCACCATCGACAGCGACAGCATGATGGTCTGGTTCAGCCCGGCCATGATCTGCGGTAGCGCATGATGCAGCTCGACCTTGGTAAGCTTCTGCCACGGTGTTCCGCCAAAGGCATCAGCCGCCTCAAGCAAGGGCTGCGGCACCGAGGAGATACCGAGATGGGTCAGGCGAATGGAGGCCGGGATCACGAAGATCACGGTGGCCAGGAGACCCGGCACCATGCCGATGCCGAAGAAGATGATCGCCGGGATCAGATAGACGAAAGGCGGCAGCGTCTGCATCAGGTCGAGAACAGGTTGCACCACCTGATAAAAACGGGGCCGATGGGCTGTGAAGATGCCGATCGGCACGCCGACGGCCATGCAGATCAGGCAAGACGAGATCACCAGCGCCAGGCTTTCGGTGGTTTCTTCCCAATAGCCCTGATTGACGATGAACAGAAAGCCGAAAAACACGAACAGCGAAACCTTCCAGTTGCGCTGAAGCCAGTAGGAAAGCGCGGTCACGACAATAGCGACGGCGATCGGGCCGGGTGCCTGCAGCACCCAGAGCAACCTGTCGATGAGCCAGCTCATGACCTCGGCCAGACCGTCGAAAAACCAGCCGCCATGGATCTGCAGCCAGTCGAAGATGTCCTGGGCCCAGTGTCCCAGCGGGATCTTGTAGTCTGTCAGCCAGTGCAAGAGGTTGCTCCTTCTTTGTCCCCCGGATAGCCACGACAGGGCCGTGGCCGCGCCGCCGTGCTGCCGGCCGCGTCTCGATCACAATCAATGCAGATAAGGAAAGGCCCGGAAAAGCGTTTCGCCAGTCCGGGCCTTTTGTCCTTAAAGGCCGAGCGAGGCCTTGACCGCCGGCAGGCCCGGCTCGCCGGACGTGGTGGTCACACCGTCCAGCCAGGCGTCCAGCGCGTCTGGATTAGCCTTGATCCACGCAGCCGTGGCATCGCCCTCATTCTCGCCGTCATTGAGGATCTGGCCCATGATTTTGTTTTCCATGGCCAGCGAGAACTTCATGTTTTCCAGAAGCTTGCCGACATTCGGGCATTCATCGGCAAAACCCTTGCGGGTCACGGTGCGGACAATGCCCTCGCCGCCGAAGAAGTCTTCACCGCCGGTGAGATATTTCAGCGAATAGGTGGCATTCATCGGATGCGGTTCCCAGCCGAGGAACACGATCGGCTGTTCCTTGCGGTATTTGCGGCCGACCATGGCGAGCATGCCCTGTTCGGAGCTTTCGGCAACCTTGAAGCCTTCGAGGCCGAACTTGTTCTCCTCGATCAGCGAGACGAGATAGGCATTGCCCTCATTGCCCGGCTCAATGCCGTAGATCGTGTCATCAAGTTCATCGGCGAACTTGGCGATATCACCATAGGTCTTCAGACCCTTTTCATAGGTGTAGGTCGGCACCGCCAGGGTGTATTTTGTGCCTTCCAGATTGGTGGCGACAACGTCGATTTCGCCCTCATCCGTATAGGGTGTGATCGCGCCGGACTGGGCCGGCATCCAATTGCCGAGGAAGACGTCGATATCGTCGCTCTTCAGCGATGCGAATGTCACCGGAACCGAGAGAACCTTGACGTCGACATCATAACCGAGGCCTTCAAGCACATGTTTCGCTGTTGCCGTCGTGGTGGTGATGTCCGTCCAGCCGACATCGGAGAAGCTTACACTGTCGCAGGCCGTTTCCTGGGCCTGGGCTGCGCCGACGGAAAGGGTTGTGGCGGCGGTAAGAGCTGCGAGCATCATTCGGAAGTTATCAGTCATGTCAGCGTTCCTTTCGGGTCCGTTGCAAGATTGCCATTGCGCCTGAAATGGCGCGGCGAAAAACTGTTGGCTTCTTTGATTGATCAGTCAATCAATATAACATATGTTAATTCCTGTAAACGGCGAAGCCAGCAGAGTTGCATATTTCTTCGCCATTAAACGTCTCTGAGCATTTTTTCAGCGGGTTGAGCCGATGCCGAAAACCGGAATGGAAACCATTCGTCGCGAGGCCCTTGTCAGGGCAGCGATCGAGGAAGTCGGCAAGGTCGGCATGGTTGAGGTCACGGTCGCCAAGATCGCGCGGCGGGCGGGCGTTTCGCCTGCGCTCGCGCACCATTATTTCGGCTCCAAGGACAAGATATTGTTCGCGGCCATGCGGCGCATCCTTGATGAGTTCGGCACCTCGGTCAAGGCCCGCTACAAGACGGCGACCACACCGGAGGAACGTCTGTTCGCGGTGATCGAGGCAAGCTTTGGCCGCGACCAGTTCGATCCCGCCGTCGTTGCCGCCTGGCTTGCCTTTTACGTTCAGGCCCAGCGCAAGGGCGATGCCAGCCGGCTTCTCGCGATCTACGACGCGCGGCTGCGCTCCAATCTTGTCTTTGCACTCAGACAGCGTGTCAGCCGGGAGGTGGCAAACCGCATCGCCGAAGGGCTCGGATCAATGATCGACGGGTTTTACCTGCGCGCGGCGCTGAAGGATTTCGGCACCAGCCGCCAGGGCGCCATCGAAATGACCCGGGAATATCTCGAACTCACACTCGCCAAGGAGATGTCTTCATGACCGCGCGGCCGAACATTCTCGTTCTCATGGTCGATCAGCTTGCCGGGACCCTGTTTCCCGACGGTCCGGCCGACTTTCTGCACACGCCGAACCTGAGAAAGCTCAGCCAGCGTTCGACGCGTTTTCAAAATGCCTATACCGGCTCGCCACTGTGCGCGCCGGCGCGCGCCTCTTTCATGAGCGGTCAACTGCCGCGCCGCACCCGCGTTTATGATAATGCCGCCGAGTTTTCGCCTGATATCCCGACCTATGCCCATCACCTGCGCCGCGCCGGCTACCAGACCGCGCTTGCCGGCAAGATGCACTTCGTCGGTCCCGACCAGCTCCACGGCTTCGAGGAGCGGCTGACCACCGATGTCTATCCGGCCGATTACGGCTGGACCCCCGACTATGCCAGTGCCCGGCGAGCGTATCGACTGGTGGTATCACAATATGGGTTCGGTGACGGGAGCCGGTGTCGGCGAGATCACCAACCAGCTCGAATATGACGACGAGGTTGCCTATGAGGCGGTGCGCAAGGTCTATGACCTCGGCCGACGCAAGGACGACCGCCCGTTCATGCTGACCGTCTCCTTCACCCATCCGCATGACCCTTATGTGGCCCGGAAGAAATACTGGGACCTCTACGAGGGCTGCGACCATCTCGAGCCGGAGATCGACGGGATCGGTTACGATGCGCAGGACGGCCATTCGAAACGGATTTTAGATGCCAATGACTGGCAGAATTTCGATATTGCGAAGGAAGATATCCGCCGGGCGCGGCGCGCCTATTTCGCAAATGTCTCCTATATCGACGACAAGATCGGCGAAATCCTCGAAGCGCTGGACGGGACCGGTCTTGCCGAAGACACAGTGATCGTCTTCCTCTCTGACCATGGCGATATGCTGGGCGAACGCGGCTTATGGTTCAAGATGAGCTTTTATGAGGGCTCGTCGCGCGTGCCGCTGATGATCGCCGCCCCCGGTATGGCACCGGGCCTGGTCAAGACCCCGGCCTCGACCGTCGATATTGCGGCAACGCTTGCCGATCTCGCCGGCATCGACATGGCGACGATTGCGCCCTGGACCGACGGCGAAAGCCTGATCCCCGTGGCAGCAGGCGCTGCGCGAAAAATGCCGGTGCGCATGGAATATGCGGCCGAAGCCTCCGAGGCGCCGCTGGTTTCGATCCGCGAAGGCCGGTTCAAGTATAATCATTGCGAACTCGACCCACCGCAGCTTTTCGATCTTGAGGCCGATCCGCACGAGCTTACCAACCTTGCTGCAGATCCTGCCCACGCCGCCACCGTTGCCGGTTTTGCGCAAAAGGTGCGCCAGATGTGGGACATGGCGGCCTATGACGCCGAAATCCGCGAAAGCCAGGCGCGCCGTCATATCGTCTATGAGGCGCTTCGAAACGGCGACTACAAGCCGTGGGATTATCAGCCGGTCAAAAATGCCTCGGAACGGTTCATGCGCAATCACATGGACCTCAACATTCTCGAAGCCAGCCAGCGCTGGCCCCGTGACAGATAGGGCGTTCGCGCACCCCGAAACAACGAATGCGGACCAAGCGGAGAGCAACAATGCGTGCACAGCCGAAAGCCAGCCATTTCATCGATGGCGACTATGTCGAGGACAAGGCCGGCCAGACCTTTGAAAGCATTTATCCGGCCACCGGCGAGGTGATCGCGACGCTTCATGCGGCAACACCGGCGATCATCGAACGCGCTATGGCGGCCGCCGAACGCGCTCAGAAACAGTGGGCTGCCCTCCTTCCGGTCGAACGTGCCCGCGTGCTGCGCCGGGCATCCGACCTGATGCGTGAGCACAATGATGCACTGTCGGAACTCGAAACGCTGGACACAGGCAAGGCCATTCAGGAAACGCTCGTGGCTGACGCGGCATCGGGTGCGGACGCGCTTGAATGGTTTTCCGCGCAGGCCGCCGGCCTTTCCGGCGAGAGCGTGCCGCTCGGCGAAGGCTTTGCCTATACGCTGCGTGAACCGCTCGGCATCTGTGTCGGTATCGGCGCCTGGAACTATCCGATCCAGATCGCCTCCTGGAAGGCCGCGCCGGCGCTTGCCTGCGGCAATGCCATGGTGTTCAAGCCGTCCGAAATGACGCCGCTCTCGGCACTGAAACTGGCGGAAATTTTTATCGAGGCGGGAGCGCCGAAGGGGCTCTTCAACGTGGTCCAGGGCTTCGGAGACGTGGGCGCCGCCCTTGCCAGCCATCAAAAGACCGCCAAGGTTTCGCTGACCGGTTCGGTCCCGACCGGCGGCAAGGTCTATGCCGCAGCGGCGTCGGGCATGCGCCACGCCACCATGGAGCTTGGCGGCAAGTCGCCGATGGTGGTGTTCGAGGATGCCGACATCGAAGACGCGATCGGCGGCGCCATGCTCGGCAACTTTTATTCCACCGGCCAGATCTGCTCAAACGGCACACGGGTTTTTGTGCAGAAATCCATTCTGGAGGCGTTCCTCACCCGGCTTGCAGAGCGCACGGCCACCATCCGCCTGGGCGATCCGCTGGATCCCGAAACCCATCTTGGGCCGCTGATTTCCGAGGCCCAGCGGGGCAAGGTTCTGGCCTATATCGCCTCAGGAAAAAGCGAGGGCGCGCGGCTCGTCACCGGCGGCGGTGTTCCAGATGGCCCGGCGTTTGCCGACGGTGCCTATATCGAGCCCACCGTGTTTGCCGATGTCACCGACGATATGACGATCGCGCGCGAGGAGATCTTCGGCCCGGTGATGAGCGTGCTTTCCTTCGACAGTGAGGACGAGGTGATTGACCGCGCCAACGGCACACCGTTCGGGCTGGCCGCCGGCGTGTTTACCCGTGATCTCGCGCGCGGTCACCGCGTTGCAGGCCGTCTTCAGGCCGGTATCTGCTGGATCAATACCTATAATCTGACACCGGTGGAAATCCCCTTCGGTGGCGTCAAGCAATCCGGCTTCGGCCGCGAAAACGGTCGTGCAGCGATGGAATACTATTCGCAGACGAAAACCGTTCAGGTGGCGCTCGGCAGGGTCGACAGTCCCTATTGAGCATCGCCGGTCGCCGGGGTGCGCTGCCCCGGCGGAACGGTGCGGCAAGCGCTGGAGGAGGACAATTAAGGCCCGTGGGGCCAACCGGCCGGAGAGTATCTCCCGGCGGGTGAGAATGAAAATTGCCGGCCTCGCCGACAGATTAAAAGGTGAATGACACCCCATGACTGAAGCAGATTTTGTCATCGTCGGTTCCGGATCGGCAGGCTCGGCACTGGCCGCGCGCCTCTCGGAAGACGGAAAGCACTCCGTGCTGGTGCTCGAATTCGGCGGAACCGATATCGGCCCGTTCATCCAGATGCCGGCAGCGCTCTCCTACCCGATGAACATGAAGCGTTACGACTGGGGTTTTGTCTCCGAACCGGAGCCGCATCTCGGCAACCGCCGGTTGGCAACCCCGCGCGGCAAGGTGATTGGCGGCTCGTCATCAATCAACGGCATGGTCTATGTCCGTGGTCACGCCCGCGACTACGACCACTGGGCCGAAAGCGGCGCCACCGGCTGGGGTTATGCGGATGTGCTGCCCTATTACAAGCGCATGGAACACTGGCACGAGGGCGGCCATGGCGGCGACCCGGCCTGGCGCGGCAAGGACGGCCCGCTGCATGTGACGCGAGGCCCGCGCCAGAACCCGCTGTTCCATGCCTTTGTCGAGGCGGGAAAACAAGCAGGCTTCGAGACGACGGGCGATTATAACGGCGAGAAGCAGGAAGGCTTCGGACCGATGGAGCAGACGGTGTGGAAGGGACGGCGCTGGTCTGCGGCCAACGCCTATCTCAAACCAGCGCTGAAAAGACAAAATCTCGACCTGATCCGCTGCCTTGCCCGCAAGGTGATCATCGAGGATGGCCGCGCGGTCGGCGTCGAGGTGGAGCGTGGCGGCGTGGTCGAGACCATCCGTGCCCGGCGCGAGGTCATTCTCGCGGCCTCTTCGATCAACACGCCGAAAATTCTGCTTCTCTCCGGTATCGGGCCTGCAGCGGAGCTTGCCGAACACGACATTCCCGTCGTCGCCGATCGCCCCGGTGTCGGCAAGAACCTGCAGGACCATCTGGAGGTCTATATCCAGCAGGCGAGCACCCAGCCGATCACGCTCTACAAGCACTGGAACATCTTCGGTAAAGGGCTGGCGGGCGCGCAGTGGCTGTTCTTCAAGAACGGCATCGGCGCGTCCAACCAGTTCGAAAGCGCCGCCTTCGTGCGTTCCCGGCCCGGCGTCGACTATCCCGATATCCAGTATCACTTCCTGCCGATGGCGGTGCGCTATGACGGCACAGCGCCGGCGGAAGGCCACGGCTTTCAGGCCCATGTCGGGCCGATGCGCTCGCCCTCGCGCGGGGAAGTGACGCTGACGGGCAATGATCCGAAGGACGCCCCGAAGATCGTGTTCAACTATATGAGCCATGAAAAGGACTGGGAAGATTTCCGCCATTGCGTTCGGCTGACGCGCGAAATCTTCGCGCAACCCGCTTTCGATCCCTATCGCGGCAAGGAAATTCAGCCGGGCAGCGATGTCGAAAGCGATGACGAGATCGACGGTTTCATCCGCGAACACGCCGAAAGCGCTTACCATCCTTGCGGCACCGCGAAGATGGGCCGTGCCGATGACAAGATGGCGGTGGTCGATCCCGAATGCCGGGTGATCGGTGTCGAGGGCCTCAGGGTTGCCGACAGCTCGGTGTTTCCACGCATCACCAACGGCAATCTCAACGCACCGTCTATCATGGTTGGCGAAAAGGCCAGCGATCACATCCTCGGCCACCAGCCACTGGCGCCGGAAAACGCGGTTCCGTGGTCAAATCCGCGCTGGCAAACCTCCGACCGCTGAGGCACCGCCGAATGCAAAGCTCCCGAATTAAAGCGGGCAGGCCCACCAGGAAACAAAAAACCCGGCCGCAAAGCCGGGTCTTTTTATACGTAATGAGCGTGCGGCTCAGTTGGCCGGCTGCTGCACCTTGGCGCGGGCCTGCTCCTCGGCCATACGCTTCTGGAACATCTGCGCAAAATCGATCGGGTCCACCAGAAGCGGCGGGAAGCCGCCATTGCGGGTGGCATCGGCCACGATCTGACGGGCAAACGGGAACAGCAGGCGCGGGCATTCGATGAACAGCATCGGCAGCACGTGTTCCTTGGGGAAGTTCGCGACCCGGAAGACGCCGCCATAGACCAGTTCGCACAGGAACACAGCCTTGTCCTTGGACTTGGCTTCGGCCTTCAGCGAAAGCAGAACATCGTAATTGTCTTCGCCAAGCGGATTGGCGTTGACGTTGACACTGATGTTGATGTTCGGCTGGCCATCACGCTTCTGCAGCGAAGCCGGAGCACCGGGATTTTCAAAGGAGAGATCCTTGATGTACTGAGTGAGAATGCTCAGCGAAGGGCTTTCCTTCTTTTCCGCACCGTTTTCCTCTGCCATTTCGCGTCCTTTCGAGTGATCAATTTGGATTGCCAGTTAGCACTTAGGGCGCGCGCGCACAACCCTTGGCAGGTGTTGCAACGCCCGCAGCGCAGGGTGAGACGCCGACAGTCGCATGTCGAAGAGACTGAAACGGCTACCGGTCCTTGTCGTTCCGCTTGTCGTCATCGGAGCGGTCATCATCCAGCCGGTCGCGCTCGGCCCAAGGCGAATTGGCGTCAGGGGAACCGGAGGAGAAGTCTTCGGAATCGAGATCGACCACGGTTGCGCCCCTGCCGCCCGGCGGCCGTCGCGACCCGCCCGGACCGGCTCCCGACCGGAAGAAGGAAGAACCCTGGGATACAACCACCATATTCTTGCTGATCCGCCGCCAGACGAAGTCCCGGAACGGCGGTATGAACAGCAGAAAGCCGAGGATGTCGGTCACAAAGCCCGGAATCAGCAACAGGATGCCCGCCAGCACGATCATCGCGCCATGCACCAGCTCCCGTCCGGGATCGCCACCGTCACGCACATCGGTGTTGAGCCGCTGCATCACGCCGAAGCCCTGAACACGCAGCAAAATCGCGCCGATGATGGCTGTGAGGATAATCAAACCGAGTGTCGGAAACAGCCCGATGGCACGGCCAACAACGATGAAACCGGCGATCTCAACAAAAGGAAAGAGGATGATGGCAATCAGAAGCGGCAAAACGGTTTCCTGTTCGGTTCGTCTTTCGTTATGATCATGACGAAATGAACGTCTTCATTCGAAGTGTTACATTTGAATCATGGCCCTGTGAAGTCTATATGGGGGTGGGAAACAACAGGGAAAATGGCGGTTAACACCAAAATGGGCACAAGTGATCTGATTACACTCTTCTTTCTGATTGCCGCGGTGGTGATTTTTTTCCAGCTCCGCAACGTTCTGGGCCGCCGCACGGGCAACGAGAAGCCGCGCTATGAGCAGACCCCGGTTCGCTCGCGTACCGACGCGACCGAGGCCGTCGGCGAAAAGGGCAATGTGATTACGCTGCCTGGCGCCGAAAAGGATCAGAAGGCTGCCCGCATGGCCGCCATCGACAAAATTTCGCCGGAGGGGACCGCAGTAAACACAGGCCTCCGCGAGATCGTTGAAGCCGATCCGCAGTTCGAGCCCGATACCTTCCTCAAGGGCGCAGGCGCGGCCTATGAAATGATCGTGATGGCGTTTGCCGAAGGCGACCGGCGCACACTGAAGGACCTCCTTTCCAAGGAGGTCTATGAGGGCTTCAATGCCGCTCTCAGCGAGCGCGAGGCAAGCGGCGAAACCGTCAAGGCGAATTTCGTCGGTATCGAAAAAGCCGAGATCACCGAGGTGGACGTTGAAAATACGGAGGCCCGGATCACACTCAGGATTGTCAGCCAGATGATTTCCGCGACCTATGATACGGACGGCGGCGTTGTTGAAGGCGATGCCGAGCAGATTGCCGAGGTTCGCGATCTCTGGACATTCGCACGCGATACGCGCTCGCGGGATCCGAACTGGAAGCTGATCGCCACGGCTTCCGAATAGCGGTTAGCCTCTGTGGTATGAAGCGGCGTTCAGACGCCGCTTCTTTTTGTCGGGAGTTTCTTTCAAGATGAGCCGCCGGAAGCTCTCGTCAGAAGAGCGGGAATTGTGGAACAAGGTCGCGCGTACGGCACGGCCGTTGCCAGGCAAAAAGCTGGAAAAACACTCGGCAAATCCGGAAAGTTTTCCCGACCTGATGAATGGCATTGCCGCAGAAGGCAAAAAGGCGGACACAGGAAAGACCAGCGTCTCGCCGCTGGCATTGCCGAAAAAGCTGGCGCAGGATCAGGCCCGAAAGCACCATCCGCTCGAGCGGCCCATCAAGCGCAAGCTGGCAAGCGGACGGCTGTCGATCGACGCCAGGGTCGATCTGCACGGCCTGTTTCAGGACGAGGCGCATGCCCTGCTTCTGGCATTTCTGCACCGCGCACATGCCAGGGGGCACCGGCATATTCTGGTGATCACCGGCAAGGGCGGATCGATCGGCAGCGACGGGGTTTTGAAACGGGCGGTGCCTATGTGGTTTTCGCTGCCGGACTTCAGGCCGCTGATTTCTTCCTATGAAACGGCGGCCCGCCAGCATGGCGGCGAGGGCGCGCTTTATGTGCGGCTTGCCCGGAGAAAGGGACATGAGCATGACTCCGTTCGGAGAGGCCGTTCGTGAACTGAGGGCGCGGCGCGGCGTTTCGCAGAAACAGATGGCCGAGGCCATCGGCGTGTCAGCCGCCTATCTCTCCGCGCTTGAACACGGGCGACGCGGCAAGCCGAGTTTCGACTTCCTTCAGCGCGTTGCCGGCTATTTCCATATTATCTGGGACGATGCCGAGGCGTTGTTTGCCATTGCCGATCAGTCCGATCCTCGCGTGGTGGTCGATACAGCCGGGCTTTCCCCCGCCCATACCGCCTTTGCCAACAGGCTTTCGCGCATCATCGGCCAGCTCGATGAAGAAGCACTCGGAGAACTTGATCTGCTGATTGACCGGAAACTTGCGCGCTGACCCCGAAAAATGACGATTCTCACGGAGTTTGAGGGAGATCAAAGAACAATGCAGTCTGGATTACTAATCTGAAAATGCATTCGGGACCTCAATACGGCTTCTGGCCAAGAGGTTCACTGCATCCGGCCCTGCAAGTCGTGTACGGGGTCCCGATTGCGAAAACCGTTTCCCACCGGAGAGCGCCTCCCAAACGCCAGATATTCCATGGAGAAGGACATGGCCCCCACGGCCGCCCATTCCAATCGTGTACGTAGTACAACCGCCACATCCCCCTCGACCAACCAGATCATTCGTGACAGCTATCTCTACCTTCATTGGAACGGCATCCTGACCCATGACAGGGCCGAACACGAGATGGCGACCTTTGCCGATGCCGCGCTGATCGAGCCGAATGAACGCTGGGGCCGTCGCAAGGCGGGCTGATCTCGCCCTTCCTTGCCGATTTTTCAGGTCGATCCGCATTTTCGAGGCGGCGCTCCCGGCGGGGCGCCGCCTGCATTTTTCAGGGTTGGTATCGCGCACCCGCAACCGGTCCATCACGGACGGTTACCCGCTGATTTTCAAGCGCGAGATCGATGGCTTCCGGTGTCGGCATGCCCCGCCATTGAAACAGGCTAGGTTTATCCCCAATTTGACTGTAAAAGGGGCCGTAGTGATTTGAGCGGAAACGGCTTTTCCCCTAAGCTTTGCGCTTGAAAAAGCAGTGATTCGGTGGCGTTTTACGTAACCTGCCGCACCCCTGACAAATTCGGAAAGACCTGTTGATGAGCGAAACTCCAGAAACAGCCGTCGGCCTTCCGGCCGAATACGGCGCCGATTCGATCAAGGTTCTCAAAGGCCTCGACGCCGTGCGCAAACGCCCCGGCATGTATATCGGCGACACGGATGACGGTTCGGGTCTGCATCATATGGTCTATGAGGTGGTGGATAACGCCATCGACGAGGCACTTGGCGGCTACGCCGATCTCGTGACCGTGACGCTGAACCCCGATGGTTCCGTGTCGGTCACCGACAATGGCCGCGGCATCCCGACCGACATTCATACCGGCGAGGGTATTTCGGCGGCAGAAGTCATCATGACCCAGCTGCATGCGGGCGGCAAGTTCGACCAGAATTCCTACAAAGTTTCCGGCGGCCTGCACGGCGTCGGCGTCTCGGTGGTCAATGCCCTGTCGGTCTGGCTGAAGCTGAAGATCAAGCGCAATGGCAAGCTGCACGAGATCAGCTTTACCCATGGTGTTGCAGACAAGCCGCTGGAAGTGATCGGCGATGCTGCCGGTGAGACCGGAACCGAGCTCACCTTCATGCCGAGCCAGGAAACCTTCACCATGGTCGAGTTCGACTATGACACGTTGGAAAAGCGTCTGCATGAACTGGCCTTCCTGAATTCCGGCGTGCACATTCTTCTGACCGACAACCGCCATTCCGAAAAGATCGAGAAAGATTTGCACTACGACGGCGGTCTCGCTGCCTTTGTCGCTTATCTCGACCGCTCCAAGAAACCGCTGGTCAGCGCGCCGATCGCAATCTCCACCGAAAAGGACGATATCACCGTCGAAGTGGCAATGTGGTGGAACGACAGCTATCACGAGAATGTGCTGTGCTTTACCAACAACATTCCCCAGCGCGACGGCGGCACCCACATGGCCGGTTTTCGTGGCGCGCTGACCCGCCAGATGATTGCCTACGCCGATACGTCCGGCATTTTGAAGCGCGAGAAAGTATCGTTGACGGGCGATGACTGCCGCGAAGGTCTGACGGCCGTGCTTTCGGTCAAGGTTCCGGATCCAAAATTCTCCTCGCAAACCAAGGACAAGCTGGTCTCCTCCGAGGTGCGCCCGGTCGTTGAAAGCTGCGTCAATGAAGCGCTCGCGCAGTGGCTGGAAGAGCATCCGAACGAGGCCAAGATCCTGGTCACCAAGGTTGCCGAAGCCGCATCCGCCCGTGAGGCAGCGCGCCGTGCACGTGAACTGACGCGGCGCAAGGGCGCGCTCGACATCGCTTCGCTGCCCGGTAAGCTTGCCGATTGCTCCAACCGCGACCCGGCGAAATCCGAGCTTGTCCTGGTGGAGGGTGATTCCGCTGGCGGCTCGGCCAAGCAGGGCCGCTCGCGCGAGACCCAGGCTATTCTGCCGCTTCGCGGTAAGATCCTGAACGTCGAACGCGCGCGCTTCGACAAGATGCTATCGAGCCAGGAAATTGGCACGATGATTACGGCGCTCGGCACCGGCATCGGCAAGGACGAGTACAATCCGGACAAGCTGCGCTACCACAAGATCATCATCATGACCGATGCTGACGTTGATGGCGCCCATATCCGTACGCTGCTTCTGACCTTCTTCTTCCGTCAGATGCCGGAACTGATCGAACGCGGGCACCTCTATATCGCCCAGCCGCCGCTCTATAAGGTGACGCGCGGAAAATCGACGCAGTACCTGAAGAACGAGCAGGCGCTCGAGGATTACCTGATCGACCAGGGTCTCGAGGATGCGTCCCTTCATCTGGGCACCGGTGAAGTCCGCGCCGGCGCGGATCTGCGCCAGGTCATCGTTGATGCCGTGCGCATGCGCAATCTCATGGAGGGCATCCATTCCCGCTACGACCGCGCGGTCGTCGAGCAGGCGGCGATCGCCGGTGCGCTCAATGCCGAACGGGTGACCGACCCGGCCGAGGCCGAGCGCCTTGCTGCCGATATCGCCGCCCGGCTCGACGTGATCGCCGAGGAAACCGAGCGTGGATGGGAAGGCTTCGTGCGCGAAGATGGCGGGCTCCGTTTCGAACGCACGGTCCGCAGCGTCAAGGAAGTGGCCTCGCTCGATATGGGCCTGATCGGTTCAGCCGATGCGCGCTATATCGACCAGATGCAGAAGCGGCTGTTCGAAATCTACGAAAAACCGCCGCGGTTGAGCCGCAAGAATGGCGACCTCACCATCTACGGCCCGCGCGCCATGCTGGAAGCCGTGTTCGAGGCCGGACGCAAGGGGCTGACGACACAACGCTATAAAGGCCTGGGCGAGATGAATGCCGAGCAGCTCTGGGAAACGACGATGGATCCCAATGTCCGCTCGCTGCTGCAGGTCAAGGTCAACGACGCCACCAGCGCCGACGGGCTGTTCTCGCGCTTGATGGGTGACGAGGTTGAACCCCGCCGTGACTTCATCCAGGACAATGCGCTTTCGGTTGCCAATCTGGATATCTGACCGGCGCGGCTGTGCCATGCGGCAAGGCGGGCTCATTTCCGCTCTGAGACGTCATCCCCGGGTTTGTCCCGAGGATGACGCAAATGTCGGGCTTAGACTTCCAGCGGCAGATGGCCGACATCACCGCGCTTTGCAGCATCTTCGGCCGCCTCATACCCTGCATCGGCATAACGGATAATCCCCAGCGACGTATCGTTGGTGAGCGCGTGTTCCAGCCGTTCCGCGCCATCGGCCGTGCCGTCGGCGATGATGGTGACGCCGGCACTGGTCATGTAACCGGCATAGCCGCCGCCGCCGGAATGGATGACGACCAGATCGGCCATCGAGGCGCACATCGTCATGGCGTTGATCAGCGGCCAGTCGGCAATCGCGTCCGATCCGTCCTTCATGTTCTCCGTCATGATGTTGGGATGCGCCATGGCTCCGGCATCAAGATGATCGCGGGAAAATGCGACCGGTCCCTTGAGCTCGCCGTTTTCGACCAGTTCATTGACCGCCACAGCAAGTCTGGTGCGCTCGCCATGACCGAGCCAGGCGATGCGGGCCGGCAGGCCCTCGAACGGTACGTTTTCGCGCGCCAAACGGATCCAGTTGGTGACGATGAAATTATCCGGAAACATCGCCAGAACCAGATCATCGATGCGGGCGATATCGCTTTCCTCCCCCGACAGCGCCATCCAGCGGAACGGGCCGATCGCTTCGGCAAACAGCGGCCTGAGATAGGCCTCGGTGAAGATCGGAATATCGAAGGCATTGGCAACGCCGCCTTCGCGCGCCTGGGTACGAATCAGATTGCCATTGTCAAACACTTCCGCACCGTTTTGCTGGAATGTCAGCATCGCTCGCACATGCTCGGCAACCGAGGCACGGCTTGCGGCCATCAGCTGAGCCGGGCCTTCCTCGCGAAGGCGCTTCACCTCCGCAAGGCTCATGCCCTTCGGCACATAGCCATAGACAAGGTCGTGGGCCGAGGTCTGGTCGGTGACGATATCGGGCGTGATCCCGCGCCGGACAATCTCGGGATAGATATCGGCGGCATTGCCGACAAGCCCGACCGAAATCGCCTTTTTGGCGGCAACCGCCTCGTCGATCATCGCAAGTGCTGAATCGAGATCGGGCGCGATCGCGTCGAGAAAGCCGATCTCGTGACGTTTTTTGGCGCGCTCATCATCGATATCGACCACCAGGATGGCGGCACCGGCCATGCGGCCGGCGAGCGGTTGCGCGCCGCCCATGCCGCCGAGTCCTGCAGTCAGGATGAAGCGGCCGGCCAGCGAACCGTCAAAACGCTTTTCGGCGATCCGCATGAAGATTTCGTAGGTGCCCTGAATGACGCCCTGCGAACCGATATACTGCCAGGCGCCGGCCGTCAGTCCACCCCAGCAGATCAGGCCCTTGCGTTCCAGCTCGTAGAAGACTTCGGCCTTTGCCCACTGGCCGACGATATTGCAGTTCGCCATGATCACCAGCGGGGCTTTTGCATGGGTCTTCAACAGGCCGACCGGCTTGCCGGACTGGATGATCAGCGTCTGGTTCTCGTCCATCTCGAGAAGCGTCTTCACGATCATGGCATGTGAGGGCCAGTTGCGCGCGGCCTTGCCAAGGGCGGCATAGACCACGAGGTTGTCCGGGTCTTCGCCAACGGAAAGCACATTTTCCATCAGACGCAGCAGAGCTTCCTGCCGCCAGCCTTTGGCGCGGATTTCAGGCCCGCCGGGGATCGGAAAACGCGGGTGGCGCGGATTGTCTTTCGGCATGTTTTCCTCCTCAGGCCAGCGCGTAATCGGCAATCGAAATGCCGAGCGCCTTTTCCACCACCGGATAGACCGCCGGGTCCTTCACGCTGGAAGACAGCGGAATAACCGTCTTCGGCACATGCAGCACAAAGATCGTCATGCCCTCTTCAAGTTGGCCGACGCTCAAGGGCTCGCCGTCTTCCGAAAGCGTGGTGATCACGTCGGGAAAGGTTGCAAGCCGCGTCTCGCCCACATCCTCCACGGCCATATATTCGTTCATCACATGCAGCAGCATTGCCTTGTCGCCGGAACCCACCGTCACCGTGCCGACATCGAAGGCCTCATTGGTGTAGATAACGGCCTTTTTCGTCACCTTGCCCTCGGTCAGGATTGCACCATTGGTGGTTTTGACGATGGCGTCGATGACGGCCGAACCGCTCTTTTTCTCCGCCGCGATGATGGCTTCACCGAGTGCGAGCGCCATGGAAATGCCGCCGAGTGCGGCATTGGCTTTCACGTAAGATGCGCGCAGCGGATTGCGGCACGACGCGATAAAGCCGCCGGACTGGTCGGCAGCGGTTCGAAGCACCGGCGAGATCTTCGCCGTCGCACCCTTGACCACCAGTTCGATATAGCGGTTTTCGGCGCGATTGCCGCCAACGGCGGTCTGAATCATCTGCTCCGGCGAACTTGCCATGCCGATTGCGCCCATATCACCGGTCGGATGGGCGCGGATATCACCGACGGCATCGACCACCTTGGTACCGAGCACGGCGGATGGCAGCCAGCCGTTGAGCGTCGAGGATTTGCCGTTCTGGCCGACGATCAGGCCGGAAAGCCGTTCGCCAAGCGCCTCCTGCAGCAGCTCTGCCGCCTTGATGTAGTCGATGCCCTGCATCTCCCAGGGCGTCGTCGAGGCCGGCGCGCCGATGGCAGCAGCCGTTGCCACCCAGTCATTGTCGGAAAGCTCTTCCACCGAGACCAGTTCCGGCTTGCCGACATTGACGGCGGCATAGCCCAGCATACGGCCGTGATCGGCCCAACCACCGCCACCGGCGGCATAAACCGAGCCACCCTTGACGGCGGGCTCCACATCTTTGGTCGTCAGGATACGGCCCATCTCATTGCTCCATCAGTTGTTTGTCGAGCCGCTTTACCGCCTCGAGCAGGACTTCTGCTGCGAGCGCGATATCGGCGTTTTCCGCGAATTCTTCCGGTGTGTGGCTGCGCCCGTCACGGCAGGGAATAAACACCATGCCGGCCTTGGCGATCCGGGCCATGAAGGCGGCATCGTGACCTGCGCCAGACGCCATGCGGCGGTGGGTGGCCCCCGTCGTCTCGCAGGCATCATCGAGCACGTCCATCACCAGCGGATCCATCGGCATGGCAGGATTGTCGGAGACAAGGCGCGGCGCGGCGATGGCCACACCGTTATCCCCGGCAATGCCTTCAAGGCAGGATTCAAGCGAGGCCAGAAACGCGCCGAGATCGTCGCGGTGCTCCGAGCGGATATCGAGCAGCATGCGCACTTTCGAGGGCACCACATTGGCGGCGTTCGGCCACATCTCGAATTCGCCGGTCGTTGCGGCAAAATGGCCGGGTGTCGCCGAAAGCTCGCCGGCAAAGGTTTCAACCGCGAGCACCACATGGGCGCTGGCGGCAAGCGCATCGGCGCGGTGATCCATCGGCGTGGTGCCCGCATGGTCTGCGCGGCCCTCGACAATGATTTCCACGCGGGTGATCCCGGCAATGGCGGTGACCACGCCGATATCGCGTTTTTCGCTCTCCAGCACCGGGCCCTGCTCGATGTGGAGTTCGAGAAAGGCGCGAATATCGTCGCGGGCCTTCTGTTCGGCATCCGGATTGCCACCGACTTGCGTGATGCCATCGGCAAGCGTCATCCCACCTGCCTCCCGGCTCAGCCATTCGGCCGGGCGAACACCCGCCATCCCGCGCGAACCAATGCAGGAGACGCCGAAGATCGAGACCTCCTCGGCCAGGAAATCGGCAACCTCCAGATCATGGTCGAGTTCAACGCCGGCCTCCGTGAGGCCGCGCACCACTTCGAGTGCCACGACCACACCGGCAACCCCGTCGAACCGCCCGCCATCGGGCACCGTGTCGGAATGCGAGCCGAGCATGATCGTGCCTGAGCCGGGCGTCTTGCCCTTGCGAATGCCGGTCAGATTGCCGGCGGCGTCGATGCGGGTTTCAAGCCCTGCGGCCCGGAACGCCTTTTCGAGATAGGCACGGCCTTCAAGGAACAGCGGCGAGAAGGCGCGACGGGTCCACGGCCGGTTCTGTTCGGTAATCGCGGCAAGCGCGTCGATATCGGCTGCAATGCGCGCCGGAGAAACGGTGAGGTTGCGGCTCATTGTACCGCCTCGCGCAAAGGCAGACTCGCCTCAGGCCGCACGAATGCGCCGGCGCCGGGGTCGGTCACGCTCTTGCCGTCGAAGACCTGTTTTCCGCGCAGCCATGTCGCCGTCACCTTGTAGGGCAGGCGCATGCCGTTATAGGGCGACCAGCCGACGACATTGTTGCCGCTTTCCGCCGCATCATAGACAAAATCGCCCGGCTCGAGAACGGCGATATCGGCATGTTTGCCGATTTCGAGCGCGCCCTTCACATGATCGAGACGAAAATGCTTCGCGGGGTTTGCCGCCATCAGCCGTGCGGCCCAATGGAGCGGCACGCCATGCTCAAGCGCGCCCTTGATGAAAAACGGCATCATCACTTCCAGCCCCGGAACGCCCGAGGCATTGGCCAGCATGTCCGGATTGGTCTTGCGGTCTTCCGACCAGCTCACATGATCGGTGGAGACCAGGGTGACATTGCCGCAAGCGACATGACGCCAGAGCTTTTCCACCTCGGCGCGCGGACGCACCGGAGGATTGATCTTGGCCTTGCCGCCAAGCCGCTTGACATCGTTTTCCTCGTCCAGCGTCAGGTAATGGATGCAACACTCCACCGTGGCAGTGTGACCCTGGGCACGATAGGCTGCGGCGATCTCGTAGCCGCGACCAAGCGAGCAATGCACCACATGGGCGGGACAGCCAGTCGCCGCACCCGTCTCATAGATCTGGTGCATGGCGATGAGTTCCGTCAGCGGCGGGCGCGACAGGCCGTGGGCGCGGTAATCGGTGAGGCCGGAAGCCTTGACCCTGGCAATTGCCGCATTGACGAATTCATCGTCCTCATTGTGGGCACCGGCAGCAAGGCCGGTCGGCGCGATTGCGGCAAAGCACTCCTCCAGAAGCGCTGCCGGAATGCGGGGAAAACGGGTCGGGTGTGTGCCGAAGGTGGAGAACTTGAAGGCAGCGACCCCGGCTTCCACCTGTTCGGCAATCCGGGCAGCACCTTCAGCCGGATTGACCGTGCCGTAGAGCGCGAAATCAACGCGGGCCTGCGGCGATGCGTGGGCGATCTTCTTCTTCACGGCTTCGGCCGAATTGACCACATTGCCCTCGTCATAGGGCATGTCGACAATCGTGGTGACACCGCCGGAGGCAGCAGAGCGCGTCGACCAGATGAAATCCTCCTGGTCCTTCTGGCTGAGCGAATGCACCTGCGCGTCGATGCCTCCCGGCAGGATCAGGGCCGTCCCCAGATCATGACGCTCACGGGCGTCAGGCATTGCGCCCTGGCCGACGGCCGCGATCAGCCCGTCGCGGACAGCCACATGGCCGCCCTTCACCACCCGATCGGAAAGCACCAGCGTGCCTTTCAGAACGAGATCGAAATCCGACATTTGAATACTCCTAGTAGCTACGGCCGGTGCGCCGGGCCATGGACCGCTCGAACATCACGAACCCATCGTGAATGAGGAGCGCCAGAACGCCGACCACAAGGCCGCCTTGCAGAACGAAAGCGGTGTTGTTCGACAACAGCCCGGCGATGATGACCTCACCAAGCGTCTTGGCCGCGACAGTCGAGCCGATCGTCGCCGTTGCCAGCGAGATGACCACCGAAAGGCGGATGCCGGCCAGAATGACGGGAAACGCCAGCGGAAACTCGACCTGCGTCAGCCGCTGGGTGCCGGTCATACCGACCCCGCGCGCGGCCTCGGAGACATTGCCGGGAAGATTGGTCAGACCCGTCAGCGCATTTTCGAAGATCGGCAGCAACCCGTAGAGGAACAGCGCAATCAGCGTCGGGATCGGTCCGAAACCGAAGATCGGTACGGCCAGCGCCAGCACGGCGACCGGCGGGAAGGTCTGGCCGATATTGGCGATCGAGCGCGACAGCGGCAGGAATTCGACACCGAACGGCCTTGTGACGACGATGGCAAGACCGACAGAAAACAGCGTTGCCGCAACGGTTGCCACGCCGACAATGGCGAGGTGGCTGAGGGTCAGCGACAACAGGCTGGTCTGGGTATAGATCGCAGGGGCGCCGTTTTGTGTGAACGGCCGGAACACCGGAGCGAAGGCTTGCGGAAAGACGATAAAGGCAATCAGCAGCACCAGAAGGACCAGACGGACAAGAACAGAGGTTTTCATGATGACGGCCCCGCGGCACGACGGATCAGCGCGTCCCGGGTGACCCGGCCAACCACCTTGCCGTCACGTTCGACAGGAAGGGCGTCGCGTCCCGACCACAGCGTTGCGGCCAGCGCATCCTTCAGGCTTGCTGACGCCGGGATCGCTTCGCCGTCAGCCGCCCCGCCCTCGACAAGGTTGTCGCAGGCCTCGAGCGAGAGCATGCGGAAGGCCTTGTCGCCGGTGCCGAGCAGTTCATTGACGAAATCGCTTGCCGGATCGGCGATGATCTCGGCGGCCGGGGCGTATTGTTCAAGCCTGCCCTCATGCATGACGGCGATCTTGTGGCCGAGCAGGATGGCCTCGTCCATATCATGGGTGACCAGCACCACTGTGGTCGAAAACCGGCGCTGGATATCAAGCAGGTCCTCCTGCGCCTTGGCACGGATGATCGGATCGAGCGCGCCGAAAGGCTCGTCCATCAAAAGCACGGCAGGCTCTGCGGCCAGCGCGCGGGCCACGCCGATGCGCTGCTGCTGGCCGCCGGAAAGCTCATGCGGCATCCGGTCGCGAAAGGCTGACGGCTCCAGGTGAAAAAGTTCGAGCAATTCATCGACGCGGGCATCGCACCGCTTACGGTCCCAGCCGAGAAGCTTGGGCACCGTGCCGATATTTTCCGCCACCGAGCGGTGCGGGAACAGTCCGTGGCCCTGGATGGCATAGCCGATACCGCGCCGAAGCTCGTAGTCAGGCAGTTCGCGGTTGTCGCGCCCGTCAATGCGGATCGTACCGGATGTCGGTTCCACGAGGCGATTGATCATCCGCATCAGCGTGGTCTTGCCGGAGCCGGAGGTGCCGACAATTGCTGCAAGCTCACCACGCTCGACGGTGAGCGAGACATTATCGACGGCATTAAAGTCGCCATAGACCTTGGTAATTCCCTCGATCTCGATCATGCCCGGCTCCCCTTTTTGGCTTTTGTCTGGCTGATTTCAACAAGCGCATCGAGAATAATGGCTGCAGCAAAGGCCATGGCGACGACCGGCAGCGCGCCCAAAAGCACGAGATCGGTCGCGGTCTGAGCAATGCCCTGAAAAACGAATGTGCCGTATCCACCGCCGCCAATCAGCCCGGCGATCACGGCAAGGCCGATATTCTGCACCAGCACGATGCGGATTCCGGTGAGGATGACGGGAAAGGCAAGCGGCAGCTCCACCTGGAAAAGCTGCTGACGAACGGTCATGCCCATGCCACGGGCGGCCTCGCGCGCATCGCGCGGCACACTGTCGAGGCCGGCAACCGTGTTGGAAACAACCGGCAACAGCGAATAGGCAAACAGCGCAACAATCGCAGGCGCAAAGCCGATACCGGCAATGCCGAGTTCAGCAGCGCCCGGCACATTACGGCCAACCCACGCCAGCGGCGCGATCAGAAGCCCGAACAGCGCGATTGACGGGATCGTCTGCAGCACGTTCAGGCTGTTCAGGATCGTGGCCCGCGCCTTCGGCACGCGAAAACACAGGATGCCGATCGGAATGCCGGCGGCGGCGGCGGCAGCCAGCGAGCCGAAGGCCAGTTCCACATGTGTGCGGCCTTCGCGCCAGAAGGCGTCTGCGCGATTGCTATATTCCTTCAGGATCGAGAGATCGTTCCAGGCACCGGACCACAACAGCAGCCCGATCGCAGCGGCGGCGACCACGAGAAAGGCGATGCGCAGCAACGGTGGCAGCGCCTTGCGCACGATTGCATCGGCCATGGTGATCGAAAACGCGAACAGCATCAGCCAGAAACTCGCGCCGGGCGAGATGCGGGCGTAGGGATTGTCCGGTGGCATCAAATAATAGCCGGCACGGCCAACCATCAGCGCCAGAACCGCTATGGCGGCGATGGAAACGGCAAGCCGGACATTGACCGGCGTCTTGAACAGAACCACCGCGATGGCGGCCAGCATGGCAATGATGAGCGCGGCACCCTGCCAGGGCGGCATGGCCGCCCAGACCATCACATTGTCGGCAGAAACGATACGGTTTGCCCGGGAAAGCGCAAACGGCTGAAGAAACAGCGACAGGATCGCTATCGCCGCGACGATGACGCCGAGCTTGTCGAGCCTGAGCGCGGCGTGGCTTTCCTGTCGGGGGTCGCTGATGGCTGACATGGCGTGCCCTTCGCTTGGCAACGGTGATCCGTCCCGCTCATGTGGCGGGTGTTCGCAGTAAGTCGGGTAAAGCCCGCTTCGTATCACCCGCGCCATGCGCGGGCGTTTTGCGTTTGCAGTCCTTTTCCGTGGATCCCGGCCTCAAGCCGGGATCCGGAGCCATTTTACGGGCTACTCTATCTGCGTTTTGCAGCCTTGTGTCTTACCGCCCGCAATGCCAGGCAATCCCGGCATTGCGGAAGGGAAGGCCTGTTACTTCACGAACCCGTTTGAGGTCAGGTAGTCCTTGGCAACCGCATCGGCAGGTTCACCGCCGACCTGGACGCGACCGTTGAGGTCCTGCAGAGTTTCAAGCGTCAGACCCTCGAAGACCGGCTTCAGGATATCTGCAATCTGCGGATATTCCTCGAGGCTGGCTTCGCGGATGATCGGGGTCGGTAGATAGACCGGCTGCACGCCCTTGTCGTCTTGCATCACCTTCAGGCCCGAAGGGGCAATGCCGCCGTCGGTACCGTAGACCATGGCAGCGTTGGCGCCGGAGGTCTGCTTGGCAGCCGCCGCAATCGTTGCCGCCGTGTCACCGCCGGAAAGCTGGATCAACTGACCGGAGGTCAGGGCGAAACCATAGGCTTCCTGAAAGGCCGGCAATGCTGCAGGCGAGGTGACGAATTCGGAAGACGCGGCAAGCTTCACCTTGCCACCGCCGGCGACATAGGCGCCGAACTCGCTCATATTGGAGAGGTTGTTCGGGTCGGCGACATCCTTGCGCAACGCAATCGCCCAGGTGTTATTGGCATCCGCCGGGGTAAGCCAGACGATCTTGTTGGCGTCGTAGTCAAGCTTCTTGGCTTCTTCATAGCCGGCCTCGGGCTTGTTCCAGACCGGCAGATCGGTCTTGTTGAAGAAGAAGGCGGCATTGCCGGTATATTCCGGATAGATGTCGATCTGACCTTGCGTGATCGCCTGACGGACGATCGGGGTCCCGCCGAGCTGTATCTTGTTTTCGGTCGGAATGTCATTGGCCTGAAGAGCCTGAATGATGATGTTGCCGAGCACGCCACCTTCCGTGTCGATCTTGGAGGAAACCACGACCGGATCGGCCGAGGCGGTTCCTGCAAAGGAAAACGCGGTGACGGCGAGCGCGCCGGTCAATGTCAAAAGTCGTTTCATGATCTGTCCCTCTCTTGCCGGTCCATCCGGACCTTTAAAGCGTTACCTGCGGCCTCAGGCCTTTTCAGGCGGTGCGAGTGCGAAAAAGTCATCGAGCAGGGCAAGTGGTGCCTGTTCGATCAGTCTGGTCATCGTCGCGTCCGAGCCGAGTTCCTCTTCGATCTGTTCAACCTCGCTCGAAAGCGGCCTGTCTTTCAGATAGAGCGCGGAGTGCGTTCTGACGATAGCATAGACGAGATTTGCTACACCACGCGGCTCATCGCCGGAAATATCCATGGCCTGTGCGGCCAGCAACGCCTCAAGTCCGGCCATGCGTCTCAGTGCCCGGACCTGGCGCTCGAAACGCTCGACCACCAGCGGCAGAAAGGCGGCCTCGTCCTCGATACCGCCAGCCACCACCAGCGACTGCGCCGAAATCGGCGCTGACAGTGTCTGGGTCCTGACAAAGAGGTCGCCCGCAAGCTTCAGGATCGGGCCGAAACCGGTTGCCACGGTGCCATGAGGCACCAGATTGACCGGAAGGCCGCGCCGTCCGCCATTGGTCAGAATGACGCAGCGATTGAAGATGTTGCGGGCCACATGGGCCATCGCGATCTGGGCGGCCTGCACGTAAATGGTGACGTCGAGCGGCAGCGAACCACCGGAGGTCAGAACCTCGTTGCCGATCACCACCGGATTGTCGTCGGTGCGACCGGTCGCGGCGAGAATGGTATTGCCGGCAATCGTCAGACTTTCGATAGCGGTGCCGAACACCTGCGGCATCATGCGGATGCTCAAGGGATCCTGCACATGGCTCGCCGAAATCCAGCCCCAGTCGTCATAGGCCCGGCAAAGCCAGGTGCCGATATCCGCATGGGCATGGGTGCCAACCTCAACCACCGAGCGCCAGGGCGCAATTGCCCCGCCCATGGCACCGGCCGTTGCCAGACCGGTCGCCAGCAGCACGCGCACCGCAAGAGCAGCCTTGTGCAGCGCGGACGCCGCCGAAGCATAGCCGATGGCGTTCAGCGAAAACGAAGCGAGGGCATCGCGCGGCTCCATCTTGAGCGGCTGAAGCCCGGCCAGCGCAAAAGCTTCGGTCGTCGGCATGCGGCGGCCCTTGTACAGCACATCGCCAGCGCCGGTGAGCGCCGCCGAAACCTGCCCCATCAAGCCAATATCGGCACAGCCAATCGAGCCGGTGCGGCGCACGACCGGAATCAAATCATGTTCCAACAAGGCCTGAAAGGCTTCGACCAGCGCCATCGAGCAGCCAACCCGTCCGGTCAGCGCGGTATTGATGCGAATGGCAATCGCATTGCGCACGATCTCGACCGGAAAGGGATCACCGGTACCGAAATGGTGGGCGCGCACCAGGCCGAGATTGAACTCTTCGAGCGCTTCCAGCGTCCACTCGGTGTCCTTCATCGCGCCGACGCCGGTATTGGCGCCGTAGATCGAAAGCCCTTCGGCAAGCCGGTCGCGGACCACCTGATGGGCCCGCTCGACCCGTTCGACGCCCGCATAGGTAACCGCGGGAAGCGCGCAACCGGCGCCGATCCGCGACAGAATGTCGAAGCTCAGCGGCTGGCCTGAAAACATGATGCTTTTGTTCTTCGCGTTCATTCGGTTCCCCATGCGTTGACGGCAGAGTATTGGATTATTGTCAAAGACGGGATATCCCATATGTTGAACGGGTGATGCTCTTGATTTATGCAATGTCTCGTTTGCCTAATTTTTAGGCCGTTCACCGGAGGCGCGATCATTGGATATCCTGACGCTGTGCAGCGTGTATGAAGTGCTGAAATGCGGCGGGCTCAGGCCTGCCGCCCGCGCGCTCAAACGCCCGCCAGCCAGCATGGCAGCCGCCGTCAACCGGATAGAGAACGAGTTGGCCACACCTCTGGTGCAAAAAGCCGGTTCACGGCTGTCGCTGACGCTTGAGGGCCGGCGGTTGATGCCGGATCTGGCGCTTGCTGCGGGCACCGCCCGCGCGCTCGGCGAGCTTGCGGAGATCGAAGCCGAACGCAGGGCTATGCTAAACGTCAGCCTCCTCACGCTTTCGCGCTACTGCCACGTGGCGCGGATGGGCAGCATCCGCCGTGCCGCACGCGAGATCGGCATCGGTCAGCCGCAGCTTTCCCGGCAGATCTCCGCCTTCGAACATGAGATAAACCGCGCCCTTTTCATCCGCAATTCGGATGGTGTCGACCTGACACCTGCCGGACAGCAAGTGCTGGCGCTTGCCGAAGTTCTGGAGGAGGTCTGGAAGCGGCTGACCAAGAGTGCAGCCCGTCAGTTTCGCCGCACCGTCTCCACCTGTCATCTCGGCTCTGTGATCCCGCTCGGCTATGAGAGCAATACGGCGCGTTCGCTCGCCCGCCTTTCGGCGCGCTGGCTGGAACAGCGGCCCGAGGCGCCGCTGTTCATCTCTTCGACCACAGCGGACGAACTGATGCGCGGCCTGCAGGGCGGAAGTTATGACGTGGCGCTGCTCGACACTGAGGCGATCCCCGAAAGCTATGAACGCCGGACGATCTCGCACTCTCGGCTTTCCGTCGTCGGGCCGCGCACGCTGATTGAGAAAAGCGGCGGGGATATTGCCAATCTGGTTCTGACCCGGCCGATCGCGGTGCCGAGCCTGAAAAGCGGGCTTCGCCAGAAGGCCGATGCGCTGTTCGCCGAAAAGCTGGGCGAGCCCGAACGGGCCGCCATGCGCCTTGTCGAGGTCGATTCCCTGCCGATCATCGTCAATCTCGTCATCGAACAGGGTTTTGTTGCGGTCCTGCCCGAGGCGGCCTTCCTGACCATGGCGGCCCCGATCGGCAGCATTCCGCTCGAGGCGCGTTTCAGCCTCACCCTTTCCCTCGTCTGGCCGCCGACGGCCGCCGCCAGCCGTCACGCCGGGCGTATCCTCGAGCTTCTACCTTCGGCCGAGTGAAGCGACGACGTGCAGAAGGTGAGCAATGGTTCTGTTCAAAATACAGTCGAAATCCTAAGTGAGCCGTCTGCAATGGCGCGCGGGATCGGGATGAAGACGCCCGCCTTCAACCGGTGCTTCGGGCGACACCGGGGGCTTGCCATCGGACGCGCGGCCCTGCCTTTTCTTGCCCGCCTCATGAAGGACAGCCCGGGATGACTGCCCGGAAGGCTGGAATATCGCCGCATTGTCGCTTAAGTGTAATCCGCCTTTACGTTGGGACGGAGACGGCGCGATCTGCGCCGGGCATGAGGACACTTGCGATGATGATTATTGATGACCAGAACGGAACCTGGCTCGGGCGTGTTTTTCTGCCCGAAGCCAAAGGACCGGCCGTTGTAACGCTACGTGGCGGCGCGCTTTACGATATCACCTCAAAGATCGCGCCGACGGTGCGCGACATCTGCGAAATGCCTGATCCGGCCGGCTATGTCGCCGAGGCACCCGGATTCCGGCTCGCCACGCTGGAAGAGATTGCGGATGCCAGCCCCGGCGATGAGAGCCATGTCCATTTCCTGTGCCCATCAGACCTCCAGCCGGTCAAGGCCTGCGGCGTCACATTTGCGCGCTCGATGGTCGAGCGCGTGATCGAGGAAAAAGCCGCCGGCGACCCCAAAAAGGCCGAGACAATCCGCGCGCGTATCGGCGCGGCCATCGGCGCCAGCCTGAAGAATATCGAGGCGGGATCGAAGGCAGCGGCAGCCGCCAAAGAGGCGCTGGTCCGCGAGGGTCTCTGGAGCCAGTATCTCGAAGTCGGGATCGGCCCGGATGCGGAAGTGTTTTCCAAGGCACAGGTGCTCTCCGCCGTTGGTCCGGGCGCCGATGTCGGCCTGCATCCGGTCTCGCAATGGAACAATCCGGAGCCCGAAGTGGTTCTCGCGGTATCGTCGGCCGGCAGGATTGTTGGTGCCACGCTTGGCAATGACGTCAATCTGCGCGATGTAGAGGGACGTTCCGCATTGTTGCTCGGCAAGGCAAAAGACAACAATGCCTCGGCCTCAATCGGCCCGATGATCAGGCTTTTCGACGACAGCTTTACGCTCGACAATGTGCGCAGGGCCGAAATTACGCTGACGGTAGCTGGCGAGGACGGTTTTGAAATGACGGGGCATTCCTCAATGTCGGAAATCAGCCGCGATCCGGAAGCGCTTGTCAGCCAAACCATCGGCCGGCATCATCAGTATCCCGATGGCTTTATGCTCTATCTCGGAACGCTGTTTGCCCCGAGCGAAGACCGCGAAGTGCCGGGAGAGGGCTTTACCCACAAGCCGGGCGACAGGGTGACGATTTCATCGCCCGGTCTCGGCCGTCTTGAAAACACCGTGCAGCTTTCGACCGAATGCCCGCCATGGACGTTCGGTATTCGCGCGCTGATGACAAACCTCGCGGCGCGCGACCTTATCTGAGCCGGTATGTGTTTCCGTCCAATTGAAAATTTCCCAGGAGAACTGACTATGACCTTTAAACCACACGGCAAACATCTGATCGGCGGCGAATGGATTGGGACGGATATCAGTTTTTCCTCAACACCCGTCAGCGGTGAGCCGATCGAATATTGTGAGGCGAATGATGATCTGATCGACCAGGCCGTGAAGTCGGCCGAGGCCGCCTTCTGGACCTATGGTTATGCGACACGCAGGGATCGCGCCGGATTTCTGAACAAGATCGCCGACGAAATCGAAAAGCGCGGCAGCGATATTACCGCGATCGCTTCCGCCGAGACCGGCCTTCCCGAAGCCCGCCTCGAGGGCGAACGCGGACGCACAACCGGCCAGCTGCGCCTTTTTGCACGCCATATCCTTGATGGCGATTATCTCGACCGCCGCCATGATGCTGCCAATCCCGATGCGACCCCGCCAAGCCCGGACCTGAAGATGGTACAGCGCCCGATCGGACCTGTCGCCGTGTTCGGGGCATCGAATTTCCCGCTCGCCTTCTCCACGGCCGGCGGCGATACGGCCTCGGCGCTTGCCGCAGGCTGCCCGGTCGTCGTCAAGGGGCATCCGGCCCACCCCGGCACTGGTGAGATCATCGCTGAGGCGATAGCCGCAGCGGCGGAAAAATGCGGAATTCACCCCGGCGTATTCTCGTTGCTGCAAGGCGCGTCGCATGAGGCCGGCAGCGCGCTCGTCACCCATCAGCTGATCAAGGCGGTCGGGTTTACCGGCTCGCTTGCCGGCGGCAAGGCATTGTTCGATCTCTGCGCGCGGCGCGACGAGCCTATTCCCTTCTTCGGTGAACTTGGCTCGGTCAACCCGAATTTCCTGATGCCCGATGCGCTGGCAAACCGTGGCGAGGACATCGCCAGAGGCTGGGCCGGCTCGCTGTCCATGGGTGTCGGCCAGTTCTGCACCAATCCCGGTATCGTTATCACGCTCGCCGGCCCGGAATCCGACCGTTTTGCCGATGCAGCCGCAAAGGCCCTCGGTGATGTCGGCCCCTCACCGATGCTCACCGAGGGTATCGCCGAAGCATTCCGCCGCGGGCGTGGCAATGTCGCCGGAACGGATGGTGTGAAGACGCTGGTAAAAGCTGCGTCTGAGGGCCGCGAAGGCGCACCGGCATTGTTTACCGTAAGCGGCAAGGATTTCCTCGACCATCCGGGGCTTTCGCACGAAGTTTTCGGACCGCTTGGCATCGTGGTGATGGCTGCCAATGCCCAGGAAATGCGGGCCATAGCCGAACGGCTTGAGGGTCAACTGACCTGCACGCTGCATCTGGACGATGACGATATCGAATTCGCACAGAGCCTTGTGCCCCTGCTGGAGCGCAAGGCCGGCCGGTTGCTTGCGAATGGCTTTGCCACCGGGGTGGCGGTGGCCGATGCCATGGTTCACGGCGGACCCTATCCGGCCTCGACCAATTTCGGCGCCACGTCCGTCGGCTCGCTGGCAATCCGTCGCTTCCTGCGCCCGGTCTGCTACCAGAGCATGCCGTCGGCACTGTTGCCGGAAGATCTGCGCCATATCGGCTAAACAGATCCAGAAACCTGATAAGATTATCGCCTCGCATCGGTTTCGATACGAGGCGATTGTCGTTTTCGCGGGAACAAACGGAGTTCATCGACCATCAGGCAATTCGCCGGCGCCGATGGCCCCAAGCTCTGTGACCACGCCAGTATCATTTCTCCGGGGACGCGGTTGGGCAGGTGGCAAGCCCGTTTACAATGCCGCAGGGCCGACTGGGCCTTTTCCAGGTTGGCGCTTCAAGCATTTCCTTCCAGGCCAACGCCACATGTTGCATGCGAAACGGCGCGGGAATGTCGACTATTGGCGGCGACAGGCGCCATAGGTCGAGCCTCGCGCCGACAGCATCGAGTTCATTGCTATCGATTGCCTGTCCGGACACACCGGCAATCTCGTCATTGACGCCAACACCCTTGTGGAAAAGCACAGGTGTCCCAATGGCGTTCGCCTCGGCCAAAAGCTGACTGAAGGGTCCACCGCACCGCGTCTGAGGATAGAAGACGCACAGTGAACGCCGCATCCGCCCAATCATTGCGGTGCGGGGAAGACGGCCGAGAAAGTTGACGCCGCTAGGAATACGGTCTCCCGGCCACACAAGACCGGCCGGCTCGGCAATATCAAGCCGCAGCGCCGGTCGGTCGCGGCGCACGGCCTCGAACTTGGCGAGGACCTCCGGCATGCCTTTCAGAGGCATGCCCGGATAGAAAAGCCGGTCGGGATCACGCGGCGTGTCGTCGGCAACAAGGTCATCGTCAACAGGCGAATAGATCCAACCGATCTCCGGGAGCCAGCGATTTTCGGGTTGCAGAAATGCCGTGACGCCTTCGGCATGGGTGCGCGAAACGCAAATGATCTTGATCCCGGCATCGGCCAGTGCCTCGCCCATTCGACGATTGTGACGTCCGGGATTGCGGTGCAGCCACAGGAAAATCGGGCAATCGCGGTTAAGCTTGCGGGCCCGCAGTGCGGCCTTCCAGGAATTGATCACGATGATACCGGCGACGCCGGCAACATTGTCGCCGTTAACGGCATCGAGCGGACGATAAAGACCGTATCGGTCACGGTCCATGATAGTCCGTCCATTCTGGTAGAAATGGAAACGCAAGCTGCCGCTCAGCGCGCGCGCGACCCGCAAAACAGCGGTTTCGGTTTCGCCAGCTGCATAGCCGTCAAGCGCGGTCACGGTGCAAGACGTCAGGCAAAATGGGTCGATAATGGCTACGGCGGAGGACACTTAGCGCGCCTCCTTCCGCCGCGGGAGGCAGGCTTCGGACATCCAGGTTCTCCTCGTGTAAGGCCCGTATCTGAACCCTTTCATTGCAGTACGCATTAAACTGGTTTGAAATCGGAAGATTTGGCGAAATAATGTCACTCGCCACGCAAAACAGATCAGTTTTCCGTTGCGATGCGTGCCCGCGCACGCCATTTTTGCCGGACCCTGGTCGCAGGGCCTTTCGCCAAGGATCGGAGCAGATGAGCCAAAATAGCTGCCTGGTGCAGAAACTGTCACATTACGTGCCGCTGAACCCGCGTTCGCGGGACAATATCACCCGTCTGGAGCGGGATGAAAGGGACTATGGCAAGGGTACCGAAATCCACCGGGAAGGCCAGCGCAATGCGAACCTCTATGTCGTCAAGCATGGCTGGCTCTACAGCTATACCGACATGAAGGACGGCCGAAGGCAGATTGTCGAAATTCATCATCCGGGCGATATCGTCGGTTTCTCCGATATTGCCTTCGACACCTGTACAACCGTGTTGCGCGCGGCGGAGGACGTTCGCCTCTGCCCGTTTCCGAAAAAGGATCTCGACGACGTTTTCCGCGACGCACCGCAGCTTGCCGCCCTGTTGTTTGCGCTTGCCGTACGTAACCAGGTCATCCTGATTGATTTTCTCCAGGCCATCGGGCGCATGAGCGCGCGCGAGCGGATCGCCTATCTGCTGCTCGATCTCATGGCCCGCCTGCGCATCACCAACAAGTCGATGAAGACCGTGTTCCGCCTGCCGCTCAACCAGACCGAGATTTCCGATGTTCTGGGACTGACGAATGTCTATGTCAGCCGCTCCTTCATGGCCTTGCAGAAGGACGGCCTGATCCGGCGCGACAATGGCACCGTCGAAGTGCTGGAGGAGGAAAAGCTGGTGCAGCTCTGTGACTTCGTTGACCGCCATTCACGGGTCGATACGAGCTGGTTTCCGGCTGGCTGACCGCATGCGCACATCCGGCGCCGACCAGAACGGCGATCGGCTCAGCTCTCTTCTCCGAAACGGCCGGCAATCAGAGCCTTGATGGCGTCAAGCGCCGCTTCCGCTTCGGGACCTTCCGCCGAAACGACAATCGTGCTGTCGATGCCGGCTGCCAGCATCATAAGCCCCATGATCGATGTGCCTCCAACGGTCATCCCGTCCTTGGTGACACGGACCGAAGCGTCGATCTTTTCAACGGTCTGCACAAACTTCGCCGAGGCACGCGCATGCAAGCCCCTGCGATTGACGATCGTGAACGTGCGGGAAACCGGATCGTTCATCGGGGCCGCTATTTCCCGCTCAGGACACGGCTTGCGACATTGATATAGCGTCGCCCCGCGTCCTCGGCTTCGGCAAGCGCCCTTGCCATGTCGTTTTCGGTACGCACAGCCACCAGCTTGATCAGCATCGGTAGATTGACGCCGGCAATGACCTCGGTCGTGCCACTATTCATCACCGAAATGGCGAGGTTGGACGGCGTGCCACCGAACATGTCGGTCAGGATGATAACGCCATTGCCGCCATCGACCTTGCCCACCGCAGCAAGAATATCGTCGCGGCGGCGGTCCATATCGTCCTCCGGACCGATCGAAACGGTCTCGATCGCTTCCTGTGGCCCGACAACATGCTCGACCGCCAGCCGGAATTCCTCCGCCAGACGTCCATGGGTCACAAGCACCAGTCCGATCATTTTCGCGCCACTCCCTTTGCAACTGTCCACGCCCATCGCCTTCGCGCCGACAGTTTCGCATCTTGTCGATGCGCGCGCGAAGTGCAAGAAAAAATGGGGACATTTTCACGTGAATTCAAATACACGCTCCTCGGGATGCCCGGACCAGGCATTGCCCGTTCAAGGATCTACGAAACGGCTTGGCCGAGCAGGCAGGCCAAATTCAAGCCCCGGGCAGAGCGCGCACAGTTTGTAGAACGGGGCAGGCGCGGGCCAACGCAGGAAAAGCTGCGGCAGGCGGTGGTCCTGATCGTCAAGCGCAAGCCACCCGTCACGCGGCAGACGTTCGGCCTTATCGGCCGGGACGGGAGCCAGAGCAAAATCCATGACAGCACTGTCGAGATTCGGCACTTGCGCAAGACCGGAGCAGCGGACCTCAATCAGACCTGCGATGGCGCCAGGGGCAGATGCGATGACCCGGCCGGACGCAAATGTCACCAGAACCTGATCGTCGGCCACCAGCGCCGCGTAAAGGGCATGGCGCCGCGCCGCGCCGAGCAGGGCGATTGCGAGTTCGCTCTTGCCGGCGCCGGAAGGCCCGGTGATCAGGATACCCGTCGCGCCGATGACAATCGCGGTGGCGTGCCGGTTTACGGGGGCTCCGGCCGTCATTGCGCCTTGCCGCCGGCGGCGGGCAATTTAAGGGTAAAGCGCGCGCCCTTCGCTGCACCGTCAGCTTCCGGACCGGCGATGTTTTCCGCCGTCAGCGTACCACCATGAGCCTCGGCGATCTGTCTGGAAATGGAAAGACCGAGACCGGAATTCTGGCCGAAGGCCTCGCCATCCGGCCTGTCGGTGTAAAACCGCTCGAAGATCCGCTCCAGCGCATCCGGGCGAATACCGGGGCCGTTATCCTCGACGGTAATAACGATCTGGTTGCGCGTGCGCGTCAGCGTGACTTCGATGCGCCCGCCCTGGTCGGGCACGAAGGAGCGTGCGTTTTCGATCAGATTGGTGACGATCTGGCCGATCCGGAGATCATGGCCAAAGGCCTCGAAGGCATTTTTGCCCTGACTGGCGGGATTGACGGTGAGGTCGAGTTCAACCGACTTGTGCCGCCTGCGGGTTTCGCGCGAAATCGTCACCAGATCCTTCAGCAGGGCCTCCGCATCAAAGCGTCTGGCATCCTCACGCGCCAGTTCCGCATCGAGGCGGGAGGCGTCCGAGATATCGCTGATCAGCCGGTCGAGGCGTCGAACATCATGCTGGATGATTTCCGTCAGCCGCGCCTTCGATTCCTCGGTTTTTGCCAGCGGCAGGGTCTCGACCGCGCTTCGCAGCGAGGTGAGCGGGTTCTTCAGCTCATGGGCGACATCGGCGGCGAAGCTGTCAATGGCATCGATCCGGTCATAAAGCGCCGTCGTCATTTCCCGAAGCATGGTCGAAAGATGGCCGATCTCGTCCTGACGGGCGGAGAAATCCGGGATTTCCTCGCGCTCGCGCGGCCCGCCGCGGCGCACCCTGACGGCCGCCTCGGAAAGGCGGCGCAGCGGACTTGCGATCGTCGATGACAGCATGAAGGAAAGGATCATCGTGACCAGCGCCGTGACCCCGAAAACACGGATGATCGCAATCCGCTCGGCGTGGACAATCTTGTCGATATCGCCAGCCTGCGTGGACAAGAGCAGGACGCCAAGCACCGCGCGAAAGCGCTGGATGGGCACGGCCACGGAGACGATCAGGCCACCCCGGTCTGTGACCCGCACGACGGCCGAACGCTGCGCGTCGAGCGCTTTGTTGACCTCTGGATAAATCGAGCCATCGCCGCCGGGCGCTTCTTCGTAGCGCGGCAGATCGCCCGGCTGCAGGAACCGGTTCATCAGATTGCCGAGTTCTTCGCTGATGTTTTCCGTCGTTGACTGGGCGGTGTCGGGTAAATCGTAGCGCAGAACCTGACCGCGCGAATAGAGATAGCGCGAATCGAGGATCAGATTGGCGTCGGGGTCGTAAATGCGCGCGCGGGTGCGGGTCGGCGAAATCAGTCTCCTCAGGATCGGCGCGACCTTTTCCGGATTGAGCGGAAAACGCAGATCCTCATCGCTGGACGATGGACGCGCGCTCTCGCCCGCCTGCAGCTCCAGAAGCTTCTGCGGGTCGATTGTCAGCGTATCGGTTTCGACCGAAGCGGAAGAGGCGATCGCACCTGCAATGATCTCGCCCTGGGTCAGAAGACTTTCCACACGGGCATCGATCAGTCCTTCACGGAACTGGTTGAGATAGAGGATGCCGCCGACCAGAAAGAACAGTGCCAGAAGATTAAAAAACAGGATACGCCAGTTGAGGCTCGAAAACACGGTCGAGGCCAAGACCCAGCGCATGACCGCGAAGGGCTTGCGCCAGCGCCGGGCCGGTTTCCTGCTTTCTGCTTTGTCGCCGTCTTTCGTCAATCTCAACCCTGCTTGCGCTGCCGCATGCGGCGCTGGCCACGTTTGAAGCCCGCAATTGCGCCTAATCTGTGTCGGGCTGTCCGGCTTGCTTGCCACGCCCTGTCCGGCGAACTCAGGCGGCTTCGCGGAAACGGTAGCCGACGCCGTAAAGGGTTTCGATCATATCGAAATCGGTGTCAACCAGCTTGAATTTCTTGCGCAGGCGCTTGATGTGGCTGTCGATCGTGCGATCATCGACATAGACCTGATCGTCATAGGCTGCATCCATCAGGGCGTCGCGGCTCTTGACCACGCCGGGGCGCTGGGCCAGCGAATGCAGGATCAGAAACTCGGTGACAGTCAGTGTCACGGGATCACCCTTCCAGGTGCAGGTGTGGCGCTCACGGTCCATCACCAGCGGGCCACGCTCGAGGGGCCTGTTGGCTTCGCCCTCGCCGGGTTTGGCCCCACCGCCGGCAATGGCGGCCTCGCGGGCGGCAACACGGCGCAGTACGGCGCGCACACGCTCCACCAGAAGCCGCTGCGAAAACGGCTTGGTGATGAAATCGTCAGCGCCCATCTTCAGACCGAAGAGCTCATCGATCTCTTCATCCTTCGAGGTCAGGAAGATCACCGGAACGTCCGATTTCTGACGCAATCGCCGCAGAAGCTCCATGCCATCCATACGCGGCATCTTGATGTCGAAGATGGCCAGCTGCGGCGGATTGGCCTGAAGCCCGGTCAGCGCCGTCGCGCCGTCGGTATAGGTATCGACACGATAGCCTTCGGATTCCAGCGCAATCGACACCGAGGTCAGAATGTTCCGGTCGTCATCCACGAGCGCGATTGTCTGCATGATGGGCTCCCTGACTGCAGTTTATGGTCATTGGACGGCAGCTGAGTTCTCCGTCTCTCTGTTTCTAGCATTTGTTGGAAAAAAACTAGAACAAATTGTGGCAAGACCAACCGAAGCGCGCGCTTCGCCGATAAAAACGAATTTAATGACCAGGGCCTGGATCGCGATAACAGATTGAGAATCCACGAAAAACACATGAAGCGTGTAAATACGACATTTTCTTTAATCGATTAAACTCATGATATTATTAGTTTTTGTCAGATTTCCTGTTGTCGAATACGAACAAATTTAATATGTTTTTAAAAAATTAGATTTTGTTTAGAGAGGCATTTCGCATGGTGGAGCATGGAATCTACAATCGCCGTTTTCCGGTTGAAGCCGCGGGTCTGAAAGACCTCGCGGGGGTCTATTACAATCTGATGCCGTCGGAACTCTGCGAGGAATCACTACGCCGCAGTGAAGCCGTCCTGACAGCCGACGGTGCTTTGCGCGCGCTCACCGGTCAGCACACCGGGCGCTCCGCCAAGGACAAATTCGTGGTTTGTGACGACAACACCAGGGATCAGATCTGGTGGGACAACAACAAGGCGATGTCGCCGGAGCATTTTGCGCTTTTAAAGGCGGACATGCTTGCGCACGCCAGTGGCAAGGACCTGTTCGTGCAGGACCTGATCGGCGGCGCAGATGCCGAAAACCGTCTGCCGACGCGCGTTGTCACCGAATATGCCTGGCACGCCCAGTTCATCCGCAATCTGCTGATCCGCCCGGAACGCGATGCGCTCGAAGACTTCGAGGCCAAGCTCACCATTATCAACCTGCCGAGCTTCGTGGCCGACCCGAAGCGCTATGGCTGCCGCACCGAGACCGTGATTGCCTGCGACCTCGAAAACGGTGTGGTGCTGATCGGCGGCACATCCTATGCGGGTGAGATGAAGAAGTCGGTATTCACCGCACTCAACTATCTTCTGCCCGCCCGTGGCGTGATGCCGATGCACTGCTCTGCCAATGTCGGCGACGCCGGCGATGCGGCCGTGTTCTTCGGCCTTTCGGGCACCGGCAAGACCACGCTTTCGGCCGATCCCTCGCGCACGCTGATCGGTGATGACGAGCATGGTTGGGGCGAAAACGGCCTCTTCAACTTTGAGGGCGGCTGCTACGCCAAGACCATCCGTCTGTCTGCGGAAGCGGAACCGGAAATCTACGCCACCACAAAACGCTTTGGCACGGTTCTGGAAAACGTTGTGCTCGATTCAAACCGCGAGCCCGATTTCGATGACGGTTCGCTGACGGAAAACACCCGCTGCGCCTATCCGCTGGATTATATTCCCAATGCCTCGCGCACAGGGCTTGCCCCGCATCCCAAGACCATCATCATGCTGACGGCCGATGCCTTTGGCGTGCTGCCGCCGATTGCGAAACTCACGCCCGAGCAGGCGATGTATCACTTCCTCTCCGGCTATACCGCCAAGGTGGCGGGAACTGAAAAGGGCGTGACGGAACCCGAGGCAACGTTTTCGACCTGTTTCGGCGCGCCGTTCATGCCGCGTCATCCGACCGAGTATGGCAATCTTCTGAAATCGCTGATTGCAAAGCATGAGGTCGAGTGCTGGCTGGTGAATACCGGCTGGACCGGCGGCGCCTATGGCACCGGCAGCCGCATGCCAATCCGCCAGACCCGCGCCATGCTGGCCGAAGCGCTGTCCGGCAAGCTTGCCGGCGCCGAGTTCAGGGTCGATCCGAATTTCGGTTTTGCGATTCCGCTCGCGATTCCCGGCGTCGACGCGGCGATCCTCAACCCGCGCGGCACCTGGAGCGATGCGGACGCCTATGACGCCCAGGCGGCCAAGCTTGTCGACATGTTCGTCGCCAATTTCGCAAAGTTCGAGGATCATGTGGATGATGGCGTGAAGGCGGCTTCGCCGAAAATGCTGGCCGCCGCCTGAGCCAGCCAAATCCGTTCCGCAGGAGGAGCGCGGGAAATGCCCGGTTGCTATCTGGCGCCGGGCATTTCTTTTGGATTCCCCGACACAGCCCCTACCAGGCAAGTTCGACATGCGGCCTGCCGTCAGACGTCTTTGCCGGTGACCGCCCGGTCTCGTCGACCGTGCAGTTGATACGGCGTCTGAAAGAGGAGAAACTGTCGAATGTCACAACATCGACGGGTTCGTCGAACTTCAGCGTCAGACGATAGTGTCCCGGCTTGTTGGAAAACGCCTTTGCCGAAATAATCTCGGCTTCGAAGGCATGACCCAGATAGGTTCCCGAAACCCGAGAGCCGAGCACCCACGGATTGAGCGGAGGGCGATTGCCGAGCCGGGCATGGAGTGTGTTCCAGTCGCGAAAGCCGTATTGGGCGGCAATCAATTCCAGAGCACGCGAATGGGTAATCGGCTGGCCTTCGCGGGCAAGATGCGACCGCAGACGTTTGGCCTGACCCTTGAGCGCCTCAAGCGATGGCAGAGGTGGATTGGATAAATTGGACATAGCGAAGTCTTTCCTTCGCATTCGCCTGTCTGGTGTTTCGGTGCCCGCATTGCCGGAAACGCGAATGCGCAAGGTTTGAAAACATCGCTCATCGGTTCACTGGGCACTTCACCATGGTTTTCATGAAAACCCGCGGGCGGCCGGCGTCCCTTGCCGTTCATGCTCACTAGGCCGGTTTTCCGTCCACGTCAAGCAAGGTCCACCCGACAGGGATTGCGGCCTTGAAGGGCAGGGGACGGCATGAGATAACGCCAGTCATGGCATCACGCGATCTTACCATCAACGACCAGATTACGATTTTGGGCTGGGAACTGACCGAGCAGTTCGTGCTTGCCGGCGGGCCCGGCGGGCAGAACGTCAACAAGGTGGCGACCGCCGTTCAGCTGTTCTTTCCGCTAGAAGCCTCGCCGTCGCTGCCCGATCGGGTGAAGCGCAATGCGGTGCGCCTTGGCGGCCGCAAGGTCTCCAAGGAGGGTGTGCTGATGATCGAGGCCAACGCCCATCGCAGCCAGGAGCGCAACCGTGAGGCGGCGCGCGAAAAGCTGAAGGAGCTGATCCTCACAGCCGCGGCCCCGCCACCGCCAAGACGGCGAAAGACCAGGCCCACCAAGGGTTCCATAGAACGCCGGCTGAAGGCAAAGACCGGACGCGGCACGATCAAGAAAATGCGCGGCAAACCCGCGTCGGACGAGTAACCGCGATGACCGGTCTTCCCGAAGGTTTTCGCTACCTGCCGGATTATCTTGACCGGGAGGCACAGGAGGCGCTGGTCGCCGACATCCGCGCCGTGGTGGCAAAAGCCCCGCTTTACGTGCCGGCCATGCCGCGCACCGGGCGGCCGATGTCTGTGCGCATGACCAATTGCGGCCCGCTCGGCTGGGTCACCGACAAGGCGCGCGGCTATCGCTATCAGGACACCCATCCGGTCACCGGCAGGCCATGGCCGCAAATGTCGGAACGGCTGGCCGCACTCTGGCGTGAACTTGCAGGTTATCCGCAGCCGCCCGAAGCCTGCCTGATCAATTTCTACGACGATACGGCGAAGATGGGCATGCATCAGGATAGCGACGAGGCCGATTTTGCCGCACCTGTGCTTTCAGTCTCGCTGGGTGATACCTGCCTTTTCCGTGTGGGCGGAACCGACCGCAAGGACAAGGCCGTCTCACTGAAACTCAAAAGCGGCGACATCATGCTGCTGTCCGGCAAAAGCCGGCTCGCCTATCACGGCGTCACCCGCACCTATCCCGGCACATCAACGCTTTTGAAGAATGGCGGGCGGATCAATCTGACGCTGCGACGGGTGAGAGAAGCGGATTGACGCTCACAATTTCCTCAGCGCCACCGTTTCCACCAGATGGTCGTGGCCCTTGCGCAGGATCAGGTCGGCGCGTGGGCGGGTGGGGAGGATATTGTCCTCCAGATTTTTCAGATTGATGTTGTTCCAGAGGTCTTCTGCCGTCGACAGCGCGTCATGTTCGGAAAGCTGCGCATAGCGGTGGAAATAGGAAGCGGGGTCCTGGAAGGCGGTGTTGCGCAGCTTCCGGAACCGCTCGATATACCAGTGATGGATCAACGAGACATCGGCGTCGATATAGATCGAGAAGTCGAAGAAGTCCGAGACCATCGGCACCATGCGCCCGCCGGCGGGCAGGCTGCGGGCCTGCAACACGTTGATGCCTTCGAAAATCAGGATATCGGGACGGTCGACGGTGACGAAATTGTCCGGCAGCACATCATAGGTCAGGTGCGAATAAAGCGGCGCCTTCACATTGGGCATGCCCGCCTTGATCGCCGAGAGAAAGCGCAGGATTGCCGCCGTGTCGAAGCTGTCGGGAAAGCCCTTGCGGCGCATCAGGCCTTCCATTTCCAGAACCGCATTGGGAAACAGAAAGCCATCGGAGGTGACGAGATCGACCTTGGGGCTTGAGGGCCAGCGGGCCAACAACTGTTTCAGCAGACGCGCCGTGGTGGACTTGCCGACGGCTACCGATCCGGCAACACCGATGATGAACGGGGTTTTGCTGTCCTGCTTGCCGAAGCTCAGGAACCGGCTACGCTGGCGAAACAGCATCTGCGAGCTTTCCACATGGGTGGATAAAAGCCTCGACAGCGAGAGATAGATGCGGCGCACTTCTTCCAGTTCGATCGGATCGTTCAGCGAACGCAGCTTGCGGACTTCTTCCGCTTTCAGCGTCATCGGCGTATCGGCGCGAAAGCGCGACCATTCCTCGGCAGAGAAAAACCGATAGGGCGAGACCGGATCGGCCAGCGTCTCACCGGCATTGTCGTCCAGAAATGAGTCGCGAAATTCGGAAATCATGAAGGCGCGCGTCCCGCCTTTTCGGCAATACCCGATTGACCGGTGCGCCGCGCCAGTTCATCCATCACATCGGCAAGCGGGATATCGGCGATCTTCAGCACCACCAGCAGGTGATAGAGCAGGTCGGCGGTCTCGCCAGTCAGGTTTTCCCGGTCCTCGGCGATTGCCGCAATAACGGTTTCAACCGCTTCTTCGCCCAACTTCTTGGCGGCCTTTCGCTGGCCTTTTTCGACGAGCTTCGCCGTCCAGCTTTCCTCCGGCGAGGCCTTGGCGCGCTCGGCGACGATCGCCTCAAGATCGGCGAGTGTGAATTCGGACATGGTTTTCCTCCCCGCCTCAGTCGAGACGCATGGCGATGCCGTGATCAGCCATATACTGTTTTGCTTCGCCGATGGAATAGGTACCAAAGTGGAAGATCGATGCGGCGAGCACGGCCGTTGCATGGCCGTCGCGAATGCCTTCGACCATGTGATCGAGATTGCCCACGCCGCCGGAGGCGATCACCGGCACGGACACGGCGTCTGCAATCGCGCGCGTCAGCGCGATGTCATAGCCCACCTTGGTGCCATCACGGTCCATCGAGGTCAGCATGATTTCACCAGCCCCCAGACCAACGACCTTGCGGGCGAATTTTACGGCATCAATGCCGGTGGGCTGACGGCCGCCATGGGTAAAAATCTCCCAGGCGCTGTCGCCTTCGCCAGCTGGCGTTTCCCGCCGTTTGGCATCAATCGAAACAACAATGCACTGATTACCGAATTTATCGGCAGCCTCGGCGACAAAGTCCGGGTTTTTCACCGCTGCCGAGTTGATCGACACCTTGTCGGCACCGCAGAGCAGCAGCTTGCGGATATCGGCGACCGTGCGCACGCCGCCGCCAACCGTCAGCGGCATAAAGCAATGTTCGGCGGTGCGGGTCACGACGTCGAAAATCGTCTCGCGGTTATCGGAGGTGGCGGTGATGTCGAGAAAGCAAAGCTCGTCGGCACCGGCAGCATCATAGGCGCGCGCGGCTTCGACCGGATCACCGGCGTCGATCAGATCGACAAAGTTCACGCCCTTGACGACACGGCCGTCCTTGACGTCGAGACAGGGGATAACGCGGGCTTTGAGTGTCATGACTGCGCACCTTTCAGCATCGCCAGCGCTTCGGCCGGATCGATGCGGCCATCATAGAGCGCGCGGCCGGAGATTGCACCTTCGAGGATCTGGGCGTCGGGCCTCGTCATGCGGGTGATGTCTTCCATCGAGGCAAGGCCGCCGGAAGCGATGACCGGGATGTTGACAGCGGCAGCGAGCGCGAGCGTGGAATCCCAGTTGATGCCGGTCAGAACGCCATCGCGGTCGATATCGGTGTAGATGATTGCGGCAACACCCGCACCTTCAAACCGCTTTGCAAGCTCGACCACTTCAAGTTCGGATGCCTCGGCCCATCCCTCGACGGCAACCTTACCGCCGCGTGCGTCGATGCCAACAGCGATCTTGCCAGGATATGCCTTGCAGGCGGCCTTCACCAGTTCGGGATCGCGCACGGCAACGGTGCCAAGAATAACGCGGGCAAGGCCCTTCGACAGCCATGTCTCGATATGGTCGAGAGAGCGGATGCCACCGCCGAGCTGTACCGGGTTTTTCGTCGCCTTCAAGATCGCATCGACCGCATCGCCATTGACGCTTTCGCCGGCGAAGGCGCCATTCAAATCCACCACATGCAGATGGCTAAAGCCCTGATCCTCGAAGGCTTTCGCCTGTGACGCGGGATCGGGATTGTAGATCGTCGCCTGCTCCATATCGCCGAGCTTCAGGCGCACGCACTGGCCGTCTTTCAGGTCGATGGCGGGAAAAAGGATCATGTCTGGTCTTTCGTTTGAATTCTTAAGGCGCCCAGGTCAAAAAGTTGGCGATCAGCTTGAGGCCGAGGGTCTGGCTTTTTTCCGGGTGAAACTGGCTGCCGGCCTTGTTGCCGTCTGCGACAAAGGCGGTAACCGGGCCACCATAACCGGTGGTGGCAATCACCTGTTCCGGCTTGTTTGCCGCAAGGTGATAGGAATGCACGAAATATGCGTGCAGTCCGTTCTCGCCGGTCGGGATGCCATCAAAAAGCCAGTGTTCGCTTTTCAGCTCAAGCGTGTTCCAGCCGATCTGCGGGATCTTGAGGTCGCGATCTTCCGGAGTGATTTCGGTTACATCGCCGGCAATCCAGCCAAACCCTTCCGAAACTGTCTTTTCCAGGCCGCGCTCGGACATCAGCTGCATGCCGACGCAGATGCCGAGAAAGGGGCGGGCCTTGTTCTCCACCGTCTCGCGGATGGCATCAACCATACCCGGAACGGCGTGAAGCCCGGCGCGGCAATCGGCATAGGCGCCCACACCGGGCAGCACGATCCGGTCGGCAGATGCCACGATCTCGGCCTTGTCGGTGAGAATGATCTCGGCATCGAGGCCTTGTTCGCGCGCAGCGCGTTCGAAGGCCTTGGTGGCCGAGCGCAGATTGCCCGAGCCGTAATCGATTATCGCAACTTTCATGGTCGTCATCTTGCTGAATAGGTATCCATCAGACCAATGCCGGAAGGCAAAGGCCCATGTTTGGCGGCAGGGCCGGGCGTAAAATGGGTAAAGGGCGCACTGCCCTGCTTTTCTGCGAAATAGATGGCTTCCGCCGTGCCGATATCAGGCGCAACCACCACACCATCAAGCGTGAAACCGCGCCGTTCCATGGCAATCGCCTTCCATTCGCGGGCCTCGAAACCGATCAGCAGGTTGAGCGCAAGCGATGCAGCACTGGCACCGAACGACAGGCTTTCGAAAAAACCCGCCACCCCGAACGCAATGGAAAGCGCAAGGGTGATGAAGCCGGCAACAAAGGCGCGGTTCGCCAGAAGCCAGAACGGGCCGAACAGAAAGCCCAGCCACGCGAACTGGTCCGGCATGAAGCGGATCTTCTCCGGATCGTTGTCGCCGGGCGGGATCAGGACGAGATAGCTTGCCATCTTGCCTCCTCTCAGGCGAGCATGCCCTTTGTGGAGGGCACGCGGCCTTTCTGGCGCGGATCGATCTCGGCGGCAGCACGCAACGCGCGGGCGACGGCCTTGAAACAGGTTTCGGCGATATGGTGGCTGTTGGCACCGTAATGGTTCAGAACATGCAGCGTGATACCCGCATTCTGGGCCAGCGCATGGAAGAATTCGCGCACCAGCTCGGTATCGAACGTGCCGATCTTCTCGGACGGAAACGTGACGTTCCAGACCAAAAATGGCCTGCCGGAAAGGTCAAGCGCGGCCTTGGTCATGGTCTCGTCCATGGCGAGATCGATCGAGGCATAGCGGGTCACGCCGGCACGCTCGCCGAGCGCTTTTGCCAATGCCTGGCCGATGGCGATGCCGACATCCTCAACCGTGTGATGATCATCGATATGCAGGTCACCCTTCGCCTCGATCGTCATATCGATCAGCGAATGGCGGGAAAGCTGGTCGAGCATATGGTCGAAAAAGCCTATTCCCGTCGAAATCCGCGCTTCACCGGTACCGTCAACATTGACGGAAACGGAAATCGCGGTTTCCTTGGTCTTGCGCGCAATTTCCGCGCGGCGGGCTTCGCTTTCAGCAGCCATTTGTGCCTTCTTTCTCCAAGACATGCGGTATCGCCATTCCTTAACAGGCAGGCCCGCCAAGCGCAAAAGAAAAGCGGAAAAGCCGACTTCACGCAAAGCGCGATCCTTGACATCTGAGAGGCCGAATGGCGCTTTCCTGCCGCCGCGAGGTCTGCGCCGGGGCTTCCGGCTTTCATTGCGGCATGTTCTCGGCTACAGGCTGAACCGCATAATATTCTCCTGAGAGCCCCTCCCATGTCCCCCACTGCACGTCCTTCGCTCATCTATTTCCTTGCCGCGTTCGCGGCCGGCTGCATCATGGCCGTGATGACCCATCTGAATGCCGTTGTCGCCCTTTACGGCTCGCCGATGTATGCCTCGTGGGCCGGTCATGGTTGCGGCACGCTGGCCGCAATCGCCATTCTCGGCCTTCTCTATTTCCGCAGATCAGGATCTGGCGTGAAAACCGAAAAAGTGGAGAACCTTCGTGTGCCATGGTGGGCCTATCTCGGCGGCGTTTTTGGGGCCGCCACCGTGGTGACTGCCTCGCTTGCGGTCAACTCTCCGCTCGCGCTTTCAGGCGCGATTGCGCTCGGTCTTGGCGGGCAGGTGCTGTTTTCGCTTGCCGCCGACCAATGGGGCTTTTTCGGCCTTCCGGCCAGACGCCTTGATCTGCGCGACCTGATGGCCGTTCTGTTCATTCTTGCAGGCAGCGTCCTCGTCATTATCTCGGGAGGGGCACAGGCATGATTTTCTCAATTATCTTTGCCGTCACCGCCGGCGTTCTTGTCGGCATCAGCCGACAGGTCAATGGCCGCCTCAGCGTTTCAACATCACCAATGATGTCCTCGTTTTATAACCATATTGTCGGCTTCATCACCGTCAGCGTGGTTGCCGTTTTCATCGGGGGCCTGATACCGCCAACGGTTTCGGAGGTTCCGCTCTACGGCTATCTCGCCGGTCCCGTCGGTGTCATCTTCGTGGCGGCCGGTTCATGGGTGATTCCGAAAATTGGCGCTGTCAACACCGCAGTGCTGATCATCGGCGGGCAGATGTTCATGAGCGCTGTCATGGATGTGGTTGAGGGCGTGGAAGGACAGCCACTTTTGAGGTTGGCCGGTCTGGCGCTTATTCTCGTCGGCATGATCATCGCCCAGAGTCGCAAGAAACCCCAGATAACGGCCTGAGCAACCTTCACGGATTGCAAATGTGGCAAGGCTGCCTACATAGAATGCCGGACAGGGCTTCGCGCATCAAAGCGAAGCCGGACAAGAGGTTTTATCATGAGCGAACACAATCCCTTCGGCACCATGCACGCCACCACCATCATTACCGTGCGCAAGGATGGCAAGGTGGTGATGGCCGGTGATGGCCAGGTCTCGCTCGGCCAGACAGTGATGAAAGGTAATGCCCGCAAGGTCCGCCGGATCGGCAAGGGTAACGTTATCGCCGGCTTTGCCGGTGCCACGGCTGATGCGTTTACCCTGCTGGAGCGGCTGGAGCGCAAGCTCGAGCAGTATCCCGACCAACTGATGCGCGCCTGCGTGGAGCTTGCCAAAGACTGGCGCACCGACAAATATCTGCGCAATCTGGAAGCGATGATGCTGGTCGCCGACAAGGATATCACGCTCGCTGTCACGGGTAACGGCGATGTGCTGGAGCCCGAACACGGTGTCATGGCAATCGGCTCCGGCGGCAATTACGCGCTTTCAGCGGCACTCGCCCTGATGGACAGCGACAAGCCCGCCGACGATGTCGCCCACAGGGCGATGGAGATCGCCTCGCAGATCTGCGTTTATACCAATGGCAACATCATCGTGGAAACCCTGGATGCCGCGTGACGGGATCATACGTTTCAGGCCGCTTGTTGAAAGCGACCTTGAACTGATGGGCCACTGGCTGCAGGAACCGCACGTTGCGAAATGGTGGGAACGGGCTGAAAAGCAGGTGGAGCAGATGCGTTCGCATATCGATGATCCGACCGTTTCACCCTTTGTCGTTCTGCTGGATGACGTGCCGTTCGGCTATATCCAGCTGTGCGATCTCGATGGCGAGCGCGACAAGGAACCAACCCTTGACAGCCAGCCAGCCGGGACTTTCGGTCTCGATCAGTTCATCGGCCCGCCCGACATGATCGGTCGCGGCTTCGGTCCGCGTTTCGTCTCCGCCATGGCGGAACGGGCGCTAAATAACGACGCGAAACGCGTCCTCGTCGATCCACGCCCCGAAAATGTGGCGGCGATACGCGCCTTTGAGAAGGCCGGCTTTGTTCGGCTTGGAACTTTCAGCATGACAAGCGGTCCGGCCCTGCTGATGGCCCGTGATCCTTGAGGAGCAGTGACAGATGACCAGTTTTTCCCCGCGCGAGATCGTTTCCGAACTCGACCGCCATATCATCGGCCAGAATGACGCCAAGCGCGCCGTTGCCATTGCGCTGCGCAATCGCTGGCGACGCCAGCAATTGCCGGACGATCTGCGCGACGAGGTGATGCCGAAGAATATTCTGATGATCGGTCCGACCGGTGTCGGCAAGACCGAGATTTCGCGCCGCCTGGCGAAACTGGCAGGCGCACCCTTCATGAAGGTCGAGGCCACCAAATTTACCGAGGTCGGCTATGTTGGCCGCGATGTCGAGCAGATCATCCGCGATCTGGTTGAGATCGGCCTCGTGCTGGTGCGCGAAAAGAAGCGCCAGGAAGTGCAGGCCAAGGCCCATGCCAATGCCGAGGAACGGGTGCTTGATGCGCTGGTCGGCAAGACCTCATCGCCCGCCACGCGCGACAGTTTCCGCAAGAAGCTGCGCGACGGCGAGATGGACGACAAGGAAATCGACATTGAGGTCACCGATAGCAGTTCAGGCATGCCGGGCCTTGAAATTCCCGGGATGCCGGGCGCCAATATCGGTGTGCTGAACCTGTCGGAAATGTTCGGCAAGGGCATGGGCGACAAGACCAAGAAGGTGCGTACCACGGTCAAAAACTCCTATTCGGACCTGATCCGCGACGAAAGCGACAAGCTGCTCGATGACGAGGTAATCCAGCGTGAGGCGGTGCGTCTTGTGCAGGAAGACGGCATCGTATTCCTCGATGAGATCGACAAGATCGCCGCAGGCGATGGACGCATGGGGGCCGGTGTTTCGCGCGAAGGCGTGCAGCGCGACCTGCTACCGCTGGTCGAAGGCACGACGGTCGCCACCAAATACGGGCCGATCAAGACCGACCATATCCTGTTCATCGCGTCTGGTGCGTTCCACGTCTCCAAACCGTCCGACCTGTTGCCGGAGCTGCAGGGCCGTCTGCCGATCCGAGTTGAGCTGCAGGCGCTGACCAAGGAAGACTTCCGCCGGATCCTGACGGAAACCGAAGCCAGCCTGATCCGCCAATACCGGGCGCTGATGAAAACCGAGGAACTGAATCTCGACTTCACCGAAGACGCGATTGACGCACTTGCCGATGTGGCCGTGCACCTCAATGCGACCGTGGAAAACATCGGCGCGCGGCGGCTGCAGACAGTGATGGAGCGGGTTCTGGACGAGAATCTCGTTTACCGCGCCCGATCAATCAGGCCAGGAAATCCTGATCGATTCCGACTATGTGCGCAAACATGTCGGTGATCTTGCCAATGACACGGACCTGTCGCGCTACATTCTGTAAAGGGTTCGTTAACCCTGATTTCACGTGAAACATGAGAAAAGGCCGGCGCTGGTGCACCGGCCTTTTCTCATGCCGCTTTGGTGGCCACCAGAAAGGCGGCCTTGTTGCGACCGGGACACCACTGGTGGACAATGGAAAATCCGGCCTGCGCCATTTCAGCAATCAGTTGTTCCTGTGTGAAGCTGCCGACATATGGTGCCTTGCCAATCATCTGCATCGCCGGAATGGCGGTGCGGATATACCAGGAAAAGTCGGCAAGACAGGCCGTCGAGGAAACGAGCACGCCGCCCGGTTTCAGCGCGGTAAAAATGCTGTCAAACACACGCTCGCGGTGTTCCAGAAGGTGCAGCAGCGAATGCGCCATCACAACATCATAAAGTTCATTGGTGCCAGCAAGCGCGCCGACATCACCCTGACGGAAATGGACATTGCAGATAGCAGCGTCTTTGGCCTTGCGCTCGGCGATCGCAATCATGTTGTCCGAAAGATCCCAGGCATCGATCCGGTCGACGGCGGGCGCGTGGTAGAGTGCGGTCGTCCCGGTTCCGCAGCCGAGTTCCAGCACTCTCATATCCGGGTGTAGGTATTCGCGGGTGATGTCGAGCTTGATCTGGTAGGATTCTGGATCGGAGATCGGGTCACGCGCGTATTTTTCGGCGATTTTGTCCCAGAATTGCTTTGTCTTCGTCTTGGATACGGGCATGATCGGTTCCTGCGGCTGATGTTGTGCTGTTGCTGACAAGACTGATAGGGGGTTTCAGGCTATGCGGGAATTGCCTAAATTCCTTGAGCTGTTATACGCAAAGCGATGAAATGGGACGCTGTCAGATATGACTGGAACCAGGTCCGCGCCTTTCTGGCGACGGCAGAAGAAGGCTCGCTGTCTGCGGCAGCGCGGGCGCTGAAGGTCACACAGCCGACGCTGAGCCGCCAGGTGGCCGGCCTTGAAGCAAGCCTCGGTGTCTCGCTGTTCGAGCGCGGCACCCGCTCCATGACGCTGACAGCCGCCGGCCGACAATTGCTGGCCTATGCCCGCGAAATGAACAACGCCGCCAACAATATCTCGCTTGCCGCCTCCGGCCAGTGCCAGGCGGTCGAGGGCGAAGTCCGGATCGCAGCGACCAATGCAATGGCAACCTACCACCTGCCCGCAGTTGTCGCGAAAATCCGCAAGCTTGCCCCCGGGATCGCGCTGGATATCAAGACCTCCAACGCGCTTTCCGACCTGATCCGCCGCGAGGCCGATATCGCCATCCGTCATGCCCGGCCAACGGAGCCGGAACTGATCGCCAAACAGGTCGGCGTGACCTCTGCCGGGATGTATGCGGCCAGTGCCTATATCGACCGCCTCGGTCGCCCGGTCACGGTGGAGAAGCTGAAATCGGCCGATTACTTCGGTTTCGAATTCCGTGAACAACTACTGCCGATCTTTGCCGACGAAGGAATCCCGCTGACCGCGGACAATTTTCCGGTGATCACCGAAAGCGGCACATTGATAATGGAGATGATGCGCGCGGGCCTCGGCATCGGGCTTCTGCTGAAAGAAGATGTGGCGCTGTTTCCGGACCTGGAGGAAGTGTTTCCGGCTTTCAAGCCGATTTCCGTGCCGATCTGGCTGGTGACCCACCGTGAACTCCATTCCAGCCGCCGCATCCGTGTGGTCTATGATATTCTCGCCGAATTCCTCGCAAAACTTTCGTCCAACAGGCAGTGAAGATTGGTATTAGTTCCATTTTGGAAACAATATTTCAAATTCGCGCCGAATTGACGTTCACACTTGCGTCGCTACATTGGCGGCAGACAAAATATCCGAAAAGGCGTTTCCCATGGCTCGCATCGAAAAATTCGGCCTTGCTTTCGACAAGACCCTGCATGATTTTCTGACTGAAACGGCGCTTCCGGGAACCGGGATCGATCCGGATGCCTTTTTCAGTGGATTTTCGGAGATCGTGCATGATCTCGCACCGAAGAACCGGGCGCTGCTGAAAACCCGCGACGCCATGCAGGAAAAGCTCGACGCCTGGTACAAGGACAATGGCGCGCCGGCCGATATGGCCGCCTATGAGGCGTTTCTGCGCGAAATCGGCTATATCCTGCCGGAGGGCGATGATTTCTCCGTCTCGACCGAGAATGTCGATCCCGAGATCGCCACAATCGCCGGTCCCCAGCTTGTGGTTCCGGTGATGAACGCGCGCTATGCGCTGAACGCGGCCAATGCCCGTTGGGGTTCGCTTTATGACGCGCTCTACGGCACGGATGCGATTGCCGAAGACGACGACGCGGAAAAGGGCAAGGGCTACAATCCGAAGCGCGGCGAAAAGGTGATTGCCTGGGCCAAGGGTTTTCTCGATGAGAATTTCCCGCTTGCAGCCGGCAAATGGGCGGATGTCACCGGCTTTGGCTATCAGGACGGCGTGCTGATCGTCAAAACCACGGCCGGAGAAACCGGACTTTCCGACCCCGGACAATATGCCGGCTTCGATGACAAAGACGGCGATGCTTTCCGGCTGATCTTCGCAAACAACAATCTGCATGCGATTGTCGATGTGGATCCGGCAGGCATGATCGGCAAGACCGACCCCGGCAACATCAACGATGTGGTGCTCGAATCGGCCATTACCGCGATCATGGATTGCGAGGATTCTGTTGCCGCCGTCGATGCCGAAGACAAGGTGCTCGCCTATGCCAACTGGCTCGGCCTGTTGAAGGGCGACCTGACGGAAGAGGTCACCAAGGGCGGCAAAACATTTACCCGCCGTCTGAACCCAGATATCGCGTTTTCCGCGCCGGACGGTTCACCGACGAGCCTCAAGGGCCGCTCGCTGATGCTGGTCAGGAATGTCGGCCATCTGATGACCAACCCGGCGATCCACGACCGCGACGGCCGTGAAGTGCCGGAAGGGATCATGGATGCCGCTGTCACAGCACTGATCGCGCTTTATGATATCGGCGAGGATGGTCGCCACATGAATTCGCGCACCGGCTCCATGTATGTGGTCAAGCCGAAGATGCACGGGCCTGAGGAAGTGGCCTTTACCGACGAGTTGTTCGCTCGCGTCGAAAAGATCGTCGGCATGGCGCCGAACACGATGAAGATGGGCATTATGGATGAGGAACGCCGCACCACGGTCAACCTCAAGGAATGTATCCGCGCCGCCAAAAAGCGTGTCGTGTTCATCAATACCGGCTTCCTTGACCGTACCGGCGACGAGATTCATACCTCAATGGAAGCCGGCCCGATGATCCGCAAGGGCGATATGAAATCGGCGCCGTGGATGGCGTCCTACGAGGACTGGAACGTCGATATCGGGCTTGAATGCGGGCTTTCCGGCCATGCCCAGATCGGCAAGGGCATGTGGGCGATGCCGGACCTGATGGCCGGCATGCTCGAAGCCAAGATCGGCCAGCCGAAGGCCGGCGCCAACACTGCCTGGGTGCCTTCGCCGACCGCTGCTACACTGCATGCCACGCATTATCACGCCGTCGATGTGGCAAAGGTACAGGAAAAGCTGAAAGACCGCCCGCGCGCCAGCCTCACCAATATCCTCTCCGTTCCGGTCGCTGTTCGGCCGAACTGGTCGAAAGAGGATATTCAGGCCGAACTCGACAATAATGCGCAAGGGATCCTCGGCTATGTCGTGCGCTGGATCGATCAGGGCGTCGGCTGCTCCAAGGTTCCCGATATCAACGATATCGGCCTGATGGAGGACCGGGCAACGCTCAGAATTTCCTCCCAGCACATGGCCAACTGGCTCTATCACGGCGTCTGCACCGAAGAGCAGATCATCGCCACGATGAAGAAGATGGCCGCCGTCGTCGACCGGCAGAACGAGGGCGATCCGGCCTACCGGCCGATGGCGTCAGATTTCGAAGGTTCAATCGCCTTCCAGGCGGCGATGGATCTGGTGCTGAAGGGCAGGGAACAGCCGAATGGCTACACCGAACCGGTGCTGCATGCCCGCAGACAGGAGCGCAAAGCCCAGGACGCTGCCTGAAGACCATCAGCGACAGAATCAGGATACCCGGCATGCGCCGGGTATTTTTTAGCTGACGCTATTCGCGAAGCCTTGGTTTCAGACCCGATGCTGCGTCCGGTTCAACGATTGTCTCAGTCGCCCGAAACGCTGTTCCACAGCGCCTTGTCACCGATATCGGCGATCATCTTCGCATGGGCCTCGACCTCGTCGGCGTGCACACGCGATGCCAACGGGCGAGGGCGCACCAGCGGCGGCAGTTTGCGCAGATTTCCGTCGCTGTCATATTCATCGGTCGAGCTTGCATTGACGAGGCGAAAGGCCGCCTGACGGCCACCCGACATCTCGATATAGACCTCAGCCAGCAATTCGGCATCGAGCAGCGCCCCGTGCTTGGTCCGGTGGGCATTGTCGATGGAATAGCGCTTGCAGAGCGCGTCTAGGCTGTTGGGGCCCATAGGGTGTTTGCGCCGCGCAAGCGCAAGCGTATCAACCACCATTTCCTGATCGATCGGCGGCTTGCCGAGACGGCCGAGCTCCACATTGATGAAGCCCATATCGAAAGCTGCATTGTGGGCGATCCAGCGGGCGCCGTCGAAAAACGCCAGAAGATCGTCGGCGACATCCGCAAAAACCGGCTTGTCCTTCAGAAACTCGTCGGAAATGCCGTGCACCTGAAAGGCTTCAGGGTGAACGGTCTTACCGTCAGGATTGACATAGACGTGGAAGGTCTTGCCTGTCGGAAAATGGTCGATCAGCTCGAGGCAACCGATTTCGATCAGCCGGTCGTCATTTTTGTCCATACCCGTTGTTTCGGTATCGAAAATGATGTCGCGCGTGACCTTCATCACTGTTCTCCGTCCTGTTTCGCCGCTTTTTCTTCAAGCGCGGCAATGATGTGACCGACCGCCGCCCGTGCCTGGTCAAATCCGTGCCCCGTGTCGACAACATAGTCGGCCCGCGCCCGTTTTTCGCCATCAGGCAGCTGGCGTTTGAGCACTGTTTCGAACTTTTCCACTGTCATATCGGGTCGTGACAGCACTCGCTCGCGCTGGATCCCGGGATCGCAGGTCACGACCAGCACGCAATCGACCGCGTGATCGGCGCCGGTTTCAAACAGCAGCGGAATATCGAGCACCGCGATATCAGCACCGTCCTCCCGGGCCTTTTCAAGAAAGCGATTGCGCTCTTTGCGCACCAGAGGATGGACGATCGCTTCCAGTTTTTCGAAATTTTCCGATTTTCCGGCAAGCGCCTTGCTCAACCGGGAGCGGTCAATCACGCCATCGACAACAACGCCGGGAAAGGCGCTTTCCACAGGTGCCACGGCGGCTCCGCGGTAAAGAGCATGCACCACCTCATCGGCATTTTGAACCGGAATGCCGGCTTCGGTGAAAAACCCCGCCGTTGTGGATTTTCCCATACCGATCGATCCGGTCAGGCCGAGAATGATCATCCGCTGGTCTCAAGGTCTGCGATGATCTCATCGCGAAGTGCGGCATCGACCTCGGGCTTGGTATCAAACCATTTCTCAAAGCCGGGAACCGCCTGATGCAACAACATGCCGAGGCCGTCAGCGGTTTTAAGCCCGTGCGACTTTGCCTGTTTCAGGATCGGCGTTTCAAGCGGAACATAGACGATATCGGCCACGATCGCGTTTTCGGACAGCAGGCCGAAATCGAAATCCGGAACAGCACCGCCCTTCATGCCCAGTGAGGTGGTGTTGACGAACAGACCGGCTCCCGACATCACATCGGCAAGCCGATCCATATCATGAGCGTCGACGCGGTCGCCCAGCCGAGCCGCCAATTCCGATGCACGCGCCAGTGTGCGGTTGACGATATGGATGTGGGAAATGCCGCGCTGCTTGAGCGCCATCGCAATCGAGCGGGCGCCACCGCCGGCACCAAGCACAACGGCCTTTTCCACATATTCCCATCCGGGATGGATGGCGTCGAGATTGCCGGTGAAGCCGAGGCCATCGGTGTTGGTTGCATGAATGCGGCCTTCTTCGACCCACAGCGTATTGGCAGCACCCAGAAGCGTGGCATGTTCGTCGGCGTGATCGGCAAGCTCAAAGGCGGCCATCTTGTGGGGAATGGTAACATTGCAGCCCACCAAACCCGCTTCGCCGGAGCGCAGCTTGTCCATGAAGGATGCGATCTCGCCCGACGGGACATCCTGACGGACATATTCGCCAGAGATCCCGTATTTCTTCAGCCAGTAGCCATGCACCAGCGGCGAGCGGGACTGGGAAACCGGATGGCCGATGACACAGGCGCGCCGCACCGAGGTTTCACGTGAATCAGTCATGCAGCGCTCCGAGTTTGCGTAAGGCGGCCAGAAGCTGAAGCATCGGCATGCCCAGTATCGTAAAGAAATCGCCGTCGATCCTGTCGAAAAGTCGCACACCCGGACCTTCCAGCTGGTAAATGCCAGATGAATAAAGCGTGTCATCGGATATCAGCGCCAGATAATGATCGATTTCGGCGTCATCGAGTGCGCGCATATGCAATGCCGCTGTCTCGCAGGCTTCAAACAGGACGGCACCATCGCGGGCAATCGCGAAGGCGCTCATCAGGTAATGGGTCTTACCGGACAGGCGTTTGAGATGCGCGCGCGCTTGCACGCGGCTTTCCGGTTTCGAATAGGGCTTTCCCTCAAACGCCATCACCTGATCGCCGCCGATGACGAAGGCGCCGCGCGCGCGCATTGATACATCGAGCGCTTTCGACCGTGACAGAAGACCGGCGAGGAAGACCGGCGTTGCTCCCGTCTTCAAAAACGGCGCTTCGACAGCGCGTTCGTCTACATGCGGGCGCATGCTGGAAAAAGCGATCCCGGCATTGGTCAGAAGCGCGCGGCGAGACGGGCTGGTGGACGCTAGGATCAGCGGGATATTCAAGGCTTTTGACGCAACATTCGACATCGACCGCTTCTCCTCTCACAGCATTTCAACCCTGTGATTACTTGAGCTCGTTTTTCAGGGCAAGAATGGCAGCCGCGGTTTCCTCGATCGACCGGCGGGTGACATCGATGATCGGCCAGTTGTTCTGGGCGGCAAGACTGCGGGCATATTTCAGTTCCTCGGCGATCACCGCACGGTCGGTATATTCGCTCTTGCCTTCATCGGCGCCGCTGCCGAACTCACGAAATTCACGGACCTGAGAAATCCGCCCCGTGGAAGCAATCAGGCAGACGATCAATGGCTTTTCCGCCCTGTGCAGGCTTTCAGGCAGCTGGGTGCCGGGCACAATCGGTATATTGGCTGCTTTCACACCGCGATTGGCGAGATAGACAGATGTCGGGGTCTTCGATGTGCGGGAAATCCCCAGGATCACCACATCCGCCTCGTCATACGTCTCTGGCATCTGCCCGTCATCATGATCCATGGCGAAATTCAGCGCCTCTATACGAGCGAAATAGTCCTCGTCCAGGCTGTGCTGCGCGCCTGAGCGGCGCCGCGATGCCGTACCAAGATAGGACTGGAACACGGCGGCAACCGGATCCAGCACATTGACGCAGGGGACATTCATATCCCGGCACATCTCATCCAGAAGAGCGCCGAGTTCTTCGTTGACGACGGTGTAGAGAACGATGCCGGGCGCTTCATCGATGGCCCTGAGCACGGCGAGAACCTGTTTGCGGCTGCGCACCAGCGGATAGACATGCTCGATCGGCTCATAACCGCCAAACTGGGCGGCAACCGCGCGGCCTGCAGAGATCAATGTTTCCCCGGTAGAATCAGAGATCAAATGGAGGTGAAAGAAGTTTTTTCGGTTTTCCACGATGTCCTTCGCCTCCTGTTCATAACATTGGATAAACCGGGATATTTACACGACGCGGTTTTTGGCCTGTGGGTAGTCCAGTGATTTGTCCACATATGCCCATTTGTCGAAAAGGTTCAAACCGCTCTGTTGAAAACGGGGATAAACTGCGCACGTTCATCGATAATCCAACAGTTTTGCACAGGCATGGCGGTCAAAGCGGCAACCGGCAACTAACTGAATCCAAAAATCAATCGGCTTTCTTCCCCACAATTATCAATCAATGACGATTTCGGATCGACTTCGATCAACCGAAACCGTGGAAAAGACTCATCACTCAGGAAAAACCTTTAATCCTTGATCCTCACAGACTCTAAGAAATAAAAGGAATCCAAAGATAGAAAGATTCATTATTAAGAAGGGCTGGGGATATGGGAAAACGGACGCTCGAACGCGTGCTTGAAGGCGAAACCGTCAACCCGCCACCGATCTGGCTGATGCGGCAAGCCGGTCGCTATCTTCCGGAATATCGTGCCTTGAGAGAAAAAGCCGGAGGCTTTCTCAAGCTTTGCTACAATCCCGATTTTGCGACTGAAGTGACGCTTCAACCAATCCGACGCTATGGATTTGATGCAGCCATCCTGTTTTCGGACATACTCGTCATCCCCGATGCGTTGAAATGCGGTGTTCGCTTTGAAAAGGGTGAAGGCCCGAGACTTGATCCGATCACCGCTGACGATATCGCTCGTCTGGAAGCCCGCTATGGTGCACAGACGCTCGATCCCGTGATCGAAGCCGTGCGTCGGATACGGGCCAGCCTGCCCGATGAAACCTCGCTGCTGGGCTTCTGCGGGGCCCCGTGGACGGTCGCGACCTATATGATCGCCGGGAAGGGAACCAGCGACCAGGCGCCGGCACGGCTGTTTGCCTATCGCCACAGACGCGAATTCCTGAAACTTCTCGATCTTATCGCGGATCTCTCCGCCGATTACCTGATCCGCCAGCTTCAGGCCGGGGCAGACGCTGCTCAGATCTTCGACAGCTGGGCCGGTGTTCTTTCTGAGGAGGATTTTGCGGATTTTGCTGCGAAACCAGTGGCCAGGATCGTCAGCCAGGTGCGAACAGCAGTTCCGGGCGCAAAGATCATTGCCTTTGCCAAGGGTGCCGGGGCCAATCTTTCGACCTATCGGCAGGCAACCGGCGCCAACGCCATCGGGCTGGACTGGACAGTCCCTCTCGATGTTGCCAAGGTGCTGCAGAGCGAAGGCCCGGTTCAGGGAAATCTCGATCCACTCGCAATGGTTGTTGGAGGTGAGATGATGAAGGCCCGGGCTGCAGCCATTCTCAAAACCTTGTCCGATGGACCGATGATTTTCAATCTCGGTCACGGGATTACACCGGAGGCAGATCCCGAGAATGTGGCCGCATTGGTGAAGCTCGTTCGGGGCGAAAAATAATATAATTAAAACAAATAGATGTTGAGGAAATGATGACCGATCAGGGTGAAACGAGGACAACGGCTGGAAAGAAATCGGCAAGCCGGGCGATGACAGCGCTGCTTTTATTTCTGTTCATTTGTCTCGGATTGTTCATCTTTCAGCGTGACAGTTTCTATCTCTGGGCCACGGCCATTCACGTCATGGCTGTGATATCCTGGATGGCCGGGATGTTCTACATGCCGCGTCTGTTCGTCTATCATGCCGATAGCGCGCCGGGTTCAGACAAGTCTGAGACCTTCAAGGTCATGGAACACCGGTTGATGAAGGTGATCATGAACCCGGCCATGATCCTGACCTGGATTTTTGGCCTTTATCTGGCCTGGGACGGCGGCTGGCTCAGCGATGGCTGGCTGCATGTGAAGCTCCTCGCCGTTTTTTTGATGTCCGGCGTCCACGGCTATTACAGCAAGGCGATCAAGGATTTTGCCGTCGACAAGCGGACCACGAGTGCGCGGCACTGGCGGATGATCAATGAAGTGCCGACAGTTTTGATGATCATTGCAGTCATCATGGTCATTGTTAAGCCGTTTTAATCGCTTGATAAATGGTTTCGCGCGTTTTCCGGGATAAAAACGCGCATTTGCTCTTGTAACGTCAACGGCAAATCAGTATCTTCCTGCCAACTCATCCAAAAAGGCTGTGCGAACCGATCCCCTGAGCCAATCCGAATTGGCACTGTTCCACCCGCGCAACCGGCCTTTCGATCATCACAACAATTTACGGTTTTTCTTCATGTCTCAAATGAAGCTTCAGGAACTGAAGAGCAAGACGCCAACCGATCTCCTCGCCTTCGCGGAATCGCTCGAGGTCGAGGGCGCAAGCACGATGCGCAAACAAGAACTGATGTTTGCCATCCTGAAAGTGCTGGCGACACAGGATGTCGAGATCATCGGTGAAGGCGTTGTCGAAGTGCTGCAGGATGGCTTCGGCTTCCTGCGTTCGGCCAATGCCAATTACCTGCCCGGTCCCGACGATATCTATATCTCGCCGTCTCAGATCCGTCGTTTCGCGCTGAAGACGGGTGATACTGTCGAAGGTCCGATCCGTGGACCGAAGGAAGGCGAGCGCTATTTTGCGCTGCTGAAGGTCAATACGATCAATTCGGATGACCCGGAAAAGATCCGTCACAAGGTCCATTTCGACAATTTGACGCCGCTTTATCCGGACGAACGCTTCAACATGGAGCTGGAAAATCCGACAACCAAGGATCTTTCCGCACGTGTGATCGATCTGGTGGCTCCGCTTGGCAAGGGCCAACGCGGTTTGATCGTGGCACCGCCCAGGACCGGTAAAACGGTGCTTCTGCAGAATATCGCCCATTCGATCACCGCTAACCATCCGGAATGTTTCCTGATCGTTCTTCTGATCGACGAGCGTCCCGAGGAAGTGACCGACATGCAGCGTTCAGTGAAGGGTGAAGTCGTATCTTCGACCTTCGATGAGCCTGCCGTGCGTCACGTTCAGGTGGCGGAAATGGTGATCGAAAAGGCCAAGCGTCTGGTTGAACATGGCCGCGATGTTGTGATCCTGCTCGACTCGATCACACGTCTCGGACGCGCCTACAACACGGTCGTACCGTCTTCCGGCAAAGTTCTGACCGGTGGTGTCGACGCCAATGCGCTGCAGCGCCCCAAGCGTTTCTTCGGTGCGGCGCGTAATATCGAGGAGGGCGGTTCGCTGACGATCATTGCAACCGCGCTGATCGACACCGGAAGCCGTATGGACGAAGTTATTTTCGAAGAGTTCAAGGGAACGGGCAACTCTGAAATCGTGCTTGATCGAAAGGTCGCCGACAAGCGGATTTTCCCGTCTATGGATATCCTCAAATCCGGAACCCGCAAGGAAGACCTTCTGGTGCCGCGTCAGGATCTTCAGAAGATCTTTGTGCTTCGCCGGATCCTCGCGCCGATGGGAACCACCGATGGGATCGAGTTCCTGATCGACAAGCTGAAGCAAACCAAAAGCAATGCCGATTTCTTCGAATCCATGAACACCTGACGTTCTGTGTTCACGGAGAAAATTCGACCAGACCCTCGTTTACCTTCCGCAGACACAATCCGAACAGAACTGTCGGGTCGTGTTTGAGGATGAGACTATTAAGCGCCGCCTGGCGATAGGCCTATCGGGATTTTTAGACCTTGAAAATCATCCATCTGGTTCGATCCGAGATACGGGATTTTCTATTAACTATATGAATATAAAAGATATTCTATAATTTTTTCGGTAACGGACGCGGATGATGCGAGCTTCCGATACAATCTTTGCACTTTCGAGTGGTGCGCTGCCATCCGGTGTTGCGGTTATCCGCATTTCTGGCGCGGATGCCCATGAGATCTGTGCCGCGATTGCGGGCCGAGTACCCGATCCGCGCCAGGCACAGCTTTTGACATTGCGGGATGAGACCGGTGCGGCCCTCGACCAGGCTCTGGTTTTGAGTTTTCGGGCTCCTGCATCCTTTACCGGCGAAGATTGCATTGAATTTCATCTTCATGGTGGCCGGGCGGTTGTCCGCGCGGCATTGGACCGAATTTCGTCTTTCGACAATACCCGCCACGCCGAGGCCGGCGAGTTCACACGACGCGCATTCGAGAACGGAAAGCTTGATCTTGTCGAGGCCGAGGGCTTATCCGATATCATCGTTGCCGAGACCGAGATGCAGCGCCGTCTGGCCATGGAGCAGGCGAGCGGTAAGCTTTCGGAGCTCTATGAAGGCTGGGCGACGGCGCTGTCCCATGCACGGGCAATGATTGAGGCTGAGCTCGATTTTTCTGACGAAGAGGATATCCCGGGCTCCGTGTCCGAAACCATCTGGCTGAGCGTGGAGGCGATTGCCGAGGCCATTCGTGATCACCTTACTGGCAGCCGGACAGGGGAAATCATTCGTGATGGCTATCAGGTCGTGATTGCTGGCCCGCCTAATGCCGGAAAATCGAGCTTGCTCAATGCCTTGGCTCGGCGTGATATTGCGATTGTTACCGATGTGGCCGGTACCACGCGGGATGTTCTCGAGGTCAACCTCGATATAGGCGGCTATGCGGTTCGGCTTTATGATACGGCGGGTTTGCGTGACACAGACGACGTCGTTGAAGCCGAAGGCGTCCGTCGGGCGCGTGCAATACTGGGTTCGGCGGATCTGGTGCTGTCGCTTGCAGAGATCGCGGAAGGATCAAGTGCTGAGGTATTCTCTGATCTGGACTGCCTGAAAATTGGCACAAAATCCGATGTTGCTGCTCCCGAAGTCGATACCGCAACGTTTGATTTGGTGTTGTCGTCGCACAGCTGGGCAGGGATGGATGACCTTATCGCGGCCATATCTGAACGGTTGGCGGATCGTGTTGCCGGTTCTTCGTTAAGCCTGCCGGTGCGAGCCCGTCAGACGGACTACCTGCAGCAGGCACTGGTGGCGCTGGAGGCGGCTCTCACTGAGCGCGGGCTCTCACCAGAACTTCCGTCGGAATCGCTCAGACAGTCGGCGGAGGCTCTGGGACGGATCACCGGACGGGTGGATGTCGAAGATTTACTGGACGTGATCTTTTCGTCGTTTTGCGTTGGCAAGTGAGCGATGTTTCACGTGAAACAATCTTGACTCACCGCAGGTGACACGGCACAACCACTACCAAGATACGAGGGTTCCGACCACGGTCGTTGAGCCTCGAATGGAGCAGTTTTCATGACCGATCACTATGATGTCGTCGTTATCGGCGGTGGCCACGCTGGATGCGAGGCAGCCTCTGTAGCGGCGCGCGCCGGTGCCAGGACGGCGTTGATCACCCATAAGCGCGAGACCATAGGTGTAATGTCTTGCAACCCAGCCATTGGTGGATTGGGCAAGGGGCATTTGGTGCGCGAAATCGATGCGCTTGACGGGCTGATGGGCCGGGTGGCTGATGCGGCCGCGATCCAGTACCGCATGCTGAACAGGCGCAAGGGGCCGGCTGTCCGCGGACCGCGTAGTCAGGCAGATCGCCGGCTTTACCGTCAGGCGATGCAGGATGCGCTCGCAGATATAGACAACCTTGATGTGATCGAAGGCGATGTGTTCGATATTGAAACAAGCGATGGCCGCGTATCCGCGGTGACGACCAAGGATGGGCGGCAGTATCGCTGTGGCGCTGCCGTTTTGACAACAGGGACTTTTTTGCGCGGACTGATCCATATCGGTATGCGCAAGATTCCAGCGGGCCGGGTGGGTGAGGCACCGTCACTCGGTCTGTCTGAGACGCTTGGTCGTCTTGGTCTCTCGCTTGGTCGTCTGAAGACCGGAACACCGGCCCGGCTTGATGGGCGCACGATCGACTGGACATCGCTTGATCGGCAAAGCGCTGATGACGACGCCGTGCCGTTTTCGTTTTTGACCGATGGTGTCCAGAACCGACAGATCGATTGCGGCATTACCCGGACAACTCCGGAGGTCCATGCGATCATTCGTGAGAATATTGGCCTTTCAGCCATGTACTCCGGCCAGATTGAAGGGGTTGGTCCGCGTTATTGTCCGTCGATCGAAGACAAGATCATGCGCTTCGGCGATCGTGATGGTCATCAAATCTTTCTGGAGCCCGAGGGCCTTGATGGCCATACGGTCTATCCAAACGGGATTTCCACCTCTTTGCCCGAAGACGTTCAGCAGGCCTTCATTCGGGCTATTCCCGGGCTTGAAAAGGTTGAAATCCTGCAGCCTGGTTATGCCATTGAATATGATCACGTCGACCCTCGTGAGTTGAAGCCGTCGCTGGAGCTGAAAAAGATGCCGGGCCTTTTCCTGGCTGGACAAATCAATGGAACGACCGGGTATGAAGAGGCGGCCGCTCAGGGGCTTGTTGGCGGGCTCAACGCCGCGAAAGTTGCGGGAGACGAAGAACCTGTCATCTTCTCGCGCACCGATTCCTACATCGGAGTGATGGTGGATGACCTGACCTCGCGAGGCGTTGCCGAGCCTTATCGAATGTTCACCTCCCGCGCGGAGTATCGGCTGAGCCTGCGGGCGGACAACGCCGATGAAAGGCTGACACCCTTGGCTCTGGCTCTGGGCGTCGTTTCTTCAGAAAGGCGAAGGCGCTTCGAAGCATACGAGATGGAACTGGACCGTGCGCGCGATAGCCTCAAGGCCCGCTCGGTGACGCCGAATGAAGCCATTTCCTACGGGCTAAAACTGAACCAGGATGGTCAGCGTCGGACGGCCTATGACCTCCTCGCCTATCCTGGGTATGACTTTGAGGTGATGACACGGATCTGGCCGGAGCTCTCCGAGACCAGAAGCATGGTTCGCAATGCAATTGAGATCGAGGCCTCCTATGCTGTCTATCTGGATCGGCAGGCGGCCGATATAGCGCAGGTTCGCAAGGATGAGGGCAGGGCCATTCCCGACGATTTTGATTATGCTGCGTTGCCTGGTCTTTCGAACGAGTTGAAAGGCAAGCTGGCAAAAGCCCGCCCGGCGACAATTGCGCAGGCAAGTCGGGTTGACGGCATGACTCCGGCAGCGCTTTCGCTACTGCTGGTGCGTTTGCGAGCGTTCAGGACAATGGCGGCGTGAGTACACAATGAAGCTGAATGGACAGACTGTTTCACGTGAAACACAGGCTCGCCTCGAGCGTTTCGCGCAGCACTTCGAAAAATGGGCGAAGTCAATCAATCTTGTAGCGCCATCAACGCGCCAGCAATTCTGGGACCGTCATGTCGCTGACAGCGCTCAGGTCTTTCAGCTTTCCCCGGCGCCGAAGACCTGGATCGACATTGGAAGCGGAGGCGGGTTTCCCGGGCTGATCACGGCTATTCTTCTTGCAGAGAAAGGGGCGGGGCGGGTCCATCTGGTGGAGAGCAATAACAAGAAGGCCGCGTTCCTACGCACCGCTATTCGTGAGACCGGGGCGTTGGCCGGTGTCCATGCCATCCGGGCAGAAGCTGCGTTTGGCGCTCTTCCGGTGGCTAAAGCGATGTCGGCACGGGCTCTAGCCGAGTTGCCGTTGCTCCTCGACTATGCCGCACCGTGGTTTGTCGGCGATCCTGAGTTCACCGCCTTTTTCCACAAAGGCAGGGATTATCAGCGTGAGATCGACAAAGCGCGTGACCATTGGGACTTTGATCTGATAAAACATCAGAGCAAGGTCGACCCCGGTTCTGTGATACTGGAAATATCGAATCTTGCGCCGTCCTCGGGCTCTAAACTGGCGGAATAGTCAATGAACCGTAAAACGCGCATCATTACGATCGCCAACCAGAAAGGCGGCGTTGGTAAAACCACCACTGCCATCAATTTGGCAACCGCACTTGCGGCAATTGGCGAAAAGGTCCTGGTTATGGATCTCGATCCGCAGGGCAATGCCAGCACTGGTCTCGGAATCGAACGTGATCAGCGCGAGTTCTCTGCTTATGATGTTCTCGTCGGTGACAAAACGATCACGGAAGCGGCTGTGCCGACTGCTGTTCCCAATCTGGACCTCGTTCCTTCGACGCTCGATCTTCTTGGTTTCGAGCTCGAAATCGCGTCGGATCCGCGCCGTGTTTTCAAACTGCGCGATGCCTTGTCGCAATCTGATGTCGGAAAATATCGCTATATCTTCTGCGATTGCCCACCATCCTTTAACCTGCTGACGATGAACGCCATGGGCGCGGCGCAGGCTATACTCGTTCCTCTGCAGTGCGAGTTCTTTGCGCTTGAGGGCCTGAGCCAGCTTCTTGATACCGTCGCCGAGGTGCGTAGCACAATCAACCCGGGTCTCGAAATTCAGGGCGTGGTGCTGACCATGTATGATTCCCGCAATAATCTGGCCCAACAGGTGGTGTCGGATGTTCGTGAATATATGGGTGCCAAGGTCTACAAGACGTTGATTCCACGAAATGTCCGTGTCTCGGAGGCGCCATCCTTCGGCAAGCCAGTCATTCTTTACGACCTGAAATGTCAGGGAAGCCAAGCCTATATCCATCTGGCATCTGAAATCATTCAGCGAGAACGCGCGTTGGCAGCCGCTTGATGGGCGGGGTATTGCTGAACTAGACGGTTGGGGTAATCAGTATGAGCGAAGAGAATTCAAAACGGCGGCTCGGGCGTGGTCTAGCGGCGCTGATTGGCGATATCGAAAAGGCAGAACCGGCCGATACATCCGCAGCCCCGGTGACGGCGGATCGCCGTATTCCCGTTGAGTTCATCTCGCGTAACCCACGCAATCCCCGCCGTCATTTCGAGGAAGATGACCTTCGTGATCTTGCGGCCTCGGTTCGTCAGCACGGTATTGTGCAGCCGGTCGTGGTGCGCACGATTGGTGATAAACGCTATGAGATCATCGCTGGTGAGCGCCGTTGGCGCGCAGCACAGCTGGCCGGTCTCTCTGAAGTTCCTGCTCTGATTCGCGATGTGGATGACCGTACAGCGCTTGAGATCGCGATCGTTGAAAATGTGCAACGCGCCGATCTCAATCCGCTTGAGGAAGCCAATGGCTATGAGCTACTGATGGCTGAGCACGGCTATACCCAGAATGATCTTGGCGAGATTATCGGTAAAAGCCGTAGCCATGTCGCCAACAGCCTACGTTTGTTGAAGTTGCCGGAGAGCGTTCTCGAGTTGCTTTCGCAAGGCGCTCTCTCGGCCGGTCATGCCCGTGCATTGATCTCCACCCCGGATCCTGACGCATTGGCGCGCACGGTCATTGAAAAGGGTCTGTCAGTACGCGAAGTTGAAAAGCTCGCTCAAAAGGCGATTGACGGCGGCGGCATCAGGGCGTCGCGTCAGCCAAGGCAGAAAGATGCCGATACGTTGGAGCTGGAGCGCTCACTTTCCGACCGGCTTGGTCTTGCGATCACGATCGATCATAAGGTGGATGGCGGACAGATTCGGATTGCTTATAGTTCTCTCGACCAACTGGATGATATTTGCCGCCGCCTCCAAAATGTCCGCTGAAATTGCATCAATACAATATGATACGATACAATTTTATGAATTAATTACAGTTGCTTATGTGTTTGCGCAGCGGATCGCCCAGTTTTGCGACTAAGCAGTGGCGAAGTCATCTGGCGTAGCGCCCTGGGCGTCCGTTAGGTGCTTTGCCTTGGTGGCGTCGACCACGCAGAGCTAAATGCCGACGCAATTTCGACGACCTCAGTCGAGAAAGTCCTCAGACTTCCTGGCACAACAGATTTGAATGTAGCCCAAAAAAGGGGCGGCTAGTTGGTGCCTGCGCGACGGTTTGATCGCAGTGTCAGTGCCAGAAGCGTCTGCGTAGCGATGCTTTGCTCGAGAGCTGGATGACGCCGCGTATTCAGGACCGCTTCAGAGAGCATGCGTAAGGCCCGCTCGGTGGCTGCGCCATCCCATATCGTCAGTGCCTTTTCGAAAATCGGCTTGCGACGAAAAAAGATCTGTCGACCGAGTGTCTGCATCACATTGCTGACGGGCTGGCGTTTACTCTCCATTTCGGCGCGCATCTGGTCAAGCAGGTTAAACTGCCGCAAGCATCCGTTCAAAATCATAAAAATCGGGGTTTTGGATTGCGAAACCTTGGCCATGGCATGTCTGAGAGCGGCAACATCTCCCGAGAGTACGGCATCAACGGCGTCGTCAGCCGAAATCGCGCTGGCATCGCCAATGACTGCGGCAATGTCGTCTTCATTGAGGACATCCAGGCCGTGGCCGTAAAGTGTGAGCTTTTCGATTTCGTTCCGGGTGGCGAGCCTGTCGCCGCCGATCATGGAGAGAAGAAGCTGTCGCGCCGGCGGCGTAAGCCTCAGTCCGGCCTCGCCCAATGTCTGATCAATCAGGGCATTGAGTGCTCTTGCGTCATCGGCATAGCAGGGAATAGCGGCGATCCGTTGAGAATTTTCCGCGGCCTTACGCATCGCCGTGCCTTTGCGCAGCTCCCCGGCCTCAATAATCAGAAAGGCGCCTTCCAGTGGCAGTTCTGACAATGTGTTGAGCGCGCTTGCCAGTGCCTTGTCATTGCCGCCAGCCCGCACCCAGACGAGCCGGGAGCCACCAAAAAGCCCGATCGAATTCACTTCATCGACAATCCGACCGGCGTCGCCTTCGATATCGCCGACATCCAGCTTCATCACGGAGAAGGGGTCGTCGAGTGCAACGCCGGTACCTTTGGCAATTAGCCCGGCCCGTTCGCTCACAAGCCCGCGATCAGGACCGTAAAGCAGGAACAGCTTGTAGCGCGACAGCCCCTGCCGCAGGAACTCGTCAAACTTGTAGGATTTGATTTCCGTCATCGCACAGGCCGTTTCGATCGGTGGTACGGAAGATTGCAGCCGCTCAGTGCGGCCGAACAATGTTCAGAGAAGAGCCCGGCAATGCGGTTTTCATTGCCGGGAAACGCGTTTCACTCGGTCACCGGCTGCATTTCCAGCGGTGGCTCATCGTTAAGGGCGATCGCCAGATCGGCGTTGATGATCTCGGCAACCTCCCTCGACGCACGCTGCTCGGCATCGCGGATGGCCCTCAGCCGTGCAAATTCCTGGGAGGGAAAGTCAAGCAGGGCAATGGCGCGCCGGCGGCCGCTGGCCAGCAGCTTGTTGTCTTCACGACGGCGCAGTGCGAAATCTGCCGTCACGATTGTCCGGCCGGCGCTAGCCGTATCGGACGAATCGTCAACCAACAGCTCCGACGTCACAGCGAAGGCCGAAAGATCGACGTCATATTTCGGGCTAAGACTTTCGCCCGCGCCGCCGCTTGTCAGGAAGATCAACTCATTGCGGACATTCTGCGCAACCGGCGTTGACGGTACGGAGAAGGCAAGCTCGTGCATCTTCGCGTTTAGCGCCGTGCCTTCTGCGCCGCCATAAAGCGGTCGCACCTGGCAGGATGTGAGTGTTGCGACAGCGGCAAGCGCGGTCAGGGAAAACGCGATCGCTCTCAGACGTGGTTTAGACAACAACATTCACGATCCTTTGCGGCACGACGATGATCTTGCGCGGCGCCTTGCCGTCGAGCGCCCGTACAACCGCTTCAAGCTCCAGCACCGCCTGTTTGATGCTGTCCTGATCGGCATCGCGGGCAACCGTCAGTTCGGCCCGCTTCTTGCCGTTGATCTGGACCGGCAGCGTTACTTCATTGTCGGCGGTCAAGGCCTCATCATAGCCGGGCCAGGCCGCCATGGCGATCATACCCTCAGCGCCAAGCGCCCGCCAGCATTCCTCGGCGAGATGCGGCATCATTGGCGCAAAACAATGGGTCAGGAACAGGCTCGCCTGTTTCAGCGCGCCACGCATTTCGGCGTCGGCCGTTTCGACCTCCGAAAGCGGCTGGGCCAGCACGTTGACCAGTTCATAAATGCGGGCAATCGCCTTGTTGAACGCAAGCCCGTCGAGATCGGCGGCAACGGCCTTCAGCGTCTTGTGAGCGGCGCGCGAAACCTCCAGAGCCTTGCCATTCTTGCCGGCTGCGGGCGCAATATCTGCAAGGGCAGGGGCTGCTTCGGAAATCAACCGCCAGATGCGCTGCACGAAACGGAATGTGCCCTGAACGCCGGATTCGGTCCAGACAACATCGCGATCCGGCGGCGAGTCCGACAGCACGAAGAAGCGAGCGGTATCGGCACCGTAGGTCGCCAGGATATCATCGGGGTCGATGACGTTCTTCTTCGACTTCGACATCTTTTCGATGGAGCCGATGGCGACATCCTCGCCGGTTTCGGTGAGAACCGCCTTGCGAACGCCATCGGCCTCTTCGATGGTGATTTCCGTTGGTGAGACCCAGTGGCCGGTCTGGCCGCTGCCGCCGAGACGGTAGGTCTCATGCACCACCATGCCCTGCGTGAACAGGCCCTTGAACGGCTCGTCATGGCTGACATGGCCGGTCGCCTTCATCGCGCGGGTGAAGAAGCGAGAGTAAAGCAGATGCAGGATCGCATGCTCGATGCCGCCGATATACTGGTCGACCGGCAGCCAGCGGTCGGCAATTGCCGGGTCCGTCGGCGCGTCTTCATGCGGTGCGGTAAAGCGGGTGTAGTACCAGCTCGAATCGACAAAGGTGTCCATCGTGTCGGTTTCGCGCCGGGCATCTTTGCCGCAATTCGGGCAGGCAACGTGACGCCAGCTTTCATGGCGGTCGAGCGGGTTCCCCGGCTTTTCGAAATCAATATCGTCAGGCAGCTGAACCGGCAGATCTTCCTTCGGAACCGGCACGACGCCGCAGTCATCGCAATGGATGACGGGGATCGGGCAACCCCAGTAGCGCTGGCGCGAAATGCCCCAGTCGCGCAGGCGGAAATTGACCTTGCGTTCACCGCGGGGCGTTCCGCGCACGGCATCGGCTTCCAGCTTGAGAGCAATGGTTTCAAATGCTTCCGTCGTGCTCATGCCGTCAAGGAAGCGGGAATTGATCATCACGCCGTCGTCGGTAAAGGCCTCGTCGCCGATTTCGAACGATGCTGCATCGCCGTCCTTCGGCATCACCACGGGCGTCACTGGCAGGCCGTACTTGCGGGCGAAATCGAGGTCGCGCTGGTCGCCGGAGGGGCAGCCGAAAATCGCACCCGTGCCATAATCCATCAGCACGAAATTGGCGACATAAACGGGCAGTTCCCAGGTCTCATCAAAGGGATGACGCACACGGATACCGGTGTCGACGCCCTTTTTTTCTGCGGTTTCGAGCGCGGCCAGCGAGGTGCCGGCGCGCCGGGTTTCCTCACAGAAGGTCGCGACCTTTTCGTCATGCTTGGCCGCTTCTTTTGCCAGCGGGTGGTCGGCGGAAATCGCCATGAACGAGGCCCCGAAAATCGTGTCGGGCCGGGTCGTGTAGACCGTCAGCTCCTCGTGTTCGCCGGCCTTGCCGGCGCTCTCGCAAATATCCCAGCGCACCATCATGCCCTCGGAGCGGCCGATCCAGTTCTTCTGCATCAGCCGGACCTTTTCCGGCCAGCCGTCCAGCGTGTCCAGCGCATCAAGCAGGTCCTGGGCAAAATCGGTGATCTTGAAGAACCACTGGGTCAGCTCGCGCTGTTCGACCAGCGCGCCCGAACGCCAGCCACGGCCTTCGATGACCTGCTCATTGGCAAGCACGGTCATATCGACCGGGTCCCAGTTCACCTTGGATTGCTTGCGGTAGACGAGGCCCTTTTCCAGCATATCGATGAACAGATGTTGCTGGCGCTGGTAATATTCGACATCGCAGGTCGCGAATTCACGGGTCCAGTCGAGCGACAGACCCATGGATTTCAGCTGATCGCGCATGGTGGCGATGTTTTCATAGGTCCAGTCCTTGGGATGAACCTTGTTCTGCATCGCCGCATTTTCCGCCGGCATGCCAAAAGCGTCCCAGCCCATCGGATGCAGCACGTTATAGCCCCGGGCCCGCTTGTAGCGGGCCACCACGTCGCCCATGGCATAGTTCCGGACATGGCCTATATGAATGCGCCCGGAAGGATAGGGAAACATTTCAAGGACGTAATAGGTCTCGCGCGGATCAGCATTGTCAGTCACGAAGACATTGTCCTCGTTCCATTTCTTCTGCCATTCAGGTTCGACTTTGCGCGGATTGTAACGTTCAGAGGCCATATCGAGCTACTCGGTCATTTTCTTGGGATTTTGGCGGTGAGCTTCATCACGAAAGCGCCCCAGCGTCAAGTTAATCAGGCCGAATTGCTCCCTTGTGAATAGGGCCGGACCCGTTGCGGGCGGTGGTGCGTTTGCCATATGGTGCGGCAACATGAATTGAAGGGAGTCAGGGCCGATGGGTGTTTCCGAAAACCTCGAAGACGTGCGGGCAAGGATTGCCGGGGCCGAGCACGAGGCGGAGCTGGCGGAAGGGACTGTAACACTGGTTGCCGTTTCCAAGACCCATGACGCCGATATGATCCGTGAGGCGATTGCAGATGGCCAGCGGGTTTTCGGTGAAAACCGTGTTCAGGAAGCGCAGAAGAAGTTTCCGGAATTGAAGCAGGAGACGCCGGATATCGAACTGCGCCTGATCGGTCCGCTGCAGTCCAACAAGGCGGAGGACGCGGTGAAGCTGTTTGATGTGATCGAAAGCGTCGACCGCGAAAAGATTGCCCGGGCGCTGTCGAAGGAAATCAACAAGCAGGACAGGGCGCCGCGTCTTTATGTCCAGGTCAATACCGGCAACGAGCCGCAGAAGGCGGGCATCGATCCACGAGAGACGGAAGCCTTTCTCACGCTCTGCCGCGAAGAGCTGGGGCTGGAGATCGAAGGGCTGATGTGTATTCCCCGGCGGGCGAAAATCCCGGCCCGCATTTCGCGCTGCTTTCCGATCTGGCGAAGGAAAACAACGTTGCGAAACTTTCCATGGGGATGTCCGGCGATTACGAGATTGCCGTCGCCTTCGGCGCCACCAGTGTACGCGTCGGATCGGCCATTTTCGGGGAGCGGGACTATTCGGCGTAAGGCGTTAGAAAGGCCGGACGGCTTTGCGCGCGCCCGGCCCTGAAACATCAAATACGCAGAATGTCAGGAGAGCTCGGCGAGTGTTTCACGTGAAAACGCGGTGAGCTTGTCGGTCTCGCCGGCTTTCACCTTCTTCACCCACTCAGGATCGCTGATCAGTGCGCGACCGACAGCGATGAGGTCGAATTCCTCGCGTTCCATGCGGCCGATAAGCTTTGCGAGGTCGGGCGTCTTGGCATCGGCTTCCGCGCCGCCGAACCAGCTCAGGAAGTCCGCACCGTCGAGCCCGACGGACCCGACCGAAATCGTCGGAACACCAGTGATCTTCTTGGCCCAGCCGGCAAAGTTAAGTCCGTTTTCGCCATCAACATCGGCAAATTCCGGCTCCCAGAAGCGGCGCTGCGAGCAGTGCAGCATGTCCGCGCCCGCATCCACAAGCGGCTCCAACCATTCGGCCATTTCGTCCGGATTGGTGGCGATGCGGGCATTGTAGTCCTGCTGCTTCCACTGGCTGAGGCGCATGATTACCGGCATTTCAGGCGAAACGGCAGCGCGCACGGCCTTCACGACCTCGACGCCGAAACGGGCGCGTTCGGCAATCGTCGGGCCGCCCCATCTGTCGTCGCGCAGGTTCAGCCCCTTCCAGAAGAACTGGTCGATCAGATAACCGTGGGCGCCGTGGATTTCGACGACGTCGAAACCGAGCCGTTCGGCATCTGCCGCAGCTTTCGCGAAAGCTGCGATGGTATCTGCGATATCTTCCTCACTCATCGCCCGGCCGCGCTTCTCGCCCGGCTTGACCAAGCCGGAGGGACTTTCGGTCTCGTCCGGGTTCGGCGGATAATCAGCGGATGCGATGGTGTTGGCCACGTGCCAGATCTGCGGACCCATCTTGCCGCCAGCGGCATGGACGGTATCGATGACATTCTTCCAACCGGCGAGCGCCTTGTCGCCGTGAAAATCGGGGATTGCCGGAAGGTTCTTGGATGTCGGGCGATTGATGACCGTGCCTTCGGACAGGATCAGGCCGACATCACCTTCCGCGCGGCGTTTGTAGTAGGCGGCAACATTGTCGCCGGGCACACCTTCAGGTGAAAAAGAGCGCGTCATTGGCGCCATGACGATTCGGTTCTTGAGGTCTAGAGACTTCAATTTGAAAGGTTTGAACAGGACCTGTGTATCTGGACTGGACATTGAACTTCCTTCTGGTGTCCTTGAATGACTGGCGCTATAGGTATAAATTGTAGACCTAGTGTCAATAGGGCACTATACTTTGCCTAGGTATAGGGAAGGAAACTCATGGATCAGCGCATCGAACAATGCCCACAATTCAACGCCAGTTGCATGAGCCGCGAAATTCTCGATCAGATTTCCGGCAAATGGTCGATCATGACGCTTTCTGTGCTTGCCTACGGGCCGCATCGTTTCAACGCTATCAAGAAACGGCTGGAAGGTGTCAGTCAGAAGGCGTTGACCGACACGCTGCGCCGGCTGGAGCGCAACGGTCTCGTCCTCCGGCATGTGCTGGCGACGTCGCCGGTCGGCGTCGAATATCAGCTGACGCCGCTCGGTGCCTCGCTGAAGACGCTTTATTGCAGCCTGCATGCCTGGGCGTTGGAAAATGAACAGGAAATTTCGCAGGCCCGCAGTGCTTTTGACCGGAAGATGGCCTGATGTCGCCGGACCTGGTCGTGATCGCGAACCGACATCACGAAAAAGGGGCCTTACTGCCCCTTGAATCAAAGCGATAAGACATGCCGCGCATCAGCGGTTCTCGTCATCGTCATCGTCGTTTTTCAGCGAAGCGAAGCGCGAGAACACTTCATCCGCGGACATTCCCTTGTCATCGTTCTGGTCGCTCATGGAAGCGCCGAGGCTTTCCATTTCGCTTGCCGAGGCCAGACGGGCATTGTCGAGTTCTTCCGCAGAGGGAAGCGGACGATCCTTGGCCGATTTTTCGACTTCCAGATCAAGGTCGATCTGGCTGCAAAGCCCGAGCGTGACCGGATCCATCGGCGTCAGATTGGCCGAGTTCCAGTGGGTGCGATCGCGGATCTGCTCGATCGTCGACTTGGTGGTGCCAACGAGGCGCGAAACCTGCGCATCCTTCAGTTCCGGGTGGTTTCTGACCAGCCACAGGATAGCGTTCGGACGGTCCTGACGCTTGGAAACCGGCGTGTAACGCGGGCCTTTGCGCTTGGATTCCGGTACGCGAACCTTGGGTTCGGAGATTTTCAGCTTGTGGTTCGGATTGCCCTCAGCGCGTGCAATTTCTTCACGCGAAAGCTGTCCGGTCGAAATCGGGTCGAGGCCTTTAATGCCTTGTGCGGATTCGCCATCGGCAATCGCTTTGACTTCAAGCGGGTGAAGTTTGCAGAGCTCGGCAATCTGGTCGAACGACAAGGCCGTGTTGTCCACGAGCCATACGGCTGTCGCCTTGGGCATAAGCAGCTTTTGTGCCATTGGATAAAGTCCTTCTGTCGTCCGCGCCGGTGTCGCGGTCCGTGGGTGTTTGCCACAATTTCCGGGAATACATGCGCGACCATATAGTCCCTTAGCGCTTCAAATGCAATCGCATCAAAACAATTGACGAATGTCTTATTGAAGACATCGTGTGAGCCTGTATGAATGAGGAAACGGAGGAATTTCTGAGGAGGAAAGTATGTCAGGCAAGACATATCCGGTTTTAAAGCAGGCCAAGACGCGTGCTCTGATCGACGAAAACAAATACGAAAAATGGTACCAGGAAAGTGTCGAGGAGCCTGAAATCTTCTGGGACCGGCACGGCCGGCGGATCGACTGGTTCAAGCCCTATACCAAGATCAAGAATACCTCGTTCAAAGGCCGGGTTTCGATCAAGTGGTTCGAGGACGGCCAGACCAATGTCTCCTACAACTGCATTGATCGGCATCTGAAGACCCACGGGGAACAGACCGCGATCATCTGGGAAGGCGACAACCCCTATATCGACAAGAAGATCACCTATAACCAGCTATACGATCAGGTTTGCCGGATGGCGAATGTGATGAAGAAGCACGGCGTCAAAAAAGGCGACCGGGTGACGATCTACATGCCGATGGTGCCGGAAGCGGCCTATGCCATGCTGGCCTGCGCGCGTATCGGCGCCATTCATTCACTGGTCTTTGCCGGCTTCTCGCCGGAAGCATTGGCCGGTCGCATTGTCGATTGCGAATCGACTTTTGTCATTACCTGCGATCAGGGCGTGCGTGGCGGCAAGCCGATCCAGCTGAAGGAAAATGTCGATCTCGCCATCGACATCGCCGCCAAGCAGTATGTGCTGGTCAATCATGTGCTGGTGGTGCGCCGCACCGGCGGCCATGTCGGCTGGGCGCGTGGCCGCGACCTCTGGTATCACGAGGAAATCAAGACGGTGAAGGGCGACTGCACGCCGGTGAAGATGCGTGCGGAGGATCCGCTGTTCATCCTCTACACCTCCGGTTCCACCGGCAAGCCCAAGGGCGTGCTGCATACCACCGGCGGTTATCTGGTATGGGCCTCGATGACCCATGAATATGTGTTCGACTACAAGGAGGGCGAGATCTACTGGTGTGCAGCCGATGTCGGCTGGGTCACCGGTCACTCCTATATCGTCTACGGGCCGCTCGCCAATTGCGCGACGACGGTGATGTTCGAGGGCGTGCCCACCTTCCCGGATTCCGGCCGGTTCTGGGAGGTGGTCGACAAGCACAAGGTCAACATTCTCTACACCGCCCCGACGGCGATCCGTGCGCTGATGGGCGCGGGCGACGATCTGGTCAAGAAATCCTCGCGTGAGAGCCTGCGGCTTCTCGGCTCGGTCGGCGAGCCGATCAACCCGGAAGCCTGGGAATGGTATTATCGCGTCGTCGGCGAGGAACGCTGCCCGATCGTCGATACCTGGTGGCAGACGGAAACCGGCGGCATGATGATCACGCCGCTGCCGGGTGTCACCGATCTCAAACCCGGTTCGGCGACGAAACCGTTTTTCGGGGTCCAGCCGCAGCTCGTCGACAATGAGGGCAATGTGCTGGAAGGGGTCGCCGACGGCAATCTCTGCATCACCGACAGCTGGCCGGGGCAGGCGCGTTCGGTCTATGGCGACCACAATCGCTTCATCCAAACCTATTTCTCCACCTACAAGGGGAAATATTTCACCGGTGACGGCTGCCGGCGCGATGAGGACGGCTATTACTGGATCACTGGTCGTGTTGATGATGTGCTGAATGTGTCCGGCCACCGTCTGGGCACGGCGGAAATCGAAAGCGCGCTGGTCTCTCACCACTTCGTCTCAGAGGCTGCCGTCGTCGGCTATCCGCATCCGGTCAAGGGGCAGGGCATTTACTGCTATGTCTCGCTGATGAGCGAGCATGATCCAGACGATGCGCTGCGTCAGGAGCTGATCAAATGGGTGCGCGCCGAGATTGGCCCGATTGCCACACCGGACAAGATACAGTTCGCGCCCGGCCTGCCGAAAACCCGTTCCGGCAAGATCATGCGCCGCATCCTGCGCAAGATCGCCGAGGACGATTTCGGCGCGCTGGGTGACACATCGACACTCGCCGACCCCGGCGTCGTCGACGATCTGATCGAAAACCGCCAGAACAAATCGAAGGCGGCGTGACGACCCCTTAATGGGCAAAGAACAATGAACCGCCGGCAGAGCGATCTGCTGGTGGTCTCGACCTTAAGTTTTTGAGCAGACGCTGTCCGTAAGGCGGAGAATGGTTTTTCCTGACCGGAACGTATTGATAGGCCCATGCGTTGAGCAGGCGTACAGACGCGCCGTTTCTTTCTTATCGGCGCAATCATCTGGAAAAGGAGTGTGAACATGTCGACACCGAAGATCGCGATCATTGTGGGGAGCACCCGGCCAGAGCGTTTCGCAGACACGGCTGTTGCGTGGTTTCATGAGATTGCTGAAACCTATGATGACGCTGAGTTCGAGGTCGTTGATCTGAGAGATTATCCGATGCCGTTTTTCGATGAGACTGCGCCGATTGCAGCGAAACCACCGGAAAACGAAACAGCGAAAAAATGGGAAGCGAAGCTGGCCGAATTCGATGGTTTTGTGTTTTCGGTCGCCGAATACAATCACGGCATGACCGCCGTTTTGAAAAATGCGCTCGACTATGCCTATCAGGCGTGGCGCCGAAAGCCGGTTGGGTTTCTGGGCTATGGCGGTGTTGGTGGTGCTCGCGCTGTCGAACAGGTGCGTATGGTCACAAGCCAGCTGCAGATGGCGCCGCTTTCCGGTGGGGTGGCGATTACCATGCCGGAAATGATGGCTGTCAGCAAAGGCGATAAACAGCTCTCCGACTATGACTATTTGAATGACGCCGCGAAAACCACGATCAAGGACCTGTTGTGGTGGACCAAAGCGCTCAAGAGGGCGCGCGAAGCCGCTGAATAGCAGTCGTCCCAAGCCGTCATCTCTTAAATCTCCGGTTTTGCCATACGGGCCATTTTCAAATCGGGCCCGTCTTTCTATGCTGCCCGAAACGGCCAATGAAAGGAGTGCACTATGACGATCGGATTTATCGGAACGGGTGAGATTACACGGGCTGTGGTGATCGGCATGAGCACAGTCGAGGGTGAAAAGCCGACGATTCTTCTATCCCCGCGCAACGAGACGATCGCAGCCGAACTGGCCGATCGTTTCGAGAATGTTGAAATCGCCGGCAGCAATCAGGATGTTATCGACGGTGCCGAGACCGTATGTCTGGCGCTCAGGCCGCAGGATGGCGAGGCGATCACGTCCGAACTGAAATTCGGCCCTGGTCACCACGTCATCAGCTTCATGCCAACCTACAGTCAGGCGCGGCTTTTAAAGATGGTTGCACCGGCAACGCGGATCACACTCGTCACGCCGCTGCCGGCCGTTGCCTTCCATGGCGGTCCGACGCCGGTATTCCCGCCGGATGAAGATGCGATCAGAATGTTCGAGCCACTCGGCACGGTGGTTGCCGTGAAGACCGATGCCGAATATCAGGCGCTGTGCGTCGCCACCGCCTCGCTTGCAGGCGCCTTTGCCTATTACGAGACCATCGCTGACTGGCTGCAGGCCAAGGATGTTCCCGCCGACAAGGCACGGGCCTTTTCCGGCGCGGTGTTTTACGCGCTGGCCTCAACCGCTCGCAATGCACGGGAAATGTCGTTTTCGGAACTGACGCATGAATCCGCCACCCGCGGCGGCACCAATGAGCAGGTTCTGACCCATCTGAAGGAGAATGATGTCTATACTGCGTTTTCTAAAGCGCTTGACGGCATCTGGGACCGGTTTGAAAATGCCAAGCCACCATCCGACTGACAGGGTATATTGATGGACACAGCTGCGCTTTTCGGCCCCCTGGCGCTTGCCTGGACCGCCTATTTCGTCGCCATCGTCAGCCCCGGTCCGGCGACACTTGCCATTGCCGGCACAGCGATGGGGCATGGCAGGCGTCAGGCCGTCGCGCTTGCTAACGGGGTTTTGACGGGATCGTTTTTCTGGGCCGTTCTGGCAGGCACTGGAATGGCTGCCGTGGTGACGAAACTGGCCTATGGTCTCGTGGCTCTGAAGTTCATCGGCGGGTTCTATCTGCTCTATCTGGCCTACAAGAGCTTCCGCGCGGCATGGCGGCCGGATGCACCCGACATAGCGCCGAAGATGGACGGTCATCCCGGTCTGGCGATCTTCTACCGACGCGGCCTGTATATCCATCTCACCAATCCGAAGGCGATCTTTGCCTGGGTCTCGCTCGTTTCCATCGGCCTGCCAAAGGATGCTGGCAATGCAACCATTGTCCTTTTCATCGCTGGCGCCGTTGTCATCGGCTTTATGACATTCAATACGCTTGCGCTGATGTTCTCGTCCGGTGTTGTGGTCCGGGCCTATCAGAAGGGACGTCGGGCGATCGAGGGCACGATGGCGGTTTTCTTCACGCTCGCCGGCTGCAAACTTCTGACCACAAGGCTCTGACATGCTCGACGAAGACGAAATCGCAAACCGGCTTCTGGCGCAGGAGCCGGGCGCATTTCACTTTCCCGAGGTTTATGGTGAGAACTGGAACCGGCTTCCTATCGGCGATAAGGTCAAGATCGGCCGCGAATTCCTGAACGCTGTGCGCAAGGGATGCTTTCCCGGCGTCGAAGACACCGGCCGCAAGAACGGCGGCGGTCGGGTTTATCTGAAGCGGTGAGGCGGCCTACTCAGCCGCCTGTTTTCCACTGCCAAAACGCTGCTCGATATAATCGCTCACCATCGCCTCGAAATCGGCGGCTATGTTGGGGCCGCGCAATGTCTTGGCCTTTTTGCCATCGACAAACACCGGGGCGGCGGGGGTTTCGCCGGTGCCGGGCAGCGAAATGCCGATATCGGCGTGTTTGCTCTCTCCCGGTCCATTGACGATACAGCCCATGACCGCGACGTTGAGTGCTTCGACGCCGGGATATTTCTCGCGCCAGACCGGCATGTTGCGACGCAGATCGGATTCGATCTTGGAGGCCAGTTCCTGAAACACGGTCGAGGTCGTGCGTCCGCAGCCGGGGCAGGCGGCAACCACCGGCACGAACTGGCGAAAGCCCATGACCTGCAGCAGCTCCTGCGCCACCTGCACCTCGCGGGTGCGGTCGCCGCCGGGCTCCGGCGTCAGCGAAACCCGGATCGTGTCGCCAATGCCATGCTGCAACACATAGCCCATGGAGGCGGACGATGCGACAATACCCTTGGTACCCATGCCGGCTTCCGTAAGGCCGAGGTGCAGCGCGTGGTCGGACCGCTCCGCAAGCATGGCGTAAACGGCAATGAGGTCCTGCACCTGGGAGACCTTGGCCGAAAGGATGATGCGGTTTCGCGGCAGGCCGATTTCCTCGGCCAGTTCCGCCGAGAGCAGCGCCGACTGCACGATCGCCTCGCGGGTCACATCACGGGCGGAAAGCTGCGAACCGGTTTCTGCGTTCTCATCCATCAGCCGGGTCAGAAGCTCCTGGTCGAGCGAGCCCCAGTTGACGCCGATCCGGACCGGTTTATCGTAGCGGATCGCCATTTCGATGATCTCGGAAAACTGTTTGTCACGCTTGTCGCGAAACCCGACATTGCCGGGATTGATACGATATTTGGCAAGGGCTTCCGCGCAGGCCGGGTGATCGGCCAGAAGCTTGTGGCCGATATAGTGAAAATCGCCGACCAGCGGGACATCGAGACCCAGATGTTCCAGTCGCTCGCGAATGCGCGGTACGGCTGCTGCGGCCTCATCGCGGTCGACGGTGATGCGTACCAGCTCGGAACCGGTTTTTGAAAGGGCTGCGACCTGCGCCACGGTGGCGTCGATATCGGCGGTATCCGTGTTGGTCATGGATTGCACGACCACGGGCGCGCCGCCGCCGACAATAACGCCACCCACATCGACGGCGACGGAGGCGCGGCGGGGCAGCGGGTCATAATTGCGGGGGGCAAGCGTCATCATCTTCTCCGAAGCGGATCTTACCTTCAGGTGGTACAATGGCGCGGTGTTGTCAACTGTCAGCCGATCCTGTCGCGGTCGGCATAGCGCATCATCGGCGCCATCAGGAAGACAATGACGGGAAGAAGCGACAGGCCGGTGAAGATCGGTGAAAACCCGGTATGCTCGGCCAGAAAGCCGATCGCCGAGGGCGCAACCAGAATGCCGGAATAGCCCAGCGTGGTCGCCACCGAAAGCCCGATGCCCGGCGCCAAACCCGGCAGGTTTCCGACGGCTGAAAACGCAATCGGCACCATGTTGGAAATGCCAAGGCCGGCAATCGCAAAGCCGACGATGGTCAGAAACGTGGACGGCGCAAGCCCTGCAAACAGCAGGCCCGTGAACGACAGCACGGCGCAAATCCGCATGGTTGTCACCCCGCCCAGCCGATCGCGGACATGGTCGCCTGCAAAGCGCATTGTCGTCATGGAGAGCTGGAAGGCCGCAAAACCGAAGCCGGCCCAGGCGATATCGACGCCCAGTTCGTCATGCAGGTAAAGTGCGCTCCAGTCCATGATGGCGCCTTCGGGGATCATCGAAAACAGCGCTACAATGCCGATCAGCCATGGAAGCGGCGTCATCGGAAGACGGATCTTCTGGTGGCGTTCTTCTCCGGTGGGCGTATCCTCAATAAGCCTCGGAAAGCCGACAGCAAGGAACAGACCGGCGAGAATGGTGGCCGCAAGCGCGTGGCCAAGCGGCCCTGTTGTGGCAATCAGAACGCCGCCGAAACCTGCGCCCAGAAGTCCGCCGAGGCTCCAGAAGGCGTGGCAGGACGACATGATCGCCCGATGTTCTACCTTTTCGACAGCCACCGTATTGGCGTTTATCGTTACATCCATCGAGGCCATCAGCCCGCCAAACAGGAAGATCACAATCGCGGCCAGCCAGATGGTGTTTGAAAGCGTAATCAGGATCAGCATCGGCAGGAACATCAGCGCTGCCGCCTTGCTGACCTTGGTGGAACCGAAGCGGGCGTTAAAAATACCGGCCAGCGGCATGGCAAGGATCGACCCGATGCCGAAGACAAGGATCATCAACCCGAGTTCGCCTTCCGAAAGCCCCAGCTTTTCGGCAAAGATCGGAATTTTGGGCGCCCACGAGCCCATATAGAAGCCGTTCATCAGAAACATCAGCGAGATGCCGAGGCGGTGGGGGGACATGTATCGGCGCGGGCGTCTGGTCGCATCAAGCGAAGTTTCTGTCATTGTTGTTCTCGTTATGCGGTAATTTCAATGTGGTTTCCGTCCGGGTCGGAGAGGACGGCCTCGTAGAAACCGTCACCGGTGGTGCGGGGCGGGCCGACGAGAAAGCCGGCGCCTTTTGCCGCCGCTGCCTGCCGGTCAACTGCGGCAGCGCTTCCAAGGCTGATGGCGATATGGGCGTAGCCGGGCCTTTCGGTTGACGGGTCATTCACCGGACAGAGCCACGGCGCCTGCATCAGTTCGATAGCAGGCCCGTCTGTCAGTGTCATGAAGCGCGAAACAAAACCGGGCCGACGTCTGCTTTCATAGCGCTCACCCACTTTGGCACCGAAGACATCCCGGTAAAAAATGGCAAGACGCTCCAGGTCATGGGTCCAGAGCGCGACATGGGCAATGCGGGCAGCGTTCATCATGCCTGTCCTCTGCCGATCAGCGCGAGCCCCGTTTCCTCAAGCGCCTGAATGGCGCCGGGGCCGAGTGTGCCTGGAATTGCGAGGGCGTCGAGTGCATCGAGCGCGATCACGCTGCAGGGTGCGCGGGTGGCGTATTTTGCTGCCGTCACGGCGGTGACCACCCGGTGGGAACACGCCGCCGCCTCGCGTTTGAACAAGGCGTCCTCATAGTGAAAGCAGGTGAGGCCGGCATCGATATCGAGCCCGCAGGTGCCAAGCAGGCAAAGGTCGAAATGGAAGGCCTGAATATCTTCGATCGACCGGGCGCCGATGGCGCCGCCGACCGCACGATGGATCCGTCCGCCGGTGATGACCACATCAAGCGTCTGATGACCGTCGAGGGCGGCGGCAACAGCCGGTGCATTGGTGACGATTGTGGTCCGGCGGTTTTCGGGCAAGGCGCGGGCGGCGGCAATATTGGTGCTGGAGGCATCGAAAAATACGGTCATGCCGTCTTCGATCTCGCCCGCAAGCAGGCGACCGAGCTCCTCTTTTTCGGCGTCAACGGCCCTGTCGCGGGCGCCGAGCGGTCCGGCAGCAGGCGCGACGGGCAGGGCGCCGCCATAGACGCGCTCGCACAGACCGCGCGCGGCCATATCGCGCAGATCGCGGCGGATCGTATCTTCGGAGACGGCAAATTCCGCCGCCAGATCGGTTGTCAGAACCCGGCCAGAGGCCTTGAGGCGCTGAAGGATGATGTCTTGTCGTTCGCGGATCAGATAGTCTTGCATCGCCATTGTCCAAATCGTGCAGAAACGGGCATAATCTGGATTGAACAGGCATGCAAGTGTTATACCGCAATATTCTACGGGGCCGCGCAGACCAGTTTAGATCTCTTCAATAGGGGGGAACCATGGCTGATAACGGAGAGGGGACGATCCTACTCGAACGCTGCCAGCCATTTTGCCAGCAGGCGGTTTAGTGTTTCCCGCTCATCTTGAGCAAGCGCCGCAATCAGCCGGTGCTGGTTCTCGACATGGGCGCTCACGGCCTCATCGATCAGGGCGAAGCCCGTGTCGTTGAGTGCAATCACGAAGCCGCGACCGTCTTCCGGGTTGCGCTGGCGCAAGATAAAGCCTGCTTCCTCAAGCCGGTCCAGACGATTGGTCATGGTTCCGGAAGACACCATCGTCCGGTCCATCAGAGCCGAGGGGGAAAGCGCATAGGGCGGGCCCGCGCGGCGAAGCGTGGCCAGCACATCAAAGCTTGCCGCATTCAGTCCATAGCGTGCAAAAACCGTCTCCAGATTGCGCGCAAGGTGCACCTGAAGCCGTTTCATCCGTCCCATGACACCCATCGGCATGGCGTCGAGGTCGGGGCGTTCGGCCTGCCACTCGGCAAGAATGCTGTCCACATGATCCATGGCAGGAAGGTGAAAGAAGTTTATCTTGACGTCAAGTTAAATCCATATAGTTTGACGTCGAGATAAATGGAGGCAATCATGCCCAGGACATCCGACTTCCTGCTGACCGCACTGGCGCCCGCGATCTGGGGCAGCACCTATATCGTCACCACCGAGTTGTTGCCATCGGGCCTGCCGTTGACGCTGGGGCTGTTGCGGGCGCTGCCGGCTGGGCTGATCTTGTTGCTGCTGGTGCGCCAATGGCCAAGGGGTGCGATGTTGCCGCGCCTTTTTGTGCTCGGGTTTCTGAATTTCGCCTTGTTCTGGAGCCTGCTGTTCGTGGCCGCCTATCGCCTGCCCGGCGGCGTTGCCGCAACGCTTGGCGCCACGCAGCCGTTGATCGTGTTGTTTCTGGCGCGCGCAGCACTTGGTACGCAGATCAGGCTGCTGGGGGTGGCCGCAGCACTTATCGGCCTTGTTGGCGTCGGCTTTCTCGTGCTCTCGCCGGACGCGGTGCTGGATCCGCTGGGAATTGCCGCATCCTTTGGTGGCGCGCTTTCGATGGCCGCAGGCACGGTTTTGACACGCAAATGGCAGTTTCCGGTGCCGCCGCTGACGCTGACCGCCTGGCAGTTGACGACCGGTGGCCTGCTTCTGCTGCCGCTGGCCATCATTTTCGAACCGGCCTTTCCAGTACCGACACTGCAAAACATCGTCGGTCTTGTCTGGCTCGGCGTTGTCGGCGCGGCGCTCACCTATTTCCTCTGGTTTCGCGGAATTGCCCGGATCGGCCCGTCAAGTGCAGCGCTTCTGGGCTTTCTGAGCCCGCTGAGCGCCGTTGTCCTCGGCTGGATTATTCTGGGACAGGCCCTGTCATTGCCGCAGATTGCCGGTGTCATCCTGATCCTCGCAAGCCTCTGGCTTGGCCGTCATGCCGGGCGCAACGCCGCAATGCCGCAACCGGACATGACCGCGCCCCTGAAAGCCAAAACCCCGGCCGAATGACCGGGGTTTTGCAAATGTCGGGCTGAAGAAAGCGTTCGTCAGTCCTCGAACACCACCAGAAGGTCCTTGGCGTCGATCTGGTCGCCCGCCTTCACATGGACTTCCTTGATGACGCCGTCACGGTCGGCGTGGAGCGCGGTTTCCATCTTCATTGCCTCGATCGAAACCAGCACGTCGCCGGATTCGACCTGCTGGCCGGCGGAAATGGCCACGGTGGAGATTACACCCGGCATCGGCGCGCCGATCTGGTTCTGGTTGGCTGGGTCGACCTTCTGGTTGACACCGCCGGTCGCACCATGGGCCCGATCGGGCACCTTGATCGAGCGGGGCGCACCGTTGAGCTCGAAGAACACCGTGACCATGCCCTTTTCGTCGGCGCTGGTGATCGCCTGGTTCTGAACCACCAGCGTCTTGCCGCGTTCGATGTCGGCGATCAGCTCATTGCCTTCGTCGAGACCGTAGAAATAGGCAGGCGTCGGCAGAACCGCGACAGGGCCGTAGGTCTCGCTGGCCAGCGCGTAGTCGACGAACACCTTCGGGTACATCAGATAGGATGCAAGCTCGAAATCATTGATCTCGCGCCCGATCTTTTCTTCGGCTTCCTTGCGTTCGGCCTCGAGGTCGGCGGCTTCCAGCAGAGAACCGGGCCGCACCGTATAGGGTTCATCGCCCTTCAGTGCCTTCTTCTGCAGGCCTTCCGGCCATCCGGCCGGCGGCTGGCCGAGGTCGCCCTTCAGCATCGAGACGACCGAATCCGGGAACGACATGTCCTTGGCGGGATTTTCGACATCGCTGACGGCGAGATCCTGGCTGACCATCATCAGCGCCATGTCGCCGACGACCTTGGAAGACGGCGTCACCTTGACGATATCACCGAACATCTGGTTGGCGTCGGCATAGGCCTGCGCCACTTCGTGCCAGCGGGTTTCAAGGCCGAGCGAGCGGGCCTGTTCCTTGAGGTTGGTAAACTGGCCGCCCGGCATTTCGTGAAGATAGACTTCCGAGGCCGGTCCCTTGAGGTCGCTTTCAAAGGCTGCATATTGGTGGCGCACAGCCTCCCAGTAAAACGAGATGCGGCGGATATAGCCGGTATCCAGCCCCGGATCGCGCTCGTGACCCTTCAGTGCCTCGACGATGGAGCCAAGGCAGGGTTGAGAGGTGTTGCCGGAAAACGCGTCCATGGCCGCGTCGACGGCATCGACGCCGGCATCGACAGCCGAAAGCACGGTAGCCGCGGCGATCCCGGACGTGTCGTGGGTGTGGAAATGGATTGGCAGCTCGGTGGCATCGCGCAGTGCCGTAAACAGCATCTTCGCCGCTGCCGGTTTCAGCAGGCCGGCCATGTCCTTGACCGCGATGATATGGGCACCGGCGGCTTCCAGTTCCTTCGCAAGCTCGGTGTAATATTTCAGATCATATTGCGGTCGCTTGGCGTTCATGATGTCGCCGGTGTAGCAGATTGCCGCCTCGCAGAGCTTGCCTTCCTCGGCCACGGCATCCATCGAAACGCGCATGTTTTCCACCCAGTTCAGGCAGTCGAAAACGCGGAACAGATCAATCCCGCCCTGCGCTGCCTGTCGGACGAAATATTTCACCACATTGTCGGGATAGTTCTTGTAGCCAACGCCATTGGCACCGCGCAGCAGCATCTGCAGCAGCAGGTTCGGTGCATTTTCGCGCACCTTTGCCAGCCGTTCCCACGGGTCTTCCGTCAGAAAGCGCATGGACACGTCGAAGGTCGCGCCGCCCCAGCATTCCAGCGACAGAAGCTCCGGCAGCGCCTTTGCATAGGTCCCGGCAATAGTGGCAATGTCATGGGTGCGCATACGGGTCGCCAGCAGAGACTGGTGACCGTCGCGCATGGTGGTGTCGGTCATCAGGACGCGCTTTTCATTGCGCATCCATTTGGCGAATTTCTCCGGTCCCATCTGGTCGAGAAGCTGCTTGGTGCCCGGCTTCGGATCACCCTCGATGAAGGGCACGACGGGCGCGGCAATTTCGTCGGATGGCTTCGGACGGCCCTTGACCTCCGGATGACCGTTGACTGTGACGTCGGCCAGATAGTTCAGAAGCTTGGTGGCGCGGTCAGCGCGCTTGACCTGGGAGAAAAGCTCCGGCGTTTCGTCGATGAAACGCGTGGTATAGCTGTAATCCATGAACTGCGGATGGGTGATGATCGCTTCAAGGAATGTCAGGTTGGTGGCGACGCCACGAATACGGAACTCCCTGAGGGCGCGATCCATACGGCGGGCTGCTTCCTGCGGGGAGGGCGCCCATGACGTCACCTTTTCCAGAAGCGGATCATAGAACCGGGTGATCACTGCACCGGAATAGGCGGTGCCGCCGTCCAGCCGGATGCCGAAACCGGTGGCGCCGCGATAGGCGGTGATCCGGCCGTAATCGGGAATGAAGTTGTGCTCCGGGTCTTCGGTGGTGATGCGGCACTGGAGCGCATGGCCGCGCAGATAGATTTCGTCCTGCGGGGGAACGCCGGATTCTTCGGTACCGATCACAGCGCCGTCGAGAATATGGATCTGCGCCTTGACGATATCGATGCCGGTCACGGTTTCCGTCACCGTGTGCTCGACCTGAATGCGCGGATTGACCTCAATGAAGTAGAATTTTCCGGTATCGGCATCCATCAGATATTCGACGGTGCCGGCGCCGATGTAATCAGTCGCCCGGCCGATTTTCAGCGAGTATTCGGCAAGTTCGGCGCGCTGTTCTGCATTGAGGTAGGGTGCCGGCGCGCGCTCGACGACCTTCTGGTTGCGGCGCTGGATCGAGCAGTCACGTTCGAACAGGTGTACGACATTGCCATGGGTGTCACCGAGGATCTGGCTTTCCACATGGCGGGCGCGTTGCACCAGCTTTTCAAGATAGACTTCGTCCTTTCCGAAGGCGGCCTTTGCCTCGCGCTTGGCTTCGATGACTTCGCGGGCGAGATCGTCCTTGGAATGGATGGCGCGCATGCCGCGTCCGCCGCCGCCCCAAGACGCCTTCAGCATTACCGGATAACCGATCTCTTCGGCCATCTTTTCGACTTCCGTCATGTCATCGGGCAGTGGCTTGGTGGCGGGCACGACCGGAACGCCGACCTCGATGGCAAGATTGCGCGCGGCGACCTTGTTGCCGAGCCGTCGCATGGTTTCTGCCTTGGGGCCGATGAAGGTGATACCGGCTTCGGCACAGGCATCGACGAATTCAGGGCTTTCGGAAAGCAGGCCGTAACCGGGGTGGATGGCATCGGCGCCGGAAAGCTTGGCAACGCGGATGATCTCTTCAATCGAGAGGTAGCTTTCGATCGGCCCCATATCATGGTCGAGATGCGGGCCGCGTCCGACCTGATAGCTTTCATCTGCCTTGAAGCGGTGGAGCGCCAGCTTGTCTTCTTCAGCCCAAATCGCGACCGTTTTTATGTCGAGTTCGTTTGCAGCGCGAAAAACACGGATGGCAATCTCGGAACGGTTGGCGACAAGTATCTTAGAAATCGGCAAGGAAGGCCTCCTCAGGAAAAAGCGTGACAATCGCAATTTTAAACTCATAGCCAAACTCTGGACAGAGCGCAAATCCGCCTGATGGCTAAGTTAATTGTGGACCAATCCTGAGACGAGGCCAAGCCGGAATGCACGCGCTGCAAGGTTTCATCTGCTGTAGAGCGCACAAATTTCGGCAAGTTGCCGGGTTCGAGGCGGCCTGTCGGTTGGCTCAGCCAGGATTTGACGACCTCATGTCCTTGACCTGCTTCTGGCCAGCGCTAACTCGGCTTTTGAAAACACGCAAACGGGCGGCGCAGATGCGTGCCGCCCGTTTGCCGCGTTGCAGGATAGATCGTTGCGTCCGGTCAGCTTCTCAGGGCACGGTAGATTGCCGGAATAATCAGCACCGTAAGCAATGTCGACGATATCAGCCCGAACAGCAGCGAAATTGCCAGCCCCTGGAAGATCGGATCGGCGAGGATCACCGTCGCGCCGATGATGGCTGCGAGCGCAGTCAGCAGGATCGGCTTGAAGCGGATCGAACCGGCGGCGATCAGCGTGTCGATCATCGGCACATCGTCCGACTTTGTATGTCGGATGAAGTCGACCAGCAGGATCGAATTGCGCACGATAATGCCGGCAAGCGCAATGAAGCCGATCATCGAGGTCGCCGTAAACGGGGCGTTGAACATCCAGTGGCCGAGCATGATGCCGATAAAGGTCAGCGGCACCGGTGTCAGGATCACAAGCGGCAGTTTGAACGAGCCGAATTGGGCGACGACAAGGATATAGATGCCCAGCAGCGCGACCATGAAGGCGGCACCCATGTCGCGGAAGGTCACCCAGGTAACCTCCCATTCGCCGTCCCACAGAAGCACAGGTTCGGTTGCGTCCTCCGGCTGGCCGTGGAGCTTGATGGCCGGTTTCGGCAGATCGCCCCAGTCCATCGCGTCGATCGCATCCTGAACCGCAAGCATGCCATAAAGAGGCGCCTCGTAGTCCCCGGCCAGCTCGCCGGTGACCATATCGGCATAGTGCCCGTTGTGGCGGAAGATGGCGTAGGAGGTCAGCTCTTCCGTGACGCTCACGACATCGCCGAGTTCGACAACTGATGCGGTGCCACCAGTGGTCGAGGCAACCGGCGTCGACAGGAAGGTTTCATCGAGGACCTTCTGGTCCTTCGTGCGACCGATCTCGATTGGCATCGGCGGTCTGCCGCCGCCACGATGGGAATAGCCCACCGTCGTCGTGCCGTTGAGCGCGGCAAGAGCATCGAAGACATCCTGTTCGGCGACCCCGTAATATTCGAGATCGTCGCCCGAAATCGTCACCCTCAGACGCCGCGCCTGCTGACCGTAGCTGTCATCGACATCTACGATGAAGGGCACGGAGCGGAACGCCGTCTTCACCTTTTCGGCGACAGCATGCCGGGTTTCGGCGTCCGGACCATAGATTTCGGCCAGCAGTGTCGCCATCACTGGGGGACCGGGCGGCGGTTCGACAATTTTCAGAGAACTGCCTTCCGGCACGGCGACTTCGGCGAGAATCTGCTGTCGCAGGTCGAGCGCGATCTCGTGGCTTGAGCGATCGCGATCGCCCTTGGGGGTGAGGTTGATCTGGACGTCACCCATCTCCGGCCGGTTTCGCATGTAGTAATGGCGAACGAGACCGTTGAAGTTGAAGGGCGAGGCGGTTCCTGCATGGGTCTGAACCGAAATCACCTCCGGTGCTTGGAGAACCACATCGGCAACGGCCTGGGCAATCGCATCCGTCTCCTCGACCGAGGCGCCTTCCGGCAGGTCGATGGTCACCTGCAGCTCTGACTTGTTGTCGAACGGCAGAAGTTTGACCGTAACGTGTTTGGTGTAGAACAGGCTGAGCGAACCGAAGGTTGCCAGAAGTACCAGACCGATGAAGGTCCATGAACGGAGCTTGGTCTTCAGGATCGGGCGGGCCGCCGCTGCATAGGCACGGCCGAGCGGCCCGCCGCCATGGCCATCATCGCCATGAAGCTTGGCGTTTCCGGCAATCTTCACCATCAGCCAGGGCGTGATCATCACGGCGACGAAAAACGAAAAGATCATCGCCGCGGAAGCAACCGCCGGGATCGGGCTCATATAGGGGCCCATCATGCCGGAGACGAACATCATCGGCAACAGCGCCGCCACGACGGTCAGCGTCGCCACGATCGTCGGATTGCCGACCTCGGCAACGGCTTCGATTGCCGCTTGTGTGCGCGTCCGTTCGTCGGGCATGGCCCAGTGACGGGCGATGTTCTCGATCACCACGATGGCGTCATCCACCAGAATGCCGATGGAGAAGATCAGCGCGAACAGCGACACGCGGTTCAGCGTATAGCCCATGATATTGGCGGCAAACAGCGTCAGCAGGATCGTGATCGGAATGACGATGGCCACGACCAGCGCCTCGCGGAACCCAATGGCGACCCAGACCAGGACGATGATCGAAACCGTGGCGAGGGCCAGATGGAACAGCAGTTCATTGGCCTTCTCATTGGCGGTTTCGCCATAATCCCTTGTGACGGCAACCGACATGGTGTCGGGAATGAGCGTGCCTTTGAGTTCATCGACGCGACGGAGAGTGTCGTGCGCGACATCAACCGCATTGGCCCCGGCGCGCTTGGCGATCGCCAGGGTCACGGCGGGAACGCGGTCCATCGTGCCATCTTCGGCAAGCGTGACCGAGGAGGCGATGGCATCGGAATCGTCGGTGATATAGGTGATATCGGCGACATCGCGCACATAGACCGGCCTGCCGTCGGCGCTTGTCAGCAAAAGATTGCCGATTTCGCCGGGGGAAGACAGCGTCTGACCGGCCATCACGTCGACCTGCATACCGTTGTCGCGCACGGTGCCGGTTGAAAACGCGCGGTTTGCCGCCGTCACCTTGCCAGTCAGAGCCTTCAGCGTGACACCGTAAAGGGCTAGCCGTTCCGGATCGGGCGCGACGCGGATTGCCTCGCCGGTCTCGCCGACCAGATAGGTCAACCCGACCTCATCGATCTTGGTCAACTCGGTCTGCAGTTCGCGGGCCACCCGGGTCAGATCGTTTGCGGTAATGTCGGTATCTGCACCGGCAGAGGGCGTCAGCGTCAGCGCTACAATGGCGACATCATCAATGGTGCGTCCGATGATCAGCGGTTCGGGAATGCCGACGGGAATGTCGGCCATATTGGCCATGACCTTGTCATGAACGCGCAGAACGGCGCTGTCGGATGGCGTACCAACCTTGAAGCGGGCCGTAACCATGACCTGGTTGTCGGACGTCTGGGAATAGACATGTTCGACATCATTGATGCCCTTGATGATCGTCTCCAGCGGTTCGGAGACGAGCTTGACGGCATCTTCCGCCTTCAAACCGGGCGCCTGGACGATGATATCGACCATAGGAACGGAGATCTGCGGCTCTTCTTCGCGGGGCAGCGTGAACAGTGCGACGAGGCCAAGCGCGAGCGCTGCCAGAAGGAAGAGCGGTGTCAGCGGCGAGGCGATGAAGGATTTCGTCAGCCCGCCGGCAAGGCCAAGCTTGTGCGGTTTCATGGGACAATTACCTCATCGCCTGCGACAAGCCCGGTCAGCACTTCGATCATGGTCTGGCCATCGATTTCGGCATTGCCGCCGGTCATCACGGTTTTTTCCCGTGTCTGGCCGCCGCTCAGCGTAACCGTGACGAAGTCCAGCCCATGGCGGGTGGAAACGGCCGTTGCGGGCACGAAAAATGCATGGCGCTCACCGATCGGGACGCGCACCAGAAAGCGCTCGTTGACATAGCCGGTCTTTAGTCCGTCGACTTCGACATCGGCAATCACCCGGTTGTTGTCGAGCTCGGGATAGAGCTTCACCAGTTTGCCCGTTGCTTCACCCTCGGCGTCGGGACGACTGATTTCGATGGTCGCGCCCTCCTGCAACAGATTCGCATGGCGGGCAGGAATGGCGAGCCTCAAGAAAAAGCCGCCGGAGCCGATCGTTGCAATGGTTTCGCCCGGCATGATTACCGAGCCTTCAACCACCGGCACCTGCAGCACACGCCCGGACGCCGGAGCGAGGATCTCGCCCTCGCGCAATTGCTGGCGGACCACCTCCATATTGGCGTTGACGGAGGCGATATTGTTGACCACGACGTCGACTTGGGTTCTCAGCGTATCGAGTTGCTGGTTGCTCATGACACCGCGCTGATTGAGGTTTTCACCGCGCGCCAGCTCCGAGCGCGCGTTTTCGAGCGAGGCCTGAAGCCCTTTGAGTTGGGCCTCGTATGCTGCGATCTGGTAATCGAGCTTGTCATCCTTGACGGTGCCGATCACATCACCTTCGCTGACCGTATCGCCTTCGGTCAGCGTCAGGGTTTCCAGTGTGCCGCCGAGGCGGGCACGCGCCGGAACGGTGTCGCGGGCCTTGACCTCGCCATAAACCGCCTTCCACTCCGGCACGGTCATCGGCTCGACCTTCAGCGTTGCCGCTCCGGCTGAGGCGGCGGTGATCAGCGCGATCAGAAGCGCGGCCGCGCCGCGCCATGCAAGAGCTTTGGGCATGATCATCTCACTTTTAAAATGCGGTGCCGGGTTTGAAGCCGAGCTTCCTGAAAATCATGGCTGCCGGGCAGAAGCCGGTGAAGGCAGACTGCAGCATGTTGAGGCCGATAAAGGCGGTGAACCAAAGCCAGTAAATGCTCACAAAAACCGTCAGAAGCACCGACAGGAGGATCATGACACCGGCAAAGGCCAGGACTGCGCGATCGAGAGACATTGCAAACTCCTCGTTTAAAGATACGTACTTTCGTATATACGGTATTATAGCGAATTTGCAAGGCCCGTTATACTTCCCCATTCAGCCTTTCGGCGTCTGGAAACACGGACCGGAAGTTCCCATATTATAAGGCGAGGCGGTCGGTCCGCCGATTGATCAAGGTCACGAGCATGGTTGAACAACAAGACACACTCGATCCCTATAATCTGCTCGGTGTTGCCAAAACGGCCTCTCAGGACGAAATCAAGAAGGCCTACAGGCAACTTGCCAAGAAACTCCATCCGGACCTCAACCCTGGTGATGCAGCCAAGGCCGAACAATTCGGTCGGGTGACGGCGTCCTATGACCTGTTGAGCGATCCGGAAAAACGCAGGCGGTTCGACGCCGGGGAGATCGACGCCAATCAGCAGGAGCGACCGGAGCGGCAATATTATCGAACCCATGCCGAGGCCGATCCGAGCGCGCGCTACGAGTTCGAAGGCGGGTATGATGATCTCGGCGAGTTCTTTTCCCGCGCCTTCGGTGGCCGGGCTTCCGCAGGATCCAGGCAGGAGCGCGGTTCAATGCGCATGCGTGGCGAGGATCGTCATTTTCACCTTCAAGTCAGCCTCATCGAAGCGCTTTCCGGCGCGAAGAAGACAGTCGGCCTGCCCGAGGGCGGGCGGATTGCGCTGACGATCCCCGCCGGAATTGAGGATGGCAAGACGCTGCGGCTTTCCGGTAAGGGTGCGCCGGGCGTCAATGGCGGCCCGCCGGGTGATGCCTATGTGCGTGTTGAGGTTCTGCCCGATGCCGTCTTCGTCCGTGATGGCGATGATATCTTGCTCGATCTGCCTCTCGGGATCGATGAGGCCGTTCTGGGCGCCAGCGTCCCTGTGCCGACAATTGACGGCCGGGTCAACCTTAAGGTCCCGGCCAGTTCCAGCTCAGGCAAGGTCATGCGGCTCAAAGGTAAAGGCGCGCCAAAATCCGGCGGCGGCGCTGGGGACATGCTTGTGACGCTGAAGATCGTATTGCCGCCAAAGCCCGACCCCGCCCTTGAGGAAGCGCTCAGAGCATGGCAGGGCGAACACGGGTTCGATCCGCGCGCGGGCTGGAAGGGAGGCCGGTGATGATCATCATGACCAAAACGCAAGTCTTGGAAAGGATCGGCCGGCTGAGCGCCGAACGCCTGGAAATCTGCATCACCCGCACCTGGGTGAAGCCGCATCAGGGTGAGCGCGGACCAGCCTTCGACGAAACCGATCTGGCCCGTCTCCAGCTGATTGTCGAACTGACCGAAGACCTCGAGGTCAACGACGAGGCGGTGCCGGTCGTTCTGCGACTGATGGATGAACTCAGCACGTTGCGCCGGCGCATGAAGGCGCTCGATGCCGCGCTCAATGCCGAAGGTGAGGACGTCCGCACAGCGGTGATTGCACGGTTGCAGGATCGGCCAAAGGCCTGATCAGACCCGCCCGGCAACCCAGTCCGCCAACTTGCGGGCAACCGCCTGTTTGTCCATTTCGGGCCAGGTCTCGGCGCCGTCTTTCGTCACCAGCGTCACCTGGTTTCGGGCGCCACCCATAACGCCTTCCTTCGACACATCATTGGCGACGATCAGATCGGCGCCCTTGCGGGCAAGTTTGTCGCGGGCATAAGTGGCGATATCGCTGGTCTCGGCGGCAAAGCCGATCACAAGGCCGGGGCGCTGTTGATGATGGCCGACGGTCTTAAGGATATCCGGGTTTTCGGTGAGTTGCAGCGGCGGCGGCGTTTCTCCGGGCTTCTTCTTGATTTTCTGCGTTGCCGAATCCGTAGCCCGCCAGTCGGCAACAGCGGCGACCATGATGGCAATATCGGCAGGCAGCGCCTGTTCCACGGCGGCCAGCATTTCACGCGCGCTTTCCACATGCACGGTTCTGACACCGGCAGGGTCGGCAATCGTCACCGGGCCGGAAACCAGCGTGACGTCTGCGCCCAGCTTCGCAAGGGCAGCCGCAATCGCATGACCCTGACGGCCGGAGGAACGGTTGGCGATATAGCGCACCGGATCGATGGCCTCATGGGTCGGGCCGGAGGTGATAACCGCACGCATTCCCGCAAGCGGCTTCGGCGCCGCGTCAAAAAAAGCGTCAACGGCTGCGACGATCTCCAGCGGCTCCGCCATGCGGCCGGTGCCGGTCTCACCGCTTTCGGCCATCTCGCCCGCGACCGGGCCGATGGTCATCGCACCATCTGCGACGATGGTCGCCAGATTGCGCTGCGTTGCGGTGGCCGTCCACATTTTCGGGTTCATGGCGGGGGCCAGCAGCACCGGGCAATCGCGCGCCAGCAGCACCGCGCTTGCAAGATCATCGGCCAGACCATTGGCCATTTTGGCCATCAGATTGGCAGTCGCGGGGGCTACCACGATCAGGTCGTTTTCGCGCGCCAGCCGGATATGGCCGATATCCTGTTCCTCGGTGCGGGAAAACAGTTCGGTAAACACGTGTCCGCCGGACAGTGCGCCAACGGCGAGCGGCGTGATGAATTCCTGCGCCGCCGCTGTCATCAGGGGCGTGACATGCGCTCCGCGCTCCTTAAGCCGGCGGATCAGGTCGAGGCTTTTATAGGCCGCGATGCCACCGGTGATGACGAGAAGAATGCGTTTGTGTTTCAGCGACATGGTAAGCCCGCTTGTTGTTCGTGACGGTTTTAGCATGAAGCGGGCAAAGAAAAACCCCGCTGCGAGAACGCGGCGGGGCTGATGTCGGGCCGATTGTCTGACTTACTTCGAGAAATCCAGTGCCCGGTCGCCGTTCTCATCCTTTATGCGTGTCGGCAGGCCGATGTGGTTCAGAATGTGCAGGAACGGCTTCGGCGGCAGTTCCTCGACATTGGCCATGGTCTTCACGTCCCATTCGCCGGATGCCACCAGAATGGCAGCGGCAACAGGCGGAACGCCGGCGGTATAGGAAATGCCTTGGCTGCCCACTTCGTTGTAGGCTTCCTTATGGTCGGCAACATTGTAGATGAAGACTTCCGCCGGCTTGCCGTCCTTGGTGCCTTTGACGAAATCGCCGATGCAGGTCTTGCCGGTATAGTTCGGCGCCAGCGAGGATGGGTCGGGCAGTACCGCCTTGACCACCTTGAGCGGCACCACTTCCTGGCCTTCTGCCGTCATCACCGGCTGCTCGGACAACAGGCCGAGGTTTTTCAGAACGGTGAATACGGTGATGTATCGTTCGCCAAACCCCATCCAGAAGCGGACATTGGGTGAGCCCATATTCTTCGACAGCGAATGGATCTCGTCATGGCCGGACATATAGGCCGTCTGCTTGCCGACGACCGGCAGATCGAATTCATGGCCGACCTCGAACATCGTGTTCGTCGTCCATTCATTGTTCTGCCACGCATAGACCGTGCCGGTGAATTCGCGGAAATTGATCTCCGGATCGAAATTGGTGGCGAAATACTTGCCATGGTTTCCGGCATTGATGTCGACGATGTCGATATCGGAGATGTCGTCAACATAGTCATCCTTGGCAAGGCGGGCAAAGGCATTGACGACACCGGGATCGAAACCGGCGCCGAGAATGGCGGTGACGCCCTTTTCAACGCAGCGGTCCTTGCGCTTCCATTCGTAGTTTGCATACCACGGCGGGGTTTCGCAGATCTTGTCCGGCTCTTCGTGAATGGCGGTGTCGATATAGGCCGCGCCCGTCTCAAGGCAAGCTTCCAGAACCGACATGTTGAGGAAGGCGGTGCCGACATTGATGACGATTTCGACCCCGGTCTGCGTGATCAGAGCCACAGTTGCCGGGATGTCGAGTGCGTCGAGCTGATGGCCCAGCAGAACACCGTCCTGCTTCATCGCCTTCTTCTCGATCACACTTTCGATGATCGCATCGCATTTCGACTTGGTGCGTGAGGCGATATGGATATCGCCGAGCACATCATTGTTCTGGGCACATTTATGCGCAACCACCTGGGCCACGCCGCCCGCGCCGATAATCAGCACATTTTTCTTCATCGGAACAACGCCTCCGGTTTTAGGCAGCTTATCCTGCCTGAAATCAAGGGTCGGAGCGGCACGCCGCTCCGCGGGATCAGCCCGGCCTTATGACAGGGCGGATCTGAAATCTTCATAACCGAATTCGCGAACGGTACGGATTTCACCGTTTTCTTCGCGGATCGCGATTGCCGGCATTCTCACGCCATTAAACCAGTTCTTTTTGACCATCGTGTAACCGGCTGCGTTTTCGATCGACAGATGGTCGCCGACCTTAACGGGTTCTTCAAAGGAAAACTCGCCGAAAATATCGCCTGCGAGGCAGGACTTTCCGCAGATCATAACCTGATGCGGCCCGGTGTCCGGCAAAATCTTCGCATTTTCGCGATAGATCAGCAGATCCAGCATGTGAGCCTCGATGGATGAGTCGACAATGGCAAGGTCCTTACCGTTGTTCAGCGTGTCGAGCACGGTGACTTCCAGTGTGGCGGCCCCCGTAATCGCCGCTTCGCCCGGCTCCAGATAGACCTGAACGCCATACTTTCCGGCAAAACCCTTCAGCCGCGCGGCGAGCTTTTCCAGCGGATAGCTTTCGCCGGTAAAATGAATGCCACCGCCGAGGCTCACCCAGTCGAGCCGTTCGATCAGAGGGCCGAAACGTTCCTCAATGACCGTCAGCATTTCGTCGAAACGGGCGAAATCCTCGTTCTCGCAATTGTTGTGAAACATGAAGCCGGAGACCTGATCGAGCACCGCTTCAATCACCGCCGGATCATGTTCGCCAAGGCGCGAGAATGGTCGGGCCGGATCGGCAAGATCGAAATCCGAGGTCGAGACCTGCGGATTGACGCGCAGGCCGCGGATCTTGCCTTCCGACTGCGCCTTGAAACGGGAAAGCTGGCCGATCGAGTTGAATATGATCTTGTCGCAGTTTGCGAGCACCTCGTCGATCTCGTTTTCGCTGTAGGCAACCGAATAGGCATGGGTTTCGCCGCCGAATTTTTCAAAGCCGAGCTTGACTTCATAGAGCGAGGACGAGGTGGTGCCATCCATATACGCGCTCATCTGGTCGAACACCGACCAGGTGGCAAAGCATTTGAGCGCCAGAAGCGCCTTGGCCCCGGAAGCTTCGCGCAGCCAGGCGATCTTGTCGAGGTTCGCCTGGAGACGGGACCTGTCGATGAGATAATAGGGGGTCTGCATAGCCGGGCCTTTCGGTTTGCGGCGAAAGGTCATGCCGCTTGGGTCTGATGGGCTCTATCTATCGAACGAAACGCCAAAATCAAGCGCAGCGCCGACAATTCGATGCCGGAAATGAAAAAGGCGGCCCCGAAGAGCCGCCTTGCGGATGCAATTTCAAGCGCTGTCTCAGCCCGGAAGCACGACCACCTTGGTGCGCTGGTCGGGGTCGACGCGGGCGTAAAGGTCGATGATGTCCTGGTTGATCATGCGGATGCAACCGGAGGAAACCGCCTGGCCGATCGAGGTCCAGTTGGGGTTGCCGTGGATGCGGAACATGGTGTCGTTGCCGTTGCGGTAAAGGTAGAGCGCGCGGGCGCCGAGCGGGTTCATGATGCCAGCCTCCATGCCGCCGGCATATTCCTTCAGCTCGGGCTGGCGCTTGATCATGGCTGACGGCGGATACCAGGTCGGCCATTCGGCGCGGCGTCCGATATAGGCATCGCCGGACCAGCGGAAACCGTCGCGACCGACGCCGATCCCGTAGCGAACGGCCTTACCGTCTTCTTCCACATAGTAGAGCAGGCGCTCCTTGGTATCGACCACAATCGTGCCCGGCTTTTCATCGGTCTCGTAATCGACGACCTGGCGGCGATATTTGTCGTCCACTTCCGCGATTGGCACCCGTGGCAGGTCAACGCCGTCGTCGTTGATGGCGGCATAGGCGGAAATCGGCGCCATCTTGCCCGAGGACATGCTGTCGGTCGTGGTGCAGCTAGCGGCGGCAAGCAGGCCGGTGAAGGAAAGTGCAAGGAGAAGTGTTCTGATGTGCATGGCCTGTCTCGTGGCGACGATTGAAGCGAAAAGTGATAATAGTTAGCTGATATAAGCTTATGGTTAACATTTCATTGCGTGACAAGCGCAAGTAGTGCGAAGCCACGCAGACAGCTGCACACGGGCAGTGGGCTGTTGTGAAAATGCATCGATTGAAGGGAAGTTCCATGGCGATTGTCGACCTTCACGCCAAGAACCCGACGGCAGATGGCCGCCAGTCTGAAAGAGCCTTGTTGGTGCGTCGCGGCGTGCAGCATCTGATGAAGCACATGCGGCACGCATCGATCAGCGAGATGACGCTCAGGAACGGCCGACGGGCCGATCTGATCTGCCTCACCGAAAAGGGCGAGATCTGGATCATCGAAATCAAGTCGTCGGTCGAGGATTTTCGTGTCGACCGCAAATGGCCGGACTATCGCGACTATTGCGACCGGCTGTTTTTCGCGACCCATGCCGGGGTTCCGCTCGATATCTTTCCCGAAGACTGCGGCCTGCTGCTGGCCGATCGCTACGGCGCGGAAATCGTCAGGCCGGCGCCGGAACACAAGCTGGCACCGGCGCGCCGCAAGGTGCTGACTCTTGCCTTTGCCCGCAATGCCGCCGAACGGCTGACATCGGCCGAACTGGTGCTGGAGCGGCTGGAATCGGAAGGCGTTTCGTTTTAGCGCGGCGCGCGTTTTGCGAGGATCCGCTGCAGGGTGCGGCGATGCATGTTGAGACGGCGCGCGGTTTCGGAGACGTTTCGGTCGCACATTTCGTAGACACGTTGAATGTGTTCCCAGCGCACCCTGTCGGCCGACATCGGGTTTTCCGGCGGGTCAACCTTTTCGCCCGGCGCCTGGGTCAGCGCGTGGACGATATCGTCGGCATCGGCGGGTTTGGCGAGATAGTCGAGCGCGCCAAGTTTTACGGCAGTGACGGCGGTGGCGATATTGCCGTATCCGGTCAGCACCACGATACGGGTATCGGGCCTTGATTCGCGGATGGCGGCGATCACGTCCAGCCCGCTGCCATCTTCAAGCCGCAAGTCGACGACCGCATATTTCGGTGGATGCGCTTTCGCTCTCTCAATGCCTTCCGCCACGGTTTCCGCCGTTGCGATTGCAAAACCGCGCGTCTCCATGGCGCGGGCAATGCGGCGCAGAAAGGGCGTGTCATCATCGACGATCAGAAGGCTCATATCGCCCTCCGGTGCGCCCAGGCTTTCATCCCGCGTGAAATCCGATTTCTCAGTCTCGTCCATGTCCGTCTTGCCTGAATTCGCTGTGCGGCAAATGACCGCGCGTCAATGCTATCGGATGCTTATGAACCTCGAAAGCCCGGGGGTAAACCCTGATCCACTTGAAAAAACCGTCTCGCCGGGCGGCAGGAAACCGCCGCTTAGGCCGGAGGTCACGGGGGCGATGGCTGTGGCAGCAATGGCGCGGGCGGAACGTCTATCCGCTGAGCCGCACCAAGGCCGAAAGCACATCGGATCGGCGCAGAAGCCCGATCAGCTGATTACCGTCGGTGACGGGGAACACCCGATGCGGATGGGCGATGAAGGCTTCGGCGGCGGCAACGAGGTCGGTGCTGGCCGGCAGGCTGACGACGTTGCGGCTCATATAATTAGCGACCGTGCCTTTCCATTCCTGATAATAGCTTGCCTGAAGGGCCGGGTTGAAACAGTCCTTCTGGGTGAGGATGCCGATGAGTGCATCACCCTCGTCGACGACCGGCGCGGCCGCAGCTCTGCTTTCGACGAGCAACGCCACGGCACGGCGGATCGGCATGTCCGGCGTCACGGTCAGTGTGTCGGTTTTGGTGATCTCCGCAATCGTGTCGGTCATTTCGTCTGCCCCGATCCACGGTTCGGGCAGCCTTCGCAGGCGGCTTCCTTCATGCAGGCCATGCCGCCGCACGAGCCCTTCAGGGGGCCGCGGCCGCTGAGCAAGCCGACGCCAAGTCCGGCCATGACCAGAAGGAAGATCGCGATTGCCATCAGGATTTCCATGTTCGTGCTCCTGTTGAAGAGACTATAGCAGGAAACGGTCGAAGCCGCCGGTGGTTTCGTGGCGAAGCCCGTCGCCGTCATGAAAAAGGAACAGCGCTGTGACCGACTGGCGGCGCGCCAGAAGAGGCCCGCTTTCGCCGGCTGCCGTCAGCGCGGTGGCCCAACCATCCGCCGTCATCGCATCAGAGCCGAGGACCGAGACCGACGCGATTGTGCCCTCGACCGGAACGGCATGGCGCGGATCGATGATGTGGCTGTAGCTGTGGCCGGAAAGCGTGTAGCTCTGCGCGCGAAGGCCCGAGGTCGCGACCGCGCAATCGGCAAGCCGCAGCACGCCGGCGCTGCCGGTTGAAGCCAGACGCGGGTCTTCCACGGCAACCTGCCACGGCCTGCCGGCCGGATGGTTGCCGTGTGCAACCAACTCTCCGCCGAGATCAATCAGGAAATCCCTATGTCCGGCTTGCAGAAGCCTGTGGGCCATCAGGTCGAGTGCGCGCCCCTTGGCGATGCCGCAAAGGTCGATGGTGGCGCCGTTCTGGGTCTTTTCGAGGCGGTTGCCATCGACCGCCAGCGCATGCCAGAGCGAAGGTGCACCGCCATCGGCGGTTCTTCCCTCAATCGGCCCGAAGCCATAGCGCGCCACCAGCGGGCCGATGCTCGGGTCAAACCAGCCATTGCTCTTCCTTGCCAGTTCAAGCGCGCTGTCGGCCACGAAGGCTGTTTCTGCCGAGACCGGTTTGCTGCCGGGGCCAGCGAGGTTGAATGCGCTGATTTCGCTGTCGGCCCGCCATGGCGACATCATCCGGTCGAAGCCGGAGAGAAGCATTTCAATCTCGCCGCGAAGCGCCTCGGGCCGGGCCGTGTCCGGCACGGTTACGCGCCATGTGGTGGCGAAGGCCTCACCGCTGATCTGCCGCGTTGCTGGGGCGGATTTCAGGATCGCCGGTGCCGCGGCGCGGGCACCGGTCGCGGCCAGAAAAGCCGTTCCGGTAAGCGCCAGAACGCGGCGGCGGGTCAGAAATGCTTGACGTGCGTTCATGGGTCAGACTCCGAAATCGTCATAGAAGATGGACTTCGGCTCGATGCCGAGCCGGTGGAGCGTGGAGGTTACCGCCGAAATCATCACCGGCGGCCCGCACATGTAATATTCGCAGTCCTCGGGTGCGGGATGGCGGGAAAGCTCCGCGCGCACGACATCGTGGATAAACCCGCTGGCGCCCGTCCAGCGGTCGCCGGGCGCGGGATCGGAAAGCGCCGGCGTCCACGAGAAATTGTCGTGTTCGTCGGCAATCTTCTCGAATTCCTCGACATAGAACAGGTCGGCCACCGAGCGTGCGCCGTAGAAATAACGCATCCGCCGCGGCGTGCCTTTGCCGATCTGGTCGTGGATCATGGCGCGAAGCGGCGCCATGCCGACACCGCCGCCGATGAAGACCATCTCGCGTTCGGTCGGCTGGACCTCGAACTCGCCGAACGGGCCGGACGCTTCAACCGCGTCGCCCGGTTTCAGAGCAAATAGCCAGGAGGAGACCACGCCGGGCGGAATTTCCTGCTCGCGGCCCGGTGGTGGTGCGGCAAGGCGGATATTGAAGACGGCGCGTTCCTGCCTGGCATCTTCCGGACGGCAGGCGATTGAATAGGCCCGCGTCACCGGTCTTTCGGCATAGGATGTCATGTCCGACCAGCCGGAGATCTTCCAGGGGTCGCGAAACGCCGGGTCGATTTCGATATCGTGGAAGTTGAGCCCATAAGCCGGTGCGGTGAGCTGCATGAAACCGCCGGCAACAAAATCGAATGGCTGACCTTCGGGCAGTTGCAACACCAGCTCCCGGATCAGCGGCGCCTTCATGGTGTTGGACACCACGCGACAGGTAAAGCCGGTCGCGCCGACAAAGTCCTGCGGCACGGTGACAGAGCATGGGCCGCGCAGCGCGGTTTGGCAGGCAAGGCGCATTTTGGCACGTCGCTCGGCGGCAGAGAGCACGCCGCGCTCGGTCGCCTGCGGTTCACCGGCGCCTTCACCCTCCACATGCACCCGGCAAAGCCCGCATGTGCCCGATCCGCCGCAGGCTGCCGGAATACCGATGCCCGCGCCATGCAGCACGCCAAGCAGGCGGTCGCCACGATTGGCCTCGATTTCCATTGTGTCGTTGACCGTGATCGTCAGCGCCTCGGCGGGGATCAGGCGCGCGCGGGTGATCAAGAGCGCCAGCGTGAGAACCAGCACGAGACCGACAATGACAAGGGCTCCGACTGCGATCTCGTTCATGGCGTCACCATTTGCGCAAATGCCGAAAAGCCCAGCGACATCATCCCGGCGATTGCAAAGGTGATGCCGAGCCCGCGCAGGCCCTGCGGCAGGTCGGCATAGGAAAGGCGCGAACGGATCGCGCCGAGGAGAACGACGGCGACCCCGAAACCGAAGCCCTGGCCAAGGCCGAACACCGCCGACTGGCCGATGCCGTAATTACGGTCGACCATGAACAGGCTGCCGGCGAGAATCGCGCAGTGCACGGTCAGAAGCGGCAGGAACACGCCAAAGGAAGCGTAGATTGCCGGAAAGAACCGGTCGAGCACCATTTCCACGAGCTGGACCGTGGCGGCGATGACGCCGATGAACGAGATCAGCTTCAGATAGGAAAGGTCGATATCCGGCATGCCGGCCCAGGCCCAGGCACCGGGTGCAAGCAGGGCATGATAGATCACCTGGTTGAGCGGCACGGTGACGCCCATAACGGCCGTCACGGCGATGCCGAGGCCGATGGCTGAAGCGGTGCGGCGCGACAGCGCCAGAAAGGTGCAGAGCCCGAGAAACAGGGTCAGCGGTGCGTTTTCAACGAAGGCCGCGCTTAGGAAAAGGTTCCAGAGGTCGGTCATTTTCCGGGCTCCTCTGTCTTCGGCGGGTTGAACTCCGAGGGTTCCGCCTGTGCGGGCAGGACGGTGCGCACCGCCCAGACCAGTCCACCAAGCATGAAGAAGGCGCTGGGTGCCAGCAGCATCAGGTTCAGCGGCGTGAACCAGCCACCGTCGGCAACCACCGGAAACACCTGATAACCCATCAGCTTGCCGGCACCGAACAGTTCACGCGCCGAACCGATGACGATCAGCACCAGCGAATAGCCGAGCCCGTTGCCGAGCCCGTCGACCATGGAGGGCAGCGGCGGGTTGGAGCGCGAGAACGATTCGGTACGGCCCAGCACCAGACAATTGGTGGTGATCAAGCTGACGAACACCGAAAGCTTGCGGCTGATGTCAAACAGATAGGCCTGCAGGATCTGGTCGATGACGACCACCAGCGAGGCGACGATCACGATCTGGACAATCAGCCGGATCGAGTCCGGAATATGCCGCCGGATCAGGCTGACGAGGCCGGCAGACAGTACCAGAACCGTGGTCAGCGACGCCGACATGGTCAGCGCGGTCGCAACCGACGTGGTCACCGCCAGCGCCGAACAGATGCCGAGGATCTGCAGCGTTACCGGGTTTTGCAGGACGAGCGGCTCCGTCAGCGTCGACCAGAGATTGGTTGACCGGGCCATATCAGAACTCCCCGCGCTGAACGGCGTCGATCAGCGGGCCGTAACCTTCCGGCCCGCCCCAGAACCGCATGATCTTGGTAAAGGCATTGCCGGTGCGGGTGGCCCCGGTGATGCCGTCGACCTCGTAATCATTGCCGGCAGCCCCCTTGGCAACGGCAAAGCGGACAGTGCCGGACGCATCGGCAAGCTCGGTGCCGGGGAATTGCGCCAGCCATGCCGGTTCCTCGATGCGGCCGCCAAGGCCGGGTGTTTCTGCCTGATTGGTAATCGCCACCCCGGCAATGGTGTTCATGTCACCGCGCAGCGCCACGATCGCATCGATTTCGGCCTGATAACCCGGGCCGCTAACCGGCAGCAGTGCCAGCGAGATATCGCCGTTTTCGTTCCTCAGCAGATAGATCTGGGTGTAGTTCGGCCGCCTTCCGATGCCGGCGGTATCTTCGGCCGGTGAAAGCGTTGTCCAGTTCGCCGCATCATCGAGTGCCGCGGGCAGGGTTTCGGGCGTCACGTTCTGCGCGGCTTCGCCCTTGGGCAGATTGATCACGACGGTGGACAGCGAACCGCCGGGCTCCTCGAGGATCTCGGACATGCCGGGGATACCGGCGACCAGCGCTTCCAGCCGGGCCTGTTCTTCCGCTGCGCGATTTGCCGTTTGAATCGGTCGCAGGATGACGGTGGCGCCACTGACCATCAGGGCGCAGATGGCGGAGACGAGAAAGGCGACAATGACGGTCTTGGTCCGGTTTTCATTGGGCAGCGCCAGAAACCGGCGCCATGCCGAGATCGGGTTGAGGTCAGCCATGACGTCTTCTCCTTTGAGCAAGCCACAGCGCAATGGCGGCTTCGTCCAGCAACGGGGCTGCAAGCGAGGTCAAAAGCGCTGCCGAAACCGCAAGCTGTACGGATGCGGCGGTTTGCCAGCCGAGTGTGAACAGGATGATCAGTGCGCCGAAAAAGGCGCCGTTGAGCCAGCCGCCGAGTTTGGTCGAGGCGCTCGCCACGGGGTCTGCGACCAAAAGCACCAGCACCACGGCGATTGCTGGAAGCGCAGGCTCGACCGGCACCCCGACCAGATGCGCGCCGCCGATGACAATGACTGCGCCTGCGATCACGCGGGCCGGCATCACACCGAAAAACGCGCCGAGAAGGGCCGCCGGAATGGCCGCCCATGCCAGCGGCAGCGGCAGTTCCGGCCAGGGGGCGGTGACAAAGCCGAAGCCGAGAAAGGCAAGCGTCACGGTCGCCGGGTTCAGCACATTGCGGCCCCAGCCGCCGAACACCAGTTCTGCCATCACCGAGCCAAAGCTGATGCCGAGAACAAGCTGCACGATGCTAAGGTCCTCAGGCGCCAGCATGGCCACTGCAAGCGCCGTCAGCGCGCCGGCAAATGAGGGTGGCTGCGCGCGCGCCAGCATGAAGATCAGATGCCACAGACCGGAAATGATCAGCGCCAGCACCAGAACACCGGCGGCATCGAGCCCGCCATACCAGAGCCACGTCAGCGCCAGCGGCATCACCGAGATCAAAAGGAGAAGGGCTACCGTTTCGCGATCCCACAATCCGTGGTTCATGCCGGGGCCTCCTCTTTTTCTATGGCGTTCAACAGCCCGCGCAGCTGCGCAGCAAGCGATGGCTCTGATGAGGTCACATAATCGACCAGTGCCAGGTCTTCCTCCAGCAGCGAAAGTGCACCGAGACGGGCTGCCGCTTCCTGGTCTCCGGATGAAAGCGCGCGCATCAGGGCTGCTGCCGGAATATCGCCGCCGAAGGATTGCGCAAGGGCTGCCGTCGGAATGATCGGCAGCGGCCGGGCGGCCCGGGTCAAGGCGGCGGAAAACCAGTGGCGGCGTCTTTTACCGGAACCAGGTGTAACAATGCTTGCCTGCCGGTCACGGTGGCCGAGCCAGTGCGCCGGCCTGCCGTCGAGCACGGAACCGGCCAGCACCTGATAGGGCCCCGGCTGCACATGGCCGTGACAAAGGCCACGCAGATCTGCACCGGGCTGACAGCGAAGGAGCCTTGGCGCGCGCATGGCCGAGCCGGTGACGGTGACGAGCCGCGTTTCTGGCAAGAGGCCAGAGGCGAGGAGGTCGCCGAGATCGGCAACGTCCTCTGCATGAATGTCCCAGACGCGGGCGTCGATTTCAGCCGGCGCATGGTGGTGGATCTGGATGCCGGCCAGTCCCTGCGGATGCAGTGAACCGCAGGTGATGCGCCGCACCCTAGCCGAATTGTCGAGATTGAGCGCCACGCCGCTGGCCTCGCACAGGAAAACAGCGCCTTCGGCCAGCAGGTTGAGTGCGGCAAGACCGCGCGAGAGTGCATCCTCGCGACCCGAAAGCGCCGTCATCGGATCGGGGGCATCCGGTCTCGAATCGGTCGCCATCACGAAAATCGCAGCGGGGAGGTCGGCTGGAGCGGGCATATGCCCGAAGGGTCGGCTGCGGAAAAGCCGCCAGAGGCCGGCCGCCTGCATCAGCGCCCGCAATGCTGTCGCGTCGCCCTCCGCGTCTGCCACCGTAAAGGTGTGCCGGTCGCCGCTGTCTTCGCGGAAAAGCAGCATCTGGATCAGCCGGCGGCCGGGATTGAGCTCGATCGCGGCCACCCGCGCGGCCATCGGCGCGACAAGCCGGATATCGGGTGCGGCGCGCAGCGAAAGCAGCGGTTCGCCCTGCGCGACGAGCGCGTCAACCTCGACCAGCGGCACGACCCTCAGCTCCTCCCCGGCGGCGGGAACAAGCGCTGCCTCCTCGGTCAGAAGCGTTTCGGCTGCATGGTCATCGTTCAATGAAGGGCCGGTCGGCACGGACAGACCGGCAGAAAAAAGGCGGTCCAAAAAAACACTCCCAAGACTTATCGCATCAAACAATACGGTCTATCCGACATTTGAATTGCCGGAACGGACCGAATTGTTTAGCATACGTTAAGAACAGACTATGAATTTTCAGCGGGGGTGAAAAGCCATGTCTAATGAAGTGAACCGTTTTTCTCAAATTTTCATGGCTGTTGTTGCAGCAGTATTGACATTTGTCAATTCTACGGCGGTTTCGGCGCAGGATAACAGCGAGGGTGAAACCGCCGTCGAGGCGCTGGAACTGTTCGTCATGCCGCAGTCCGGGCCTTTCCGTCCGGACCAGATTTCAATCCCGCAGCAGAAGATGATCGAGGCCTGGGCGCGCTCTGCGCATGCCGATGCCTCGGCGGAAGCCTTTACCCATTGGGACGACGACGGCGAGGTGCCTGCAAGCTGTTCCACCTGTCACTCCGGTGCGGGCTTCCGCGCCTTCCACGGGCTGGACGGCAGCGAGCCGGGTGTGGCGGCGGCTGTCCCCGTTGGCGGCGTCGTAGATTGCGAGACCTGCCACAATCCCGGCCTTTCCGAAATTACCGCGATCACGCTGCCAAGCGGGATCGAGCACCCGGTCAAGCCCGGTGTCGAGGCGGCCTGTCTCACCTGTCATGCCGGTCGTGAGGCCGGGGTGAGTGTGACCAATGCTGTGGGCGACAAGGCTGCAGACACGCCGGACCCCGAAATCGGCTTCATCAACCCGCATTATGCACTTGCCGGTGCTGTGCGCCTTGGTGCTGCTGGCGCGGGCGGCTTCGAATATCCCGACAAGGCCTATTCGGGCCGGTTCTTCCATGCCCGTCCGGTGGCGGATTGTGCCTCCTGCCACAATCCGCATACGTTGACAGTTGCCGAAGAGACCTGTCTCACCTGTCACGAGACCGGCAATTTCGACGCAATCCGGATTTCCCGCGTCAGCTATGACGGCAGCGGCGACCTTTCCAAGGGCATCCGCTCCGACATCTCCAACAATGCAGCCCTGCTGATGGAGATGATCCGGGATTATGCGGCCAATGTCGCTGAAACGCCGATCGTCTTCGAACCGCATTACCCCTATTTCTTCGTCGATGCCGATCAGGATGGCCGGGCCGACGCGGTCGACGGCAAGACGGTGCGTTATAATGCCTGGACACCGCGCAGCCTGAAGGCGGCTTACAACTGGAAATTCGTGACGGCCGATCCGGGTGCCTTTGCACATAATCCGCAATATGCGCTGGAACTGCTCTACGATTCGATCCAGGACCTTTCCGGCCCGCTTGAAGTGGACGTCACTTCGCTTGGCATCCAGCGTTAAACGCAGCAATTTCAGAATGTCCCGCCGGGTCTTTCCGTCCGACGGGACATTCTGTCCCGTTGCGGTTGGCGGACCGGTCATGCTAACGCGGGAACATCATATGGCGGGCGATGCCTGTCGATCTTTCCTGCCGGACCGGATGAACCAATCAATGAACACGAACAAGGCCGAAGCCGCTCTGCCGCGCGCCATCATCGTCATGGGTGTGAGCGGATGCGGCAAATCCTCGATTGCGCGGCTTCTGGCCGAACGCCTCGGTTATGAGCATGTGGAGGGAGACGACCTGCATCCGGCATCCAATGTCGAGAAGATGAGCGCCGGAATCCCGCTTGAGGATGGAGATCGCTGGCCCTGGCTTGACCTTGTGGGCGCCGAGCTTGCCCGCGCGCAAACGGCGGGTGTGGTGGTCACCTGTTCGGCTCTGAAAAAGGTCTATCGTGACCGGCTGCGCGCCACCGCCGGCGGACAGCTGGCCTTCGTGTTCCTGAACGGCAGCGAGGCTCTGCTTGCCAGGCGTATTGGCGCGCGGGCCGGTCATTTCATGCCGACCTCGCTGTTGCAAAGCCAGCTGTTAACCCTTGAAGACCCGACAGGCGAGGCCGGTGTGGTCACGGTTGACATCGACAATGTCCCCGACGCGATCGCAGATAATGCGCTTGCCGGTCTGAAGGCCGCCTTTGCCTGATCCGCGGCACCCTGTGCAAGCGATAGCGCGCTAAACCACTGTTTCGGGTTGCCAACAGGCTTGCCTTTCGCCTGCCGTTCCGCCAACGTTTCCTCCGACGAACCGAGCGGAGGGTGACAACATGGCGGTGACTTCAGGCGAGCGCAATCGGGCGCTGTTTCTGGGCAGTATGGGCGGCGGTCTGGAATTTTACGATTTTGTGATCTACGCCTCGTTTGCATCGCAGATCGCCAAGACCTTCTTTCCGGCAGAAACTGCGGCGACCGGCCTGCTTGCCACCTTCGCGGTTTTTGCTGCTGGCTATCTGGTCCGGCCGCTCGGCGGCATTCTGTTTTCCCATTTCGGCGACAGGCACGGCCGTAAGATGATGCTCCGGATCTCGATTGCCGGCATGGCGGGGGCCACCTTCCTGATCGCCTTCATGCCCGGCTACGCGACCTGGGGTATTTCGGCAACCGTCGCGCTGGTGGTGCTGCGCATGGTGCAGGGGCTTTGCCTTGGCGGTGAAATTCCCGGCGCGATGACGCTGATTACCGAAACCATGCCGAAGCGGCGCGGCCTTGCCTGCGGCTTCCTGTTCATGATCATCAATGTCGGCATGCTGGCGGCGCAGGCCGTGCAATGGGCGATCGAACATCTGCTGAGTGATGCTGCCGTGCTGTCTTATGGCTGGCGTATCGGCTTTTTCGTCGGCGGTCTTGTCGCCATTGTCGGTTTCTTCCTGCGGGCCCGCCTTTCCGAAAGCCCGGCATTCGCCGAGATGGAAGCTTCAGCCCACAAGGTGCCGCTGGCAGCGCTGTTCCGCGACAATGCCCGCGCCGTCTGGCTTGGCCTGTTCATCACCGGGCTTGGCGCCGCCGCCGTGCCGCTGTTGTACCTCTATATGAACAGCTATCTGACCGATTTCCTGCATTACGACCCCGATCAGGTGGCAACCGCCTTGCTCATCGGCATCATTGTGTTTTCGCTGCCGATGCCCGTTGCCGGCGCCATCGCCGATTTTATCGGCATCAAGGTCCCGGCCTTTGTCGCCACGCTGCTGCTCGCGATTGCGGCGATCCCGGTCTATGTCTGGATCCATGAAGGCGTATCGTCGCTGATCCCGGCTATGATCGTGATCTCGCTGATCGCCGCCTTTGCCTGGGGTGTGGGGCCGGTACTGCTGACGGCGATCTTCCCGACCGATGTGCGCTATACCGGCGTCGCCTTCGTCTATAATATCGGCTTTGCGATTATCGGCGGACTGACACCGCTTGTGGCGACCTTCATCATTCAGCAGACGGGCTTCACACTGGCGCCAGGCTTTCTGCTGGCGCTGTTTGCAGCCATGGCCACGGTTGCGATCTTCCTCACCCAGGTGATCCCGGCTGAGAAGTCTCAGCTCTGATCGGGCGCGTCGTCTTCCATTCGCCAGCGCGGCCAGGTGACGGTGATACGCGCGCCGCCGGCATTTTCGAAGGTCAGCCGCGCGCCGGATCGCTCCAGCAGCGTCTTGGCGATGAAAAGCCCGAGACCAAGTCCTCCGGCCCGGCTGTCAGCGGGGTCCTTCGGCCTGTCTGACACGAACGGATCCCCGATGCGCGGCAGAATGTCCGGTGTGTAGCCTTCGCCATCATCGACGACGGTGATCGTCACGCGGGTTTCGCTGTATTGCGCCTCGACCTCCACCTTGCGACGGGCATGCTCGACCGCGTTTTCAACGATATTGCCAAGACCGTAGATGATGCCGGGGTTGCGCGCGCCCACAGGTTCGCCGCCGGTATCGCCGGAAACCCTGATCTTGATTTCAGCCACGAAGGGCCGGTGCGGCGCAACGACTTCCTCGATCAGCGAGGTCAGCGGCAAAAGCCGCATATGGGCCTCATCCTCCTTGGAAAGCGAGGTGAGGCGGCCGAGGATGCCCCGGCAGCGCTGGCTCTGGCTGACGAGCAGTTGCACGTCCTCGCCGTGTTCCGGATCGTCACCGAGCGCGCGCGCCATTTCCTTGGCCACCACCGAAATCGTGGCAAGCGGCGTGCCGAGTTCATGCGCGGCAGCCGCCGCCAGCCCGTCGAGCTGGGACAGATGCTGTTCGCGCTGCAGTACCAGCTCGGTTGCCGCCAGCGCATCTGAAATCTGCTGGGCCTCGAGCGTGATGCGCTGGGCATAAAAAGCGGCAAACCCCAGCATCGAGATGATCGCGATCCAGATCCCGAATTTCAGGATCGGCTCGATTTCGAGAATAATGCCGTCATGCCAGGGCAGGGGAAACGGGGTGAGCGCCAGCGCCGAGACGCCGGAAACCGCGAAAGCCAGAAGAGCAAAGGCATAGTGCAGCGGCAAGGCGGCGAACGAGATGATTACCGGCACGCAGATCAGCGGCGCAAACGGATTGGCAAGTCCGCCGGTCAGATAGAGCAGCGCGGTGAGCTGCAGAAGGTCGAAGCCGATCAGCGCAAAGGCAATCCTTGGACTGACGCGCTGGGTCGCCGGAAAGCGCAGGCTCAGCACAAGATTGCCGAGCGCAAGTGCACCGATCAGCGCAAGCACGGGAATGATCGGCATCGGAAAGTCGAGCCCGAACGTCACCGTCAGCGCCGTTGCCGCCTGGCCGGCCACCGCCAGCCATCTCAGCCGCACCAGTGTCTGCAGGCGCAGATTGCCACGGCGTTCATGGCCAACCATGTCGCGGACCGGGGTGTTCATGGATCGCTCTCCCAGAAGTCGTGTTGCGGCGGTTCGAGAAGACAGCCGCCATGGCAGGGGAGCAGAAAACCGACGGGACGCGCCATCATTCTTGCCTCTTCTTCGTCATTGACCGCGCGGCTTTGCCCGCCGCGTCGCGTCCGCATTGACCGGGTCTTCGGGCCACAGATGTTTCGGATAGCGCCCGCGCATGTCGGCCCGCACATCCTTCCATGATCCCACCCAGAAGCCCGGCAGATCGCGTGTTGTCTGGATCGGACGCCCGGCCGGAGAGGTCAGCTCCAGCAGCAGCGGCACCCCGCCGGCAATCACCGGATGGTTCTTCAGCCCGTATAGCATCTGCACCCGGATGGACAGAACCGGTTCGTCACTGTCATAGCGGATCGGCATGCGATCGCCGGTGGGGGCGGTAAAATGCGTTGGCGCCAGCCGGTCGAGATCGCCGGCAAGCGGATAGGGGATAAGGGCCTTGAGGCCCTGCATCAGACTGTTGGCACTGACGGAGGAAAGCGCGGTTACGCCGGTCTGAAACGGCGTGAACCAGACATCAAGGCTTTCAAGAAGGCCATCATCGCTGACATCGGGCCAGGGATCGCCAAGCTTTCGGTTGAGAAAGCCGATCCGTTCGACAAGACGCGCCGCTTCCTTCGGAAAGGACAGATGCGAGAGCCCGAAGCTACGCAAGCCCTCGGCAAGGGCTTCGGCCGCCGTTTCACCGGACGGTTTCGCGCCCTGCCGTTCGAAAAGCACCAGCGCATCAAGACGGGTCACGCTGCGGGCGCGAACCGAAAGGCTCTGCCGGTCGAAGACGCACTCATCGCGGCTTTCGATTGCGCCAGCGCGCGCCGTGAGAATTGTTTCACGTGAGACAGGGCAGGCGGCAAGAATGCGTCCGCGCGCGGCCGAGCCTGTCAGATCGGCGATCACGAGGAAATCATGGGTCGCCAGCGGGTCGTCTTCGTTAAGCTCGGCCCCGCGCCCGTTTGCCATCAGATAACGGCCCCGCCCGCCCCGCGCCATTGCGATCCGGTCCGGAAAGGCCCGGATCAGCGCTTCGCCGGGATCAAACAGGCCGCCGGTTCTGCCGCCACCCGCCGTTCTGGCGATACGCCCGGCAAGCCCGCGTGCGGCTTCAGC
>NZ_CM147867.1:3827500-4308287 GCF_055808365.1 Martelella sp. K41-7
GAACGCGGGGAACTGAAACATCTAAGTACCCGTAGGAAAGGACATCAATTGAGACTCCGCAAGTAGTGGCGAGCGAACGCGGATGAGGCCAGTGGCAATGATGAATAAAGCAGAACAGGTTGGGAAGCCTGGCATTATGGGTGATAGCCCCGTATGCGTATAACAATCATTGTCCTTGAGTAGGGCGGGACACGTGAAATCCTGTTTGAACATGGGGCGACCACGCTCCAAGCCTAAGTACTCGTGCATGACCGATAGCGAACAAGTACCGTGAGGGAAAGGTGAAAAGCACCCCGACAAGGGGAGTGAAACAGATCCTGAAACCGGATGCCTACAAGCAGTCGAAGCCCGCAAGGGTGACGGCGTACCTTTTGTATAATGGGTCAACGACTTAGTGTAACTAGCAAGCTTAAGCCGATAGGTGTAGGCGCAGCGAAAGCGAGTCTTAATAGGGCGTTTTAGTTAGTTGCATTAGACCCGAAACCGAGTGATCTAGCCATGAGCAGGTTGAAGGTTGGGTAACACCAACTGGAGGACCGAACCCATATCTGTTGCAATAGATCGGGATGACTTGTGGCTAGGGGTGAAAGGCCAATCAAACTCGGAGATAGCTGGTTCTCTGCGAAAACTATTTAGGTAGTGCGTTGAATTTATACCTTCGGGGGTAGAGCACTGGATGGGCTATGGGGACTCACCGTCTTACTGATCCTAACCAAACTGCGAATACCGAAGAGTACTGTTCAGCAGACACACGGCGGGTGCTAACGTCCGTCGTGGAAAGGGCAACAACCCTGACCTCCAGCTAAGGTCCCCAAGTCATGGCTAAGTGGGAAAGGATGTGAGGATCCCAAAACAACCAGGATGTTGGCTTAGAAGCAGCCATCATTTAAAGAAAGCGTAACAGCTCACTGGTCTAAATAAGGGTCTTTGCGCCGAAAATGTACCGGGGCTCAAGCCATGCACCGAAGCTGAGGATGTACACGCAAGTGTACGTGGTAGCAGAGCGTTCCGTAGGCTGATGAAGGGAGACCCGTGAGGGCTCCTGGAGGTATCGGAAGTGCGAATGTTGACATGAGTAACGATAAAGGGAGTGAGAGACTCCCTCGCCGAAAGACCAAGGGTTCCTGCTTAAAGTTAATCTGAGCAGGGTTAGCCGGCCCCTAAGACGAGGCGGAAACGCGTAGTCGATGGGAACCACGTTAATATTCGTGGGCCAGGTGGTAGTGACGGATTGCACAAATTGTAAGGTCTTATTGGATTGATCTTGCAGTGGAGCGGTTCCAGGAAATAGCTCCACCATGAGACCGTACCCGAAACCGACACAGGTGGTCAGGTAGAGTATACCAAGGCGCTTGAGAGAACTGCGTTGAAGGAACTCGGCAAATTGCACGCGTAACTTCGGAAGAAGCGTGACCTCTTGGTACGCAAGTATTAAGAGGTGGCACAGACCAGGGGGTAGCGACTGTTTATCAAAAACACAGGGCTCTGCGAAGTCTTTAAGACGACGTATAGGGTCTGACGCCTGCCCGGTGCTGGAAGGTTAAAAGGAGATGTGCAAGCATTGAATTGAAGCCCCAGTAAACGGCGGCCGTAACTATAACGGTCCTAAGGTAGCGAAATTCCTTGTCGGGTAAGTTCCGACCTGCACGAATGGCGTAACGACTTCCCCGCTGTCTCCAACGCAGACTCAGTGAAATTGAATTCCCCGTGAAGATGCGGGGTTCCTGCGGTCAGACGGAAAGACCCCGTGCACCTTTACTATAGCTTTACACTGGCATTTACCAAGACATGTGTAGGATAGGTGGTAGGCTTTGAAGCAGGGACGCCAGTTCTTGTGGAGCCATCCTTGAAATACCACCCTTATCTTCGTGGATGTCTAACCGCGGTCCGTTATCCGGACCCGGGACAGTGTATGGTGGGTAGTTTGACTGGGGCGGTCGCCTCCTAAAGAGTAACGGAGGCGCGCGATGGTGGGCTCAGACCGGTCGGAAATCGGTCGTCGAGTGCAATGGCATAAGCCCGCCTGACTGCGAGACTGACAAGTCGAGCAGAGACGAAAGTCGGTCATAGTGATCCGGTGGTCCCGCGTGGAAGGGCCATCGCTCAACGGATAAAAGGTACGCCGGGGATAACAGGCTGATGACCCCCAAGAGTCCATATCGACGGGGTTGTTTGGCACCTCGATGTCGGCTCATCGCATCCTGGGGCTGGAGCAGGTCCCAAGGGTTTGGCTGTTCGCCAATTAAAGCGGTACGTGAGCTGGGTTCAGAACGTCGTGAGACAGTTCGGTCCCTATCTGCCGTGGGTGTAGGAATATTGACAGGATCTGTCCCTAGTACGAGAGGACCGGGATGGACGTATCTCTGGTGGACCTGTTGTGGCGCCAGCCGCATAGCAGGGTAGCTATATACGGAATGGATAACCGCTGAAGGCATCTAAGCGGGAAACCAACCTGAAAACGAGTGTTCCCTATCAGAGCCGTTGTAGACGACAACGTTGATAGGCCGGGTGTGGAAGTGCGGCAACGCATGAAGCTTACCGGTACTAATCGCTCGATCGACTTGATCGTTCTCATTGTTCATGTTCATCGACAACGTCGATGAACACGATCTTTATCGCTCGCGGGTCGCACCGCGCATCTGACGATGCGCTGACCCTGCGCGGGCGCGCTGAGCGACGCACTAGCGTGCTACGGGGAAGTCCCTCGATAGTCACTGCTACGCTGCTGTCCTGAAGCGCAACACAATAACAGACCTCACGACCTTGTACCCCAACCTCTGCTTCGCGGCGGATGGGACACGAAGCCCAAAAGGCTTCGCAAGGCCGACCGGCCGCCGGCGCTGATGCGCCGCCCCGTCCGGAGCGAAGCGATCAAAGATCGCGACAGCGTGAGGGCACATATAAAAAGCCCAGCTTCTCGACACAATATGCTGCACTTCGCTGACCTGGTGGTTATGGCGGGGCCCTTAACACCCGTTCCCATTCCGAACACGGCCGTGAAATGCCCCTGCGCTGATGGTACTTTGTCTTAAGGCACGGGAGAGTAAGTCGCTGCCAGGTCTGCAAAATGCACCATATTGATCTTCTCAAAACAGCAAACGGCGACTGCCGATATCAAGCCGCCGTAAAGGGCGGCTTTTTTTGTGGCCGCTGAAAACATGAAATAACGAAAGGGCAGAGCAGCCCCGTCGAACCGCAGAAGGCACAAGCCTTCGAGCACCGACAAAAAATAATCCCGGTAGGGAAAGACCGCAAAGTCTTCCACCATAAAACCGGTAGCTCAGAGATAACGCGGGGTGGAGCAGCCCGGTAGCTCGTCAGGCTCATAACCTGAAGGCCGCAGGTTCAAATCCTGCCCCCGCAACCAAATCCGTTTTATAAATTATATCAAAGGCCTCGCCGGGTAACAGCGACGCCTTTTGGCCGTTTTTACCCGAAACACTCGTCGCAAGGTGTGACCTGCTCCCCTGAGACGTCCGCGATTTGGGGTTAGTTTGTTCCTATCGAACAACCGAAGTGGCTCGGTTTGTCTGAACAGCGGGGATAATTGGAATTTCTGCCTGGCTTCGGCTTAGATGCCGGGAACAGGAGATACCATGACGAGACGACCGCGCCGGAACCATAGCTCGGCTTTCCAGGCGAAAGTGGTGCTTGCCGCCATCCGAGGTGAGCAGATGCTGGTGGGGAATTATCTCAGCAGTTCGATGTGCACGCCAACCAGACCAAGCAATGGAAAGATCAGCTCCTTGAGGGTGCGACAGGCGTTTTCGGCGATGAGGCCAAGGCGGATCCGGCGGCGCCAACCGTCGATGTCAAAGCGCTGCATGCTAAAATCGGGGAGCTGGCGCTGGAAAATGATTTTTTAGCCGGAGCGTTCGGCAAAGCGGGGATTGCTGGGCGGAAAAAATGATCGAACGCAAGCACAAACTGTCGGTCGCACGCCAGGCACGGGGGCTCGGCATCAGCCGTGGCAGCGAGACAGTCTAAAATTTTGTGCCCTGACGTTATTCCAGGACATAGGAAAACGTTGTTCGAACCTGATGGCGAGCTGGCTTTTGACGGCGTGGCATTCGCGCACTGAACGTTTCCACCCGGTGAAGGTGGCATTGAGGGCCAGATAGACCAACTTGGCCGCCGCCTCGTCACTTGGGAAGTGGCCACGGGCTCTGACGGCGCGGCGGATTTTCGAATTCAGCGCCTCGATGGAATTCGTGGTGTAGATCAGCCGACGCACTTCGGGCGGGTAATCGAGAAACGGGATGACCGCGTTCCAGGCCCGCCGCCAACTCGGCGCGATCGCCGGATAGCACCTGGCGAGATCGCTGCCCTCAAAGGTTGCCAGCGCCTGTTCCGCCGCCTCGACGTTTCGCCCGTGTAGACCGTCTTGAGCGCCCTGACGACGGCCTTGTGGTCCTTGTCGCTGGCGAAGTTCATGGAATGGCGGAGGAGATGTGACGATACAGGTTTGAACCTGCGTCCTTGGGAAGGCCGCCTCGATGACCTGCGGAAAGCCCTTGAGACCGTCGACGGCGGCAATCATGATGTCCTGAACGCCCGGTTGTGCAGTTCGCCAAGCACGCCTGCCCAGAATTTTGCGCCCTCATTGGCCTGGAACCACAGGCCCAGAAGGTCGCGCGTGCCGTCCGGCAAAACGGCCAGTGCCACGATGACCGCCTTGTTCGAAACCGCTCCGTCGTTGCGGATATTGGCCCGGATCGCATCCATGAAGGTGAAGCGAAAATAGAAATAGATTCAGTGGATCGATTTCCCGCTGAACGTCAAGCGCTTCCACTACTATGATCATGCCCAGTTGCGAACGAACCTCGCCGACTTTGTCGCAGCTTACAATTTCGGCTGCTGCCTCAAGATTCTAAAGGGCCTCACCCCATATGATTTCATCGGCAAAAAAGTGGAGAGAGGAGCCTGAAAGGTTCAGGCTAAGTCCGATCCATCAAATGCCGGGACCTAACACTTACGGTCTTCGCAAAGGAGCGGTCGTTTGGGCGAGTTCATTGCGACAGGCCTGCAGGATTTTGAGACGGGCATATTGGCGGTCATAGTAACCGCCAAGCGCCGGATCGGGATCGCGGACATGTGCCGGTGCCTGCATCGCGTTGGCGGCCTGCTCAGGATTCGGATAAAGACCCGACGCTGCGGCGGCGTTAACGGCTGACCCCAGAAGCACCACATCCTCGGTCGGGGAGATATGCACGGCAAGGCCGGTGACATCGGCGTAAAGTTTTGAAAGAAGAGGGTTTCGCCGGTGACCGCCGGCCAGATGCAGCCTGGTTGCCGGAATGCCGTTAACGGCCAGATGTTCGACAATCTGCCGGAGCGAAAGCACGATCGCAATGCATGCGCGCCAGTAGAGATGGCAAAGCCCGTCGAAGGATTTGTCGAGGGTGAGGCCAGCGATCATGCCGGTCATGGTCGGGTCGGCAAAGGGCGAACGGCTGCCATGGAAATCCGGCAGGATATCGAGCCCGTCGGCAAGGCCAGGGCCGGCTTCCGCAATCATTTCCTGAATCCGGGCGATGACCTGTTCGTGGCGGAACTCCGTTGCCGGGCCGCCTTCGGCATGGATTTCCAGAAGGTGATTGAGCAAACCGCCGGTTGCGGACTGGCCGGCCTCGAACAGCCACGCGTTCGCGTAGATCGCGCCACAATAGGGGCCCCACAGGCTTTTGGCGTAGACCGGATCCGGCCCGTAACCGATAAGGCAACTCGAGGTTCCGCCGATCAGCGCGAGTTCGCCTGGTGCCTTGGTCCCGGGCTGTGGAAGCACGCCGAGCGCACCGGCATAGGCATCGACCATACCGGCGGCCACCGCCACGCCGCAGTCAAGCCCCAGCGCGTCCGCGGCTTCTTCTGTGAGGTTGCCGATGGCCATGCCTGGTGGGCAGGGTGTGAGGCCGGCGCCTGCCTTTTCCGGAAGGTCGCCAAGGTCGAATTCTTCCAGAAGCGCGCGTGGCCACGGATCGGCATTCTGCGCCATGTAGAACCATTTGGTGGCCAGCGTCGTCAGCGAACGCTGCCGGCTTCCCGTCGCCCGAAAGGTCATGAAATCGGCGAGGTCAAAGAACGCGCCGGCCTTTTTGTAGAGTTCCGGGTGATTGCGCTTCAGCCACAACAGTTTGGGCACCTGCATTTCCGGCGAGATTGACCCGCCGGAATGGCGCACCGCCGGGTCGCCCGTGGCACTCAAAGCGCCGGCCTCGGTCTCGGCGCGGTGATCGAACCAGGCGATGGTGTCGTAAAGCCCGGTCTCATCCTCGAACAACGGCAGCGGTTTTCCCGCCGGGTCAATCAGAACCAGCGAGCAGGTGGCGCCGAAGGCAAGGCCGGCGACCCGCTCTGGCCCAAGACCGCTTGCAAGGCGCACAGCGCGCACTACATTTGCCGTTGTCTGCCAGATGTTGTCGGAAATATATTCGCCGCGCCGTGCACCCGGACGACGCAGGCGCAGCGGCTCAGCCTTGCGAGCGAGCATCATTCCGGACTTGTCGAAAATGCCCGCTCTGACGCTTGCCGTGCCGACATCGACCGCAATCACATGATCGCGCATCCTGCACGCTCCCCACCCTGTCAGTATTGACGTACAAATTGGACGAGATTGTCCGGTTCGTCAAACATCCTGTGGGGTAGGGCGGATGCGGTTTGGCGGCGTTCGGTCATCCGCATATGACTGCCGCCGGTGGTGAAGCTTATGCAAGCTCGCCGGCAATATAACGGGTCAGGGTCTTGGCGGTGCCCGCGCTTCTGAGGCTTTCCAGTGCGGATGCAAAGCGCGCGCGGAAGATCTGACTGTCAGCGACGGATGCGAAGATATCGCGTTCCTCGAGAAACACCATCGGGTCTCTCCGGCTTTCCAGTGCCGCCTTGTGGAGGCGGTCGGCATTTTCGTCGTTGAAGCGGATCGCGCGGCCGCTGTCAGAGGTGCCCTCGAAATAGCGGCACCAGAGCGCTGAGACCAGCGCCAGCCCGACAACATCGAGACCTTTCTCAAGCCGGCTTGCTGTCGATGGCAGGATGAATTTCGGTTGCCGGTTGGAGCCGTCAAGCGCCAGCCGCTCGATCGTATCGCCGATCTTGGGGTTGGCGAAGCGCCGGGCGATCAGCTCGTAATAGCCGGTGAGATCGGTATCGGGCACCGGCGGCACGATCGGGATGATCTCGTCCTTTTCAAGCTTTTCGAGAAAGGCGGCGATCAGTTGGTTTTCCATCGCCTCATGCACGAAATGAAGATCGAGCAGCTCGCCGGGATAGGCAATTGCCGCATGGCCGCCGTTCAGGATCCTCAGTTTCATCAGTTCATAAGGGCTGACGTCGTCGACAAAGGCGACCCCGACCTCTTCCAGCGCGGGGCGTCCAAGCGGGAAATCATCCTCCAGCACCCATTGTTTGAAGCCTTCGCAAAAGACCGGCCAGTTGTCCTCGATGCCGTATTCCTCACGAGTAATATCGCGCTCGCGCTTGCCGGTCGCAGGTGTGATCCGGTCGACCATGCCGTTGGGGAAGGCGACATTCCCCCTGATCCAGGCCGCAAAAGCCGGGTCGGAAAGTTCGGCAAGGCCGGAGACCGTGGCTTTGGTCACGGCGCCGTTATGGGGAATGTTGTCGCAGCACATCACCGTGAACGGGGCTACACCTTCTGCCTGACGTTTCTTCAGCCCGGCGATGATCAGGCCGAAGGCGGTCTTCGGTGCATCCGGGTTCTGGCCGTCTGCAGTGATGGTGGGATGGGACGGATCGAATTTTCCGGTCGCCGGATCTATGAAATATCCGCCTTCCGTCACCGTGAGAGAAACGATGCGGATCGCCGGATCGGCCAGCTTCTCGATCATCGCTGCATGATCCGGCGGGGCGATCATGTCGATCATCGCGCCGGTGATGGTGGCCTCGCTTGCGTCTGCCTCCTGATCCACCACCGTGGTCAGGAAATCCTGATCGGCAAGAACCTCGCGCATCTTCGTATCCGACGGCATGACGCCGGCCCCAATGATCGCCCAGTCGAGATCGCGACCGGTGTTGAAGAGCTGGTGGAGATAGACCGCCTGATGTGCCCGGTGGAAATTGCCGACACCGAAATGAACGATCCCGGCAGAAAGATCACCGCGATCATAGGTGGGTATGGACGCCCTGTCGGCATGCTGATCGAGGTTTTCGAGATTGAGGGGCTTGGTCATGGTCTCAAGGTCCAGTATTCGCAATTCGCTGTTGTGTCGAAGGCGCTCTCGGTCAGGCGGCAAGGCCGTCGGCGTTGAAACGGTATAGCCGCTCGGGGTCCGGCGAAATGAACACCGTATCGCCATGGCGAACCGGGAACTCACCGTCTGTGCGGGTGGTGATATGGCCAAGCTCCGGCACATCGACATGCAGGAATGTGTCTGAGCCCAGGTGCTCGGAAACCGCCACTTTGCCCATCCATTTTCCGCTTTCGGTGGAAAGCGCGACATGTTCGGGGCGGATGCCGATGGTATGGGCGCCGAATTCCTCCGCCGCCTTGCCGTCGATGAAGTTCATTTTCGGTGAGCCGATAAAGCCGGCAACAAACAGATTGGCGGGGCTGCGGTAAAGTTCGAGCGGGGAACCGACCTGTTCGATATTGCCGGCGCGCAGAACCACGATCTTGTCGGCCATGGTCATTGCTTCCACCTGGTCGTGGGTCACATAGATCGAGGTTGCGCCAAGCTGCTGATGCAGTTCGGAAATTTCCAACCGCATGTTGACCCGAAGCGCTGCATCGAGGTTCGAAAGCGGTTCGTCGAACAGGAAGCATTCCGGCGAGCGCACAATGGCCCGGCCGATGGCGACGCGCTGGCGCTGACCACCGGAAAGCGCACGCGGTTTGCGCTCCAGATAGTCAGTCAGGTTCAGGATCGCGGCGGCATCATTGACCTTGCGGTCGATCTCGGCCTTGTCGAGATTGGCCATTTTCAGCGGAAAGCCGATATTGGAGCGGACACTCATATGCGGATAAAGCGCATAGGACTGGAACACCATGGCAAGGCCGCGCTTGGCCGGAGGCTTGGCGGTGGCGTCGTCGCCATCGATCAGGATCCGCCCGCCGGTGACATCCTCAAGCCCTGCAATCAGACGCAGAAGCGTGGATTTTCCACAGCCGGAGGGACCGACGAAGACGACGAATTCGCCGTCATTGATTTCGAGGTCAATCGACGGGATGACCGCATGTTCGCCAAAATGCTTGGAGACGTTTTCGAGTCTGATGCTGCCCATTGGTCTTGTCCTTATTTAACCGCGCCGAAGGTGAGCCCGCGCACGAGCTGCTTCTGCGAAAACCAGCCGAGGATTACGATCGGCGCAATCGCCATGGTCGAGGCGGCGGAAAGCTTTGCGTAAAACAGGCCTTCCGGGCTCGAATACGAAGCGATGAAAGCTGTGAGCGGCGCTGCTTTCGATGCCGTCAGGTTCAGCGTCCAGAACGCCTCGTTCCAGGCAAGGATGATGTTGAGAAGAAGGGTCGAGGCAATGCCCGGTATTGCCATCGGGGTGAGCACGTAGACAAGCTCTTTGCCAAGCGTGGCTCCGTCCATGCGGGCGGCCTCGAGGATCTCTCCGGGAATTTCCTTGAAGTAGGTATAGAGCATCCACACCATGATCGGCAGGTTGATCAGCATCATGATGATGATCAGACCGATGCGGGTATCGAGCAGGCCGAGATCGCGAAAGATAATGTAGATCGGCACCAGAACGCCGACGGCGGGAAGCATCTTGGTGGAGAGCATCCACAACAGGATGTCCTTGGTGCGCTTGGTCGGCGAAAACGCCATGGCCCATGCGGCGGGCACCGCGATCAAAAGCCCGATGACCGTGGAGCCCAGCGAAATTGCCACCGAATTCCAGAAGTGGTGGAAATAGTTGGAGCGGGCCTGAACTTCCACATAGTTTTCCAGCGTCCACTGGAAGAACAGGAAGGACGGCGGCGAGGAGACGGCCTCGCCCTCAGTCTTGAAGCTTGTCAGAACCGTCCAAAGGATCGGGAAGAAGATGAGAAGTCCGATGGCCCACGCAAGCAGCGTGAAGGCGATCTTTTTCTGTGTTGTCACCTGGCGTGCCATCGTCAGTCCTCCAGATTTTTGCCGATCATGCGAACCAGGAAGATCGCAACGATGTTGGCGAGAATGACAGCGATGATGCCGCCGGCGGATGCGCCGCCCACGTCGAATTGCAGCAGTGCCTGCATATAGACGAGGTAGGTCAGATTGGTGCTTTCCGTGCCCGGACCGCCATTGGTGGTCACCAGAATTTCGGCAAAGACCGACAGCAGGAAAATCGTTTCGATCAGAACCACCACGGTAATGGCGCGGGCCATATGCGGCAGGATGATATAGATCAGCCGGTTCCAAGCATTGGCACCGTCCATTTCGGCGGCTTCGTTCTGTTCCTCGGAAAGCGATTGCAGCGCGGTCAACAAGATAAGCGTTGCGAACGGCAGCCATTGCCAGGCGACAATCAGGCTGATTGAGGTCAGCGGGATTGAGGACAGGAAGTCGATCGGCTGAAACCCTAAGAACCGGGCAAGAGAGGCAAACAAGCCGTTGACCGGGTTCATCAGCATGTTTTTCCACACCAGCGCGGACACCGTTGGCATCACGAAAAACGGCGCGATCACCAGAATGCGGACTATGCCCTGGCCGAACATCGGCTGGTTCAACAGCAAGGCCAGTGCAATGCCGCCGGCGACCGTGGCAAACAGCACACCGCCAACCAGAATCAGCGTATTGCCGATGGCCTGAAAGAAGGCCGGATCCGTCAAAAAGAAGCGGTAATTCATAAAGCCGGCAAAACTCTCGGTTCCCGGCATCAAAAGATTATACCGCAGAAACGAGAAATAGACGGTCATCGACAGCGGAACGATCATCCACAACAACAGCAGAATGACCGAAGGCGCCATCATCAGTCGCGCCGCACTATGGGTATGGGTCGTCGCCATTTCGGTTTTCCCCGCTCGGTGAGGCCGACCGCATCTTCGGTCGCGTCACGTCTTAATGGTCCCGCACCCGATCTCTCCAGGTCGCGGAAATCAGTCAAACCGCCGTCGGCAGGATGCGCGGCGGTTCCAGGTTCGTTCTGAAAGAAAGGTCAGGGGCGGGCAGCCGGGCAACGGCACCCGGCCGCCCTCTGGAGGAAGGCTTACTTCGGATATCCGGCCTTCATCATCTCACGCGAGGTCAGCTGCTGCGCGTTCGACAACGCCTGATCCGCTGAGACATTGCCGGCAAGGGCAGAGGAGAACTGCTGGCCAACCGCCGTACCGATACCCTGAAATTCCGGGATCGAAACGAACTGCGCGCCGGTATAGGGGATCTCCTGAACCGAAGGCTTCTTGGTGTCGACCGCGTTGATCGATTCCAGCGTCATTTCGGCGAAGGGCGCGGCCTTCTCGTAGTCCGCGTTTTTGTAGAGCGAGGTGCGGGTGCCGGGAGGTGCCGCGCGCCAGCCATCCTGCTTGGCCACGAGATCGGTGTATTGCTTGGAGGTTGCCCAGGCGACGAAGGCCTTGGCCGCATCCGCCTTCTGTGTCGATGCCGGAATGGCGAGGTTCCACGACCACAGCCAGTTGCCGCGGTTGCCGATATCGCCCTTTTCCGGGAACAGTGCAAAGCCGACATTGTCAGCGACCTTGGATTCATCCGGGTCGGTCACGAAAGAGGCGGCGACGGTGGCATCGATCCACATGCCGCACTTGCCCTGCTGGAACAGCGCGAGGTTCTCGTTAAAGCCGTTGGACGAAGCGCCGGGCGGACCGTAATTGTTCATCAGCTCGAGATAGTCCGTCAGCGTGGCCTTCCACTCCGGGGTGTCGAACTGCGGCTTCCAGTCCATGTCGAACCAGCGCGCGCCGTAGGAATTGGACATGGCGCCGAGGAAGGCCATGTTCTCGCCCCAGCCAGCCTTGCCGCGCAGGCAGATGCCGTAAATGCCATTGTCCTTGTCGGTCATGGCAGCGGCGGCCTTCTTGATGTCGACCCATTTGGGCTTGGACGGAATGCTCACACCGGCCTTTTCGGCCAGGTCCGTGCGATACATCACCATGGCGCTTTCACCGTAGAACGGTGCTGCGTAGAGCGTGTCGTCAACCGAGAGACCGCCGGCAATGGCCGGCAGGAGGTCGGCCGCATCGTAATCGGCCGGCAGGTCGTCGATCGCCAGCAACCAGTTCTGCTTGGCCCAGATCGGCACTTCGTAATTGCCGATGGTCAGAACGTCGTACTGGCCGCTGTTTGTGGCGATGTCGGTGGTGACCCGCTGGCGCAGCACGTTCTCTTCGAGCGTGACCCATTCGAGGTCGATGTCCGGATGCTGCGCGGTGAAGTCGTCGGTGAGCTTCTGCATGCGGATCATGTCACCGTTGTTGACGGTGGCGATCGTCAGCGTTTCGGCCGAAGCGGCGCCGGTAAACGCGACAACGGAACACGCGCCCAGAAGTATCGTGTGCAGTCTCATACTCGTTCCTCCCTCAGAATTGAGCAATAGCTTATGCTGTGGGCAATTACCCAGCATTCATTGCGAAGTGTCAAGTGGGCGAATGCTCAAATCCTGGGCGAATATTACAATCTATTGTTTTACAAAGCGAAAATTTGACGCGCGAGATCCGCAAGCGATGGTCAATCACCGCGGTCAGGACGAACAGCAACATCAGGTTTTGAAAGAACGCTATTCTTTCAGTAGAAACCGCGCGGCGTCCTCATCGGTGATCAGTGCATTAATCAGGCCACCGTTCAGCGCGGCGCGGATGGCGCGGTGCTTGGGTTTGCCGCGCGCCATGCCGAAGATGATGGTGTCATCGGCATGGGGCAGGGGAATGCTGGCCACGCGCTGGTTGATCGGGTGATCGAGCAGCTTGCCGTCGTCATCGAACAGCCAGCCGCAAATTTCACCCGCCGCACCGGCGGCAACCAGTTCGGTCATCTCGTCTGCGGTCAGGAAGCCGTCCAGCAGCAGCGGTGCTTTTGGGCCGAGTTCGCCGATGCCGACAAAGGTGACATCGGCCTTGCCGCCGAGCTCCAGCGTCGGTTTCACCAGTGGCTGGGCGTGGAACAGCGCACGTTCTTCCGGTGTGGACACCAGCACCGGCAGCGGCATTGGGAAATGCCGTGCCTGGATTGCGTCGGCCATCAGGAAGATGACGTTGTAATAGGCCGCCGAACCGTCGGGGCTGATATTGCCGGTGAGCGAAACGATACGATGTTGCGGGCAGGCCATCGGCGGTAATTGCTCCACCGCCGAGCGCAGCGTGCGCCCCGTCCCCATGGCCAGCACGGTCGGCTCGCTGCGCTTCAGCCAGCGCTCGATTTCAGCGGCCCCTTCTTCGGCAATTCCCGTCGGTGCCGTGTCGGATTCAGGGGCACTGGGCACGACCTGAACCTGTTTCAGGCGATAGCGCTCCTGAAGCGCGGCCGAAAGCGCCATACAATTGGCAATCGGGTGGTCGAGGCGCACCTTGATCAGCCGCTCGGACATGGCCAGCGAGACCAGCCGCTGGGCGCTCTGGCGGGAAACGCCCATGGCGGCGGCAATCTCGTCCTGCGTCCGGCCTGCGACATAATAGAGCCAGCCAGCCCTTGCGGCGTCGTCGAGGCGCGATACGCTGCCGGATTTTTTCGCCATGTTTTCCGCTACTCCGCCTGATTGAGCCATCGTCAATAATGCGGGCCAGAATAGTCACTTCAAAAGCTCTCTGCCAAGCCGCAGCGTGATTTTCGCTCAAAATCGATTTGACGTCCGAGCCTGATCGTAGCACGATCCGCCGCACGCGAGGAGCATCCAAAAAGCGAGGAAAAATGACAAAGCGCATCGTTTTCACCGGCGGCAGCGGCAAGGCTGGACGCGAAGTGATCCCCTACTTACTGAACAAGGGCCACGACATTCTCAATCTCGATCTGGTTGCACTCGGCCACCCGCAGGTCAACACGCTTGTCACCGATCTCACCGATAGCGGCCAGGTGTTCAACGCGCTTTCGACGCATTTCGGCATGGATCGCTATGAAGACGGCAAGCTGCCCGAAGCGCCCGATGCCGTGGTGCATTTTGCTGCCATTCCGCGGGTGATGATCACGCCCGACAATGTGACCTATCAGACCAATGTAATCTCGACCTACAATGTCATTGAAGCTGCGATGAAGCTTGGCGTGCGCAAGGTCATCATCGCCTCCAGCGAAACAACCTATGGTGTCTGTTTTGCCGAAGGCGACCGGGACTACCACGCTTTTCCGCTGGAAGAGGATTACGATGTCGATCCGCTCGACAGCTACGGGCTTTCCAAGGTCTGCAACGAGAAGACCGCGCGGGCCTTTGCCCTGCGCTACGGCGCCGATATCTACGCGCTTCGCATCGGCAATGTGATCTCGCCGGATGACTACAGCAATTTCCCCGGCTTCCTCGCCGATCCGCCATCGCGTAAGCGCAATGCCTGGAGCTATATCGATGCCCGCGATCTGGGCCAGATCGTCGATCTCTGCCTGCAAAAGGATGGGCTCGGCTTCGAGGTCTTCAACGCCACCAATGACACGATCACGGCCAACGAGAAAACCGTTGATTTCCTGAAGACATATGCGCCGAACACGCCGATCACGCGGGAAATGGGTGACTATGAAGCCCCGCTTTCCAACCGCAAGATCCGCGAGGTTCTGGGGTTCAGGGAGGAACACGACTGGCGGAAATACGTGCCTGAGCGCTGAGGCCGGTCGGTTCGGGCTGCCGCGCTCCCCTACGACATGGTAATGTTTTGCGCCACAATTCAGGCGGGAATTGCTGTCTTCCTCGCGCTTGTTTCAACGTGCAGAAAGGAAGACGTCCATGAGAATGCGTAGGATTGTGTATGCGGGTGTTGCCGCTTCGGTGATTGGTGTTCTCTCGCTTCAGACCGCCGCCTCGGCTGCAGAATTGTTTGATTCCGGCGGGACCTGGAATGCTGTCTGCGACAGTCATATGACCTGCCGGCTGACCACCAGCCGGATGCCGGCCAATGATGGAGGGCTCGCTATTCCCTCTTTCGTCAGGGCCGATAAGGCTAATGCGCCGGTCGCCATGGTGCTGCCGACAATCAACGGGATTGAAACACTCAGTCGTGACGGGGTGTTCACGATCTCGGTCGATGGTCAGGAGGTTGCCACCATTCCGGTCAAGAACCTGAGAAAGGACGATGCCGAGGGCGGCTATGTAACCCATGACCAGACGCTGGTTCAGCCTGTGCTGGCGGCAGCGCGTGTTGGTCGCGACGAGATCATGGTCAGCTATCTCGGTCCCGATGATCAGGAGGTCGCCACCGCTGACCTGACCGGACTCCACGCAAGCCTCGACTGGCTCGACCGCCAGCAGGGCCACGGCTCCTAGAGCATTTCACAGTCAGATGGAACCACTTGGCGTCCGTGAAAATGCGTCAAAACAAATAGATGGAGCGGCTCGGTGTTTCCGTGAAACGCGGAGCTGCTCTAAGCTGGCCTGAAACCCGCGCCTGCATCGCGATGCAGGCGCGGGTTTCCGCCGGCCTTGTCGTGGGTATGGCACCGGCAAAAAACGGTTGCGCCGGGGCGCTTGCGCTTGCAGGGCAAGCAGCGCTGACCTACATCGAATAGCATATGTTTTTTTGCGACAGGCGCGACTGCCGGGGAGCTCTGCCGATGCTGATGACTGCGGCGCGTCAAGCGTTTTCAGACCTGATCGATCCCAAGATGCGCGGCATATTGTGGAAGGTGTTGGGCTTGTCGCTGTTGTGCCTGATTGCGCTCTGGTTCGCGATCAGGGCGTTGTTCCTGTGGCTTGCATTTCCGTTTCTCGCCAATCTGTTTCCGACCATGCCGGAATGGACCGGTTGGATCACGTTCGTGCTGCTGATCTTTGCCGCCCTCGGGCTGGCGCTGGGGCTTGCGCTTTTGATGGCGCCGGTCTCCGCCTTTGTCGCCGGTATCTTTCTGGATGATGCGGCAGACCATATCGAGCGCCTGCACTATCCCCTTGATCCGCCCGGCACGCCGCTGCCGGTGCTGACGGCCATGAAGGAAGCGCTGAAATTTCTTGGCGTCATTATCCTCGGCAATATTTTCGCGCTGTTTCTGCTCCTGATCCCGGGCGTCAATCTGGTCGCCTTCTTTGTGGTCAACGGCTATCTTCTCGGTCGGGAATTCTTTGAATTCGCGGCGATGCGCATCATGACGCCGGAAGCCGCCAGGGCGTTCCGGCGCGAAAGAGGGTTCACCGTTTTCCTCGCCGGTCTCGTTGTCGCAGGCTTTGTCGCGATCCCGATCGTCAATCTGGCGACCCCGCTGTTTGCGACCGCCTTCATGATGCACATCGTCAAACATCTGCGAATGGCCGATGGTTTGCGCGTTTGATGCAGAAAATTCGACATTCTTGCAATAAACGGCGAATAAACAGGTCTTGAATCGAAGACTTGCCAAGGCTATGACCATTTCAGGGTGAACCGGGCGAATGAAGCACAGGAGCGTGAACATGGATCGTATCGTTTATCTGAACGGAGAATGGTTGCCGGAAGGTGAGGCGAAGGTGTCGATCTTCGACCGCGGCTATGTCTTTGCAGACGCGATCTACGAGGTTACCTGCGTCCTCGACGGCAAGCTCCTCGACTATTCCGGCCATGCCGCGCGGCTGAAACGGTCGACCGATGCAATCGGCATCAAACTGCCCGTCGATGACGACGGCCTGCTCGCCCTGCACCGGGAAATCGCGACCCGCAACGACATGAGCAATGGCCTGATTTACCTGCAGGTCTCGCGCGGCAATCCGGGCGACCGGGATTTCATGTTCGAAAGCAACATGGAGCCGACCTTCTCGATGTTCACCCAGAAGAAGAATGTGATCGACACGCCGACGGCGAAAAACGGCATCTCCGTGGTCACGCTTGAGGATCTGCGCTGGGGACGCTGCGACATCAAGACCACCCAATTGCTCTATCCCAGCCTTGCCAAGATGGAAGCGCACGAAAAAGGTGCCGACGATGCCTGGCTGGTCAAGGATGGCTTCGTCACCGAGCAGACCTCGGCCACCGCCTATATCGTCACCCAGGACGATGTGATCGTGACCCGGCCGCTGTCGCGTGTGGTGTTGCCCGGCATTACCCGCGTCTCGGCGCTGGAGATCGCCGCACGCAACGGCTTCAAGGTGGAAGAGCGCGCCTTCAGCGTCGATGAGGTCAAGGGCGCGAAGGAAGCCTTTTATACCTCCGCCAGCAATTTCGTCACCCCGGTCATCGCCGTGGACGGCCAGCCGATCGGTGACGGTAAACCGGGTCCGACAAGCGTGAAACTGCGCGCGCTTTACATCGAGGATCGCCGCGCCAACGCGATCTGATGCGGCATTCGTCGTCAGCCTCTTCGCCAATATGTTTTCATGCCGCCATGTCTATGGCGGCATTTTTGATGTCGTATCATGTCGTTTTCAGACATGGATCGGCCTTTGTCCCGGCAGATGATGAAGCTTCATAACAAAGTCCGGGAGGAAGACATGGCAACTGCATCAAACCGAGGCGTTATATTTCAGGGCGCCGGAAAAGTGACTGTCGAAACGATCGATTTTCCGAAACTGGCGCTGGGAGACCGCCGGTGCGATCACGGTGTGATTCTGAAAATCCTGACCACCAATATCTGCGGCTCCGACCAGCATATGGTGCGCGGCCGCACCACTGCGCCTCAGGGCCTTGTGCTCGGACATGAAATCACCGGACAGGTGATCGAATGCGGCCGCGATGTGGAGTTCATTTGTGTCGGCGACGTCGTTTCCGTGCCGTTCAACATTGCCTGCGGACGCTGCCGCAATTGCAAGGAAGGCAAGACCGGCATCTGCCTCAACGTCAACCCGTCGCGGCCGGGTGCGGCCTACGGCTATGTCGACATGGGCGGCTGGGTCGGCGGCCAGGCCGAATACGTCATGGTGCCCTATGCCGATTTCAACCTGCTGAAATTTCCCGATCGCGAACAGGCGATGGAGAAAATCACCGACCTGACATTGCTCTCCGACATCTTCCCGACCGGCTTCCACGGTTGCGTGACAGCGGGCGTTGGTCCGGGGTCGATTGTCTATATCGCCGGCGCCGGGCCGGTGGGCCTTGCCGCCGCCGCTTCTGCAAGGCTTCTGGGGGCGGCCTGCGTCATTGTCGGCGACATGATCCCGGAGCGCCTGAGCCAAGCCAAGAGCTTCGGCTGCGAGGTCGTGGACCTCAGGCAGGATGCGACAATGCAGGATATGATTGAGCAAATCACCGGTTCACCGGAGGTCGATGCGTTTGTCGACTGCGTCGGGTTCGAGGCCCATGGCTGCGGCCATGATCACGGGCATGAACAGCCTGCCACCGTGCTGAACTCGGCGATGGATCTGACACGCGCCGGCGGACAGATCGGCATTCCGGGGCTTTATGTGACCGAGGATCCGGGCGCTGAGGACAAGGCCGCCCAGAAAGGCGCGCTCAGCCTGCGCTTCGGTCTCGGCTGGGCCAAGTCGCATTCCTTCCACACCGGCCAATGCCCGGTGATGCGCTATAACCGGGCGCTGATGCAGGCCATTCTGTTCGGGCGGGTGGATATCGCCAAGGCTGTGAATGTCGAACTCATCACGCTCGACGATGCCCCGCGCGGCTACGCCGATTTTGATGGCGGGGCGGCGAAGAAATTCGTTATCGATCCGCATGGCATGGTCGCCGCATAACCCTCGGCAAGGGCGGGTCAAGAGAAACAGGGCCTGGCAATGATTGCCAGGCCCCACAATGCCCTCACATGCGCGCGACCGGCAGGCGCGAGCCGGAAAGCGCGCGTTCCTCGCGCACCGCGTGGCGGTAGCGGAACAGCTTGGCCGGGCGGCCTCCGGTTTCGCCGGTGGTTTCGCCGGTTTCCTCGATCAACTGCTGCTGGTCGATCTGCCGTCTGAAATTCGGCTTGTGCAGCCTGAGCCCGGCAAGCGCCTCGACACCCTTTTGCAGTTGAAGAAGCGAAAAGCATTCGGGCATGAGTTCGAAAATCACCGGGCGGTATTTGATCTTGGCGCGCAGCCGGGCAATCGCGGTGGCCAGTATCCGGCGATGGTCTGCTGACATCGGGCGGCCGAACCAGAAGGCCGGCGCCAGTCCGGCTTCCGCGATCAGCCCCGCCTCAAACATCAACTCGTAGCGCTGCAGCACCAGTTCCTCGTTCCAGGCCATGCCGTTGAGACCAAAGGAAAATTCCAGCCGGTGGCGGCGGGCTGCACGGCCCGGTCGCTCGCTCTCTGCCCATTGGCTCAGCATATCGGTTACCTGTTTAAGGATTTCCGGCTGTCCGGCGCGCAGGTCCTCCCATGGAAAATAGGAATACCAGTCCTTCCACAAGGGTGCACCGCCGCCGGGCGGGGGCTGTTCGCGCACCAGACCAAGATAGCTGATCGAGATGGTGCGGTGCCCGTCTTCACTCCGCTCGAAGCCACGGTCGCGGTCGGCGAAGGTGTAGAGTTGTTCGAGATAGCCGACCGGATGGCCCGTCTGGCTCTCCACCCAGGCGCGCAGCCCGCTCTGCAGGCTGCGGTGGGCACTTTCGAACGGGCCGGAGGGCAGAGCCTTTCCCATGCGCACGGTCATCACCCGCGGCGCGTCATCCGTCAGCGCGGTCAAAACGGCGATCAGTTCGGGATAGGCAAGGGCCTCGGTCACGGGCGCTCCGCTGTTTCGGCAGTGACAGAGGCCGTAGCACCAAATGGAGATATCGCCAAGGCGGGGTTCAGGAGAGCACGATCTGAAGACGCGGGCACACCCGCTTGTCGATCACGTCCGGCCAAAGCGTACCTGAAATCGCGGCGACGTGTGCGCCAGCGGGTGCCGTAGGCGGCGATCAACTGGTGAAGCTGTTGCTGCAATGTCACGTGTGCGGCTCCCTGAAGACTGACGATTGTCAGTTCAACGCACTTTGCGGCGGTTTCCCGCCGCCACTATGGAAAGCAATCATCCTGAAGTCCGGCCTGCGACTTTCGAAACAGAATTGCGTCAAACCCTTCAGTTTTTTACAAAAATGTGAATTTCTTGAATTTGGGAGCTATTTCAGCGGCTTGCCTTCTGTTCAATTTGCCGGGTCTCGAGCTTTTTGATTGCACGGTCAAAAAAAACGATAGTCTCGCCATCAGTGTGGCAACCGTGGTTGGGAATGGTGCCATGCACAGACTTTTGTTGGCGCCTCGGTATCTGTAACGATCCCGCAAGGCGCCGATGCGGCTTGATCCGTTGCGGCCGGCGCCCTGGTGGCAACCGCGCGGATTTCACGAAGGATCCGGCGTCATGAAAGCCGGTCCATCGACCAACAAGGGGAAAATGATGAAGAAATTGAAAGCTTTGGCTCTCGCTACGAGCTTTTTGTCGCGCTCGGCGGTGCCGCCAGCGCCAAAACGCTTGTATATTGCTCAGAAGGTTCGCCAGAAGGCTTCGACCCGTCCGCCTACACCAGCGGCACCAGCTTCGATGCTTCCTCACGCACGGTCTTCAACCGTCTGCTCGAGTTCAAGCATGGTTCCACCGAAACCGAACCGGGTCTCGCCGAAAGCTACGACATCTCCGACGACGGCCTGGAATACACTTTCCACATCCGTCCCGGCGTCAAGTTCCAGACCACTGACTTCTTCACGCCGACGCGTGAACTGAACGCCGATGACGTCGTGTTCTCGTTCGAGCGCCAGCTCGACAAGGACAATGAATGGTACGCCTATGCCCCGGGGATTTCCTGGGAGTATTTCGACGCGATGAGCTTCCCGAGCCTGATCAAGAGCGTCGACAAGGTCGACGACATGACCGTCAAGTTCACATTGAACCGCCCGGAAGCGCCGTTCATCGCTGACCTTGCCATGGATTTCGCCTCGATTGTTTCCCTGGAATATGCCGAGCAGCTCGCTGAAGCCGGCACCAAGGAGCAGTTCAACCAGAAGCCTGTCGGTACCGGTCCGTTCACCTTCGTTGCCTACCAGCAGGATGCCGTGATCCGCTACAAGGCTTTCCCGGACTACTGGAACGGCAAGCAGCCGATCGATGACCTGGTTTTCGCCATCACCACCGATGCCTCTGTGCGCGTGCAGAAACTGCAGGCCGGCGAGTGCCATATCATGCCATACCCGTCCCCGGCTGACATCGCAGGCCTCAAGGAAAACGACAAGCTGAAGGTTGAGCAGAGCGCCGGCCTCAATATCGGTTACCTTGCCTACAACACGCTGCAGCCGCCGTTCGATAAGGTTGAGGTCCGCAAGGCCCTGAACATGGCCATCGACAAGCAGGCGATCATTGACGCTGTGTTCCAGGGCACCGGTCAGGTTGCAAAGAACCCGATCCCGCCGACGATGTGGTCGTATAACGATGCGGTCAAGGACGATCCTTACGATCCGGAAGCCGCCAAGAAGATGCTGGAAGACGCGGGCGTCACCGATCTTTCGATGAAGATCTGGGCAATGCCGGTTCAGCGTCCGTACAATCCGAACGCCCGCCGCATGGCCGAATTGATGCAGTCCGACCTCGCCAAGATCGGTGTAGAGGTCGAGATCGTCTCCTACGAATGGGGTGAATATCTTGCCCGTTCCGGCGAGAAGGATCACGACGGCGCTGTTCTGCTCGGTTGGACCGGCGACAACGGCGATCCGGACAACTTCCTCGCCACCCTGCTCGGTTGCGATGCTGTTGGCACCTCGTCCAACGTCGCTGAATTCTGCTATCAGCCCTATGAGGACCTGATCCAGAAGGCCAAGGTGACCTCCGATCAGGCAGAGCGCACCAAGCTCTACGAACAGGCCCAGGTCATCTTCAAGGAGCAGGCACCGTGGGCAACGATCGCTCACTCGACCGTGACCGTTCCGATGACCAAGAATGTCGAGAACTTCGTGATCGACCCGCTCGGCTACCACCGCTTCGACGGTGTTGACATTGCCGATTAAGGTTTGAGACAGAGAAGAGGGCCGGGAAAGCGGCCCTCTTCCATTCCAGGACGTCTTCATGATTAAATTTGTTCTCGGCAAGCTCCTGCTGATTGTGCCGACCTTTATCGGCATCACCATTGTCGCCTTCGGCTTTGTCCGCGTGCTGCCGGGTGATCCGATCCTTCTGATGGCCGGTGAGCACGGCATCAGTCCCGAGCGCTACCAGCAACTGGTGCACCAGTTCGGCTACGACAAGCCGATCGTCGTCCAGTATCTTTCCTATGTCTGGAATCTGCTGCACGGCGATTTCGGCATTTCGCTCTCCACCAAACAGCCCGTTCTGACCGAGTTTCTGGCGCGGTTCCCCGCGACGGCCGAACTTTCGATCTGCGCTATGTTTCTGGCGATCGCGATCGGTCTTCCCGCCGGCGTTCTGGCCGCTGTCAAGCGCGGCTCGATTTTCGATCAGGCCACCATGGGCGTGGCACTCACCGGTTATTCGATGCCGATCTTCTGGTGGGGCCTTTTGCTGATCATCCTGTTTTCCGGCATTCTCGGCTGGACTCCGGTTTCGGGACGGATTTCGCTGCTCTATTATTTCCCCTCCGTCACCGGCTTCATGACCATCGATTCGCTGCTGTCAGGGCAGAAGGGTGCGTTCACCTCGGCGTTGTCGCACCTGATCCTGCCGTCGGTCGTGCTTGCCACCATTCCGCTTGCAGTGATCGCGCGCCAGACCCGTTCGGCCATGCTCGAAGTGATGGGCGAGGACTATGTCCGCACCGCCCGCGCCAAGGGCCTTTCCGGCGGGCGCGTCATCGGGCTCCATGCGCTCAGGAATGCGCTGATCCCGGTGATCACCACGATCGGCCTTCAGGTCGGCATGCTGATGGCAGGCGCGATCCTGACCGAGACGATCTTTTCCTGGCCGGGCGTCGGCAAGTGGATGATCGATTCGATCTCGCGGCGCGACTATCCCGTTGTGCAGGGCGGTCTTGTCCTGATCGCCGGCCTCGTCATGCTGGTCAACCTCCTGGTCGACCTTGCCTATGGCCTCATCAACCCGCGCATTCGCCACCAATAGGAGGACCGCCATGACAGACCCAGTCACAGTCGCCGCGGCCCAGCGCAAGCATGTTCGCCTGCAGATGCTCTCCGAGTTCTGGCACTATTTCAGCCGGAGCAAGGGCGCCGTAATCGGCCTTGCCATCATCGTCGCGCTCGTGTTGATCGCGCTCTTCGCCCCGTGGATTGCGCCGCATAACCCGAATGCCCAGAATGTTGCCATGCGGCTGACGCCTCCAGTCTGGGAGGCGGAGGGCACAGCGACCTATCTGCTCGGCACAGATGCCGTCGGCCGTGATATGCTTTCGCGGCTGATCTATGGCTCGCGCTATTCGCTGCTGATCGGCCTCGTCGTCGTCACCATTGCGCTGGTCTTCGGTATTGTGCTCGGGCTGCTTGCTGGCTTTTTCCGCGGCTGGGTTGATGTTGCGATCATGCGGATCATGGACGTCATTCTCGCCTTCCCACCACTGCTTCTGGCGCTGGTTCTGGTCGCCGTGCTCGGTCCCGGTCTCGTCAATGCCATGCTGGCCATCGCGCTCGTGCTGCAGCCGCATTTCGCGCGTCTGACCCGTGCCGCGGTCATGGGTGAATCCCGGCGCGAATATGTGATTTCCGCCCGTGTTGCCGGGGCCCGCAACGGTCGGTTGATGTTCAAGACCATCCTGCCGAACTGTCTGTCGCCGTTGATTGTGCAGGGTACGCTGTCGTTTTCCGACGCCATCCTGAACGCCGCCGCCCTTGGCTTCCTCGGTATGGGCGCGCAGCCGCCGACACCGGAATGGGGCACGATGCTGGCGGAAGCGCGCGAGTTCATCCTGTCAGCCTGGTGGGTTGTCACCTTCCCCGGCCTTGCCATCCTGATCACCGTGCTGGCGATCAATCTCGTGGGCGATGGTCTGCGTGATGCGCTCGATCCCAAGCTGAAGCGGAGCTGAGCCCATGGATAATCAGATGGAACCGCTTCTCGACGTCCAGAACCTATCGGTCTCTTTTCCGACGGCCGCTGGTCAGTCGACCGTGCTCGACAGCGCCTCCTACCGCATCGATCGCGGCGAGGTGCTTGCTATTGTCGGCGAAAGCGGCTCAGGCAAGTCGGTTGCCATGCTCGCCGTGATGGGGCTCCTTCCCCCAACGGCAACGGTGACCGCTGACAAGATCACCTTCGAGGGCCGCGATATCGCCAACCTGTCGCCGAAGGCACGCCGCCGGATCATCGGCAAAGACATTTCGATGATTTTTCAGGAGCCGATTGCCAGCCTCAATCCCTGCTTTACCTCCGGGTTCCAGATTGATGAGGTGCTCAAACAGCATACCGATCTCGACAAGAAAGCGCGCCACAAACGCGCCATCGAACTCTTGGAAGCTGTTGGCCTGCCGAACCCGGCTGATCGGTTGAGGGCCTATCCGCACCAGATGTCGGGCGGCCAGTGCCAGCGCATCATGATCGCGATTGCCATGGCCTGCTCGCCGAAGCTCCTGATCGCCGACGAGCCAACCACAGCGCTCGACGTGACCATCCAGAAGCAGATCCTCGAGCTGCTGGCGAAGCTTCAGGAGGAAACCGGCATGGCGATGATCATGATCACCCACGACATGGGTGTCGTCGCCGAGACCGCCGACCGGGTTGTGGTACAATACCAGGGTCGCAAGATGGAAGAATCCGACGTGCTGACGCTTTTCGAAAATCCGAAGCATGCCTATACCAGAGCGCTGCTTTCGGCACTGCCGGAAAACGCCACCGGTGATCGGCTGCCAACCATCGACTATTCGGCCGATTTTTCGGGAGGCGCCCAATGAGTGAGATCGTAGCAGAAGGAAAAAATATCGTCCGCGACTACATCGTGCCGGGCGGTATGTTCGGTAAGGCCCGCGCCGTCAGGGCGCTAAAGGGCGTCGACTTCTCCGTCGAGCGCGGCAAAACGCTGGCGCTGGTCGGCGAGTCCGGCTGCGGCAAGTCCACCCTTGCCCGCATCATCACCATGATCGACGCGCAGACCGAGGGCGAACTGACCATCGGCGGCAAGTCCATCGACATCTCTAAGACGCGGCCGACCCCCGAGCAGCGCCGAAAGGTGCAGATCGTGTTCCAGAACCCCTATGGTTCTTTGAACCCGCGCCAGAAGATCGGTGACGTGCTGATGGAGCCGCTTCTCCTCAACACCGACGATACCGCCACCGACCGCCGCGACAAGGCCCAGAACCTTTTGAAGAAGGTCGGTCTCGGGCCTGAGCATTTTGAGCGCTATCCGCACATGTTCTCCGGTGGCCAGCGCCAGCGCATCGCGATCGCCCGTGCGCTGATACTCAATCCTAGCTTGCTTGTGCTCGACGAACCGGTCTCCGCGCTCGATCTTTCCGTGCAGGCCCAGATCCTCAACCTTCTTGCCGATCTGCAGGACGAGTTCAACCTGACCTATATCTTCGTCTCCCACGACCTTTCGGTCGTGCGTTATATCTGCGACGAGATCATGGTGATGTATTTTGGTGAAGTGGTGGAGCGTGGTTCGCGTGATCAGGTGTTCACGGATCCGCAGCACGAATATACCCAGTCCCTGTTTAAGGCGACGCCACGCGCGGACGTTGACAGCATTCGCACACGGCTTGCAGCCAAGCAGGCAAAAATGTCTGCCGGCGGGTAGGACATTTCTTTTCCGTCATTCCGGCTTGCTGCCGGGATGATCTCTCCTCAGACCGCCTGCGGAAAATGCTCCTCTGTGCCGATCAGCGCCAGACCGTGGGCAATCGACAAAAGTTCGCCGCCTGTCTCGATGCGGCTCTTGTCGAAGCGGTTTTCGAAGATTTCGCGCACGGCCGGCACGAAGGATGAGCCGCCGGTCAGAAACACCTTGTCTATCTCGCCAGCGGTGATGCCAGCGCCTTCAACAGCCTCATCGAGTGCTGCTTCCATCTGGCCGAGTTCGCCGGAAATCCAGGTTTCGAAATCGGCGCGGCGTACGCTGCGGCGGCTGTCTTTTCCCAGTGGCGCGAAGAAAAAATCGGCCTCGTCTTTCGCCGAAAGCGCCCGCTTGGTGGCCGTTACCGCTTCATAAAGCGGGTAACCCTCGTCGTTTTCAATCAGCTCTATGAACAGTTCAAGCGCGTCCGGATCGGTCGCATCGCGCACCAGGCTTTGCAGGTCCTTGAAGTCGCGGGTGGTCTTGAAGATCGAAAGCTGGCTCCAGCGGCCAAAGCTGGCGTAGTAGTTGGATGGCACGTCGAGCACCTTGCCGAAGCTTCTGTAGCACGTGCCCTTGCCCAGCATCGGGCTGACGACATTGTCGATGATGCGATAATCGAACATGTCGCCGGCAACGCCGACACCGGAATGGGAAAGCGGTTCGGCGGAAAGCCGGCCGGCACTTTTGGAAAACCGGATGATCGAATAGTCGGTGGTGCCGCCGCCAAAATCGGCGACCAGCACATTAGCATCTCTCTTGAGGCGGCTTGCGAAATACCAGGCGGCGGCCACCGGCTCCATGACGAAGCGGATTTCTGGGAAGCCGAAGCGTGACAGCGCGTCATTATAGCGTTCGATTGCCAGTGCCTCGTCAGCGCCGACACCGGCAAAACGCACCGGCCTGCCGGCAACTACGCGGCTGACATTTTGCGGCCAGCTGTCGCCGGCGTAGGTCATCAGCTTTTCGAGAAACACCGCCATCAGGTCGGGGAAGGAGTGGCGGCGGCCGAGCACGGCCGTCTCCTTGAACAGCGGGCTCGCCGCATAGGTCTTGATCGACTGCAGGAAGCGGCATTCGCCGGGATGGTCGATCAGCGTGCGGATGGCCGCAGCGCCCGCTTCTGTCGCCAGCGGCGCGCCGACGGTGGCCTTCCGGTCCTTCATGAAGGACAGGCAGGTGCGCATCGTATCCGTCACGCCTGCCTGGCTTTCAAACGTCAGCGAGCGGGTTTCGCCGTCGCTCTCCGCGGGCAAAGCGATCACGGTGTTGGTCGTGCCGAAGTCTAAACCGAGCGCGGTCATGACGCCGTCCTTTGTTGTGCGCGAATATGGAGCGAAGGGCGGCGGTTATACGCCTCCAGGGCGCATTGGCAAGATGGCGGACGTGAAAAAGCCGCCGCGGCAGATGCCGCGACGGCTTTTGAAACGGCTCGTCGCTTTTCAGAACGCGGGGAACCGGCCATTGCGGCGGGCATCCGCCATCAGAGCCGCAATCGCGCAGGAGCCGATACGGGCCTGCGCCCCATCGGCACGGCTCGTCAGGATGATCGGAATGCGGGCGCCGAGGATGATGCCCGAGGAGGTGGCGCCGCCGAGCAGAACCAGCTGCTTGGCCAGCATATTGCCGGATTCCAGGTCCGGCGTCAGCAGAATGTCGGCATCGCCGGAAACGGCGGACGTGATACCCTTGATCTTGGCGGCCTCAAGGCTGATCGCATTATCGAAGGCGAGCGGGCCGTCAACAATGGCATTGGTGATCTGACCACGGTCGGCCATCTTGGAAAGGCAAGCGGCGTCGATGGTGGACTGGATCGAGGGGTTCACCGTCTCGACAGCCGAAAGCACGGCAACCTTCGGGGTGATCTCAACGTCAGAGATCGCAATCATCAGGTCAATCGCGTTCTGGGCAATATCGACCTTGGTTGCCAGATCCGGTTTGATGTTCATGGCCGCATCGGTGATGAAAAACGGCTTGGGGTATTCCGGGTCAACCATGGCAAAGACATGGGAGATACGACGACCGGTTCTCAGCCCCGCATCCTTTCTGATGACCGCGCCCATATATTCGTCGGTATGCAGGCTGCCCTTCATCAAGGCTTCGACTTCGCCCTTGCTTGCGAGCGCAACAGCCTGTGCGGCAGAGGCGTGGCTGTGCGGTGTATCAATGATGCGGTAGCCGGAAATGTCGAGTTCATTTTCGTCGGCAACCGACCTGATCTTGCTTTCAGGGCCGACAAGGATCGGCTCGATCAGGTTTTCATGGGCCGCTTCGACAGCGCCCAGAAGCGCGTCACGACTGCAGGGATGAACAACGGCGGTGGCGATTGCGGGCTTCTGCGCGGCGCGCTCGATGAAATTCTTGTTGAAGCCCGCGACATCGAATTTGTCGGCCATCGTCTGATACTCCTTGGGTGATCGGGTTATGCTTGGGAGGCTTTCGAGGACAGGCGCGAAAGGGGCCTGTGTTCCGGTGTTGGTGCACCGGGGGCAAGGTGCCTCGGGGCGAAGTCAGATGCCTTTGGGAGGGCGAGGCGTGTTTTCTGTTCTTCTGCCATTTCGGTCTTGTCCCGTTTCCGTCATGCGCAGGTCGGCCCGGTGGACTTCAGCGAAGTAGCCGGTTAACGTAAACCCGCTTCGGCCATGATGCCGCCGCAAGACGCCTACGACTTAAGGCTAAGTTTGGGCGTAGGCCTTGAGCAAGATCAATCTGGCATATTAGTTCGTCATACACCACCGCAGTCCGGATGGCGGGTTTCATCTGGTAACAATGATAGGGAAGGTTCATGTCCAGGAAAAGAGCAGTCTTGATATCCGTCATTTTCACCGTATTTGCGGCAGGTTCCGCCCGCGCGGACACCGCATTCTCGATTACGGTCCCGGGTGGAGCGGATGCCCGCTCCATCGATGCGGTCTATGATTGTGGTGATTTCACCATGAAGGCGCGCTATGTCTCGAGCGGTGAAATTGAGCTGGCGCGGCTTGAATGGCAGGACCACCTGACGATCGCGGCCGAGGTCATCGCCGCTTCCGGTGCACGTTATGCGGCCGGACCCTATGTCTGGTGGACCAAGGGCGATTCGGCGACACTCTATAACGTGATGAACGGCGAGAATGACCCCGGCATCGCCTGCGAGACTGCGTCCTGACGTGGACCGGTTTTTCGTGCTTTCCGGTTGTTCGGGCGGTGGCAAGTCCACGCTGATCGAAGCTCTTGGCGACCGCGGTTTTGCCGTCGTCGAAGAACCCGGCCGCCGGATCGTGGCCGAAGAGAATGCTGGTGAGGGAAAAGCGCTGCCATGGGTCGACATAGCGGCCTTTGCCCGCCGGGCGGCGGCGATGGCGGTCGCCGACCATGCGGCTATGCGCAGATCGGTGGGGCCAGTCTTCTTTGACCGCGGGCTGATTGATGCCCTGGCCGCTGCTGATCATGCGAACGTCGAGACTGAGGCTTCCGTTGTCACCCGGCAGGTCCGCTACAACCAGACCGTTTTCATGACCCCTCCGTGGCCGGAGATCTACTGCAATGATGCCGGGCGCCGCCATGGGCTGGAACAGGGCATTGCCGAATATGAGCGGCTGATGGCCTTCTACCCGAAGCTCGGCTACCGGCCGGTCGTGCTGCCGAAGGCCGATGTCGAAACCCGCGTGCGTTTCGTGCTGGAGCGGACCGGCCTTTACTGAAAACGGCCGCCGCGCTGCAGCACTTCTATTCTGTAGCCATCAGGATCGGTGACGAAGAAGAAGCGGGCGAAGGGGGCGCCTTCGCGCTCCATGGTCACCAGCTTGCCGACGGGAATGCCAAGTGCCGTCAGCCGCTGATGTTCGGCGGCAATATCATCGACACTGACGGCGAGGTGACCATAGCCATTGCCGAGGTCATAAGCTTCGCTCTCTCCGGCATTGACCGTCAGCTCCAGCTCGAAACCCGTCTCCGCATTGGCCAGATAGATCAGCGTGAACCCGTCAAACGGATAGCGGTCCACGACCTCAAGACCGAACAGAAGTTTATAGAAATCGATCGAACGGGCATCATCCAGCACCCGGATCATCGAATGGATCATCTTGGCCATAGCGGCGGGCACCCTGTGTGTTGATACACCCTTAAGCCATTTGGCCGTTCTGCAAAAGGTCGAACCGTTCGGCTGTTGGTGTGGCTTGACCGGCTGTCGTGGCGGCGCTATCGCCACGCCATGGAGGCGCGATGTCCGGGTAGTCGGGCAGGGCCGAACGAGGGACGATCATGGCATCAATGACCCGGACATCGGGTGTCAGCTTGGCGGTGGCGGCGGTTGCCACGCTTTCCGGCGTTGATGCGCTGGCCAAAAGCCTGGGTGCTGAGATGTCGAGCTTTCAGGTCGTCTTCCTGCGCTACACGGTTTCGGCCCTGTTTCTGGCTGTTTTTGTCGCCGTTTTCGTGCGCCGCCGGCCGAAACCCGGCTTCATGAAAGACCATGTGCTGAGAGGCTTTCTGGCGGCGGCGACGGCAAGCCTGTTTTTCTACGGCATTGCCGGCATGCCGCTGGTGATGGCACTGGCGCTGGCGATGACCGCGCCGATCTATATGGCGCTGCTTGGTGCGCTCGTCTTTGGAGAACGGCCCGGGTGGGCGACCTATGTCGCGCTTCTTCTGGCGGTATCGGGCTCTGGTCTCATCGTTGCCACGCGAGGTACCGGAATTGCCGGTCCTCCGGTCTCTCTGGCCGTCATTGCCGCGGGGCTTGCAGCGCCGCTGGCCTATGCGTTTACGGCGATTGCGATGAAGAAGTCGTCGGCCAACGACCATCCGATCACGCTGAGCCTGATGCAGACGGGGTTCGCGGCACTGTTTTCAGCACCCATGGCCATGCTGCTCTGGCAGGCGCCCGATCCTTCGCTTTCCTGGCAGATCGGCCTGATTGGTCTGTGTGGTGCGCTCGGTTTCATCTTTCTGGTGGCGGGTCTTGGCCGCATACCGGCCTCGCTTTATGCCGTTGTCGACTATTCATCGCTGGTCTGGGCGGGTTTCTACGGCTTTGTGTTTTTCGACGAAATCCCCGCTTGGCCGACGCTGATTGGCGGCGTGCTGATTGTTGCGGCCTGTGTGCTGTCGGCGCGCAGCCATCGGACGATCATTGAGGTCAAGCCTTGAAATTGACATTTGCCGGGGGTCTAGATGCGGCCGGACTGGGCCGCAAACGTGATACAACAAACCGATATGCGGCGAACAACAGGTGAAATTTGAACGATCTCCCGAGACAGATTGACGATGCCGCGGCGCGTCGCGAAAAAATCATGAACGCCGTATCCGACATTCTGGTCGCGCTCGGCGAGGATCCTGGCCGTGAAGGCCTGCAGGACACGCCGTCAAGGGTCGCGAAGATGTATCTGGAAGTGTTCTCCGGCCTTGCCGAGAACCCGGCGGAGCATTTGAAAACAGTGTTCACCGAGGACGGCCATGACGAGATCGTCATCGTCAAGGATATCGCCTTCCACACCATGTGCGAGCACCACCTGCTGCCGTTCTTCGGCAAGGCCCATATTGCCTATCTGCCCGATGGCGGCCGGCTGACGGGGCTTTCCAAGCTCGCGCGTGTGGTCGATACGCTTGCCCGCCGCCCGCAGCTTCAGGAGCGCCTGACCGGCCAGATCGCTGATGCCATGGACGCCGTTCTGAAGCCCAAGGGCGTGATGGTGATGGCTGAAGCGCGTCACATGTGCATGGAAATGCGCGGCATCAAGGCGCACGGCGCCAACACCGTCACGCTGGTCTCCCGCGGCATTTTCAACACAGATGCCGCAAAGCGCGCCGAAACGCTCGCCCTTCTGCGCAGCCCCGGCTGAACCATAACCCTGCCACACACATCATTTTTTGCCACGCCTGCGGCAAAGGCGCTTGAAAAACCCGCCAAGAGGCTGTAACAGCCCCATGCATCGCAACGTGCTTATCAGCGCGTTCGGGCCGCCTTAGCTCAGTTGGTAGAGCATCGCATTCGTAATGCGGGGGTCACGTGTTCGAGTCACGTAGGCGGCACCACTTCTCCCCGAAACGGGCCAAGTGTGGCCGAACGGCGGTGGGGTCATGAGCGATCTTCAAAATCTCCTGATGGCGAGTGTTAGGCGGCTTGTGCTGGATAATCTCCCGTATGACCGTCAAGACAGCGATATCGTCCGAGAGCTTTCCGCCATGACGCCTGCTGATCTGCTAATTCGCTGGTTCAACTGGACCCGGCGTATATTGCCCCCGATGCCTCGGCAGGTACTGCAGTCGAACGAATTTAGGGCAAATCCCGTACTGCAGCGGCGACGAGCTGACGTTCAGGCGTTGATCGCTGACATTCAGTCGGGAGGAGACCTGACTAAGTACCTTAGCCGCGCGGTGAAGCACGGATATGTGAACGGGAATGGGCTGAAGCCTCATCGCCGACAGGACTTAGATTTGATGTTGAGCGCTTGGGGAGTGCACCATCTGCACTTTTCTCAATATGTTGAGTCAGACGGTTTCGTGAAGCGCGACGGGCCAATCATCTTCGCCGTATTCCGTCAAGACAAAGCCTTTCTCATCGATGTCATGACCCACCAAGATTGGGCTCGGGAGCATGTTATTCGTGTGATGGTGGATTGGTCCAATGAAGGTCTGGTTCATGAAATGCAGGGTGTACACGGTCTAGCGCGAACCGTTAACGACTCCGAACGTCAGAAACTCCGTAGCGCTCAAATAAACACTCCCATTGAAATCGACGGCAAAGTTTACATGCCTGCCGGAGGTATGACCGCTTCCGGAGTCGGGGTGGACGCAGTCCGGCAAGCTGATCGCGTGATAACCGACCTTGAAGCTTTTGCGCTGAGTTATGAGCAAAATACCGACGAGATCATCAAGCAAGCTGAAAACAGTGGACTTTCTTGGCCGGATGAACCTGAATTCGCGGTGGAGTTTCGACCCGACGCATACGGCGTCGCGGAGCTGAAAAGTGAAACATTTATAAAGCTTTGGCCGCGATGAGACTTACGAAAGTGAAGATCGCTCCAATTGCCGCCTGACGACATCGGAACTCGATATCAGCAGGTTTGATAAGCGCTGCCGTTGCATTCAGCCGGGGGTGTACGCGGTTCTATAGCATAACCCGAAATCCGCGCTAGACCGGAGTCGCCTTACATCATCGATGGAATGAACAGTGCGATGGCCGGGAAGGCGATCAGCAGGGCGATGCGGGCGATATCCATGGCGACGAAGGGGATGAGGCCGGAGAAGATGGTTCTGAGGCTGACATCGCGCACCACCGTGTTGAGCACGAAGGCATTCATGCCCACGGGCGGGGTGATGTAGCTGACTTCCGTGATGACGACGACGAAAATGCCGAACCAGATCAGGTCAAAACCCTGCGCTGCGACGATCGGATAGAAGATCGGCACGGTGAGCGTGATCATCGAAAGCCCCTCGAGCACGCAGCCAAGCAGCAGATAGATGATCAGGATGGCAATGATGGTGGCGTAAGGCCCGTCGCCGAACATCGACAGCGCCGACTGGATATCAGTCGTCATCCCGGAGAGGTTGACGTAATTGGTGAAGGTCAGTGCGCCGAACAGGATGAAGAACATCATCGCGGTGGTCTTGGCGGTCGAATAGAGGATGTCGCCCAGATCTGAAAGCTTGAGCCGGCCCGAAGCGACTGCCAGCACGAAGGCCCCGAAGGCACCCATACCGGCACTTTCCGTCGGCGTGAAGATGCCGAGATAGATGCCGCCCATCACGAAGATGAACAGGAGCAACGCGCCGGCCGTGCCCTTCAGCGCCAGCAGCCGTTGCTTGAGCGAAAGCTTCGGTTCGACCGGCAGATCCTGCTTCAGAAACCGCACGGAAATCTTCACCGCTATAGCATAGCCGAGAATGCCGAGCAGGCCCGGCACGATGCCGGCCATGAACAGTTTGCCGATATTCTGCTGCGTCATGATGCCGTAGAAGACGAGGATGACGGAGGGCGGGATCAGGATACCAAGCGTGCCGCCGGCGGCAATCGAGGCGGTGGCGAGGCTGTCGGGATAGCCGAAACGGCGCATCGAAGGCAGCGCGATCTTCGACATCGTGGCCGCTGTGGCCAGCGACGAGCCGCACACGGAGGAAAATCCGCCACAGGCGGTAATTGTTGCCAGCGCAAGCCCGCCCTTGCGGTGCCTGAGCCAGGCATGGGCACTGTCATAGAGCTCGCGGGCGATGCCGGACTGGACCACGAAATTGCCCATCAGCAGAAACAGCGGCATGACGGTCAGCGTATAGGAACGGCCATTGTCGAAAAATGTCGATCCCAGCAGCGCGAAGGATGGCTTCAGCCCGATGATCGACGCCGTGCCGACAACGCCGATCAGCGTCAGCGAAAAGGCGATCGGCATGCCGACCAAAAGCAGCAAGATCAGCACTGCAATTCCGATGGGCCATTCGATCATGGAGCTCTCTTGACTAGGGCGGCAAGCGCCAGAGCAAAGGTGGTCAGCGCTGAGATGGCGGCAAAGACGGCGCAGAACCAGACCACGGGCGCGACCGGCAGGCGCAGCGAATTGGTGACGAGATTATAGCCGCCGACCTGGGCGCCATAAACATAAAGCCGCCAAGCGATGACGCCGAGAACGGCTGAAGAGACAAGCCCGGTCAGAAACAGACGCGGACGCTCGCTCCAGCGCGGCAGCGATTTGGTCACCAGGTCAACGGTAACATGGCCGCCATCGAGACAGACCGCCGGAAGGCCGAGATAAACCACGCAAACCAGCAGAAGCTCGGAGAGCTCGGACGCGCCCTTGACCGGGGCATTCAGCAGGTAGCGGCCGATGACATCGACGACGGTTAGGCACATCAGCGCCATCAGCAGCGCGCCGGCGGTGATGCTCAATACAAGACGAAGGCCGCGGGCCAGGGGCTCGCGGCGCTTCGGTCGTGGTCAGAAAAGTCGGCGTCGCTCATTCAGCCTGCAATGCTTCGATATTCTGCTTCATCATCGCAACGGCTTCTGCCGAGGGAATGCCGGCGGCATCGATTTCGGCGAGCTTGGCTTCCACCACGGGCGCGACCTTTGCACCGATCTCTTCTACCTGTTGCGGTGTGGCATCGTGGAAGGTGACATTGGCCTGCATGGCCTCAAAGCCTGCCGCATCGGCCGCATCCCATGCTTGGCCGGCAAGCCGCGCCAGTGCCTCGCCGGAGATGCTGTCGATCGCCGCCTGGTCTTCCGGTGAAAGGCCGGCCCAGGTGTCCTTGTTCATCACCACGAAGAAGGAGGTGTTGTAGAGCCCGCCGGGGATCACCAGCGCCTGGTCGACCATGTCCGTCAGTCCGAAGAAGTTGACGGACTCATAGGGGAAGGTGATGCCGTCGGCGACGCCCTGCGACAGCAGTTCATAGGTCTGCGAGGAGGGGCCTTCGACCGGCACGCCGCCAAGCGCGGTCACCAGTTCATGAACAATGCCGCCGCCGACGCGGATCTTGGCACCATCGATGGTCGAAAGTTCGGAGAGATCGCCGCCTTTCATGAACACCTGGCCGGGGCCGTGGGTGAACACGGCGAGCACATGCACGTCGTCATATTCCCCGGCCTCCTTCAAAAGCGTGTCCCATGTGCGCCAGTAGGCAACGGATGTTTCCTCCGCCGTGTCGCCCCAGAACGGGATTTCGGCAAGATTGGTGGTGCGGAAGCGACCGGGATTATAGCCCTGCACGCCGAAGGTGATGTCGGCAACGCCATTGACGGCGAGGTCATACTGGGCAGGCGGTGGTCCGAGCGGGGCCGGCAGGATACTCGCTGTCACACGGCCCTCGGTGGCCTCGGAAATCGAGGCGGCGAACGGTGCGATGACATCGGAAACCAGCGGATGTGACGGCGGTAGCCAGTTGGCAACGGTCAGCGTCTCTGCATTTGCCGCCTGACCAAGAAAAAGCGCGCAGCCAAAAATGGTAGCTGATTTCAGCATCATGTTCATAAATTTGTTCCCGCTCCGGTAGGGTCTTCTAGCGGGTTCAAGCTGGACCAGCGGCACCTTCGTTGTCAATGCAGAAACCGGGTTTTGTATGACATTGCAGCGTCTGCCGCGGCCTTTTCCGAAAGAGTGAACACGCCATGGCCGGCTCCTCTGCTCCGGTTCAGTTCGCTTGTTTCACGTCGGGCATCCTGTAGCTCTTAAAGGCCTCCACATTCGGCCGGTAGGCGCGCAGAAGGAAGCTCCAGTCGTCCTGAGGCGTCGCGATATAATTGGGGGCGAGCTTCCGGCATGGCTCGCCGCCAAAGGCCACATCGAAACTGCCGTCGTCATTGGTCACCACTTTGCGATTCGAGCTGATGACGTTGTCCTCATCGGTCATCAGGTATTTTTGCGGTCCATAGACTGTGATCGAGTAGAATGCCTTGACGTCGACTTTCGGGAAGGTCGCGATGTAGCAGGTGTTGGCTCTCGCATCGGCAGGACCGCCGATCGCGTACATCGCGTTTTTGTCGGCGGCAAGCCCCCAGGCTCCGGCCATAGCATAGGTGAACCGCTCCCAGTTCGTGATATCCGCGACGTGTTTGACCATGATCCCGAACGTGTTTGACATCTTCGAATAGGCGGGAAGAAGCGCTGCGCGGACCTTCAGCAAGGTGGCGGTCTCGACGGGAGGCAGGTCGGTCTCCGTCGCTGCACCTGTAATTTTGTATTGAGGCTGAAGTTGATTGACGATCCCTTCGACGTCTTCGGGCGTTCCATCCGTGCCGATCCGCACGCCGACGGCAACGAATTTGGTGGCGAAGTCCGATGACTTAAAGCTGCGTTTGCCGCCACCGTAGAAATAGTAAGGGGTCACGCCATCCTCAGTGACGATCTGGGTCGCGATAAATCTGCGGCCGACGTCTGGCAGGGACAGGACAAAGCCCTGGCTCGTGTTCACCGTGGCGACAGAATAGATCGTGTCGACGTTGGGTGAGACCACCCACCGGTCCGCGGAGGTCGCAAGCGTTTTGAAATGGTGGAAAGTGTTGATGCCGGATTTTTCCAGAAACCCGGTCATGAACGAGCGGCTTTCGGACTCGTCATATTCGCCGGCACTCATTCCATATTTTTTCGGGTCGACGGCCCAATTGGCAGAATCGATGCTGGGGGTTTCCGCCAGTGCAACATTGGAGGTGAGGAGCGAAGCCAACAAAAAAGCGATTTTGCGGTTCATTCGATATTCCGGTTGTGTTTCGTGGCGAGATACATCCTATCGGTGATGCACCGAAGACGCAATGGCGCTCTTTGTGCGACGGGGTGGCTTTGCCTAGGCGCGGCGTGGGGAGGTCAGGTGCAGCCGGAAGCTTTGTTTCGTAATCCTGTATCGTTACAGAATTCTTGTAGCTTCGCCGGTTAAACGCACTGTTTTCAAACTAGTTTTGTGAAAATCGAAGCGGCGACGATGACCGTAAAAATCTATCAAATAGGACGTGAAAGCGAGTTTAAAGCGCTTTGAAATGCAATAAATGCCTATAAATGGCATTGTCCGGCTTTTGAAGGTCGCGTTATTGTGATAAGTGGAATTCGCTGGAGGAGATGCCTCTGTCTGATCTGAAACGATACGGCCGGATGCGGTGTTTGCATTAGGATGGGAATTTCACAAATGAAGTACGGTTTTTTCGACGACGATGCGCGCGAATACGTGATCACGCGCCCGGACACGCCCTATCCGTGGATCAACTATATCGGTTGTGAGGGCTATTTCGGCATCCTGTCGGCCACTGCGGGCGGCTATTCCTATTACCGCGATGCGCGGCTGCGCCGGCTGACCCGTGGCCGTTACAACAACGTGCCTTATGACAATGGTGGTCGTTACGTTTATGTACGCGATAATGAGGATGGCGATTTCTGGTCGCCCTCTTGGATGCCGACCCAGTCGGAAGTGGAAGACTATTCGTGCCGCCACGGCATGGGCTATTCCACCATCGGCTCCAGGCGCAACGGCATCCGCGTTTCGAACCGCTATTTCGTGCCGCTTGGCGAGACGCTGGAAATCTGGCAGCTCACCGTCACCAATGAGCGGCTTGTGGCGGCCGATCTGTCGCTGTTCTCCTCGGTCGAGTTCTGCCTGTGGGATGCGCTGGACGACCAGAGCAATTTTCAGCGCAATCTTTCCACCGGACAGGTCGAGGTCGAAGACGAGGTCATCTACCACAAGACCGAATATCGTGAGCGCCGCAATCACTTTGCCTATTTTGCCTGCTCGGAGGCGCTTGCCGGCTACGATACGGCCCGCGAGGAATTCCTCGGCCCCTGGCGCGGATGGGACAAGCCCGCTGCCGTTGCCGAAGGCAAGGCGCGCAACTCGGTGGCGCACGGCTGGTCGCCGATGGGTTCGCATCATGTGAAGATGACGTTGCAGCCTGGCGAAACCCGCCAGGTGATTTTCGTGCTCGGCTATCACGAGAATGACAAGGACGAAAAGTTCGACCCGCCCGGCTCGCAGACGCTCAACAAGAAGACCGTCAAACCCGTCATCGAGAAATATCTGCAGGCCGAAAATGCCGATGCGGCGTTTGCTGCGCTTGGCCAGCATTGGGACGACCTGCTCGGCGTCTACCAGGCCGAAACGCCCGATATCCATACCGACCGGATGGTCAATATCTGGAATGCCTATCAGTGCATGGCGACCTTCAACATGTCGCGGTCGGCGTCCTCGTTTGAAAGCGGCATTGGCCGCGGTCTCGGTTTCCGCGATTCCAATCAGGACCTGCTCGGCTTCGTGCATATGGTCCCGGCCCGCGCCCGCGAACGCATTCTGGACATCGCCGCCACCCAGCTCACCTCCGGTGGTGCCTATCACCAGTACCAGCCGCTGACGAAGAAGGGCAATAACGACATCGGCGGTGACTTCAACGACGATCCGCACTGGCTGATCATCGGTGTGGCGGCCTATCTCAAGGAAACCGGCGATTTCTCGATCCTCGAGGAGCCGGTGGTGTTCGACAACAAACCGGGCACGGAACAGCCGCTTTATGTGCATCTTCAGCGCTCGATGCAGTATGCGCTTGACCGCATCGGTCCGCACCGCCTGCCGCTGATCGGCCGGGCTGACTGGAACGACTGCCTCAACCTCAACTGCTTTTCCAATACGCCCGGTGAAAGCTTCCAGACCACGACCAGCAAGGACGGCAAGGTTGCTGAAAGCGTGTTCATCGCCGGTCTGATGGTGCTGTCGGCGCGAGAGCTTTCCGATATCGCCCGGGAAACCGGAAAGGCGGAGGACGCCGAGCTTTACGGCAAAATTTCCACGGACATGGATGCGACGATCCGCGAACACGGCTGGGATGGTGACTGGTTCATCCGCGCTTTTGACGATTTCGGCCGACCTATCGGCTCGAAGGAAAACGAAGAAGGCAAGATCTACATCGAAAGTCAGGGTTTCTGCACGCTCGCCGGTGTTGGCGTCGAAGATGGCAAGGCCCGCAAGGCGCTCGATTCGGTTGCCAAACATCTGGCGACGCCCCACGGCATTGTCGTGCTGCAGCCCGCCTATACCAGATATTATATCGAGTATGGCGAGATCTCGACCTATCCGCCGGGCTACAAGGAAAATGCCGGCATCTTCTGCCACAACAATCCGTGGGTGGTGATCGGCGAGACCGTTCTCGGCAATGGCGATGCGGCGTTTGACTATTACAACCGCATCAATCCGTCGGCGCGCGAGGGCATTTCCGATACACACAGGCTGGAGCCCTACGTCTATTCTCAGATGATCGCCGGCCGTGATGCCACCCGCTTCGGCGAGGCCAAGAACTCCTGGCTGACGGGGACGGCCGCCTGGAACTACTATGCCGCGACCCAGTTCATTCTCGGCATTCGTCCGGAATATGAAGGCCTGCGCGTGGCACCGGTGATCCCGGAGCGCTGGACCGGCTTTTCGGTCAAACGCACATGGCGCGGCGTCACTTACGATATCTCCGTCACCCGCAAGGGTTCCGGCAATGATGTGGCGCTCACCGTTGATGGCGCGGCGATTGAGGGCAATCTGATTGCCCCGCCGGCTGAAGGCGTCAGCGATGTGAAGGTCGATGCCGTCATCGGCTGACAGAAATACACGGGGCCCGCTCGGCGCGCGGCCCCGCGTGGTGATGCGGCGTCGTCCTACTCGCCGCACGCATTTTAGCCCGCATTCCCGCTTCGGTCGGTCTGCGGGCTTTTTTTGCCGCGGCGGTGTCAGCGCTGCGGGGGCTGTTCCGCGAGCAATCCCGTCGCAAGTGCTGAAAATGCCTCAATGGCTTTCGGAAGTGCCCACTCAGGCGTTTGATGCGCTGCGATCCACAAGGCGGCATTCAGCGCGGCGCCTGCGAGAAGCCGGGCGGCTGCTTCCGGGTTGACGGGCTTGACGATGCCTTCGGCAATCAGTCTCTCGACGGCGCTCTTTGTTTCTTCAAGACAGGCATTCTGGCTCGGCCACTGCGATGGGTCGCCGAGAAATGCCGGGCCGTCGAGTAGCACGATGCGCTGCACCTCAGGCTTAAGCGACATTTCGATATAGGCAATGCCCTCGACCAGCATCGCATCCCACTGGTTTTCGGCCTTTGCTGCCTGTTTTCGCGCTTCCGTCGCCATTTCGGTATCGATCTGGTGGACTACGGCGGCGAGCAGGCCGCGCTTGTCACCGAAATTATGATAGAGCGCGCCGCGCGTCAGTCCGGCCTCAGCCGTCAGATCGTCCATCGAGGCAGCGGCATAGCCCTTTTCGGCAAAGGCCCTGCGGGCGGCGGCGACCAGCCGTGCGCGGTTAGCCTCCATCTTTTCGGCGCGGATTCCGGCCATGGGGATATCCTCTTTTTGGCATACGCATCGTATATTAATTGACATACGAAATGTATGCGAATATTTGACATACAGAACGTATATCAGAATTCGGGCGGCGAGCAAAAGACCAAACGGCTCATCCGCTCCCGTTCTGTGTCCATCGGAAAAGGAGCCTCACCATGGCAAAACGAGACGTTATCTATCCCGCCGACAAAGACCGCCACGCGCTTTACGACGCTCACGGCTATTCTCCGGCCGTGCGCTCCGGCGACATGCTGTTCGTTTCCGGTCAGGTCGGCAGCCGTCAGGACGGAACGCCTGAACCGGATTTTGAAGCCCAGCTACGCCGGGCATTCGATAATCTCGCCAACACGCTGAAGGCGGCCGGTTGCGATTTCGACGATATTATTGATGTCATGACCTTTCACACCGATCCGGAAAACCAGCTGGAAACGGTGCTAGCCGTCAAGAATGAGTTTTTCCCCGAGCCGCCTTTTCCGACCTGGACGGCGCTCGGTGTGACATGGCTTGCCGGTTTCGATTTCGAGATCAAGGTTGTCGCCCGCATTCCCAAGGCGGCCTGATCTTCGAAAACAAAAAGCCCGCGGACGAGAACCGCGGGCTTGATGCAATGTTTTATCGCTTGTCGGCGATAGAGCGCTCAGTCGTTCTTGCCCTTTTCGAGGAATTCCTCGGCCAGAGCCTTGTACCACTTGCCGGAGTTCTTCAACGTGCGCTCCTGCGTCTCGTAGTTGACGTAGATGAGGCCGAAACGCATTTGATAGCCTTCCGCCCACTCGAAATTGTCCATCAGGCTCCAGGCGTAATAGCCCTTCAGCGGAATACCGGCTTCCACGAGATCGGCGGCGATCGCGATGTGGCTTGAGAGATATTCGGTACGCGGGGTGTCGTCGACAATGCCGTTGACGGGTGCCATGTTGTAGCAGGCGCCGTTTTCGGTGATGTACATGACGGGCAGGTCGTAACGCTGATAGACCTGCTCCGTCAGCATCTTCATCGCCGGTGCGTAGGTTTCCCAGCCAATGTCGGTAATCACATTGTGGACCGGAGCGCCGACGGTGATCGCCGGGAACTCGGCATCGCTGCCGCTGTTGTCGGCAACGCGGTCTGGCTTGTAATAATTCAGACCCCACCAGTCGAGCTTGCCGCTGATCAGGTCGAGATCGCCGTCCTCGATTGCCGGCATCCGGTCGCCGAGTGCGGCCATGAAACCGTCCGGATAGGCGCCCTTGAATAGCGGGTCAAGGAACACGCCATTGTTGAACTGGAAGCTGCGCTCGGCCGCCTCACGGTCCGCATCCGTCTCGTTGACCGGGTAGACCGCGTGCAGATTGAGCACGATCCCGGCCTTGACGTCGGGCGCTTCCTGCCGGATCGCCTCGAGGCCAAGCCCATGCGCGAGATTGACGGTGTGAAGGGCTGCAAGGGCGGCGTCCATGGATTTTTCGCCCGGCGCATGAATGCCGTAGAGATGGCTGAGCCAGACAACGCACCAGGGTTCATTGAAGGTGGAGACCAGATCGAGACGGTCACCGAAACGCTTCATCACGGTCTGAACATAGCGCTGATAGGCATAGGCCGTGGAACGCGCCGTCCAGCCGCCATCGCCGGCGAGCGTCAGCGGCAGGTCCCAGTGGTAGAGCGTGGCATTGGTTTTCAGCCCGCGCGCCTTGCAGCCGTCAATCAGGCGGTCGTAGAAATCAAGTCCCGCCTCGTTCACCGGCCCCCGGCCATCAGGGATAATGCGCGGCCAGGCGATCGAGAACCGGTATGTCTCGACGCCGAGGTCTTCCATCAGATCGAGATCATCGTCGAGCCGGTGATAGTGGTCGCAGGCGACATCGCCGCTGTCACGGTTATGGACGCGGCCGGGCATGTGGCTGAACGCATCCCAGATTGACGGCTTGCGCCCGTCCTCACGTGCCGCTCCTTCGATCTGGTAGGACGCGGTGGCAACCCCGAATATGAAATCGTCCGGAAAGCGGCTTGCTAGCGTTTTCGGGTCAATCATGGTCGGTGATCCTTTCTATCGGATACGTATCGGCAGGCTGAGCTTGCCGGATCGTGTAACTGTTCTTTTGCGCGTTCCGGAACACGAGGCTCTGATCCCCGCCTGGCCGCATCGTTTTAAAAGCGCCACCCGTGAAACAGGGTTGGCACCGGTCTCAGCAGCGTGGTTTAGAAGACTTCGCCGCTGTTGTATATAACAGCGGACGCCAAACTGAAACGTTGCAGAACTATCCGGTTCGCCGTTGCGGATTTGCTTCAACGCCTGACGACGATCAAGCAACGGGCCTGACATTGGTACAGTTCTCCCACTGGAACGCGAAAAAACGCCCCGCCCGGATCGTGTCCGGGCGGGGCGGTCACTCGGACAGTCATGAGAGATCAGACGTCGAGCCTGACCCATTTTCCATCAGCCTTCGAAGAGGCAACGCAGGCCTCGATGAAGGCAAGGCCGATAACGCCGTCCTCGATGGTCGGGTAGATGACGTCATCCGCCGTCTTGCCGTCGCGGAATGCCTTGATGGCGACAGCGGCCTCGGAATAGATGTTGGCGAAGCCTTCGAGATAGCCTTCCGGGTGGCCGGCGGGGATGCGCGACATCCGGGTGGAAGCCTCCAGCGCGCCGGGACCATTGCGCGAGAGCAGGCGTTTCGGCTCGCCGAAGGGGGTGAACCACAGATAGTTCGGATTTTCCTGTGCCCACTGAATGCCGCCCTTGGTGCCGCAGATCTTGATCTGCAGGCCGTTCTCAAAGCCGGGTGCCACCTGGCTTGCCCACAGCATGCCCTTGGGCGTCACGCCATTCTTTTGCTTGAAGCGCAGCATGATATGGGCGTTGTCATCAAGCTGGCGGCCGTCCACAAAACTGTCGAGATCGGCGGCAAGGCTTTCAAGTTCCGCGCCGGAGGTAAACAGCGCGAGATTGAGGGCATGGGTGCCGATATCGCCAATGGCGCCGCCCGCGCCGGAGCGCTTCGGGTCTGTGCGCCATTCGGCCTGTTTGGAGCCTTCGCGTTCTGCCGGTTCGGTGAGCCAGTCCTGCGGATATTCAGCATGGATCAGGCGGATGTCGCCGAGATCGCCATTGGCGATCATGGCGCGGGCCTGCCGGATCATCGGATAGCCGGTGTAATTATGGGTCAGGATGAACAGCGCATCGGCCTTGTCGGCGATTGCCTTCAGCGCCTTGGCTTCCTCAAGACTTGCGGTCACCGGCTTGTCGCAGATGACGTGAATGCCCTTTTCCAGAAACGCCTTGGCCGGGCCGAAATGCATGTGGTTGGGTGTGACGATGGCGACCGCCTCGATCCCGTCTTCTCGTGCAGCTTCCTTCTCGGCCATTTCCTCGTAAGAGCCATAGGTGCGCTCCGGGTCAAGGCCCAGCTCCTTGCCGGAGGCGAGCGCCTTTTCCGGCGTTGACGACAGGGCACCGGCGACGAGTGTGTAATGATCGTCGAGGCGGGACACCATACGGTGCACACCGCCGATAAAGGCGCCGGAACCGCCGCCGACCATGCCGAGCCGGATCCGGCCCGAATAGATTTCGTCTTTGCCTTCAATTGCCATTGCAATCTCTCCTGAATGTATTGTCTGCGGGTCAAGCTGAAATGGCTTAAAGCCCCAGCATGCGCCGGTTTGCCGCGTCGTCCGTGCCGCCGCCGGCAAAGTCATCAAAGGCGCGCTCCGTGACGCGGATGATGTGATCCTTGACGAATTGCGCGCCTTCGCGGGCGCCGTCTTCAGGGTGTTTCAGGCAGCATTCCCATTCCACCACGGCCCAGCCGTCAAAATCGATGGCTGCCATCTTGGAAAAGATCGCCTTGAAATCCACTTGTCCGTCACCGAGCGAGCGGAACCGGCCAGCGCGGTCGACCCAGCTCTGATAGCCGGAATAAACGCCCTGCCGCCCGGTCGGATTAAACTCGGCATCCTTGACGTGGAACATCCGGATGCGGTCCTTGTAGATGTCGATATTGTCGAGATAGTCGAGGCACTGCAGCACATAATGCGAGGGATCGTAGAGCATGTTTGCGCGCGGATGCTGGTCGAGCCGGTCGAGGAACATCTCGAAGGTCACGCCGTCATGCAGGTCTTCGCCGGGATGAATTTCGTAGCAGACATCGACGCCGTTTTCGTCAGCATGGTCGAGGATCGGCTTCCAGCGGCGGGCAAGCTCGTCGAAGGCCGTTTCGACCAGGCCTGCCGGGCGCTGTGGCCAGGGATAGAGAAACGGCCAGGCCAGTGCGCCGGAAAAGGTCGCGTGTGCGTTGATGCCCATATTGTTCGAGGCGGAGATCGCCATCATCACCTGGTTGACGGCCCATTCCTGGCGCGCCTTCGGATTGCCGCGCACTTCAGGCGCTGCGAAACCGTCAAAGGCCTCGTCATAGGCCGGATGGACGGCCACAAGCTGGCCCTGAAGATGGGTCGAAAGCTCGGTGACCTCGACGCCGTTCTCACGCGCCTGGCCCTTGAAATCATCGCAATAGTCCTTGGATTCCGCGGCCTTTTTCAGGTCAATGAGTTGACCGGCCCATGTCGGCACCTGCACGCCCTTGTAGCCGCAATCGGCCGCCCATTTGGTAATCGCGTCCCAACTGTTGAACGGTGCTTCGTCGCCTGCGAACTGGCCGAGGAAAAGACCCGGCCCCTTAATCGTTTTCATGGTGCTTTCTCCCGGAAAGACTGGATATCTGATTGTGCCACGTTATCGGGCTGGCGGAGGGACCCGCCCGAAGCGGCTGAACGAAATGACCTGAAACCGGCGAAACGGCCTTGCGGAAACCACAAGGCCGAAACGGTCCGCCGATCAAACATATCCGCACTCTGGTAAATGTGCGAACAGCTTCCCCGTTTTCAAGCAATCCCGGACAAAAGCCGCTCATCCGGGGTTGCCGAATTCTGCCAACGGCGCTGATGGCCGCCGGTCTTTCCCCGGTGCTTAGTAAGGCGAATCCGGGAAGTAGTAGTTCTCGGCATTCTCAGGCGTCACGAGTGTGGCGTCGAGAATATAACTACCCGCGACCGGCACCTGGTCCAGCATGCCGGCAACAGTCAGTTCCATCGCCGTGCCGATCATCGCCGGCGGATAGAGTACGTCGACCGGGATCATCGGATCGCCATCCATGACCTTCTTGATCATGTCCTTCGATCCCGCACCGCCGATGACATACTGAATATCCTTGCGACCGGCCTGCTGGATGGCCTGCAGTACGCCGACGACCATGTCATCATCCTGCGCCCAGATCACGTCGATTTGCGGATATTTGGTCAGAAAGTCCTGGGTTACCCGGAAGGCGTCGTCGCGGTTCCAGTTGCCGAACTGTTTTTCCAGTACCTCGACATTGGTGCCCTCCAGTGCTGAATCAAACCCGTCCTGGCGCTGCTGGTCAATCGGTATCGGCAGGCCGCGGATGACGACCACCTTGGCATCCGGTGTGGTTTCGGCGATGTAGTCACCGGCGACGGAACCGAGCGCCGGGTTGTTGCCGGCAACATAGAGGTCACGCACCGAATTGTCGTTGTTGGAGGGCGCACGGTCGACGAGGGTAACGAAGGTGCCCTCCATCTTCACCTGCATGATCGCGTTGACCAGCGGGTCAGGGTCGGTTGGCAGGATCACGAGCGCATCGATGCCCTGCACCGCCAGATCCTGCACGGCGTTGGCCTGACTTGCCGGATCGGGTGAGGTTTTGACGATGACGTTAAGGTCGTCATATTCCTCCATCAGCTTTTCGGCCACGCGCTCTGCGTGGTAGACGATGCCTGCCGTCCAGCCGTGGTCGGCCGCCGGAATAGAGACGCCGACCGTCAACGCCTGAGCCTGGGTGATGCCGGCAAGCGAGGTCGCTGCCAGCAGTGTTGCGCCCATAACCAGATTTTTCATACTCATTCCTCCCACAATGACGGACCGTTCCGACCTGCACTCCAACAGGCCGCGGGCGGTCCGGGAAACCCGCCTTTAACTATTGCTTGCGCAGCAGTGAACGCTGCACCAGCATGGCAATGATGATGATCGCACCTTGAATGGCGGCGATCAGATATTCACTGATGAAGTTCGACAGCAGCATGATATTGCCGACGATCTCCAGAATGAAGGCACCGCAGACCGTGCCCCAGATACGTCCGACACCGCCTCTGAGCGCCGTGCCGCCGACAACCACGGCGGTGATCGCCTGCAGTTCCCACAGCATGCCGGTGGTCGCCGAAGTGGAGCCGAGGCGCGGCACGTAAAACAGCACTGCCCCCGCCACACAGAGCCCCTGGATCACATAGGTGACGATACGCACATTGCGCACCGAAATGCCGGAATAGCGCGCCACTTCCTCATTCGATCCAACCGCGATCACATGCCGGCCATAGCGCGTGCGATAAAGCACAAAGGCGCCGATCAGCGCGGTCACGATGATGGCGATGACCGGTACGGGTATGCCGAGGACGGTGCCGAAATAGGCTGGCCGGTAGGCCTGTTGCACCTCGAAATCACGCACGGTGATGGCACCGCCCTGTGACAGCCAGGTTGTCAGCCCGCGATAGATTCCCATCGTGCCGAGCGTGACAATGAACGGCTCGATCCGCCCGACCGTGGTGATAACGCCGTTCAACAGCCCGCAGGCCATGCCGATCAGGATCGCCAGCACCATCGCCGCCGCCACCAGCAAATAGGGATTGGCAATCGCGGCTGAATTGATGAACATGATCATCAGGCTGGCAACGAAGGCGACCATGGCGCCGACCGAAAGATCGAGCCCGCCCGCCGAGATCACGAAGGTGGCACCGACGGCGATGATCGCGATGAAGGCCGAGCGCGTCGCTACATTCATCAGATTGTTGACAGTCAGGAAGTTGGGGTTGGAAAAGGTGCCGAGCACCAGAAGCAGCGCCAGCGCCAGAAACGGCGCCATCACCCGCAGATCGATCGACTTCAGAAAGCCGGAACCGGCCTGTTCGTTAGCACTCTCACTCATGTTGCGTCTGCCATCTGCTGCGTGTTGCCGGTAACCCCGGTTGCCAGAACCACGATTTCGTTCTCGTTCATGCTTTCGGCCGTCACCTCGCCGGCAATCTCGCCGGAACGCATCACCACGATCCGGTCACAAAGGCCGATCAGCTCGGGCATTTCCGAGGAGATCACGATGATCGAATGGCCGGTCCGGGCAAGCTCGGCGATGAATTTGTAGATCTGTTCCTTGTTGCCGATATCGATACCGCGCGTCGGTTCGTCGATGATGACGATCTCGGGATCAAGCAGCATCATCTTTGCCAGAAGCAGCTTCTGCTGGTTGCCGCCGGAAAGCTCGCCTGCGTCCAGTTCCTTCGAGCCGGTACGGATGTCAAAGTCACGGATGGCGTCGTCAAGCGCTCTGTCCTCAGCCTTTCGGTCAACCGTCAGTGCTCGGGTGAAACGGTCGAGGGCGGCAAGTGTCAAATTGGTTCTCAGGTCCTTGGAGAGCAGCAGGCCCTTGCCCTTGCGGTCCTCGCTCAGATAAACGATCCCGGCGCGCAAGGCCGCAATCGGCGCCTTGAAATGCACTGGCGCGCCCTTGAGCCGCACGGTGCCGCGCCCAGGCCTGAGGCCCAGAATGCCCTCCATAAGCTCGGTGCGCCCGGCGCCCACAAGGCCCGCAAAACCGAGGATTTCCCCTTCCTCAGCTTGAAGGACGCATTCGTTGCATAGCCTGGCACCGTGAAATCACTGATCTCGAGCACGGCCTCGCCGGTGTCGTCATGCTTGCGGTCGGGATAAAGTTTTGAGACATCGCGGCCGACCATCAGGCGGGCCATGTCCGAAGGCTCCAGTTCGGCGGCCGCGTGTGAGGCAACCTTGTGGCCGTCGCGCAGCACCGTCACTGTGTCGGCGATTTCCTTTACTTCGTTGAGCCGGTGGGAGATGAACAACACCGCCACACCCCTGTCGCGGATCGCGCGCATCACCTTCAAAAGCGCATCGGTCTCCACCGGTGTCAGCGAGGCGGTTGGCTCATCGAAAATCACCACCCTGTGCGGCGTCAGCAGGACACGGGCAATCTGCACAAGCTGGCGCTTGGCGATCGAAAGCCGGGCAACAGTGGTTTCTGGATCGATATCGGCGCCGAGTTCAAGCACAGCCTTGTGGGCCTCGGCATTCATCACCCGGTCATTGACGGCAAGGCCGCGCCGCAATTCGCGACCGAGGAAAATATTTTGCGCAACCGTGAGATCAGGGGCCAGCAGGATTTCCTGATGCACCAGAACGATGCCCTTGGCCTCGGCCTCGGCCGGATTGGCGAATGAAACGGCTTCGCCGTCGATCCTGAGATCGCCGCCCGAAGGTTTCAGGTTTCCGGCCAGAAGCCTCATCAGCGTCGATTTTCCGGCGCCGTTTTCGCCGATGACGGCATGGATCTCGCCGGCACGGACCGCAAGATTGATCCCGTGCAGAACCTCGATCGGCCCAAAGGATTTTGTCAGTCCCGCGGTTTCGAGAATAATATCGTTCCCGCCGCGTTCGTTGTCACCGAGCATAGTTTCCTCCGCTCCGCCGGAAATACGCTTGATCCGGCGTCGTTCTGCCTCCAGGGCATGCTCCACCATGCCCGACGGCTGTCCCAGTGCGGCCGTTTAGCGGCCTCAACAAGAGCCTACCCGTTGGTAACCAAGTTAGCCGCGATCATGATGTACGTAAACCATATTCTTGCGAATTTTTGGTCTCTGGCGTGCAGAGCGTACGCGTGTTGGCCGCACTTGCAGCCGGTTGCTCAAAGGTCGCCATTCACCCGGTTGCGACCGTTTCGCTTTGCGTCGTAAAGGTGCGAATCCGCCTTGTCGATGAACTGTTCGAGCGTGTCCGCACGGCCGGGAACGTCCGAGTGGAAACCGATACTCACCGTCAGGCTGAAGGTCTCTCCGTCCACCAGTGCCGGGCTTTCCGCCACATTCTCACGCAACCGTTCAAGGAAAGCCCTGACCTGGTCTTTCTCTCCGGAAAGCGTATAGGCCACGAACTCCTCGCCACCGTAGCGCGCCACGAGGTCGCCGGTGCGCTGGAAGTGGGCGTTCAGGATGTCTGCCAGATGTCTGAGGCAGGCGTCGCCGAACACATGACCCATCCGGTCGTTGACCGGTTTGAAGTGGTCGACATCGATCATGGCCACGGTGAAGCGCAGGCTCCGGTTCCGCGATAGCTCAAACTCCGCCTCACCGCGCTCGAGGAAATAGCTGCGATTGTAGAGCCCCGTCATTCCGTCGGTGATGCTGACTTCGTGGAGCTTGCTGTTGGCCCTGTTCAGCGCCCGGTTGAGCGTACGCAGCTTGCGAACCCAGTAAAGAAACAGGGCCAGCACAACGACGCCGACTGCGGCAATTGCGAACAGGAGCCGGTAGTCGATCGCTCGCTTGAAGGGCGCCAGTTTTTGCCGGCTGAGGATCAGGTCGACGGCCCCGGGGTCGAGGTTGACGACCAGCTTGCCGAAGATGCTTCCCAGATGCGGCTCGTCGGGTGCGGTGGCGACCACCACCTGAAGGCCCTCGGCGATGCGTCCGGAGATCTTCACATCATTGCTGCCCATGCCGGCAATCAGATAGGCAAGACTGTCGAGCGGCCCGACAACAGCGTCGAGATCACCGGCTTCCACTGCCTCGAGACCCTGATGCTCGCTGTCGATATCGACAAGTGTGACATCCGGATAGCGGCTTTTGAGCAAGTCTGTGGGAACATGCGAGGGAACAATACCGACCCGCTGGCCACCAAGGTCGCGCAGGCTGTTGACGAAGGGCGCCTGCAGCGGTGACGCCACGGCAAGCGCGATATCGAGATAGGGCGGGGCAAGATCGAAGGTGGTATCGCGCATGTTTTCGCGCGCAACGAAGGGCAGAACGTCGCAATCGGCCGACAGCGCGTTTTCACTGTTGGCATTCGGCAGCGACACATGTTCGATCTGGCGGTCGAACCGGCCGCGTTCCCCCATCAATCCGAGGATTTCGGCAATGGCGCCGTTAAAGGCGCCGTTGCCGTCGATCGTGCTATAGGGCGGGTAGCGGGGTTCGACGCAGACGCGGATCGTGCTTTTCTCGGAGAGATATTGCCGTTCATCGCGGTCCAGCAGATCGTGGCTGATCTCCATTCCGGCGATCGGCGGGCCGAGCCAGCGGCGTTCCATTTCTTCCCAGCGCGACATGGGGATGGATTCCAGCGCGTGGTCGATAATGCTTTTCAGGTAAGGGTAGCGTGGCGAAACCCCGAAACGCAGATCCTCGCGTTCAACGCCCTCCATCAGAAACTCGCCGCCGATCTGGATGTTGATCAGCCCCAACTGGCGGATGATGGAATTTCCATTGCTCAATGAGGTGATCGCCACATCGATAGAGCCGTCGGAGAGCGCTTGCATCAGCGCTTCGCGACTGTCGAAGCCACGGACCTCATCGAAGCGTTGCTGGAGGGCATCTGTATAATAGATGTCGCGGCTGATGCCGATGGTTTTGCCCTCAAGGCTTTCAAGGCCGTGGTAGGGGCCTGCGCCGGAGCGTAGAAAGACGGCATTTGGAATACGGTTATAGAGGTCGGAAAATAGTGTGTATTCGGCCCTCTCATCGGTGTGGGAGATATTGGTGATCACATCGATTTCGCCATCGCGAAAGCGCTGGAGCAGTCCCGACCAGTTGTCATAGACCCGTTCGAAAGCAAGTCCGGTGGACGACGCGATATATTGTGTGATGTCTTCGGCAAACCCCTTGCCATGTCCGTTGTCGAGATAGCTGAACGGTTCGTAATCGACCGAGAACCCGATTTTCAGCGTCGGCGCGACCTTGATGAAGTCCTGCTCCTCAGGCAGCAGCCGCAAGGGGCCCGTGCTCATTGAGCGTTCGCTGCGATAGCTCAGCCAGCGGGTGGTGATGGCGTCGAGCGCATCTGATGGCAGCGCAACCACCGCCTTCGACAGGATACCGGACAGCATCTTTGCGTCCGCATTTCCGTCCCGGCTCAGCACGCCGAAGCGAAAATCCTCGAGCGAGATCGCCGTCAGCGGTAGTGTTCCGGCATTGGCGACATTGGTAAAGCCGCTTTCGCGTACAAAGTAATGGCCGGTTATCTCGGCGGCGAGAACGCCATCAACCCAGCCAAAGGCAACGGCGGCCATCAGGTCGCGATAGGTGGCGTAGTCCACAGGCGCCACACCGCTCTCTCGCAGGGCATCGGCGTAATAGATGTCACGGATGATGCCGATGCGCTTCTGCTTCAGACCCTCAAGGGTGAGTGGTTTGTCGAAGGGGTGGTCGAAATTCTCGTAAAGCACGGTGCGGCGCAGATGATATGGATCTGTGAAGGTGATGAAATTGCTGCGTTCCTCGGTCTCGGAAATGTCGGCGATGACGTCAAGCCCGCCTTCGCGAAACTGGTCATATACCTCCGACCACGCGCCCATGCGCAGCTTGAAATCAATCCCGGTCATGGTGCCGATCAAGCCGATGACATCCACCGTCCAGCCCATGATGTTGCCGTTGCGATAAAACGAATAGGGGTCGTTGTCGGCCACCACGCCGACACTCACCGAACCGTGCTCGGCAATCCAGCTGCGCTCTTCGGCGCTGAGTTCAAGCTCGGCCGCTTTCGCAGGCATTGCGGCGGAAAAGAGCGTGCTGAGGACAACTGCCAGCATGGGCAGGCAGGATGAAATCCGGTCAATGACAGAGCGGAGCGGAAGCGGGTGCCCCGGCCGCGCACTTTCAAATCTCGTCCATTACGCTCGTCTCATGCAATTCCTCAGGGCGCAAACAGGATTGTCGGCGCGAAGGCGAACCGAAATGCAGACCTTGTGACTGGTATTGGCATTTGCCGGTGTCCTCCTCCACCTCTTCAAGCTTAAGAAAGGCATAGCATAAAAATCAGCAAGTCAAACGTCTCATTCGTCCAAACCGAAGGGTGGGTCATTGGCCGCGGTTCCCATTGTCCGTCTTTCATGCTTGCATGGGCCGAAGGCATAATCCAAGACGGAGTTTTCTCATGCATTGCACATTGCTCGGCGTTCCCGTCCAGTCCGGCTCGGGCCGGAAAGGCTGCAATATGGGGCCAAACGGCCTCAGGGCCGCGGGCCTTGGCGAAGCACTTGCCGGCCTTGGTCATGATGTTGTCGACCTCGGCGACCTTGCGCCGGCGCCGCTACGGGCGGTTTCGCACCCCAATGCCAATCTCAAGGCCCTGACGGAAACCGTATCCTGGCTCGATGCTCTCTGTGAGAAGGCATTCGAAATCTGCGAAAACGGTGTTCCGATTTTCATGGGTGGCGATCATGTGATGGCAGCGGCAAGCGTTGCTGGCGCTTCTCGCAGGGCAAAGGAAAAGGGGCGCCCGCTGTTTGTGCTCTGGCTTGACGCACATGCCGATTTTCACACGCTGGAAAGTACCGAAAGCGGCAATCTCCATGGTACGCCTGCCGCCTATTTTACCGGAAGGCCGGGGTTTGAGGGCATTTATCCCAAGCTCGAGGCACCGGTCGATCCGGCCAATGTCTGCATGCTTGGCATTCGCAGCGTCGATCCGCCCGAGCGCGCGGCGCTGCGACCATCCGGCGTCACGGTTCATGATATGCGGGCCATCGATGAGAGCGGTATCGGCGTACTACTGTCGTCCTTCCTCGCACGTGTCGAAGCTGAAAACGGCCTGCTGCATGTCAGCTTCGATGTCGATTTCCTCGATCCGTCGGTCGCGCCCGGCGTCGGCACCACGGTTCCGGGCGGGGCAACGTTCCGCGAAGCCCATCTGGTGATGGAGATGTTGCATGACAGCCGGCTTGTCACCAGTCTCGACCTAGTGGAACTCAATCCGTTCCTTGACGAGCGTGGCAAGGCCGCGATCCTGATGACCGAACTGACGGCGAGCCTGTTCGGCCGGCAGGTGATGGATAGGCCGACGCGCAGCTACGGCTGATCAGCCGCTACCGATCAGCATGCCGGCGGCCAGCACGAGGCCACCGCCGAGAACGACCTGGAAGGCAGCGCGCATGAACGGCGTTTCCATATACTTGTTCTGGATGAAGGCGATCGCCCAGAGTTCGAAGAAGACCACGATGATGGCAACAATTGTCGCCGTCCAGAATGCGGGTATCAAATAGGGCAGGGCATGGCCGAGGCCGCCGAGCATGGTCATTGTGCCCGAGGCGATGCCGCGCTTGATCGGTGAACCGCGCCCGGAGAGCTTTCCATCGTCATGGGCTGCTTCGGTGAAGCCCATCGAAATGCCGGCGCCGACGGCAGCAGACAGTCCGATCAGGAAGGTCTGCTTGGTGTCCTGCGTGGCAAAGGCTGCGGCGAAGACAGGCGCCAGCGTTGAAACCGAACCGTCCATCAACCCGGCAACGCCGGGCTGTACCCAGGTCAGCACAAACTGACGGCGCTCTTTCAGCCCTTCTTCTTCGCGCACATCTTCCGGTGCATGCTTTTCGCCAAGGGCGATGGCGGTTTCCTCATGGGCTTCCTCGGCCATGGCGAGGTCGCCGAGCAGCTTGCGGGTGTCGGCATCGCCCACCTGTTTCATCGCAGCGCGGTAAAAGCGGCGCGCCTCGTCCTCCATGGTCACCGTCTGTGAGCGGATCTTTTCAAGTGGCAGGTTTTTGACCAGCCAGTCCGGGCGGTGATCGTAGAAACCGCGCACATGCTCGCGCCGGACAAGCGGTATGACTTCGCCGAAGCGGCGCTTGTGCATATCGATCAGCATGCGTCGGTGGCTGTCCTCCACAAGCGCCATCTCATCGAAAATCCGGGCCGTATCCGGGTAGTCGCCACGCAGATGTTCGGCGTAGGATTTGTAGATGCGCGCATCGTCTTCTTCCGAAGAGATCGCAAGCGCCAGAATTTCCTGCTCCGAAAGCGAGGAGAAGCTGCGGCGTGGCCTTGAGAACAGATTGAATGCCATGATTGTGGTCCCGATAACAGTTTAGAATTTTTCTAAACTGTTATCGTCGAAAGGTCAAATGACCTCGGTCAAGCCCGTGGCATCTCGGGTCGGTTTTTCGCAAACATTTGGCCTGACGGAGGGATCAGATGTTTTTCATGAGATAATCGTCGGGGCCAAACCGGCAATCGGTAAACGGTGAAACCGAAATGGCACTATCGTTCTGACATCAGCGCTTCAACGAAGGCCGGGACCGTGGTTGCGGCAGCGCCCTCGCGGCAATCGTCAAACAGCGGGTTCCCGGTTGCTTCCAGATTTAGTTCGACCGTGCGCGCGCCCTTGCCGGCCGCCTCCGTTACGAAACCGGCAGCCGGATAAACGGTACCAGAGGTGCCGATGGCCACGAACAATTCGGCCCGGTCGAGTGCGTCTTCGACCCGTTCCATGTCGTAGGGCATTTCACCGAACCAGACGATGTCGGGTCTGAGCGATGCACGTGCGCAGCTTGAGCACACCATGCCGTTATCAAGGTCGCCCTGCCAATCCTGATGGCTGCCGCATTCATTGCAGAGCACCGAATTGAGCTTGCCATGCATGTGCAGCACTTTCTTCGAGCCGGCCTTTTCATGCAGGCTGTCGACATTCTGGGTTATCAGCAGGAAATCGCCCTGCCAGGCATTTTCAAGCGCTGCAAGTGCATTATGGGCTGCGTTCGGGCTCGCCTTGGCGGCCTCGCGGCGACGCGCGTTGTAGAAATCAAAGACCAGATCGGGATTGCGGTGAAAGCCTTCGGGTGTTGCCACATCGCGGATATCGTGATCGGCCCAGAGCCCGCCACTATCCCGGAAGGTGGCAAGCCCGGATTCGGCGGAAATACCTGCGCCTGTGAGGACGACAATGGAGGCCTTGGGTGAAATCTTCATGAGAACACTTGTGTCATGCTCTGCCACTGCCTTCCCGGATTATGACCGCCACAAAACCTAGCGAAGCGAGGCCACCGGCAGATCTGTGCCGGTTTCGACCTTGGCCCAGCGGCCACTGTCGAACGAAGCCTGACGTTTCAGAAAAGTGTATGGGGTGTCCGACCAGAGCATGATTTCGTCGCTCAGATTGTCGAGAATGAAATCGCCTTTCGTGCTGCGCAGGGTCAGCACCGCATGGCCCTCGCCATTTGGTTTGCGCACTACGGTAATCAGAAGATTGGCAGCGGGGAAGCCGGCATCCATCAGGCGCCGCCGCTTTTCCAGAACGAAATCCTCGCAGTCGCCCGCGCCGCTGTCCGGATAAGCCCAGACTTCCTCGCGCCCGTAAAGATCATGATCGGTCACCGGCTCGATTTCGGCATTGACGGCAAGATTGACACGCTGAACAGCCTGCCAGCCGAACGAAGTCAGCCGGGCCGGATCGGTATTGCCGGAATGGGCGGTGCAATCGCGGCGATGCTCCTGGCAGAATTCGAAATGGCCGATGGGCTGTGATGTTACGCCGCCGATCGGCATGGCGGGCATGCCGGCAGCCGCCGCCGTTGCTCCGAAAAGGCCTGCTCCGGAAACGCTCGCCATGGCGCAGAAGACCAAATAAGCCAATTGATTGAAACGCGGCACGCTTTACCCATCCACCTGGTGAATTCTTAACAAAGAGTTAAGGAGAATTGGCGGACGGAGTCAATCAGACAAGCGTGCCCCGGGGGCAGGATCTTAAGGAATGGTTAACCGGTGGCGGCGCCGCCCACGAGGTTGCCGACGGCCCTGACCATGCGCTCGATATCTTCCGGTCGCGACAGCCGGTGGTCGCCGTCCTGCACCAGTGTCAGCACAACATCGTCTGCCGGCAGGTGTGTCATCAGTTTCAGGGCGTGGCTGTACGGTACGTCCGGGTCCTGTTTGCCCTGGATAATGTGGACCGGGCACCCGGTTTCAATAATGCCGTTGAGGACGCGGTTGCGCCGTCCGTCATCGAGCAGCGCCGCAGTATAGATGGTCGGTTCCGGTCCGTAGATCGAGGCTTCCTCGAAATAACCCTGCTCGGCAAGGGCCTTGCACTCGGCCTCCTTCAGGTCCGGCTCGATCAACTCGCTGGTGAAGTCGGGAGCAGGAGCAAGCAGCAGCAGGCCTTCGACCTTCGGCGCATCGGCCTTGTTCTTCAGTTCCTGCACCGCCCGAAGCGCAAGCCAGCCGCCCATCGATGAGCCGATGATGATGATGCGCTCTGGCCCCGCCTTGGCAATCGCAGCGAGGCTGTCGGCGAGCCAGCGCGAAATCGTCCCGTCGGCAAACGCGCCCTCGCTTTCGCCGTGACCAGTATAGTCGAACCGGATCATGGCGAGCCCTTCTTCTTCTGCATAGGCGTCGAGGGCCTCCGCCTTGGTGCCAAGCATGTCGGACCCGTAACCGGCAAACCAGACCAGTGCCGGCCGGTCGCTGCTGCCGGAGCGAAGCCGCATGGCGATCTTCAGCGAACCTTCGCCGTGATCGATTTCCGTATAGCTTACGCCAATGTCCTGATGCATTCTGATCTCCGCCGGTTTGAACGAAAAGCCCGTCTGCGCGCCGAATGCGCGATCAAGAGGTGATTTTCTTTTTGGGCTGTGTTATTGACATCGGACGGGTTCAACAACCATTTGTGGCCTAATCGTGCCTTAGTCTATGCAATTGGCACTTACCGACCCGATTTTCAACAATTGAGGAGATCACGACCATTCGCAGACCCCACAGAGCCGCTCCCCCGACCAAGGAAGGTCCCCGCGCCAATCGCGACATTCGCATCCGCGAAGTGCAGCTGATCGATGCCGAAGGGGAGAACCTGGGCGTTATTCAGACCGAAGAAGCGATGAGAATGGCTGAAGAAGCCGGGCTTGATCTCGTTGAGATCGCCCCCAACTCAACGCCGCCCGTTTGCAAGATTCTCGATCTGGGAAAGCTGAAATATGCCAACCAGAAGCGTGCTGCCGAGGCCCGCAAGAAACAGAAAGTCGTTGAAGTCAAAGAAATCAAGATGCGTCCCAACATCGACAGCCACGATTACGAGGTGAAGATGAAGGCGATGAACAAGTTCTTTGAAGGCGGTGACAAGGTCAAGGTGACTTTGCGTTTCCGCGGGCGTGAGATGGCGCACCAGGAACTGGGCATGAAGCTCTTGTCCCAGGTCAAGCAAGATACCGCCGAGATCGCGAAGGTGGAGGCCGAGCCGAAGCTCGAAGGCCGCCAGATGCTGATGGTGCTTGCACCGAAATAAGTTCTTGCAAAAAAGCGTCAACCGGCCAAGCGCCGCCCGGGCTTAACAGCCGAGGCGGCGGAATTTATTGTTTGGCCGATGATGGTTGCGCTTTATCAGCAAAGCGCGTATAAGCGCGCCGTTCTGACGGGTCGCCTTTTGGGCGGGCCGCCATGGAGCAGGCCGGCAGGGCATGCCGTGTCTGCTCGAAAATGCAATGTGGCCGGGTTCGTCGCCCAAGGTCCCAATTAACAAAAACGGAGTAGCAAAATGCCCAAGATGAAGACGAAATCGTCGGTCAAAAAACGTTTCAAGGTGACCGCGAGCGGCAAGGTCAAGGTTGCGGCTGCAGGCAAGCAGCACGGCATGATCAAGCGCTCCAACAAATTCCTTCGTAATGCACGCGGCACGATGGTCCTGTCCGATCCGGACGCGAAGATCGTCAAGCAGTTCATGCCTTACAGCAAGTAACGCCCGCAAGTTTTCTAAACGCATTCCGATCGATCTGAAGGAGATTAAACATGGCTCGCGTAAAACGTGGCGTTGCTGCACACGCCAAGCATAAAAAAGTCATCAAGAAGGCAAAAGGCTTTTATGGCCGCCGCAAGAACACCATCCGCACAGCCAAGGCTGCTGTGGACAAGTCCATGCAGTACGCTTACCGCGACCGCAAGGTTAACAAGCGCAATTTCCGTGCGCTCTGGGTTCAGCGTATCAATGCTGCCGTGCGTGAACATGGCCTGACCTATGGCCGTTTCATCGATGGTCTCAACAAGGCTGGCATCGAAGTTGACCGCAAGGTTATGTCCGACATGGCCATTCACGAGCCCGCAGCATTTGCATCGCTCGTTGCTGCTTCGAAGAAGGGCCTTGAGTACCTCAAGAAAGAGGGCACGGCCAACGAGTTTGAAACCGCGGTAGCATAAGCCAGCGCGTCCCAAGCTCTCTGAAATTTTACCTTTTTGGGAAACCCGCGCTGGCCGTACCAGTGCGGGTTTTCTTCATTCTGAAATCATGAAATTCATGTATCTGAGCGTCAGGTAAGCGGAACTGAGCCGCTTTCTGCAAGGAAGAGATGAAAAGATGTCCGATCTTGAGGATCTGAAACAAAAGCTGATGGCCGATATCGTCGCGGCTGCGGACGAGGCGCAAATCGAGGCCGTGCGCGTAAGCGCGATCGGCAAGAAGGGGTCGGTCTCCGATCTCCTCAAGACCCTCGGCAAGATGGACCCGGAAGAGCGCAAGACCCGCGGCGCGGCCATCAACGCGCTGAAGACGGACGTCGCTGATGCGATCGCCGCGCGCAAGGCCGAACTGAAAGAGGTCGCCATTTCCGCACGCCTGGCGGCTGAAACGGTCGATGTGACGCTGCCTGTCCGGCCCTCGCCCTCGCTTTCCGGCCGGATCCATCCGGTCAGCCAGGTGATTGACGAGATTTCGGCCATTTTCGGCGATATGGGCTTTTCGATTGCCGAAGGTCCGGAAATCGAGACGGACTATTACAATTTCACAGCGCTGAATTTCCCCGAGGGGCATCCCGCCCGCGAGATGCACGACACCTTCTTTTTCAGCCCGGATGAAAACGGCGAGCGCAAGGTGCTCAGAACCCACACCTCGCCGGTGCAGATCCGCACGATGGAGACGCAGGCACCGCCGATCCGTGTGGTCATTCCCGGCAAGACCTATCGCCAGGACAGCGATGCCACCCATTCGCCGATGTTCCATCAGCTGGAAGGCCTTGTCATCGACAAGACCACCCATGTCGGCCATCTGCGCTGGACGCTGGAGGAATTCTGCAAGGCATTCTTTGAGGTCGACAGCGTGACCATGCGCTTCCGCCCGTCCTTCTTTCCCTTCACCGAGCCTTCCTTCGAGGTCGATATTCAGTGCGATCGCTCCGGCGAGCAGGTCAAGTTCGGAACCGGGACGGACTGGATGGAAATCCTTGGCTGCGGCATGGTGCATCCGAATGTGCTGCGCCACTGCGGCCTCGATCCGGATGTCTATCAGGGCTTTGCCTGGGGCATGGGCCTCGACCGCATCGCCATGCTGAAATACGGCATGCCGGACCTCAGAGACTTCTTCGCCGCCGATGAGCGCTGGACCTCGCATTACGGCTTCCGGCCGCTGGATATTCCGACGCTGTTTGGCGGGTTGTCGTCATGACCGCCCTTCCTGAACGCTACAAGGATGCCGTTCAGTTCGCGTTCGGCGATACGCCGACGCTGATGGATGAGCTTCTGGCGCTTGTGCTTTCCGGCCGCAAGACAGCGACCTGCGGCGCGCTCCGGGATGTGAAGGACGCGCAGGAACCGATGCCCGAGGTCGGCCGTCGCGATGTCGTGCTCGACGGCGCCGGCAAGCCGGCTGCGGTGATCGAGACGACCGAGGTGCGCATCTGCCGGTTCGACGCGGTTGACGCGGATTTCGCCCGTGACGAGGGCGAGGGCGACCTGTCGCTTGCCCATTGGCGCGAGGCGCATGAGGCCTACTTCGCGCGCAATGGCGGCTTTGCGCCTGATATGGAACTGATCTGCGAGCGGTTCCGGCTTGTCGAAACACTGAATGCTGACAAAAACGCTTGAGAAGAACATAAATCGACGGCAATGGAACTGGCGCTCCGGTTAGCGGTCGAGTGAAACGGCGAGACGAGAGACATGAAATTTACACTGTCCTGGTTGAAGGACCATCTGGAAATCGACGCGTCGCTTGACGAGATCTGCGAACGGCTGACGACCATCGGCCTTGAGGTCGAGGATGTTGACGACAAGGCGGCCTACAAGCCGTTCACCATCGCGAAGGTGATTGACGCGAAACAGCATCCCGATGCCGACAGGCTGAAGGTGCTGACCGTCGACGCCGGAGACGGCAAGCCGCTGCAGATCGTCTGTGGCGCGCCCAATGCTCGCGCTGGACTTGTCGGCGCGCTCGCAAGGCCGGGCACCTATGTGCCGGGCATCGGCGTCACGCTGTCGGTCGGCAAGATCCGCGGCGTCGAGAGCCACGGCATGATGTGCTCGGAAAAGGAGCTCGACATGTCCGACGATCATGACGGCATTATCGATCTGCCGGAGGATGCCCCCGTCGGTGCGAGCTTTGCCGAATATGCCGGTCTTGACGATCCGGTCATCGAGATCAATCTGACGCCGAACCGCCCGGATTGCACCAGCATTTACGGCATTGCCCGTGATCTTGCGGCGTCTGGCCTTGGCACGCTGAAAACAAGGCCGGCGCCGTCTTTTGCGGCGAAAGGCGATACGCCGGTTTCGCTGACGCTCGATTTTTCCGACGACGACAGGCACCTCTGCCCCGGCTTCGCACTCCGTCTGGTGCGCGGCGTGAAAAACGGCCCGAGCCCGCAATGGATGCAGAAACGGCTGATCGCGATTGGCCTGCGCCCCATCAACGCGCTGGTCGACATCACCAATTACATGACCTTCGATCAGGGCCGGCCGATGCATGTCTTCGACGCGGCCAAGGTCAAGGGCGGGCTTGTTGTGCGCCGTGCGAAGGCCGGCGAGACAATTCTTGCGCTCGATGAACGTGAATATGCGCTGTCGGTGGAGAACGTCGTCATCGCCGATGACAATGGCGTGGAATCCATTGGTGGCATCATGGGCGGCGAACATTCCGGCTGCGATGAAAACACCAGTGACGTTCTGATCGAATCGGCGCTGTGGGATCCGATGAACATTGCCCGCACGGGTCGTGATCTCGGCATCATTTCCGATGCCCGCTACCGCTTCGAGCGCGGCGTGGATCCGGAATATATGGTGCCCGGCCTTGAGCGCACTACCGAGCTGGTGCTGGACATCTGCGGCGGTGCGGCCAGCGAAAAGACGGTCACGGGCTATCAGGCGCATCAGCCGAAGGTGATCGACTATCCGTTCTCCGAGGTGAAGCGCCTGACCGGTCTGGAGGTTTCGGTGGATGAAAGCCGCGATATCCTGACACGGCTGGGTTTCGCGGTTGAAGGCAGCGGCGAGATGGTTTCCGTTTCGGTGCCCTCCTGGCGGCCGGATGTGGACGGCAAGGCCGATCTCGTTGAAGAAGTCATGCGCATTCATGGCGTTGACAGCATCGAACCGGTGGCCCTGCCAAAGCTTGGCGCGGTCAACGAAAAGATCCTGACCACGCTTCAGATCCGCTCGCGTTCCGCGCGGCGCGAGCTTGCCGCCCGTGGCATGATGGAAGCCGTCACCTGGTCGTTCATTCCCGAAGAGGCAGCAAAACTCTTCGGCGGCGGTGCGCCTCAGCTCAAGCTTTCCAACCCGATCGCCGCCGACATGTCGGATATGCGACCTTCGCTGCTGCCGGGCCTTCTGGCAGCCGCCGGGCGCAATACCGCCATCGGCCATGGCGATGTCGCGCTGTTCGAGGTCGCCGCCACTTATGAGAATGACCGGCCGGAAGGCCAGCGCCGGGTTGCCGGTGGCGTCCGCCGCGGCACGGCAACGCTTTCAGGCGCGGGCCGGATGTGGTCGAACGGCGAGACCGGTGCAGGCCGCGCCGTCGGCGTTTTCGATGCCAAGGCCGATGCGCTGGCCGTGATCGAAGCCTGCGGTGTGCCGATGGGCAATGTCCAGGTCGTTGCCGGCGGGCCGGACTGGTATCATCCCGGCCGTTCCGGCACCATCAGGATGGGCCCGAAGATCGTGCTCGGTCATTTTGGTGAGTTCCATCCCAAAACTCTGGAGACGCTTGATGTCTCCGGCAAGCTTGCCGGCTTCGAGGTCTTCGTCGATGCCATGCCGGCGCCGAAGAAGAAGGCCACCCGCACCAAACCGGCGCTGACGCTTTCAGCCTTTCAGGCGGTCACACGCGACTTCGCCTTCGTGGTCGACAGCGATGTCGAGGCGGCGGCAATCGAGCGCGTGGCCGCCGGTGCCGATCGCAAGCTGATCACTGGTGTTACCGTTTTCGACGTATTTTCAGGCGCTTCGCTTGGTGAGGGCAAGAAATCGGTCGCCATCGAGGTTTCGATTCAGCCCAGCGACCGCACGCTGACGGACGAGGATTTCGAGGCGCTGACAAAGAAGATCGTCGGCAATGTTGAAAAGACCACCGGCGGCGTTATCCGCGCCTGAGGTGCTGCGCATTCCGACTCGTATTTGTGACATGGCCCGGTTTCGACCGGGCCGTTTTGGTTTGGTCAAACCCGCCCTTTTGTCCACCGGTTCATGAGGTTCAATTTTCCGCAAACTTTAATTTCATTGTTTCGTACATATGAAGTATAATTGGTCGAAGTTCGAACCGACCGATAAAAGGGAGACTGTCATGAAAATCGAGGAACTGGAAAACGGCACGATCGAAACCTGGACGCCGCGCGAGGTTTTTGAGGCGCTTGCGGCCCATGACATCGTTCTGATCGATGTCCGTACGCCTGCAGAATATGCCTTTGAGCATATCGAAGGGTCGCTGCTTTCTCCGATGGCCTTTACCGATCCCGCCAATTTTCCGACCCAGGATGGCAAGCGCATCGTCCTTCATTGCGGTTCCGGCGTGCGCTCGGGCCGCATCGCCGATATCTGCCTTGGCGCGGGTTTCGGCAAGATTGCGCATATGGAAGGTGGCTTCGGGGCTTGGAAAGCCGAAAAACTACCTTACATCGGTACCGATATGGCCACCGGCGCACCGAAGCGCGCTTCTTGAAACACCGTCTCGCTTGCCGCTGGCCCCGGCCGCTTCTATAAGCGGAGGAAGGACGCAGGCTTTATGAAAGTCGGTTTCGGCTTTCAGCCCTGAGATTGCGTCATAACAATGAGATAGAACGGCGCAATTGTGCCGTTCGCGTCACCCGGAGATCAGGCCGATGAGCAACGCCGCCAAGACGACAATCGACGACAGCCAGGTCGAGTGGTTCTCGAAAATGGCCGCGGAATGGTGGGATCCGACCGGCAAGTTCAAGCCGCTGCACAAGTTCAATCCGGTGCGTATCGCCTATATTCGCGAAAAGGCCTGTGCGCATTTTGCCCGCGACGCGCAATCGGCGCGGCCGCTTGCTGGCCTGAGGATCCTCGATGTTGGCTGCGGTGGCGGGCTTCTGGCCGAGCCGCTGACGCGCATGGGCGCAAGCGTCACCGGCATCGATCCGGCGGAGAAAAACATCGGCATTGCCACCACCCACGCTGTCGAATCCGGGCTTGAGATCGATTACCGTGCGACCACCGCCGAAGCGCTGGCGGAAGCCGGCGAGACCTTTGATATCGTGCTCAACATGGAAGTCGTCGAGCATGTCTCGGATGTCGATTTTTTCCTGACAACCTGTGCCTCGCTGGTCAGGCCAGGCGGCATGATGTTCGTCGCCACCATCAACCGTACGCTGAAGGCCGGTGCATTGGCGATTTTTGCGGCCGAGCGCGTGCTGCGCTGGCTGCCGCCCGGCACACATCAATATGAAAAGCTGGTGCGGCCGGAGGAAATCGAAACACCACTGAAGGCCGCCGGCATGGAAATCGTGGAGCGTCAGGGCGTGTTCTACAACATGCTCACCGATAGCTGGAACCGATCAGCGGACACTGACGTCAATTATATGGTGCTGACGACCAGGCCGGAAGCCTGAGGCGCTCTAGCGGAACACTTCGTTGGGATAGACGCCCCAGAGGTCGTTCTGGTGCATGTATCCGGACACGCCCTTGACCTCGAGTTCGCACCATGTGCCGTCGCATTCGTCCAGGTGAACGATGACACCGGGTTCTATATTGGCGATATCGCGGGCGGAATCGTCGGCGTTTGCCTTCAGGTCGAGATAATCGGGCGCATCAGAACCGTTGCCGCGCAGCCACGGTGCCACCATCGCATTGCGCACCGAGGACAACACAGAGACATGCATCCAGCCTTCTGTACCGTCGGCATCACGAACCTGACGCCAGACGGCGTATTCCTCGATGATCTCGACGGGCAACCCGGGGCGTTGGTAGATCCATTTGGTGGCGTAGTTGAAGCCGGGACCAACGCGCATGCGGGCGCGATCCGGCTTGACGATGGCGAAGCGGGGAAGCGGCCCACCGGACGCGCCGCGCCGTTCGCTCTGTGCCTGGACCGGCGAGACAACGGCGCAGACGACAAGCGCGCACAGGAACAGACTGACGATACGACGCATGGCAACCCTTTTTTAGTCCGCCCGTCCAGGGGCCTCGCATGGCACGTTTCCGGTACAAGAACGGGTCCGGGCCTGCGTCCAAAAATGTTTTCGAACCGCAGCCATCCGCTTCAGGTGGAAATGAGCCTGCAATATGTGCATTATCGCCGGACATGTTTAATGAGCTGTTAACCGATGACCCATCCGAAGAAACCAGAAGTCTTTGTCACGCGGAAACTGCCGGCGCCGGTCGAAGCCCGCATGCAGGAGTTGTTCTCGGTCGAGCTGAACCGCGACGACCGGCCGCTGACCCGCGATGAACTGGCTGCTGCCATGAGCCGGGCCGATGTTCTGGTGCCGACGCTGACCGACCAGATCGACAAGGCGCTGATCGAAAAGGCCGGGCCACGGCTTAAGCTGATCGCCAGCTTTTCCAACGGTATTGATAATGTCGACGTCAATGCTGCGGCGCAAAAGGGCATCACCGTCACCAATACGCCCAATGTCCTGACCGAGGATACGGCCGATATGACCATGGCGCTGGTGCTCGCCGTGCCGCGCAGGCTTGCTGAAGGCGCCCGTTTTCTTTCGGATGCGGAACCCGGCGCGTGGCAGGGCTGGGACCCGACATGGATGCTTGGCCGGCGCATCTGGGGCAAGCGCATCGGCATTGTCGGCATGGGTCGTATCGGGACGGCGGTCGGCCGCAGGGCCAAGGCCTTCGGGCTTTCGGTCAATTACCACAATCGCGGTCGCATCAGCCCGGAGACCGAGGCCGAGCTTGAGGCAACCTATTGGGACAGCCTCGACCAGATGCTGGCCCGCGTCGATATTGTCTCGGTCAATTGCCCCTCGACACCGGCGACCTATCATCTGATTTCCGCCCGCCGTCTGCAGCTGATGCGGCCGGAGGCCTATATCGTCAACACTGCGCGCGGCGACGTGATTGATGAAGATGAGTTGATCAGATGCCTTGAGGAAGACCGGATCGCCGGCGCCGGGCTCGATGTTTTTGAAAACGAGCCGGAGATCAATCCGCGTCTTCTGGCGTTGGCGAAAAAGGGCAAGGCCGTTCTGTTGCCGCATATGGGCTCGGCCACGCTCGAAAGCCGGATCGACATGGGCGACAAGGTGATTATCAACATCCGCACCTTCTTCGACGGCCACCGTCCGCCCAATCGCGTGCTGCCGGGGCGGGATTGAGGCCGAAACCCGTGCGCAGTCTGCAAATCCCGCTGCTTGTCGTTTTTCTGGCTTATATCGGGATGCCCGTGTCCGCGGCATCACCCAAGCCAGTGCCGATGACGCCAGCTGTTTTGCCAATCGTACCGGCGGCCGGATGGACCTGCGGGCAGGCTTCAAGCTGTGCCGAAGCCGTGCGGCAATGGTGCAATGGCTATCGCCGCGCTGACGGCGACAGCGATGGAATACCCTGCGAAAATGTCTGCAGGTCAAGGGCTGAAGTCAATCGCATACGCGGCCAGATCGGCTGTTGATAAATTATCCGAGCGCCGCAAAAAGCCCGTCGGCGTCGTCGGTGGTGATCTGGTCGGCTTTCAGCGCCAGAAGCCGCTCGGTTCGCGCTAGACCCTCGGTATCGCTGCTCCTGATGGTCCAGGCGTCAACCGTTCTTCCGGCGGTGTGAAAAGCGGCGATCATGTCGAAACCGGCATCTGCAGCGGCAAACACCAGTTCGAAGTGGAGATAGAACATCCGTGCACCGGGTGCGGTGTCGAGTGCGGCGGCGACGAATTCGGCGTAGCGCCCGTTGGCCATCACCGTCTCCATCGCGCCGTCCAGGCAAGGGTCATAGCCCGTTGAAAGGCCGGGAGCGCTTTGCGACAATCGCCTGACGGCAGCCGCGTCCCCGCCTGAAAGGATCATGTGGCGCGCGACCGGGCGCACGGCTTCACCGAAGCGGGCAATGCTTTCCGGCGAAAAGGCGTCGAGGCCCGCCTTGAGGTCGAGCTGCAGGATGGCGGCATCATCAGCGCCGGTTTCCGCCACCAGCCGGGCTAGATCGTCAAACAGCATCACGTTTTCGCCAGTGTCGCGGCCTTGCCGATCAAGCAGGCGGGCCGCCCGGACCTCATCGTCGCTTGCTGTGGCGACTGGGCCGATCCCGGTGGTTGAGTGTTCCAGCAGCGCGTCATGCAACACTGCCATCGACCCGTCTGCGGTGAGCTGCAGGTCGATTTCGCTGCTTGCCCCTGCCTTCAGGCCTTCGGCAATGCGTGCGCGTGAAAACGGCGTATCGGCGGGAAACCGCTTGCCGCAGTGCCATTTTAAAAGCGTTTTGTGGCCGTTCCGGGTGATCGCGATCGGGGCGGTCATGATGTCAGTTCCTGCGCTGGGCGACAAAGCGCGCCGCTTCGACCAGCGTTTCGGCCTTCTCGTCGAAGGGCGACAGCAGCGTTTCGGCCTCGTGCACCAGTTCGCCGAGCCGGTTTTCGGCCCATTCAGGGCCATGAAGAGCGACCAGCGTGCCCTTGCCGCGTCCGGCATCCTTGCCTGTGGCCTTGCCCATTGTCTCGGCATCTGCCGTCAGGTCCAAAAGATCATCGGCTAGCTGGAATGCAAGGCCGACCACCGCGCCGTAGCGGTGAAGCCGCGCGCGTTCATCGTCGCCCGTACCGGCAATGATCGCACCGGCCTCAGCCCCGAAGCGGATCAGTGCGCCGGTCTTCATCGCCTGCAACATGACAATACCATCTTCGTCGGGTGACATTTTCTCGGCCGCCAGATCGAGCGCCTGCCCCCCCACCATACCGCCAATGCCGGCCGCGCGTGAAAGGGCTGCGATCAGCTTCAGCCGCACACCAGGCTCAAGCGCGGTTGCGTCATCGGCAATTATATCGAAGGCCAGTGTCAGGAGACTGTCGCCGGCCAGAATGGCGCTGGCCTCGTCAAAGGCCTTGTGGACTGTCGGCCGGCCACGCCTGAGGTCGTCATCGTCCATGGCTGGAAGATCGTCATGGATCAGCGAATAGCAATGGATACATTCGAGCGCGGCGGCCACTCTGAGTGCCGCGTCTTGCGGGCCTTCAAAAAGCCTGGTGCTCTCGATCACGAGAAACGGACGGAAGCGTTTGCCGCCGTTCAACACACCGTGACGGATTGCCGCCATCAGCGTTGCCGGGCGTGCGGTCTCCCCGGCAAGCGGGTTTGGGCCAAGAAGCCCTTCAAGGCAGACTTCCACGCGGGCGCGGGCGTCATCAAGACGGTTGGAAAACATCACGGCTGTCATGCGTTTCTCTTGCCATGGCGCCGGGGCCCGTTCAAGCCGGAATGGTCAAGTCCGCTCCCTTCTTTTCAAGCTGGTCGTTTTCGCGCTATGGAGGGGCAAGTTTTCATGAGGATGAGTTGATATATGGGCGAGACGCCTGAATACGAGGAGGACGAAGCGCCGCGGAGGGGCTTTTTCCGGCGTTGGTTCCGCATCGTCGCGCTCGCTCTGGCCGCCATCGTCCTGCTGCCCTACCTGTTTTTGCCGCTCTATCGGCCGGCCTTTGTGCATCCTGTCTCGACGCCGATGCTGACGCGGATCCTGTCGGGCTATGACCGCCAATGGGTCGCCTTCAACGATATTGCGCCGGTTCTGGTGCAATCGGTGGTGATGTCGGAGGATGGGCAGTTCTGCAATCACTACGGCATCGACTGGCGCGAATACAAAGCCGTTATCGAGGATGCGCTGGCCGGCGAAGAAACGCGCGGCGCCAGCACCATTCCGATGCAGACGGTCAAGAACCTGTTTCTCTGGAACAGCCGGTCCTATCTGCGAAAAGCGCTGGAATTGCCGCTGGCAGTCGCGGCCGACGCGTTCTGGTCGAAGCAGCGGCTGATGGAGATTTACCTCAACATTGCCCAGTGGGGGCCGGAAACCTTCGGGATCGAGGCCGCCGCGCGCGAACAGTTCGGGGTTTCCGCCTCTGAGCTTTCACGCCGTCAGGCAGCCCTTCTTGCTGTCTCGCTGCCGAACCCGACCGGCAGGCAGGCAACCGCCCCGAGCGCTCATATGAACCGGCTGGCTGACCGGGTGGAACGGCTTGCAGCGCGCTCCGGGGCTTATATTACCTGTCTTTATGACTGATATCCGATAAATCCATTGGCATGCGGCGGTCGTTTGAGGTTAACTCCCGCCGCGGATTGTCGATCTGAAAGGACGCACCAATGAGCGATCTGACGCTCTACATCGGAAACAAGCGCTATTCGTCGTGGTCGCTGAGACCGTGGCTTGCCATGGAGGCGTCGGGCATACCGTTCAAGGAAGTGCTGATCCCGTTTGATTTCCCGGCGGGCAATCCGCGTTTCCGCGAGCTTTCCCCGGTTGGTACTGTGCCGGTGCTGCATCATGGCAATGCCCGGATCTGGGAGTCGATGGCAATTATCGAATATGTCGCTGAGCTTTATCCCGAAGCCCAGCTCTGGCCAGACGACAGGATCGAGCGCGCCTCCGCGCGCGCGCTTGCTGCAGAAATGCACGCCGGTTTCCGGGCGTTGCGCGGCGCCTGCCCGATGAATTTCGGCCGCAAACCGGCGCCGTTTGCCGTCGATGACGCCGTCAGGGCTGATGTGGCTCGGATCGAGGCGATGTGGCGCGATGCGCTGGAAACCTCCGGTGGCCCCTTCCTTTTCGGCTCGTTCACGGCGGCCGACGCCATGTATGCGCCGGTTGTCAATCGCTTCGAGATCTATGAACTTGTCGACGCCACACCGACATGCGCCTATATGGATGCAGTGAAAAGCCTGCCTGCCTTCCAGCGCTGGCGCGATGGGGCGCTGGCTGAAAGTTGGGTCGTGCCCGAAGATGAGGTCTGAGGCAGGACGAATATCTTTTCGGCAAGACTCAAAAAAGAGCCGGAGGGACTGGTCAAAGGGCCGGAAGACCTGTATAAGCGCGCCAAATTTCATGTATTTCAAGGCCGAAATCGCGGTGGTTATCCCCGCCGGTGACTGCGCCTTGCCGAAACTGGAGTAGTCCAATGGCTGTACCGAAAAGAAAAACGACCCCGTCCAAGCGCGGTATGCGCCGCTCTGCAGACGCTCTTAGCGCTCCGACTTATGTCGAAGACAAGAATTCCGGCGAGCTGCGCCGTCCGCACCATGTCGATCTGAAGACCGGCATGTATCGCGGCCGTCAGGTTCTGACGCCGAAGGAAGCCTGATTGGCTTACCGCAGAACTTAAAAAAGCCGTCCCTCGGGACGGCTTTTTTGTTTGTGGTTTCTTCGCTCGGCGGTGTCTGAAAATGTCGATCAGCCACCAGGCGTTCAGAGATTGTCGATGCGATCCTGCAGGACCCTGAGCTGCTGACGCAGATCGTCCAGGTCGCCGGTGACCGCATGGACCGCCGGTCCGGTCTCATCATTGTCTTTGACGGGCGCGCGATAGCTGCTGGCACCAAGGGGAGCGCGGCGGGCCGCTTCTTCCTTGCGGTAATATTCCCGCTTCAGCGGGTTGTCGTAGAGCGCCTTGTCCATCTGCTCGCGCATATGGGCCTGCTGTTCGGAAAACGCCTTCATGGCATTGTCCAGAAAGCCGGGCAGCATGGCCTGCATCTGATCGCCGTAATAGCCGATGATCTCTCTCAGGAAGGAGACCGGCAGAATGCCCTGGCCGGATTTCGCTTCCTGTTCGAAGATGATCTGGGTCAGCACCGTATGGGTGATGTCGTCGCCTGACTTGGCATCCTGAACGGTGAACTCCTCGCCCTGCTTCACCATTGTTGCCAGATCTTCGAGCGTCACATAGCTGCTCGTGCCGGTATTGTAGAGCCGGCGGTTGGCATATTTCTTGATCGCAGTCGGTCCGTTGCGTACGGGCATATTATGTCTCCTCCCCGCGTTTGTCGTTTCCTCTTCCCATCGCAGATGTAACCTCAAAAAACGTAGCGTTACAATCGTTTTGTCGCATTGCAGCGATAGCGTGGTCAGTGCATGCGGCTCGGTCATTATTGCTGTGGTGGGGGCGAAGTCCTTTGACACAAGGCCAGTTCGCACGGCAGGCTTGAGAAAAGACCTGGCTGTGCTCCTCGCGGTGAAGGTTGCCGAAGCGCGTTGATTATCGCACGTGCAACACCCAAAACCGTCTACGCTGTCGGTATCCAACAAAAAAGGCGCCGCTTGATGATGGCGGCGCCCGGATCGGCGAGCCGATCGTGACGCGACTGCTTCTAGCGCGCGCCGCTTTGGTTATCGGTTGGCGGTGGCCGCGCCGATGCCGCCGCCTATCAGGCCACCGGCGATGGCGCCAGTGGCGTCACCCGTGATCGCGGTTCCGACTGCAACGCCGGTGCCGGCGCCGATGGTGGTGTTACGCTGCTGCGTGGTGCAGGCGGCGAGCGGAAGAATGAGTGCGATAGCAAAAACTGCCTTTTTCATGGTCTCTGTCTCCAGTGGTCGATTACACATAGCCTGCAAGGAGCAGGATAATGACGATTAGCAGGACAAGGCCAAGACCGCCAGACGGTCCGTATCCCCATGTCCGTGAATGGCCCCAGCGGGGAAGTGCACCGATCAGAAGAAGGATGATGATGATAAGCAGGATTGTACCGAGCATTGTCTCTCTCCGGGATATTCAGTTGGCGCTATAACGGGCGTGCACCGTTCTTTGTTCCCAAAGCCTGCAAGCAGGCTACGACAATGCCTGGCTGCTTCCAGCCGTCCAGATGCGTCACAACTCTCTGAAAAATATGGTTAAATATTTAATGAGGCGCCATATATAGCGGTGAACAAAACGGGAAAATTTGGCTGTCTGTGATTCGTCGCTGATTCGTTCCGGCTTTGGTCCTCGGGCAAAAACAAGCTGGCAATTGTCCGTTCTGAGGCCGTTTCGGGCTCTCTCCTGCATCCGCCGTGCCACCTCCGGACAGGCGGCGGAACGAACGGCCGCAGCGTCGGTTCCGAGACCGGCACAGAACCGTGATGCTTCCGCGCGGTGGCGCAGCACGAGGGGGCCAGCAACCTTACCCAGGTCAGGCGCACTCCCGATGCACGCTCGCGCTCCCAAAAAAACGGGGCAGGTGACTTGTCTGTTCATTCTTTGTTTACGAAGGTTAACGCGGATGCTCTGACCTGCGTGGGCAGAGAAAACCACTTTCCACATGTAGACGTCGCAAGAGGCGATACCCCAACATATAGCCGTGAACAAACCGGGAAAACGGGAGAGTCACCGATTCGTCTGTGATTCGTTCGCATCTGTTCCAAATCTTAACAAAGACCGGGTTTTGGGGCAAAATGCGCGTCCCCCTTGCTTGTGGCGCGCAGCCGGTCCATCTATAGGGGAGACGCGCGCTGGTGGTTTTTCCGATCCGGCGATTGAAGCAATGGACGGGGGCGAAAAATTTGGCCCCGGCCAGGGGATTTGGGACCGGGACATTGAAGTCAGAAGCAATGATCTTGAGCGGACGCGGGGTAACCGCCATGCTCGGTCCGACCAATACCGGCAAGACCCATTTTGCCATCGAGCGGATGGTGGCGCACGCCTCCGGGGTGATCGGCCTGCCGCTGCGCCTTCTGGCCCGTGAAGTCTATACCCGCCTTGTCGAGCGCGTTGGTGTGAACCGCGTCGCGCTGATCACTGGCGAAGAGAAGATTTCTCCACCTCAGGCCCGCTACAGCGTCTGCACCGTCGAGGCGATGCCGCGCGAAACCGACGCCGCCTTCGTGGCCATCGACGAGGTTCAGCTGGCCGGGGACCTGGAACGCGGACACATCTTCACCGACCGTATTCTGCATTTGCGCGGACGCGAGGAAACGCTGCTTTTGGGTTCGGCAACGATGAAACCGATCCTGCGGCAATTGCTGCCGGGGGTTTCGATCGTCGAGCGCCCGCGGCTTTCGAGTCTGTTTTATGCCGGGCAGAAAAAGATCACCCGCCTGCCGCGCCGTTCGGCGATCGTCGCCTTTTCCTCCGACGAGGTCTATGCGATTGCCGAACTGATCCGCCGTCAGCGCGGCGGCGCCGCCGTTGTACTGGGCGCGCTCAGCCCGCGGACCCGCAATGCCCAGGTCGAGCTCTACCAGAATGGCGATGTCGAATATCTGGTCGCGACCGATGCGATCGGCATGGGGCTCAATCTTGATGTCGACCATGTCGCCTTCGCCCAGGACCGCAAGTTCGACGGTCATCAATACCGCAGTCTCAATCCGGGCGAACTCGGCCAGATCGCCGGCCGCGCCGGTCGCCATATGCGTGACGGCACGTTCGGCACCACCAGCCGGGTCGCGCCGTTTGACGAGGAACTCGTTCAGCGGCTGGAGACCCATCAGTTCGATCCGGTGAAAGTGCTGCAGTGGCGTTCCAAGACACCTGATTTTGCCTCGCTGCATGCGCTGAAGGCAAGCCTCGACGAGGTGCCACGGGTGCAGGGGCTGACACGGGCGTTGCCAGCTGTCGATCAGCGCGCGCTCGAATTTCTCGCCCGCAACCATGCCATCGCCAGCAAGGCCGACCGGCATGCGCGGATTGAACTGTTATGGGAAGCCTGTGCGCTGCCCGATTATCGGCGGATCACGCCGGCCCAGCATGCCGACCTGATCGCCTCACTTTATCTCGACCTGGTCGAGCATGGCACCGTTGACGAGGATTTCCTTGCAAAACAGGTCCACCATGCCGATCGGACCGATGGTGAGATCGATACGCTTTCCGCGCGTATTGCCCAGATTAGAACATGGACCTATGTTTCGAACCGGCCCGGATGGCTTGCCGATCCGACACACTGGCAGGAAAAGACACGAAAAATCGAGGATCGGCTGTCGGATGCACTGCATGAGAGGTTGACGAAACGCTTCGTTGACCGCAGGACTTCCGTGCTGATGAAGCGCCTGAGAGAGAATGCGATGCTTGAAGCTGAAGTGAGCGTGAATGGTGATGTCTTTGTAGAAGGACATCATGTGGGGGAACTGGCGGGCTTTCGTTTTAAAGCCGTGTCCGGCGCCGAGGGGCCGGACGCCAAGGCGATCGAGGCGGCTGCGCTGAAAGCGCTGGCGCTCGAATTCGAGGCGCGGGCTGCGCGTCTGCATGCGTCCGGCAATTCCGATCTGGTACTCGATGCCTCAGGCACGGTACGATGGCTCGGTGATCCGGTGGCGCGTCTGGTCGCTTCCGACAATGTTATGAGGCCACGTGCCATTGTTCTGGCCGATGAACAGCTCACCGGTGCGGCGCGTGACCATGTGGCCGCACGAATCGAACGCTTTGTCGGGCATACGATCCAAACGGTGCTGAAGCCGCTCGATGACCTTGCCACTGCCGAAGATATCGAAGGACTGGCACGTGGGCTTGCCTTTCAGCTCGTCGAAAATTACGGCGTATTGTTCCGGCGTGATGTTTCCGCCGAGGTCAAGACGCTCGATCAGGACGCCCGCGCCTCGCTGCGCCGCTACGGCGTACGCTTCGGCGCTTATCACGTGTTCATGCCGGCGCTTTTGAAACCCGCGCCTGCCGAGATGATCACGCTGCTCTGGGGTCTTGCCAATGACGGCCTCGACAAGCCGGGCTATGGCGAGCTTATTCCGGTGCTTGCGGCTGGTCGCACATCGGTGGTGACCGATCCGAGTTTCGAACGTGCCTTCTACAAGCTGGCCGGCTTCCGTTTTCTCGGTAAGCGCGCGGTCAGGATCGATATTCTCGAGCGTCTCGCTGATATCATCCGTCCGTTGACCCAGTGGAAGCCGGAATCAGGCGGTGTACGACCGGAAGGTGCGTTCGACGGCCGCCGTTTCGTGACCACGCCTGCGATGATGTCGATCCTCGGCGCAACGCCTGACGATATGGAAGAAATCCTGAAGGGGCTCGGCTATCGCGCCGATATCGCTTCGCCGGAGGATATTGCCCGGATCGAGGGAGCGCAGGCCGAGCGTGACGCGGAAAAGGCTGCAAAACAGCATGCCGGTGTCGCCGTCGAAACCGTTGCCAAGCGCGCCGACAAGCCGGTAGCCGACGCGACTGACGTGGCCGAAACGCCAGAAGCGTCGGAAAAGCCAGCAGTCGCGGAAACCGCAGCGACCGAAACGCCGGAAAAACCGGCGGAAGAACAAGCCGCAACGGTCGAGCAGGCTGATGACAAGCCTGTCGAAGCGAACGCAGACGCCGCTCCGGCTTCGGCAGAAAAGGCTGAAAAGGCCGATGAGGCTGTGGCGAAGGAAGAGGAAGAGCCGAAACCGGTTCTTCTGTGGCGCCCGGGCGGCCGTAGCCAGAATGAGCGCAGCCGCCCGCATCAGGGGCGTGGTCAGCGCACCGAGGGCCGTGGCCGTGGACAGCAGAACCGCAAGGGTGGCGATGGTGAGCGTGAACGCTCCGGCAAGCCCGGCGGCAAGGGCGGTAAAGACCCGCGTCGCGAGCGCAACGAGGGCGAGGCCAAGCCGCGCGAACAGCGTCGTGAACGCGAAAAGCCGGTCGATCCGGATCTCGCCGTTCGCCAAGCTTGCCGCGCTGAAGGCCCAGATGAAGCGGTGAGCCGGTGGCTGAAGGCGAGGCACCGGCAGGCCGTCAGCGCGTCGACAAATGGTTGTTCTTCGCGCGGATCGTCAAATCGCGCTCACTGGCGCAAAAGCTGGTGCGCGATGGCAAGGTGAAGCTGAACGGAGCAAGGGTCATTCGCCCGAGTGTCGATGTGACGGTGGACGACAGGCTGGTCGTCAAGCTTGAGCGACGGGACCTCCATCTGGTGGTGCGCGCGCCCGGTAACCGGCGCGGCCCCTTTGAAGAGGCGCAGACGCTTTACGAGGATGTCAGCCCGCCGCCTGAAGCCCGCGCCAAGCTGTCCGCCTTCGAGCAGGCCCAGCGCGTTGCAGGTGCCGGGCGGCCGACCAAGAAGGAACGCCGCTCGCTGATGCGCCTGCGCGGCGACGAATGAGGCCTTTGGCGGGCCTTTGGAAACTTCTACCCGCAAGAGCCTGCTTTCTGGAATGAAATCATCTTGCGGCAGGCGCCGAAAGCCGTTACCTCACGGTTCGACTGCGGCCGGGCCATGGCTGCGCGTACTGGCTCGCCGGCCCCAAAAAGATTTCTGGAGTCCTTCATGACCTATGTCGTGACCGATAACTGCATCAAGTGCAAATACACCGACTGCGTTGAAGTCTGTCCGGTGGATTGCTTTTATGAAGGCGAGAACTTTCTGGTCATTCATCCCGACGAGTGCATCGACTGCGGCGTTTGCGAGCCGGAATGTCCGGCCGAGGCGATCAAGCCCGATACGGAGCCGGGTCTCGACAAGTGGCTGAAACTGAATGCTGACTTCTCTGAGAGCTGGCCGAATATTACCATCAAGAAGGATCCGCTTCCCGACGCCGACGATATGGACGGCGTTGAGAACAAGTTCGAGCAGTTCTTCTCGGATAAGCCCGGGCCCGGCGATTGAGGGGGCGGTGCGTTTGCGCCGTCGTCGTCCTCGCCGCAGCTTCGCCAAGATTTTTGAACGCACCTGCAATTTGGGGCTTGGCGAAGCCGGAGAATTCAGTTAGGTCTCGGCCAATATCCCCGCTCGCCGGCGACGTCTTGTCGCGGGTGGACGGCTCATTGATTTCTGCTGCGTGTTGTGCTATGTAAGATGCACTGACCCAGAAAACGGCAAAATTGCCTGAAGCCCAAGAAAGCAATCAACCCTAGCGTCGACAAAACTCATTCGAAGTGCAGTTGCCCTTCGAAACAAGCAACTCGTCGCGCTTTTCGTTGTCCGTTTGATGGTTACAGTGGGTGTCGACCCTCCAATCGTCCCACCCGCCGGATCATGCATGTCCGGGACCGGCGCCCGCCGGATGCGTAACAGGGAGTTTTTAAAAGCCTATGACAGTACAACAGAAAAAGTCTGCCGGCCGCCACGGTTTCAAAACCGGTGAGTCCATCGTCTATCCCGCCCACGGTGTTGGCACGATCAACTCCATCGAGGAGCAGGAAGTGGCCGGCATGAAGCTCGAGCTTTTTGTCATCGATTTCGACAAGGACAAGATGCGCCTCAAGGTGCCGGTTGCCAAGGCCTTGAGCATCGGCATGCGCAAGCTGTCGGAAACGGATTTCGTCGAGCGCGCTTTGAAAGTTGTGCAGGGCAAGGCCCGTGTGAAGCGTACCATGTGGTCGCGCCGCGCCCAGGAATATGATGCGAAGATCAATTCCGGCGATCTGATTTCGATTGCCGAGGTTGTTCGCGATCTTTTCCGCGCCGACACCCAGCCTGAACAGTCCTATTCCGAACGCCAGCTTTATGAAGCAGCGCTTGAACGCATGGCGCGCGAAATCGCCGCCGTCAACAAGCTGTCGGACACCGAGTCAGTTCGCTTGATCGAAAGCCACCTTGCCAAGGGTCCCAAGCGCGGCAAGGCTGCAGACGAAGAAGACGACGCTCAGGAAGAGGCCGCCTGAGGCTTCAGCCATCAGAACGGGCCACATTCATCGGCCCTTGTTTTAAAAAATCCGGTCCGCGATGGCCGGATTTTTTCCGTTTGGTGTGCAGTTCACGTTTTTGTGCTCAGAAATCCGTAACTGTCTTTGAACCAAATCGCTCTCTCGTGCGTTGAAATGATCAAGGAGTGTTGGGACAGTTGCGGTTTTGATCGAAACGCAGGTTTTTCCCGGTGCTCAGTGGCCTTGATTGTCTTGTCGTCCGGGAGTGAGCCATGAATATCGATGCACAGGATCACCGTATTGCCAGCGTCGCAATGGCGGCGCCCTATCTGACACGCGAGCAGGAAACCGAACTGGCGACGCGATGGCGCATCAGCGACGACAGCAACGCGCGCAATGATATCGCGATGGCCCATCTCAGACTGGTAGTTTCGATGGCGGGCAAGTTCCGCGGTTTCGGTCTTCCCAAATCCGATTTGGTTCAGGAAGGGTATGTCGGTCTTCTCGAGGCCGCTGCCCGGTTCGACCATGAACGCGGTGTCCGGTTTTCGACCTATGCCAGTTGGTGGGTGCGCGCCTCGATGCAGGATTATGTGCTGCGCAACTGGTCAATCGTGCGCGGCGGCACCAGTTCCAGCCAGAAGGCTCTGTTCTTCAAGCTCCGCCGCCTGCGCGCCATGATCGCCGCGCGCGATCGTGAATTGAGCGCACAGTCGATCTATGAGGAAATCGCGGAGAGCCTCGGCGTTAACGTTTTGGACGTGCAGGTTATGGACGCGCGGCTTTCGGGAAATGACACGTCGCTGCAGGCACCGGTCGGCGCCGAGGGCGAAGAGGGAACCGAACGCATCAATCTTCTGGTCTGCGATCAGCCGTTGCCGGAAGAACAGGTCTCCGGCATGATCGACGGTGAACGCCTCAGCCAGAAACTCAAACGCGCACTGTCCAAGCTTTCAGCGCGCGAAAACCGGGTGATCCGCGCCCGCAAACTTGCCGAAGACGGCGCGACGCTCGCCGAACTTGGTGCGGAACTCGGTATTTCGAAGGAGCGGGTGCGCCAGATCGAGACCCGTGCGCTCGAAAAGCTGAAATCAGCGATGACCGCCGACAGCGGCATGACTGCGGTTCCGGTTTGACGCGCGCTGTCGTCTGGCCTATTGCGAGACGATCTTGACCTCATCGCCGACTGAGAGCGTGGCGCCCGGTCCAAGCGCGTTCAGGATCTTGAACAGCGCCAGCTTGCGGCTTGTTCCCATCATGTTTGCCGAAAGGCCAGCCACCGTGTCTCCGGGCCGAACCTTGACGATCCTGATCCTCAGAGGCTTCAGGCTGGCGATCTCCTGCGGTGTCATCTTGTGGAACGACGCGCGCACAGAGGAGGCGATATCCTCAAGCTGGCCACTGCCGCGCGGCGCCGCTGTCAGCAGTCTGTAGATCTCGTTGCCATCGCGGATCACCGTTACGTCAAAGGACCAGTCGCCAGCAACCGCATGCGCAGTTGCTGCTGGCATGCCATTAACGCTGGTGGTTTCGACCGAGCCGGGCACCAGACCGGTTACCCAGCCGCTCTGGATATAATCACCGAGATCGCGGCGGCCCTTGGCCTTCACACCGTCGAAGCGGATCGCGATATCGCCGGGTCCGGTTGCCACCACGGCATTGGCCTTGTCGGTCATGGAGAAACCGGCAGGCACCTCAAAGGTAATTTCAAGCTTCGGATGATAGAAATTCCGGTCCCGTATATAGCCTTCGTCCGGATTGCTGCCATAAAGCAACCCGTTGATCCCGTTCAGGAAATATTCTTGCCCGACCTCATTTGCGCCGACATTGGCATAAAGAGCCGCTTGGTCGTCAGCCAACTGGATCCGGCGCGGGGTGCTGGGATGGCTGGACAGAAAATCCAGGCTTTCCCCTTCGGCGCCAGCCGATTCATACTGTGCGAAGGCTGCCATGGAGCGCAGGAAACGCGTAGCTGCGGCAGGGTCATAACCGGCTTCGGCGAGCATGCGGATGCCTATGGCGTCGGCCTCTAGCTCTTGCTGGCGCGAGAAGGCGGCAAGACGCATCTTGCCGCGCGCGGCGATTTGCTCGACCTGGGGCGTATCGGGGAGAACCTCGGCGATCACCTCATTGGAAATGGCTTCTGCTTCTTCCCGTCGCTGGCGCTCGATACCGTGATTGGCGGTGACATGGGCCATTTCGTGGGACAGCACGGCGGCAATTTCGGAGGCATCCGTGGCCAGCGCGAGAAGCCCGCGAGTGACGTAGAGATAGCCGCCGGGAAGCGCAAATGCATTGATGGTGGGCGAATTCAGAATGGTGATTCTGTAGGTCTGCTGCGGGTTTTCAGAGACCGCCGTCAACGCGCCGGCAATGCGCGCAATCAGCCTTTCCACCTGCGGGTCGCGATACTGACCGCCATAGGTCTCCAGGATGCGTGGATGTTCACGCGCCCCCATCGCGGCGTTGGGATCGTTACGCGTCAGGGCGTCAACGGTCTGCTCCGTGCTCGCCGTTGCCGGCAAAATGAAATAGCTGTCCGTCGACTGGCATGCCGAAAGCATAAGCACACAGGCAAGGGCCGCGATCGCATACCGCCTGGTGCCCGCGGCCTTTCCTGTCTTCACAGGGCGCAGGATTTCGTTTGCCATAGGTGATGCGTCTGTCAAAACGCGATCCTTGTCCGATCTATTGCAGATGGCAGATTCCTGCCGCCTCTCATGAAACATATTTGGCGTTCACAGTCGCAACGGTCAATAGCGCGCGGAAATCGCATCGTTTTCGATGACCATGCGGTGATCGGCGATCGCCTCCACCTCGCCCGGCTCATGCGAGACAATGACGACGGTATTGCCGGTTTCGCCATGCAATTCAAGCAGCAGTGCGCCCATTTCTCCGCGCATTTCCGGGTCGAGCGCTGCAAACGGCTCGTCAAGCAGCAGAACCGGGCGGTTGCGCACCAGCGCCCGGGCAAAGGCGGCACGCTGGCGTTCGCCGCCGGAAAGCGACCCGGGCATTCGTTTTTCAAAGCCTTTGAGGCCAACGCGCGCCAGCGCTTCCCTGATCCGCTTCCGCCCGTTGTCATCAAGCCGGAGCGCCGCATCCAGGCCGAGCGCGGTATTGGTGAAGATGTCGAGATGGGCGAAAAGATTATTGTCCTGAAACACGACGGTGACCGGGCGTCTGGCCACATGGAGATGGTTCATCACATGCCCGCCGATCAGCACACGGCCGCTGTCGGGTTTTTCGAACCCGGCGATCAGGTTCAACAATGTGGATTTGCCGGATCCGGAGCGGCCGGTCACCGCCGTCACGCGGCCACCGGTAATCTCGCCGCTGAACAGGAAATCCCTGCCGCCGAGTTTGAGCGCTGCACCGTCCATGGTGATGGCGGGGGATTGTGCCACGTTTGCTCCTCTGTTCAGGTTCTTGCCGCCGGTGTGCGGGTGCCGGCAATCATGATCACAAGACAGAGCGCGCCGAGGATCAGCGCAAGGCCGTTGGCATCCTCTGTACGATAACTGCCAAGCCGGCTGTACAGCAGCCAGGGAAGGGTCGTCAGCTGGTCGCCGCCGAAAAGTGCGACAGCGCCGAGATCGCCGAGCGAGAGCGCCATGGCAAAGGACAGTGCCGTCAGCACCGGTTTTCTCAGACCCGGCCAGTCGATAATGCGCAACCGGGCAAATCCGGTGAGGCCGAGGCTGGCGGAAAGACGCGCTGTGCGGGCGCGGTGGACGGAGACCGCAGGCTGCAGCACGCGAAGCACGAAGGGAAGCGCCATCAGCGCGTTGATTCCGGCAACGATTGCGGGTGCGGCGGCATCGGACAGACCATAGGGCCGCAGCAGCAGGAACCAGCCGGTTCCAAGGACGATCGGCGGCACCAGAAGCACAAGCGAGCCCATCGCTGACATCGAACCGGCAGCCCCGCGTTCAAATGCACCCGGCTGTTTCAGCGTATTGATCGTATGGGTGGCGCTGATGAAGGAGAATGCGACGGCAAGCGATACCAGTGCTGCCGAAAAGGCGATCGAAAGACTGGTGGCCGTCGCCCGCAGAAACACCGGCTCGGTGAGCAATCCGAGAAGGTCGGCGCTGACGCCTTTCATGACGATAACCGCCAGCGGCAGGATCAGCCAAACGACGAAAAGCGCAATCAGCATGGCATCGACCCCGCGCGACAGGCGGTGGGCGGCGTCGGGCCGGCGATTGAGGTCGCTGCTTGCGCTGATGCCGGGATCGCCTGCCCGTGGCAGCAAGGCGAGGGCGGCAAGCACCAGCGCCGTCACGAAAATCTGGATACCCGAAAGGGCAACGGCGCGGGCCGGGTCGAAATCAAACCGAAGCGCCTGATAGATCGCAACCTCGATCGTGGTTGCCGCCGGGCCGCCACCAAGGATCAGCACCAGCGTGAACGAGGTGGCGCACAGCATGAAGACGAGGCCGGCAACGCCCGGGATGAGTGGCGCGATCACAGGCCATTCCACGAAGCGGAAAACGGTGCGCTGCGGCATCGACAGCATTGCGGCCGTCTTGAAATATTCCTGCGGCACGCGTTCGAGCCCTGCCAGAAACAGGCGGGCGGCCAGCGGCAGGTTGAAATAGACATGCGCAATCAAGATGCCCTGCAGCCCGTAGATCTGCAGCGGGCGGCCGAGTTCTGCCAAAGCCAGCGTATCGTTGAACAGGCCCTGACGTCCCCAGATGCCGATAATGCCGAGCGCGCCGATCAGCACCGGAAGTCCGAGCGGTACGGCCATCAGCCTGACGATCCAGATCCGGCCGGGAAAATGCGGCCGCCGTGCCATGGCGAGTGCCACGGGTATGGCGAAAACCACAGAAAACAATGTGGACAGAAATGCCTGGTAGAGCGTGAAGCGCAGGATGCGCCAGACATAGGGCTCGTTCAAAACATGCGCGGCATCGGCAAGCCGGCCGAAACCGGACAGCGCGAAAACCGCAACGGCGATGAAGCCGATGACGGCGGCCAACGAAAGGATGCCGGCGTAAAAGCTCCGGCGGAACTCTGCCGTGGTCAAATACAAGATCGTTTTCCCGAGGCGCTCACCGCGCGCTCATGGCGTTCAGCCACTCATCAATCCAGGCCCGCCGGTTCTCGGCCACGACATCAGGGGCAAACTGCAGCGTCTTGTCCGGCGTTACCGCGTTCAGAAAGGCGTCCGGCAGCGGCTCGGAGGTGGCGGCAACCGGCATCATCCAGTTGTGGGTCGGGATCGCATCCTGAAAACCGGGGGTGAGTATGAATGCGAGGAAGGATTTTGCAAGCGCCGGGTCGTCCGCCATCTCCGTCATGCCGGCGACCTCGATCTGGATATAGAGCCCGTCTTCGAAATCAATGGCCTTGTAGCGCTCTGTCTCCTCGGCGATCTGGTGATAGGCCGGAGAGGTTGTGTAGGACAGCACCATCGGCGCCTCGCCGCTGGTGAACAGGCCGTAGGCTTCCGACCAGCCGGGCGCGACCGTCAGGATACGGTCGGAAAGCACTTCCCACTTCTCCGCAGCCGCGTCGCCATAAACCGCCTTCATCCACAACAGCATGCCGAGGCCCGGCGTCGATGTGCGCGGATCCTCGATCACAATCTTTTCGTCTTTCGGTCCGTTGATCAGTTCATCAAGCGTTTTCGGCGGTGAGGAAATACTCTCGCTGTCATAGACGATGTCGAAATAGCCGTAGTCGAAGGGCACGAACACGTCGTCTTCAAACCCGCCTGGAATGTCGAGATTTTCGGTGGAAATGCCGGGTGCGACAAAAAGACCCGTCTGTTTCGCTTCGTGGATCAGATTGTTGTCGAGCCCGAGCACAATGTCGGCCGGGCTTGACTGGCCCTCAAGTTTCAGCCGGTTGAGAAGGGCGACGCCGTCTTCCGCGCCGACAAATTTGACGGTGCAGTCGCATTCGGCCTCGAAAGCCTGGCTGACCAGCGGACCCGGGCCCCATTCGGTGTTGAAGCTTTCATAGGTGTAGATGGTCAGCACCTTGCTGTCTTCGGCCTGCGCGCCGCCTGCGGCCAGCACAGCCAGCGCTGCAATCGAAATCGGAAGATGATAACCGGGCATGACGCCTCCTTGGTGCGGTCTCAATCAACAAGGGAAAAGGGCGTCGGGTCGTCCACGCGTCTAATCCCTCCGCCGGTGTTAGCCGGATCAGGTTCTTCGGGTTGGTCTTGCCTCTCAGCGGACGACGCATTGGCGTTTTCCGCACCCCGTTAGAGCACTTCAACACCTATCCCGGGCTTATCGGGAATTCAAGAGCCGGTCCCTGATTTGAAAATACAGGTGAAAGCCACTAGGTAAGAGGCACATCCGGATCTCTGGATGTGCCCGCCAGTCGTCATGCAGGAAAGTGTGTCGGCTCAATCCTCTGTGGCGCGCCCGGCTATCGGGCCCGCGCTTCAGGAAAGAGAAACGGCGCGCTGGCGCTGGCCCGGGCTTTGACCGGTGCTGTGCTGTCGCGCTCAGTGTTCAAGGAAGGAGCACACGAAATGACAGAAGCAAAGAGCGGGGACACCGTTCGTATTCACTATACCGGAACGCTGAATGATGGTTCGACTTTCGATCTCGTCCGAAGGCCGCCAGCCGCTTGAATTCACCGTCGGGGCTGGACAGATCATCCCGGGACTTGACCGCGAGATTGCAGGCATGAATGTCGGCGACAGCCGCGATGTCCAGGTGCCCTCCACCGAAGCCTATGGGCCGCATGACCCGCAGAAGGTTCAGGTCGTGCCGCGTTCGGCCATGCCGTCCGAGGTTGAGGTCGAGCCCGGCATGCAGCTTCAGGCTCGTACGCCCGAAGGCGAGACCGTGCCGCTGATCGTGACCAAGGTCGAAGAAGAGCAGGTCACCGTCGATGCCAATCATCCGCTCGCCGGACAAGATCTGAATTTCGCCGTGGAACTGGTCGAAATTGTAAAGGCTGCCTGACGAAAGACAGCTGTTGGCGGCGCTGCCGCTATCTTGACGCCGATTGCGTGACATTCGAGAATGTTGCAGTGCGAAGACGGTAAAATGCCATGATCTTGCCATTCTTTGGTTGGATGGCTGCCTTTTACTGGGGCTGGAATGCAACGCGGCGTTCCAGCCCCTTTTGCATACGCGCGCAAGCGCGCTGGGCGTGTGATGCACAGATGCTTGCGTCTTTTTGCGTGTCAGGGGAACAGTGTGGGCGTTGCGCCGTTTCGAAATCGTCTGTTCCTGAAATACGGAGGGTCTGGCGGTGCCTTGCGTTTCGTGTTTTATGCAATCGCAGCGGGAGGCGGCGTCGTTTTTGCTGCCATGCAAACTTTTGGGAAACGTCTTTTTAATCGGCGGGCATTTATATGAAGAGAAGATCCTTTCTGGCGCACACGGCGGTGGGCGCTCTGACCATTTCCGGCCTTGGCGGCCGGTCCTATGCTCAGGAAGCTGCCGTGGAACCGGGCAAGATTCCGGACCAGAATGTGGCGGTCGAGGCTCAGGAACCGCGGCCCGACGCCTTTACCTTCGATAAGTTGACGGCTCAGATGCGGGCTAAAGCCGGCGAACCCTATCAGGAGCCGGCCCAGAGCATTCCCGAACCGTTCAGCAGCCTCCATTACGATGATTATCGCGCGATCCGGTATGATCCCAACAAGGCGATATGGCGCGACCAGTCGAATTTCCAGCTACAGGCATTTGCGCTCGGCTGGCTGTTCAAGACGCCGGTCGATATCTACGAAGTTGCCGGTGGCGACGCAGAAAAACTGGTGTTTTCGACCGATGATTTCATCTATCGCGCACCGCTTGATGTGGAGCAGTTCAAGAACATAGGCCTGCCAGGAGTGGCCGGGTTCCGCATCAACTATCCTTTGAACCGCCCTGATGTCAGTGACGAACTGATCTCGTTTCTCGGGTCCTCCTACTTCCGTGCGCTCGGACAGGACAATCTCTATGGCTTGTCCGCCCGGGGGCTTGCCGTCAACACGGCCACAGGAGAGGGAGAGGAGTTTCCGCGCTTCTCGGCCTTCTATATTGTCCGGCCGGGTTCAAGCACACAGGAGATCACGGTTTTTGCAGCACTTGACGGCCCGAGTGTGACCGGGGCCTACCGTTTCGTCATCACGCCCGGCAAGAATACCCGCATGGAAGTGACCGCGCGATTGTTCTTCCGGAACGATATCGCCCGTCTCGGCGTTGCGCCGATGACTTCGATGTTCCTGTTCGGTCCGGCCAACCATCACGCCTTCGATGACTACCGGGAACGCGTTCATGACAGCGAAGGGCTGAAGATCGTGCGCGCCGATGGAACGGAATTGTGGCGCAGCCTGCACAATGCCAAAAAACTTGCGAATTCGTTCTTTACCGAGGCCGACCCCCGCGCCTTTGGTCTTTATCAGCGCCACCGCGCCTTTGATGACTATCAGGATGCCGAAGCCCATTATGAGCGGCGCCCTTCGCTTCTGGTCGAGCCGCTCGACAATTGGGGCAAGGGTTCAATTTCGCTTGTCGAAATACCGACCGACAAGGAGGTCAACGACAATATCGTTTGCTTCTGGCAGCCCGAGGCTCCGGCGAAGGCGGGTGGCTCGGCAGAGTTCCGCTATCGGCTGACATGGGGCTCGATCGAGGAAGACCGTACGCGCCTGGCCCGCGTCGTTGATATTCGCAGCGGCGAGGGTGGTGTTTCGGGCACGCAAACCGATGACGATATCCGCAAGCTGGTCGTCGATTTCGCTGGCGGTCCGCTGGATGATTTTGGTGCCGGTTCGGAACTGAAGGAACGTCTCCACGTTACCAATGGAGAGATTGTTCACTCGACTGTGTCAACGATCCGCGGCCAGGGCATCTGGCGGCTGGCAATCGATGTGCGCCCTGCAGGCGATGCGCCCGTTGAGCTTGTGGGGGCACTGACAGACGGCAGTCGAGATCTGAGTGAGGTCTGGCTCTATCAATGGAGAAAAGGTGATGATCAACCAAACTGAGCCGAAGACGGACTTTAGCCGTTTTCTCCCGGCCACAGCGCCGCTTCCCATGCCCGATCAGCTGATCGAGCGGCCCCGCCGCAGCCGGAGCTTGATCATGTCGATCCTCGCCCCGGTGTTCGGTTTACAGCGCATTCGTTTGCCGCGTTTCTAGGCCCACGGCTGATCCCGGCCCTGGGATTTTCCGGGGTGTGACCGGTTTCGGCAGGTAAAGCAGGAAGCAGTGATGCTCACTTTCAGGCGAACCATTTCCATTCTTTTTGCAGCGTTGGTGGCAATGGTCGCCTCGCGTCTTGCTATGGATGTGTTTTTTGCCGATGGCGTGGACTGGGTTGACTTTGCCCGGATCGCTCTTTGTGCGTCAACAGCCGCCTGGATTGCATGGGGTGCCGTTCTTGCGATCGGTGGGCTTTTCGGTGCTGCAATCAAAACGCCGCCGCGCTCTTCACTGTCTGACAGTGGACAGTCGGCGCGGGCGGCGATCCTGATTCCGGTTTACAACGAAGATCCGCGCGCCACGTTCTCGTCTGCCCTGGCCATGGCCGAGAGCCTGGCCCTGACCCCCCATGCCGCGCTGTTTGACATAGCGATCCTCTCCGATACGCGCGATCCAGACGTGGCCGCGGAGGAGGAGAAATGGTTCCTGCGTCTGCATGCTGAGGTTCCCGCCCCGATCGCGGTTTTCTATCGCCGACGAAGCGATAATTCCGGCAAGAAAGCCGGTAATATTGGCGATTTCGTGCGGCGCCACGGCGGCCGCTACCCCTATATGTTGATCCTTGACGCCGACAGCCTCATGGAAGGCGAGACCATTGTCGAGATGCTGCGCCGGATGGAAGCCGAACCCAGATTGGGCCTTCTCCAGACGTTGCCGAAGATTGTGGCGGCGCGCTCATGGTTTGCCCGTGCATTGCAGTTTTCCGCAGGCCTGTTCTCGCCGATCTTTACCAAGGGGCTGGCGCGTATGCAGGGACAGGAAGGGCCGTTCTGGGGGCACAATGCGATGGTGCGCACAACCGCCTTCGCCGAAAGCTGCGGGCTTCCGGCGTTGACCGGCGCGCCGCCGTTCGGCGGCCATATCCTCAGCCATGACTATGTTGAGGCCGCGCTTTTGGCACGCAAGGGCTGGATCGTCCGGGTCGATTCCGATCTGGAGGGTTCTTACGAGGAAGGCCCTCAAAACGTGATCGATTACGCCAAGCGCGACCGCCGCTGGTGCCAGGGCAATCTTCAGCATATTCGGCTGCTGGCGGCGCCGGGGCTGCGTATGTGGAACCGTTTCACGTTTCTTCAGGGCGTCATGGCCTATGCCAGTTCGCCCCTGTGGATGGCGTTCATCGCCGCTTCGATCGTTGCGCCGCTGTTTGCGCCTGCCCCCGACTATTTCCCGAGCCCCTATCTGCCGGCGATTTTCCCCCGTGCCGAAACCGCGCTGGCCGTGACCCTTCTCGTCGGCGTGGGCGGTCTGCTGATCGGGCCGAAACTGCTGATCGCACTGCGCTCCGGCATTACGGGTGAGGCTCGCCGTTTCGGCGGGTTCCTTGCCGTATTTTTCTCCACGCTCGCCGAAATCATATGGTCGTCGATACTGGCACCGATAACCCTGATGTATCAAAGCCGGTCTGTGCTGCAGATTCTTTTCGGCATGGATGGCGGCTGGCCTTCTTCCGACCGTGAGGGGCACACGATCCGCCTTGCAGAAGCATTCAGGGCCAGTTGGTGGATTGTCCTGAGCGGTTTTGTCATGCTGGCGGGCGCATGGGTGCTTGCGCCGGCCCTGTTTTACTGGCTGACGCCGATCGCCGTGCCGCAGATATTGTCGCCACTGCTGATAATGGCAAGCTCTGTTCCGGCAAGCGGGCGTATCGCCGCGCGCTGCGGGCTGCTGCAAACACCGGAAGAGCGCGAACGTCCGGCGGTCATGTGCGCCAGAGATGCCGTTCTGGAGCGCTGGCACCCGATGGCGGACGCAGACGAGGAAACAGAGGAATTTGCGGAAAATCCGCAGACGGACAAGGCTGAGCCCGCATATTCGGCCGCGCAAGGATAACGCCGTTGGAGCATGGGGGAGCGCGCGTCGCAGCGCAAACATTGTCGGGGAAGAGCCGGCGTGATCCGCGTCTTGACGTGTTGAGAGGTCTGGCTCTGATCATGATTTTCATCGATCATGTGCCCGAAAACCTCTATTCGTTCTACACAATCCGGATGATCGGCTTTTCCGATGCCGCCGAGGCCTTTGTGCTGATCTCCGGCATCTCGGCGGCACTGGCCTACAGCCACCGTTTTGCCGGCGCAATGCGCTCCACCGCATTGGTGATCTGGAAACGCGCCCTGACAATCTACGGCGCTCATGTGCTGTCCACCGTTGTTGCTCTTGCGATCACCGTTCCGGCGGTATTTGCCTTCGGCCTGATGGAATTCGGTGAGATGAATGGTGTCGATTGGGTCTGGCGCGCGCCGTTCGCAACGGCCATCGGGCTTTTCACGATGACCTATCAGCTCAGCTATTTCAACATTCTGCCGCTTTATGTTGTGCTGTTTGCAGCGGTGCCGGGATTGTTGTGGCTCGGTGGCCGTAGTATTGCGCTGATGCTTTCGGTCTCGGCGGCGATCTGGCTCGCAGGACGCTGGAGTGAACTCAGAATGCCGGCCTATCCCGGCGACTGGGCCTGGTATTTCAATCCCTTCTGCTGGCTCCTGCTTTTTGCCATCGGCCTTGCTATCGGCATTGCCGCACGCCGGGGCGACAGACTGGTACCGTTTTCACCCGTGCTCTATGCAGCGGCTGTTGCTTTCGTCGTCTATGCGGTTTGGTGGCGTTTGACCGGAAACTACTCGTTTCCATGGCCGGAGTTGATAACGCCCGCCGTGATCGCCGATACCAGCAAGGAGACACTGGGCTTACCGCGTATCGCCCATATTCTCGCACTGGCCTATATCGTTATATACCTGCCCGGTTTCCGTCGCTTGCTGGAAAGCACGGTATTCCATCCACTCAATATGATGGGACGGGCAAGCCTGGTCACCTTTGTCACCGGCTCGCTGATCGCCTTCAGCCTGCAGATCCTGCGAACGATCCAACCAACCGGTATTCTGGAAGACACGGTCCTGCTTTCCGTCGGACTCGTGGTGCAGTATTTCGCCGCCCGTTACGGGCTCCAGCGCGCAGGGCGGTTGGCCTTGCCGCAGGACGTGCGCGTTGACGATCGCGCCAATCCCATCAACAGTCTCGTCGTCACGCCACCTGGAAAAACCAATCGGTAAGATATCCGCTCAGGCCGGCGCCCTGAGGGCGTCAGGGGAGGTGTCCGGCCCCGGGGGATGCATGCCGAGCTTTATCGGCTTCAGTGAAATCGCAGCGATCAAGCCGGTAAGGGCAACGAAGGCGGCGAAGGCGAAGATCATGATGAAGGTTTCTGCATAGCCGGCAAGTGCTGCCTGGTGCGCCGTTCCCGTCAGGCCTGAGATCGCTGTTGGCGTCAGGTCTGTCAGTGACCCGGCGCCTGGGATTGAGGGCGCGTTGTTGAGGCCATGGGCGAGCAGCGCGCCATAGATCGAAATTGCGGTCGCCGCGCCGATCATGCGTGAAAGCGTGACCGTACCGGTGGCCGCCCCGACATCGCCGCCGAGCGCCGCATTCTGCACACCCAGCACCGGCACCTGCTGGCCCAGTCCGATGCTGATCCCCTGCGTTCCCATGATTATGGCGACGACGGCAAGCGGCGCATCTCCGCTGAAAAGTGCAAGCAGCGTGAAGCAGAGTGTGGAAAGCGCAAGGCCTATGATGGCATAGGGCTTGTAGCGCCCGGTGATCGACATCAGCCGCCCGCTGCTGATCGAGCCGATGACGATGCCAGACGTGATCGGGATGAAGAACAGCCCGGCAGCGGTTGGTGACAGGCCGTAGACCGTCTGCAGGTAGAGCGCGAGGAAATTGACCATGCCGATGGCAACGGCACCACTGGTGACCGAGACCAGAATGAGCAGAGCAACGGTCTTGTTGGCAAGCAGCGAAAGGGGAATGATCGGCTCCGGCGCGCGGCGTTCTGCTAGCACCCACGCAAAGCCGCAAACAACAGCGACTGCCACCACACCAAGGCTCGGAGCCGCAAACAGTGAGCCGAAGATCTCACTCGAATCGCTCCACAGTACGATTGCCGTGACCGTAACCGCCAGAAGGATCGCACCGGCGAAATCGATTTTCGGCTGCCGGTCGGGCTTGCGGTGCGGCACGATAAAGAACACGCCGCACAATACGACAATGGCAAGCGGCAGGTTGATGAGAAAAATCGAGCGCCAGCCGAAGGCAGCTGTCATCGTGCCGCCAAGCATCGGGCCGAGCGCGCCGGAGGTCATGATCACAAGGCTGGCATAGCTCTGGTATTTCGGCCGCTCGCGCGGCGAAAACAGATCGGCATTGAGCGAAAAGATCGAGACCATCAGCCCGCCGCCGCCGAGGCCCTGCAACGCGCGCGCGGCAATCAGCGTGTTCATCGAAACAGCAAGACCGCAGGTCAGCGAACCGATCAGGAATATGACGATTGCCGTCATAAGCACATATTTCCGCCCGATAAGATCGCCAAGCTTGCCATAAAGTGGCATCACGGCGCATGAGGCGAGCAGATAGGCGGATGCCACCCAGCCAAAACGTTCGATTGCGCCAAACTCGCCGACAATGGTCGGCAGCGCCGTCGATACAATCTGGTTGTCGAGTGTTGCCAGGAACATCGCCATCAGGAGGAAGAGGAAGGCGACAATGCGCAGACGCGGATGCTCGACCAGCGATATAAAGGGCTGGTGCGCGGAGGGCGGATTTATTGTCATTATGCAAATATGTGATAATGGCGATTATATGTCAATAGCATAAAAATGACTTTAGCATATTTTGAGTTCGCGCGGAATCTGTTATAGAAAAAGGCATGATGACCAAGAAAACCCAAGCACATGAAAACCTCGAAAACGAGGGTATCGAACGGATCTCCGGGGCGATGACCCGCAATCGGCTGATGACCCGTCGCCGTATTCTCGGGCGGCTTGCCATTGCCCGGGTGGCGCCGGCACTGGAAATCACCCATCTCGATGTGCTTGATGTCGTTTCCCGCGTCGAGTCGCCCGGCAAGGCCACCATCGGCGCGGTTGCAGAAGGCATGCGGATTGATCCTTCGCGCGCCAGTCGTATCGTGGCCGAACTTGTGACCCAAGACGTTCTGGAGCGGCGGGTATGCCAGAGCGATGCCCGTCGTTCGATCCTGGTGATCACCAAAAAGGGCGCCAAGCTTCTCAACGAAATCCATGCGGTCAAGCGGACACTGCTTGAAAGCGTCACCGAAAGCTGGGAGCCGGAGGATATCGACCGGTTTTCCAGGCTTTATGAGCGTTTCGTCTGCGGCATCGAAGATTACATTCGCGAACATGCCGCCGAAGAAGAGCCTCAACCTGTCGAAGCGCCGAAGGCCCGCTCGGCCGGCTGAAACCGATGCCGCCTTGCCCGAATATGCTTTTGTTTGGCCGTGACATTCGCTATGGCCTTAGCGCATGAAACAATCTGAAACCTTCACCCTTCTCCTGGGCGGCGCACTGGTCGTGGACGACCGTGTCAGGCGAATGGTCGCCGATACCCGTGTGGTCGCCGCCGATGGCGGCATGGTCCACGCCGAAGCATTGGGTGTCGTGCCGGAAGTCTGGGTCGGCGACTTCGATTCCACAGATGCCGACCTGCTGGCGCGCTATCCCGACATTGAGCGCAAGGATTTTCCGCCGGCGAAGAATGCAACGGATGGGGCCATTGCGATCGAAGAGGCGCTGGCCCGTGGCGCAAAGCGGATCATCATGGCCGGAGCGCTTCAGGGCGAACGCACCGACCACGGGATGATGAACATGATGCTTGCCGTGCGAATGGCTGAGGCCGGTCACGATATTGTTCTGACGTCGGGCGAGGAGGAGGCTCGGCCGTTGCTGCCCGGCGCGACCGATATCGACATGCCCGCCGGCGCGCTGTTCTCGGTGCTTGGCTTCTCTGACCTTCACGGTCTTTCGATTACCAATGCCGGTTATCCACTGGAGGCTTTCGAAGCGCCGTTCGGGTTGCCGCGCACGGTTTCCAACAAGGCCGGAACGGATGACGGACCGGTTCGCTTCGGGTTGAAAAGCGGCCGCGGCATTGTCATTTTCCGCCCTCATGATTTTTCGGGAGTTTGAGGCATGGCGCCTCCGATATTGAAGCTTGACGACATCCATTTGAGTTTTGGCGGCACGCCGTTGCTGTCGGGTGCTGGTCTGCAGGTGGAGCCGGGTGACCGGATCTGCCTTGTCGGGCGCAACGGCTCCGGCAAATCGACGCTTCTGAAGATCGCCGCCGGCCTTGTGGAGCCGCAGTCCGGCGAGATCTTCCGCCACCCTTCGGTCACGGTGCGCTATCTTGAGCAGGCACCGGATTTCGACGGCTATGCAACGGTGGACGCCTATGTGGCTGCAGGGCTTGCGCCCGGTGATGAGCACTACCGCGCTGATTACATGATGGAGCATCTGGGCGTCGACCCGAAGGCCGACCCGAATACGCTTTCCGGCGGTGAGGCGCGCCGCGCCGCTCTTGCCCGCGTTCTCGCACCCGAGCCCGATATCCTGCTGCTCGACGAGCCCACCAACCACCTCGATCTCAACACCATCGAATGGCTCGAAGGCGAACTGGCGGGCACACGTTCGGCGCTGGTGCTGATCTCGCATGACCGGCGGTTTCTCGAAAATATCTCGACGGCCACCGTCTGGCTCGATCGCGGCACGGCGCGGCGGATGGAGCAGGGCTTTGCTGCTTTCGAAGAGTGGCGCGACAAGGTGCTGGAAGAGGAAGAGGCCGAGCAGCACAAGCTGGCGCGCGCCATCGTGCGCGAGGAACACTGGCTGCGCTACGGCGTCACCGCAAGGCGCAAGCGCAACATGCGCCGTCTTGGCGATCTGCATGACATGCGCGCGCGCCATCGCGGCCATCGCGGGCCGCAGGGCACAGTCGATGCCACCGTCACTGAGGCGAAGGATTCCGGCAAGCTCGTGATCGAGGCCGAAGGCATCACCAAATCCTTCGGCACGCGCGAGATCGTCAAGCCGTTTTCGCTGAGGGTCGCCCGTGGTGATCGCATCGGCCTTGTCGGGCCGAATGGCGCGGGCAAGACCACGCTTCTGAAACTTCTGACAGGCGTGCTTGCGCCCGACAGCGGTTTCGTCAGGCTTGGCGTCAATCTTGAGATCGCCGTCATCGACCAGAAGCGCGAGGATCTCGATCCCGACGACACGCTGGCGCATTATCTGACCGACGGGCGTGGTGATACGCTGCTGGTCAACGGCGAACAGCGCCATGTGACCGGCTATATGAAGGATTTCCTGTTCCAGCCCGAACAGGCGCGCACCCCGATCCGCAACCTCTCCGGTGGTGAACGCGCCCGGCTGATGCTGGCGCGCATTATGGCGCGGCCATCGAACCTGCTGATCCTTGATGAGCCGACCAACGATCTCGATATCGAGACACTTGATCTGCTGCAGGAGATCGTTGCCGGTTTCAAGGGCAGTGTCATTCTGGTTTCGCATGATCGTGATTTTCTCGACCGCACCGTGAGTTCGACGATTGCACCGGCCAATCCGCTGGCGCCCGACGGCGCATGGCTCGAATATGCCGGTGGTTATTCCGACATGCTGGCCCAGCGAAAAGGGGCGGCTGCGGAAGCAAAGGCAGCCGAGAAGCGGGAGAAACAGGCCGCGCAGGACGAGAAGGGGTCGAGTGACCGGCCGGCAAAGAACAAGGGCAAGCTTTCCTACAAGCAGAAATTCGCGCTCGAAAATCTGCCGAAGGATATGGAGAAGATCGAGGCCGAGATTGCGGCGTTGGAGAAAAAAATGGCCGACCCGTCTTTCTTCCAGCGCGATCCCGATGGCTTCGGCAAACTGGCCGGAAAGCTGGAAGGTCTGCGGACGAACCTTGCGGCCAAGGAAGAGGAATGGCTGGAACTGGAAGTGCTCAGGGAGGAACTGGAAGGCTGATGCCGGCAGGGCTCCATTATTTCGCCTATGGTTCCAATATGCTGACAGAACGGCTCTTGCGCCGTTGTCCATCCGCGCGCCCGCTCGGGCGCGCTTTCCTTGAAGATCACACGCTCGATTTCGCCAAGCCGGGACGCGACGGATCCGGCAAGGCGACGATCGTGCCGCAGGCGGGTGCGCGCGTTTTCGGCGTTCTGTTCGCACTTGTACCCGGAGACTGCGGCCTGCTCGACGGCTTCGAAGGGTGCGGCAAGGGCTATGACCGTCTGGACGATTGCACCATCCATGCGCTCCCGGACGGGCGCCCGGTTTCAGCCTTTACCTATATGGCGCCGCCTGCTTTCCGCGATCCCACGCTTCGGCCCTTCGACTGGTATCTGGGCCTCGTCACCGCCGGCGCGCGCGAACACGCGCTGCCTGAAGATTATATTGCCGAACTCTCCCGGATCTCAGTCCGCGAAGATCGCGATGCTGATCGCGCCACCCGCAGGGAAGCGCTTGATATCCTCTCCGGTCTTGCATTCGAGAGCCCGCTTGCGGGCACTTGAATGCATGGCCTGGAGTACCGTAAATAGGACGCCGCGTTATTTGACAGCCGGTCGTCACTCATCGTGAAAGCGAAAGCAATAATGCCGGAAGCACCGCACAAGGACCACAAAATGCAACGCTGGATCGGCCAGGCTGCCGCAGGACGCGCGCCGCTGATCCCGTCGGTCACCGCCGCCCGCTGGCTGCTTCTTGGCGTGGCGCTTGCTGCCGTCTATTTCTTTCACGGTTTTCTGGTGCCGGTGCTGGCGGCTCTCATCATCGCCTTTGCCTCGCAGCCGGTTTTTCAGGATCTGAACCGCAGGCTCGGCGACCGACGCGCGCTGTCGGCCACCATCGCCATCTTGTTGATCCTGCTGTTTCTGATCCTGCCGATTGTGTTTGCTGTGATCTACATGTCGCACGAACTGGAGGCCTGGATCTCGTGGGCCGCCGAGGCGAACCGTGTCGGCGCGCCGGTGCCGGACTGGATCTTCAACCTGCCGGTGATCGGTGAATGGATTGGCGAGCAATGGCGCGACTATCTCGGTCAGCCAGGCGATATCGGCCAGTTGATCCAGGCCGTCAGCGGCGAGAATATCGGCAGCATCTACCGCACGGCGCTGTTTGTCAGCGGACGGGTTTTCGGGTTGGTTCTGTCGGCTTTGTTCATGTTGATCGCCTTGTTCTTCCTCTACAAGGACGGCGACAAGTTCGCCAGCCAGCTCGACATGATCGGCGAACGGCTGTTTCCCGATCGCTGGTACAGAATATCGCGGGTGGTTCCGGCAACGATCTCGTCAACCGTCACCGGCATGACGCTGATCGCCATGGGCGAGGGTATCGTGCTCGGAACCGCCTATTATTTCGCCGGCGTTCCGAATTTCGTGTCCTTCGGGCTGTTGACCGCGGTTATGGCGATGGTGCCTGGCGGCGCGCCGCTCACATTCACGCTGATTTCCGGTTACCTGATTGCGCGAGGAACCCCTGTTCACGGCATTGCGCTTCTCGCCTGGGGCACGATCGAGCTCTTCATTGTCGACAAGACGTTGAGACCGCGCCTTGTTGGCGGGCCGATCAAGCTGCCGTTCCTGCCGACCTTTTTCGGCCTTATCGGCGGTGTGAAGACGATGGGGCTGATCGGTCTGTTCGTCGGACCGGTGCTGATGGCACTGATCGTGGCGATCTGGCGTGAATGGGTGCTGGAGGCTTCCGGCATGGCCAGGGAAGCGGCAAATCCGAATGCCGATGTTGCGCCGCCCGGCGGCGACCCACCTGTCAGCGATGCTGAGCGTATTCGGCAAGCGGCCAGCTCGCCGGAAACAACGCCGAACGGCTAAGCTTCAGCGTAACACCACAAGCCGTGTGCCGCGCCTCAGGTGTGGGAGCAGAACGCGCATGGCGGACGGAGCGATGGCGACGCAGCCGGCGGTCGGGAGAAAACCCGGTCGGGCAAGATGAAAGAACACCGCCGAGCCCTTTTCCCGCGCCCGACACCGCATGTTCCAGTCAAGAATAATGATGATGTCGTAGATGCCGTCGTCGCGCGTGAGCTTCTCGTGACTGGGGGCGTAGGGCAGGCGGACGGGTCGATTGTAGTTCGGGTCCGAGGGTGCGTCGCACCAGCCGTCATTCGGGCCGATCCGGCGAAGGCGAAGCGGGGTTTCGGGCAGGATCGGGATGCGGCGGCGGGCAAGCCCGCCGGTCACCTTCATCATGGCAAGTGGAGTAGCGCCATCACCTTCCCGCTTCATTGCCGAGATGCCGCTCCGGCCAATAGCGGCGGGAAAACAGAGCGGGCCGCAGCGAAGCAACGCACGGTGGCGGGAGCCCGGTGCGCGACGAACGACAATGGTCGCGGGCCTCTTGCGTCGGGTGGCGGTGGCTTTCTTCACGTTTTTTTGCTTTGTGCGTGAAATCATATAGTTTCATAGCATTACGCCCGGCGGTTGCCCGTCGCAATGGCGTTTTTGCGGGCAATGCCATGCAGGAGGATATAATGGTGGGCAATGACATGAGAGGGCCGAGTGCATGACGGAAAGGACGATACTTCTGGTCGATGACGATCAGGATCTGCGTGAGACGCTTGTCGAGCAGCTTGAGCTTTACGACGAATTCGCCATCCTTTCAGCCGACTGTGCGGCGCGCTCACTGAAGATGCTCAGGGAAGAGCAGGTTGACCTCTTGATCATGGATGTCGGGCTTCCGGACATGGATGGGCGCGAAGCGGTAAAGATGGCCCGCAAGAACGGCTACAAGGCGCCGATCATCATGCTGACGGGCCACGATACCGACAGCGACACGATCCTGGGGCTGGAAGCCGGCGCCAACGACTATGTCACCAAGCCGTTCCGGTTTGCCGTGCTGCTTGCCCGCGTGCGTGCGCAGTTGCGCCAGCATGAGCAGAGCGAGGATGCCACCTTCAACGTCGGCCCTTACGTGTTCAAACCGGGACAGAAGCTGTTTACCGGCGATGGCGGCAAGAAGATCCGGCTCACCGAGAAGGAAGCGGCGATCATCCGCTATCTTTACCGCGCGGGCCAGAAAGTGGTAACCCGCGACATGCTTCTGGAAGAGGTCTGGGGTTATAATTCAGGTGTCACGACCCATACACTTGAAACCCATGTCTACAGGCTGCGCCAGAAGATTGAGGAAGATCCGTCGAATGCGTGCATTCTGGTAACCGAAAACGGCGGCTATAAACTGGTACCGTAGCTGGCAGCCAGCCCCTGAGGGCAAGGCGTGGCAGGGGTCAAGATATGGCCGGGGGATGAGATATGGCATTGTCGCGCGACATCGAGAAGCTCCGCAGGACCGAGCTTTTCTCGGGCTTCTCGGACGATCAGCTCCGCCTGATCGCCTTCACCGTCACCCGTCTTTCTGCTGATCAGGGCGATGTTCTGTTTGAAGAAGATGCGGAAAGCCTTGGTGCCTATCTCGTCGAAAGCGGAACGCTGACGCTTGAAGCCGGCGGACGTTCGGCAGGCATTGCCGGCCCCGGCAGCCTGCTCGCAGAAGCCGCCCTGATCAGTGCCATACCGCACCGCGTTTCGGCGGTTGCCGCAGAGCCATGCGCGCTCCTGCTGATCCGCCGCGACCAGTTCCTGCGGCTGATCGAGGAATATCCCGACATTGCCGTGGAAATGGACAGTCGCCTGCGCCGCAATTTCTCCGAAATGGTCAATGCGCTTTCAGCCGTCAAGACAAGGCTTTCGGACTTCTGAGAGCCCGCGCTTCCCTGCGTCAAAGCAAAGGCTTGTCGCCGACCCTCATGCTCCCAGATGCCGCTCGCCACGCTGTTTGGCCAGAGCAATCTGGTGCTGGCGTTCGCGGAAACGGGCGCGGTCTGCGTTGGAATAGCTTTCAGCACAATGCGGGCAGGACACGCCTTCCTCATATTCGGCGGAAAGCTTGTCTTCCGGTGTGACCGGATGGCGGCAGGCGTGGCAGAGCTGGTGCTCGCCTTCCTTGAGACCATGGGTGACCGAAACGCGCTCGTCGAACACGAAACAGGCACCGTCCCACAGGCTTTTGTCTTCCGGTATTTCCTCGAGATATTTCAGAATTCCGCCCTTGAGGTGGTAGACCTCGTCAAAGCCCTGCTCCTTCATATAGGCGGACGCTTTTTCGCAGCGAATACCGCCGGTGCAGTACATCGCGATCTTCGGCTTGTTGTGGAGGCCCCGGTTTTCCTCAACCCAGCGCGGAAACTCGCGGAAGGTCTTGGTGTTCGGGTCAACCGCGCCACGGAAAATGCCGATCGCGGTTTCGTAATCATTGCGGGTGTCGATCACGATCGTGTCCGGATCGGTGATCAGGTCGTTCCAGTCCTGCGGGTCGACATAGGTTCCGACCGTCTTCAGCGGATCGATATCCTCAACCCCCATGGTCACGATTTCCTTCTTGAGCCGCACCTTGAGGCGGTTGAAGGGCATCTTGGAGGCATGGCTTTCCTTGTGCTCGAGACCGGCAAATTCGGGCCGGGCGCGGATGAAGGCCAGCACATTGGCAATGCCCTCATGGCTGCCGGCGATGGTGCCGTTGATGCCTTCATGAGCGATCAGCAACGTACCGCGCACGCCGTTTTCTTCACAGCAGGCCAAAAGCGGCGCGCGAAACGCCTGAAAATCGGCAAATCGTGTGAAGTGATACAGGGCTGCGACCAGATAGGACCGTTCCATGGTCTCTCTCCGCTTTCTTCAATCTTGAGCTTGTGCAGTTATTGGGTTGGCCAATACACGCATCGGCGGTTTTTGGCAATTATGCTAAGGATCAGCGGTGCTCATGGGAGCCGACCCGCTTCTTCCATAATGTCCGGATGATCTTGGCTTCCACATGCGCCTCGTCTCCGAAGGTCTTGCGTGCCATCTTGATTGCGCGCCGCCGCAACTGCGCGCGGGTGCTGGTGGCGGTCTGGCGGCAGGTCGCCAGCGTTTCCGCGTTGAGCGGGAGTGCATTGCTGTCATCCAGAAGCGAAAGCAGCATGCTGAGGTCATGCTCATGGCCAAGTACATCGGCCAGCGCCTTGGCACCGTCGCGTTTGACTTTCAGTGCTGTGGGCCATGCCGGCGACAGCAGCGCGCAGAACATCCAGTAGGTCTGGCTCTTCTTGCGCAATTCGTGAAAATCATCATCGTCGCCTTCGGCCTGGGCCGTCATCAGCGCCACTTGTGCATTGCTCAGCTGTTTCTTCCAGCCTTTGGACAGGTATTTCGCGGCCGATGTGCGGTCTTCGTCGAAATCGGCACCTTCAATGGCGGCAATTGCCTCACGACAGGTATGGATTGCGGCCTTCACCTTTTGCCTCAGCTCTGTATCCGAAACGGCGGCAGAAGTTCGCCGGGCGAATAGCGCGGCCTCGAGTCGTGCGAGCGCCATGTCGGTTGTACCGTCGTGCAGGAAAGCGCGCAGATACGCTGCGCATTCGATCAGCGCAGTGGCATCGCGGCCGCCGGCAAGGTCCGTGGCCATATCACGGATGCGGGCATTCTCGGCCTCGGCGAAATCCTTGGCGATCGGCCGGATCAGCCTGTAAAGGCCGCGCACGCGCTTGAACTTCTTGCGCGCATCGTGGATCGCTTCATGCAGTCCGTCGGGTTGTTTTTTCAGCGTTTTGACCGCGTCTTCCAGCTGGGAGATGGCCGCCTTGCGGACGGCCGCGTCAAACGATTTTTCGGGGTCGAGCGCGAAAGCCATGTCAGCCGTTCTCTTCTGGTATGGCGCCTGTCTCGGCGAGCGCCTGGTTGATGTAGCGCCGGTCTCCGGTCACCTCGCAGCCAAGCCAGTCGGGAAGGCGCGGTGTTGCCTTCTCGTCGGGAAGCTCAACCTCGGCTACCACGAGACCGGCAAGATCACCATGGTAGACATCCACTTCCCAGACGAAATCGCCATCCGGCACACGGTAGCGCGTCTTGTCGATCACGATGCCGAGCGCGTGGGTCGTCATGTCGCGTGCGTCCTCCAGGGGAACGTCATATTCAAACTCGTCGCGGCTCATTGCATTGCCGCCGAATTTCAGTGTGATACGGGCATGGCTTTCATCGAAAATCCTGACGCGGGCGGAACGGTCGGGCGCGCCGAGCAGATAGGCTTGCGTCAGTCGCACGCCCTTTTCCGCACCATCCTTCCAACCGTCGCCGTCTACGAGGAATTTCCGTTCGATTTCCCTGGCCATCGAAACCCTCTCCCCGTCCAATCCCGTGACGGAAACTGTTAATCGAGATCAAACCCTGACAACAGGAATACGATAAGAAGACGGCTACTGTCGCGGGCAATGATTCACGTCGATTATAATTCCTTCCGGTCTCGACTTGATGCCTGTGCCGGGGTATTTCAAATGCAGCTTGCAAAAAAGTTCAAAAGGCCAGTGCGACCATGGATGCTAAAACCCAAAATCTCCTAGATGCCCTCACCGCCCAGCCCGTCGTTCCGGTGCTGATCGTTGAGTCCGTCGAACATGCCGTACCGCTGGCGCGGGCGCTTGTCGAGGGCGGATTGAAAGCGCTGGAAATCACGCTGCGCACCGATGCCGCGCTCGATGTGATCAAGGCCATGTCCGAGGAAATCGAGGGTGCCGTCATTGGCGCTGGCACCATTCTTTCGGCCCGCGACTATGCGGCCGCAGAAAAGGCCGGTGCGAAGTTCATTGTGTCGCCCGGCATCAACGGCGATATCCTGGATGCCGCCGATGACAGCGAAGTGCCGCTTCTGCCAGGCACGGCGACGGCCAGCGAAGTGCTGTCGCTGCGTGAGGAAGGCTACCGTGTGATGAAGTTCTTCCCCGCCGAACAGGCCGGTGGCGCGCCCTATCTGAAGGCGCTGTCCTCGCCTATCGCGGACGTCAAATTCTGCCCGACCGGCGGTGTTTCGCTTGCCAATGCGCCCGATTACCTCAAGCTTCCCAATGTGATCTGCGTCGGCGGCTCCTGGGTGGCGCCAAAGGATCTGGTCGCCAGGGGTGACTGGGCCGGGATCAAGAAACTGGCCGAAGAGGCCTGCGCATCGCTTGGCAAATACTGAGACCGACAACAGGAACGCCCGCCTTTGAAGGCGGGCGCTTCCGTCTGAAATCCGGCGGTTTTGCCCGCTGTTCAGGGAGGCCGTTTTGTCCGATCTTTCCGGTTTTTCGCCACGGCTCAAGCCACAGCCCGTGCATCAGCGCGGGGTCTATGTCACGGTTGAGCCTTATGATACGGGCGAGCACGGCGCTGCACTGTGGCACGCGCTCGGCGGCACAGCCGAAACCGTCAGTGCGCTTCTGTACTATTTCCCCCAACCTGACTTTGCCGGCCCTGACGATTTCTATGCCTGGCTTGAAGATCAGAATGCTGCGGGCTCCTGGGTAACGCGCGTCTTCAAGACGGCGGAAACCGGCACGGTTGTCGGGATGGCGAGCTATATGCGCATCGACGAGAACAACGGCGCGGTCGAGATCGGTTCGGTCGCCCACGGTGCAGCGATGCAGCGTTCGCCGATGGCAACCGAGGTACACTATTTGTTGGCGCGTCACGTTTTCGATGACCTCGGCTACCGGCGCTATGAATGGAAGTGCCACAACGGGAACGCGCCTAGCCATGCTACTGCGCAGCGGCTGGGGTTCACCTTCGAAGGCATTTTCCGCAACCATATGGTCGCCAAGGGCAAGAACCGCGATACCGCCTGGTATTCGATGATCGACAGTGAGTGGCCAGCCATCAGGACCGCGCTCGAGACCTGGCTGTCGCCCGACAATTTCGATGCGGATGGCCGGCAGGTTCGGGGCCTGAAGGCGATCAGGACCGGGAGCGAGCAATGAATGACGATACGTCTGGCAATCGCGCAGCCATTATCGCGGCGGCGATCATCTTTGGCGGGTTGCTGATCGGCGGATATTTCCTGCCCGATGTCATAAATTATGTGGCGCTGTTTTCGCCATGGCTTGCGATCGGGGTGGGCATCTTTTTCGTGCTCGCCGTCTTCCTGATTTTCTGGCTGCGCGGCCGCTACCAGCGCCGCCACGGTCGATAAGCGCCGCAAACTGCAGCCTGGCAATGCGATTACACATCCTGAAACCGAAAAGCCTACCCGGATGATGCAAGGCAGGCTTTTAGCCTTTCTTCCGACCGGCAGTGGCATTGTTGGTATGCTGGTTGTTCACCGTTTTCTGGCTGGGTGCCACGACCAGCGCCGTCACGGACGGAAACCCCAGTGCAAGGAGCTGCTGACCATGACCGAAATTACACCCGCCTGGGCAAGGGCGCATATGCCACGTGTGGCGCGCGCAATTGAGACCCTGCCGGCAATGACCGGCGTCCGGCTCGCCATGAGCATGCATCTCGATATGAAGATGCTGCCGCTGGTGGAAGGGCTGGCCGGGCGCGGTGCGGCACTGTTCATCACCACCTGCAATCCGGCAACCGTGCGCAATGATGTGGTCGATGCCATGCGGGCGGCCGGTGCGCGCGTCGATGCCTTCAAGGATATGCCGGAAGATGATTGGCAAAGGGCGATTGAAAACGGGATTGACTGGGGCCCGACCCATCTTTGCGAAATGGGGTCGGATTATACCCACAGGCTTCTGTCCGCCGGCGGGCCGCTTCCCGAGATTACGGCCGGGCTTGAAGCGACCGGCTCCGGCATTAACCGGCTGCAGGGCGCGCTCCCGCCCTGGCCGATCTTCAATTGGGACGATCTGCCGGTCAAGGAAGGTCTGCACAATCGGCATATGGTCGGGCTGACCACATGGAACGCCTTTTTCACCCGCACGCTTTTGAGCCTGCACGAAAAGAATGTGCTGGTGGTTGGTTACGGTTCTGTCGGGCAGGGGCTTGCAGCCAGTGCCAGAGCCTTCGGGGGCACGGTGATGGTGGCCGAGATCGATCCTGCCCGTCTCCTGCAGGCGCGCTATGATGGCTGGCGGACCGGCAGCGTTGCCGCGCTCGCGCCCGAGGCCGATGTTATTGTCACGGCCACCGGTGGTCATCACGTCGTGCCGTTTGCGGTGATCGAGACACTGAAGGACGGCTGTTTTCTTCTGAATTCCGGCCATCGTCTCGACGAGATCGAGCTTCTGCCGCTTCTGGCGCTGCCAGTGGATAGGGCTCTGCCTGCGGTCACCACCCACAGGCTTCCCTCCAGCAGCAGGGTTCACCTTTTCGTCGGTGGTGCCATGGCCAATCTGACCGGCGGCGAGGGCGACAGCCTCAATGCCTTTGACATGACGCTCGCGGTGATGGCCGAGGGTGTCGGCCATATTGTGGGCAAAGGCGCGCTGGCGCCGCAGGGCGTTCACCTGCTGCCGCGAGACGTCTGGGAGCGCGCCTGCCCGGATCCCCTGTGACAGGCCCTTGCAACCGGCCCCTTGTGACCGGCTGAATAATCGTAATCAGGTTAATTCAGTGTCTGGCTGCGCCTTGCTTCTTTGGTGGATAAGTTGCCTTTTGCCCCGAGATTGGTAAAGCTGCGCCTGTTCTGCTTGAGCAGAAAACAAGCAGTTGGGGGCAAAGCCTGATATCGGGCGGCTGAAAAGGCTGCATCTCCGGTCGCGGGCGCCTTGAAACAGGGGTTAGCTTATGATGCGTGTTATGGCGGGGGCGCGAGACCGCCTCGCTTGTTTTGGGGCGGTTGCCCTTGTTGTTCCGGTTCTTGCCTTCGCCGCGCCAGCCACGGCCTTCGATCTTGAAGGCTATCTGGAAGAGGTTCGTACGGAATACGGCCTTCCCGCGCTTGCCGCTGCTGTGGTCAAGGACGGTGAGACCGTAGAGGCCGCTGCGGTTGGCACCAGGGTTCTGGGTGCGGATATTCCGGTCACTGTCGACGACCGGTTTCATCTCGGTTCCAACACCAAGGCGATGACCGCAACGCTTGCCGGCATGATGGTTGATGAGGGCAAGCTCGATTGGTCGTCGACCGTTGGCGACGTGTTGGGTGCGAATTTTCCGGGCATGAGCGAAAGCCTTTCGGCGGCAACGCTGGAGCAGCTTCTTTCCCATTCGAGCGGTGTTCCCGCCGACACTGATGAGATTGTCGATCTCTATTTCAGCGCCGAGGTCTTCGACTTCAATCCGTGGGAGCAGCGTGAACGCCTGCTCGACGCCTGGAAGACGAACGAAGTGACGATCCCGGACGGCTCGCCGTTCCAATATTCCAATCTCGGCTACATCATTGCCGGTATGATGGTTGAGGCGGTTGCCGGCGAGAACTGGGAAACGCTGATGAACGGACGGATTTTCGAGCCGCTCGGCCTTGATACAGCTGGCCTCGGGCCGCAGACCAGCTTCGGTCTTGTGGATGCGCCGGTCAGTCACCGGATCGAAGAAGACGGAACTGTGACGCCGATGTACTGGGGGGCTGCCTCCGATGTTCCTCCGGCCATGGGACCGGCCGGGACCGCACACATGTCTGTCGGCGACTATGCAAAATGGGCGTCCTGGAATGTGGGTGAGGGCAGGCGCGGCCCGGCGCTGGTTTCGCCGGAAACGCTCCAGTATCTTCATGCCGCCAAGGTTCAGACCCCTCTGCGCGAAAACCCACCACCCGGCACGCCGACGACGGGCGAATATGCGCTTGGCTGGGGTGTTGTGCCGTTCGATTGGGCCGACCGGCCGCTTCTGACCCATAACGGGTCGAATGCGATGAACCTGGCCCGCATCGTGCTTGATCCGGAGGAAGACCTTGGCATCGTGGTGCTGACGAATTTTTCGGGCCAGTCGGCCAATCAGGCCGCAGGCGATGTCTTGGCCGGACTCTATGCGGAATTCTCGCAAAACGAGTAATCAACCGCCAGAAATTGAGCCATGGTTAATCCCTTGGGGTTGATATCGGGCCCGACCGACCGCAAATCCATCGGGTCCGGCGTTATCCCTTGAGGAGCGTCTGAGACAAGCACGACATCGCTGACGTAAAGATGGTACCTTATGGCCCTCAAACGATGCCCAGAGCCGCTAAATTGGCGTGTAATTGCTGCCATAAGCATGGTGAAGCGCCTTGCAGAGACATTTGGTGCTCATTATATAGCGCTCACAACGGCGTTATCGCCGCGAAATTCAAATCAAGACCATAGCTCAAGGGGCCGTCACAGAATGCCTGAAGGGTTCGGATGGCCTGCTTAAAAGGAGACACGCGAAAATGGCTAAAGTAATTGGTATTGACCTCGGTACGACGAATTCCTGCATCGCCATCATGGATGGCAAGGATGCCAAGGTGATCGAAAACGCCGAAGGCGCCCGTACGACCCCTTCGATGGTGGCTTTTTCTGAAGATGGTGAGCGCCTTGTCGGCCAGCCCGCCAAGCGTCAGGCTGTGACCAATCCCACCAATACACTCTTCGCTGTCAAGCGCCTGATCGGCCGCCGCTACGAAGACCCGACCGTGACCAAGGACAAGGGCCTGGTTCCCTTCGAAATCGTCAAGGGCGACAATGGCGATGCCTGGGTGAAGGCCAACGACAAGTCCTATTCCCCGTCGCAGGTCTCGGCGATGATCCTTCAGAAGATGAAGGAGACCGCGGAAGCTTATCTCGGTGAAAAGGTAGAGCAGGCCGTCATCACGGTTCCCGCCTACTTCAACGACGCCCAGCGTCAGGCCACCAAGGATGCCGGCAAGATCGCCGGTCTGGAAGTGCTGCGCATCATCAACGAGCCGACGGCTGCTGCACTCGCTTACGGCCTCGACAAGAACGAAGGCAAGACCATTGCCGTTTATGACCTTGGCGGTGGTACCTTCGACGTGTCGATCCTCGAAATCGGCGATGGCGTCTTCGAAGTGAAGTCGACCAATGGCGATACCTTCCTCGGTGGCGAAGACTTTGACATGCGTCTGGTCGAATATCTTGCAGACGAGTTCAAGAAGGAAAACGGCATTGATCTGAGGGCTGACAAACTGGCCCTGCAGCGTCTGAAGGAAGCCGCCGAAAAGGCCAAGATCGAGCTTTCGTCCTCGCAGCAGACCGAAGTCAACCTGCCGTTCATCACGGCTGACGCGACCGGCCCGAAGCATCTGACGTTGAAGCTGACCCGCGCCAAGTTCGAAAGCCTCGTTGCTGATCTCGTCAAGCGCACAGTTGGCCCCTGCCAGGCCGCGCTGAAGGATGCGGGTATTTCGGCAAGCGAGATTGACGAAGTTGTTCTGGTCGGCGGTATGAGCCGCATGCCCAAGGTTCAGGAAACCGTGAAGCAGCTGTTCGGCAAGGATCCGCACAAGGGTGTAAATCCGGATGAAGTCGTGGCGCTTGGTGCTGCCATTCAGGGTGGCGTTCTGCAGGGCGACGTCAAGGACGTTCTGCTGCTTGACGTGACCCCGCTGTCGCTCGGTATCGAAACGCTCGGTGGCGTGTTTACCCGCCTTATCGACCGTAACACCACGATCCCGACCAAGAAGAGCCAGACCTTCTCCACGGCAGAGGACAATCAGTCCGCTGTGACCATTCGTGTGGCTCAGGGCGAACGTGAAATGGCGGCCGACAACAAGATGCTCGGCCAGTTCGACCTCGTTGGCATTCCGCCAGCACCGCGCGGCGTGCCGCAGATCGAAGTCACCTTCGATATCGACGCCAACGGCATCGTCAACGTGTCTGCCAAAGACAAGGGCACCGGCAAGGAACACCAGATCCGTATTCAGGCGTCGGGTGGTCTTTCCGATGCCGACATTGATCAGATGGTCAAGGACGCCGAAAGCCACGCCGAAGAAGACAAGAAGCGTCGTGCTGCGGTTGAGGCGAAGAACCAGGCTGAAAGCCTGATTCATTCCTCCGAGCAGTCGCTCAATGAGCATGGCGACAAGGTTTCGGAAGAAGACCGCAATGCCATCACGGCGGCGATCGAGGAACTGAAGACGGCTGTCGGTGCCGAAGAGCCGGATGCCGATGACATCCAGGCCAAGACGCAGACGCTGATGGAAGTTTCGATGAAGCTCGGTCAGGCCGTCTATGAAGCTCAGCAGGCTGATGAGAACGCGGCTGCCTCCGCGGATGCCGCCAGGGACGCCGAGTCCGACGTTGTCGATGCTGATTTCGAAGACGTCAGCGATGATGACGACAACAAGAAATCGGCTTGATTTGAGCGTCGCTCGTTATCAATCCTGAAATCAAACATCCGGCCGTTCCCAAGGCGGCCGGAGAATTCTGTTCAAGAGGTTGGCAGACTCCATGGCAAAAGCGGACTATTACGAGACACTCGGGGTCGGCCGTTCGGCAGACGAAAAGGAGCTGAAGAGCGCCTTCCGCAAACTTGCGATGAAGTGCCATCCGGACAAGAATCCGGATAATCCCGAGGCCGAAAAGAAGTTCAAGGAAATCAACGAAGCCTACGAGACGCTCAAGGACCCGCAGAAGCGAGCTGCCTATGATCGTTTCGGTCATGCCGCGTTTGAAAACGGCGGCGGCGGACCGGGCGCTGCTGGCTTCGGAGGCGCCGGTGGCTTCTCCGATATTTTCGAGGATATTTTTGGCGAAATGATGGGCGGCGCGCGCGGGCGGCGTTCTTCCGGCGGACGCGAGCGCGGGGCTGACCTGCGCTACAATATGGAAATCTCGCTGGAGGAAAGCTTCGAGGGCAAGACGGCGCAGATCAGGGTTCCGACCTCAGTCGTCTGTGACGAATGCACGGGCTCCGGTGCAAAGCCGGGTTCGAAGCCGTCGACCTGTGCCACCTGTCACGGTTCTGGCCGGGTGCGCGCGGCGCAGGGCTTTTTCTCGGTGGAACGTACCTGCCCGACCTGTCACGGCCGTGGCGAAACGATTTCCGACCCCTGCACGAAATGCCGTGGCGAGGGACGCACGGTCGAGGAGCGTTCGCTTTCGGTCAACATTCCGGCCGGTATCGAAGACGGTACCCGCATCCGCCTTCAGGGTGAGGGCGAGGCGGGCTTGCGGGGCGGGCCATCGGGCGATCTTTACATCTTTCTGTCGGTCAAGCCGCATATGTTCTTTCAGCGCGATGGCGCGGACCTGCATTGCAGCGTGCCGATCTCGATGACCCAGGCGGCTCTTGGCGGCAAGTTCGAGGTCACCACGCTGGACGGCACCAAGTCGCGTGTTGCGGTTCCCGAGGGCACTCAGACTGGCAAGCAGTTCCGCCTCAAGGGCAAGGGCATGCCGGTGCTCCGATCCTCCCACAAGGGCGATCTCTACATTCAGGTTCGCGTCGAGACCCCGCAGAAACTGACACGCCGTCAGCGCGAATTGCTGGAGGAATTCGACGAACTCTCGTCCAACGAGAACAACCCGGAATCCAACGGCTTTTTCGCCCGGATGAAGGAATTTTTCGGGACGGAGTGATGGCATCACAGTCGCTGATACCATTTGAAGGCGTCGGGGTAGGCCCCGGCGCTTTTTTGTTGATCGTTGTGAACATCAGAGTGGTTCATTGTGGCCCTGAACTGCTCTGGCCAGTCATGGCGGTCTTTTGTCTTGATCGCTTTTGCCCCATAAGGGGCGGACCATTTGAACAGAAACTGCGCCATGCTGCCCTCTATTTTCCTGACTGTGCTGAAGCTCACTGACTTCCGCAATTATCCGCAAGCATCGCTTTCGCTTGATGGACGGCATGTCGTGCTGACGGGGGAAAACGGGGCGGGCAAGACCAATCTCATGGAAGCCGTGTCTTTCCTGTCGCCCGGGCGTGGCATGCGCCGGGCCTCCTACGGGCAGGTCGCACGCAAGGGGGCGGCTGCCGGTTTTACGGTGTTTTCCGAGCTCGAAGGCATGGAGGGCGGCGTCGGTATCGGAACCGGGACGGACGGCACGGAAGGAGCAGGCCGTAGGGTCCGCATCAACGGTACGCAGGCCACTTCAGGGGATGAGCTTCTCGATCATGTGCGGGTGATCTGGCTGACGCCCTCCATGGACGGGCTTTTCACCGGGCCGGCCGGCGACCGCCGTCGCTTTCTCGACCGGATGGTGCTGTCGATCGATCCTGCGCATGGTCGCCGTGTCGCAGATTTCGAGCGGGCCATGCGCTCGCGCAATCGGCTTTTGTCGGAGCGACGCATGGAGCCCGCGTGGCTCTCCGGGCTGGAACAGCAGATGGCCGGGCTCGGCGTGGCGATGGCACTGGCGCGGCGCGAGCTGCTGTCGCTCCTGACCGGGCTGATCGCCGAAAGCGAGGCAGGCTCTCCCTTCCCCGCACCCGATATCGCGCTCACCGGCTTCTTCGCCGATGTGGCCGAGGCACCGGCGATCGATCTGGAGGATCGTTACCGGGCGCTGCTGGAAGAGGAGCGCTACCGTGATGCTTCTGCCGGTCGCACGCTGGATGGGCCGCATCGCAGTGAGATGGCCGTGCGGCATCAGCAAAAGGACATTGAGGCGGCACTGTGCTCAACCGGGGAGCAGAAGGCGCTGCTGATCGGGCTGGTGCTGGCGCATGCAAAGCTCACCCGCCGCATCAGTGGCTATCCACCGATCATGCTGTTCGATGAAGTTGCCGCCCATCTGGACGAGGAACGGCGCGCGGCGCTTTTTACCCGCATTTCCGAAATCGGCGGTCAGTCCTTCATGACCGGCACCGACCGGGCGCTGTTTACCGCGCTCGGCGACCGCGGCCAGTTCTTCAACGTCGCGAACGGGGTGGTGAGCGAAGCTTAGCGCCGATGCTGGAAAGTGCTTCTGATAAAAAGCGAACAGCGCGTCGCGGACCTATTCGGACTGGCGCCATGACACCCCCGGATCCAATCATTGGCTGTGTATGGACAAAAGACCTGCAACTATACAGCTAGACATGCACCCGTATTACATTTATCCGGTTATAGCGAAATTTACTTCAGGTTGCAGGACTTCAAAGTGGACGGCATGAGAAAAACACCCAAGATTGCGATTGCAATTATGATAGCAGCATTGTCGGGTTGTACGACTGAAACTCCTGAACCAGAAGACCTGAATCCACTATTTCCCGAGCTGTCTGAACTGGGTCAGGCGGCGGCGAAAGCCTGTCTCATTCAATTTATGGATATCGCATCTGTGGACAAAGCATCAGGCGTCCTCATAGCCGCAGGTTACGAGCTCCACGAGAAGCAATGGGAAGGCATGCGTGGCTTCACCAAGCCACTCAGCGCTGGGGGCAAATCCATTTGGGGCGATAGCAAGGGGCACACTGAAGCCGCGATCCCGACCAAAACCGATCTTGGAGGCAGACTGCACTGCCGTGCGTCGGTCCGCGGCTTTAATTCCAAAGCCCGAGGCGATGTTTTTTATCGGGCATTTGCAAAAGAGATTACCAGTTCAGCGATCGCGAATGATACACGAGTCTACGGGCGATATAAAAATGGTGCCGGCAGTGTGGGAGCCCTCTATTCACCAAAGAAATCGTCGCGATAGTGTTACGTGACAGGCGCACGCTGGTTATGCGCCGCCCTGTCTCGTTTCGTCATTTGGCGCGGCAGCTACTGCAAGGATAAAGGATAGAGGACAAAGCCTGCAGTTGAGCGGATATCTTCAGTAATGCGGCGGTTTGGTGATCGCCGGGCGTTCGCCGGCGGTTTCCTCCAGCGTTAGGAACCGGTCTGTCAGGACCTCGAACTGCTTCTTCAACCGGTCGATTTCCTTCCACTGGGCGGCAAGCTGTTCAGACAGTTCATCGATGGTTTTCGCCTGATAGGCGACGGTTTCTTCCAGTTTAAGAATACGGTCGTCACTCATGGTGTTTTCCATCACGTTTGCGGGTTCTTGGCTATCCGTTCCTGCCGTGCCTGATATAGTGAAACGATGAGCGACATTGAACCCTTTTCCCCCGAAGAAATCGAACGCTATGCCCGCCACATCGTACTGCCGGAGATCGGCGGCGCGGGTCAGCAGGCGCTCAAGCGTGCGCGGGTGCTGGTGATTGGTGCGGGCGGGCTCGGCAGTCCGGTTCTCGCCTATCTGGCGGCTGCCGGTATCGGTACGCTGGGTATTGCCGATGATGACGCCGTCAGCCTTTCCAACCTTCAACGTCAGGTCATTCATGACAGTGGCACTGTTGGAGAGGAGAAGACGAAGAGTGCGGCACGGGCGATTGCGCGCATCAACCCGCATGTCATCTGCCGTCGCTTTCACGAACGGCTTGATGCCGGAACCGTTGATGATGTCCTGGCCGGTTTCGATATCCTCGTGGACGGGTCCGACAATTTCGACACGCGCTATATGGCCGCCGATGCTGCCGAGCGCAGGAGCGTGCCGCTGGTGACCGGCGCCGTCGGCCGGTTCGATGGATCGCTGACGGTGCTGAAGCCTTATGCGGCGGGGGTTGATGGAAAGCCAAACCCGCGTTACCGCGATCTCTATCCGAAAGCGCCGCCGTCTGGCCTGGTGCCGTCCTGCGCCGAGGCCGGCATTGTCGGCCCGGTCACCGGCGTGATCGGCACGTTGATGGCGATGGAAGTGATCAAGCTTGCGACGGGCGCCGGTGATCCGCTGATTGGCCGGCTTCTGCTTTACGACGCGCTTGCCACCCGCTTTGAAACCATCGCCTACGCGCGGAAAGCCTGAGGCGACTAACCCGCCTGCAGGGCGAGGTTATAAAGGCCAGCACAGCGGCCGCCTGATGCGCAGAAGGCAAGAACCGGTCCTTCTGTTTCATTGAGGATCGTCTTCAGCTTCGGCGCTTGGGTGATCGGCTGATGGCCGCCGCCGACCGGCACATAGTAGCAGGCGAGGCCTTCTGCCTTTGCCGCCTCTTCGATCTCGGCGAATTTTGGCTGAAAAAAGCCCTCGCCGTCCGGCCGCATGCAGATGACGGCGGCGAAACCGGCTTTTGCCACCTCCGCCATATCTTTGGCCTTGAGCTGGCCAGAGATGTGATAATTGCTGTTGATTGCGCGAGTCCGCATGCCGGTTTCTTCCTGTTGCAGATGATGTCGAGCGTCAGAGCACGTTGATCGGCACTTTCAGCATCGGTCGCCCGTCACTGTCTTTAGGCACATCGCCGGCGCGCATGTTGACCTGCAGAGAGGGTAGGATCAGCCGCGGCATCGACAGCGTTGCATCGCGCTTTTCGCGCATCTCCACAAATTCATCCTCGCTGATACCGTCATGGAGGTGGATATTGTGGCGGCGTTCCTCGCCGACGCTGGTTTCCCATTTGATGTCGCGACCATTCGGGCCGTAATCATGGCACATGAACAGCCGCGTCTCTTCCGGTAGCGCCAGAACGCGCTGAGTGGAGCGGTAGAGCGTGCGGGCGTCACCGCCCGGAAAATCGGCACGCGCCGATCCGCCATCGGGCATGAACAGCGTATCGCCGACAAAGGCGGCATCACCGATTACGTGGGTCATGCAGGCGGGGGTGTGGCCGGGCGTGTGCATCACATGGGCCGTCAGTCCGCCGATTTCATAGCTGTCGCCATCGCTAAACAGACGGTCGAACTGCGAGCCATCGCGCTGGAACTCAGTGCCTTCGTTGAACACCTTGCCGAACGTATCCTGCACGGCCACGATATTCTCGCCAATGCCAAGCAGGCCGCCAAGCTGTTCCTGAATATAGGGCGCTGCGGAAAGGTGGTCGGCGTGGACATGGGTTTCGATCAGCCATTCCAGCCGCCAGCCATTGTCCCTGATCATCCCGATCATCCGGTCGGCGCTTGCATGGGAAAGGCGTCCGGCGGGGTAGTCGATGTCCATCACACTGTCGATGATCGCGCAGGCATCAGAAGCCGGATCGTGCACGATGTAGGAGATTGTGTTGGTGGCGGGGTCGAAGAAGCCGTGGACTTCAGGCCTGATAGCAGGGTCGGGCGAAAATGGCAGGGACATGTCCGGTCTCCCTCGGGAATGGTTCGGAGTTCGAGATTACAGTACGTATATACGAAACTATGAAATTAATATGGCAAAAAACACACGGCGGCAAGCCGGGTGCTGGGTTTTGTTCGGTTTCTCGGTGGAAGAAGCGTGGCGGCAAGATGGTGTTGCCGCCGCAGCAAGCGCCTATCTCTTGTTGGTGATCCACCGGCACTGGTAGGGCGCAAAGGTGATCTTGGCATCGCTGGCCGTCTCGCCGGAAATCAGGTCGACCCAGTTCTCTCCACCGATCAGGTTCAGCGCCATCGCCGGAATCTCGAGTGTCTCGTTGGTAACATTGTTGATCGCGAAAATGCTCTGGGTACGATCGACGCTCTGGCGCCAGAAGCCGAACAGCTTTTCTCCCAGATGCAGGGTGAACTGGGTCGCATTCGGGTGAAAGGCGGGTTGTTTGGTGCGAATGCCGATACGTTCACGCATGGCATTGAAAACCCTGGCATGCTGCGTGGTTTCGTCGGCAAGCGCTTCTTGCAGCGCATCATAATTCCAGCGATGGCGGTTTATTGCGCGGTTATGGCCGGACTTTTCGACGCCCTCATAGTCGTTGCTGGTGGCCAGCAGCGAGTGGATATAAAAGGCCGGAATGCCTTCCAGCGCCATGGCGATCGTCTGGCTGCAGAGGAAGCGGGCGATGTTGTGTTCGTCCTCGCCGTTGACCGTACCTTTCAGCGCATCGAACAGCGCGACATTCATCTCGTAGGGCCGCATTGAGCCGTCGGAAAGCTGACGCATGGAGATCCGGCCGCCAAAGCCTTTAACCGTTTCGACCATCTGCATGATGGCCTCGTCGGACAGCAGGCTTTCAGCGGGTCTGAGGCCGATGCCGTCATGCGAGGCGGTAAAGTTGAAATAGGCACAGCCCATCTGTGCCGGGGGCATCGCCATCTGCCAAGCATTGAGGAATTGTGAGGTTCCCGTCAAAAGCGCGTGCACGATCAGCGGCGGCAGTGAGAAATTGTAGATCATGTGGGCTTCGTTGCGATTGCCGAAATAGCTCAGATTTTCGATATTCGGCACATTCGTCTCGGTAATGAGAACGATGCTTTCTTCGCTGTAATCGGCCAGAAGCCGCATCAGCCGGATGATCTCGTGGGTCTGGGGCAGGTGGATGCAGGAGGTGCCGATTTCCTTCCAGATGAAGGCGCAGGCGTCGAGCCTGATGGTACGCACGCCACTATTGATATGGAACCGCATGATTCGCAAAAATTCGAGCAGCACTTCCGGGTTGGAAAAGTCGAAATCCACCTGATCGTGGCTGAACGTGCACCAGACATGCTGTTCGCCTTCGGCGGTCTCCACCTTGCGCAGCAGCGGATGGGCGCGCGGCCTGACAACCGAGGAAAGGTCGTCTTCCGGTGAGGCGGTGAAGAAGAAATCCTTGTAGGGTTCATGGCCCATGCGGAATTCATTGAACCAGCTGCTCTGACTGGAACAGTGGTTGAGCACCAGATCCGACATCAGCCGGAACTCGCGGCTGATGCGCTCTATGTCCTCCCAGCCGCCAAGGCCGCTGTCGACCGCCCGGTAGTCGGTGATCGCAAAACCGTCATCGGAAGTATAGGGGAAATAGGGCAGGATATGCACGCCCTTGATGACACCCTTCAGGTTTTCGTTGACGAAATCCTGAAGCAGCGAGAGCGGCTTGTGTTCCCCGTCGATAATCGAATTGCCGTAGGTGATGACATAGGTGTTGTCGGCGCTCCACATATTGTTGCCGGCAACGCGGCCGCGCTTGCGCGGAACCGCGCCGTCGCTCCAGAAGGCTTCGATGATCTGCCGCGTCAGTGCGCGCGAGTCTTTTTTCGGATAGATGCTCTCGAGATGGAGCCTGATGCTCTCCCGCAGCCGCCTGGAAATCACCATGCTTTTTTGCGGCGTCTCAGAAATTGTTGTCATTCTGGTCCTTCTTTCCCCACACGCCAGAGGTTAGCATGTCGGTTCCGATTGGCAATCGTCTATCCAGAGCAATTCTTGGCTTTTTGTTGCACTGCCGCATCACAGCGTCTCAACCGCCCATCCTTGATGACGCGCCACATCCCAGCGTCGGCGTCTTGCATTCCGGCGTATTCTGGTCGTATTGCAGTAGTCTTTTCGCTATTGTTTTGATTTCGTCTGTGTTGTGGTTATGATAAAGCTGAAGCGGCAAGATATATATTACATATCTCGATATTCTAATTTATATCAATGTTATTTGATGGTCTAATTTAAAGGTTTTTTCATGAACGTTTCTCATCAGAACATGGTGACTCTCGGCCGTGGGGTCGAATCTGACGCGCGATTTGACCTCATGGCCGGGGCTCTCGCGTCCCTTGCCAGCGATGAGGGTGTCAAGGTCGTCAAAGCCCTGCAGGTTAGCAGGCAGACATGTCTGGGCCTTTGCCGTGTTACCGGGCTTTCCGTTTGTCAGGTTGGTTCGGCGACGGCCTTGCTCGTGCGGCGCGGCCTCGTTGGCGTCAGGCGGCATGATGCTGAGACGTTCTACGAACTGGCTTATCCGCGCATTGGTGACCTTGTTGATTTTGCCGAGGAACTGGCCTTGTCGGTGCGGCTGAAGGCGGCTTTGTAAGCGGCTTTCTCCGGTTTGTTCCCGGCGAACGGGCCGCGCAGCCGGTGAACCGAAATTTTCTTGGAAAATCGGGAAATTGCCGCTGGACTTGAAAAAACAAAATGCTATAAACGCGCTCATTCGCGGGTCCGCTCCGGCAGCCGGCGAAGGTGCTTTTTTGTCTCAAGAGCGCCTGCCCAGATAGCTCAGTTGGTAGAGCAGCGGATTGAAAATCCGCGTGTCCGTGGTTCGAATCCGCGTCTGGGCACCACTTAAACCCATTGGGTTTAGTAATCTTTTTCATTTTGGCCTGCCTTCGTTTCTTCCTGTTTGACAGTTTTCGTTTTGCGTCTGTTCACTTCGGCTTCGAAATCGGCCATGGCGGCAGCGGTCTGTTTCCGCATGTCAGCGCGCCTCGAATAGTGCCGTGCCGTTCCATGGCTTCGGTATTCTGTCCGAGCACGAGCTGGATGGTCGCCATGAGGCGCGAAAGCCGGCCGTGGTCCATGGTCGTCCGTAGCTGTTGGCGCAAAGCGTGATGGCGTCGTGTTTCGGCTGGTTGGTCATTACCTGCGCCACATCGGGCAACAAGGGGAGGGCGACGGCTACTCCGGTCTTTCCGCGTCTGGTGATGATCTCGCCATTCGAAAGGGCAGACCGGGGCAGCTTGAGCGCGTCCTGCGGATCGAGGCCGTAATAAATCATCAGCATTACCGGAGGCAGCATATGCGCCGGAATAGCCTCTATGACGGCTTCACGCTCAAAGTCTGCCCACGGTCTGTTTGCCTGCGGGGCATCCTTCGGGCGCGGTTTTCACATAATTCCCCCAGCGAATGCCCAACTTGGTTGCTGCCTTGTCTCGTATCTTGCGCACCAGAGGCGGCGTGAAGCGCTTCAGCGGTGTGCCTGCGATGCTCTTCAGGTAGTCAAAGCAGCGCTGATAATCGGCCTGTGTGCGCGGGGCCAGGTCTTTGAACTTGTCGCTGGCATGGTAGCGTTTAATGAACAGGCCAAGCGTACCGGGCTTGGCCTGTTCCGAACTCTTCACCAGTTCGTTGATGCGGTAGCACTCTGTATAATACGCGACCGAGTAGAGCGGGCACTTCTCGAGGTCCATCGGTTCACGTGTTTTGCGATGGTAGCACCGCCATTTGCCCTTGCGGTCCTTGAATATCTTGAAACCGCGAGGGTTCTTCCTGTCTGCCATCAATCACTCCAGCTTGGAAAGAATGTCATCGTCGGTATCGACGCATCCGGCTTTCTTGCTCTCGAGCCAACGGCCGAGATCTGATCGGTCGTAGCGAATGGTGCCGTCTCCAAAGGCAACCGGAGCCACCGGGCAGCACACCGGAAAGCGTTTGATTGCGAGGCCGCAATATCGGGCGGCGATTGAAGACGTTGCGTGGGCTAACGCCACACGAATACATCTGCAAAATCTGGACTTCTGAACCCCAACGTTTCAAACTTAATCCGATCCATCAAATGCCGGGACTGAACACCTAGGGAAAGAAAGGGTTGATAGGTCAGGAGTGGCAAAGATAATGGACCATCTTCGCGCCAGCTTGCTGGCGGCGGAGATGCGTCCAACGGACGCAGCCGCTTCTGACCTGTCAAGGAGCCTTGAGATTCCAACGCATCGAACGCTTCCGTTAAGCTGCCGGGGCCCGTGACCCCGGCAGCCGGAAGCGAGAGAGAGCAGATTTTTTGGTCGCCGAAGGCGGAGAAGCAAAAAATCAGAGCGTTGGAGAAGGCTCAGTACCCTTTGTTTCCCCTGTGCCCGCGCCCATTGGACAAGACGAACGCCTGGTCGTTGCTTGGGCCTGTTCTGATAAGGCCAACTTACCCTGAGAACGTCGGGGCCCACACCAAGAACCAGTCCAGACACACCGTTTTCTCCGGGGCCGAGAGTGCTCAGGTACGCCGGGTTCAATAGATCATCTTCCTGTATCTTGATTGGGACCCGCATGCCTGTGTCTGTTGTGCCACTATCCGTGGGATCACGCCAGGACCCTGGCCACAAGACTGCGGTCATTGTCATAGACGATCGATTGCGGCACGGCCCCGAAGAACGCAAACGCATGGACGTGGCCATCAACCCAGGCCTCGGCTACCGCCGCGGGATAAGCCCGCACATAGCAGCCGTCCCTATGCGGAAGGTCGAGCACGAAAAACCGGGCTTTCTGTTCCACGCCGCCGATCACGACAGTCGCCTCACCGAAATCAGCCTGCGCATGGCCGGGCGGATGAGAAAGCGGCACGAACACTTCCTGACGGCGCTGTTCCCGTTCGCGGATATAGTCCTTGATGATCGTATAGTCGCCGGTGAGCCCGCACTCGTCATGAAGCCGGTCGAAACGAACGCATCCAGCTTCGGGCGCCGGACTGGTGATCGTCGCTGATAGCCAGGAGGCGTCGAATATGTCAGCATCTTTGCTACGCTGTCGCGGGATATGTTGAAGTGTTTGGCTGCCTGACGTCGGCTCATGCCTTCCGAGACGGCCAGACGAACCTTCAGATAAAGATCCACGGTGTAAATCCTCTGTCCCTCCTGCACTCATTGCGTCACACGATGGAAGGTCGGCTCATTGATGCCGGTGTGGAAGTGTTTGACCGCAACCTTTTACTCGGGCATTCAAAGGGCAACATGAGTGAGCGCTACCGAGGGGGGCGAAGCGAGGCTAAAGGCGGCTGAGCGGACACTTAAGAGAATCCAGAGCTGACAAGGCTTGCTCATGGACTGGTCAAGAACAGAGGTGGTCTTGGAAACCAAATTCCGAAATACCGGAGACGGATCAAGGAAAAGAGCCTTCAGAGCCGCCGCTTGCGACATCACGCAAGCGCCCCTCAAATCAGCAAATCAAAAGAGCTAAAGTCTCCTGAAATCCGAACTGCATCCTTTCAAACCGTTGGGGAGTAGCTCACTTCATTTTCAATAAACTGCGTCACAAAGGTCTCCGACAAAACCGGTTTGCTAAAGAGCCACCCCTGCGCTGTCAGGCCCGGGCGCATGGCTCTCAGGCGGCTGGCCTGCGCTTCAGTCTCCACCCCCTCGCAGATCACATTGACGTCCAGTGTCGACACCAGGTCAAGTATCTTGTTCACAATGGTACTGGCAGCAGTCTCCTGATCAAGAGCCTGAATAAACATACGATCTATCTTGATCCCGGAGATCGGAAGCTCCGATATATAGGACAGGCTTGAATATCCAGTACCGAAATCATCGATGAAAATCTGGTATCCGCAGTCGCGAAAAAGCGCCATCGAGGAAGTCAGCGCCTCATGGTTGGCGGTTGAACGCTCGGTCAGCTCGAGCGCCACTTGCCGAGGAGAAAGTCCCCGGCGCGCCGTCTCATTCTGCATGAACGCAAGGAAGGAGGGGTCGAGGAGATCGCTCGCGATGATGTTGATACTGATATAGAAATCCGGCCTCTCCTGCAGAACATCCTGCATCGAGGAAAGGGCCATAGCGACAACTTTACGCGTGATTGTGTTCCCAATGCCCATTTCTTCGGCCGCGCCGATGAACATGTCGGGATAGACCCATCCACCAGCATCATCGATCAAACGGACTAGTGCTTCTGCACCGGTGAGCTCTCCGGTGTCCAGTTTGAAGAACGGTTGATAGACCACGGCCAGGCGGTTCGCCTTTATCGCGCGTTTCAGCTTTTGCCGCCATGACAAGCGATGATTATGATACCACAGGCAGAAACCGCCGATTACGCCGCCGCACGCCGCCCCGGCAAACAGAAATACTGCAAACTGAAAAGCATTTGTCCGGCCTATCGCTGAAGACGAATACCGGGCGACCAGGCATATGTCGTAGGTATCGCTACAACGCGAATAATAGCGATCATGATTAAGCAAAAAGCCAGCGTCAGGTTGCCCCAACCGCTCCACTAAACCGCGTGTTTCACCAAAACTTTGAAAGACATAGTCCCCGTCATGGGTCACGACCAAAGCACTGAAGCCGTCACGATTTGGCTCAATCGCTTCAAATGCTGCAGGGTCGGTAAACACCGCCGTCTGACCATGGGCGGCAATATCCACGGGTATCCCGATCGGCAACACGCCGACTGTCGCTCTCCAGAAGACCGTTCCATTCAGCATATCCCCACGAGCTGGTTGAGGTAGCCTGCGTGCGGGAATAAAGAACCCAAACATGGCTGAGCATATCAAGTTCCCATGCACGATACGGCCAACATCGCCCAGATAATCCGAGCGAAAGGCATAATCACGCATCATCGCAAGATCGGTTTCGGAGCATAAGATATTGGATGTTTCATTCAGCAGCCGAATAGCGTCGGTGCCGTCGGCGGCAATCGACACAGACCGATCGTATATTTTTTCTCCGTATTGAAAAACCAATTGGTTTGCGCTTCTTGTAAGCGCAACAAACTGAGCCGCAAATGTGAGAATTCCGCCCAGAATAATGCAAACGGCCAGAAAGGTTAGGTCCCGTCGTGATAGCCGTATTGCGTTCAAGCGCGCCTCCCACCCACCTATTCCTATAGAATGGCCTAAAATTTTAGAAAAAACATATAGATATTCCTCTGACTTGAGAATTATTAAATATCGCTATGGTCGCAGGCGGAAGCCGAAAGCTTCATTTCGAAGGCTATGCTCTCGGGTTATTTCCAGACTTGCTGGCGCGACATACCGGCCTCCGTCTCGGAGAACCAGACAGGTGACAAAGGCGTCAAGCTTGGGGCGACGCACCGCTGCCTGCCCGCCATCGTGATCAGAGCCGGAAAATCCAACATCCGGCGGTTCAAAGAATGGGGCAGCGCAGTTATCATTTATCAGCTTGCCGGAACGGACAGGTAAATGCCTTGCCCGCTCCGGTTTCGTGCTGAATTACGGCTGCTTGCCGATATAGGCGAGGATGCCGCCGTCAACGTAGAGAACGTGGCCGTTGACGAAGTCCGAAGCCGATGAGGCAAGGAAAACCGCCGGGCCCTTCAGGTCGCCGGTCGTGCCCCAGCGGTTGGCAGGCGTCTTGGCCAGGATGAAGGAGTTGAACGGATGGCCGGGCTCGCGCAGCGGGGCGGTCTGCGGCGTTTCGATATAGCCGGGGCCGATGCCGTTGCACTGGATGTTGTAGGCGCCGTATTCCGAAGCGATATTGCGTGTCAGCATCTTCAGACCGCCCTTGGCGGCTGCGTACGCCGAAACCGTTTCGCGGCCAAGCTCGCTCATCATCGAGCAGATGTTGATGATCTTGCCACTGCGGCGTTCCATCATTGATGGCAGAACGGCCTTGGCGAGGATGAAGGGTGCCGTCAGGTCGATATCGATGACCTTGCGGAAATCACCAGCTTCCATCTCATGCATCGGCGTACGGGCAATGATACCGGCATTGTTGACCAGAATATCGACCGGGCCGACGTCTTCGGCAATCCGGGCCACCATGTTCTGTACGGCAGGCTCATCGGTAACGTCGCAGATGTAGCCTTTGGCGTCGATGCCGGCTGCCTTGTAGTCGGCGATGCCTTTTTTCAGGAAATCTTCGTTGATGTCGTTGAAGACGATCGTCGCACCGGCTTCGGCAAGCGCGGAAGCAATGGAGAAGCCGATACCGTAGGAAGCGCCGGTGACCAGCGCGACCTTGCCTTCAAGCGAAAAACTGTCTGCAAAGTGCATGAGCGGATCTTTCTGTTCTTGAGAAATGTTTGTTCGGAGGGCGAAGCTGTCCCAGCGATCAGCGCAATTCGTTGATCGGGATGACATCCATGTCGTTGAAGGTCTGGTTTTCGCCGCCCATCGCCCAGATGAAGGTGTAGCTGGTGGTGCCGCAACCGGCATGGATGCTCCATGACGGGCTGATGACGGCCTGCTCGTTCTGCACCAGAATGTGGCGGGTCTGCTTGCCCTCACCCATCATGTGGAAGACAGATTGATCTTCCGGCAGATTGAAATAAGTGTAGATCTCCATCCGGCGCTCATGGGTATGGGCTGGCATGGTGTTCCAGACACTACCCGGCTCCAGCTGGGTCAGGCCCATGGAGAGCTGGCAGGTTTCCAGAACGTCAGGATGGATGAACTGGTTGATGACGCGCTTGTTGGACGTGGCTGCATCGCCCAGCGGAACCTTCTTGGCATCGGCCATCTTCAGGAAAGTTGTCTTGCAGGCTTTGTGAGCCGGTGCGGAAACCATGTAGAATTTTGCGGGCTTGGCCGGATCAACGCTCTTGAACACGACCGACTTGGTGCCGCGGCTGATATAGAGGCAGTCCTGAAAGTCTAGGTTGAAGGTCTCGCCATCGGCCTCGATCGTGCCGGAACCGCCAAGGTTGAAGATACCGATTTCACGGCGCTCCAGAACATAATTCGTTCCGAACGTACCCATGCAATCAATGCCCTTGTCCAGCGGCACGGCTTCACTCACCGGCATGCAGCCAAGGGTCACCATCCGGTCGATATGCGAATAAACGGCAACGACGGTATCGGCGACATAGAGGTTTTCGATCAGGAATTCATCGCGCGCTTCCTCGGTGGTGTAGCGCTTGAAGTCTTTCTGATTGACGGAATAGCGGATATCCATGGTTCTTTCTCCTTCGTTGTGTAGAAGCGAATAGTTGCGGACTAACCCTGCGGTCTTTTCGCTTGCTGAAATTCAAATTGGTTGCTCTCGGCGCCTGAAAGGCGGGCGGGGTATGTTCTCCCGCGCGCAGTACGGATCGATCACAAGCGGATTTTGACAACGACCTTGCGAACGGGCTCGCCTGTTTCGGAAACGGCGCAGCATGGGCGATGCACATCCCAGGGGTAAAACACGGCAAAGCTGCCGGCAGACAGCGTCAGCGGTGTTTCATCGGCCATCGTCTCGTAAAACAGCAGGTCGCGCTCCTCGGAGAGGTCTTCAACCGCTTCTCCCGTTGTCGACAGAGGCGCAAAGCCGATCACTTCCCGGCCGGAAACCACATATTGAATGTCGAAATAGCGGAGATGGGATTCGGGGCGGTTCGCTTCAGTGGGCCGGGTCACATAATCCTGGACTGTTGCGAAAATACGATCCCCGTCAATGTCGATCCGGCCTTCCGGCGCGCTGGCCAGGTCGGCCTGGCTTAAGAAACGAAGCCCTTCCAGTACCGCTTCCGGCATGGTCGCCTTCTCGAGGTCGAGATTGTCAAGTCGTCCGAAAATCACAGTCTTTACTCCTTGCTGACCGTTGCTATTGTCCGGCCTGGACGTGTGGAGGCGCCATCGGGCATCGCCATCACGCGCATTTCAGTTGTTCTGCCGGTGCCCGGTTTACCCGAACGTATCCGTTCCGGCCGCCCCGCGGCGGGGCAGCCGGTTTTCAAAAAGTTCGATCACTAATGGATCAGCCCGGCCGCACGCGGCAGCGCCAACGACAATTCCGGTATGAACGTCACCGCCATCAGCAGTGCCACGAGGATGAAGAAGAAGGGCAGCAGCGGCTTGACGACGTCCTCGATCTTCAGCTCGGCGATACGGCAGCCGACGAACATGATCGGACCGACCGGTGGCGTGATGGTGCCGATGCACAGGTTGAAGACCATTAGAACCCCGAAATGGACAGGATCGATGCCCAGTGAGATCGCGATCGGGAGGAAGATCGGTGCAAAGATCAGGATGGCCGGTGTGGGGTCCATCACGAAGCCTAAAAGCAGGATCACGATATTCATGATGATCATGATCAGGATCGGGTTGTCCGTTATCGACAGCAGCGACGACGCAATGATGTTGGGGATCTGCGCATAGGCCATGATCCAGCCCATGATCGACGAAACACCGATCATGAAGATGATCATCGCCGTGGTTTTTACCGTTGCCAGCAACAGTGCGGGGACCATCTTCACCGACATCGTTCTGTAGGCAAGAGACAGGATCGAGACGTAGACCACCGCGATGGCACTGGCTTCGGTTGGCGTGAAAATGCCCGAGATGATGCCGCCAACGACGATCACGATCATCAACAAGGCCGGAATCGCTTCAATCGTGGTCTTCAGGTTGGTCCGGAAATTCGCAAGCCGTTCGGCCTTGTAGCCAGCCTTGCGTGCGAAGAAGACCACCGGGATCATGCAGGCAAAGCCCCATAGAATGCCGGGCACATAACCGGCCATGAACAGGGCTGCAACCGAGGAGCCGCCGCTGGCCAGTGAATAGATGATGAAGGTGTTGCTTGGCGGAATAAGCATTCCTGCAGGCGCCGAAGCGATGTTAGCGGCGGCGGCAAATTTTGGATCATAGCCATCCGCCTTCTGCTGTGGCCCCATGGCCCCGCCAATGGCGGCGGCGGCTGCAACGCCGGAGCCGGAGATGGCACCGAACAGCATGTTGGCAACGATGTTCGTCTGAACCAGCGAGCCCGGTATGAAGCAGATCAGTGCCTTGGCAAAATTGATCAGCCTTCGCGCTATCCCGCCCGAGGTCATGATGTTGCCTGCCAGGATAAAGAACGGGATCGCCAGCAGCGAGAAGGAATTGATGCCGGCGAAAATACGCTGGGCGGATGTGATCGCCATGCGGTCAAATGTGAAGATGGTGGCCATCGCCAGTACGGAACCAATGCCCATGCTGACACTGATCGGAACGCCGATCATCAGAAGGATCGGAATCGAGATGAGCAGGATAAGGCCGATGTCGGCTGCGTTTCCCATTTTAGTTCGCCTTTCCTTCCACACTCTGCGTATTGGCAGGGCGGAGCAGCGCTCGAATGTCATTCCAGATGTTGTAAAGGCAGTAATAGGCCGAAAAGGCGCCACATATCGGCAAAGCCAGATAGATCTGTCCCGTTCGCAGGAACGGGATGGCGGCGTTGGTCTGACGCATCGTCCGGTCAACGGCGTCGAGCCCGCCGATCAGAAGAATAGCGACAACAAACAGCAGGATCAGGATGTCTGCGGTGAGATGGAAGACACCTTTCAGTCGCGCTGACGAAAACGCATCCACGAAGATGCCGATGTTCATATGGCCTTTTTCGCCAAACAGCAGAGCTGCACCCAGAAGAACCAGCCAGACAAACATGATTTTTGCCAGCTCTTCCGTCAGTGCGCCAGCACTGCTGAAAACATAACGGCTGACCACTTGCCAGGTCACGATAACCGTCAGAAGGCCGCACAATGTGATGCAGGTCGTTGCCAGAAAACGATCGACCCAAAGCTTGATCGTATGCATAGCAGTTTCTTTCTCATCCCTGACGGCCCCGGAAAGCCGGGGCCAGTCCTGGTCATCTATTGTTGGGAATTATTCGCTTGCCGGATGCATCTGCGAGTAGATCTTCTTGGTCACGTCGCTGGTGATCTTTTCTTCCGTCAGCGGACGAACGGCATCGCGGAAGGGCTGAAGGTCAACGTCGTTGAACTTCGCACCGGCGTCTTCAGCCAGTGCCCTGGACTTGGCTGCATCTTCAGCAAAGACTTCGAATTCATAGTCTGCGGCCTTCTGAAGCTCTTCGATGAAGATCTGCTTCACATCGTCAGGCATGTCTTCGAAGTAATCGACATTCATCACCAGGTAATCAGGGATCATCAGGTGCTGCGTGTAGGAGAAATACGGTGCAATTTCAGAATGCTTGAGCGACCAGTAAGTCACCTCGTTGTTTTCGCCGCCATCGAGAACACCGGTCTGAATAGCGGTGTAGACCTCGCCCTGACCCATGGCGATACCGTTGCCGCCCATCAGGTTCATCATGTCGATATTGGTCTGCGACTGCATCACGCGGATCTTCTGGCCGGCCATATCTTCCGGCGTTTCAACCGGGTGGTCCTTCAGATAGACATTGCGCGAACCGGCGGTGAAAGCGGCCACAACAACGATGCCCTGATCAGCGACCGAGTTGTAAAGATCACTGACAATTTCCGGGTTATTCACGATCTGCTTTTGATGCTCGATGCTGTCGAACACATAGGGCAGGTTGAAGACGACGAAGTCGGGGTTCCAGCTTTCCAGAAGGCTGGCGGCGGCCAATGACATGGCGATCGTGCCGGTCTGGGCCATTTCCACGGTTTCCTTCTGCGCGCCAAGCAGCTCATTCGGGAAAATCTTGACCGAATATTCGCCGTTGGTGCGTTCTGAGAACGCTTCGCCGAAACGCTGCATCGCCTTGTACTGCGGGTGCGATTCCGGCTGGTTGAACGCGATCTCGTAGACGGTTTCGGCGAAAGCAGCAGACGGACCAAACACAGCACCCAGCGCGATTACGCTGACGCCCGCCAGTTTAAGAGTATTTTGTACGTTTTTCATGATTGCCTCTCATGAGGATACTGGATTTCGAGGTATCGGCCGTGTTCACGACTGGTTGGGCCGACTTTCAGTCTGAGAAGCGATGTTGCCATCGCCCCACTTCTCGTAGACATTCGTGATGTCTCCGATGAAATAATCCGGGTTGAGGTCGCGGATCGGACGCAGGTCCTCCGCGCTCAGCCCTTCTAAATGATGAGTCATGGCAGCCACTGCGCGCTCTGCGTCTTTATCGGCAAGCGCATCCACGATCTCGCCATGTTCCACGAGCACCCGTTCCATGCGGTTGATCTGCGGCAGCGTCAGGCGCCTGTAGCGATCGACCTGCAACTTGACCTGCTCGATGATTTTCCAGATGCCGGGATAGCCACCCGCAACCGCAATGGCGCGATGAAGCGCCTCATCCGCGGCATGAAATTCATCGTTGTCGCCGGCGTCTGTGCGCTCACGCTGATACATCAGCAGGGCGCGCATATTGGCGATTTCACTGCCTTGCACCCGGGCGGCAGCGGCGCGGACATTGACTTGCTCAAGCGCTGTACGCGCCACCTGAGCTTCGAGAAGTGAAGCTACTGGAATACGCGAAACGCGCGTGCCCGACTTTGGAACAATATCGACCAGCTGTTCTTCGGCCAGCCGCAGGAGCGCTTCACGGATCGGTGTGCGGCTGAGCCCGCATTCGGCTGCAATTTCCTTTTCGCTGATGGTCTGGCCGGGCAAACGCTTCAGAGAAACAATTTCAGCACGCAGCCGGCGGTGAACGATCTGGGTAGCAGTCCCGGTTCGGGTGCCGTCTCCATTCCCCGAAATGTCAATCATGCCATCAGATGCGTAGCCCATCCGGGTCTCCATCGCTTGTTGTATATCTTATATACCATATATATAAGTTCGGCAATGCCACTTTGATGACAATTGAAAGTCACTGTTTTCAAGGCCGGCAGGGTATCCTGAAAATGCTGGAAATATATGATTTTAAATGAAAAAATGATCTAATTTGGGAACGGGCGTGTCCACGAAAAGTCTGGCGCAAGGTGCCGTCGGCAGCGGCCAGTGTTGAGGTCTTTAGCGCCATTGCCAGAATCAGTATGAGCTGAGGCAGGTTCATGTCGACGACCCAGGAGGCAAGGCCATTTGGTCGCGGCGGAGCCTTCACCGATATCGTCGGACGTGATCCCACCGGTGGGCTGCATATGCGCAAGATGCTCTCGGAAAATCCCGCTGCCTATCGTGATGCCTGCGCTGCCGGCATCCATGCGCTGATCGGCCTCGAATCGGGTGACATGCGATGATGCGGGGCGCTGTTTCAGAGCCAGGATGTGCTTCGGCTGGCTGCTTCGTAGCCGCTGCGAACTGCGGCCTCCATATTGGCGAACTCCAGAAAATCGCCTGCCAGTGCGATCCGGTCCATCGGTTTTGTGAGTGCTGGCTGCAGTGCCGCGCGGCCGGGAAAGGCAAAAGGTGCGCCAAGCGGCCAGCGCTGCACAATTGGTGCCGACGCGATTTCTGCCTCCGGCAGAATGCGTTTGAGATCATGGAGAAACCGGGAAGCGATCTCAGTATCGTCAAGTGCCATCAATGATGTGGCGCGCGCGGCGCCTGCAAACATCATCAGGCTGCCACCGCGCTCATGTCCGGGCAGGGAAAACCGGTTGACCGACTGGTTGAACAGAACGCTGAAGGCGTTGTCGGGGGTGGAAACGGCATAGGTTTTCTCCAGTTTGCCGGCTGTGGCCTCCCTTGTATTCAGTGCCACGGAAAGGAATGGGCCGTAGCGCACCTTTGAGAGTGCGTCGTCTAGCGGTTCCGGCAGTTCGGCGATCAGCGCGCGCGTCTGCGGTGCCGGTGTTGAAATGATGATGGCCCTGGCGTGCAGGCACAAAGGCTGGCCGTGAGCGTTGTGTGCGGTCACCGTGACATGTTTTTTGTGCCGCACCACGCTGTGCGCTGGCGTTTCAAGCAGGAGCCGGCGCCGAAGCTGCGTCGCGATGGCTTCGGGCAGGCGGGAAGAGCCACCGATAAGATGAAAGCCAGGTGCGGCCGAAGACCAGACATTTGCAAACGACCGCAGGCCGTGACCGGCGGATATCTCGCCGGGGTCGCCGCCGCAGCGCTCGGTTATGGCGCGGATGATCGCTTCGGTTTGCGGGTGCAGGCGGCCAAGTCGCGCCGCAAGCGTTTCATCTCCGGCAAAGGCGAAGCGCTGTCCGGTCCTCTCCTGCCAGATGCCGTTTTCGGTGCGCCGGAGCATTTTTGATGCACTGGCCGATCCGAGCCTGAGGTCAAGACCGGCACGGACCAGCGAAAGGCGCGCAAGCGGCGACAGCGGCAACAGAAACGGCAGAAATTCCGGCCGTCCCTTCAGCCGCAACCTCCCGTCATAGGCGATTGCCATCAAGCCTGCGTCAATGGGGCGAAGACGCAGGCCGAGTTCGGCGCAGAGATCGCCAACGGGCGTGCCTGGACCGCCGAGCATGTGGGCGCCGAAATTGAGGATGCCGGTTGGCGTCTCGGTCGACAAGATGCGCCCACCCACCCGGCGATCTGCTTCGAGAACCAGAATGTCGCGGTTTCGCAGGCGCCAGGCGGCGGAAAGCCCTGCGATCCCGGCTCCGATCACGATCACGTCGTGGATGTGATGTTCAGTGGCCGGGGGCTAGCTTGAAATTCTGCCATTTCAATAGGCCTGAGCGCTGACCGCCAGCGGCGAAGGGGCGCGGATGATACCCGGGGTCCGGCCCATGTTGTCGACGGTTGGATGATCGGCGGCCGTGGCAATAGTTGCGCCATTGACGACTGTATCGAATGACATTGGATGCTCCCTGATTAATCGGACCGGCAGGTGCGCCTAAGGGTACGGATAGTCGTCCGCATATATCTGTTAAATATTTGATTTTATGAGGAAAAATATCTTGATTGGGCGTTTCCTCCATGCTTCAGTGGCACCGCTGAAACGCCACATCATGGCGCGTGCTGGGCCCTGCTCTTGCTTCGGGCCGCCAGCCGGCCCGCCGGAGAACCAGACCTTGACCGAAATAGCTTCCGCCGCTGCCAGACTGACGGGCATCCACGCGGCAACCATATGTCCGTTGACTGAGGATTTTCGGATCGATGAGGTGGCGCTGCAGGCGCATATTGCACATGTCACGCAGGAGCGCCGCATTGCCGGCCTGCTGATCAACGGCCATGCGGGCGAAAATGCGCAGCTTTCCAGCGCTGCGATGGCCCGGGTGGTCGGGCTGGTGCGCGCGGTGGCGCCAGCAGGCACATTCATCACCAGCGGAATTTACAGCGAAAGCACGCAGGAGGCGGCCCGGCAGGCGCAGGCCGCCGGGGCTGCAGGTGCCGATGCGCTTCTGGTTTTCCCGCCGAACGGATGGGCGCTCGGGCAGGACGTGGAGACCGTGGTCGCGCATCATGCCGGCGTCGCTGCAGAGACGGTGCTGCCGCTCGTGGTTTATCAGGCGCCGGTCGGAACCGGTCCGATGGCTTACCGGCCGGAAACGCTTGAGGCGCTGGCAGGTCTGCCGTCGGTTGCCGGCGTCAAGGAAGGGAGCTGGGAGGTCGCGACCTATGAGGAGAACTGGCGGCTTTTGAACCGGACCCGGCCGGGCCTCTCGGTCATGGCCTCGGGGGATGAGCATCTTCTGACCTGCTATTTGATCGGCACTACCGGCAGCCAGGTGAGCCTTGCGGCGGTCGTGCCGGCACTTGTCTGTGATCTGTTTGAAGCCGCTGCGGGCGGGGACTGGGAGCGGGCGCGGGCGGTTCACGAGCGGCTCTATCCGCTCTCCGCCGCCATCTACCGCAAGCGATCCGGGGTAACGCCCACAGCCCGTCTCAAAGCCTGCCTTCATATTCTCGGCCTTATTCCCTCTGCCCGCGTGATGCCGCCGAACCGGCAGCCGGAGCCTGAGGAATTGCGTTCTCTTGAAAAGCTGCTTCGGGCACTTTTTTAAGTCAGCACAGAAGCGGGAGTGCGACGGCCGAATACCCGACCGTCGCATTTTTGAGTGCGGTCAGTCCTTTGTCGCCAGATCGAAGAGTTGCTTCTGGCTGTCGGTTTCCAGCATCTCGTTGTAGAGCGGGATAACCGCTTCGCGGAACGGTGCCGGATCGGGATGGCTGATGGTCACGCCGTTTTCGACGAGCGCGTCAAGCAGCGGCTTTTCCTGTTCATCGACATAGCCACGCTGCCAGGCAGAGGCTTCCTCGCCGCTTTCCTTCAGTGCCACCTGAATGTCTTCCGGCAGGCCGGAGAACATGCCCTCGTTCATGAACACCACCGCGGTCATGTTGAGCCAGCCGAGAATGGCGAAATCAGGGGCGACTTCGTAGAGATTCTGGCCGGTATAGTTGGTGGCGGCCCCTTCGGCGCCATCGACAACGCCGCTCTGGAGCGCGCCGTAAAGTTCGGAATAGGCAAGCGGGGTCGGGTTGGCGCCAAACGAACGGAAGGCGTCGACGTGGATCGGGTTCTGCATGGTGCGGATCTTCAGGTTCTGAATATCCTCAATGCCTTCAATCGGATCCTTGGTCATCAGGTGACGAATGCCGGAGGAGAAGACGCCGATCAGCTCAAAGCCGGCGGTTTCAGCCGATGTTTCCATGGCGGCGTAGACGTCTTCGTCTTCCAGCTTTTCGCTGAGCGCCGGAATGCTGGTGAACAGGAACGGCAGGTCGAAAACCCGGAAGTCGGTGATGTAGTTGGAAATCGTGGAGTTGGCGGTCATTGCCATGTCGAGCGTACCGAGCATGGTGCCTTCCACAAGCTGGGCCTCATCGCCAAGCACGCCGTTGGGGAAGATTTCGATGGTTGCACGGCCATCGGTCTTTTCTTCCAGAAGCTCGCGCATCAGCTGCAGGCCCTTGTCCTGAACCTCGTCGGCTGCATTGGTGTGGGCGATCTTGAGGACGTAGTCTGCGGCAAATGCGGGTGAGGCGGTGGAGCACATCAGTGCGGCAAGGCCAAAAGCCTGGATCAGTTTCATTTGAGTTCCCCTTGTTGTTTTTGAGGCAGGTTGGAATGACCGGGTCGCCGCATCAGCGGTAGACCAGATTGGGCAGTAGGAGTGTCACGGTCGGGACGAAGGCCGTCAGCATCAGGACGATGACCATCGGAATGAGCGGCAGCCAGACCTTGGAGGCGGCCTGTTCGATCCGCCGCCCGGCCACCATCGAGGCGACGTAAAGGCAGATGCCGTAAGGTGGTGTGATCAGGCCGATCGACAGATTGAGGGCCATCAGTACGCCGAGCTGGATCGGGTCGATGCCATAGCCGACTGCAATCGGCATCAGCACCGGCAGCAGGATCAGGATGGCCGAAATGCTCTCCATGAACATACCGACCACAAGCAGCAGGATGTTGACGATCAGCAGGAATGCGACCGGCGACGACGCGACCTCGCGCAGCCAGGCATCAAGCGCGCTGGTCACCCCCAGCGAAGCGATGATCCAGGAGAAAATGCTGGCGGTGGAAACGATGATCAGCACGGCGGACGAAAGGCTGACGGTGCGCAGGATCAACGGACCAAGGTCGGTAAGCTTTAACTCGCGGTAGATGAAGCAGGAAATTCCGAGCGTGACGAAAACGGCAATGCAGGCTGCCTCGGTGGCGGTAAAGACGCCGCCGACAATCCCGCCAACGATGATCACCGGCACGAACAGGGCGGGAACCGCATCGATAAACACCGACCACAGCCGCTTCAGCGAGAACGGTTCGGCATCGCGATAGGCTTCGCCGCCGTTCTTGGCATAGAGCCAGGCGCCGGTCAGGAGACTTAGCGAGATCAGCAGGCCGGGGACGATGCCACCGAGAAACATGGCGCCGATCGACTGGTTCGCGGTGATGGCGATGACCACCATAACGATGCTCGGCGGAATGATCGAAGCCATCGAGCCGGATGCGGCAATGATGGAAACGGCCATGTCGACATTGTAGCGCCGCTTCTTCATTTCCGGCACGAGGATGGAGCTGATCGCCGCCGTATCGGCCGATCCGGAACCGGAGATCGCGGCAAGCCCCGTGCCGGTGGTGATGGCCACCATGAACAGGCTGCCGGTAATCCAGCCGACCAGCGCGGTGGCGAGCGCGACAAAGCGTCTTGCAATGCCACCTGCTTCCATGATCAGCCCGGCAGCGACAAAGAACGGGATCGCCATCAGCGGGAAGGAGTTGACGCCGCCATAAACCCGCTGGGCGATGATGGTGAGCGGTACATCGGTGAAGGCGACAATGGTCACGAGTGCTGCAACGCCGAGTGCAAGCACGATCGGCATGCCGGAAAAGATCAGAAGGGCGAAACCGCCAAAGGCAAGGCTCATAGCAGCTCTCCGGAATGGCCGGTGTCATCAGCCTGTTTGCGGCTCAAAAGTCCCGGCAGGGTTGCGATGGTGAATTCGAGCGCGAAATAGCTCATGCCGACGGGAATGGCCGAATAAGGGATCACAAGGGGCAGTCTGAGGGCCGCCGACTTCACCATCAGGCCGATGGCAACGAGGCCGAAACTGCCGTTGACGACAACAACCAGGAACCAGAGCCCGAGCAGGAAAGAAATGCCGCCGACCAGTTTCTGGATCCACATCGGGCAGCGCACGATCAGGACATCGACGCCGACATGTTGATGGTGGCGCATGGCGATGCCGGCGCCGAGCATGACCAACCAGACCTGCGCGAAGGTCGCGGTTTCTTCCGTTCCGGCAATCGAGTAGTTGAAGACATAGCGCCCGAGAATCTGCACCAGAATGGCAAAGGCCATATAGATGAACAGGCTTGCCGCAACGATGTCGACCGCCCGCCGCAGGATGGTCAGGACAAGGCGGGGCAGATTGCGCAGGCGGAAGCCTCCGGTGTACGCCTCTGTCTGCGCAACGGAATTTTCGGTTGGCATATCTTTTCCAGTTTTGCTCCGCCCGGGAGGGGGGTCGGTGTTGATGATCACAGCTTAACGTGGTTTGCGTTCGCCGCCAGAGCCTCGTGTATTATATTTAGGCATGCGCAAATTATAGGCAGTATTTGCATTGCCTATTGCGGCGGTCACGGCAATAAAGGCAACATCAATGGCGGCCAGCCCGCGCTCTTTCTGCCAACCGTATTTTGGAACGATCACCATGCCTCAATTGACCACAGAGCCCTCTGAAACCGCCGATATCGGCCTTGCCATATGCGTGATGGGGACTGTCGAAACGGTGGCGATCGCGCAGCGCACCGGCTTTGACTTTCTGGTGGTGGACATGGAGCATGGCCGCATTGGCCTCGACGCGATGACGGATATCTGTGTGGCCGGACTGCTGGCCGGCGTTCCAGTCTATGCCCGCGTCACTGGGCCCACATCGCCGGATCTCGCCCGGGTGCTCGATTGCGGCGCGACGGGTGTGATCGTGCCGCATGTGGATACGCTGGAGCAAGCGCGCGCGATTGTGGAGAAGACGCGCTTTCTGCCCACCGGTAACCGGGCTTTGCCCGGTCCACTGGCAATTAGCGGCTTTGAGCCCGTTCCGGTGGCCGATCTGATCGCCACTGCCGAGGCCAGCACACGCGTGATTGCGATGATCGAAAGTGTGAGCGGGTTGGAGGCTGCCGATGAGATCGCCGCACTTGAGGGGATCGACGGGCTGATGATCGGTTCGAATGACCTCGCCGCAGCGCTCGGTTGCCCCGGTGATGTCGCCCATGAGACGGTCGTCGGTGCCTTTGCCGCCATTGGCCGGGCGGCAAAACGTAATGGCAAGACATTCTGCACGATGGGTCTGCCGCCGGAACGGGTGCGTGAACAGGCGCTCGATTTCGGTGCTGGCATGGTCGTCGCCACCAACGAGATCAATCTGCTGTTCGATGGTGCCCGGCACACGCTTGACAGCTTCCGCAAGATCACGACTGACGCCTGAAGACGCCTCAGCGCCGGATTTCGGCAATCCGCGTGCCGGTCGTCAGCGTGAAGGTCCGCACAAACGCGCGCGAGTGGCGCGAAACGGAGTGGCTGCGCGGCAGGATGGCGGTCAGCGGCCGCGGAATGCGTGGCTCGAACGGCAGTACCGTCAGGTCGGAATAATGGTCCGATGTGGCGGTTACCTCGTCAATAAGCGCAACGCCCCAGCCCTCCTGCACGATCCGTGCGGCGGCGTTCAGGAACCTGACCTCCACCTTCGGCTCGTAGGGAATGGCGGATTTGCGGAACGCCTCTTCCAGCAGCATGGCGACACGGGTGCCGGAGAGCGGGCAGATCAGCCGTTCGCTGGCCAGGTCCTGCGGCGTGACGAAAGGCAGTTTCGCAAGCGGACTGCCGGCAGAACAGACGCAGACGGTTCTCAACTCGTCGATCGGCTGCAGGATCAGCGAATGCCGCTCGCCGGGATCGATGGCAAAGCCGACATCGGCAATACCGGCCTCGACAGCCTCCAGAACATTGTGCAGCGGCTTGGTGTCGAGCACCACGAAGACGTCCGGAAAGCGCTCCAGGAACTCGCGCATGGCCATCGGCACCAGCGATTCGGTGACTTCCGATGTCGCCACCACACGGATACGGCCGATATGGCCGGCGCGGATATCGAGGGCGCTCTGGTTCACCGTCTGCTGCAGCTGGAAGATCGGCTCGGCGCGCGAGAACAGCAACTTTGCTTCTTCCGTCGGCACCAGCCGGTTGCTCAGCCGCTCGAACAGGGAAAAACCGACCATGCTTTCCAGATGTTTGATGGCGTTGCTGACCGCCGGCTGCGACATTCCGAGCGCTTCGGCCGCACCCACAGTGGTGCCAGCAGTCATCACCGCATGGAAAATCTCAAGCTGTCTGAGGTTCAATGTCCGGTCTCTTCATTGCTGGCAATCGTCATTTTGCCGAGTTCGAACCGTTTGTCGAGACCGATTGCCGGTCCTAAGGCGCAAGTCCGGCACATTGTGCCGTGTTGCGGATGTGCGCCTGCATGGCAGCACCAGCCGCCGCACTGTCTCCGTCGTGCAGCGCCATCACGATGGTGCGATGCTCGCCGACCGAGGCTTTCATACGTTCGGGGTCTGTGCGCGGGATCGGCTGGCGCTGGGTTTCCGTCAGCTTGTCGCGCACGGCCTCATAGAGGTCGCGCAGCATCGCATTGGAACACGCCGAAACGATGATGCGGTGAAATTCGAGATCGGCCTCGACATTGGCGACCAGGTCCTGCCGGGCCCAGCTTTCCTCCATCGTGGCCGTTGCCTGCTCCATCAGATCGAACTGGTAGTGGGTCAGCCGGCCGGCAGCGAGCCGGGCGATCTCGCCTTCGAGCATGACGCGGGTCTGAAACGCATCGAACACGGAGTAGCTGTCGGCGTAGCGCCACGTCTTGCTGTCGCGTTCCTGTCTGCGGTCTCCGCTTCGGGTCACGAATGTGCCCCTGCCCGGTTCGGTCTTGACCAGTCCCAGCGTCTCGAGCGTCAGCAGCGCTTCCCTGAGTGACGGCCGGCTGATGCCGAATTTCACAGACAGTTCCCGCTGTGAGGGGATCTTCTCGCCATCTTTCAGTTCGCCCGACTGGATCATGGTCTGGATCTGGCGCGCGACCGATTGCGGCAAAAGTGTCTTGTTGAGCATGCGGTCCCCGCCTCCCCGATTGATGCTGTCAGTCTATTTTTTTCAACCCGTCTTGCAAAGCCGAAAAAGCCGTGCATGATTGGTTGACTGGTAAGACCGGTTTAACCAGTTAGCCAATTTAGACTTAGGCCTAAACAAAATACAAGGGGAACCACAATGAAACGCGCACTCAAAATCACGCTTCTTTCCGCCGTAGCGGCTTTTGCGACAACGGGCGCTCACGCTGCTGACTGGACCGTCGGCGCCAATATCGGCAACGTACCGTGGGAATTTGAGGATTCCAGCGGCAAGGCCGTCGGCTTCGAGGTTGACCTCGTTGAAGAGATTGCTGACCGTCTCGGCAAAACCGTCGAATTCGTCAATACACCGTTTAACGGTCTTTTCCCGGCGGTTCAGTCGGGCCGTATCGACATGGCGGTGTCCTCGATCACGATCACCGAAAAGCGGCTTGAATCGGTCTCCTTCGCCCAGCCATATTATGACAGCGACCAGTCGCTTTCGACCAGCAAGTCTGCTGGCGTTTCCGGTCTTGCAGACATGGACGGCAAGGTCGTCGGCGTCGACACTGGCTCGACCGGCGACATGTGGTCGGAGGCACACAAGGATGAATACGGTTTTTCCGACATCCGCCGCTATGAAGGCCTGGCTCCGGCCATGCTCGACATGACCGCAGGGCGCATCGACGGCTATATTTCGGACATTCCGGCGGTCCTCTATTATGTCAAGGACAAGCCGGAACTGCAGGTGGTTGAGCGCATCCCGACGGGCGAGAAATACTCGATCATGTTCGCTAAGGACGCACCGTTGGCAACCGAAGTCAACGGCGTGATCTCCGAACTGAAGGAAGACGGCACGCTGGCCACGATCTATGAGGACTGGTTTGGCGCCACCCCTGAAGCGGGAACCTCCACGGTTGAAGTTCTCGACATGCCGAAGGCCAAGTAAGGCCGTTTCCGCACTCATCCGCATCGGGGCCGGCCGCCGTCATTTAGAGGCTGTGGCCGGCCCAATCCCGGAGCCTTCTTCCGCCCATGGACCTGATCCACACATTCCTGAATGTCGGCGTGTTTGTCGACAGTCTGCCGCAATTGATGCGCGGTCTGCTGGTGACGCTCGAAATCGGGTTTATGAGCATCGTCGTCGGTCTTGCCGGCGGCCTGCTCCTTTCTGTTGCGCGGCTTTACGCGCCCCGCATTCTCTCCATTCTCATCAGGGGCTATATCGACATCTTCCGGTCGATCCCACTGCTGGTACTGCTGATCGTGGTGTATTATGCGCTGCCTTTTGTCGGCATCAGGCTTTCGGCGTTTCTGTCCGCCGTCACCGCGCTGTCGCTGGTATCGGCCGCCTATACCGCCGAAATTTTTCGCGCCGGAATCGAAGCTATACCGCGCGGACAGTTCGAGGCTTCCGCTGCCCTTGGCCTCTCCGAGCGCCACACCATGGTTGATGTGGTGCTGCCGCAGGCCGTCCGCATCGTCATTCCGCCGCTGACAAACAACTGTATCAATGTGCTCAAGGATACCGCGCTCGCATCCGTTGTGGCGATGCCGGATCTTTTGAAGCAGGCGACCCAGGCCCAGGCGCTTTCCGCCAATCCGACACCGCTGATTGGTGCTGCGCTGATCTACATTATCCTGCTCTGGCCGATGGTCGCCGTCGTTACCCGGCTTGAACGCCATTTCAGCAAGGGGAGGCGCTGATGGCCGCAACCGCCCGCACGCTTATTTCCATTCGCAATCTGGTGAAGGCCTATGGCGACTTCACCGTTCTGCACGGCATTGAACTTGATATTGCCGAGGGTGAGGTCGTTTGTGTGGTCGGCCCTTCCGGCTCGGGAAAGTCGACCCTTATCCGCTGCATCAACCATCTGGAAGCTTTCTCCGCCGACAGCAGCATCGAGATTGATGGGCTGCCGGTGCGCCGCGGCCCGGAACTGGCTCAGGTGCGCGCCGAAGTCGGCATGGTGTTCCAGAATTTCAATCTGTTCCCACATATGAGCGTCGTCCGCAATGTCATGCTCGCACCGATGCGGGTACGTGGTACCTCTGCCGAGAAAGCCCGCAAGCAAGCGCTCACGCTGCTCACGCGCGTCGGCATCAGCGAGCAGGCGGAAAAATATCCCGGCCAGCTTTCCGGCGGGCAGCAGCAGCGCGTGGCCATCGCCCGCGCTCTGGCAATGGAGCCGCGTGTGATGCTGTTCGACGAGCCGACATCCGCGCTCGATCCCGAGATGGTTGGCGAGGTTCTCGACGTGATGCGCGATCTTGCCGGTACCGGCGTCACCATGATCATTGTCACCCATGAAATGGGGTTTGCGCGCCAGGTCGCCGATCGGGTGATCTTCATGGATGGCGGGCGTATCGTCGAGGCCGGCGCACCCGCTGCTATTTTCGACACGCCGCGCGAGGAGCGAACCCAGGATTTTCTCCGCGCTGTGCTCAATCACTAGACAACAAAACAAGAGGTAACACCCGTGTCCGGATCGCCTTCTCTCGACCTTGATTTCGTCCGCAGCCAGTTTCCGGGCCTGAAACAGGATTGGACCTTTTTCGACAATGCCGGCGGATCGCAGATCCTCAAGGGCGCCGTCCATCGCATCAACAGCTTCCTGTTCGACAAGAACGTTCAGATCGGCGGCTCCTACGAAGTCTCCCAGAGTGCTGCAGCCGCGCTGCACGAGGCGCGCACGGCCGCCATGCACCTCGTCAATGCGGCACGGCCCGAGGAGATCGTCTTCGGTCCGTCCTCGACCGTGCTGTTGCAAAACCTTGCCCGTGCAATGCAGGGTCAGTTGTCGGAAGGCGATGAGATTATCGTCACCGTCAGCGATCATGAATCCAATATCGGCCCGTGGGATCGCCTTCAGGCGATGGGGGTGGTGGTCAAATTCTGGCCGCTCGACAAGGAAGCCCGTTCGCTGAAGCTCGATGATCTCGCACCGCTGATGAGCGCGCGCACGAAACTCGTCTGCTTCACCCATGTGTCCAACATTCTTGGGTCGGTGAACGATGTCCGCGCCATCGCTGATTTCGTGCATGCCCGCGGAGCGCTGATCTGCGTCGATGCCGTTGCCTATGCGCCGCACCGCGCCGTCGACGTTCAGGCGTTCGACGCCGACTTCTATGTCTTCAGCCTCTACAAGGTGTTCGGGCCGCATTACGCGCTGATGTACGGCAAATACGCGCTTCTTGCCGAGCTCGACACGCTCTACCACTATTTCTACGGCAAGGACAAAATCCCCGGCAAGCTGGAACCCGGCAACCCCAATTACGAGCTGGCCTACTCTACCTGCGGCATTGTCGACTATCTGGCAGAGCTTGGTGAAAGAGCCGGCGAAACCGGATCGCTGCGTGAGAAGATCGAGACGGGGTACGCCGCAATCACCGCACAGGAGATCGCGCTTTCGGAGCGGTTGCTGTCCTATCTCAGAGCCCGCAATGACTGTGAGATCATCGGGGATCCGTCCGGCCTTGACCCGATGCGGGTGCCAACCATCGCCTTTCGCCTCGACAATCGTGATGCGGAAAAAGTCTGCCGTGCCGTGGATGAACACCACATTGCCGTGCGTCACGGCGATTTTCATTCACGCCGGCTCGCCGAATGTCTTGAGATGACCGACAAAGGCGGCATGCTGCGCGTGTCTATGGTGCACTACAATATGCTCGAGGAGGTCGACCGTCTCATCGGCGCGCTCGAGCACCTCTAGAGCGGCTCGGCTTTTCCGGAAACGCAGAATCGCTTTATCTCTTTGCTTTGCCGCATTTTCGCGGCCGTCAGGTGGTTCCACCTGACGGCCGCACAGACCGGTGTTTGGGATCAGGCTATCCGCGCATTTTCTGCTCACGGGAATGCGCGGCCCTGTTTCAGGGTGTTCTCACCTCGTTCTGGCGTTCATGAAGCCGCCAGCATCTCAACCATTTTGCGCGCCCCTTTGTCGGCGATGCCCTGGATATCATCAGCAAGGCTTGCCTTGAACGAAGCGTTCTGTGCGAGTTCGGGCGGGAAAATGCCGGAGCCGGAAACAACACGTTCGGCAATCTCCGCCGCTGTGCCGCCATTGGCGAGCGTTTTCAGCTTTTCTGCAAGCGGGTCGCGCACATCGATCGGAGCACCCTTTTCATCGGTGCCGGAAGCGTAGCGGATCCAGCCCGCGACCAGCAATGTAAGGCGGGGGCAGGGCGTACCCGCGCGCAGATGGTGGACAATGGATTCCAAAGCACGCTGCGGCAGTTTCTGGCTGCCATCCATGGCGATCTGCCATGTGCGGTGGCGGATTGCCGGGTTTTCGAAGCGGGTGATCAGCGCATCTGCGTATGCGTCGAGGTCGATGCCTTCAGGCGCTTCAAGTGTCGGGATCTGCTCTTTGCCCATCAGCTCGCGGGCGGCCTTGCGATAGGCCGGATCCTTCATGGTCTCGGCAATCGTCTCATAGCCACCGAGATAGCCGAGATAGGCGAGAAAGGAATGCGAGCCGTTCAGCATGCGCAGCTTCATGTTTTCGTAGGGCACGACATCATCGGTGAAGGTGGCCCCGGCGCGGTCCCAGTCCGGACGGCCGGACACGAAATCATCCTCGATCACCCATTGACGGAAGGGTTCGCAGACGATGCCGGCGGGGTCTTCCGTGCCGATCCGCTCGGCCAGCAGCTGATAGCTTTCCTCGGTCATCGCCGGCACGATGCGGTCAACCATGGTGGAGGGGAAGCGGCCATTCTCTTCGATCCAGTCGGCAAGCTCCGTGTTGCGGGCACGTGCGAAATCGATCACCGCGCGGCGGGCAAGCTTGCCGTTTGATGGCAGGTTGTCGCAGGAGAGAACGGTAAACGGCTTCTGCCCGGACTTTTTGCGGGCTGCAAGAGCTGCTACCAGCGTGCCGACCACAGTTTTTGGCTGATCGGGGTTCGCAAGGTCGGCCACAATTGCGGGATTGTCGAAATCAAGGCCGCCATCGGCGCCGAGCGTATAGCCCTTTTCCGTCACCGTGATGGAGACCAGTGCGATGTTCTCATCTGCGATGGCGCTGACGATGCCCTCTGGCCCGCAGTCTTCCCGATGGCGATGGTCGACGACAGCGCCGGAAATCCGGGCCTTCTGCCCGTCGGCAGCATTTTCGACGACGCTGTAGAGGTAGTCGCGTTCTGCGAGCGCTAGCAGCGGTGCGGATGGCCCCATCAGCTCAATCTCGCGATAGCCCCAGCTTCCGCCGGCGCGCAGAACATCGTCGGTATAAACGGCCTGGTGAGCACGGTGAAAGGCGCCGAAGCCGATATGGCACATGCGGGCTTCGACCTTCGAGCGGTCGTAGTCCGGTCGTAGAACATCGGACTTTGCGCGTTCGAGAAGTGCAGACATGGTTTTTCCTTCCGTAAGAAAACGGCGTGTGCGCGCGGGCACCGTCGACAGTGGGGGTGTTGAAAAAAACGGGAGAGCCGAAGCTCTCCCGAAAGGCCGTCAGCGGTTGACGGTCGTGCCGTTGGCGTCGGCCGTGCCGTTGACGGCAAGCTTGCGGCTTTCGCCTTCGGGCAGGAGGACCCGAATAGTTTCATAAGGCGGTGTGTAGTCACCTTCACGCTTCCAGGTAAGCGCGAGGTTGGCATCATCGCCGGACAAAACGTAGCGCGTCAGGCTGTGGCCCGAGGGTTCACGCCAGTTTACGGTGTCGCCGTCATCCTCATATTCGACTGCTGCTGCCGAAAACGCGCCGGGGACCGGGAAGATCGCGAGGGTGCGGGCCTTGTCTGCTCCGGCATTGGCGCGGTTCGCTTCGTCAGACAGCGGAATGACAGAACCGGCACGCACAAAGAGCGGCATGCTTGCCAGTTCGACCGGCAACGTTACTTCCGTACCGGGGGCATGATATTTGCCGGACCAGAAATCCCACCAGCCGGTTTCATTTTTCGGCAGATAGACGGTGCGTTCCGCTGCACCTTTGTCGATGACATTGGCGACCAGAAGATCCCGACCGAGCATGAAGTCGTCGGTCTCTTCAACCGTCCGGGGATCGTGCGGATGGTCGAGGAAGGTCGGGCGCAGCATCGGTTCGTGTTCGGTGGATGCCAGCCATGTCAGCGTGTAGAGATAGGGCGTCAGCCGGTAGCGGAAATTGAGCGCATCGCGGATCAGCGGCAGCACGTCCGGATACATCCAGGCTTCATTGGCGGTGCCGTCATCATTCCAGGAATGGATGGTGAAACGCGGGTGGAAGATCCCGTTCTGGACCCAGCGGACAAACAGTTCCGGCTCCGGCTTGGGGCCGGAAAAGCCGCCGACATCGTGGCCGACATTGTAGATGCCCGATAGCGACATGGAGAGGCCCATGCGGATATTGTAACGCACCGTTTCCCAGCGCGTATAATTGTCGCCGGACCAGGTCTGGACATAGCGCTGGATACCGGGGCAACCGGCGCGCGAGATCAGATATTGCCGGTGATCGGGATCGAAGGCTTCCTGCGCCTCTTTTGAGGCGCGGCTCATCAAGAGTGAATGCAGCGGGCGGATGAGGGCAACCGGAATTTCTTTACCAAAACCGTTGCAACGAGCTTCGTCATCCCAGATTTCGTACTCGTTATTGTCGTTCCAGGTGCAGGCGATGCCCTTTTTCAGGAGCTGTTCGGTCACGCCCTTCTGCCACCAGGCCACGGATACCGGGTTGGTGAAATCGAGATGAGCGCCGGAATCATCCCAGTAGACGGCATCGGCATAGGAATTCGTCTCGCTGTCGGTGATGAACAACCCGGCATCAAGCGCTTCGTTGAAGCGTGGATGGTCCTGCAGCAGCGCCGGCTTGATATTGGCGATCAGAGTCAGCCCGGCATCCGCGAACGCCTTCGACATGCCTTCGACATCCGGGAACTTGTCATAGTTCCAGTTGAAGACATAGCGTTTGGAGCCAATCGAGGTATAGCCCGACGACATCTGAAAACTGTCGCAGGGAATGTCGTGCTCGGAGAGCCGGGTCAGAAAACCTTCCAGCTCTTCCTGCGCGTTGGGTCGGTCGGTATAGGCCATGGTGGAGCCGGAATAGCCCAGCGCCCAGCGCGGCATGAAGGCCGTACCGCCGGTCAGCCGGGTATGGTTTTTCACCAGATCCAGCATCTGCGTCGCCCAGGCGAAATAATAGTCAAGATCGCCATCGAGTGCGCGATAGGCGCGGAAGGGCTTGTGGTAGTTATCGAACTCGTTGCCGAGGTCGAACCAGCAGGAGGCGAGATTGTCGTAGAACACCGAGAAGGCACCGGCATCCGGTGTCACGGTGAAGGTGACGGGCAGATGCTTGTAAAGCGGATCGGTGGTTTCGGCGTTATAGCCCATGGCATCGAGATTGCGCATCTCGTAGCGGCGGCCGGAACGTTCGAGGTTGCCTGCCTTTTCGCCGAGACCATAGACCTTTTCTCCGGGTTTTCTGAGCAGGAAATGGCTGTTGCGATGGTCGCGGATGCCAAGCATGTAGGCCCCGGTGGGCCGCTCCTCGGCCACCAGCTTGAAGGTGCCGTCAGCCTGTTTGGCTTCCCAACGCATGGTCAGCGGATTTTCGACGGTGAGCTTGAGGCTTTCCGTCTCGATGACCAGTGTGTCACCTTCGGTGCAGGTGAATTCCGGCAGGGAGAAACCGGAAAGATCGTCACGGGCGCGGCCTTCGAAGGGGACGTCTTCTTGTGGCGCGATCGACCAGGTGCGGTCCAGCCGCCATTCACCGGACTTTTTCAGCGAGACCCGGAAGAGGGCTTCTTCGAGAACGGTGATCTTCAGGGTGTGGGTGCCGTCGATGGTGAGCGTGACGCCATTGGCGTCACGCGCGCTCAGCGCCCAGGATTTGAGGGTACGCATTTTCTTTTTCCCGTTGTGTTAGCCGCCATAACCCAGAAGCAGACGGGGCAGGCCGAGGCTGATTGCGGGGACATAGGTGACGAGCATCAGAACCGCGATCAGGGTCAGGAAGAAGGGTATCAGAGGTTTGATCACCTTCGGGATCGTGGTTCCTCCGACTGAGCAGCCGATGAAGAGAGCCGAGCCGACAGGCGGGGTGCAGATCCCGACGCACAGGTTGAGCGTCATCATGACACCGAACTGAACCGGGTCCATGCCAAGTTTTTGTACGACCGGCATAAGGATCGGGGTGAAGATCAAAAGCGCCGGTGTCATGTCCATGAAGGTGCCGACAACCAGAAGGACCACGTTCAGGATCAGCAGGATCATGATCGGGTTGTCCGACAGGCCGAGCATGAAATCGGAAATCATGTTCGGAATATTGCCGAAGGCCATGGCGCGCGACATCGCAATCGAGCAGCCGATCATCAGCAGCACGACAGCGGTGGTAATGGCCGATTCGAGAATGATCGACGGCAGTTGCTTGAGCGAGGTTTCGCGATACCAGACAAAGGCCAGCAGCAGCGTGTAGACGACGGCGATGGCCGAGGCTTCCGTGGCGGTGAAGATACCGCCGATAATGCCGCCCATGACGACGACGATCAGGCCAAGCGGCAGCAGAGCGTCGAGGCCCTTCCTGAAGAATTCGCCGGTGGTCGGGCGCGGCTGTGTCGGGTAACCGCGCTTCTTGGCGATGATGCCGGCAACGATCATGATGCCGAGCCCCATGAGGATGCCCGGAACATAACCGGCGACGAAGAGGGCTGCGACCGAGGTGCCGCCCGAGATCAGCGAGAAGACGATGAAGGTCGAGCTCGGTGGGATCAGAAGGCCGGTGGTGCAGGACGAGATGTTGACGGCGGCCGAATAGGCCGGGTCATAGCCTTCCTTCTTCTGCAAGGGCGACATGACGCCGCCGACGGCGGCCGCCGATGCAACGGCCGACCCCGAAAGGGCGCCGAACATCATGTTGGCGAGCACGTTCACATGCGCAAGCGAGCCGGGAAGGGCAAAACCGAGCACCTTGGCAAAATCGATGAGCCTGCGGGCGATGCCGCCTCGGTTCATGATGTTGCCGGCCAGAATGAAGAAGGGGATCGCCAGAAGGGTAAACGAATCGAGGCCCGATGACATTTGCTGGGCAACGATGAAAAAGGACTGGTCGATGCCGACGAACAGCGCAAAGGTGAGGGTGGCCGAGACACCAATGGAAAAGGCAATCGGGACGCCAAGCACCATCAGCAAAATGAAGCTGCCGAAAAGGACCAGCGGGGCATAGGACATAAGCATGAAAGGATCTCCCCTTAGTTCAGAGGTCCGCTGGCTTCAGCGGGCGGGGCTTCAACGGGCGTCTTGCCGTGGAAAAGCCGGATGGCCATTTGCAGGCAATAGAAAAGAATGACGGCGCCGGAGATCGGAATGGCCAGGTAGATGTAGCCCATCGGCATCTGCAGGGCAGGCGAGACCTGACCGTTGGCAAGTGTGCGCTCCACAAGAGCTCCGCCGCCGTTGATCATCACGGCGATGGCGAAGAAGGCGATCACCCCGACAACGAGAAGCTGCGCCAGCTGCTTGCGCCAGCCTTTGAGCGCCGGCGCGAGAATCTCGATGGCAAGATGCCGGCCCTTGCCGAAAGTGTAGGCGCCGCCGACCAGCGCCATCCAGATGAACAGAAAGCGGGCGATTTCATCGGTGTAGATTGATGGCGCGCGCAAGATGTAGCGGCTCATGACCTGCCACACCACACAGACGACCATGCCGGAGAAACCGGCAACGATAATGACGCGCAAAATGGCGTCGATCACATTGGCAAGGCCGTCTATGAAACGGCTGATCGTGTCGGGTTTTCCTGTTTCGGACATCCGACCCTCCCTTAAGCGAGTTCTTTGTGCAGCCATTCCGGGCAAAACCCTGGCTGATGGTGGGACCATGAACCAAAACAAAAAATTGGTCAACCAATTTATCTATTTTGGTTGACACTTAGAAGTATTTGGTCAACCATGCCCCCATCCGCTGCAATAAGGCACTCTGTGGCGGCCGTAAACCTCTCCTCAAACGAACGGGTGCCGGGAGGAAGATATGAAGATCTTTTCCAAAGTCGCTTTGATGACGGGCGTCGCTGCTGTCGCCTTTGCTGCAACTGCCGAAGCGCGCACGCTTCGCCTCAATCACAACAACCCGCCGGATCATCCGCTGCACATCTCCATGGAATTCATGGGTGATCGTCTTTCGGAACTGACCGATGGCGCATGGGACATTCAGGTTTTCCCGAATGGCCAGCTGGGCAACCAGCGCGAATCCATGGAACTGGTCCAGAGCTGCGTGCTCGATATGGCCAAGAGCAATGCCAGCGAGCTGGAAGCCTTCGAGCCGACCTATTCCGCTTTGAACCTGCCGTACCTGTTCCTCAGCGAAGATCATCAGTTTGATGTCCTGACCGGCGATATCGGCCAGGAAATCCTTGATGCCTCTTACGGCAAGGGCTTTCAGGGCGTTGCCTTCCTGATCGAGGGTGCGCGTTCCTTCTATGGCAACAAGCCGATCAACACGCCGGCCGATCTGCAGGGCATGAAGATCCGCGTTCAGCCGAGCCCGTCCGCCATCCGCATGGTCGAGCTGCTTGGCGGCAGCCCGACGCCGCTCGCCTATGGTGAACTCTACAGCGCCCTGCAGCAGGGTGTTGTCGATGGTGCGGAAAACAATCCCACTGCTCTGACCACCGTGCGTCACGGTGAAGTGGCTGACTACTTCTCGCTCGACGAGCACACCATGATCCCCTCCGTTGTGGTGATCTCGAACTGCGCCTGGGATTCCATGTCCGATGAGGACAAGGCCGCATTCCGTGAGGCTGCCGGCGAGGCCATGCAGTTCCATCGCGAGCAGTGGGACGAAATCGTCTCCAAGACCATGGGCGAAATCGAGGAAATGGGTGTGACGGTCAACACCGTCGACAAGGCGCCTTTCATCGAGGCCGTTCAGCCGATGTATGACGAAGTCAAGGGCAGCTCTCCGGCTGTTGCTGACCTGGTCGACCGCATCCAGGCTGAAGGTGCCAACTACAGCGACAACTAAGTCGCCCAACAAATTGGCCGGCCGCTTTGAGTGGCCGGCCACCTCATGCAGTCTTAAAGATCCCGGTGGAGGTTGATCATGCTAGAGCGATCAGAATTGGCGGAAAATGCGCTGCAGGCGTTGCATGACGAGGATTATGATCGTCCCTTCAACCCGCAGAACCTTAACCACACCACCATGATCTTCATGGGCGACCGCGAGCAAACCTCGCTCGACGGCGACTGGAATTTCTGTGTTGATCTGCTTGATACCGGCCTGCGCCAGAAATGGTTTGCCATGGAGCCGGCCGCCCCGCGCGACCGCGAAGAGCCCTGGGACTATGATCCCTATATGGGCGAGACCGTGCCGGTGCCGTCCTGCTGGCAGATGCTCAAGGAAAAATGGTACTTCTTCGAAGGCAGCGCCTGGTATACCCGCCCTATCGATTTTGCACCGAACCCCGGCAAGCGCAGCTTCCTGCGCGTCGGTGCCGCGCAATATGACTGCAAGGTATTCCTCAACGGCGAATTCGTCGGAAACCATTACGGCGGCTCGACGCCGTTCTTTGCTGAATTGACCGGCCGTCTGAGTGACGGACGCAACTGGCTGATGCTGTGCGTCAACAATGTGCGCACCACGGATCGTGTGCCGATGCGCAATACCGACTGGTTCAACTATGGCGGTGTCTATCGCGAGGTCTCGCTGGTTGAAACGCCGGAAAGCCTGATCCGTGATTTTTTCATTCACCTGAAACCCGGCGGCGCCGGTGGCCTGACAGCAAGCGTCGTCGCCGAAGGCGCCGAGACGGCGGAAATTTCGATTCCGGAGCTCGGGATCAACGAGACCGTGAAGCTTGCCGACGGCAGGGGAAGCATCGATATCGATGCTGCGCCGCTATTGTGGTCGCCGGAGCGTCCGAAGCTCTACGATGTTCAGGTCAGCGCCGGCGATGACCGGGTGTCGGACCGGGTCGGTTTTCGCGCGATCGAGCGCAGGGGCCGGGAGCTTTACCTGAACGACCGTCCGCTCTGGCTGCGCGGTATCTCCGTCCATGAAGATGACGACAAGCTCGGCAAGGTCGTGACCGAGGAAGACCTGCGTCAACGCTATGCCCACGCCAAGGAGATGGGCTGCAATTTCGTACGGCTTGCGCATTACCCCCATCACGAACGCGCGGTTGAACTGGCCGATGAGTTCGGCCTCCTCGTCTGGGCGGAAATTCCTGTTTACTGGGCCATTGATTTTGCAAACCCGGCAACCGAGCGCGATGCGCGGAACCAACTGATCGAACTGATCCGCCGCGACCGCAACCGCGCAAGCGTTGCGATCTGGTCGGTCGGCAACGAAAATGCCGATACCGATGCCCGGCTTGCCTTCATGCGCGGTCTTGCCGAAACTGCGCGCGCGGAAGATCCGACGCGTCTGATTGCGGCCGCCTGCCTCGTGAATCATGCGAAACTGAAGATCGAGGACCGGCTTGCCGCCCACCTCGATATCATCGGCATCAATGAATATTACGGCTGGTATGACGAGGATTTCTCCGAATTGCCGAAAATCCTCGCCAATTCGCAGCCCGACCGGCCCGTCGTCATCTCTGAAACCGGCGCGGATGCGGATATTACCGAGAAGGGGCCGAAAGAGGGACTGTTTTCCGAGGATTACCAGGCCGAGGTCTATGAAAAGCAGATCAGCACGCTGAAGGACCTCGATTTCGTCAAGGGTATGTCGCCGTGGATCCTCTATGATTTCCGCACGGAGCGCCGGCAGGGAATTTTTCAGCGCGGTTTCAACAGAAAAGGCCTGATTGCTGCAGACAAGGCAACCAAGAAGAAATCCTTCGCGATACTGCGGGAATTCTATCACGCGGTTGCTGCAGCGGAGGTTGAAAAATGAGAGAAACCGTAAAGCGCCGCTATCAGGAGGTCGCCGTCGAAATCCGCGATCTGATCAGCCGCTCTGACTGCAAGCCGGGCGACCGTCTCAAGACTGAGCGTCAGATGGCCGAAGAGCTGGGGGTCAGCCGATCGTTGGTGCGCGAGGCCGTGATCACGCTGGAACTCGAAGGCCTTGTCGATGTACGCAAAGGCTCCGGTATCTATCTCGCCACGCCATCGGAAGCGGTTGAACATAAAGAGCCGCGCCCCGAAGACCTGCCGGATGATTTCGGGCCGTTCGAACTGCTGCAGGCCCGCCAGCTTCTGGAATCAACCATTGCCGCCTTTGCTGCCGAAATGGTTTCCATGGCCGATATCCGAAGAATGCGTGAGGCGCTCGATATGGAGCGTGAGGCCATCGAAAAGGGAACGGATGATGGTTATGAGGCGGACGAGCTTTTTCACCGGCTGATCGCGGTCGCCACACAGAATGCCGTTCTTGTCGATCTGCTGGATGAGCTTTGGGGCAAGCGCAAGAAAAGCCGGATGTGGGCGCAACTTCACACCCGCGTTTTCGATAGCGATTATCGCCGGCGCTGGCTGCAGGACCATCAGGAAATACTGCAAGCGCTGCAGATGAAGGACCCGGCGCGTGCCCGGCAGGCGATGTGGACGCATCTGCAGAATGTGCGCGAAACCCTGATGACGCTGTCGGATGTCGATGATCCGGCCTTTGACGGCTATGTCTTCGGGTCTCACGAGTTAGGGCGGATCGTGGGTTAGGCGCCGGTGAAACGGCCAACTCGTCGGGAACCGGTTTTTCAGTCAGGAGCGCAAGCCTTCCGGCGCTTCGAGCATACGACGCTTCAGGCTGATGATGAGTAAATGACAGGAGAATACGATGAAGGAAAGCTGGCGCTGGTTCGGACCCAATGATCCGATTTCACTTGCTGAGGTACGCCAGACTGGCGCGACCGATATCGTGACCGCGCTCCACGAGCTGCCGAACGGCGTGCTGTGGGAGCGTGATATGATCACCGCCCGTCGTGACATGATTGCCGAAGCCGGTTTGACCTGGTCGGTTGTCGAGAGCATTCCGGTTCACGAGAAGATCAAGACCGCCGAACCCGGCTGGGAAAAGCTTGCCGAAACCTGGGGCCGTTGCGCACAGAACCTCGCGCGCGAAGGCGTCAAGACGATCTGCTACAATTTTATGCCGGTGCTCGACTGGACGCGCACGGACCTGACCTATCCGCTGGAAGACGGCGCTCTGGCGCTCAGGTTCGACTATCTGCTCTATGTCGCATTTGACGTTTTCATATTGCAGCGTAAGGGGGCGGAAGTCGATTATCCGGCAGATGATGTCGCAAAAGCTGAGGCCCGGTTCAAAGCGCTCGACGCGGATTCGATCGCCAAACTTACCGGCACCATACTGGCCGGCCTGCCTGGTGCCGAGGAAAGCTACACGCTGGAGGATTTCCGCGCCCAGCTTGCCCGCTACAACGCGGTCGATGCCGCAGCGCTTGCAGAACAGCTTGGCCGTTTCCTCGAAATCGTCGTTCCGATGGTCGAAGAAGCCGGTGGCGTTATGGCCATCCATCCTGACGACCCGCCGCGTCCGCTGTTCGGGCTGCCGAGGGTGGTTTCGACCGTTGAAGACATGGACCGGATTGCCGCCCGGGTGCCAAGCCTTGCCAATGGCTTTACCTTCTGCACCGGATCCTACGGCGTGCACCCCGACAACAATCTTCCGGAAATGCTGAAAAAACACGGGGAGCGGGTTTACTTTCTGCATCTGCGCACGACCAAGCGCGAGGCGGACGGGCTCAGCTTTCACGAAGCTGCGCACCTTGAAGGCGACGTCGATATGGTGGCGGTCGTCAAGGCCGCGCTGGATGTGGAGAAGGCGCGTGGTGTCCAGCTTCCCTTCCGTCCGGATCATGGCCACGCAATCCTCGACGACCAGTCGCGAAAGACCAACCCCGGGTATCCCCTGATCGGCCGGCTGCGCGGTTTGTCGGAAGTGCGTGGCATTGCAAAAGCACTTTCGTCCATGTGAGAAACAGCTTTGTCCGGGTCACCGTCGCACTTGCTGCGACGGTGACCCGGATATTCGGTAATGCTCGCTTGCCGTGAGACGATGACCGGCTGAGCTGCAACGGGTCGGAGCTCTACTCAGAAAAGCACCCGATACGGTTCATACAGAACGAACTGCGTCAGACCGACGTTTCGGCGGGCTTGCCTGAGAGGGTCCTTTAAGGCGAATCTATCGGATCGGTTTGAATTTTAAAAAATGGATAAAATCCGAATTTTAAGTAAATACTGCGGTTGCGAAGTAATATTTTTTAAATAAAAATATTTACTTATTTTGAATTTATATTCGATAAAACTCGATCCTGGCCTTGATTTAGACAAGAATTAGGCGCATAGAGCCTAGATCGATCTTGTTTGTAGAACTTTATTTTGCGCAACGCGCTCTGATGAATTTCCCATCAACGTCGAATTTATCGTTCCTGCGTGGCCATCAACGCCCGCCGGGCATTTTTCTCTGATTGATTGGAAGGAAATCGTCATGAGCACTGGTACAGTGAAATTTTTCAACTCCACCAAGGGTTTCGGCTTCATTGAGGTTGAGGGCGGCGGATCGGACGTATTCGTTCATATTTCCGCTGTCGAACGCGCCGGAATGGGCACCATTTCAGAAGGCCAGAAGCTAAGCTTCGACGTCGTGACCGACGATAGGTCTGGCAAGAGCGCTGCGGAAAACCTGCGGGCTGCTTAACTCACGTCTTTGCTCCCTGACCACGGATGTACTGGCACGGAGTATCAAGGCAGAGCGATCGGTCGGGCAATGTGCCCGGCCTTTTTTGCTTTGGAGCCCCTGTTGTTGCGCGAGAGCCTTTCGTGACAGATTGCTCGGGCAATTACGATCAAGCGAAGACCGCAGCTAGGAAAAACCTTGAACAGCAGTGCTTCAAAGGCCGAAATCGAACGGAGCCATCGCTCGTGGATTGCGGCGCTTGCTCCCTACCGGCAACCAGACCCGCTTCGCAGCACGGTTGAGGTCCTCATTACAGCTCTCCCTTTCGTCAGTTTGTGGGTATTGCTTGCCGTCGCCGTCCTGAACGGCCACTGGTGGGCGCTGTTGCTTACGGTTCCGGCGGCCGGTTTCCTCGTTCGTCTGTTTGTTCTGCAACATGATTGTGGGCACGGCGCGCTTTTCGGCCAACGACGCGTCAATGACTGGACCGGCCGCGTCATCGGTATTTTCACCCTTACGCCATATGATTACTGGCGCCGCACCCATGCCGTCCATCATGCGACGACGGGCAATCTCGACAAGCGCGGTATTGGCGATGTCGATACGCTGACCGTCCGGGAATACCGGGCTTTGTCTTCCTGGGGACGGTTAGGCTATCGTCTTTATCGTCATCCCGTCGTGATGTTTGGCCTTGGTCCTGCCTGGCTGTTTATCTGCCAGTACCGCCTGCCGCTCGGTCTGATGCGCGCAGGTATCGAACCATGGACATCGACCATTGTCACCACGATCGGCGCCGCCATTCCCGTTGGCTTGCTGATGTGGCTCATGGGCCCGGTTGCGTTTCTGGCGGTGCAGCTGCCGATCACGCTGATGGCCGCGACAGCCGGGGTGTGGCTTTTCTATATCCAGCATCAGTTTGAAGAGACGCACTGGTCCGAGGGTCGCAGCTGGGACTTCCAGAATGCAGCACTGCATGGCAGTTCGCATTATGACCTCCCGCTGCCGCTGCGGTGGATTACCGGCAACATCGGAATTCACCATGTTCACCACCTCGCGGCGAAGGTGCCGTTCTATCGTTTGCCGGAAGTGTTGCGTGATTATCCGGAACTGCGCGACACCGGACGGATTACGTTCCTCGAGAGCCTGCGCTGCGTCAGGTTCGTGCTTTGGGATGAACGGACCAAGCGCCTGGTTTCATTCAGGCAGGCGCGCTTGAGCATGATCTCTTGATGGAATGCGTTTGCGTTCAAAGAGCGAATAAAAGCAGTGTGTTAATTATGTATCGAGTTGATTGAAGAAGAACCAGTCGTCGTCAGTTGTCAGATGCCAGTTCAAAGGAAATCCAAATGATACGTTTTGCAAGAAATACGGAAACAGCCAAGGCTAAACCCGTGAGCACCGGCAGTGCCGACGCCGTTGAAAAAGCGTCCGATCTGCCGGTCAAAGCCAGCGCAGAGCCAAAGCAGCGCAAAGGCAAGGTCGACATTGCGGCGGATGATGAAAGCAGCGACCAGCTGCTCTGAACACCCGCAACGCCGAGATGCGGGCCGGATACCTTGCGGTCAGCGAAACGGCGCATACTGCGCAGTGCCACCGACATCGGCTATGCCTCGAGACATGAGGATCCGTCCGCATGTCCTGAGCCTGTCGACAGGGTCGCGGCCGTCTTGCGCTGTTTTTCAGAAAGAGCCAAGGCCTGTGTGCGCCTGGCGAAGTGCCTGCGCACATATGACTGAAGCCGATGGCTTCGGCACTCATCATCGGTCATGTACTTTATGTCGATGGCGGTATACTCGCCTGTATCGGCAGGCCGCCGCAATACGAGGAGGTTGCCGAACGCCCGTTCTCAAATCTCTGAGCTATTTTGGAAGGCACCGTGACCGAAGAAGATATCCTGAAAGTGGCAACCGCTTTTGTTGAGGCCCGGCTGAAGGCTGAGACTCTCGATAGATTTCCGGGTGAACTGCCCGCAACGCTTGATCAGGCCTATCAGGTGCAGGAAAAGGTGCTTGAACTCGACGGCCGGTCGATTGCGGGATGGAAGGTGGCTGGTGTGCATCCCGACCTTCAGGAAAAGCTCGGCGCGACGCGGATCGTTGGCCCGACCTTTGCCGAAAACCTCCACCGCTTGCCCGAGGGCGGCCTTGCTGAAGTGATGGTCTATGACGGCGGGTTTGCAGCACTGGAAGCCGAATTCGTCGCGGTTTTCGCGCAGGATCTGGAACCGGGCGAAGAGGGCTTCAGCGATGCCGTTATCCTCGCCGCGCTTGAGGGTATCCATGCCGGTTCGGAGGTTGCGTCCTCACCGCTGCCAAGCCTGAATGCCATCGGTCCGGTCGCCGTGGTCAGCGATCACGGCAACAATGCCGGTGCCGTCATCGGCCCGGTGATTGAAGGCTGGGAGACACTGAAGTTCGAAGACATGACTTCGCGTATGCTGGTTGAGGGCACGCTGGCCGGCGAGGGATCCGCAGCGAAGCCCGCCGGTGGCCCGCTGGAATCGATCCGCCAGCTTGCCGGGAACCTGAAGGCGCGCGGACGCAAGATCCAGAAGGGTGATATCGTTTTGACCGGCATGACGACCGGTATTCACGAGGTGACGCCCGGCGCGCGGGCGCGCGCTGAATTTGCAGGTGCCGCTCCGTTCGACATCGCTGTTACGGCGGCCAGGCCGCGCTGAGAAGCAGCGGTGGTGCGTCACTGATGCGCCCAGCCGTCTGCCGGATCTTGAGGCGCAACCCGTCCTATATAGGACATTAGCGCGCTGGCGACGTTTTGGTCGATGCCGCCCGGATGGCACAGATCGAGGTAAACCGGGGCTCAACACGCCGATCCAGGTGCGGCAATGGAAGCGGCTTTCGCGCGTTCTGGTCGGAGAGCTCTTTATGGCGATTGCTTTAGATGTTTGATGCGCTATATAGTTTGACTGCATAACGAAAACCGGGAATGGGAAATGAGCGGGCTTGTTCCGGCACTGACGTTTGAAACTGCCTCGGGAGACCGGGTCGGGAAGGCTCGTTTCGAGCTTCTGGCCGAGATCGATCGTCTTGGTTCGATTTCCGCCGCGGCCAGAGCCACGGGCTTCTCTTACAAGGGGGCGTGGGATGCGGTGAACGCGATGAACAACCTGTTTCCGCGCCCGCTGATTATCAAGCGGGCGGGCGGCGCCGGCGGTGGCGGGACGGATGTGACCGAGGAGGGAAGGCGAGCGCTTGCGGCCCACCGGCAGCTGACAGCGGCGCTCGGTGAGGTGGTGGCGCATCTGGAGACCGTCATTTCCGAAAACCCCGGCCTTTCTGTTCCGGCCGCGACCCTTTCCTGGAGTCCGTTGATGCGAACCAGTGCACGGAACTGCTATCACGGCGTTGTCGAAGCCGTATCCCACGGTGCTGTCAATGCCGAAGTCCTTCTGAAGATTGCGCCTGATGTCATGCTGGCGGTGATCGTGACCGAGCCGAGCGTTGCCAATCTCGCGCTTGCGCCGGGGCAGCAAGCCTACGCGCTCATCAAGGCCTCGACCCCCATTTTGCTGGAGGACGGCGACAATATCCTGTCATCGGCCCGCAACCGCATCAGCGGCACGGTGGTGTCCGTGGAGCCCGGCGCGGTCAACGCGGAAGTGGTTCTTGACATCGGCGGCGGCAAGACGCTCACCGCCATCATCACCGGTAGAAGCGCAGATGCGATGGCGCTTGAAACAGGAAAACGGATGACCGCACTGATCAAGGCCTCACAGATCATTCTGGCGCTTGGCTGAAAGCATAACCCCTTATTGCAAGGAATTGGCCATGAAACTGATCCTGTCACTGATCGCTGCCGCAGCCGTCATTCTGCCCACGGGCTTTGCCAACGCGAAGAAAATCAATGTCGCCGTTGCTGCTAACTTCACCGATGCGGCCAAGGATATCGCCGCAGCGTTTGAGGTCGAGACCGGTGATACGGTGCTGTTGTCTTTCGGCTCCACCGGCAAGCTTTATGCACAGATTGCCAATGGCGCGCCGTTTTCCGTGTTCCTCGCTGCCGACCAGGCGCGGGTCACAAAGGCGGTTGATGAAGGATACGCGGTGAAAGGCAGCGAGTTCACCTATGCCGTCGGAAAGCTGGTGCTGTTCAGCGAGAATGCTGACCTTGTGGACGACAAGGGTGCGGTTCTTAAGAGGCCTGACGATTTTTCAAGGGTAGCCATCGCCAACCCGGCTTCAGCCCCTTATGGCGCGGCCGCTCTCGAGACCATGCAAGCGCTTGGCGTCTACGATATGCTGGACGCCAGGCTGGTTCAGGGCGACAGCATTTCGCAGACCTATCAGTTCGTCGCCACCGGCAATGCCGAACTCGGCTTTGTCGCGCTCTCTCAGGTGATCGGCAGCGACCACGGATCGCAATGGGTCGTGCCGGATGACCTCTACAGGCCGATCCGGCAGGACGCCGTTTTGACTGAGGCCGGTGCCGATAACGACACGGCGAAAGCCTTTCTCGATTTTCTGAAAGGCGACAAGTCTGAAGCCATTATCGAAAGCTACGGCTATGCGGTTGAATAAGGCTCGCGACAAGGCGTGACCCAAAAGGAAAGCTCTAAACCTGATGGCTGAAGCCGTTTTCCTCACTCTCAAACTCGCTTTTCTGACCACTATTCTGCTGATGCTGGTCGGCATACCAATTGCCTGGTGGTTGGCGCGTTCGAAAGCGTGGTGGAGGGAAGCGGTCGGAGCGGTTGTTTCCCTGCCGCTGGTTCTGCCACCCACGGTCCTGGGATTTTACCTGCTTTTGTCGCTCGGGCCGCAAAGCCCGCTCGGCCAGGCGATCAAGTCGGTGATCGGCTTTACACTGCCGTTTACTTTCACCGGCCTTGTCGTCGGCTCGGTGATCTATTCGCTGCCTTTCGCTGTCCAGCCGATCCGCAATGCGTTTGAGGCTTTTGGCGAGGAACCGCTGGAGGCGGCGGCAACGCTGCGCGCTTCGCCCGTTGATCGCTTCTTCACCGTTGCGCTGCCGCTGGCCCGTCCGGGTATTCTGACCGGTGCGATTCTCGGCTTTGCCCATACGGTCGGCGAGTTCGGCGTGGTGTTGATGATCGGCGGCAATATTCCGGGCGAAACCAAGGTCTTGTCGGTGGCCATCTACGATTATGTGGAGACCCTGCAATGGGGCAAGGCCCATGTGCTTGCCGGGGGCATGGTGGTGTTCTCCTTCATCGTTATCCTGTCGATGATGCTGATTGAACGGCGGATGCGGGAAAGGCTGCGATGACCATGCGTGACCAACCGATTTCCGCCCGTTTCAAGGGCAGGCTTGGCGCCTTCGCTCTTGATGTCGATCTGGCCTTTCCGGCCAACGGCGTCACCGCGCTGTTCGGGCCGTCAGGCTGCGGCAAGACCTCGCTGCTGCGCTGCTTTGCCGGACTGAACCACCTTGAGCGCGGGCATTTGACCGTTGATGGTGAAGTCTGGCAGGACGACAGGACCTTTCTTCCGCCGCATCGCCGGGCCATCGGCTACGTGTTCCAGCATGCCAATCTGTTCCCGCACCTTTCGGTTCGCGACAATCTCGCCTTTGGTCTCAGACGGCTTGGTCGCGGCGAGCGCGATGCGGCAAAAGCTCGGTTCGATGAACTGGTTGTACTGCTTGGCATCGCTCACCTTCTGGAGCGCGCGCCCCGCAAGCTTTCCGGCGGTGAGCGTCAGAGGGTGGCCATCGGCCGCGCGCTGTTGACTGCGCCGAAACTGCTGTTGATGGACGAACCGCTGTCGGCGCTCGATGTCGCCGCCAAGCGGGACATCCTGCCCTATCTGGAAAGTCTTCGGAAAACACTCTCCATTCCGGTTCTCTATGTGACCCATGCCCCGGGTGAAGTGGCCCGGCTTGCCGACCATATCGCGGTGCTGGAGAGCGGCCGGGTTCTTGGCTCAGGCCCGCTTACGGAAACCCTCGCGCGGCTCGACCTGCCGATCCGCCGGGAGGAGGGGGCCGGGATCGCGATTGATGCAAGAGTGGCGGAAATCGATACCCGTTGGCATCTGGCGCGCGTCACTTTTACCGGCGGTTCGCTTTGGGTGCGCGACCCGAAAAGGCCGGTCGGTGACACTGTGCGGGTGATGGTGCTCGCGCGCGATGTCTCGTTGGCGCTGGAGGCATCTCACAACGTTTCCATTGTCAATCATCTGCCTGCAACGGTGGTTGAGATCGCTGAAGGGGATCATCCCGCTGTCGTTGCGGTGAGGGTGGATGTCGGCGGTACGCCGTTGATTGCCCGCCTGACCGCGCGCTCGGCGTCGCTTCTCAAGCTTGCGCCGGGAAAGCCGGTCTTCGCCCAGGTCAAGTCCGTGGCGATTGTGGAATAGAGGACGACATGACCGGAGGCAAACCGCGCAAGGAACGTCTTCCCTTTTATCGGGCAGGGCATCTCGTTGTTTTTTGCCGTATCGTCAAACGCGATACGCCCCTTGCAGATGGCGATCGCATGGACATCTACAGGTGGGCAAAAGCTGAGTTCGAGCAGGTATAGGGTAGCGACCAGAAGTCTGGCGCGTGAAACCAGAAAGGTCCGGCCTGCGAAAAAGGCCGGGCTGACTGTGCCCGGCCCGATGCGTTTGACGTAGCAAACGCCTGTCTAGTCAGCCTTCATGCCGCCGTGATCCATGCCGTTCGAACTCGGGTCAGCCTCCTTGGCGGCAATGCTTTTTACCGGAAAGGCAACCGTTACCTTGCCGGCCTCTTCAAACGTCAGTTCAACGTCGATGACGCTGTCTTCAACAAGCGGGCCGTTCAGTTTCATGAACATGACATGCAAGCCGCCCGGTTTCAGCGTGACGGTCTCGTGCGCTGGCAGCGGAATGCCATCAGGCATCTGGTACATCTTCATCACATCGCCATCCATGCGCATGTTGTGAAGCTGCACAACGCCGGCGACTTCGGACGAGGCGCTGACAAGACGGTCGTCGGTATCGCCGCGATTGGTAATCGTCAGAAAGCCGCCGCCGACCGGGGCGCCCGGAAGTGTGGCGCGGGCGAAGGTCCCGGAAATCTCGAGGTCGCCAACCATCACATCGCTGGCGGGCTTAGCGTCATGGCCGCCGTTGTGTTCGGCGCTTTTGCCGGTCTCTGCCGTTGCCGTTTGTGCGGCGGCCAATGGAATATGCGCGTTGGCAAAAGTCAGGCTGACGAGGCTGAGGACGCCAACGCGTGCGAGACGGTTCATGAATGGGGTCATGGAAATTACTCCGTTTGGAATTGTCATGATTTTGCAGGCCGTAATGGCCGGTTCAAAAGTTCAGACAGTCAACGGAGGTGCACGTGCATTGTAGCGACCTTCGAATACCCGAAGCGGCGAAAACCTGTTTGCGAAGGTGAAGACGTGGGCGACGAAACCGTGATAGGCCGGAACGGCCTCGTCTGGTGGCGGGGGCAGGACACAGGCGTTGGAACGGCAAGCGTGACAGGGGCCATGACGTGAGGTGCTATCGTCCGACGGCGCGCTTCCGCAATAGCTGTTCTGAGATGAAATCAGAGAAAAGAAGGCGTCGGGTTGGGTCGGTGCCGATATCACGGGCTGGTAGATGAAGGTCAGCGCAAAAAGGGCGATCACGGCCAGTGCTGCCGCCAGTTCGCGTATTGCTGACGTTATAACCCGCAAGCCTGCCCCCTTCATTCCGTTTCAGTCGCATCGATTGCTGGAAACATTGCTGAATCCCGGCTGCAGGGCAAGAACCGAATTGTCATCGCCTTGCATTATGTCAATTTGCCGCAACCGGCGCGTTCGCGAAAGCAGCGGTGAATGCGGCGGCATTGCTCAGGTAAGCCGGTCCGGGTTACTGCTTGCGGCACTTCACATAGATCTCGAGTTTATGGCTGACGATCGAGAAACCGTGGCGGCGCGCGATCTCTTCCTGAAGGCGTTCGATCTCGTCGGAGCGGAACTCGATGACCTTGCCGGTTTCGACATCGATCAGGTGGTCGTGGTGCGGCTGTTCAGCGCTTTCGAAGCGGGCCGGCCCGTCTCCGAATTTGTGTTTTTCGAGAATGCCTTTTTCTTCCAGAAGCTTGAGGGTCCGATAGATGGTCGCAAGGGCAACGCCGGGATCGATCTCCACCACGCGCCGATGGAGTTCCGAGGCATCCGGGTGGTCGTCCATGCTGGCCAGGACCTGAAGAATGACCTGGCGCTGTTTGGTCATGCGCAGGCCGTTTTCGGTACAGAGGGTTTCGATGTCCATGCGGTATTCCCTTCCGTTGCCATCGGGCCGGCCTTCCGCCTTTCAAGGGATCCAAGCCGTAGACGCGCGCTTTTGCAACTAAGCCAGTTGTGTCGCAATTGCAATCCTCGGCCGGCCCGCCGGCCCGCCGGTCAGTCGATCTCGGCACGTGTGGCCTTGCGCGTGGAATAGACGAAGACAGTGACAAAGACGGCGGTCAGCAGCAACACGATCGTGGGCGCAGGCGCGCTGTCGATGAAAAACGACAGATAAATCCCCAGAAACGATGCGGCCATGGCGATGACAACGGACAGGGTCAGCATGCGCGCGAAATCCCGTGTCAGCAAAAAGGCGATCGCGCCGGGCGCAATCATCATGGCGATGGCGAGAATGATGCCGACGGCCTTCAGCGCTGCCACGACCGTCAACGAAATCATGCACAACAGTCCGTAATGCAGAAAATTGACGCGAAGCCCGACGGCGCGCGCTTGCGCAGGGTCGAAGGCATGCAGCAGGAAGTCCTTCCACTTGACGCCAAGCGCGCCAGCCACCAGCACGGAAATCGCTGTGGTTTCTGCAATGTCGCGCCACGATACGCCGAGCATATCGCCGAACAGGATATGGTCGAGATGGACCGATGACTGGATCTTCACATACATGACGAGCCCGACACCGAACATGCCGGCAAAGACGATGCCCATCACCGTGTCCTGTTTGATCCGGCTGTTGTCACTCAGGTAACCGGTCGCCAGCGCGCAGATCATGCCCGCCGCAAAAGCGCCAATGGCATAGGGAAAGCCGACGATATAGGCGATGACGACGCCGGGAAACACCGCATGAGAGATCGCGTCGCCCATCAGCGACCAACCCTTCAGCACCAGAAAGCATGATAAAAGCGCCATTGGCACGGCAACGATGGTGGAGATGATCAGCGCGTGGATCATGAAGTCGAACTGGAACGGCAGCATCAGGGTATCGATGATGTTCATCGGCTGACCTCCAGCGCTTTTCTGGCACGGGCACGGGCGGCCCTCAGCCCGTGTTTGGGTGCGAACACGAAGGCGAAGAGGAAAATCGCCGTTTGCAGCACGACGATGATGCCACCGGTCGCACCGTCGAGGAAATAGCTGGCATAGGCGCCGAAGAAACTGGTCAGCGTTCCGATGGCAACGGCCAGCATCAGCAGGCGCGGGAAACGGTCGGTCAGCAAATAGGCCGTTGCGCCGGGGGTGACGACCATGCAGATCACCAGAAATGCACCGACCGTCTGAAGCGCGGCGACGGTGGAGGCGGCCAGAAGCGTGAAAAAGACAGCCTTCAGCAGCCCAGGCCTCAGGCCGATGGAGCGCGCATGGTTCTCGTCAAAGAAGGTGACCATCATATCCTTCCACTTGAACAGAAGGATGGCGAGCGACACGAAGCCGATAATGGCCAGCTGCAGCGTGTCTTCCGGGGTGATCGCCAGAATGTTTCCAAGCACAATGGTCTGGATGTTGACCGATGTCGGCGAAATCGACGCCATGAAAAGGCCGAGCCCGAAAAACGACGAAAAAATCAGGCCGATGATCGCGTCTTCCTTGAGCTTGGTACGGTTGTTGAGAAACAGCATGGCGGCAGCGGCCAGCCCGCCGGAGAAAAATGCGCCGAGGGAAAATGGCAGACCGAGCATGAAGGCGCCGGCAACGCCCGGCACAATCGAATGTGAAAGGGCATCGCCGATGAGTGACCAGCCCTTGAGCATCAGGAAGCAGGACAAAAACGCGCAGACGCCGCCGACCAGCGCCGAGACCCACATGGCGTTGGTCATGTAGTGATAGCTGAATGGCTCGAGGATTACGGACATCAGCGTTCGTCCTCCGCCTTTCCGCCCTCGTCGCGGATCTGGACAATGCCGTCGCGAATGATCAGCGGCCGCTCGTCATCGCTGAAGATACCGACCGGGTTTGGCGGTTCGTGGTTTGCACCGTTGAGCATGAAATGGCGCAGCACCCCGCCGAAGGCCAAAGACAGGTTGGCTTCGTTGAAGGTTTCCGATGTCGGGCCATAGGCAAGCACCGTGCCCTTGACCAGCACCGTATGATCGCAGAACTCCGGCACGGAGCCGAGATTGTGGGTGGAGACCAGCATCACCCGGCCTTCGTCCCTCAGGTCTCGCAAAAGCTTGATGATCTGATCCTCGGTCTTGACGTCAACGCCGGTAAACGGCTCGTCCAGCAAAATGACCCAGCCATCCTGTGCCAAAGCGCGCGCCAGAAACACGCGCTTTTTCTGGCCGCCGGAGAGTTCACCGATCTGGCGATGCCTGAACTCGGTCATGTTGACACGGGCAAGGGCGCTGTCGACCGCCTCATGGTCCGCCTTCTTGGCCCGGCGGAACGGCCCCATATGGCCATACCGGCCCATCATCACGACGTCTTCGACAAGCACCGGAAAATTCCAGTCGACCTCTTCCGATTGCGGGACATAGGCCACGAGGTTCTTCTTCAGCGCCTGTGACACCGGCATGCCGAGAACCGAAATCTCGCCTTTCGCCAGCCGGACGAAACCCATGATCGCCTTGAACAGGGTGGACTTGCCCGCACCGTTGACCCCGACAAGGGCCGCGATCGAGCCGGTTGGAATTGTAAATGTCGCATCATTCAGGGCTGTCAGGCCGTTGCGGTAGGTGACGGTCGCGTCGCTGACCGCAATGCCGGTCTGCCGTTCCTGCTCAGTCCGGCCAAGGCGTCCCTCTGCTGGTTTATTCATGCCGGCAATACCCTTCTTTTGAAAAGTTTGGCCGCTCCGCCTTTGCCGGGCGAAGCGGCAATTGTCTCGACTTTAACTTATGAATTGGTTGAAAGCCCTTTGGCAATGCGGTCCGATGTGACCTTGAGAAGATCGATATAGGTCGGGACCGGTCCGTCGGGGTCGCTCAGGGAATCCACGTAGAGAACGCCGCCATATTGCGCCCCGGTCTCGCGAGCGACCTGTTGGGCCGGGGCCGGTGAAATCGTGCTCTCGGAGAAAATCACCGGAATATCGTTTTCGCGTATCACATCGATCACCTGGCGGACCTGCTGTGGCGTCCCCTGCTGGTCGGCGTTGATCGGCCACAGATAAAGCTCCTTCAGTCCGAGGTCGCGGGCCAGATAGGAGAACGCACCCTCGCTGCTGACCAGCCAGCGTTTGTTGTCAGGCACGGTATCGATCTCTGCCTGGATCGGCCCAACGATCGCGCTGATCTCATTTTTGTAGGCCTCCGCGTTGGCTTTGTAGATCGCGGCATTGTCCGGATCGTATTCCACGAAGGCGTCGCGGATATTGTCGACATAGATCAGCGCCGAGGTCGGCGACATCCATGCGTGTGGATTGGGCTTGCCTTCATAGGGTCCGGAGGAAATGCTCATCGGCGCGACACCGTCGGACACCACGACGCTGGGGACATCATCGAGGTTGTGGAAGAATTTTTCGAACCAGAGCTCCAGATTGAGCCCGTTCCACAGGATCAGATCGGCACCCTGGGCGCGCAGAATATCGCGCGGTGTCGGTGCGTAATTATGGATTTCCGCGCCCGGCTTGGTGATCGATTCCACGACCGCCGCGTCGCCTGCGACATTCTGGGCGATGTCGGCAATCACGGTGAAGGTGGTGACGGCCTTGAACTTGCCGTCCTCGGCGGCGTTTGCCGGAAGCACTGCGGTCGCGGCCGTGGCGGTCAGAGCCACCAGAGCAGTCAGAACCGACCGCCTCATCTGGTCAAACATATTTCTCTCCTGTTGCGTTTGGGTCTTGGGTGCACAGATCCGTATTTGTATCTCTAGTGTAATTAAGAATTAATTGCAACAAGGGCGCCTCGGGAAATCCGGTTGAAGGCGAATGTTACGAATGGCTGGATCGGGACGGCCTCGATTTCGGTGCGCATGCCGTTTTCATTCAAACGTCATCAGAGGTTCAAAACCCTGTCACCGACCGGACGGATGTTCGCTTGCGCATCGAAATCGCAAATCAGTGGCGCCAATGAACATCAATGACCGTCAAACGAAAATAGCGGCTCTTGTCGAGGCGCATGGCACGATGACCATCGAAATGCTTGCGGAGGAGTTCGGCGTTTCGCCGCAAACCATCCGCCGCGATGTCAACATGCTCTGCCGAGCGGATCAGCTTCGTCGCAGCCATGGTGGCGTGGAACGGATGAGCGCCGGTGTCAATCTTTCCTATGACAGACGGCGCCTGTCGCACCCGGAAGCCAAGCGCCGCATCGGCCAGCTTGTCGCCGCGATGATCCCGAGCCGCGCCTCGGTGATGTTTTCGATCGGCACTACGCCGGAAATGGTGGCCGCCGCCATGGTCGATCACGACGACCTGACCGTTGTGACCAACAATATCAATGTCGCCATGGCGCTCAGCCCCAACGCCTCAAACCGCATCTTCATCCCCGGCGGCATGATCCGTCTGCCCGACCGCGACCTGATCGGCCAGGACGTGGAGACCATGTTCAATGGCTACCGCGCCGATTTCGGTATTTATGGTGTTGCCGGTGTCGAACCGGACGGTGCGCTCGTCGATTTCGACCAGCAAGAGGCCGCCGCACGTGAAGCGATCCGCATGAGCTGCCGCATTTCGATCCTGGTCGCCGACCGCTCCAAGTTCTCGCGCCCCGCACCGGCCAAGCGCGGGCGGTTGGGTGATGCCGACCTTCTGGTTCTCGACGGGCCGCCGACACCGGAAATATCTGATCTGATCGATACCGAAGGGGTTGAGTTGCGCTATCCGGAAGGGGTGCTGGCGTAAGCGGCCAAGGGACCGGTGCTGATCTGCAAATTCGTGCTCTACACGCTTGCGGGCCGGGGGCTGAGAAAGCGCGCCAAACCAAAAAAGGCCCCGGAACGGTGTTCCAGGGGCCTTTTTCTTGTCAGACAGCACTAACCACCGGTTTCAGAGCGTAACGGTGACATTGCCCTTGCCTTCGAGGATGACGCCTTCGGCGGTTTCCTCAATGCCGGCACTTTCGGCGTCGCTGACAGAGGCGATATTCTGCAGGCGCAGGCGCCACGGGCGGGCTGCATCCGATGCACTGATCGTCAGCGTGTCGCCCGTACGCGAGACCGCAAGTTCCTGTTCGCTCACACCCTTGTCGGCGAAGATCGCGGCTTTCGCCGTTTTGCCATCTTCCAGAGCGTAAAGGGCAAAGAGAGCACCTTCCGCATAGTCATAGACCGGCTTGTCATCGACAGCGCCCCAGACGATCATGCTTGAAGGGCGGACATAAAGCGGCAGGCTCATGAAGTCATGGTTTTCCATGCGCCAGCTTCCGCCTTCGACTTCTTCTCCAGTCAAAAGATGGGTCCAGCGCCCCTTGGGCAGGTAGAACTCGGCGTCGCCGGAGGCATCAAGAACCGGCGCCACAAGCAGCTTGCCACCGAGCATGTACTGCCGGTCGAGCACGTCGCAGCTGCGGTCATCCGGGAACTCCAGCATCATCGCGCGCATTACCGGCAGGCCGGTGTGGGGCGCTTCGCAAGCCGCCTCGTAGATTGTCGGCATCAACTTCATCTTCAGCTTGGTGAAGTAGCGCAGAACGTCGACGGCTTCATCGTCATAGAGCCAAGGCACACGGTAGGATTTGGAGCCATGCAGGCGCGAGTGGCTGGAAAGCAGGCCAAAGGCGCACCAGCGCTTGTAGACATCGGCCTCCGCCGTTGCCTCGAAACCACCGATATCGTGGCTCCAGAAGCCGAAGCCCGAGAGGCCGAGCGACAGGCCACCACGCAGCGATTCCGCCATCGATTCGTAGTCCGAATAGCAATCACCACCCCAGTGAACCGGGAATTGCTGGCCGCCGGTGGTCGCCGAGCGGGCAAACAACACGGCCTCGTCCTCGCCCTTGGTCTCCTGCAGGGCCTCGTAGACGACCTTGTTATAAAGGAAGGTGTAGTAATTGTGCATGGTCTCGGCGTCGGAGCCGTCGTGATAGGCGACATCGACCGGGATCCGCTCGCCGAAGTCGGTCTTGAAGCAATCGACGCCCTGGGCGACCAGGTCCTTCAGATAACCGGCATACCAGTCGCAGGCCTCCGGATTGGTGAAGTCGACCACGGCCTGGCCAGGTTGCCAGCGATCCCACTGCCATACCGAACCATCCGGACGCTTGATCAGGTAGCCGTTTTCCTTGCCTTCGTCGAAGAGCTTGGATTCCTGGGCAATGTAAGGATTGATCCAGACGCAGATATTGAGGCCGCGTTCCTTGTAGCGCTGAAGCATGGCTTCCGGTTCCGGGAAGGTCTCCGGGTCCCATTCGAAATCGCACCAGTGCAGGCCGCGCATCCAGAAGCAGTCGAAATGGAACACATGCAGCGGAATATCACGCTCGGCCATGCCGTCGAGGAAGCCGGTAACGGTCGCTTCGTCGTATTCGGTCGTGAACGAAGTCGTCAGCCACAGGCCGAACGACCAGCGTGCCGGCAGCGCCGGACGGCCGGTCAGTTTGGTATAGCGGTCGATGACGCCCTTGGGATCCGGCCCGTCGATGACGTAATATTCAAGGCTTTCGCCCGGAACCGAGAACAGGGCCTTGTGAACCTTCTCCGAGCCGACTTCGAACTCGACGCGTCCGGGATTGTTGACGAATACGCCCCAGCCGCGATTGGTGAGGAAGAAGGGAATGTTCTTGTAGGCCTGGTCGGTGTTGGCGCCGCCGTCGCGGTTCCAGATGTCGACCATCTGGCCATTCTTCACAAACTCGGTGAAGCGTTCGCCGAGGCCGTAGACCTTGGTGCCGACGCCAAGGCTGAGGCGCTCGAACATATGGGTGCGGTCATTGTCGTCATGGTCGGTGGCATGGCCGCCGGCCTTGTAGTCGGAACCGGTGATCGGTTTGCCATCGCGCAGGAATTCGAGGTTCCAGCGGCCCTTCAGCGCAACTCGGGCGGTCAGATTGCCACTCTTCAGGGTGGCGAAATCCTCCGTGATCTCGATTTCAGGCGCAAAACCTTCGTCGGGGTAGAGATCGAAATGCGGTCCCTTGTCGAGAACGCCGCGGAAATGCTCGCTCTTGACCCCGATCATGCCTTCCATCGGGGCGGAGAAGGTCAGGATAATCAGCCGGGCGTTGATCTGGTTGGCACGGTCGTTCATCGGCCAGGTGGTGGCGCGGATGACGAGATTGCCGTCCTTCACCCGCGCGTCGAAGACCTCCAGCGGTTGGTTGAGATCGAGGTTCTGGCGGACATGCCAGTTGCCGTCCATGATTTTCATGTCTTCAGTCCTTTGAATTCTGTGGCAGCGGTGGCGGGAAGGCGCCACCGCTACCCGCGAACGGTGCGGTCAGAGCCGGACGCCGGTTTCGCGGTCGAAGATGTGGATTTGTTCGGGGTCGATGCGCATGTTCAGCGCTTCGCCGGGGGTGACTGCGGCGCGGTCGTTGATGACAACGGCAATCTCCGGATCACTATCGGTGAACAGGAAGGTCGTCGCGCCCGTCGCTTCCGCGATGCGCAGCTTCAGGCTGAACTGGGCTTCGTCCGCCGAAACCAGCTCCAGGTGCTCGGGGCGCAGCCCGACCGTGACCTTGCGGCCGGCTTCGAGCTCGCCCGGATAGGGCAGAACATTGCCGTCACCGAGTTCAAGTTTCAGGCTGTGTCCGTCATCACCAACCGTAGCCGGCAAGAAGTTCATGGCCGGCGATCCGATAAAACCCGCGACAAACTGGTTTGCCGGGCTGTCATAGAGTTCCAGCGGCGCACCCTGCTGCACGATCCGGCCTTCCTTCATCAGCACGACCCGGTCGGCCATGGTCATGGCCTCGATCTGGTCATGGGTGACATAGACAGACGTGGCGCCGAGCCGGTCGTGAAGCGTGCGGATTTCCTTGCGCATGTGGACGCGAAGTGCGGCATCAAGGTTGGACAGCGGTTCGTCGAAAAGGAACGCCTTCGGGTCGCGGATGATGGCGCGGCTCATCGCCACGCGCTGGCGCTGTCCGCCGGAGAGTTCGCGCGGATAGCGTTCCAGAAGGTTGGAAAGCCCTGTGGTTTCGGCCACTTCGCGTGCCTTTTCCTGGGCGTCCTTCTTCTTCATGCCGTGGGTGCGCAGGCTGTAGGTCAGGTTTTCCTCGACAGTCATATGCGGATAGAGCGCATAGGACTGGAAAACCATCGCGATATCGCGCCGGCGCGGCGGCATGTCGTTCATCAGCTCGCCGGCGATCTTCACCTCACCGCCGGTGATCTTTTCCAGACCGGCAAGTGTGCGCAGCAGTGTGGACTTGCCGCAACCGGACGGGCCGACAAGTGCGACGAACTCGCCCTTTTCGATGGTGAGATTGACGTTCTTGAGGGCGTGGTAGCGGCCGTAATATTTCTCGACCGCATTGAATTCGATCTGGGTTGTCATTTCAAAGCTCCCGAGGTCAGGCCGGAGACGATCTTGCGCTGCAGAAGCACAAAGGCAGCGAGGATGGGGGTTACGTAGATCGAGGCGTAGGCCATGATCCTGTTCCAATCGACCGAGTTCGGGCCCATGAAGGTGGAAAGACCGACACTGGCGGGCTGAAGCTCGACGTCCTGGATCAGTGACTTGGAATAGACGAATTCGCCGAAGGCCTGCATGAAGATCAAAAGTGCACTGACGAGAATGCCGTTTCTGGCAAGCGGCAGAACAATGTGGAAGAACGCACCGAAGCGGGAATTGCCATCCACGAGGGCGGCCTCCTCAAGCTCCGCCGGCACATTCATGAAAGTGGCGCGCACAAGCACGACGAAGAACGGCATGGCCTTGGCGGTGATCGCCACGATCACGGCGATGCGCGGATAGTCGAGCAGGCCGATCTGTGAAAAGCCGACGAAGATCGGGGTGACCATCAGCGAGGCGGGCAGAACCTGCAGCATCAGCACCAGGAACAGGCCGACATCGACCCAGACGCTGCGGTAGCGTGCCAGGACATAGGCGCAGCCCGAGCCAAGCGTGGCGATGAACAGAACGGAGCAGCTGGCGATGATCAGCGAGTTCTTCAGATAGGTCGCCATGTGGCGCTCGACCCAGACGCCGGCAAAAACGTCCCATTGCGGATTCGGTGGCACGAAGCTCGGCGGTGCGGCAAACATCGCCGTGCTGGTTTTCAGCGCGGTCACATACATCCAGTAAAGCGGGAACAGATAGATGGCTGCCAATACCAGACCGCAGGCGATCAGCAGGGTGTTGCGTGTTGTCGGGGTCATCCGCGCACCTCATGGCGGGTCGAGCGCACATAGAAGACGGCCGCGATGATGACGAGAGTGATCATCAGCACCGAAACGGTAGCACCACGTGCGAAATCGTATTCACGGAAGGAAAGCTGCCAGGCCCAGTACTGGGCAACGTTTGACGAATTGTTCGGACCGCCATCGGTAATCGCGGCGAACAGGTCGAACTGCTGGAGGGTGAAGATCAGGCCAAGCGACAGAAGCGCGCCGATTGTCGGCCGCATCATCGGAAGGGTGATCGTGTAGAAGCGACGGAAGGCGTTGGCGCCATCAAGGCTTGCGGCTTCATAAAGATCCTTGGGAATGGCCGCGAGGCCGACCGAAAGCAGGATCATGTTGAAGGCGGTGCCGAACCAGATATTGGTGATGATCACGCTCCACAACGCAAAGTCCGGAGACGAACGCCAGAAGATCGGGTCGTCAATGACGCCGATCGACTCCAGGAAGAAGTTGATCACGCCGAAGTCACCGGCCAGCAGCCAGTTCCAGATCGCGCCGGTTACCAGCCCCGGCATCACCCAGGACACCAGAAACAGACCGCGCAGATAGGTCGAACCAGGAAACTGCATGTTGAAGAACAGCGCCAGGAAGAACCCGAAGAGGAATTGTCCTCCAAGCGAGCAGAGCACGAAGATCAGCGTATTGCCGAAGATCGGCCAGGCCTGTGGGTCGGTAAGCACAGCGATATAATTGTCGAGGCCGACAAAGGGACGGAAAAAGGTGCCGAGACTGAAGATATCGACTTCCTGAAAGCTCATGATCACGTTGTAGACCAGAGCCGAACCGGAAATGGCGATCAGGAATACAAGGGGTATCCCCACGAGTAACAGATCGAAACCACGGCCATCCCAGAGCGTTGAGAGCGCCTTGCGCATTTGTTGAAGCTCCCTTGGGCGTTTAAACGGATGAAGTCCGGAATATCAGGCAAGCCTTCCCCGTCCACGCCCGTTGCCGGGCGTGGTGGGTTATCCCGAATTTCAGGAAAAGCAGTTTACTTTCCGGTGATCTTATCGATCTGAGCCTGCGCCTGGTCAAGCGCTTGCTGCGGCGTCTTTGAGCCGGCAAGCGCTGACTGAAGCGCCGTCTGGATGGCCTTGGAAATCTTCGGCCATTCCGGATGTGGACCACGCGGCTGGGAATACTGCATCTGCTCCAGGAACACCTGCAGGGCTTCGTCCTTGGCCTCGTTGCCGGTCGGCGGGATGTCGATGTCGTTGCGGGCCGGGATCTGGCCGAAACGTTCGAACAGATCCTTGTCCTGCTCAGCGAAGAACTCGAGTGCCTTAAAGGCTTCTTCCGGGTGTTCTGTGGAGGAGAAAATCACCCAGTTGTAGTCGCCCATGGCGGACGAACGCGGCGATCCTTCGGAAGGGGTCGGCAGCAGCGTGACACCCCAGTCGAATTCTGCCTCGTCAGCCATCCGGTTGATTTCCCAGGGCCCTGAAATCGCCATCGCAGCATTACCGGCGTTGAACGTGGCGGTGGACGCCCATTGCGTACGCGAAACCGTATCCGGGGAAGCCAGACCTTCGTCAATCAGCGTCTTGAAGAACGAAAGCGCCTCGACGCCACCCTCGGAATTGATGTTCTCGTAATCGCCGCCGGCCATCTGAACGAAGGGAAGGAACTGGAAGGTTCCCTCTTCCGAGGCCTTGGCGGAGAAGGCAACGCCATAGACGTCGTTTTCCGGATCGTTGAGGACACGCGCGTCTTCGATCAACTCGTCCCAGGTCTTCGGCGGCTCTTCAATGCCGGCTTCCTCGAACATGTCCTTGTTGTAGAAAAGGGCAATCGTGTTGGTCGCCTTCGGAACACCGTAGATGCGACCATCCCAGGTTGCCGATGCCATCGGGCCTTCGAAATATTCGTCGACATTGATGATGTCGGACTGCTCGATCATATCCGTCAGGTCAAGCAGGGCGCCATTGGCGGCCAGCATTGCCGTGTCGGGATTGTCGACGGCAAAGACGTCCGGCGCGCGGCCAACCGAATAGGCGCGCATCGCCTCGCTCATCAGATCGGCAAAGTTGACCTCGCGATAGACGACATCGATATCTGCTTCGCTTTCATCAAATTCGCGTGCCAGGTCAGGCGTCGGCTGGCCGGTCTTGTCGACGGTCCAGATGTTGAGCGTGACCGGCTCCTGCGCAAGTGTCGGAGCAGCGGTTCCCAGGCTGATGGCAGCCGCAGAAACACAAAGCATTAGTTTAGCGCGATTCATAAATATTGCCTCCCGTATAGGTTTACCGACCGTCCTCGGCCGGTCTCAACGGATTTTGTTTTTATGCGATCCGGCATGACTCCGAGCAAGCCATTCATCGCAGGATACCCTTTGACAATCACTGACCGTTGGGTCCCGAAATCGCTAAAACACGCTCCGTAAACGTTTACGACCATAGACATGGACTTGTTCTGATGTCAATAGAGGTACGAACCTCAAAATTGGAGAAATCATGACGGGCATCCGCCAGCTCGCGAGCCACCTGCAACTTTCAATAGGTACAGTGTCACGTGCGCTTAACGGCAAGGCGGACGTGAATGCGCAGACGCGTGAGCGGGTTTTGAAGGCTGCGGTTGAGCTTGGCTATGTGCCCAATCAGTCGGGTCGCAGCCTGCGCAAGGGCACCACCAGCACGGTCGGGCTGATCCTGACACAAGGCAACAGTCTGGGCGAGAACAATGACAATTTCTTCTTCGGCGTGATCCACGGTCTGCAAAGCGCGCTGAAGCAGCACAAGCTCGACCTTGTGTTGCTCTTGTGTTCGCGTGACGAGGATCAGGACAGTTTTCTCCAGCGAATGGTGGCCCAGCGCATCGTCGATGCGGTGATCCTGACGGGGACGCGCACACATGATGCGCGTTTCGATATTCTCCGGCGTGCCAACATGCCGTTTGTGACGCTTGGTCGCAGCGACAGCCTTGGCGACGCATCCTGGATCGACCTGGATTTCGAGGGTATAGCCCGCAGTTCTGTGACTCGTCTGTGCGGAAGGGGACACCGACGCATTGCGGTCGCCGTGCCGAATGTGGACGCCAATCTTGGCCCGCTGTTTCTTGATGGCTATCGTCAGGGGCTTGCGGATTGCGGCCTGGCGTTTGACGACAGTATCGTATTTCGTGCGGAGACCAGCGAGGAGGGTGGCTATGACGTGGCCGGCAAGGTGCTGGCCACTGAGAACCGGCCAACCGCGATCCTGCTGATCGCCGAGCTGATGTCGGTCGGCCTTTACCGCCGCCTTGGCGAGGCCGGGTTGAGGCCGGGCCGTGACCTTGCGGTGATTGCCGAGCGCGAGAGTCCGGTCGGGCGCTTCCTGCTGCCGCGGCTCACCTGTTTCCGTCTCGATCTCGATGCGTTGGGTCGTATGCTCGGCGAGATGCTACTGGCCAACGTGCCGGCCTTTGCAGAGGACCATCAGGGCGTTCCCAAAGGCAAGATCTGGCCGCTTGAGCTGGTCGAAGGCGAGAGCGATCCACCGCTTTTGTCATCCTGAGGATGGCGTTTGCGGTCAGCTCCATTGAAACCTCGATGATGAGTGGCACGACATGGGCGCGTCTTTCAGCGCTTTCTGCCGATTCGAGCTTGTGCGGCTTTCATTTACCCGCAAAACCGTGCGTAACACGTTGGCTCGAATTGCCCTTATTTCTGAGCGCATTGCACATTTTGTGGATCGGGGCCCGTTTGGGGGGTGATGCAACCCCAAAATTGCAATATGGATCACATTCGCCGAGTTTTGGCGCGTGGCAGTAGCAATCTCAGGTGACCTGGTTTTTGGAGTTTTATCGACGATGGACGTTGCAGATACACCGATTCCCGATCTCTTTCTTCTGACGCCGAGGCGTTTCGGCGACGAGCGGGGGTTCTTTTCAGAGAGCTGGAACAGGAAGGTTCTGACCGATCTCGGGATCGATATCGATTTTGTCCAGGACAACCATTCGCTGTCGCGCACGGTCGGCACGGTGCGGGGCCTGCATTACCAGTCGCCGCCGCATGCGCAGGCCAAGCTGGTGCGTTGCGGGCGCGGCCGGATATTCGATGTCGCAGTCGATGTTCGCAAAGGCTCGCCGACATATGGCAAATGGCACGGTGTCGAACTCTCCTTTGAAAACGGCCAGCAGCTGATGATCCCCGCCGGTTTTCTGCACGGCTTCATGACGCTGGAACCCGACAGTGAGATCATCTACAAGTGCTCTGATTATTATGCGCCCGAATGCGACGGGTCGGTGCGGTTTGACGATCCCGATATCGGCATTGAATGGCCGCTCTCCGGTATCGACTTTACCGTTTCAGCAAAGGACCGCGACGCTCTGTCCTTCAAGGATTTCCAGAGCCCGTTCAGCGACTGAGGTACAATCATGAAGTTACTCGTTACCGGTGGAGCCGGCTTTATCGGTTCTGCCGTCGTCCGCCTCGCCATTTCCCGCGGTTACAGCGTCGTCAACGTGGATGCGCTGACCTATGCCGCCTGTCTCGACAATGTCGCAAACGTTGCCGACAGCCCGCTCTATGCTTTCGAGCAGGCCGATATCCGAGACCGCGCGGCGCTTGACAGGGTATTTGCGAAACACACGCCCGATATCGTCATGCACCTTGCTGCCGAAAGCCATGTCGACCGGTCGATCGACGGGCCCGGCGACTTCATCGAGACCAATATCAACGGCACATACAACATGCTGGAAGCGGCGCGCAGCTACTGGGCCGAAAAGGGCAAGCCGGAAGGCTTCCGTTTCCATCATATTTCGACAGATGAAGTCTTCGGTTCGCTCGGTGAGACCGGGATGTTCACAGAAGACACCCCTTACGATCCGCGTTCGCCTTATTCCTCTTCCAAGGCCGCGTCTGATCATCTGGTGCGTGCCTGGCATGAAACCTACGGCCTGCCGGTGCTGGTCACCAATTGCTCCAACAATTACGGCCCCTACCATTTCCCGGAAAAGCTGATCCCGGTGGTGATCCTCAACGCACTCGCCGGAAAACCGATCCCGGTTTATGGCAAGGGCGAAAACATCCGCGACTGGCTGTTTGTGGAAGATCATGCCGAAGCGCTTCTGACGGTCGTGGAAAAGGGAAGGCCCGGTCGCAGCTATAATATCGGCGGTGAAAACGAGCGGACCAATCTTGAGCTTGTGAAGACCATCTGTGCGCTGCTCGACGACAAGCAGCCGCTTTCCGAAGGTTCCTATGCAGACCAGATCACATTCGTGACCGACAGGCCCGGCCATGACATGCGTTATGCCATCGATCCCAAACGCGTCAGAGAAGAGCTCGGTTGGCGGCCGTCGGTGACGGTTGAAGAGGGACTGGAAAAGACGGTGCAGTGGTATCTCGACAATGAGGACTGGTGGCGCGCCCTGCAGAGCCGCAGTGGTGTCGGCGCGAGGCTGGGAGTGAAGGCATGATTGTCGTTTTTGGCCAAACGGGCCAGGTCGCAAGCGAGCTCAGCGCCATTCTGCCAGACGCTCGTTTTCTGTCGCGCAGCGCGGCCGATCTTGCCGATCCGGCCGCATGCGGGGAGGTGATCAGACGCCTTGCGCCCGAAGCCGTCATCAATGCCGCCGCCTATACGGCAGTCGACAAGGCCGAAAGCGAAGAAGAAACCGCGCTCAGGATCAATGGTGAGGCGCCTGGTGAAATGGCCCATGCCTGTGCCGAGCGCGGCATTCCGCTGGTTCATATCTCCACCGATTATGTTTTCGGTGGCACTGGCGAGACGCCGTTTTCTGTTGATCACCATACGGCTCCGCTCGGCGCTTATGGACGGACCAAGCTTGCCGGTGAACGGGCTATCACGGAAAACTGTCCCACCTACGCCGTGTTGCGCACCAGCTGGGTGTTCTCCGCTCACGGCAGCAACTTCCTGAAGACCATGCTGCGGCTTTCCGAAACCCGCGATACGCTGAATGTCGTCGGCGATCAGATTGGCGGGCCGACTTCGGCACGGGCAATCGCCGTTGCCTGCAAGACAATCGCCGAACAGTTGATGACCGATCCCGGTAAGTCCGGGATCTATCATTTCTCCGGTTCGCCGGATGTCAGCTGGGCCGATTTCGCTCGCGCGATCTTCAAGGCGGCCGGCAAGACCATGACTGTCAACGACATACCGACCTCGGAATATCCGACGCCGGCCGTCCGGCCGCTGAATTCCCGCCTCGATTGCTCCACGCTTTCGAACTTCGGCCTTGAGCGGCCGGACTGGGAAAAAGACATGAATGACATTCTCGAAACGCTCGGAGCAAAAGCATGACCCAACGCAAAGGCATCATTCTGGCCGGGGGCTCCGGTACGCGTCTTTACCCGCTGACACTGGCGATTTCCAAACAGCTGATGCCAGTCTACGACAAGCCGATGATCTATTATCCGCTCTCAGTTCTGATGCTGAGCGGGATTCGCGAGATCGCGATCATCACCACGCCTGGAGACCAAGAACAGTTTCGCAAACTTCTGGGCGACGGCGGCCAGTGGGGCCTGTCGCTGACCTATATCGTGCAGCCCTCGCCGGATGGCCTGGCGCAGGCCTATATCCTGGCAGAGGATTTTCTTGACGGCGCACCGTCTGCCATGGTGCTCGGTGACAACATCTATTTCGGGCACGGTCTGCCCGACATTCTGGAAAGCGCGGACCGCAAGGAGAAGGGTGGAACCGTGTTCGGCTATTATGTTGCCGACCCGGAACGCTACGGTGTTGTTGCTTTCGACAAGAGCGGCAACGTCAGGGAGATCGTCGAAAAGCCGGAGGTTTCGCCGTCGAACTATGCAGTCACCGGGCTTTACTTTCTGGATGGCGAAGCGCCTGCCCGTGCACGGGCGGTCAAGCCTTCATCACGCGGCGAACTTGAGATCGTCACCCTGCTTGAGAGCTACCTCCACGATGGTTCCTTGAACGTTGAACGCATGGGACGCGGCTATGCCTGGCTTGATACCGGCACCCATTCGAGCCTGCTCGATGCCGGCAATTTTGTACGCACCCTTTCGGTGCGGCAGGGCATGCAGTCGGGCTGTCCGGAAGAGATCGCCTATCGCCATGGCTGGATCGATGATGCGACCATGGAAGCGCATGCGGAGCGGTTCAGGAAGACGGACTATGGCGCCTATCTGTTCAACCTTCTGAATGCGACGCCTGACCATCCCGTCGGCTAAAGCATATCAACAGTCAGGTGATATCACCTGACGATCGTAAACGCAGCAGGCCGGTCAAAAAGACCGGCCTGCATTCCCTCTCCGTGGTGTCTCATAACACCGATGATTACGCCGCCTTTGAAAGGGCAGGACGTTCGCTTTCCGAAAGCGCGCGGTGAAGTGCGATGATCACCGGATCAAGCGCGTCGCGGTCGACAATGAACTGCACATCGACATTGCGCGGCCCCTGGCTTGCGCCAATCGCCTCATGACCGGCTGCGGCAATCGCCTGAAGGCCACGCGTCAGCACCGACAGGCCGCTTAAGTCCCGGCCGACGACCGAAGCCATGGCAATGGCTCTGGACGAGATTTCCGCCGACGGGCAGCGTTCCGACATGTCCTTTTCCACCCGGCGCAGAACCTTGAGCGAACTGTCGACATAATGGGTGATGGTGTTGGCGTTGGAGACCTTGGAGACGATCCTGACCTTGTGGCGGGTCAGGACATCAAGGATCGCAGCGTCATAGCCCTTCACACCGACCATGTCCTGCTCGAACACTTCCAGTGCATAAAGATCGAGACCGGTGACGATCTCGACGCCGGGTGTTTCCGCTGGCTGGTCGTCAATCAGCGTACCCGGATCCTGCGGCTCGAAGGCGTTGGTGACACGCAGCGGCACGGCGGCACGGCGCAGCGTCTTGGCAGCCTTCGGGTGGATTGCCTCCATGCCGAGATTGGACAGCTGGTCGGCGACATCGTAATTGGTGCGCCCGAGTTTGCGCACAGCATCGGCGCCGACAAGTGCGGGATCGGCGGACGACAGGTGGAATTCCTTGTGAATGATCGCCTCGCTGGCACCCGAAAGCGCGGCCAGACGCGAAAAGGTCACCTCGGAATAACCACGGTCGAACTCGCTCATCAGCCCTTCGATGCATTGTGCGTAGCCGGTGACAATCGGCATCTCGCTATCGAGATCGATACCGTCGATCCCCTGGCGGATACGGTCATCGAGGCTGAGGTCGCCCTCGTCATGCCAGCCGGACAAGTCGACAAAGCGGGCATTGACGCCCTTGCGTTTCAACAGCAGCGTGGTGACGAAGGCCGAATGCGCTTCGCCAAGCCCCGACAGCAATTCGCGGATCTGGCTCATATGCTCGGTCAGCCGGAAATGACCGTAGGAGCAAAGACGCTGCAGGTCGATCAAGCAGTTGCGGGCACCCAGTATACGCTCGTGGACGAAGGCATCGGCGCGTTCGATGTCGGCCGGGTTGTCCAGCACCTTGACGTGGGATTCTTTCATGGCCTCGGCAACCCGGTCCAGCCGGTCGTGCCAGCCATGATGGCTCTGATTGTTGACGAAGGCTGCATAGACGCCGGGCTCACCGGTCTTCTTGTGCTCAAGCAGAAGATTGGTGATGCCGCCAAAGGCAGAGACCACGAAAATCCGTCCGTAAAGCTCAGCCTTGCGCCGTTTGCCGATGATCAGCGTATCGCTGAGTTCATCGATACGGGACATCGAGGTCCCGCCGATCTTTTCGACTGTATGGGGCATGATATCAGGCGTTTTCCTCCGCCGGTGCATAGGAACCATCTTCGCGGTGGACTTCCGTGCCCGTGACCGGGGGATTGAAGCAGCAGGCCATTACCAGTTCCTCTTCGGAACGCAGAATATGACGGTCATGCTCGTTCAGCGCATACATCACACCGGGCTTGATCGGATGGGTCTCGCCGGTGGCGATATCGGTGATCGAGCCCTTGCCCTTGATGCAATAGACGCTTTCGAAATGGTGCTTGTATTCGAAGGTATGCTCCGAACCAGCATCGAGAATTGTGATGTGGAAGGAAAAACCCATGCCGTCTCCGGCCAGCAGCATCCGGATCGAGCGCCATTTGGCATCCGCGACCACACGGTCCTGATCGTTTTCGTTGATTTCGTTCAAGTCACGTACAATCATGGTGCTTACTCCGCTGCAAGCTGGGTTTTCGCCGCGATCGTTTCGCGGACGGCTTCGAGGAGAATGGCGAAGCCTTCGTTGAAGGTTTCTTCCGAGGTGGTCAGCGGCGCCAGCACCTTGACCACCTGGTCCTCATTGCCGGAGGTTTCGATGATGAGGCCCTTGTCGAAGGAACGGGCGCAGATTTCTTCTGCCAGTTCACCCGTGCCGACATCAACACCCTGCATCAGGCCACGACCCTTGAGCGTGGCGGCGGGAATTTCGGCAGCAATCCTGGAAAGCGCGCCGGTCAGCATCGTGCTTTTCTCGGCCAACTCCTTCTGGAATGCATCGTCGGCCCAGAATTTTTCGATGGCAACGCGTGCGGTGACGAAGGCGTGAGTGTTGCCGCGGAACGTGCCATTATGTTCGGCCGGGCCGAAAATATCATGCTTGGGACGGACCAGAACCAGCGCCATCGGCAGGCCAAAACCGGAAACCGACTTCGCCATGGTGACGATATCCGGCGTCACGCCCATTTCCTCGAAGGAGAAGAAGTGGCCGGTGCGGCCGGAGCCTGCCTGAATGTCGTCGATGATCAGCAGGGCACCGTGATCGCGGGCAATATCGGCCATCCGGCGCACAAATTCGGGAGACGCAGCATTGAGGCCGCCTTCGCCCTGCACTGTCTCAAACATGATTGCAGCCGGCGCATCGACGCCGCTGGACGGGTCGGACAGCATTTGTTCGAGAAGGGCAGCACTGTCGACGCCTTTGGCATAGTCATCATAAGGGATGCGCGTAACGCCGGACGTATCCATCGAAGCGCCGCCGCGGTGGTAGCCGTTACCCGTCGCGGCAAGGGCGCCCATGGTCACGCCGTGAAAGCCGTTGGTAAAGGCAATCACATTGGTGCGGCCGGTTGATTTGCGGGCAATCTTCATTGCGGCTTCGACGGCATTGGCGCCGGTCGGGCCGGTGAACATCACCTTGTGGTCCATGCCGCGCGGCTTCAGGATATGGGTTTCCATCGCCTTCAGGAAGTCGCTCTTGGCATTGGTGTGCAGGTCGAGGCCCTGGGCGATACCGTCAGACGAAATATGCTCGATAAGCGCGGCTTTCATGTCGGCGTCATTGTGGCCGTAGTTCAACGAGGAACAGCCGGCCAGGAAGTCGATCCAGCGGTTTCCGTCGACGTCGAAGATTTCCGATCCGCTGGCGCGGGTGAATACAGCCGGCATGCTGCGGCAATAAGAGCGTGCGGCACTTTCGCGGCGCGTGAAAACATCATTCTTGATCATGTCCATAGGCATGACGTGTCCTTTCGCTTGAAGCGATTAGAGAGAAACTGGTTTGGGCAGGCCGCGTCTTAAGCGGCGTTGGCGAGCGTGTCCGCTTCCGGCAGGGTGATCGTCACCATGTGCTCGGTATCGTGATGCCCGTCGAAATGGGCATCGCGCTCGTAATGCGGCTCATCATTGAGTTCGCCACCGATCGAGCGGGTGAAGCTCTTGAACAACCCCCAAGAGGCATCGTTATCCTCGGTGATGGTCGTTTTCAGGTGGCTGATGTCGTCGCAGGCATCACGCTCGATCAAATTGAACAGCATCTTCTTGCCGAGGCCGAGACCGCGCGCCTTTTCGCCGACGGCGACCTGCCAAACGAACAATTCCTGCCTGGCGGGAATAAGGTGGCCGGAAATCCAGCCAACGATCTCTCCGTCAAGTTCGGCGACAACACAGGTATCCGCGAAATGTTCGGCCTGAATGAGATTGCAATACATCGAATTTTCGTCGAGCGGCTTGCAGCTCTTCACAAGTGACCAGATCTGGGCCCCGTCCGCTGCAGTGGGTTTGCGCAGGCGGGGCGTGCTGGATCGGGGCTTGGTGACATTCCGGGACATGGTCTGACCTCGTTTCGTTTAGTTAGGCTTCCTAAGTAAATAATTCTTCCGCAAACATCAACCCTCTATCCGGGATCGTCATAAAACCATAAAAGGGATCAAAAACCGCGAAATTCTCCGGAAGTTGCTGAGAATCAAGGCGCTCATGCGTTTCACAACGCCTAAATATTTATGATGATTTTTTGGCTGTTTATCACTTTGGTCTTCGTGCCATAATGGAACCATGACGACGATACCCGTTGACCGCGTTGATCAGAGCCTGATTGCTCTCAGGCGGATTCTCCGCGCCACTGAAAATTATGAACGCGATCTGGCGCAGTCGGCCCGGCTGACGCCTGCGCAATTGCGTGTGCTGCAGATTGTCGAGGAACGCGGCAGCGTGACGCCGAAGGCACTGGCGACCCAGATGGGTATCCGTCAGGCCTCTGTCACCACGCTGGTCGATAAGCTGGTGGCGCGCGGCATGGTCGAGCGGGTGCCCTCGAAGACCGACCGGCGCCAGACCAATGTCACCGTCACCGAAGCCGGCCGTGCCATGGTGGAAAGCGCACCTGATGCGCTCCAGCAGCGCTATGTCCAGGCATTCGAAGCTCTGAAGGACTGGGAACAGGCCCAGCTGATCGCCTCGCTTGAGCGGGTTGCGACGATGCTGGATGCCGAGGGCATCGACGCCTCTCCTGTGCTTGCGACCGGCGAGCTGCATTCGGAAAAGCGCGCTCGGTAGGGCTTGCTCTTTAACAGAACCTTTGGGACGAGCGCGGTGAGGCGGCTACCGCCGACTGTTGGCATGCCTGCGGCGAAATGGCATTCTGGTTGCATTAAAACTTGACTAGAAAAATCATATTAATATAAAAGTTCCTACCTGCCATCTGTTAAAGGAGCTTTTCATGAAGTCCGTCATGCCGTTCGGCATCGCCTCCCTCATCCTGGCCGGCGCAGGCGTCGCCCATGCCGATCCGATCGAAATCACCGACCAGGCAGGCCGCGCGGTCATTCTGGAACAGCCCGCCGGGCGTGTCGCCTCGATCCCGATGCCGATGGCCTCGACGCTGATCGCGATTGACGGCGGTGTTGAAAAGCAGGTCGGCATGAACCCGGTGGCCAAACAGGCCGTACTCGATGGCATTCTCGGCAAGATCTATCCCGAGGCAAAGGATATTCCCTCCGATATCACGGCGCCGAATTTCATTCCCAATGTCGAGGAACTGGCTGCCACCAATCCCGATCTCGTCATTCAGTGGGCTGATCGCGGAAATGATCTTGTTGACCCGATCACCAATGCCGGCCTGACGACCATGCTGATCTCCTATGGCACAGAGGAAAAGGCGCGCGACTACATGACCATGTCGGCGGTTGCCATGGGCCGCGAAGACCGCATCGCTCCGCTGATCGAATGGCGTGAAGAGGTCGCCAGCGATATCGCTGAAAAGGCAGCTTCGATCGACGAGGCCGACAAGCCGAAAGTGCTTTACCTGCTGCGGGCCCAGGAAACGCTGAGGGCTTCGGGCGCCAAGAACAATTACAACACCTGGTATATCGAGCTTGCCGGCGGCAAGAGCGCTTCTGCCGATCTTGAAGCCAATGGCGTGACCATCAATCCGGAGCAGATCGCAACCTGGAACCCGGACGTGATCCTGCTCAACAATTTCGAGAGCGAAATCTCGCCCGAGCGGATCTATGACGACCCGATCCTTTCGCTCACCAATGCCGCGCAAAACCACAAGGTCTATCGCATGCCGCTCGGCGGCTATCGCTGGGATCCGCCGAACACGGAAAGCCCGCTGACCTGGATGTGGCTTGCCGAACTCCTGCACCCGGAGGTCTTCGACTATGATCTGAGAGCCGAGATGAAAGACGCCTACAGCAAGATTTACGACTACGACCTCAGTGAAGAGGATATTGACGGCATTCTCTGGACCGAACTTAACGCGGACGCTGCCAATTACGATCAGTTCAAGGCCAAGTCATGAGCGATGTGACGGCCGGCACCCGCCTTCATGGCGGGGCCGGTGTCCTCAGGGCGGGCGTTTTCGCGGGCCTTCTGGCCGCTCTGTTCGCTGCCCTTGTGTTTGCGATCGGGGCGGGGCGGTTTGCCGTCTCGCCCGGCCGGATCGCCGAAATCATCGTCACCTATATCGCATCCCCTTCCGCACCGCTTGACAATATTGACGAGCGGATCGTGCTTCTGGTGCGCATGCCACGCGTGCTGATCGCCGCTGTTTCCGGAGCTGCCCTTGCTGTCGGCGGTGCCGCGCTGCAGGGTGTCTTCCGCAATCCGCTGGTCTCCCAGCAGGTGCTCGGCATCAGTCAGGGGGCAGCCTTTGGCGGGGCACTGGCCATTCTGCTGGGCTATGCCGGGGTGACACTTCTGGGGCCTGCCTTCATTTTCGGCCTTGCCGCACTGGTCATCGTCGGACTTTTGGCGCGCATCAACGGGCGCACGGAAATCGTCACCGTTATTCTCTCGGGCATGGTGGTCGGCGCGCTGTTTTCGGCGCTGGTTTCGGTGGTGCAGTTCGTCGCCGACCCCAACACCTCGCTGCCAGCCATCGTCTACTGGCTGATGGGCTCGTTTTCGACCGCAACATGGGCGCGGTTCTGGCTCGGGCTTCCTGGCCTTGCGGTCGGCATCATCGCGGTCTGGCTGTTCCGCTACCGGCTCAACCTTCTGGCGCTTGAAGATACCGAGGCGCGATCGCTCGGCGTCAATCCCGACCGTGAACGCTGGTTCATCTTCGTCGCCACCGCGCTGATGACCGCAACCTCGGTGGCAGTCGCCGGGATTATCGGCTGGATCGGCCTCGTCATTCCCCATGCCGCGCGCATTCTGGTGGGGGAGGATCACCGGGTTCTGATCCCGGCATCGGCCATTCTGGGCGCGGCCTATCTTACCTTCGTGGATACGCTGGCGCGCACGCTGACATCGGCGGAAATCCCGCTCGGGGTACTGACGGCGTTGATCGGCGCACCGGTTTTCGGCTTGCTCCTGCGTCGCCATTTCTCGAAAGCGAACCAGACATGATCGGTCTTGAAAACGCCAGCGTCGCCTTCGGCCACAATCAGATCTTCCGCGATGTGACCTTTGAGGTTCCCGTCGGCCGCACCATGGCGATCCTCGGGCCGAACGGGCGCGGCAAGACCACGCTTTTGCGCGCCCTGCTCGGATTCCAGCCGCTGAAGACCGGCAGACGGTTAGCGCCAAAGATTGCCGGCTATGTGCCCCAGCACGGGGCCTCGCAGGCAAAGCTGTCCGGGCTTGATGTGGTGGTCATGGGCCATGCCGCGCAGATCGGGCTTTTCGGTCAGCCGGGCAGACAAGATATCGAGGCGGCGGAGCACGCGCTTGAGACCGTCGGCGCGACCGATCTTGCCGGCCATCGCTATGACCGGATGTCGGGCGGTCAGCGGCAGATGATCCTGATTGCCCGCGCGCTGGCCACCGGCTCACCCGCGCTTGTGTTCGACGAACCGACCTCGGCGCTTGATCTCGGTAACCAGTCGAAAACGCTCGATCTTCTCAACATGCTGCGGCAGCGTCGCGACAAGGCGGTGCTGTTCACCACGCATGACCCGAACCACGCGCTGGCGGCCGCTGACGACGTTCTCATGATGATGCCGGGCGGGCATGAGATCAACGGCCCGGTTGAGGAGATGATCGTTCCCGACGCGCTTGCCAGGCTTTACGGTGTCGATATGCGCTGGGTGGATATGGCGGGGCCGGCCGGAAGCTATCGCAAAGCAGTGATACCGGCCTTCGCCGGAAGGGAGTTTTCATGAGCGTTCTTTATGTGAAATCAGCCTATGTCGGCCCATCGAAGACGTTCCGCGTGGCAGAAGCTGAAGGCCTCGTGACCATTGTGGCGCAATCCGATCTCAGCGCGGAGCATCTGGCCTCCCATCGCGGACTGATCACCGGCAACCAGCTTGACCAGAACGCAATGCTTGCTCTGAAGCAGGCACTCACTGCCTTTCTCGATTGTGGTGGGCGCTGGTTCTTCAACGGCCACATGCTGCGCCCGCTGGTGGATGGTATGCCGCAATATCGCCCGATCGCGGAGCCGAAACGGGCTGATTTCGATCTTGCTGCGGTCAATGCCCATCCGGTTTTCGACGGTATAGATCTGAAAAAACTCGAAACAAATAACGGCGTCGCCGGCTTTTATGGCCGTGGTTGCAACCCGCCTCCCGAAGGCGCTGTCGTCGTCAACGGGCTCGGGCCGGAATATGTGCCGGTCGACTGGGTCTGGGCACGGCCAAAGGGCGGGCGCATATTCAGCCATGCGGGCAATGATCTTGCCACGATGGGGCGCGAATGGGATCTGCCGCCAACGCTTGCCGAGCGCATCATCCAGTGGGCGAATGGCGGCGATTGCGCCGATCCGGTGACGGCGACGAGACACGGCGACAGCTATCGTGCGCGCCTTGCAGAGGCTGAGGCGTATCCGGGTTTTGCGAGCAGGCTGGCCGCGTCAAAGCGCATCGTTGCGCCATCATCGGGCTGCTACTACCAGATCCACAGCCTTGAGGGACCGCGCCACACGGAAGCCTTTGATATGATCACAAGCCCGGAAGCGCTGGACGGCGTGCTGCGGCCGGATGATACGCTCTGGGTGCCTTGTCGCACACCGGCGCAGCGCATGATTGCGCAAAGGCCTGTCATCGACCGGCATCTTGCTGCAGGCGGCACGGTGGTCGCGCTTGGCGAAAGCCTTTCTCATCTCTGGCTGCCGAATGTGAAATTCACCCAGACGCCTACGAATTGGTGGTGGTGGCTGGAGCGTGACGCCGACCTCGGTGTCAGGATTTCAAAACCCGCTCATCCGTTGATGGCAGGCATGACCGACCGCGATGTGACCTGGCACCTGCACGGCTGGTTCGACCCGCCGGATGGTGCCGAGGTTCTGGTGCGCGATGGCGATGGCGGCGCTATCTTCTATATCGATGAGGTCTCGACGCCCGGTCGGATGATCGTTTCCTCGCTCGACCCGATGTTCCATCACGGTTCGCATTTCATGCCGGCGACGACGCGTTTCCTCGACCGGTTCATTCCCAATCTGAAGGGTTTTCTCAATGCATGACACGATCACCGTCAGCGAAGGCGGCCGCGCGCTCACCTTTTCCTTTGATGACATCATGGCCTATCATGGTGGCGGCTTTCCGGGTGGCGTGGTCCACGGGCTCAAGGCGATGCAGGCCGCGTTTCCGCTGCTTGATGACGCGCCGCTCGAGCGTCGGGAAATCTCCGTGCTCACCGCCTTTTCCGGTCCGGGCGGTCGTGATGCGCTGGAAATGGTGACGCGCGGGCTGACGGACAAAAGGTTGGCCGTGTTTCGCCCGCTCGGTGGCAAGGATGTGATTTCCGATCCGCCTGGCCCCTATCTGTTCCGCTTCGCCTATCGCGGCAAGACGGCCGAAGCCGTCATCAAGCCCGGGCATGTGCGCGAAGAGTTCGTTACACTCGGCGCAAAGCCGGACAGGACAGCGGAAGAAACAAAACGGCATGAGGCGCTGAAACGCGAAATGGCCGATCGTCTTCTGCCGCTTGCCGCAAACGAGATTTATGCGGCGCGTCTTATCGGCTGACCGACCGGTTGCGATATTGCGGACGAGACCGGTTCCGAGAAAATGCGGATCACCCGTTCACGCATCGTATCCATAAGCGGTTCGGGGGCCTCGGCCGCAGGGATCATGCCCGGCGTGAAGCCCTCGGCCTCGAACCGTTCGACAAGTCCGGCATCGCGGCTGATCACATGGATCGGCACGGCACGTGAGGCGTCCGGCCCGGTAATCAGCGGGGCCGGCTGATGGTCGCCGAGCACGATAAAGACGGCGTCTTCGCCAAAACGGGCGATATAGTCGCCGACGGTTTGAAGCGAATAATCGATGGTCGCGATATACTGCCGCCGCACCCGTTCCCGGTCTGCCCAGACCACGGCAGGCGGATCGCCGCTTGTCGCCTGTTCGTCGAACACGCTACCATCTCCGACATCGGCCCAGTCGATCAGTTCGGCAACCGGCGTCCAGGGGGCATGGCTGGAAATCAGCGCGATTTCAGCCATAACCGGGCGGTCGTCACCGTCATGGCGGACAAGCCTGTCGAAGGCCGTTAGCGTGTACTGGTCGGGCATCGTCACCCAGTTGAAGGGTTCTCCCCGGTAACCGAGATCAGCGGCGGCAAAGATCGTGTCATAGCCGTAATAAGCGCTTTCCGGCCAGTCCATGGTGATCGCCGGCATCACCGCGGCGGTGCGCCAGCCGGCCTCGCGGAACAGTCTGTTGAGGCTTTTGCGGTCGCTCATCATCAGCCGGTCGTAGCGGGCCTGGTTGTCGACCCACAGGCCGGAGAGGAAGGTGCCATGAGCAAGCCAGCTGAGCCCGCCTATGGTCGGCGACCAGCTCCAGCCGCTGGCGGTGGAAAAGCCGGCCTCTTTGAGTTCGGTTTCGACCGCTTCAAGCCGTGGTCCGATCAGCGGTGCATAGCGGGGATCCTCGACGGCGCTGCGGCCGTAGGATTCAATGAAGATCAGCACGACATCGCGACCGCGAACGCCCCGGAACAGGGTGTTGGCCTCCGGCAGGGCCTCGGTTTCAGCCAGTGACCGGTCAAAGCTCTGCATATCTTTCATCGCCTGCGTGACGGATTGGATGCGGGCGACGAGATAGCCGGAGGCGCGGGTATCGGCGTAAATCCGGGTCCCGGTCGCAGCCCCTGTGGCCCATAGCGCCAGTCCGACCGCCAGAAGAGCGGCAAAGACGAGGACCGGACTACGTGTCTGTTTGCTCGAGAGCCGCGCCAGATAAAACTGGGACAGGAAAAATACGGCGAGAATACCGAGGAACAGGACGATGGCACCAGTGACCGCCAGCGCTGCAGCAAGGCCCCCGATTGTGCCGGAAAACACATTCCAGCCATCGGCAAAGATCCGAAGATCAAGATAGGGGTTGAAGCGGCGCTGAAAGGCCGATTGCACGCCGATATCGCCGAGCTTGAGGAACAGGATAATACCAACGGCGACAGTGGCGAGCGCTGCCAGAACCAATGCGACACGGCGCGGCAGAAGCACGAGCGCCAGGCCGAGAAGCGGGATCTCTATCGGTAGATGCGCAAATGCTCTCGCTGAAAAACCACCCGGATAATCCGGCAGGTTGAGCGCGGCAAAGGCGATGATGACAAACACCAGCACCGCTGCGAACTGGCGCGGAAGGTTCTGCTTGCAACGCGGCCCTTCAGCTATCATGAACATTCCTTGTCTGTCCGGTCATCCGGATATTGTGCCCTGGAAAGGAGCGGCTGTTGCCCGCATATGGCGTTCTTGCGGTGATTTTCTGTCTGGCGATTATTGCCGGGCTGTTTGTCGCTGTCGATCCCGCTGACGTTGTTGCGGCGTTTCAGAATGTGTCTGCCGGCCCGGTCGTTGTCGCCCTTGCCATCGTACAGGTTCAGGTGGTGCTGTCGGCGCTGCGCTGGCGTTTCACGGCGGCCCGGCTCGGTCATGTCTTTTCTGCGGCACTTGCGATCCGCGAATATTATATCGCCAGTTTCGTCAATCAAATCCTGCCGGGCGGAATGGCGGGCGATGCGGTGCGGGCCTATCGCAGCCGCACGGAAGAGGGCTGGAAACGCCCGGCTGCAGCCATCGTGCTCGAGCGGCTTTCGGGGCAGCTCGCCTTTTTCCTGCTGGCGGGTGCCGGGCTGTTCGTCTGGCCGGTTTTTCTGGCCGATCGTCTGCCGCCGGGTTTTGCGCGTCTCGTTTTCATTTGCGCAGGGTTTCTCGGGGTCTTTGCCTGTGCTGGTCTGTTTATTGCACGATCTCGGCTGTTGGCGCGCTACAAGACGTTGCGGCCGGATCTCGCGGCGGTTTTCTGGAACCGTGGCGCATTCGGTGTGCAAAGCGCGCTCAGCACGCTGATCGTCGCCTCCTATGTCGCCGTCTTCATGATTGCGGCCTCTGCCACGGGTGCACCGCTGCCGCCGGTCGCCGCCCTCACGGTCATCCCGCTGTGCCTGATGACGATGCTGATTCCGGCCGGTGTCGGCGGCTGGGGAACGCGCGAAGCCGCCGCTGCCGCCCTCTGGCCGCTGTTCGGTCTCACCAGTGCCGAGGGGCTTTCGGCAAGCCTGCTCTACGGCATGATCTCGCTTCTGGGCGTTGCGCCGCAGGGCATTTTGTTCCTTGCTGCGACGATGAAGCGCCGCCGCCAGATCAAGTCGGAATAGACCAGAAACGAGCGGGCAAGGCTGCGTGTTCCGTCGAAGCGCCAGCTCATGCCGCACTGAAGCGCTGCCGGGCAAGACGGAAAACATCAATGCCGAAGGAATAGCTGATCAGCACAAGGGCAATGGCCGCAATCGCCGTCGAAACCGGTGGGGCTATCATCGGTACCAGAATGGCGCACAACGCCGACACCTGTATCACACAGATCAGCTTGCGGCGGAACGACGGCCCAAGCGGTGAGCACAGAAATGGCAGCATGGTTTGCGCCAGTACAAATCCATAGCGCATCAGACCGATCGCCAGCACCCACCATCCGGCCTTGCCCAGAAGAAAGGCCGCAGCGGAGAGCAGCAGGATCAACAGCGCATCGACTTCCATGTCGAAACGGGTGCCGAGCGCTGACTGAAGCCCGGTGCGCCGGGCAAGATAGCCGTCGACGCCGTCCAGCGCGAGCGCAAACACGACGAGGCCGATAAGGACCGGCGCAACAGTGTCTGCCTTGGCCGCAAGGTCGCCAAACAACATTGCAGCGCCGAAAAAACTGACCATCGCGGCGCGAATGGCGGTGATGATGTTGGCAGGGCCGAACCGATGATGCTGGTGGCCGGGCAGGGCGACGAGCACAAGTGCGAAGATGGCCAGAAGCAGGAGCGCTGCTGCTATCGGCGTACCGGGGCCCGTTCCAAGGAAGACTGAAAGCCCAAGATAGGCGGCCATCGATACAAGATAGATGGAGAAAAGCGCGGCAATCGTGTTTTTCAGCAACGGGTTCCGGTCTTGCCCTGCGGTATCGTGCGCTCTGTCAGTGCGCAGGCGGAGATCGCGCAACGGCGTTCGTCTGGCTGTTGGTGGTTCGAGCGTGCTCATGCGATCTATTCCGCCGCGATCAGGCTTTCGAGCTCCAGCGTGTGACCGGCTCGCAGCGCTTTGGTTCTCAGATAATTCACATTGTCAGCGGTCACGGTGCCCGTGACGCGAACCTGATCTGTCACATCAATGCCGCTTGAGCGCAAGCCGTCAACCTTTGTCGGGTTATTGGTATGCAGCACAATCTTCGAGATGCCGAGCAGTTCCAACATTGCCGCAGCAGCCTCGTAGCGGCGGTGATCGCTCCCAAGGCCGAGTTCGGCATCGGCGTCGATGGTATCAAGTCCCTGATGCTGGAAACCATAGGCACGCATCTTGGCGCCGATCCCCGTGCCCCGGCCTTCCTGATCGAGATAGATCAAAACCCCGCCACCGACAGCCTTCAGCTGTGCAAGGCCGTTTCTGAGCTGATCGCCGCAATCGCATTTCAGTGAGCCGCACAGGTCGCCGGTGAGGCATGAGGAATGAATGCGCACATGAACGGGTGCGTTAGTGTCCGGCTTGCCGACAATGATGGCGATCTGGTCCTTTTGTGCCAGCCCGCCGCGGAACACGGCGAAATCGGCATCGCCGATGTCCTTCAACGGCACCCGTGTGCGCGCAACCTGCTGAAAGCGTTGACGTGCAGCATCGCTTCGCCGAAGGTTTTTCAGGTCGACACACTGGCAGGCAGCAAAGCGCGTGTCTCCACGTTCGATTTCGGTGGAGATCATGGCCGGCAGCAGCAAGGCGAGGCGCGCCAGTTCAGCAGAGGCCGCCATCAGCGTGTCGGCGGGTGCCCATGCTGCGGGTTTCGTACCGGAAAGCGCATAGGCATGGCGCGACGCGGCTTCGAAATCGGCGCCGTCAAGCGGAACGGCAATGCCCGTTTCAGCCGTTATGCCGAGCCGGTCGGCACGTTCCTTGGTCAAAAACAGGCTGTGCCGGTTTTCTGCAGCGCGGGCAAAACGGTCGTAAAGCGAAGGCGCCACACAATCGAGCGCGAGCGTCACACGCTGCCGGTCGCCATCACGCATGATCACGGGGCGGCCGAAGCGCAGTTCCGCTACAGCGCGCTCCACCTCGATTTCAGGCGAAACGGATTCAAAGTCGACAAATTCATCCTGCGCCATTGCGGTCTCTCCCCCGTTTGCCGGCCCGTCTACTCACTCGTCTACTGGCCTTGAACAATTGTTGCATTCATCGTTTACAACGTTTTCACTTCCCAAGTGGTTCAGTCTGCTGCACAAAAAACAGCAAGGGAAGTGCACGTTCATGTGAGCCGGAACAAAAACCGTCTGCGCAACGTCCTATTGTGGACCTGCAATTTCATTGAGGCGAGGAGAGGGCAATGTCGGATTCAACACCGGCCGGGCACACCGGAATTTCGGGGCGCGCAACAGCTTTGTGGTTTCCCGAGGCCGGACGCTGCGCATTGCGCGCCGAAGCGCTTCCGGATCCGCGCGCGGATGAGGCTCTCGTTGAAACGCTCTATTCCGGCGTCAGCCGCGGAACGGAGACGCTGGTGTTCATGGGCAAGGTGCCGGAAAGCGAGCGGGCGCGCATGCGCGGGCCCAACATGGCCGGCGATTTCACCTTTCCGGTGAAATATGGCTATGCCGCCGTCGGCCGGGTTGTGGCAGGCCCGGGAAACCTGATCGGCCGCCATGTGTTCTGCCTGCATCCTCATCAGGACCGCTTTGTCGCGCCCGTTGCCATGCTCTCGGCCCTGCCCGAAGGCCTGGCCCCGGAACGCGCCGTGCTGGCCGCCAATATGGAGACCGCGCTCAACATCGTCTGGGATGCGGCGATCCAGCCGGGCGATACGGTCGCCGTCTTCGGTGCCGGCACGGTTGGCGCGCTGGTGGCCTATCTCTCAGCCTCCATTGCGGGCACCGAGACCACGCTGATCGATCCCAATGCCGGGCGGGCAGCACTTGCGCAACAGCTCGGCGTGGCATTTTGCGCAAGCGGCTATGAGGGGCCGTTCGATGTGGCGGTCAATGCTTCGGGGTCGGACAAGGCGCTAGCCACGGCAATCGAAAGCGCCGGACAGGAGGCGCGGATTGTGGAAGCGAGCTGGCATGGTGCAGGCAATGCGGCCATCCCGCTCGGCGGATCATTTCATGCACGCCGGCTTTCCGTCGTCAGTTCGCAGGTCGGTTCGATCCCGCCGTCACATCGCGCGCGCTGGACGTTTTCGCGGCGCATGGCCAAGGCGCTCGAACTTCTTGCCGATGCCCGCCTTGACGCGCTGATTTCGGGCGACACTTCATTTACGGAGCTTGAGGATGCCTATCCCGGCATTCTGTCGTCTCCAGACACGCTCTGCCATCGCATCCGCTATTGAGGAAACCCCCATATGTTTGCTGTCGAGGTTCGCGATCACATCATGATCGCCCATTCGCTTCCCCGCCCGGTGTTCGGCCCTGCCCAGGCCATGCACGGCGCGACATTCGTGACCGACGCCGCGTTTTTCACGCGCGATCTGGATGATGACGGGCTGGCCGTCGATATCGGTGCCGCGACCACGGTTCTGGGCGAGGTGCTGAAGCCGCTGAACTACCAGAACCTCGATGAACTCGAGGCGCTCAAGGGCAAGGTGACAACCACGGAAGTGATCGCCAAGTTCATTTTCGACCGGCTTGCCGAAGCGGTCGCCGACGGGCGCCTTGGTCCGGGCAGCAGCAGGATTTGCAAGATCCGCGTCACATTGCACGAATCCCACGCCGCGCGCGGGTGGTATGAGGCCGATCTTTGAAGCTGGTCTTCGCCTTCCCCGGCAGTCTCGATCTGAAGACCGGCGGCTACGGATATGACCGGCGGTTGATCGCAGCGCTTGAGGCTTCGGGGTGGCAGGTGACGCTTATGCCGCTGGGAGACGGATTTCCATATCCCGATGGACCTGTCCTGAAAACAGCCGAAGAGGGGCTTTCAGCGGTTCCGGACGGAGCGCTGATATTGATCGACGGGCTTGCCTTCGGCGTGCTGGATGAATGGGCTGCGCGCGAGGGTCGGCGGCTGAATATCGTCGCTTTGGTGCATCACCCGCTTTCGCTTGAGACCGGGCTGTCGCCGGAGCGGGTCACGGCCCTGCGGAGAAGCGAAACCCGTGCGCTGGGTCACGCTCGCCACATCATCGTAACCTCGCCTCAGACAGCACGCGAATTGGTTGCCGGCTTTTGCGTGGATGTTGAAAACATCACCATTGCCGTGCCGGGAACGGACAGGGTTTCACCGGCAGCGGGGAGTAATGGACCGCCACATATCCTCTCCGTTGGCACGCTGACGCAGCGCAAGGGGCATGATGTGCTGATTGCCGCGTTGAAGCAGGTCGAAGACCTCGCCTGGACAGCGACAATTGCTGGCAGCCAGAGACTTGACGCCGATACGGCGTCGAAAATCGAACAGCAGATCCGCGCGTCGGGTCTTGGCGATCGGGTTAATCTGGCGGGTTCGGTAGAAGACACCGGCGTTTTATTTGCCGGGGCCGATCTCTTTGCGCTGGCCAGCCGTTATGAAGGCTACGGTATGGTGTTCGCCGAAGCGCTGGCGCATGGTTTGCCCATTGTCGGTTGCCGCACAGGCGCCGTTCCGGATGTGGTGCCGGACGATGCCGGGATCCTGGTGCCGGTGGACGATGTCAGGGCCTTTGCTAACGCGCTGCGACGCTTTCTTATCGACCCGAAACGACGCCTTGAAAAGGCGGTTGGGGCGCAGAGGGCGGGTGCTCTGCTTCCCGGTTGGGCGGAGACAGGTTGCATCGTTTCCGATGTGCTGGAGGAGATAACATGAGTTTTGACGCTGACTGGCTTTTACTGCGTGAACCGGCAGACCGGGCCGCCCGCAATGGCCATCTGATGGACGCGCTCACGCGCCACCTTGCTGCAAAGCGCAGACCTCGGATCGTCGATATCGGTTGCGGAACTGGATCGACGCTTCGCAGCCTTGCGGGGACGGTTCCTGCTGATACAGAATGGCTGCTTCTCGACAATGATCCCATTTTGCTGAGAGCTGCGGAACGGCAGACCGATGCGGAAAAAAGGGTCGCCTTTCGCCGGCACGATCTGAATGACCTTGGCGGGCTTCCGCTTGAGGAGGTCGCATTTGTTACCGCGTCCGCACTGTTTGATCTCTGCTCAGAGGCCTTCTCGGCAGCGTTCGCTGAAAGGCTCGCCATGGGCGCTGTCGGGCTCTATGCCGCGCTGAACTATAACGGCCGCATTCAGTGGTCCAAGCCGCACGCGCTCGATAATGACGTGGTCGCCGTCTTCAACAGGCATCAGCAGACTGACAAGGGCTTTGGCGTGGCACTCGGCCCCACGGCGTCAGAACGGTTGGCAGCCCTGTTCGGGGCGCACGGTTTCCGGGTCGAGACGGCGGAAAGCCCTTGGCTGTTAAACGGGGACAGCAAAGCGCTTCAACGCGCCTTCATCGAGGGTTTCCGTCAGCCGCTGCAGGAGATCGGCGGTCTGACATCCCGCGATATCGAAGCCTGGATCACGTTCCGCATCGCTGTCATTGATGAGCCGGACAGCCTGTGCACCGTCGGCCATACCGACCTACTCGCCCTGCCTGGCTGACGCCGAAAGCGCGCAATCGAACAGGACATCGCTGCCGAGGCTGAATATTTCGGCGTCGGGCCGCAGTGCATCGGATAGCCGCGCGACCGGCGGCAGGTTGAGACCGTTGGGTCCGGCGCCGATGATCAGCGGCGAAATGGCGACATGCAGCCGGTCGAGCTGTTCTTCCGATATGAAGCGGGCAATGGTGCGCGCGCCGCCTTCAACGAGGATGCGCCTGAGGCCGCGCGCGGTGAGCGCATTGACGATTGCGCCGGTTTCAATGCCGTTTTCACCAGGCGCAAGGCGCAGAATTTCGGCATTCGGCAGATGCCGTGCGCGAACGGACGTGCTTTCAACGATGATCACCGGCGCACCACCGTCATGGAACAAGCCCTCGTTGCCATCAAGCTGGCCGTTGCAGTCGATCACCACACGAACGGGCGAGGGGCCTTTCACCAGCCGGACCGAAAGGCGCGGATTGTCGGCCTTCACTGTGTTGACGCCGACGATCACCGCCTCGACGAGTGCGCGGCAGCGGTGCAGGTGGGCCAGCCCGTCGGGCCCCGAAATATCCATGGCATCGCCTGATGGCGTCGCGACCCGCCCGTCGAGCGACTGGCCGACCTGCGCAAGCACAAATGAGCCGGGCGCAGCGGCGATCGGGGCGTAGAGCGTGGCGGTGGGGGTAACGTCCAGAGCTGGTCCGCCCGCGCGAAGGGCAAGCAGCCGCTCCCAGAGGGGTTCCGTCATTTCGACAGTCTTCATGCCTTACAATATCCGGTAGAGGGTGAAATCGCGCCGGATGATGTGGTGCATCAGTACCGCCCCGATATGAAGCACGAACAAAACAGCGAGGATCCATGCGGTGGCCAGATGGATGGCCGACAGCGTCCCGGCGATATCTGGCGCCTTGCCGATCGGGCTCCAGATGGGCAGGACGCCAAACCAGCTGAACGGGAAGCCATGCGCGTTGGTGGCGAGAAACCCGCTGAGTGGCATGATGATCAGGAACACATAGAAAAGCCCGTGGACCGAGGCCGCTGCGATCCGCTCGATCTGTGGTCCGTCTTCTTGCGGCGCGCGCGTCAAAAGCCGGTTTCCGACCCTGAGAAGCATCAGCCACAACACCAGAAAGCCAAGGCTTTCGTGGATCAGATAGAAATCGAGCGAGACTTCGTTCTTGACGAACTTGATCACCATGCCCAGCGGCCATGTCAAAAGCACAAGGACTGCGATCACCCAGTGCAGGATGCGTGAGGTTGCGGGATAGCGCTCGACGTCAATCGCAAGACGCGATGGTTTGCCCGGTCCTGTGTTCTCGTTCAAGATATCCTCCTGCGCCGTCGGGTGTCATCAACGCTGCCCCGAAACGACCACCACCATCCATGCTGGAATTGAGAGATGACGATAGCAGCGGATTGCCACGGCGTAAATCGGGTGGTTCGCGGCCCCGGGATCTGAGCCAACGGCAAAGGCGGTTATGATTTGAACGGCCACAGGCGCGAGCAAGAGTTAGCAAAGACGCTTAATCTCGGCCGACCGGCGTTGACCTGTTGCTTTGCTCGGTTAGGATTCAGACCTAAATCAAATCGCTGGAGATCATCATGTCGAAAATCCTGATCACTGTTATTGCCGCGCTGGCATCGTCGTCCGCCCTTGCGCAGGAAACACGGATAGTCTCCGGTGAGGTCACCTATCGCGAGCGGATGGCGCTGCCGGAGGATGCCGAGCTTGCCGTCGAAGTGCTCGGTTTTCAGGGCGCCGGGCTTGGCAGTTTCTTCCAGTCGACCGGTGGAGGGCAGGTCCCGCTTGCCTTTGAAGTCGCCGTGCCGGCCGGTGTCGAGGGCGAGCTGTCCGCTGCCATCATGATCGACAATACCATTGCGTTCATCGGGGAAACCGTTGCGATTGCAGCTGGTTCGGATGATGTCGATATCGGCACGGTGTGGGTTTCCGGTTTCACCCCTTCCGGTTTTCAGACCACCTGGCTTTGCGGCGATATCCAGGTCGGGGTCGGTTTTCATGACGAAATGGCGGTTGTCGAAACCGACGACATGATTTTCCAGTTGCCCCAGGCTGTCTCTGCAGACGGCGCGCGATTTGCCAGCGAGGACGGCGAGAACGAATTCTGGAGCAAGGGCCACAGCGCCATGCTGAGGCTTGCCGGCGAGGACTATCCCGAATGTGCGGCGGTTGGCGCCGACACAAGCTGGACAGCTCAGGGCAATGAGCCCGGCTGGCGGGCGGTCATTGACGGCGAGCGTTTCCGTCTGGACCTTAATTACGGCGATGACCGGCTCGACCTCAGCCTCCCCGAAGTTGAGGTCTTTGACGGTGCCTATCATTTTGCGTTCGAGGCTTTCGGTCTTTCTTTCGCCGTCAGTGACCGGCTTTGCCGGGATGACATGAGCGGGCGGCTATTTCCGCAGACCGCCAAGTTGACAACGGCCTCGGGTGTGCTCAGAGGCTGTGGCGGTGACACGATTGCGCTTCTTGCCGGAGCGGAATGGAGCGTCTCGGCGATCGGTTCAGAAACGCTTGCGGAGCCAGGGTCTGTGACCATCGAAATCAGCGCCGATGGGCGTATCTCCGGTTCTGCCGGGTGCAATCGCTATATGGGTGCCATCAGGCTTGGCGGCGAGGGCGGTCTTGAAATCGGACCGTTGGCCGCCACCACGATGGCCTGCGATGCACCGCTGGTGCAGCTGGAACGCCAGTTCTTCGCGGCGATCGGCACCGTTGACAGCTTCGACATTGGCGATGATGGCAAACTTCTGTTGACGGCGGACGGCGAAACCGTGATCCGGGCCGGGCGCTGAAGGGTTACGGCACCAGCGTCAGCAGCACGAAGACGGCAAAGATCACAAGATGAACCGCGCCCTGCAACACGGTGGTGCGGCCGGTGCCAAGTGTGATCGTACTGACAAACAGCGTGAGAAGCAGCATCACCGTTTGCTCTGGCTCGAGCCCGAGGGTCATCTGACGGCCGAGTGCGATCGAGATCAGCGCCACCACCGGGATCGATATGCCGATACTGGCAAGCGCCGAGCCGAGCACCAGATTGATGCTCTGCTGGATCCTGTTTTTCATTGCTGCCTGCACCGAGGAAATGCCCTCCGGCATCAGCACCAGGGTGGCAATCATCACGCCCACCAGCGTCTGCGGCAAGCCGGCCATGGAGATTGCCTGGTCAAGCGGAGCTGACAGTATTTCGGCAAGCAGGATCACCATCAGAAGCGAGAACGGAAGCAATACAGCGCTTGCTGCTGTCACCCGGTTCGGCGGCACTTCGTGGTGGGCGGGGAAGAATTCGTTGTCGTCGCCATCCGGCTCGTCGGTGAAGTAGTTGCGGTGGCGCACGGTCTGGATAAACAGGAAAACGCCGTAAAGCAGCAGGCAGCAGATGCTGACGACAAGAAGCTGCGCCCATGAATATTGCCGGGCCGGGCCGGAGATTGCGTAATTCGGCAGCACGAAAGCGAGTGTCGAAAGCGTGCCGAGTACGGCAAGGGCTGCGGTCGCTGCGGCGAGCTTGAAACTCTGTTCGTGATAGATCCGTCCACCGACGACGAGGCAAAGCCCGATAATGCCGTTGAGGACAATCATGACGGCGGCAAAAACCGTGTCGCGCGCGACTTCCTCAGCCCCCTCAGCACCCGACAGCATGATCGAGACGATCAGCGCCACCTCGATCAGCGTCACACAGCCGGCGAGGATGATCGACCCCATCGGCTCTCCGACCTTCGCTCCCAGGATTTCAGCATGGAGAACGGATGCAAATACCGAGCCGCCGAGAAGCAGAACCGCAGGCACCAGAAAGATGATCGATGTATCATGCAGTACACCGAACATTTCGAGCGCGACGATGACGGCAGCGGCCAGCGGCAACAATACGCTCCACAGGGGTATCGAACTCGGGCTGTGCATGGATTTGTGTCTCTCCTGAACAATGGGGTCGGAGGGCCTTGCCCGACCGTCTCTGTTTCTTAGCGGGGAACTGTGGCTGCTGTCGAGGTGCCCAGCACGAAGGCAAGGTTGGCGGCAGCGGTAAAGGCGGCTTCCCGCGCGTCGCTTTCAGCCAGCCGCGCCTCCAGGAGGCCGGTCTGTGCGGTTGCCAGCGCCGGGACAGTGCCGACACCGTTCTGATAGGCTTCGAGCGCAGAATCGTAGGTCTTGTAGGCGGCCTGACGGAGTTTGACCGAAGAGGCATTGGCCTGAAGTGCGGTCGTCAGCGCATTGGAAGCGACAACGATCTCGCGGGCGGCGGTGTCTTTCAGCTGTTCAAAATTGCGTTTGGCGGCTTCCACGCGGCTCTCGGCCTGTTTCAGATTGGCGTCGCGCATGCCGGCGTCATAAAGCGGAATGGTGGCGCCGATCATGATATTGCCGTTGAGGCCGTTATTGTCGATGGTCGGCAGTCCGCCCGCAGTCACGCCTGTTTCATAGGATGACAGCGTTCCGAAAATGCCGACCTTCGGCATGAAGTCGGAGCGGGCCTTTTTGACGCCCTCGCGGCTGGCCTCAAGCGTGGCATAGCCCGCCAGAATATCGGGCCGGTTGGAAAGTGCGATCTCGATCATGGTATCGACCGGCGCGCGCGATGAAGCGGGCAGGCCGCGTCCGGCTGTATCGGCGATCTTCAACTTTGACATCGGCGAAATGCCGAGTGCGCCGAGTAACGCCTGATAGCTGTCCTGCTCGGTGCCCCTGGCCTGCACGAGGCCGAGTTCGGCCTGCGCCATGATCTGTTCGGCCTGGGCTTGATCAACGGAAGTGGCCAGTCCGCGGTCCCTGCGGGCCACCACCGCATCGGAGACGGTCCGGCTGTTGGAAAACGCTTGACTTGCGGCGCGCGTGTGGGCGCGGGCTGCATTATAATCGTGATAGGCGCCGGTTACCGCGAACACCAGTTTCTGGTGCATGGCGTTGAACTGGTAGTTAGAGGCAAGCGACATCTGCTTTGCCGCTTCCACGACCGCACTGCGGCCCCCGAAATCGAGCGCCAGCCATTGCAGCGCCATGAAGGGCACCACACCTTGAATATTGCTGTCAAAATAGGCGCTGCCGCCAATCGGTATCGGCAGTTCCGCAGCGTTCTGGTTGGAACCGGCGATGACATTGGCAGTGATCACCGGCAGATAAGTCGCCTCTGCCATGCCGACGGCAAGAGCGGCTTGACGTGCCTGCTCCCATGCCGCTCGTGTTCCCGGATTGGTGCGCTGGGCAAGGTCGATCAGTTCCGGCAGCGTATAGGTCTTGCTGGTGTCGACCACCGGTTTTGACAGTGCCAGTTCGGTGCCGCCTTGCGCGGTGGTTCTGAGGTCATCTGCATTGGTGTTTTCCGCTGCCGGCAGCCACGGACGTTCGGGCGATGGCGGCGCCAGCGACAGGGAGTCGGCCGCGCAGCCGCCGAGCGCGGTGAGTGCGAATACAGTCATGATACCGGCCATTCCGGAAAGAAGGTTTCGGTTCACGTCGTTTCTCCCGGTTGGGCGGTGTTTGAAAATTCTGTCGGTTCGTCTGGGCGCGTGCCCGGATCCGGCTCAAGGGCAGTAACAGGTGGCGGGTCGGTCTGGAAGTAGAGCGCAAGCGAGAGCGCGTCGAGCGCACGAACCTTGCCGGCATAGCCTTTGCGGTCCTCAAGCGAGGGACGCATGCGGCGCGGTTCGTAAGACGCCATCTCTACAGCGTTGCGGATCACACCGAGATCGGTCTGCACCGAGGCCACGAGTGCTGTGGAGGCGCGGCGGGTGGCAAAGTCGAGGCTGGCAAGCTGTTTCAGCTTGGCCGTTGCCGCACCGGCCCGCCGTTTCACTTCGTCGGCAACACTGACCGGCCAGATATTGGTGAAAATCAGATAGACCACCATATTGCCGAGGAGAATGCCGATGATGCGGTCACTGGCGGCACTCAGGCTGATGCCTGGCCCGAAGCCCTGCAGCACCGTCAGCAGGAAGGCAAGTGCGATCTGGACCCCGCCATAGGAAATCCGCTCACTGCCGGTCGAGACCCATGCAGCCATCGATACGACGGCAAAGATCAGCAAGGCGAGGCCGCCGACAGATTCGAGCTGGGGGATGACGAACAGGATTGCCATGAGGCCGAAAAAAGCGCCGATCAGGCATCCGGCGATGCGCAGCACCAGCTTGTGCACGGTGTCGCCAGTGGTGCCGAGGGCCGCGACATAACAGGTGATCATCGCGGTATGAATGCCCTGCCAGTCGATTGCGGTATAGATGAAGAAACAGGTGACGGCGGCAAGCGTCGTCTTCAGCGCGAATTGCAGATGGACGGGGTTGGAGAAGATGTCCGGCGAGACAGCCGGATCATCAACCGGTGCGCCGTTGTCCAGGGGGGCCATATGACTGAGGTCGTCGAGTGCAAACGCGACATCCGTGAAGGTGGGATCGCCCTCAAAGGCATCGGTATCGAAGGCAGGCAGGTCTTTCCTGGCCAGAACAGCTTCAGCCAAGTTGCGGCAAATCCGGGCAAGCGCCGCGCGGATTTCGGCGCTGGCATCTTCCGGCAGGGCGGAAACGGCAAGCAGCAACCGGTAACTATGGGCCTGACCGCGCTCCAGAAATTCGTAGGCCTTGCCGTAGACGAGATGCAGGAGCTTCGTCAGCATCAGCCTCTTGTCGGATTCTGCCGTCCCTTCGCCAAGCGCGTCCATGAAGGCGAGGTCATTTTTGGTGTCCGGTCGTTCCAGTTGATCGGCGGCAAGCTCCAGACGCTCGGCGATGGTCTGGCGCAGAAGTTTCTGCGGCGGGATGCCGAACAGCAGATTATAGACGGCCATTACAGCCATCGGCACGAAAACCATGGCCCAGGCATAGAGCACGGCACGGGTGGCGATTTCGCCAAGTGGAATGTTGCCGAGCAATGTCAGGACGAAGGAAATCACCAGTGCGACAATGCCGGCCTGCTCACCGGCCTTGGTGGCTGAATCCAGATAGAGGAAGATAAAAGAGGCAAGCACGATTGCCGCGATCTGGGCCGGGGGATGATCGATGGTCAGATTGATGATGCCGATCAAAAGCACGACCACGGCGCTGACGGCGACGATAATGCCGACGCCGGTGACGACGTTTTCCGCTGCATTGGCGCGCATCAGGAAGATCACCAGATAACAGCCGATGGCGGCTTCCGGGAAATGATACATCATCGAGATGACGGTCGAGATCGCGCAGATGGCTCCAATGGACAGTGACAGCCTGAAACGCCCCGGAAACGGCCTGAGGTCATCGATCAGCCGGTGCGATTTCCGCCTCAGCGCGCTTTCAGCATTCGTCGCCATGGCGAACCACTGTCGAGGCGGATGCGCCGATGCGCATCAGATTTTCCGGCGGGTCGATCAACTCGATGCGCACCGGAAAACGCTGCGCGATCTGCACCCAGTCGAGTTCCTTAGGCACATAGGGCAAGGCGCTTGGCAGAGCGATCATGCTTTCGGTGGCAACGCCCCAGCCAATGCCCTGCACGCGGCCCCTGATCTCCTCCGAGCGGTCGGCCATCACATAGACGGATGCACAGGCGCCAGCCTTCAGCTCTTTCAGCTCGGCCTCGCGGTAGAGAGCGGTCGCAAACCATTGGCCGGTATTGACGAGGGTGAAGAGGGGCGCACCCGAAATCACGAACTGGCCGCTTGAAAACTTCAGGCCGACGACCCTGCCATCATGCGGTGAGTAGATTTTCGTGTTGGCAAGGTTGTGTCGGGCGAGCGCGAGGGCCGCCCGGCGGGCCTCAATCACCGCCAGTGTCTCTTCTGGCGTGGAAATCAGCGCATCGGCTGCCTTCGACTGCTGCAGCGCCTGTTCGAGGGATACTTCGGCGTCGCGCTTTGCTGTGCGGGCATCCTGCACCTGCTGGTCGGTAACGTAGCCCTTGGGCTGCAGCGGCAGTAGGCGTTCCAGTGTTTCCTCTGCAAGTTCCAGATTTGCGCGCGCGCGCTCGATCTGCTGGACTGCGATCTGGGCATTGGCGGTTTCGGCGGCAATGCTGCGCTGTTGCGCGGCGTAAAGCGCTTCGGCCGCCTTCAGATCGGCCTCGGCCTGCGCCACCAGAAGGCGATAGGACTCGTCCTCCAGGGAAAACAGGAGATCGCCCTTTTGTACCTCGTCATTTTCGGAAACGTGGATCTCGGCGATCCGGCCGGGCACGGTCGAGGAGATTTGCGTGATCGGTGCGGTCAGCGTCGCATCCTGCGACAGCAAATTCTCATTCATCCGCGTCATATGCGTCCATCCGAGATAGATGGTCGCGCCGATGACGATAACGGGGATGAGGGCGACAAGCTTTGCCTTTGTACTCAACATGGGTTACCGCCCGAACAGGAGGATTGAAGACGAAAGGCCGATCGCGATCGCCAGAAACAGATAAACGATCACGCGCAGCGGCATCACGGCATCAATGCCGGCCTTGATGAATATGAGCCGTATGATGACCGCACTGATAATGCCGATCAGCGAACAGGCGATCCATGAGGGGAAATAGGCCCCGAAAAAGGGAATGACGGGTCCACGATCCACCGAACTGCAGGATGCAAGCAGGAGCAGTCCCGCCAGAAAAAGCCCCGCTTTACGCAATACATGCACGCTGCGCACTTGCCCCCCTTAGTGCTTAAAATTCATCCGCAAGACATTGTCCTTCACGGCGACCGCAGGTGTCAACCAGGTCTGACTGTCAGGCTTAACGGGTGCGACCTTTTCAGAACCGGCCTGATCAGAACCGGAACGTGAGTCCCACGGTCGGGCCCTGCATATCGACATCGAGCAGTTTGCCGTCATTTTCATAGTCTATGGACAGGTATTTGTAGCCGAGCGACAGCGCTGTGGAGTGCGAGAAGTCGTATGTGACCGCCCCCATGGCCTGCCATGTGAGGTTTGAACCGGCGGAAAAGCCGCCGATATCGGCCTGACCGACAAAGCCGAAGCCCTTTCCGAAATCATATTCCATGCGCGCGCCAACGGCCGGATCGACCCAGCCGAAGTCCCGCTTTGCCCGATAGCTGTTGGATGTGCCGGGTATTTTGACTGAAATATCGGTCCACGCCTGGAAAACGCGGACGCCGGCAAGCGCGTCGAATGTGAAGCCGTCGGTATCCGCGAGACGGTAGGTGCCGAACAGCGCGGCATTGAGCAGCTGGGCGTCGAGACTGGCGTCGATGCCTGGCACAGGACCGAATTTGGGAAGTGTAACCGGGCCGGTGGCATTTTCTTTGCCACTGTCGATATACATGACGTCCGCATAGACGCCGAACTGGCCATCCGTCGCAAGGAAATTGACGAAGCCGGCAAGCTTCAGATTTTCCAGCAGTTCAGAAAAGCTGCGGTCAACTGCCACGGTCGGGGCGCCGCTGAAGGGCGAAATTTTCCCGGAAATCCCAGCCCCCCAGATATAGGGCGTCAACTCGAAGCTCCAGCTATTGGTCGTGATCGGCACCACCGGTGCCGGCTGAGGCTGTTGCGGCGTCACCGGGTCGGCGGCCAGTGCTGCGTCACAGATTGCGATTGTTACCAGGCCCGCGAGAGCCAGTTTTGCGGCAGATGTGTGCATCCCAGCCTCCTAGGCCAATGTGTTCTTGAAGAGGCGGCCATCTTTCATGATGATGGCCATGTTGTCAGGATCGGCGATGAGAGAAATATCCTCAAGCGGATTACCGTCGATCAGCAGCATGTCGGCAAAGGCTCCGGTCTCGATGACGCCGAGACGTCCACGATAGGGATTGCGCTCGCCGGAAAGCTGAAGCAGTTCACCGGTCCGGCTGGTGGCGAGCTTCAGAACATCAGCGGGCGAGAACCATTCGGCGAGCTTTGCCAACTGCCGGCCTTGCGAATTCGTCCTTGCCGGATTGAACAGGATATCCGTACCCCAGACCATGCGTTCGATGTTGAATTTGCCGGCCCATTCGAAACATCGCACGGTGCCTTCGGCTATGTTGCGCTGGTCCTGACGCTGCTGTTCGGTGGCCTGCGGGTTGGAATCAGCGTCGGCCAGAAAGGGCTGAATGCTCCACCAGGTGCCGGTGTCGACCATCATGCGCACGGTTTCCTCGTTCGCCAGTTGACCGTGTTCGATACAAGCGACGCCGTTTTCGATCGAACGCTTGATGCCTTCGGCAGTGTAGACGTGGGCGCAGACATACGTGCCCCAGTCCGATGCCGCCTGTACCGCCGCCCGTATCTCTTCCGGGGTGAACTGCAGGCTCGAAATCGGATCATATTGCGAGGACACGCCGCCGCCGGTCATGATCTTGATCTGGCTTGCGCCCAGCATCAGCTGTTCGCGCACGCGGTTCAGAACCTGCGGAACGCCGTTGGCGATCGAGGAGATGCCGGCTTCTTCGGCATGGCTCAGATTGGTGTTGTCGGAGGCGGGGATCTCATAAGGAAACCGGAAATCGCCATGGCCGGAAGTCTGGGTGATCATCGCGCCTGCGGGATAGATCCGCGGGCCGATCGCCTTGCCGTCGTCAATTGCCCGTTTGAGCGCGAAGGACGGGCCGCCAACATCGCGCACGGTGGTAAAGCCCCGCATCAGCGTCTTTTCGGATTCGGCAGCGGCGACGAGATGGACATAGGGGACCTGGGCAGTCATCGCTGTCTGCATCGAAATGGCGCAGAGCAGTGAATGCCAGTGGGCATCAATCAGCCCCGGTATCAGGACGCGGTTGCCGCAATCGACGACATCAACGGCGGCCACGTCCTCGGCGACAGGGGGCAATGCCTCGATCCGGCTGCCGCGCACCAGAACGTTGCGTCCCTCGATCAGATTGTTGGAAACTCCGTCGAAAATGCGGACATTGGTCAACAATGTCGCGCGATCATTGGCCTCAGCCAGAGATGGTACGGAGGCGAGCGCACCGGCGGCTATGGTTCCGGCAACGCCCTTGAGGACCGATCGCCGGCTGAAACCTTCCATGAGGCGTTGATTGAGGCGTACGAATTCCGGTGCGTGACACGGGCATCCCGCTCCGTGAACGAGATGTTGGTATTTTGACCCTGCGCGCATCGTCTTCTCCTGTTGCCTTCGGTAAGCTTGACCAATTTTTATAGGTCACGGCCTTGTTGGCCAGAACCGATTCAATGAAAAGCTGTGCCCTTTCGGGAAGATGATTTCGGTCTATGGCGAGCCGGTGGTTTCAGCAAGACTGGCGGAGGAATTCACGGTCCGGCCCATGCCGTCGAGGAACCGGGCACCGGCGCTCCTGAAGCGGCTGCCGAGTTCGGTGTCTTCGCCCAGTTCGGGATAGATTGCCGCAAGAGCAGCATAGCGGCTGTGATTGAGCATGTCGCGCGAGCCGACCGATGAGATGTCGATCAGTGCGACATTCATCTTCTGCGCCTGTTCAAGGACTTCGGGATCGGTAATGTCGAGCTGGCCGGCACGCTGTCGGTTACCCTGGATGAACCGGGAAAAGCCCAGTGCGCGGTCGTCACCGGACACCATCACCATCAAGGGGGGATCGAGAGGTCCGATCACATCGACCTGGGAGGCAAAGACGTCCTCGTCTATATCGGGCGCGGCAAGAATCACATTGAGCTTGCGCAGTGCCTGTTTGTTGCCCTCAAGGCTCAGCTGTCTCAAGGCTTCCATCGTCAGCCAGCCCCCCATGCTGTGTCCGAACACCAAGACTGAGCGGACACTGGAAAGTGCCGTGACCTGTTCAAGGACATCTGTCAGCCCGTCGCGCGAGAAGGTGGCGGATTCCTTGTCGGTCGCATAGTCGAGAATGCGCGCCTGCGAAGGCCATGAAAACAGAATCGGCACACCGGAAACACTGCTGTCGGCGGCCAGTTGGGCCATCCGGAAAAGGGCTTCCTGGAACGAGACATTGAACCCATGGACGAAGACGCCGGCATTGCCCTTGCCGGTTTCGCGCGCGCGCTTGGCAATCCGGGCATCGAATGCCGATTGCGACAGTACGGTATGTTTCAGAACCGTGAAATGCTCATCCGGGCGTGGTATTCGGGAATAGGGCCATTCGATTTCGCCTGGGTCGTGGCCAGGCGGGATCGAGATCACGAATTCCGCATAGCTCAGCTCGTCCTCACGCTCAGGAGTAAAGCCGTCGATCGCCTCTTCGGCGCGCTCGCGCGTCGTTGCGACATAGACGGTGACGGTGCGTTTGTCCTCGACGTTTTCGGGATATGGATAGATCGTCTCTGGACCGGGCCTTGCTGAGCAGGCGGAAAGCAACAGCATGGCAAGGCATGCAAGGGCGAGGCGCACAGCACCAACCCGCACGCTGAAGCGGTCGATACCATTTTCGAGAGTGTTCTTCGCGATCTGCATGATCCGATTTCTTTGCCTCGGGTCTGCGCGGGCGGTCGCCCCGTTCACTTTTCCTACGGGCGCTCTTGCCGGAAAGCAAGTATTGTCCGTCCGCAAACCTGTTTCATTTCACGAAATTTTCTACTTACGAAGCTTGCCTTGACCGCTTTTGACCGACCCGATAACACTTTTTCAAGGACCTGTGACAAAGGGAGAAGAAGGCGATGACGGAAAAAAGCGAACAGGACAACCCGTTTGATCTCAACGACGAGACCTACGGTGCGTCCGATCTTTCGGCGATCCTGCCGAAGTCAGGCTTTCCTGAAAAAGAACGTGCTCCGCGTCTTACCTATGCCGCGATCCATGACGAGTTGCTGCTTGACGGCAATGCCCGGCAGAATCTGGCGACCTTCTGCCAGACTTGGGAAGAGCCCGAAATCCACAAGTTGATGGACGAGTGCATCGACAAGAACATGATCGACAAGGACGAGTATCCGCAGACGGCCGAAATCGAGGCCCGTTGCGTGCGGATGCTGGCCGATCTCTGGCACGCGCCGGAAGGTCCGGCGACGGGCACGTCCACCACGGGGTCTTCGGAAGCTGCCATGCTGGGCGGGCTTGCGCTGAAGCGCCGTTGGGAGGCAAAGCGAAAGGCCGAAGGCAAGCCAACCGACAAACCGAACCTGATCACCGGTCCGGTGCAGATCTGCTGGCACAAGTTCACCCGCTACTGGGATGTCGAACACCGTGAAATCCCGATGGAGAACGGCCGTCTGCTGATGACACCGGAAGAGGTGCTGAAGCTTTGCGATGAGAACACGATCGGCGTCGTTCCGACCCTTGGTGTGACCTATACCGGTGAATACGAGCCGGTAAAGGCAGTTTCCGATGCGCTGGATGATCTTCAGGCGCGTACGGGCCTCGATATTCCGATCCATGTGGATGGTGCCAGCGGCGGGTTTCTCGCGCCCTTCTGTGCGCCGGAGCTGGAGTGGGATTTCAGTCTGCCGCGGGTGAAATCGATCAATGCTTCCGGACACAAGTTCGGTCTGTCGCCGCTCGGCGTCGGCTGGGTGTTGTGGCGCGAGGAGCAGGACCTTCCCGAACAGATGGTGTTCTGGGTCAATTATCTCGGCGGTAATATGCGCGATATCGCGCTCAACTTCTCGCGCCCGGGCGGGCAGATCATCTGCCAGTACTACAATTTCCTGCGCCTCGGCCGCCAGGGCTACCAAAAGGTTCATGGAGCCTGCTACCGCAGCGCTGCCTATCTGGCGCAAGAGCTGGAAAAGACCGGTCTTTTCGACATCGTCTTTGACGGCGACATGGCAAAGGGCATTCCGGCGGTGTCATGGAAACTGAAGGAAGGAATTGCGACCAATTACACGCTGTTCGACCTTGCCGACCGGTTGCGCGCGCGCGGCTGGCAGGTTCCGGCCTATACGCTGCCGGCCAATTGCGGTGATCAGGCGATCCAGCGCATTCTGGTGAGAAACGGTGTTTCGATTGATCTCTGCTCGCTGCTGATCGACGACATGAAGGCGGCGATCGATTATTTCAAGGCGCATCCGATCGTGAAGCCGCTGACAGAAGACGAGGCTTCCGGCTTCCACCACTGAATTGGGCAGATTTTAATTGCATGGCTTATAACGCCGCGTCTTTCGGGACGCGGCGTTTTTCGTTCTGTGGTGCTCAGTGCGCCAGCAACACCTTTTCGGCATCGGTGCTGCCCTGATTGAAGGCTTCGAGCGGGACGACTTTGGGCCCGGTGGCCCCGGCCTTCAGCGTGGCAAGATCGAAGGATACATAGCCGAGGCTGTTATAGGTGCGCAGCATCAATTTTCCGCGTTCCAGGTCGATCAGCGTGATCCAGGAGGTGTATTCGGTAATGAACTCCGGCTTTTGCGCCGGCTGCTGGCCGGTCAGCTTCGTGGCCGATTCCGTCAGCGCGCTTGCCTTGGCGCTGGAGTAGACCGAGGCGCCCTTGGGCCGGTCGAACTTGTTCATCACATGGCCAAGCTGGCGGAGCGACGCCTCGGAACCGTCCGTCTTTTCACTGAACTGAGCGTAATAGACTGCCCGCACGAAACGGTCGACGGCAGTGTCGGAGCCAGGCAGCGTCACTGTGGCGATGCCGGAATCGGGCTGGATGAAATCCTGACCCAGGAAGGTCGCGCCTGAACGGTCGACATTGTTGAGGTGGGTATAATTGTTGAGATTGGTCACGTGCCAGTCAAAACGCGGGCTGTTGGTCATCACTCCCAGAGGATTGTCGAAGATATGGCGCTCACCATCGAAGAATTCGATGACGATCGAGGCGCCGCTCTTGTCGTGAACCGTATAATGGAACGGCGGAACGACACCGCCGAGCGCTTCAAGTGGATCGACCAGCACGGTCTGCTTTTCCAGCGCCTGTTTCACTTCCGCCACGGTTGAAAACTGTGCCAGCATCCATGCGCCGAGGTCGATCGCGGAAAGTGCGGGCACGTCCTGCGCTTCGGTGTCATCCGGGCCATGCGTGTCGGCAAAGGCGAGCAGCGAGAAATTGAGCCCGGCCTCGTTCAGGCCCTCGACCACTTTCAAATCCTTGACGCTGCCATTGGGAACTACGACGCCGAAAATGTCATAGCGGCTTTCATAGTTCAGCGGTGCGTGACCGCCTGCCTTCGATGAAAGCGGCGTGCCCTTGGGCAGGAAAGCGGCCAGATAGGGCAGTTCAACTGGAAGCTCCAGCGTTCTTCCTGCGTAAACGGAGCCGGAAAGATCAGTGTAGAGAAGGGACGTGCACATGGATGACCTCGCTGGTACTAATTGCTTGAGCGGCAGGGTATTGTGGGGCTTAAAGGTGCGCAAGTCTTGAAGACTTCCCAATTCATAGCGAAGCGTCTACGTTTCCGGTTTTGCCGACAGACAGACTCGCGTTGGCGCGGGTCGCGGGTTCGCTTCAGGAGGAAACCAGAATGACGGCCTATGAGATCAAACCGGATTTTCTGATTGAAGACGAGCAATCTCTGAGGGATCTGTTTCCGCCGGTCAGCGGGTTGGCCGAAAAGAAGTGGGACTGTCCTGATTTTTGTGCTCTGGCGTGGTAACTGCTCTTTGAGGAGACCCACGTATGAGCATCGACAAAGAACTCCTGGACCGCCTGATGCAAGGGCGCTCGCCCGGTGACCTTTTCGGCAAGGATGGTATTCTGTCCGAACTGACGAAAGCACTGGCCGAACGTGCCCTGAGCACCGAGATTGACGTCCATCTCGACGAAGAGCGGGCTGAGGCTGTGCCCGAAGGCCATAACGAGCCGGCAAACCGCCGCAATGGCAGCAGCAGCAAGACGGTGACCACCGACAGCGGCAAGGTGGTCCTCGACATCCCACGCGACCGCAACGGCACCTTCGATCCGGTGCTGATCGCCAAATACCAGCGCCGCTTTCCCGATTTCGACCGCAAGATCATCTCGATGTATGCCCGGGGCATGACGACCCGGGAGATCCAGGGGCATATCGAGGAAATCTACGGCGTGGAGGCGTCCCCCGGCCTGATTTCCGCCATCACCGATAGCGTGATGGATGAGGTCACGGCATGGCAGAACCGGCCTCTGGAGCCCTGCTATCCGATCGTCTTCATGGACGCGATCCGGGTCAATATCCGCAGCGACGGCGCGGTCTCCAACAAGGCGGTGTTCGTGGCGCTGGTGATCCTTCCGGACGGCACGCGCGACGTGCTGGGCCTGTGGTTCCAGGCCAATGAAGGCGCCAAATTCTGGGCCAGCGTGCTTTCCGATCTGCGCAACCGGGGTGTTCAGGACATTCTGATCGCCGTGGTCGACGGCCTCAAGGGCTTTCCGCAGGCCATCGAGGCAGCCTTCCCGAGGACGCAGGTTCAGACCTGCATTGTCCATCTCCTGCGCCATTCCATGAATTTCGCCAGCTACAAGGACCGCAAGGCCGTCGCCAAGGCGCTCAAGACGGTCTACACCGCCGTGAATATCGAGGCGGCGGAAGAAGCGCTGGCAACTTTCGAGGACAGTGACCTTGCCGGGCGCTATCCGGCGATCGCGCCAAGCTGGCGGCGGGCCTGGAACGAGGTCATCCCGTTTCTCGACTATCCGCCCGAGGTGCGCAGGCTGATCTACACCACGAATTCCATTGAGGCGCTGAACTCGAAAATCCGGCGCGCCGTCAGAACGCGCGGACACTTCCCGAGCGATGAGGCTGCGGCCAAGTTGATCTATCTGGCCCTCAATGCTACCTCAACCGAGTGGAAGCGTTCAGTGCGAGAATGGCACGCCGTCAAAAGCCAGCTCGCAATCATGTTCGAAGAACGTTTCCCTATGTCCTGAAACAACGCCAGGGCACAAAATTCTAGACAGTCTCAAAGAAGTGCCTGTCCGCACTCGACGGCCATGCTTCAGCCTTCATCGAACGCGCGCCCTTTCTATGTCTCGGCACCCAGGGCAGTGATGGCCGGGCCGATGTCAGCCCGCGCGGCGATCCGGCGGGCTTCGTCAAAGTGCTCGATCCGAAGACATTGGCGATCCCTGATCGGCCCGGCAACAACCGGCTCGACAGCCAGTCAAACATCGTCGCCAATCCGAATGTCGGTCTGCTGTTCATCATTCCGGGGTTTGACGATACGCTGCGGGTTAATGGCAAGGCGCAGCTGACGCGCGATCCGGCCCTGCTTGACACCATGCGTGTGAAGGACCGCGCGCCCAGTCTGGCGATTGTGGTCAGCATCAGTGAAGTGTTCATGCACTGCGCCAAGGCCTTCAGGCGCTCGCATCTTTGGAGTCCCGATCATTTTCAGGACCGTTCCGGCTTTCCCTCGCTGTCAAAGATCATCCTTGACCAGACCACCGGTGCGCCGCAGGACGATGGTGAGATGGAGCGGATCGACGCCGATCTCGAGGACATCTACAAGAAGACGCTTTACTGAGGCGCGCGTGCCGTTGATGTGGCCGGTCGGGTCTTGATGCGCTGACCGGCCTCGTCGAAGAGGTGGACATCGGCGACATCGAAGGTGACATCAATCGATGTCCCGGTTTTCAGCACATGCTGGCCGGCCAGCACGGCCATCACACGCTCGCCATTGCCTGCCGTGGCATAGATAACGGTTTCTGTGCCAAGCGCCTCGACAAGGGTGATATCGATGGCGAAACTGCTTTCGCCGTCGCTGGCAAGACGAATATTCTGCGGGCGGACGCCGACCGTCACCTTTGATCCCGCTGGCGGAAGGTCGCCTTCAACCGGCACATCGATTTCCTCTTCGCCCAGAAGGTTGAGGGTGATGTTGCCTGCTTCAGCCTTTGTAATCGTGGCTGGCAGGAAATTCATCGCCGGCGATCCGATAAAGCCTGCCACAAAAAGATTTGCCGGCGTGTTGAACAGTTCCAGCGGCGTCCCGATCTGCTCGACAATACCCTGGCGCAGAACCACGATCCGGTTGGCCAGCGTCATCGCTTCCACCTGGTCATGGGTGACATAGATCATCGTCGTCTTCAGCCGGCCGTGAAGCGCTGAAAGCTCGGCGCGCATATGGACGCGCAGCTCCGCGTCGAGGTTCGACAGTGGCTCGTCGAACAGGAAAACATCCGGATGGCGCACAATCGCGCGACCGATGGCAACCCGCTGGCGCTGGCCGCCGGACAGTGCCTTGGGCTTGCGGTCGAGATAGGTTTCCAGCTCCAGCATTCTGGCCGCGTCCATCACGCGGGCTTCGATCTCGGCCTTGTTCATGCCCGCGAACCTGAGCGCAAAGCCCATATTTTCGCGCACAGTCATGTGCGGATAGAGCGCATAGGTCTGGAACACCATGGCGATGCCGCGCTTGGCGGGGTCCTCGTCGGTCATGTCCTTGCCGCCGATGGCAAGTGTGCCCGAGGTGATGTCCTCAAGTCCTGCGATCATGCGCAACAAGGTCGACTTGCCGCAGCCCGAAGGGCCGACAAACACGACGAATTCCCCCGATGTGATATCGAGATCGACGCCCTTGATGACCTCGATCGACCCGAACGACTTGCGGATTGCATTCAGCGAAACGTCAGCCATGGGAAAACCTCAGGAAAGCGTGAAGGTAACGGTCTGGTCGGCAAACGGCCGGCAGCGGACGGAAAGTGTCATCGTGCCGGTCTTATCGCCAGCCTCGATGTATAGCCCGGCTGTGCCGCCCTTGAAGCTGACGAGATCCGGGCCGACGATCCGGCCGGGGCCTTCAAGCGATAGGGCGGCAGGATCGTCGAAGAAGGGCAGGATATTGCCCGCCTGATCGAGTGCACGCAGGATCACGCGGACGCAGTCCTTTTCACCGGCCTTCATGTGTGTGTCGTCGGGCGCGATCTCCAGCATTGTCGGTACAGGATCGGCGCTGAGATTCACCGTTTTTACCGGCTTGCCGTCGACATAGCCGGTGACCTTGCCGTCTTTCCAGACGCGGCCCCACTCGCCGAACTCTTCCGGTGTGACCGAACGCAGGTCGATGACCACGGGTGGATGCGGCAGGTGCGGATAGGTGGCCCGGTCGGGCTCGAGCCTGCGCGGCTCCATATCGCCGAAGCTGAACTCGATATAGTCGCAATTGGTGAGAATGATCAGCGGCAGCACCCCGCCGATATTGCGCTCGCCGCGCGCCCAGAAGGTCACGGGCCTCACCACCACGCCGTTTTCCGGCTCCCCCTGCGAGGCGTAGGCGAAGGCTGCAAGCTTCGGTTCGCGGTACATGTCGAGCACGCCGTGATAGCAGATGCGGTCGCCCGAGCCGAAATCCTGGTGGGTGTTGTAATCGAACATGCACCAGCCCGTGCCACCGGCAATCGTCGGATCGCCCGCGATCGCGTTCAGCATCTGCAGATGGCGGGTCACATGTTCGGCCTGGCGCTGCTCCTGATCGAAGCGCTTGGTCGGATACATATGGCCGCAATATTCGGTGATCATGTAGGGCACGTCATGCGAAAGTCCGGTGACCTTTTTCTGCTCGCGACGGTGGATGCGGGATTGATTGCTGCCCGGCATTTCCTCCATGCCCAGCACGAAATCATTCATCGTGTAGACATCTTCCAGCATCTCGCTGTCCTCGATACAGCGCACGCCGCCCGTCGGCCGTGTGCTGTCGAGTTCGTGCGCCAGACGGTTGGTCTCGGCATAAAAGTCGTGGTCGTCTGCCGACTCGTTGATCCGTACGCCCCAGATGAAGATCGACGGATGGTTCCAGTCGCGCCTGATCATCCGCTCGACATTGGCAATCGACTCCTGCTTCCAGCCCTTGTCACCGATATGCTGCCAGCCAGGAATTTCCTCAAACACCAGAAGCCCGATTTCGTCGCAGCGGTTCAGGAAGTATTTCGACTGCGGATAATGCGAGGTGCGCACCACATTGCAGGCAAGATCGAATTTCAGAATATCCGCATCCTTTTCCTGCCCGCGTTTGCCCATGGCATATCCCAGATGCGGCCAGCTCTGGTGGCGGTTCAGCCCGCGCAGTTTCAAAGGGCGACCGTTGAGGCGAAAGCCGTCGGTGGCAAAGGCAACGGTGCGGAAGCCGAAGCGGGTGGTCACGGTATCGCTGCCGGCTTCCGTCTCGAGTGTCACTGCGAGCGTATAAAGCGCCGGGTCGTCAATGTCCCAGAGTCGGATGTTTTCAAGCCCGCCCATTTCGAACATCGCGTTCATGCCGGTGACAGTGATCTCGGTCGTGGCAAGGCTATGGCCGTCAGCATCGTAAAGCGTAGCCTTCAGCGTCGCACCGTCCGCTGCGAGGCCTTTCAGACTGACATCCGCGCGCACACTTTTCTGCGGAGCGAGCGCATCGGGCGTTTCGACCTTGACGTTTTCGATTGCCGTCGGTGTCGTCACCTTGAGCCAGACGTCGCGGTAGATGCCTGCGAAGGTGAGGTAGTCGATCATATAGCCGAAGGGCGGGATATCCGGGTTCTCCGAACCGTCGATCTTGACCGTCAGCAGGTTGTCGCCGTCCTTCAGGCGCCCGCTCAGATCAACCTCGAAAGGCGTGTATCCGTCCTTGTGGGCAAGCAGCTTCTCGCCGTTCAGATAAACTACCGTATCCGCCATTACCGCATCGAAAACGAGGGTAATGGCCTTACCTTGAAAGGCGGGGTCATTGGCGATGACCTTCTGATAGGTGAAGGGCTTCTGGTAGCTGTTTTCGTCGAAATAGTTGAAGGGCAGTTCAACGGCCGTGTGGGGCAGCATCACCGCCTCGCCATCCTGAAGCGCCCGCGCATAGCTTTCCTCAAAGCCTTCCGTGAAGAACCAGCCGGTGTTGAATTTATCGAGTTTGCGCATCGTCATGACCTATTTGACCGAGCCAAGCATGCCCTGGACGAACTGGCGCTGCATGGCGAAGAAAATGAAGAGGGTGGGAAGGGTGGCAAGGATCGTGCCGATCATCACCGTGCCGTAGTCGGGATAATAGGCCGATGCCAGCGACGAGACGACGAGGGTGATCGTCTTGGTCTCGTTCGACTGCAGCACGATCAGCGGCCACAAATAGTTGTTCCAGTTGAGCATGAACACGATGACGAAAGCCGCAGCGTAGGTCGATCGCATCACCGGAAAATAGATATAGAAAAAAATCTGCCATTCCTTCAGGCCATCAACCTTGGCGGCGTCGCGCAGTTCGGACGGAAAAGCCTTGGTGGCCTGCCGGAAATAGAAGATCACGAAGGCCCAGGCGATTGTCGGCAGGATGATTGCGATATGGGTATCGATAAGCCCGGCCTTTGCCATCAGCATGAACAGCGGGATCATGATCGCGGCAAACGGCACCATCAACGTCAGCAGCACGAGCGTGTAGACCCTGTCGCGAAATTTCGAGCGGAAGATCTCGAAACCGTAACCGGCAAGCGAGGAAACCAGCAGCGTCAGGAACGTGCCGGCAACCGCGATCTTGACCGAGTTCCACATGATCAGCGGGACGTCGACCTGGGTGAAAAACATCTTCAGATTGTCGATGAATGCCGCGCCGAAGGAGGCCTTGCCGGTGACGATATCGGCTGTGGTGTTGGTGGCCGAAATCACCATCCAGATGAAGGGGAAGACGGAGATGAAGGCGGCAAGCCCGAGCGCGCCGTAAAGCAGGGCGCCGGACAGATAGCGTGTGGTGTAGCGCGGCATCATTTGCGCTCCCTCGCGGCATAAAATTGCAGGAAGGACAGAATGGCGACAATGACGACGATGACGTAGGAGACCGTCGCGGCGTAGCCGAAATTGGGCGTGAAGCGGAATGTCAGATTGTAGATATAGAGCGACAGCGTCAGCGTCGAATTCGCCGGTCCGCCAGTGCCTTCGGTCAGGTTGTAGACCTCATCGAAGAGCTGCAGCGTGCCAATGGTCGAGGTGATGGTGGTGAACAGGATCACCGGTTTCAGCATCGGGATCGTCAGATGCAGAAACTGCCGCCATTTCGGCACACCGTCGACGCGGGCGGCCTCGTAGATCGACTTGTCGATGTTCTGCAGTGCGGCCAGATAGAAGATCATATTGTAGCCGGTCCAGCGCCAGGTAATCGCGAGGATGACCAGAAGCTTGGCCCAGAACGGATCAGTAAACCACGGGATCGGAATATCGATGAGACCGATGCTGAGCAGCGTGGAGTTGACGATGCCGTCGGTGGCGAACATGCTCTTGAACAGGATCGCATAGGCAACAAGCGACGACACGCAGGGCAGGAAGATCGCGGTGCGGAACAGGCCGCGGAATTTCAGCTTGGGGCTGTTGAGCGCGCTGGCAAGGATCAGCGCCAGCATGATCATCACCGGCACCTGAATGACGAGGAATGTCAGCGTGTTGGTCAGTGCCTGCAGGAACACCGGATCGTTGAAAAGTCGCTCGATATTTCCGAAGCCGACGAACTTTATCATCATGCCCCGTCCCGAATAGAACGAAAGCACGAGTGAGCGGATGATCGGATAGAACATGAATGTGCCGATCAACAGCAGGGCTGGCACAACGAACAGCCAGCCATTCACGTCGTAAAACCGTTTCAGATTGCCGGGTCTCGCATTCATGTCCGCATCTCGCCCCACAAGTCTTCAGAAAAATGGCCAAATCGTCCGGCGGGCTGTCGGCCCGCCGGAAAAACCGGCAATAGCGGGCATCAAACGCCCGCTAACGCGCTCGGCTGTTACTGGATTTGATACTTGGCCTGTTGCTCGATCGCCTTCAGCACTTCATCGATCGGCTTGCCGTCGACCAGTGAGCGCAGGTTGGCGGTCACCGCGGTATCCAGCTCATTGGTGAAGATGCCGTAGTCGACTGCGGGGATTTCGTTCAGCCAGTCGGAAAACCGCTGCCAGACCTCTTCGCCGCCGAAGAATGGATCAGCCGCCTGATAGGCTGCGCCTTCACGCGCGGCCAGAAGCGAGCCGACGGCGCCGCGTTCGGTCAGGATCTTCTGATAGAACTCGACATCATTGGCGTAGATCTCATTGAGGAAGTCGATCGCCTCGTCCTTCTCGCTGGAAGAGGAGAGCACATACCAGCTCGAGCCGCCGAGGTTCGAGGCATGCGTCGCGCCCTCGACACCGGCAAGTGACGGGATCGGTGCCACGCGCCATTTGCCGGCCTGATCTTCCTGGGCCTTGATGGTGCCGGTAATCCAGACGCCGGTGATCACGGACGCGGTGTTGCCCGAGGTAAAGGCGTTGACATAGTTGGCCCAGCCGGTGGCCGGATAGAGGATTCCGGCGCTTTCCATTTTTGCCTGGGTTTCAAGCGCGGCCTTGAGCGCCGGATTGTCGACGACATCGAGGTCGCCGTTTTCGTCGAAATACCATCCGCCTGCCGATTGCATCATGATGCGGGTCATGCCGCCGTCATTGAGGTCGATCGAGGTCATCTTGTGACCGGTCTTTGCCTCAACCTGCTTGCCGATCTCGATGAAACGGTCCCAGGTGATGTTTTCCATGTCTTCCGGTTTGAAGCCGGCTTCTTCTAGGTAGTCGCTGCGATAGTAAAGTCCGGTGACGCCGCTGTCGAAGGGCATGCCATAGACCTTGTCGTCAAGCGTCATCAGCTCGACCTTGTAGGGCGCGAACTTGGAATAATCGACGACATCATCCATCGGCGCAAACGAGCCGGGGAAGGACTGAAGGTATTTCTGTGCGCCGTAATCCTCGATCAGCACGATATCGGGCAGCGCCTTGGTGGTTCCGGAAGCAAGGGCGGTCTGCAGCTTCTGCTCGACGTCAAGCTTGGCGAAGTCGACGACATTGAAGGTCGTGTCGGGATGGGTCTTCGAATAGATCTCGCCAGCTTCCTTCATGATGGCGACATTGAAATTCGGGTCCCAGCACCAGATCGTGATCTCGCCGGCAAAGGCCGCCGATGCACTCATGACGCAGGCGCTGGCAAGGGCTGCACCCGTAATCCGCTTCAGCACGGTATCCATTGGTTTCCTCCCGTTTGGACGATCGCTCGGCGGCACTCTCCTTGCCGCCTGACGAAAGGCTAACGTTAAAACCGGACGAACCGCAATAAAAAATTTAGTAAAATAATAAGTAAATTTTTTACATACCGGGTGGCCGACGACAGCTCTCCCGCCAGATCATGTCTGCCGGGATGTCGACGCGCTTGGTGTATTCGCGCCCGTTGATCCTCTCCACAAGCAGGTCGACGGCACATTCGCCGATGGCCTCTCCGGGAATTTTCATGGTTGAAAGCGGCGGGGTCAGAAATTGCGCCACCGGGATATCGTTGAACGAGGCAACCGCGATATCCCCGGGCACCGAAAGTCCCGCTTCCTGCATCGCCCGGCAGGTACCGATGGCGATATTGTCATTGGCTGTCAGGATCACGTCTGGCCGGTCGGGATTTTCGAGAAGGGTCCGCGCATTTTCATATCCGACCTCGAGACGCAGGTTTTGGCCGTTGTTGCAATCGTCGTTGAGTGCGATCAGTGCCGGATCGAAACCGCCATGTTGCTTCTGCCATTCGACATAGGCAAGGCAGCGCGCTTCGCTGTAGGGGCTGCCTTTCCGGCTGATCCGGTCTTCCGCGCCGATAAAGCCGATCCGGCGGTATCCGGCTGCATGAAGCCCGTCCAATATGGTGCGCGTGGCAAGGGCGAGGTCGCTTGAAACACAGTCGAAGCGCTGCGCCTCGGGCACGAAATCCGCAAACACAAGGTGGCGGCTGTTTTCCTCGAGAAATTCAATCTCGTGGGGGCGGTGCTTGCCGATCGCGATCACCCCGGTCATGCCTTGCAAAAGCGCCGCCTCGCTCTCCAGATCGCTGTGGAAGACCTTGACGATCTCGGTGCCATACGCCTGGCAGTGGCGTTCGATGCCGAGACGCACGCCGATGTAATAGGGGTCGATCAGTTCCTCGTCGCGGTCGAGAAAGTGGACCGTGGCTAGGCGCGGCATAGGCTGCGTCCGCTTGGCTGTGCGCAGCGGTCCGGTCTTTGCGCGAAGCCGGTTGCGCGGTGTGGCGTAGTTGAGCGCCTCGGCGGTTTCGATGATCGCCTTGCGCTTGACCTCGGAAACCGAAAGCGTCGGATCATAGTTGAGAACACGCGAAACCGTGCCGGTCGAAACACCGACCGCTTTGGCAATTTCCCGCAGTGTAACCATGTGCATGCGCCTCAAAAATGAAAGTGGGGTAAATTTTTACCAATTCGGCGGCGCCTGCAAGCCTTTCTTGTCCGTCGCCCGATTTAACTGTTCTCAACTGTCTCGATCAGCTCCATCCCGCCGACAGCCGGGGCGAATTCTGTCCAGACCCCTTTGGCCCCCGCCCGCCAGGCTTCCATGTCTTCAGGCTGGAAAATTTCTCCGCCGTTTTCGCGTGCAGTTTCCATCGCCGCAGTCTCGTCCTCGACGATCAGTGCGTTGAAATAGAGTGCAGCCTCGGTCGAAATTTCGTTCAGCACGGCCTGGGTTTCGGTGTCGAGCCCGTTCCAGAACCCTTGCGCGAAATAGATCACGCCGGAGGCGCGGATGTGACCGGTCTCGGTCAGGCAGGGCACGACCTCGTAGAGCTTGAAGCCGGCATAGGCGGATTTGGTCAGGTCCATGGCATCCGCGACCCCTGTTGCAAGCGCGTTGTAAGTCTCGGTGATCGGAATGCCGACGGGGACCGCGCCGAAGGCGCTCCAGAGCCCGGTGTGAAGCGGGCTGTTGATGACCCTGATGGTGACGCCTTCGAGCTGCTCAGGCCGTGTTACCGGCGTCTTGGCCAGAAGATGGCGGGCACCGTAATCGATGAAGCCACCGACGACGAAGCGTTCATCGGCAAGCTGCGCCTTCAGCCCGGCGCCGACAGGCCCGGTGACGACGCGCCGCAGGTGTTCAGGGCTTCGGAACAGGAACGGCAGGTCGAGGATTTGCAGTTGCGGCACCCAGGACGATAACGCGGAGACGGTAGACAGGCTCGCCTGCACCGAGCCGAGACGGATGCTGTCGGCGACCTGTTTTTCGCCACCGAGCGCGCCGTTGGTGACGATGTTGAAGCGGAAGCGGCCGGGCAGCCGCTCCTCGGCCTTTTCGGCAAACAAGCGCCAGATCTTGGTCTCGGGCTTGTCCTCGCCCAGAAGGGAGGCGACCGTCACCGTGGTCTGGGCGTGGGCGGGGCGGGCGATATAGGGGGCGGACAGAACCGCCAGTGTTCCGGCTTTCAGAAATCGACGGCGATTGAGGGTCTGCATGGGGTCTCCTCTCAGATCAACAGAATGTAGGTGCAAAGGATGGCGATGGCGGCGAGCAGGGCCGTGAGATAGGGTATGACGGCGCGAAACAGCGCAGCTTGAGGAATTTCCGTCACGCCCGCGACCACGAGAACCAGCATGCCGACAGGCGGGGTCAGCCCGCCGATCATCAGTGTGGTGACGATGATCACCCCGAAGGCGGTCGGGTCGAGCCCGGCGTCGATTGCAAGCGGCAGCAGCAAAGGCCCGAGAAGCAGGATCGCCGCGCCGATATCAAGCACCAGCCCGGCGCCGAGCAGCACGAAAACAGCAAGAGCGAGAACCGCGACGGGAGACCCGCCGAACGCCGCGGCAGCCGACGAAATCATGCCGGCCACCCCGTCGACAGCAAGCTGGAAGGCAAAGGGGCCGGCCGAGCCGATGAGCAGACCGATAGCGGCGGCTTCAGCGGCCGTCTGCCGGAACACCGAAAACAGGGAGCATCGGCGTGTTTTCGAAAAGCCTGCCAGCGCCAGCGTGTAGATCGCGGCAAGAGCGGCCGCCTCGGTGGTGGTGACGATGCCGACGCGGATGCCGACAACCACAATGACACCGAGCCCGAAGGCCGGAACGGCAGCAAGGAAGGCGTGCCCTCGCTCGCCCGAGCAGGCCCGCTGGCCACCCGGCTGGTTGCGGGTTGTCAGGTGAATGGCGATGCTGAGGGCGACTGCCATTAAAAGGCCTGCGAACAGCCCGCCGACAAGCAGCTTGCCGACCGAAAGATCGGTCGCGGTCGCAAGGATCAGGAAGGCAATCGAGGGCGGTATGATGTTATCGAGGACCGAGGCGGCGGCGATGATTGCGCCTGCGCGGGCAGGCGGATAGCCATGGCGCACCAGTTCCGGATGAAAGGTCGTGGCGGAGAACACTGCATTGGCAACCGACGAGCCGGAAGCGCCGGAAAACAGCGTGCCAGTGGCCAGCACCGTCTGCGCCAGCCCGCCGCGCCGGTGGCCGACAAGCGCGGCGGCAAAGGCGACGAGTTGTTTTGCCGCGCCCGAGGCCGAAAGGGCCGCACCCGTCAGCAGGAAAAACGGAATGGCAAGCAGCAGGAAATGCGACATGCTGGAAACGGCGGTTGTGACAATCGTTTCGGTCGCGAGGTTGCCGCCGAACGGCATGGCGATCATTGCGGCAGCCAGAAAGGCATGGGCAAGCGGTGCCGCTGTTATGAGGCCGACGGCCGCTGCAATCGCGATCGCAGCGCTCGGCGGCAGCGCGGTGGTTACCGTTAAGCGCAGGCAGGTGAGGTAGATGGCGGTTGCGAGGATTGCCGAAGCTGCAAGCGATAATGCCTTCTGTTCGCTGATGCGGCGAAGGATGAGGACCATCATGAGCAGGCCGCCGCCTGCACCGATCACGGCAAAGCGTAGCCATTCGGGAAGCCCGAGCGTCGGCGATGTGCCGCCGATCAGAGCCACGACGCGGCTGCTGCCGAAAATCAGCACAAGCGCTGCCAAAAGACTGACGGCATCAGCGATGATCCGGGCCGCTTTTGCGACAACCGGCCTGAAGGGAAGATCAAGCCGCATCGACAGCGGCCCGGAAAGGGCAAGCGGTGCGGCCAATGCGATCAGCGCCACATTCAGCCATATGCCGAGATCTTCCGTCCCGATCAACCCTGTGTGAAACAGATATCTGAGAACGACACTTGTGAGCACGACGGCCAGCATGACCGCCAGCACGGCGGCGGCAATCAACCCGAGTGCCGCCTCCAGCCGCTTGGCGAGCCGGGCAGCCTTTGTATGCATTGTTGCCGGAGTGCTTGTCATTGCTGCCGGTTGGCGATCGCGGTGTCGATGGCCCAGCGAAAGTCGCGGGTTGCGGCGGCGACATCAGGCGCGTGAAAAATTGCTGAAATAGCCGCGATACCGTCGGCCCCTTCGGCAATCAGTTGCGCAACGTTTTCAAGCTTGATCCCGGCGATGGCGCCGACCGGCAGGTCGGGACGCGCGCTCTTGAGACCGCGCCGAAGCGCGCTGAAGCCGCGCATGCCGACCGGTGGATCGAGATTGATCTTGGAGAGTGTTTGATAGACGCCGCCGATGCAGGCGTAATTGACCGGGGCGGATGAGGCTTTGGCGCCGTCGGAGGCATTCTTGACGGTCAGGCCGATGATCGCGTCCGGCCCGAGCAGCCGCCGCGCGGTTTCCGGCTCCATGTCGTCGGCACCCAGATGCACGCCGTCGGCGCAGGACGCAAGGGCGACATCAACCCGGTCGTTGACGACAAAGGGAATGCCGGTCGGTGCCAGCGCCTTGCGGATCTCGATGGCCCGCTCGATCATCTGACGGGTCTTGGCGTATTTGTCGCGATACTGGATCAGCGTCGCACCGTTTTCGGCAGCAAGCCGGGCAAGCTCCGACAGCGGTGCGGTTTCAACGAGCCCGGCATCAACCAGCGCGTTCAGACGATAATCGACGGCTCTCATGGCCGCATCCCGCAAGCTGGCTTCTTGCAGATCCGGCGAATTTCCAACGACATATGACGACCTCCATGACATTGCGGAGACCGGATCAGGCTTGGAAACGAAAAGAAGGGAGGTGACCGATTTTTCCGTTCCTACGCCGGTATGACCCGGATCAGGTTCAAGGGTCCGGCTCGTTGCCATCTCAGCATCGCATGATGCTCCCCTCGGAATTTGCATGACTTTGTCGGGCTTTCGGCCCTCTGTCAACCGGCTTCAGACAGCGCCGAACGCTGCTACCTCGAAGCTGGCCAGATCGTCCAATACCGTGGCTGCCCCTGCAGCAAGAAGCCGCTCTGCATGGAGCGGTCTGATACCCTCCAGATGGCCGCCACCGACGAAACCGACGACGCGCATATCCGCGCGGCCGGCGGCAATAACACCGGCAATCGAATCCTCGAGCACCACGCAATTGCCGGCGCCCTTGCCGAGCTTTTCCGCTGCGTAGAGGAAGACGTCAGGCGCGGGCTTGCCGTTTTCAACCGAGTCGGCGCTGAAGGCGCGGCCTTCGAAGCGGTCGGCAAAGCCGATACAGTCGAGCGCGACGCCAAGTCGTTTGTAGGAACCGCCGGACGCGATGCAGTAGCTGATGCCGGCGGCATCCAGCCGGTCGAGCATTTCGCGGGAACCGGCCACCGGCTGAAGTTCGTGCGCATAGCGCTCAAACAGCCTTTCATACCATTCCTTCTGGAAATCGGGATCGATCGGCTGGCCCGTCCTGTCTTCGACAAAGGCGATGATCTGCCTGATCGAGGACCCGAGAAAAGTCTCGACCAGCGTATCCCAGTCGATGACGATGCCGTATTTCTCAAGCGAGGTCCTGAGTTCGGCAAGCGCGATGATCTCGCTGTTGGCAAGCACGCCGTCGAAATCGAAGATGACTGTTTTGTTCATGGGGCCCTCGCCAGAATAAGTTCAGCGGTGATATCGTCGGTAATCAGCGTGGTGACAAGTCCGCCATGGATTGCGGCGATAATAACATCGACCTTGTGGACACCAGTTGCAGCAAGCACTCGTTCCGGAACATTTTCAAGCGCTTCGAGCCCGATGCTGACGGCGCAACGGTTCACAACATGGTCGATTTCCCGGCCGTCGCGATCAATGAAATAGCCGACGATATCGCCGACCGCGCCTTTTTCGGAAAGTTCTGCCGATGTGACATTGGCAGGCAGGGCCGTGGTCATCAGCACGGATTTGTCGGAAAGGTCGCCTGCAGCCAGCACGGCCAGATCGAGTTTTTCAAGCTTTTCCAGATGCGCGTTGAAAACCAGGTTGGAAAGGAAGCCTTCCCTGTTTGTTCCGGGAGAAAGATAAACCGGGGCTGCGAACAGCGAATACTGGGCACCGAGCCGATCAGCAACGCCTACGGTGAGGCCGAAGGCGTTGAAGGGTGCGCCCTGGGCCGTGCCGCCGATCATCGAGACGATTTCAACCTTCGGGAGCTGCATCCGGGGCAGGTACGTCATCGCGTTTTTGAGCGTCATGCCCCAGGAAACGCCGATCAGACGCCAGCGCTCCTCGTGCAGGCCCTTAGCAAGATAGTTCGCAAGAGCCGCACCGGCGGTAATCTGGTCATCGTGATTGTCTGGATTGGCCGGCGCCACGATGGCATCCGCAAGGCCGAAGCGGGTTTTCAGCTCCTCCTGCTGGCGGAAGCGGATGACATGCGGCGACTGGATGTCGACGCGCACCAATCCGCTGGCGCGCGCGGCCCTGATCGCCTGGTTGACGCGCAACCGGGTTACGCCCATCAGCACCGCCACGTCGGACTGGGTCATCTCATTGATGAAATAATGCCAGCAGACCTCAGCCAGAAATGCATCGGTTTCCGCAGTCACTTCACTTGCCACCAGTCATACCCCGTCATGCCGTTGATTTCGGCCCGCCATATGACCTGTTTTCATCTGAATTGCAAATTTGACATTTGTAATTTAGTGCAAAAATAATGATTAATATCAAATATTTATGGATACATGTCAGTGCAAGGAAACCCGACGGGGCGGTCTCTCCCGCCCAGTGTTTCCACTGTCGAGGAACCTGAATTGACTGTTGGCCAAGGTTAGAGGAGGTATGCAAGCATCGTGCAGCCGGCCGGAAGCACACTCATCAGCAATACTGACTTCTGAGTTCAGCGATATTGGATATTCATGCCGTTTGATCCCTGTTAATTTTGGCGGCGGGATTTTTTCGGGATAGGATTTCATGGAACAGGCTGTAAAACGCGGGGCCGACCGCGACATGCTGATTATCATGCTGGCGGGCGGGCTCGTTCTGGCGCTGTCCTTCGGTGTGCGCTCGGTTTTCGGCGGCGTCGTCCTGCCGCTGTCGGACGATCTGTTCGGCGGCCGGATCGAGATTTTCTCGCTGTCGATTGCGATCCAGAACCTTGTCTGGGGTCTGGCGCAGCCGTTTTTCGGCATGATCGCCGACAAGTTCGGTGACCGGCGCGCGCTTTGGCTTGGCTTTGCCTGCTATGTGCTCGGCATGCTGATCTGCGTTATGGGCACGTCGCCCTTTGCCCAGCACATGGGCGCGGGTGTGCTGGTCGGCATGGGTGTTTCAGGCACCGCCTTCGGCACGGTGCTGGCGGTGGTCGGGCGTGCGGCGCCGGCTGAAAAGCGCGGCTTTTATCTCGGCGTGGCGTCCGCCATGGGCTCGGCGGGGCAGGCGGTGCTGCCGCTTCTGACGGCCTTCCTGATTAGTCGCTTCGACTGGCAGACCACGCTTCTGATCATTACGGCATTGCTGGCGCCGATGGCGCTTGCGATCCCCTTCCTGCATGTAAAGAAAAAGGGGACTGCCGCCGAAGCCGATATCGATCTGCCGCAGACGATCCGTCACGCCTTCGGCCATACGAGCTTTGTGATGCTGGCGGCCGGCTTCTTCGTCTGCGGTTTCCACCTTGCCTTCATCACCGCGCATTTGCCGAATTATGTGCAAAATTTCTGCACAGGGACCGCGCTATCCGGACCCGAATTGCGCGCGCTTGGCCTGAAAGCGCTGGCGCTCGCCGGGTTTGCCAATATTTTTGGTACGCTGATTGCGGCGCGCCTCGGTAATGTCTTCTCCAAACCGCATGTTCTGGCGGGGATCTATGCGCTGAGAGCGGTCGTCATTGTGGTGTTCATCTGGTTGCCGCTGACGCCCGTTTCCGTGCTGATCTTCGGCCTCGTCATGGGCGTGCTCTGGCTTTCGACTGTGCCGCTGACGAGTGCATTGATCATCGTGATGTTCGGCCCGCGTGCGATGGGCACGCTGTTCGGCTTCGTCTTTCTCAGCCATCAGCTCGGCGGTTTTGCCGGTGTCTGGCTTGGCGGGATATGGTTTGACCGCTACGGCAATTACGACATGATCTGGTATGTGGCCATCGCGCTCGGCGTCGTCTCGGCCCTGATCCATCTGACGGTTCGCGAGCGTGCGGCCCCGCCCGTGGCTGTCGCTGCCTAAGGCGGATCAGCGCCGTCCTTAACACTTCCGAAAGCATAACCGCATTAATCTCGGCGCTGTCCCCCAAGACCGGACGCGGGGTGTTTATTTCCGTCGGACTCTTTTCGCGGATTCGCCAAGCGTCTATGTTTTGAAAGGGGCGATTCGGTCTGTCAACGGCCGGATCTTCATGACATGTGGACAGCCTCTTGAAGGCGGCCGCCGCGCTTTGCGGCACATTGAGCGCGGCCCGCCAAAAGACAGATGCGGAAGAGACGAATGGAGCGGGGCGGTAAAAGCAACGAGGGCCGGATGATTCGCAAAAGGCGCACGAAGCGCGCGATTGCGCGATGGCTTACCGCCGGCACGGCACTTTCGCTGTCCGCGGCTGGCGCCTTTGCCCAGACGCCTGCGGCGCCCGTCTTGTCTTCGCGCGAGGTCATGGCGCTTTCGGCATTCTGCGGTATTCTGGCGGCGACCGTGCTTTCCACGCTCTGGTTCATGCGCCTGCGCGGCCGCACCGAAGCGGAAAACCAGCGGCTTGCGCTTGAACTGGAAAACCAACGCGAACGCATTGCCAATCTGAAAGCGTTGAACGCCGAGCGCAACCGCCGCATCATTTTCTGGGAGGGGCCCGAGGCTGAGCCGGAATTTCTCGGCACTCTGCCGGAAGAAGCCGGTGCGCCTGAAAACGACGACGCCTTCCTTTCCTTTGACGGCTGGCTTTCACCCGGCAGCACACGACAACTGGCGACCGCCATTGCCGCCCTGCGTCAGAAGGCCAAGGCTTTCGAGATGCTGGCCGAGGCCCATAATGGCTATGTGCTTGAAGTTGTCGGCGGCACCACCGGCGGGCGTGCCCATGTCCGCTTCGGTGCGCTCGAAAGTGTTCGCGCCGAGCTTGCCGAACTGAAGGTCGAACACAAGCGCCAGAAGGCCGTTCTTTCCCGTTTTGAGGCGTTGTTCGAAGCCGTCGACATGCCGTGCTGGCAACGTGATGCCGACGGCGGGCTGATTTGGGCAAACCGCGCCTATATCGCCGCGGTCGAGGGCGGCCGTGCCGCAGACACGATTGCCGAAAACCGCATGCTGGTTGGCGCTGCAATCCAGGAAAAACTTGATGAAACCGTGCGTTCCGGTGTGCGCTTTGATGGTCGCCAGCCAGTGGTGACCGGCGGCAATCGCACCTTCTTTGAACTGAGCGAAGTGCCTTGTGGCGATGGTTCGGCAGGGATCGCGAGGGATGTCTCCGAGCTTCAAAGTGTTGAAAATGCGCTGGAACAGACGCTTGAAAGCCATGCCGATACGCTCAACCATCTGCACACGGCCGTTGCGATCTTCGATGACGGCCGGCGGCTGAAATTTTACAATCAGGCTTTTGAGAAACTCTGGAAGCTCGACATGGGTTTCCTGGAATCCCATCCTGACAATGGAGAACTGTTCGAGCGCCTGCGCGCCGACGGCAAGCTGCCGGAGCCGCATCAATGGCGCGAATGGAAGGAAAAGGTACTTTCGGTCTATCGCACCGTCGAGCCCTATTCCGATCTCTGGTATCTGCCGAGCGGGGAAACGCTGAGTGTATTTGCCTCCGCCCATCCGCGCGGCGGCACCACCTGGGTTTTTGAAAACCATACCGAGCAGGTCGCGCTGAAGACCCGCTACAATACGCTGGTAAAGGTCCAGGGCGAGACCATCGATCATCTGGCAGAAGGCGTCGCGGTGTTCGGGCCGGACGGAAGGCTGAAGCTTTCCAACCCGGCTTTCCTCGCACTTTGGCGGATTGCCGACCGGGACGCCGAGCCCGGCACCCACATTCGCACGCTGATGCAGACCTGCGAGGGGGATCCGGGGGGCGCCGATGGCTGGAAACTGTTTGCCCGGATGATCACCTCTTTTGACGATGAACGTGTTTCGCGTCAGGGCCGTCTCGATCTGACCTCGGGTCTGGTGCTCGACTATGCGGTCACGCCATTGCCGAACGCGCAGACCATGCTGACCTTCGTCAATAAGACCGACTCGGTGAAGGTCGAGCGGGCGCTGACGGAGAAAAACGATGCGTTGCGCAAGGCCGAGGAACTGAAGAACGCCTTCCTCGAACACGTCTCCCACGAGCTCAGGACACCGCTGACGTCGATCATGGGCTTTGCCGAACTGCTGAAGGCGCCGGACACCGGTTCCCTCACCGCACGACAGAGCAATTATGTCGACCACATCGCCAATTCCTCGTCCGTGCTGATGACCATCGTCAACGACATGATCGATCTGAAATCGGCCGATGCCGGTATTCTGCATCTCGAATTCGACCGGATGTCGCTGGATGACCTGATCGATTCCGTCGCTGACGATATTTCGAGCCGGCTGCAGGAGACCGGCGTGACACTGGAAATCACCGCGCCACCCGCACTCGGGCCGATCACCGCCGATTTCCAGCGTCTGAAACAGGTTCTGCTGAAAATTCTCGGCAACGCCGTCAAATATGCGCCGCGTGGCTCGATTATCGCATTGTCATGCTGGCGCGAGAAGGGCGATTTCGTCTTCACTGTCACCGATAACGGGCCGGGCATTGCCGATGATGCGCTGGAAAGTGTGTTTTCCCGCTTCGATTCCGGCGGACGTCAGGCCCAATATGCCGGCGCCGGCCTTGGCCTCGCCATTGTCGAGAGCTTCGTTGGTCTGCATCATGGCAGGGTGTTCATCGACAGCGAGCCGGGCGCGGGTACCACCGTTTCCTGCCGCATTCCCGATGCCTCCGCAGACCGGGGCGGAGCGGAAATCATCGCGGCGGAATGATGGAGTGTTTTCTGCCGGATGAGGCGGCGACCATCGCACTTGCTGAAAAACTGGCACCGCTTTTGAAAGCCGGTGACTGCCTGGCGCTTTCCGGTGATCTTGGCATGGGCAAATCCACCTTCGCCCGTGCGCTGATCCGCGTACGGCTGCAAGACCCGGCGCTGGAGGTGCCCAGCCCGACTTTCACCCTGGTTCAGATTTATGACGGTTCGCCGCCGCTTTATCATTTTGATCTCTATCGGCTTTCTGACCCTGACGAACTGATCGAGCTTGGTTTCGACGAAGCGCTCGACGATGGCATCAGTCTTGTCGAGTGGCCGGAACGCGGCGAACTCCCGGCTGAGACCCTGACGCTTGCCTTTGAGGAACAAGGCAATGGCCGCCGGGTGGTGCTCACCGGGCCGGCGTCCCGGCTTGCTGCACTGGAGGCCGCGTTTCACTGAAGCCTTTCCAGGCTGGCATGACGGCAGTGGCGCAAGCGGCTCTGGCATCCGCGGCGCTTGCGAAGCACGCCATTGGCCCGTAAAACCTTGAGTGAATCGGATCGAAACGGGAGCCGGAAATGGCGGAGGCGAACAATGCCGGATTGTGGACGATACCGCCGGGCGTGCCATTTCTTCAAAGCCTTGCCGAAAGCCTGATTTCCGGCCGGCTGACCCCGGATTTCCGATATGATCCGAAAGACCCGCTCGCCCTTGCCGATGTGAAGATATTCCTGCCGACACGGCGCGCTGTTCGTATGTTGCGCGGCGAATTCTCCGCTCTTCTCGGCGGCGCCTCAACGATCCTGCCGGAAATTCGCGCGCTTGGTGAAACGGACGAGGACGAGCATTATTTCGAGGAAAACCTGCCGGAAAGTGCCGAGAGCCTGCCATCGATTGAACCAGTGCCCCGGCTTCTGGAACTTGCCGGCCTGATCCTGCCCTGGCGCAACCGGTTGTCCGATGAACTGTCCGGTCTTCACGGCGCATCCCCGCTTGTCGCCCCCGCCAGCCCGGCGGATGCTGTCTGGCTTGCCCGCGACCTGGCTGAACTCATCGATGCGATGGAGACCGAGCGGGTCGGCTGGGACCGGCTGTCATCTCTGGAACAGGATAACTATGCGGTCTGGTGGCAGCTGACTGCCGAGTTCCTGAAGATTGCAGCGCTTTACTGGCCCGGACGGCTGGAAGAGCTTGGCCGCTCCTCCGCCGTTGCCCACCGCAATGCGCTGCTTGCCAGTGAGGCAGAGCGGATCGCCGCAATCACGGGCCGGGCGCCGGTGATCATTGCCGGCTCCACCGGTTCGGTTCCCGCGATTGCCGATCTGATCGCTGCCGTCTCATTGCTGCCGCAGGGTGTGGTGGTGATGCCGGGGCTCGATTGCGATATGCCGGAAGAAGACTGGCAGGCGTTGACCGCTGCCGATGCCGACCCCGCCATGCCAGATCCCTCGATCCGCAGTCATCCGCAATATGAAATGGCGCGGCTGCTCGAGCGCCTGTCGCGCCAGCGCGCGGATTTTGCCACGCTCTCGCAGCCCGGGACGGCGCTTGCCCTGCGCCGCCGCATTCTGGCTGCCGCCTTCGCTCCGGCAGAGGTGACCGACCGCTGGGAGCGTTGGCGCACGGAATTTACTGCCGACGAGATTGAAACCGCCTTTGCCGATGTCTCGCTGATGGAAGCGGGCAATGAGCGGCAGGAAGCACTTGCGATTGCAGCGGCGCTTCGGCTGGCGCTGGAAACGCCGGGTGAGGACGGCAGACCTGCCCGCGCGGCGCTGATCACGCCCGACCGCAATCTTGCACGGCGCGTTGCGGCCGAGCTTCATCGCTTTGCTATCGAGGCCGATGATTCAGCCGGTACACCGCTTTCGGCAACCGGGCAGGGCACGCTTTTGACACTGATGCTGGAGGCGGCACTGAAACCCGGCGATCCGGCTGTGCTGGCCGCATTGTTGAAACATCCGCTGGCGCGTTTCGGCCTGTCCGCCCGGAAAATGCGGGCAGCAAGCGCTGCCTTTGAGCTGATCGCGCTGCGTGGCGGCACCAGAACCGCCGATCTTGGCCGGCTTGCCACCTTCGTTGATGACGCGCTGGAAAAGCAGAAGGACGAGCGCTATCCGCCGCATTGGCGCACGGCCTTGCCGAGGAATGCCGCCGAGACGGCGCGCGATCTTGCGGCAAGGATCGACACCGCGCTGGCGCCGCTCATTGAAACCCATGTGGCGCGCGGCCCCGACCAGCCGCCGATCACCGAGACAATCGCGCTTTCCGACTGGGCCGCGCGCACCGGCCGGGCGCTGGAGGCGATTGCCGTTGACGATGCCGGCGACCTTTCGGCGCTATGGTCCGGCGAGGCAGGCGAGCGGCTTGCGACCGTGCTGTCGGAAACGATGGGGTCGGTGACACCGATTGTTGCCGACGGCCCGCAATGGATCGACATCATCGCAGCGCTGACGGCATCGGAGGCCGTCAAACCGCGCTCCATGGGCAATCCGCGCGTGTTCATTTTCGGCGCGGTCGAGGCCAGGCTGCAGGATGTCGATACCATCGTCATCGGCGGGTTCAACGAAGGCGTTTGGCCGACACAGGCGAAGAACAACCCGTTTCTGTCGCGCGGCATGAAAGCGGAAATCGGCCTTGAGCCGCCGGAAAAACGTGTCGGGCAACTGGCGCATGATCTGACCATGGCTGCCGGTGTGCCTAACCTGATCTTCTCGCGCGCGATGCGGCAAGGCTCGGCCCCGACGGTTGCCAGCCGCTGGCTGCAGCGGCTTCTGGCCTTTGCCGGCGCCGATCTTGAGGCGGCGCTGAAACGGCGCGGTGACAGGCTGACCGGTTGGGCCTATGCCCTTGACGATGCGCCGCGCACGGCGATCCCGCCGCGACCGGAGCCCTATCCGCCGGCCGAAGACCAGCCGAAGCGCTATTCCTTCTCCGAGATCGGCCGATTGAGGCGCGATCCTTATGCGATCTATGCCCAGAAAGTGCTGAAGCTGGATCCGCTTGCCCCGTTCAATGCCGATCCTTCCGTCAAGGAGCGCGGCATTCTCTATCACGCGCTGGCCGAGCGGTTCATCAAGTCCGGCGCGGATCCCGCCACCGAGGCCGGGCGGATGGCGATGGAGGATGTGCTCGCCGGTCTCCTGCTGGAAGCCGAACTGCCGCCGCACCTGGCCTTGAGCTGGGTGCCGCGGCTGAAATCGGTGGCTGCGGAGCTTCTGAAATTCGAAACAGCAAGACGGCTGTCAACATCGATCGATACTACGCTGACGGAGGCGGGTGCCGGTTTCGATATTCCGCTTGCAGACATCAGACTGACCGGCATTGCCGACCGGATCGACATTCTGGACGACGGAAGGGCCGAGATCATCGACTACAAGACCGGCATCTCGCCATCGCTCAATCAGGCGCGCACGCTTCTGGAGCCTCAATTGCCGCTGGAGGCGGCAGCCCTTGCGGCGGGTGCCTTCAAGGATGTGCCCGCGCTCGAAACCAAAAGCCTCAAATATGTGCGGCTCAGGCCCGGCCATCGCTTCGGGGTCGACGCGCTGGAAAAGGCCGAAACCAAAAAGGACCCGGCAATCACGGCGGGTGAGCTGGCAAGTGACGCCCTTAGGGAATTTACACGGTTTGTCACCGCGCTGAAGACCGGAACCCGGCCCTTCGCCTCGCGGCTTATTCCGGCAAGCGCGCGCGATTTTGGCGGCGAATATGATCATCTGGCCCGCGTTGCCGAATGGTCGACGGCGGATGATAACGGCGAGGGCGGCGATGACTGACGATCCGGGCACCAATGCCAGCCCCGAAGACTGGCTGTCATGGACCACCGGCCGCCAGCGGCTGGCCTCCGATCCGGCCCGCACTGTCTGGGTTTCGGCCAATGCCGGTTCCGGCAAGACCCATGTGCTGACCCAGCGTGTGGTCCGGCTGCTGCTCGCCGGCGCGCGTCCGTCGGCAATCCTCTGCCTCACCTATACCAAGGCGGCGGCGTCCGAGATGTCGAACCGTGTGTTCGCGCGGCTTGCCGAATGGGCGGTGCTGCCGGAAGCAGCCCTTGCAGCCGAGATCGCCGAAATCGAGGGCGTACGCCCGGATGCGCTGAAGATTGCGGTGGCGCGGCGGCTGTTTGCCCATGCGCTGGAAACGCCGGGCGGGCTGAAGATCCAGACCATCCATGCGTTTTGCGAAAGCCTGCTGCACCGCTTTCCGCTGGAAGCCAATGTTGCCGGGCATTTCTCCGTGCTGGACGATGTTGCCGCCGCCACGCTTCTGGCCGATGCCCGCCGTCAGCTTTTGACGGCAACGGCAAGCAGGGAGGACCCGGCATTGTCGGAGGCCTTTCAGACCGTGCTGGAAATCGCAGACGATAGCGGGCTTGAAAAACTGCTCGGCGAGATCGTCAGCGCCCGCCATGCCATCAGGCCGTTTCTGGAGGAGGCGCGGCGCAATGACGGGCTCGAGGCACAGCTTCGCGCCGCTTACGGGTTCGCACCGGACGCAGGCGCGGAAACGATCGCCGCCGAGGTCTGGCCGCTTGCGGGTCTGGAAGACCTCGCGCAGCTGGTCGGGATTGCGCGCGATGATGGCGGATCACGGGCGGCCGGTTTTGCCGATCACCTGCAGAGCGCCGTCGAGGCCTCCGATGCCGTTTCGCGGTTTTCGGCGTTGGAAAGCGCCTTTTTGACGGCGGCCGGAACGCCGAAGGCGGAGACGACGCTTGTGTTCAAATCGCTGCGGACCAAGGCACCGGAGCTTGGCGAGGCGGTGCTGGCAGCAGCCCAACAGGTCTTCAAGGTCCGCGACCGGTTGAACCGGTATCGGATATTCGAAAAGACACGTGCGGCGCTCATCCTCGCCGACCGGCTCGATACCCGCTATGAGGCGCTGAAACAGCGGCGCGGCAAGCTGGATTTCGAGGATCTGATTGCGCGTACGGCAGCCCTTCTGGCGCGCTCGGATGCCGGGCCATGGGTGCATTACAAGCTCGATCAGGGTGTCGACCATATTCTCGTTGACGAGGCGCAGGATACGGCCCCTCTGCAATGGGATGTGGTGCGGGCCTTGAGCGAGGATTTTTTCACCGGCGAGGGCGCGCGACCGGGGCGGCGCACCATGTTTGCCGTTGGCGATGAAAAACAGTCGATCTATTCGTTTCAGGGGGCGCGGCCCGAACGGTTTGCTGCGGAAGGTCGGCTGACGGAAAAGCGGGTTGTCTCGATTGCGGCGTCGTTTTCCAAGATTGACCTGCCGCTCTCCTTCCGTTCCACCGCCTCGGTGCTGTCTGCGGTCGATTGTGTGTTCTCGGTTCCGGAAAACCGTAAGGGTCTTTCGGCCGAAGGCGGGGATACGGTGCATGTCTCCAACCGTCTCGGCCATCCCGGTTGTGTCGAGGCCTGGGAAATGGTTGCGCCGGCTGAAACCGAAGATCAGGACGACTGGACCGCGCCTTTCGATGCGACGCCGGAACAGGCGCCCGCAGCCATTCTCGCTCGGCGTATCGCCCATCGCATTTCGCAGATGATCGGCAAGGAGACCATCGTCGAGAAGGACCGCGAACGGCCCATTCGCGCCGGTGATATTCTGGTGCTGGTTCGAAAGCGCGATGCCTTCGTCAACGCGCTGACACGGGCACTGAAATCACCCTATGACGTCCCTGTCGCAGGCGCTGACCGCTTGAAGCTTGCCGATCATATTGCGGTCAAGGACCTGATCGCGCTTGGCCGTTTTGCGGTTTTGCCGGAAGACGATCTCGCACTGGCCGCGATCTGCAAAAGCCCGATTTTGAGCCTTTCCGAAGACGACCTGTTTTCGATTGCCGCAAGGCGCAAGCTGGGAGAGCATGTGTTCTCGGCATTGAGGCGGCTGGCAGCGGCAGGCGATGAGGCATTTGCCAAAACCGTAACCACGCTGGAGCGGATCATCAATGCCGCCCGCCGCCGCACCGCCTTTGATTTTTACGCCGGCATTCTGGCGCGCGAGGGGGGCAGGCGTGCCTTTCTTGCCCGGCTCGGCAGCGAGGCCGGTGATATCCTTGATGAGTTCCTGAACGCGGCGAAGGGGCACGAGGATACGGGTTTGCCGGGGCTGCAATCTTTTCTGGATGTGATGGAAGAGGGTGGCCTCGAGGTCAAGCGCGAGCAGGACAAGGGACGCGACGAGGTCCGGATCATGACGGTGCACGCCTCCAAGGGGCTGGAAGCGCCGGTGGTATTTCTGGTCGACAGCGGCGGCAGGCCCTTTGTCGCAAGCCACCTTGCAGGCTTTCGGGTGATAGAGTCGGGTCTGCCCGTCTGGCATGCTGCAAAGAAGGAGGCCGACAGCAGCGTGCTTTTCGATATCGCCCGCCGCGAAGATGAGGCGAAGGAGGAATATCGCCGCCTGTTATACGTCGCGATGACACGGGCCGCCGACCGGCTGATCGTTTCGGGCTATCGCGGCCAGACGGAGGTGCCGGATTGCTGGCACAAGATCGTCTGGTCGGCGCTTTCGACTGATGAGAAGGAGCGCGCCGGGAAGATCGAAGTTGAAGGGCCATCGCAGGAAAGCTGGTCAGGCCTGCTGTGGCAGGAGAAAATTCCGCCCCGGACATTCGAGAGCGATGCCGGTCCGGCGGATGAGGACACCGCGCTGCCGCCGCTTCCCAAGGCGCTGACCGAACCCTTCCGCGAAGAGGCGCGTCCGGCGCCGCCGCTCAGCCCGTCGCGCGCCGGTCTTGAGGTAGAGGACCCGCCGCCGCTAACCGCTTCGCCTTTGTTTGGCACACCTGCCGCTAATCTGGCGCTGGAACGCGGACGGCTGGTGCACCGTCTGATGCAGTTGCTGCCGGGGTTTGAGGCAAGCGAGCGCGAAGAGGCCTGCAGGCGCTATCTGTCGCGCGCGGCGTTTCATTTGCCGGAGGATGAAAGCGACGCCATCCAGAAAGGCGTGATGGCGGTGATTGCCGATCCTGAACTGGCACCGGTGTTTTCGTCCAGTGCCCGTGCCGAAGTCTCCGTGACCGGGACCGTCCGGCTTGAGGCTGGCGACTTTACGGTATCGGGCCGGCTCGACCGGCTAGCAGTTGAAGAAGACGCCGTTTTGCTGGTCGATTTCAAGACCAACCGCAACCCACCCGGCGCGGGCGAGGCGGTGCCTTTCTCCCATGCTGCGCAGATGGCGGTCTACAGGGAAATCCTGGCGCCGCTTTACCCCGGAAAATCCGTGGCCTGCCTTCTGGTCTATACTGAAACAGCTGCGGTACGCCGGCTGTCCTCTGATGAGCTGACCGGTGCGCTTGCGGGCCTCTCGACAAAGTGAGGCAGGGCCATTGATTTTTTGCCCGCCTGTGCTCACATGGAGGTCAAATATACGATAATGCGAAAGTATCTCATGCGCCGGGCGCGCTTTTCGCCTTTGCCAAGGAGTTCAAGATGACGACAGTCAAGGTCAATACCGCCAATTTCAAGCAGGAAGTGCTCGAATCCGAAGAACCCGTTGTGGTCGATTTCTGGGCCGAATGGTGCGGCCCGTGCCGGATGATCGGTCCGAGCCTTGAGGAAATCGCCGCTGAAATGGACGGCAAGGTCAAGATCGCCAAGGTCAATGTCGATGACAATCCGGACCTGGCAGTCCAGTACGGTGTTCGTTCGATCCCGATGCTGGCCATGTTCAAGGGCGGCGAGCTTGCCGACGTCAAGGTCGGTGCCGCGCCGAAGACCGCGCTTTCGAGCTGGATTTCCGGCATCGTCGGCTGAATCGGTCGTAAACGGATTTGCGTTTCGAAGCCCGCGTTCGCGCGGGCTTCTGCAATTTGCGAGAAGGCGGGAACTTCGGGTCACCGACTGCGTTTAAGCATCCAGAGTGTTTTCGACCCTTTCGGAGTTTGCCCCCTATGACGAACCGTTCCGTTTCGCCTGCCCGCTTTTCTCTGCCGTTTGTCTTACTCCTCGGCTTTTCCGGCGCGGCTTTTGCCCAGGATTTCGAACCCGAGCTTGGCCCGGCAGAACCGTTTTCCTTCGAAACGCTGGCCGAGGAGGCGAAGGCGCTTTCAGAGCGGCCATTCGAGGCCTATCCGGTGGAACAGCCCGAACTGTTCGATGCCATCGATTATGACGCCCACTGGAAGATCGTGTTCCGCAAGGACCACACCGTCGATGTCGGTGAGGCTCCGGTGCAGTTTTTTCATCAGGGACGCTATTTCAAGGAACCTGTAACGATCAGCGTGGTCGAGGACGGCGAGGCGCGGGAAGTGCTTTACAGCGCCGATTACTTCACCATGCCGGAAGACAGCCCGGCAAAGGCAGTCGAGGATTTCGCCGGCTGGGCCGGTTTTCGTGTGATGCGGCCGGACATGAAGACAGACTGGATTTCGTTTCTCGGCGCGAGCTATTTCCGCACCGATGGGCCGGATAAGCAATATGGTCTTTCCGCCCGCGCCCTTGCCGTCGATACCGGACTTGCGCGTCCGGAGGAGTTTCCGCGCTTTACCGCGTTTTATCTTGAAGAAGACGAAAAGCCCGGCGACAACATCGTCATCTATGCGCTACTCGATAGCAAGAGCGTCGCCGGTGCCTATCGCATCGAAGCGCAAAACGAGGATGGCGAGGGGCAGGTCCTCAACATCAGGAGCAGGCTCTATTTTCGGGAGGCGGTGGAACGGCTCGGTGTCGCGCCGCTGACCTCGATGTACTGGTATTCTGAAACCCACCGCAACATGGCGTTCGACTGGCGACCGGAGGTGCATGACAGCGACGGGCTGGAAATCGTCACCGGTTCGGGCGAGCAGATCTGGCGGCCGCTCAACAATCCGCCGCGCGTCGTGACCTCGAGCTTCTACGATGAAAACCCGCAAGGATTCGGTCTGATTCAGCGCGACCGCGATTTCGACCATTATCAGGATGACGGAGTCTTTTATAATCGCCGTGCTTCCGCATGGGTCGAACCTAAGGGCGATTGGGGCAAGGGTGCGGTTCAGCTTGTCGAGCTGCCCTCCGATGACGAAATCTACGACAATATCGTCGCCTACTGGCTGCCGGAGGATCTGCCGGAAGCCGGAGAACAGCGCGATTTCTCCTATACGCTGAGCTGGGCCGAGACCGCACCGCCGAACGACAGGCTCGCAGAAACGACCGCAAGCCGCATCGGTCGCGGTGGCGTGCCGGGCCAGCCGCGCCCGGGTGATCAGGTCAAGGTTGTGGTCGATTTCTCCGGTCCCGCGGTTGAGATGCTGACGTCCGATGACGGCATCGAGCCAGAGATATCCGTCGGGAGTGGCGCTGAAGTCATTAATGCCTATGCGATGCCGATTGTTGGCACCGATGACTGGCGGCTGACCTATGACCTGAAATTCGACGGCACGGTCGATACGGTTGATGTGCGGGCCTATCTTGCCGACGATGGCGAACCGCTCACCGAGACCTGGCTCGGTCAGTTCCATCCGGATCAGTTTGCCCCGCATTGAGCATCACCACACTGCGGCAGGGTGAAAACAGGGCACGAGAGCGGTTCAATTTAGCCCTGAACCGCTCTACAAGAGACAGGTAATCCGACGGAAAAGGGACCCGCATGATACCTGTCAATGATCTGGAAGGACTGAAGGTCCTTGTTACCGGCGCAAGCTCCGGCATCGGCGCTGCCGCCGCACGGGCCTTTTCCCGCTCGGGCGCGGAAGTGACCATCCACTACAATGCACGGCGCGCCGAGGCCGAAAGCCTGGCGGCGGCACTGCGCGAGGAGGGCGGCACAGTGCATGTCGTCTCCGGTGATGTGACCCGGGCGGACGCGGCAGAAGACATTGTTGCGCGCGCTGTGGCGATGATGGGCGGGCTTGATTGCCTGGTGAACAATGCGGGTGCGATCGGGCGTACACCATCATCCGATTTCGACGAGGCTGTCTATGAACAGGTCTTCGATCTCAACACCCGCTCGGTGCTCAGGCTGGTCCGCTATGCGGGCCCGGCACTGAAGGCGAGCGCGCGCGCCTCGATCATAAATCTGGGCTCGATTGCCGGCCGCAACGGCGGTGCGCCGGGGTCCGGTATCTATGCCGCGGCCAAGGCGGCGGTGCATTCGCTGACGCGGGCGCTGGCACGGGAAATGGCGCCAGATGGCATTCGCGTCAACGCCATCTCACCCGGTGTGATTGCAACGCCGTTTCATGACGAAACCCCGGCTTCCGCCCTCAATGCGGCGTTGAATACGATACCGCTTGGCCGGCTCGGGACGGCAGACGACTGTGCCTGGAGCTTCGTCTTCCTCGCCTCGCCGACCATGTCCGGCTATATCACCGGCCAGATTCTCGACATCAATGGCGGCCAGTTAATGCCGTGAGGGCGCCGCCTCTGCTTCTGCCGAAACAAGCCGGTTGCGCTCCATCAGCAGGCCCCAGTTCTGGGTCGAGGCAAGATGCAGCGCGACCGCGTCGGCCCAGCCCTTCTCCGTCCATTGTTTCAGCGTGCGGGCCGGCAGCTTGCGGTAGCGTTCCGGGTCGATCACGCTGAAACCGTCGAGCCGGTAGCGGGTTTTGTCCGGGAACTCCATGTCAACGTGGCGGGCAACCAGAATATCGGCCTCGGCGACGGCCTTCAGGAACGCGGTATCCTGGGCGCGGTGCTGGTGATAGGCCTCGCAAAGCTGCAGCATTGGCTCCACGACCTTGCTGGCCGTACCGTCCTCGTTGAAGATCGGCGCGGCGTCGGGCGCTTCGGAAAGCGGCTTCACACGACCGCTTTCGCTGTCATAGGCCAGATAACGGGTATCTTCATTGGGTGCCTGCACCAGGATGAAAGGGTAACGGCGGATATAGGCCGGGACATAGGCATAGGCCGCCCAGGTTCCGTCTTGCTCCAGCATCAGATTGCGCCCCTGCTTCAGGCCGACGATTGCAACCGGTGCCGGTGAACCCGAAGCATCGATGAAGACGATCGGATAGTGCCGCACTGCCGGCATGAATTCGGTCACCGAAAGCGGGATTGCAGTGGCCTCCGAAGAAAAGGAGAAGTCATTCTTAGCCACAAGGCCGAGCCCCTTGTGTTCTTCAAAGCGCAAGATTTGCGGCTTGTGGTAGAACAGCGGCATGGGGTTCTGTGCGGTCATTCTTCCGTCCTTGTATATTCTGCCTGGTTGTGCACTCGCCCTTAAGTTGCTGTGCACAACTGTTTTGACGGTGATGCTTTTCGATAACACTGACTTTAAGGCATCACAACGGGAAAAACTCTGCTGGCCTGTGTTGCTCCCCCTTCCGGGTTTCGGCTTTTGGTTGTAGTTTGAAGCCTCGTTGTTGATGAGTTGCAGACCGTCGTCCAGCTTTTCTGAAAACAGCGATACTGTTCTTGGTTTTCGGTTCTGGTCGCTGCAATTGATGGTGATCATGGCCCGTCTCCGGTCATTTTAGGCATTCGCAATGCACCGAAGCGATCTCTGATCGTGGTTTGTCTGTGCTGTGGTCCGCCTTGCGGAAAAGGCCATTGACACCGCGCGCTTTGCTTGGAAATTTACAAGTCGTTAATTTAAGTGGCAGGGATCTGGGGCAGGGCAAATGAATAACAAGACGATAATTCTCACGGGCGTGGCAGTGCTTCTCGGCCTTTCCGGATGTAGTGGTGGTGGAGGCGGTGGGCCGCTGGCGCCGAACGCGCTCGGTTACTATGGTGACGTCGACACCCGAAATGCGGTGGTAACGGGTTCTGGCTCGGCCGCGGCCAATATCCAGATGAATGGCGACGGCACTGTGGGTGTCGAGATTACCGACGGCCCTGACGCCGGCGAAACCGCGTTGTTCTATCCCGACGGCGCGGGGTATTCCGCAAATCTTGGCGATGGGGCCGAAGCCTATATGCGGCTCGGCTATTTCGCCGTTGATGGCATAAAGGATGGCCCCGTGGTCGCGTTGATTGATGCGGATACTTGGGATGGCAATGAAGTGGCGATGGCGTTCCGCTCGACTGACGGCATGACTGCGCTGGCTGATATGCCTTTGTCCGGTTCTGCACGCTATTCTGGCCAGAATCTGGGAGCGGCGGCACTGCCGGGCGAGTATCTCGACTATGTCAACGGAGCGTTCAACGCCAATGTCAACTTCGGCAGCGGTCAACTGGCCGGCGCAATGGGCACGCAGGTGGGCGATCTCACCTTTGACGCGACGATTTCGGGTTCGGAGTTTACCTCCAACGCCAATTCTATTGCCGTCGGCAATGACTATCTCAATGTCGATCAGGCCAATTCAAGCGTGAACGGGGCCTTCTACGGAGACCGTGCCGCCGGCATCGCCGGTACCTACAAGGTGAATGGCGCGCGTGCTAACAGGGGCGCCGGCATGATCGGCACCTTTGTCGGCGAGCGAAATTGATCACGCCGTTTGTCCAGCCCGGCCAGGACGGGGCGGCGTCTCGCCATCGACCCTTTCAGTGTTGCGTAATGCGTATCGGATTTTTCATGAGGCTCTGCCTGTCATTCCTGAACATTGGGCCTGCGCGGTGCCTCGCTGCCTTTGTGTTCGCCTGTCTTCTGACGGTGTCTGCGACCGGCAGCGCTGCTGCTGCCGTCAATCCGTTTCCCGAAATCAAGGTGCTGATCGAATCCGGGCAGTATGAACAGGCGATGGCGCTGTCGGCAACGCTTTCCGATGACCCGGAACTTTCCGCGCTTTCGCAGCAGTTCACCTATGCGCTGATCCTGAAACATGAGGGTAAGTTCAGGGAGGCCGCGATTTTGATGCGCGGCGTTCTGGTGAAAAAGCCGAATTTCACGCGGGTGCGGCAGGAGCTTGCCCATACGCTGGCTCTGATGGGGGAAAAGAAGGCGGCGATCTACCACTTCTCGCTCCTGGCCGACAATGCGCCCAGTGAAACTCTGCGGTCCTTCTATGAGGACTATATCGACCGGGTGAACATTGACCGGCCATGGACGCTTGGCGGTTATTTCGCAATCGCGCCAAGCACCAACATCTCCAACTCCACCGATGAGGCCCTCGTGCATGTCGGCGGCATTCCGCTGGCCCCCGGCACCAGAGCGGAAAGCGGCGTGGGCTTGAATTACGGCGTGAACGGTACCTATTCCTTTGAACTCGTTGATGATCTGTCGCTGACATTCGGCGGCTCGGTTACCGGGCTTGCCTACAAGGAGACGGTTTACAACCAGACTCAGATCGGTGGATTTTCACAGCTTGCCTGGCGCAATGATCCATGGATTTTCAGCGGCGGCATGGCGGCGGAATATGTGCTGATGGGCAATGAGCCCTACAGGGTTGGCTACGGCCCGGTGTTTTCAGTGCGCCGCTCCTTCGGTGCTCTCGGCGTCACCTCCGCAAATTTTTCGTTCCAGTGGCTCGACTATCACGACATGGATGCCTTCGACGGTTATGATACCGGCATGAGCATCAACCATCGCTATGCGCTGACCTCTTCGAGCAGTATCCGTTTCGGCGGCGGGTTCAATTATGTGTCCGCAGAGAAGGATTTCAATTCGTATTCCGGTTACAATATCAACGCCAATTATGCCCGTGAATGGTCCGGCGGGATCCTGACCGATATCGAGGTCGGTGGTACGTTTCGCGATTATGAGGGCAACTTTCCGCTGATGACCAAACAGCGTCTCGATCGCAGGCTCGATGTCGCTCTTGGCGCGACTTTTCGCTCGTTGGCGATGAAGGGTTTTGCACCTCGTCTCGAATATGCCTACGCGAAGAATTTTTCCAATGTCGAACTCTATGCCTATGACAAGAGCACGGTCTCGCTATTCGTCACAAAACAGTTCTGACCTCAACAGCTAAAGCTTGCCGCGACGGTTGTTTCATCAGCGTCAAAGGCTTCGATGACGTGTCGTAGGGGCGTTGCGTCGACATCGCTTTGGTCCCTGTCGATTAGGACTGCAAAGCGTGTGTAGACGGCCGCGTATTCGTCCCGGTGCCGGTCGCAAAGAACCGCGTTGTCAAGCGTGAGGCGTTCTCCACTGCGCTCGAGCACGAGCCTGTCCCGGCCGATTTTCGAGGCGGGCATGCTGTCTCCGCGGATTTCCGCGGATCAGACAGACCCGTGTGCCCCGCATCGATATCGCTGCGTGGGGCCGTGAAAAAGGGGTTCTCGGAGTTCAGCGTCCGATTGTCTCCTCGGGAAACTGATCCGGCCTCAATTCGATCTGCCGGTCGATCAGCGCGAGGACCCGTTTGACCGGCGGCGGCTGGACGGATGTGACGCGCTGGATGATCGAATAGGGGCTGACATCGATGCTTTCACGCACCGGAAGCTGGCAAACGGCGGCCCCGAGCGCGCCATCGACATGCAGAAAATCGGCCACGGCGCGTGCGACCGGTGTCACCGAATCCGTCTCCGAGAGAATGGCGAGTGAGAGCAGCGGTGAGGTCGTGACGAAGACATGGCGGGGCAACGTAAAGCCGTTCGCCAGAAGATGAGCCTCGATCGAACGGCGCATCGGCGCGCCCACCGGCTGCAAAACCCAGTCATAGTCGAGGCAGTCGCCGATTGAGATCGAGCCCCGATCGCAAAGCGGATGCCCCTGTCTGGCGATCATGTTGATCGGTTCGACGCCGAGCGGTCGCATGGTCACCGTTTTCGCATCCACTTCTTCGGGAAGGCGACCGATATAGAAGTCGAGATCGTGGGAGAACAGCGCCGCGGCCAGCTTGTCGCTGGTATCGACCAGAACCGAAAGCTCGATTTCGGGAAAGTTTTCCCTGAGATTGCGAATAACCGGCAGTACCAGTTGCATCGCGGGACCGGTGACAGCGCCGATCCGCACCTGACCGCGTGCGCCGTCGACGATCTGCGAGATCTCCTGATGCGCGTGATCGAGCTGGTTGAGGATGATCAGCGCCTGACGCGCCATCGCCTGTCCGGCTTCGCTCAAGACAACGCCGCGCCCATGACGTTCGTAGAGTTTGGCGCCGACTGTGTGTTCGAGTTCTGACAGCAGTCTGGATGCAGCCGACTGGGTCATGCCCAGCTGGGCAGCGGCAGAAGAAATCTGGCCCTTGCGGTCGAGAAGCGCGATCAGACGCATCTGCGAAAACCGCAATCCTCGGCGGACGAACTCGTCCTGGCTTCCGTGGCGTTGGTTGTGCATCATAACATCCATACCAATTCTGCTATATCAGAAACACGATTATTCATTTGTCCCTATAGAGGGAAATTGCAACAATTCACTCGTTGCAAGGCGCTTTTAGCGCAGATACGTCAGGAAATTCACCTCTGCCATCTGCGTAAGCCAGCACGGTATTTGTCGGGAGGAAAACGTCAGACATCGTGTCACAGTTGCATTGCGACGCTTCGGCCGCAAGGGCCGAAAGGCAGGGTCTCCCCATCCGGAGGGGCCGGTGCCTGAACGGCAAACGGGATTGCCGTTTGTTCCAAACGGGAGGACATAACTGATGAAATCTATACTTCTTGCGGGTGTTGCCGCGTTCACTTTCGCCGCTGCTGCCGCTTCCGCGCAGACTGTCGGCTTTTCGCAGATCGGCTCGGAATCGGGCTGGCGCGCTGCCGAAACCACGCTGACCAAACAGCAGGCAGAAGAGCGCGGTATCGACCTGAAATTCTCCGATGCCCAGCAGAAACAGGAAAACCAGATCGCCGCTATCCGTGCCTTTGTTGCGCAGGGCGTTGACGCAATCCTGCTTGCACCTGTCGTTGCCACCGGCTGGGACAGTGCACTGGAAGAAGCCAAGGATGCCGAAATTCCGGTCGTTCTGCTCGACCGTTCGGTTGACAGTTCGGATGACCTTTATCTGACAGCCGTTGGTTCCAACCTCGTGCATGAAGGCGAAGTGGCCGGCGAGTGGCTGGTAGAGACCGTGGGTGGCGAACCTTGCCGCGTTGTCGAATTGCAGGGCACGACCGGCTCTTCGCCGGCGATCGATCGCGCCACGGGCTTCCGCAATTCTCTGGACGGCCACGGCAACCTCGAAATCGTGCGCAGCCAGACCGGTGACTTCACCCGCTCGCAGGGTAAGGAAGTCATGGAAAGCTTCCTGCAGGCCGAAAACGGCGGTGCCGATATCTGCGCACTTTACGCCCATAATGACGACATGGCCGTCGGCGCCATCCAGGCGATCAAGGAAGCCGGCCTTAAGCCCGGTGACGACATCCTGATCGTCGCGATCGACGCGGTTCCGGACTACTTCCAGGCCATGGCCGCCGGCGAGGCGAATGCCACCGTGGAACTGACGCCGAACATGGCCGGTCCCGCCTTTGATGCATTGGAAGCCTACTGGGCCGATGGCACCATCCCGCCGAAATTCATCCAGACGGAGTCCGCGCTCTATACCCAGGCAGACGATCCTCAAGGCGAATTCGAACGTCGCAAGGGCCTCGGCTACTGAGTCTACTTCCTCCCGGGTGCGGCCGAGACCCTTGGGTTTCGGCCGCCTCGGTTCTTGCACAGGCGCCGCGCGTTTGATCCAGGGTGCTGGGAAATGCTACTGACAATCAAGAATCTCACCAAGACCTTTGTCGGCATGAAAGCCCTCGACGATGTCGAGTTTGAGCTTGAAGCCGGCGAGGTGCATGCCCTTCTGGGCGAAAACGGCGCCGGCAAGTCAACGCTGATCAAGTGTTTGACCGGGGCCTATACCCGCGACTCGGGAACGATCAACCTCAACGGCCAGACAATTTCTCCGCGCTCGACGCTCGAAGCGCAGGATCTTGGCATCGGCACGGTCTATCAGGAGGTCAATCTCCTGCCGAACCTGACCGTTGCCCAGAACCTCGTATTCGGGCGTGAAAAACGCTACTTCGGTATTATAGACGGACGCGCTATGCGCCGCGATGCCGAGGCGATGCTCGACGGCTATGGCCTTGACATAGATGTCAATCGCGATCTTGGCAGTTATTCGGTTGCCGTCCAGCAGATCGTTGCCATTGCCCGCGCTGTTGCCCTTTCCGGCAAGGTGCTCATTCTCGACGAGCCGACCGCGAGCCTGGATACGCGCGAGGTCGAGATGCTGTTCGACGTGGTGCGTCAATTGCGCGACAAGGGCCTCGGCATCATTTTCGTCTCGCACTTCCTCGATCAGGTTTTCGAACTGACCGACCGGGTGACGGTGCTCCGAAACGGCTGCAAGATCGCCACCGAAAAAACCGCCGAACTTGACCGTGTGCGATTGATCTCTCACATGCTCGGCCGCGAGCTGGACGAGGCCGAGGAAACCGGGGTCCGGCGTGATACCGAAGGCCGGGTGGGCGAAAAGCCGCTGCTGAGCTTCAAGGGCATTGGGCGAAAGAATTTCGTCGAGCCCTTCGATCTCGAAGTGCACAAGGGCGAGGTCGTTGGCCTTGCCGGGCTTCTGGGCTCGGGCCGCACGGAAACGGCCGAACTCATCTTCGGCGTGCGCACTGCACAGTCCGGGACGGTCTCGGACGACAATGGTAAGATCTCAATCGGCAGTCCGCGCGATGCGATTGCCGCAGGCTTCGGTTTTGCCCCTGAAGACCGCAAGACCGACGGCATCATCGCCGATCTTTCGGTGCGCGAAAACATTGCGCTGGCGCTTCAGGCGAGTCGTGGCTGGGCCCGGCCGATCAGCCGGGGCGAGCAGGAGCGGCTGGCCTCCGAATATATCGAAAAGCTCGATATCCGCACCTCGAGTGCCGAAAAACCTGTCGGAGAGCTTTCCGGCGGCAATCAGCAGAAGGTGGTTCTGGCCCGCTGGCTGGCGATGAACCCGCGCTTCCTCATCCTTGATGAGCCGACGCGCGGCATTGATGTCGGCGCGCATGCCGAAATCCTGCATCTCATTCATCAGATCACGGCCGAAGGCATGTCGATCCTGATCATTTCCTCCGAACTCGACGAACTGATCGCGGTCACCGACCGGGTCATCGTCGTGCGCGACCGCCGCCATGTGGCCGAGCTGACCGGGGCGGAGATCGCCACGGAAAACATCGTCAAGGCGATCGCATCCTCGGCGGCCAAGAAAAGGGAGGCAGTCTGATGCCAAGCGGCCTCAAGCGGGTGATCCCGCAACTTGTCACGCTCATCTTCCTCATTGCGCTGGTGAGCCTTTTTTTCCGACCTTTCTGCAGATCGAATATTCCGGCGGTCGCTTTGTCGGACCGGTCATTGATGTTTTGAAACGCGGCGCGCCCGTCGCCCTTCTTGCCATCGGCATGACGCTCGTTGTCGCCACCCGCGGCATCGACCTTTCCGTCGGCACGGTGATCGCGATTTCGGGTGCGGTCGGCGCGGCGACGATCGCCAATGGCTATGGCCTTGTGCCGGCGCTTGTGACGGCCATCGCCGCAGGGTTGGCGGCGGGGCTTTTCAACGGCATTCTCGTTGCCTTTATCGGCATTCAGCCGATTGTTGCGACATTGATCCTGATGATCTCGGGACGCGGTATCGCGCAGTTGATCACAGAGGGGCGGATCCTGACCTTCAACCTGCCGAGCTTTGCCTTTCTCGGTTCAGGTGACTTCCTCGGCATTCCGGTTCCCGTCTGGATCTGGGTGCTGGCCGCGGCGCTTGTGATCTTTCTGGTCCGGCGAACGGCGCTTGGCCTTTTGATTGAAGCAATCGGCGTCAATCGCAAGGCCAGTGCGCTTGCCGGTGTCAATGCAAGGGTGCTGCTGATTGCCGTCTACATGGCATCCGGCTTCTGTGCTGCCCTTGCGGGCATCATCATCACGGCGGATATCCGCGGTGCGGATGCCAACAATGCCGGGCTCTGGCTCGAACTTGATGCGGTGCTTGCCACCGTCATCGGCGGTAACTCGCTGCTCGGAGGCAGGTTCTCTATTTCGGCTGCCGTCATCGGCGCCATGATCATTCAGACCATCGATACCGGTATTTTGCTGGCAGGCTTCCCGTCTGAGTACAACCTTGTGATTAAGGCGGTGCTGGTGGTCATCATCCTCGTGCTGCAGTCGCCGAATATCACCGGCGATCTGAAATTCCTGAGGCAGAACCTGTTCGGCGGCCGGGCCAAGGCCGCGGCCCGGCAGGAGGCAGGCAAATGAGAAATCCGCGTCTTTATCCGCTGTTCGCCACCATCGCCATTTTCATCGTGGCCTATGCGATCTGTTACATCCAGTTTCCGTTCATGCTGTCGACTCGGGTGGCCGGTAACCTTCTGACGGACAATGCCTATCTCGGTATCGTCGCCGTCGGCATGACGGTGGTGATCCTCTCTGGCGGAATCGACCTTTCGGTCGGTTCGGTGATCGCCTTTTCCGGCGTGTTCATCGCCGTTCTTCTGCGCGATACCGGACTGCATCCGCTGATCGTCTTCGCGCTTCTGCTGGCGGTGACCACAGCCTTCGGCGCAGCCATGGGCTGGCTGATATATACGCTCGGCATGCCGGCATTTATCGTCACGCTGGCAGGCATGTTTCTGGCACGCGGTATATCCTACATGCTCACCATCGATTCCGTGCCGATCGACAATTCATTCTTTGACATGCTGCAGGGGGCTTACTGGCTGATGCCAGGCAAGGGGCGGCTGACACTGATCGGCGTTATCATGCTGCTCGCGTTCGCTTTTGGACATTTTGTCGCCCACAAGACCCGCTTCGGCGCCAATGTTTTCGCCATTGGCGGCGGTGAGCAGACCGCCAAGCTTATGGGTTCGCGCATCGGAAAGACGACAGTGATGATCTATGCCTTTTCCGGCTTCATGGCCGGATTGGCCGGCATTGTCTTCGCGATCTACACCGGCTCAGGCTATCCGCTGGCAACCGTCGGGACAGAACTGACGGCGATTGCAACGGTTGTCATCGGCGGCACGCTTCTGACAGGCGGGGCAGGCTATGTTTTCGGCACGCTCTTCGGCGTGTTGACCATGGGCCTGATCCAGACCTACATCGTGTTTGACGGGACGTTGTCCAGCTGGTGGACCAAAATAGCGATCGGCGTCCTGCTGCTGCTCTTCATTCTGCTTCAGAAGGGGCTTTTGAAGCTGACAGTTGATCGAACGGCCGCCCCCTGACCCGGACCAACCGCCTCCGGCGCGGCTCTGGCAGTCGCGACGGGGACGAAACGAGGCAATAAAACGAGGCACATCATGTTCTCCATCGGAATCGATTACGGTACCAATTCGGTTCGCGCACTCGTTGTGGGTTGCGACGACGGTTTTGAATACGGCACCCATGTCTACAACTACCCAAGCGGCGACCAGGGCGTATTGCTCGATGCGACCAACCCGTTGCTCGCGCGCCAGAGCCCGGCAGACTATCTCAAAGGCCTTGAGGAAAGCGTGCGCGGCGCGCTGGCCGAGGCGGCCAGCCATGAAGCCTTCGATGCCGCTAAGATCATCGGGATTGGTGTGGATTCCACCGGATCCAGCCCTCTGCCGGTTGATGCTCAAAACGGCGCGCTGTCGATGGACCCGCGCTTTAGGGACGACCTCAATGCCTATTGCTGGTTGTGGAAGGACCATACCAGCTGGCGGGAGGCGGAACAGATCACCGCACTTGGCAAGGCCGAGCGCCCGCAATACCTCGCCATGGTCGGTGATACATACTCTTCGGAGTGGTGGTGGTCGAAGATCTGGCATTGCCTGAATGTTGACCGTGCGGTTTTTGACGCCGCGGCCTCCTGGGTGGAGCTTGCCGACTGGATCCCTTCGGTGCTTGCAGGCGTCAAGGCGCCGGCCGACATCAAGCGCGGCGTCTGCGCGGCCGGCCACAAGGGGCTCTACAACCCGAAATGGGGCGGCCTGCCGGATAAGGAATTTCTCGGCAAGCTCGACCCCGCGCTCGCTGATCTGCGCGACCGGCTTTATGACACTGCCCAGGATATTTCTGTGCCCGCCGGCAGCCTCTGCGCAGAATGGGCGGAGAAGCTCGGCCTTCCCGAAGGCATCGCAATTGCCACCGGCGCCTTCGACAACCATCTGGGCTCGATCGGCTGCGGTATCGAGGAGGGCATGCTGGTCAAGGTCATCGGCACGTCAACCTGCGACTGCGCCATTGTCGACCTGTCGAAGTCCGACACCATTCCCGGCGTTTGCGGCATTGTCGAAGGTTCTATCCTGCCGGGCTTTTTCGGGATCGAGGCTGGCCAGTCGGCTGTCGGCGATATCTTCAAATGGTGGGTCGAGCGCGTCTGCGAGGGCGGTGCAGAGCTGCACCGCGAACTGACCGAGGATGCGACCGCCATGAAACCCGGCCAGAGCGGCCTTCTGGCGCTTGACTGGAACAATGGTAACCGCACCATCCTCGTCGACCAGCGGTTGACGGGGCTGATGATCGGCCAGACACTCTATTCTACCCGCGCGGAAATCTACCGCGCACTGGTCGAGGCCACGGCCTTCGGTGCGCGTGCCATCGTCGAGCGGATGACGGATTTCGGCGTGCCGATCGACAAGGTGGTCTGCGCCGGCGGTATTGCCGAGAAGAACCCGATGCTGATGCAGATCTATGCCGATGTGATGAACCGCACCATGCTGGTGACCCGCTCGGCCCAGACCTGCGCGCTGGGTGCTGCTGTGGCGGCAGCTGCGGTTGGCGGCGCGCATGAGAGTATTGCCGTGACGACCAGAGCGATGACCGGGCTGAAGGACATCCGCTATGACCCCATACCTGAAAACGTCGCGATCTATGAGGAGCTTTACGGACTTTACCTGACGCTCCACGACGGTTTCGGCGGCATCACCCGCGACAGCGACCTTTCGCGGGTGATGAAGGATTTGATCGAGATCAGGGAAAAGGTGCGCGGCTGAAGCCGCCCCATTCCCTCACAGTTTATGCAGAAGGATTAAGTAACATGATCGGCCTGAAGCCCCTCAAGATCTGGTTCGTGTGCGGCTCGCAGCATCTCTACGGACCCGAAGCGCTGGCGGAAGTCGACGCGCAGTTCAACGCCATTGCCGCAGCCCTTGGCAAGGATGGCAATCTGCCGCTCGAAATCGTGCCGCAACCCGTTGTCAAAAGCCCGGCCGAAGCCACAGAGCTTGCCGTGCGCGCCAATTCCGATCCCGAATGCGGGGGGCTGATCCTGTGGATGCACACATTCTCGCCCTCGAAAATGTGGATCCGCGGGCTTTCCATGCTCAACAAGCCGTTCCTTCATTTCCATACGCAATTTGCCCGCGAACTGCCGTGGGATACGATCGATATGGATTACATGAACCTCAACCAGTCCGCCCATGGCGATCGTGAGGCCGGCTTCATCCACACCCGCATGCGGCTCGGCCGCAAGGTGGTTTCCGGTCACTGGTCCGATCCGGAGGTTCATGCCCGGATCGATGCCTGGATGCGCGCCGCGCGCGCCTGGGATGACTGGCAGGGTGGCCGGTTCTGCCGCTTCGGCGACAATATGCGCGAGGTCGCAGTGACCGAAGGCGACAAGGTGGCGGCCGAAATGAAGCTTGGCTTTTCCGTCAACGGCTACGGCATCATGGACCTTGTCGATGTGATGAACACGCTGTCCGATGACGACGTTGCCGCTCTCGCCGCCGATTACGAGAACCGGTACAATGTCGTGGACGTGTTGAAAAAGGGTGGCGATCGACATGATGCGCTCCTGAACACCGCGCGACAGGAACTCGGACTCAAGGCGTTCATGGAAGCCGGCGGTTTCAAGGGCTTTACCGATACGTTCGAGGACCTGCACGGCATGGTAACCCTGCCGGGCATGGCCGCCCAGCGGACAATGGCGGCCGGCTACGGCTTTGCCGGTGAGGGCGACTGGAAGACGGTGGCCCTGGTGCGGGCGCTGAAAGTCATGGGCCACGGCATGAGCGGCGCTACTTCGTTCATGGAAGACTACACCTACCACATGACGCCGGGCGAGGAGCAGGTGCTCGGCTCGCACATGCTGGAAGTCTGCCCGACGATTGCCGATGATACGCCTTCGGTTGAAATTCATCCGCTCGGTATTGGCGGCAAGGCAGATCCGGTGCGCATGGTCTTCAACGCAAAGCTCGGACCGGCCCTCAATGCCTCGCTGATGGATATGGGCAACCGTTTCCGTCTGCTGGTCAATGAAGTGACCTCGGTTCCTCATCCGGAGCTGCCCAACCTGCCGGTTGCGCGCGCGGTATGGGAATGCAAACCGGACTTCAAGACCGCGCTTTCGGCGTGGATTCTGGCTGGCGGCGCGCATCATACGGCCTACAGCAATGACGTAACGACGGAAATGCTGGACGATTTCGCCACCATGGCCGGGATCGAGCTGGCCGTCATCAATGAGGAAACAAAGCTCGACCGGTTCAAGCAGGACCTCAGGAACAACGAGATCTACTGGCATCTCGGACTTGGCATCAAGGCCTGAGAAAGGGGTATTCGATGTATACCGAAATCCGGCGTGAGGCCTATGAAGCCAACCTCGCGCTTCCAAAACACGGGTTGATCAATCTGACCTTCGGCAATGCAAGTGCGGCCGATCGCGACAAGGGCGTTTTCGCCATCAAGCCGAGTGGCGTCGACTATGACGAACTGTCGCCGGACAACATGGTGATCGTTGATTTCGATGGAAAGATCGTCGAGGGCAATCTGCGGCCCTCGTCTGATACGCCGACGCATCGTTGTCTGCTGCTCGCTTTCGAAGGGATCGGCGGCGTGGTTCATACCCATTCCACCAAGGCGACCGCCTTTGCCCAGGCCGGAAAGCCGATCTCCAATTTCGGCACCACCCATGCCGACTATTTCTATGGCGAAATTCCGGTCACGCGGAAGATGACACCGGAGGAAATCGCCTCTGCTTATGAATGGGAAACCGGCAATGTCATTCTTGAACGGTTCAAGGCGCTGAACCCGCTCGATTTTCCGGGCGTCCTGGTCAACCGCCATGCGCCGTTTACCTGGGGCAAATCGGTGGCGAAGGCCGTCGAGGTCGCGGTTGCGGTGGAATGTATTGCCGAAATGGCGCTGATGTCGATGCAGCTTAATCCGGGCCTGCAGGCCATCGAGCAGGAACTGCTCGACAAGCATTTCCTGCGCAAACATGGCGCAACGGCCTATTACGGCCAGCCGGAATAAGCCGTTTGCCGCAGGCGAATTCGAGGCCATCCTCTCACGGGGGTGGTCTTTTCGTTTGCGTGTTGAATTGCCGCTGCACGGACCTTAGTGTTGAGATCGCCGGATGGAACGCACTGGTCCGGCAGGTCTTTCAACAGAGGTTCGCATTGCTGATGAAATCGCTCCGCCGCCTGTTTTCGTCTCCAAAACCACAGCCCGGCCCGGCCCCCGCGCGGCTTTTCTTGGCGGCCTGCCGAAGCCGGAGCAGGCTTTTGTTGCAATCGGCGACGTGCATGGCTGCGCAGACAGTCTCGTCCGTCTCTGGGACAAGATCGACCAGCAGGCACCGGGCATGCCGGTTGTTCATGTCGGTGACTATATTGACCGGGGGGAACAATCGGCCAGCGTTCTCAAAATGCTGTTTGAACGGCAGCGCGACAGAAGGGACACCTTCTGTCTGATGGGCAATCACGAGGAAATGTTTCTCGGTTTTCTCGAGGACCCTGAAGAAAAGGGCGAGCGCTGGCTGCGGAATGGCGGACTGCAGACGGTCGCGAGTTTCGGACCGGCCGGTGATGCCTATGGTCAACATGATCTGCGACGTCTCAGGGATTTCATCATGGAAAGGCTGGGCGAGGCACAACTGGATTGGTTGAGGAACCTGCCGCTTGTGTGGTCAAGCGGGAATATCTCTGTGGTCCATGCCGGTGCCGACCCTCGCAAGCCGGTTGGCGAACAGTCCCGGCGCAACCTCACCTGGGGGCATCCAGCGTTCGGGCAATTGCCGCGCCGCGACGGCCTGTGGATTGTTCACGGTCATACGATTGTTCAGGTGCCGGAAATGGCAAACGGGGTGATTTCTATCGACACGGGTGCCTATGCCACGGACCGTCTGACGGCAGCCATTATACGTCCGGATTGCGAAGTCGAGTTCATTCAAGCAAATTCGGGCGCCTAGATGCGTGTGAGCGGTTTGGTTTTGCCCTGGTCCGCGCCTTGTTTGGAGAACTGCGCTGGATAAACGCAAAAGAAAACGCCCACCGGGGGAGGAGGATCCGGTGGGCGTCATCATGGTGACCAGCGACTGGGAGGAGGAGTATCGCCGGTCCTGATCGAAGCGCGCTGGGAGGAGGAGGGCGCAGCTTCGAAAACTTTTGTCTCGGCTCGGTTACAAGCCGGGGAATTCTTTAAAACGTGGCCTTGCGGGCAACGCGACGGATGTCTTCGCGATTGATGCCGAGGTCGTGCAATTCGCGGTTGCTCATGCGGCCAAGCTCGGTAACCGTTTCGCGGTACTTGAGCCAGTTGTTGAACGAACGGGTCATGCTCATTTCCGGTCTCCTTGTTGGCTTCGTCTTCGCTGTTGTTGATCTGTATATACCCTCAGGCTTGGCGCTGAGGCAGTGGGGTAAAAGCAATGCCCCTATGCAAAAAACGCAAGGCTCTGATTTACTGCCTCAATAATGAGCAGAGAGACCTGCGTTACCGCGCGAAACCGGGATTGAACAGCGAGCCGACGGCAATCGTCCCGTCCTCGATACGCAGGCCGATATGGCCCCCGGCCTTTTGATAGAGATCCGGATGAGCGGCCAGAAGCCGGGCCTTCTCGAGTTCGTCATAGCCCTGCAGCCCCCCGCCGAAATGGTGGCCGTTGCGTTCGACATCCCTGCAGCCGAGCGTGGCCGCCACCAGCGTGTCCTGCTGCCAGCAGAGGCCCGGCTGGCATGTGAGATCTTCCGCAGAGATGAACAGGCTTTGGCCCCGGGCGCGTGCTGTCTGGACGCGGGCATGGTTGAGCAGTGCCCGCAAAACGCCCTTGCAGCTTTTGATCGAAGTGCCCGACCAGCCGCGTGACACTGCGGTGGCGAAGGCGCCGTCATGGTCGTCGCTCTCGTCGATGATTAGCGGAAATCGGCCGAGTTCCGGGGTGATCTCGAGCGACAGGGCGGTTTCGCGCGCAAACGGCTGCTCGATGAAGGCGATCGCGCGTCGGAAGGGGCCGAGCGCCTGATCGGCGATCAGCAGGTCGAGGAAGGCCGCGAACCGGTCTGTTGTATATTGCTCGTTGGCGTCGAGCGTCACGCGCAGGTCGTCCATGGTGCCGACCAGACCGGCAATGGCCGAAAGTCGGGCGATGTCGGCTTGCGGGTCGCCCTTCAGCTTGATCTTGAAGGCGCGGATGCCGGTTGCCCGGATGATCGCCTCAAGGCTAACGGGCAGGCCGTCAGCCGGTGGCTCGCCGCTGATCTCGGCTTCCCTCAGCGGTGCGTCGAAACCGACGGTCTGGCGCGGTGCAATCGCGGGCAGTGGCGTGATGCCGGAAAGCGCGGCCGCGATTGCCTCGGGAGGCATGTCCGGGGCCTGCATGGTTGCAACGCCAAAGAGGTCGTGGCGGGCAGCTTGAGGAAAGTTGAGCCCGGTAGCCATGCACAGCGCGTCGATCAGCGCCATCTCCACGAGTGCTGGACCGAAATGGGTGGCAAGGCGCGGCGTACCATCGGGCATTTCCGCTTCCACGGTGGCGCGCAATTGCGCGGTTGCCTCGGCAATCGTTGCGCGATCGATGGCCTGTGCCGCCTTGCAGGCAAGCTCCAGCGAAAGACGCAGATCGGCGACCGTCTGGTCGTTGCTGCGGTCGGGGCGTTTGTCGAACCAGCGCGGCACCAGAAGCTGGGCGGCGCGGCCCTCCGTTGGCTTGCCATCGACCGTGATCGTCAGCGAAACGAACCCCTGATCCGTATGGGTGACGACGGTGTTGCCGAAGTGGAAGGGCAGACGGAATGAAACCGGCCGCATGGCAAAGGAAACGGTCGCAACGGTCAGCCGCGGTGCATTGGTCATCCGGTGTTCCTGAAGGTCTGGAGATGAGCTTTCACGGTCGCGGCAGCAATCGCCAGCGTCACCTCGCCGCTGACGCAGGTCTTGAACGGCTCGACAGACAGATCGCCGCGGTAGTTGCTGTTCATGATGGCGGCTATGATTGCGGAAAAGTCGTCCGATCCGGTTCCCGGCGCGCCGCGATTGCTGTCGTTGAGATGGACATGGGCAATCTGCCCGGTTGGCATCCATTCGGCGATCAGGTCCGGCACATCCTGATCTTCGGCAAGAGCGGCGGACGAGACAGTCGAGCATGGTTCTGAAGTGATCAGAATCGACCATTTTCACCAGACGGACGGCCTCATCAATGGTGTTGATGAAAGGCGTCTGGTCGCGTGAAAGCGGCTCGATGCAATAGAAAAGCTCGCGCGCCGCCGCAGCGTCAGCAATCGGCGCAAATAGCTTTGCCACCCGTTCCAGCGTTTGTTCCGGCGCTTCGCCTTCCGGCGGCTTGCGCTGATGTGGCGAGCCGTGCACTAGCACCTTGCCGCCAAGCTCGGCGCAGATATCGACAAGACGCATCAGATAGTCCGAGGTCGGCTGCGCCAATGTGGGATCGGTGATCGAAAGCGCGGGAGCCGACGACAGCAGCCAGTGCAGTCCGGCAATGTCGAGCCCCTCGCCGCGGGCGATCTCGCGTATCTTGCGGATTTCAGCCATGGAGATATCGCGCGGATCATCGGGGAAGCTCTCGATGGCGAGTTCCAGCGCGTCATATCCTACTGCGCGGGCGAAACGGCATTGCGCCGCAAAATCAAGGCCTTGGCGGCTCAAAAGTTCGTTACAGCAGACCAACCGTGTCATGGGGTATCTCCCTTCTGCTTCAACCAGCCGACCACTGCCTCGGTGGCGCGCCGCGCATGGGCGTTGAGGCTTTCCTCGCCGGTGTCGAAGCCGAAGACTTCCGTCAGCGTGAAGCGGTTGGAAACCGGGAAATAACACAGCGATGCAATCAGCATGTAGACCTCCAGCGGCTTGGCCCGGCGCAGAAAAACGCCATCGTCCCAGCCGCGTTCGAGCACATCCGAGAGCTTGACCAGAAGCTTCGACTGGATCTCGCGCCGGTCGCCGATGGCGCTGACGGAGGAGCCCTGCCGCAGGTTTTCGGTGTTGAGCATGGTGATGAACCATGGCCGCGTGCGAAAATGGGTCATGGTGAACATCACCAGCGCCGCCACCGCGTCTTCCGGCGAAAGCGCTTCGAGCGCGAGTTGCTCCTCGCCTGCGCGGATCTGCACATAGGCCTCGCGCAGCGCCGCCTTGTAAAGCTCGTCCTTGTCACCGAAATAGTCGTAGAGCAGCGGCTTCGACAGCCCGGCCTGGGCGGCGATCCGGTCGACGCGCGCGCCGTCATAGCCGACGGAGGAAAACTCGTCGAGCGCGGCCTGAAGGATCGCAGCGCGCGAGGCTTCCGCATCGCGTACGCCCCGCCGTGCCCGTGTTGCCGTTGCCTTGCCGCTTCTCGCCACCGGGGTCTCCTTAGTCCTGACTGTTTGCTTTCTTTTCCCTGTTAGCATCGCCATCCTTGCGTTTGAACTGCAGAAGGCGGCGGACGGCAGGGATCGACAACAGGATGATCAATGCGATCAGGATCGCAAAGCCTGCGGAAACAGGCCGTGTGAAGAAGGCGGTGATATCGCCGTTCGACAGAATAAGCCCGCGCCTGAGGCTCTTGTCGAGCAGGCTGCCGAGGATGATACCCAGAACCAGCGGGGCCATCGGGTAGTTCAGCCGGCGCAGGACGTAGCCGACCACACCGAAGAAGAACATCACCCAGATATCGAAGATCCGCTGGGTCAGCGCATAGGGGCCAATCACGCAGAGGCAGAACACCAGCGGCATCAAAATGGTGCGCGGTACTTTCAGCACCCGGACGAACACCGGCGTCAGCGCCATGCCGAAAATGCCCATGGCGATGGTCGCGAAGATCAGCATCACGGCGATGGTGTAGATCATCTCCGGCTGGTCGAACATGATCATCGGGCCGGGCCGCACGCCATGCAGGAAGAGCGCCGCGATCAGCACGGCAGCTGATGCCGAGCCGGGAATGCCGAGCGTCAATGACGGGATCAGGGAACCGGGCACAACGGCGGAATTGCCGGTTTCGGCGGCGATCAGGCCTTCCTGGCTGCCCTTGCCGAACTGGTCGCGCTCCTTTGAGTGGCGCTTGGCGGCGGCATAGGAACCCCAGGCGCCGATATCCTCACCAACACCGGGAATAATGCCGACCAGTGTGCCGATGATGCCGCTTTCAAGCACGGTGCGCTTGTAGCGCCAGACGGTCGAAAGAAGTTCGCGGATCGGCGCAGGAACCGATTTTTTCTCGACCATCTGTGCGGCCGGCAGCGTCATCGCAAACAGCACCTCGGCAAAGCCGAAGGCGCCGACCATGGCCGGGATCAGGTCGATCCCGCCATTCATCTGCTGGATGTCGAAATTGAAGCGCACATAGGAATGAATGCCTTCCGAGCCGATCATCGCCACCGAAAGCCCGATGAGGCCTGCCATGTATCCCTTCAGCGGTTCGCCGGAATGTGTCAGCTGTCCGGAAATGATGATACCGAACAGCGCCAGCCAGAAGAACTCATATGAGCCGAAACCGAACGCGGCCTCGGCCAGCGGCGGCGCGATCGCGATCAGCATGACAATGCCGACCAGCGTGCCCAACATGGAGCCAAATGTGGCGACCGCCATGGCCAGTGTGCCCTTGCCCTGGCGCACCAGCGGAAAGCCGTCGAGCGAGGTGGCGGCACTGGCGGGCGTTCCCGGGATGTTGAGCAGAATAGCGCTGCGCGAACCGCCGTAAATCGCGCCAACATACATGCAGATCAGCACCAGGATTGCGGCGTCGCGCTCCAGTGAATAGGTCAGCGTCGTCAGGAGCGCGACGCCCATGGTGGCCGTCAGGCCCGGAAGTGCTCCGACAAAAATGCCCAGCAGCGTCGCCCAGACGACATGGAACAGCATCATCGGCGTTGAGAGGCTGGTGAAGGCGGAAATAAGAGCGTCGAACACCGAGGTCATGGCAGCCGTACCAAAAGAGGTCTTCAAAAAGGAATGAAAGCGCGCCGCCGAAGACGACCGCGATGATGATCGCGCGGGCTATCGTGATCATCATCTGACGGCGGGATATGTCCCGGTGAAGTTCGAAAATCATGATGAAGCAGGCGACAAACAGGCTGCTTGCGACCCAGAAATGAATGCGCCCGACCAGAAACAGCGCGTAGATCGCACAAAGCGCGATCAGGCCGGTGAGGCGCAACACTTCGCCACGGGCGATGACGCCGGAAGGACGGCTTTCATCCTCGATGTGACGCGCGCGAAACAGGCCGTGAAGCTGGAAGGCCGCGACCACGGTGATCGCGACGCCGAGAAACATCGGCAAAAGACCGGGAATACTCGCCGGATGAATGTGCCGGATCTCCAGGCGATCCATTGTGTAGCCGCCAACAAACTGGGCTATGCCCACCGCCAGCAGCATGGTCGTTACCGCGAGATCGAGAGATCGCAACTTCAGCATGAAACCTCCGGAGATATTGGACGAGACGGCGACAGCGCCGCCGTCTCGGTTTGTTCTTTCCGGTCGCGGCACGGCAACGACCGATAGAATATTCCATTGCAGTGAGCTCTGGCCTCTTCAGGCACCGCTCGGCACTATTTCGGGCAGGCGAGGCCGACTTCCGCCGGGTCCTTGACCGCTTCGCCGCGGGCCTTCATCGCGCAGGCCTCGTTGGTTGCCACCGGGATGGCACGGGCACGGGCCTCGTCGCCATAGCTCGGTGCGAAGCTTGCGCCGCGCTGGTTGGCATAGTGTTTCAGCGCTTCGGAGTTCATCACCTTGTCGGCCCAGACCTTGTCGACGGTGTCATAGACTTCCTGCGGCGCGCCGACGGGAATGAAGACGCCGAAATAGTCGGGTGCGACGTCGATATCCAGCCACTTGGTCACTGGCGGGATCGGGTCGATGCCCTCGATTTCGAGCGGCGTGTCGGCGAGCACGGCGAGCGGACGCAGACGGCCGGCCTTGATCATTTCGGTTTGTTCCACGGCGAGCTGGGTGGTCATGTCAACCTCGCCCGAGGCCGCCGCGATCACAGCAGGGTTGCCGCCATCATAGGCCACCATACGCGCCGTCATGTTGCCGCCGGCGGCGTCATTCAACGTTGCCAGGGCGGTTCCGCCCGAGGAGGTCACGCCCGCCGTGCCGACTGTCACGTCGCCGGTCTTCATGGCTTCCAGTAATTCGCCGAAATCTTTGTAGGGCGCATCGGCGTTAACCGAGATCAGCGGCGCATTGGCAACGTGCAGATAGATACGGTAATCGTCGATGTTGGAGTCTTCCAGAAGGCCCGAAACGGCGTAGGTGGCGTTGTTGGCAATCGCATTGGCCGTCCAGGTATAGCCGTCGCGCGGCGCGTCCGTCGCAGCCTTTGTGCCTATAGAGCCGGATGCGCCGGGCTGGTTGACGACGACGACTTCAGTGCCCAGGGCCTCTGAGAGAATGGGTGCAACGACACGGGTCACCTGGTCGGTGGACCCTCCGGCGGACCACGGCACGATGATGTTGATCGGGCGGTCGGGTTCCCATGTCTGCGCGGTTGCCGCTCCCGTGGCGAAAACGGCGAATGCGGCCGTGGATACGGCCAGCTTCAAAAAGGTAGTATGCATTGTATCCTCCCTTGACGACCAGATGGTCGGTTGAGCGCGCCCGGCCTGTTGCCGGGTGTGGCGAATGCGCAGCTTTCGGGCCGTACTACCGCCGGGAGCTCCTCTTTCCCGATTTGCAGCATTCGGCCACCTGCCTGCGCGGGCAGGTATCTTCTCTGTCAGCAGTAACCGGCAGCGCGCGCGGTGATCACCTCCATCACCTCGTCGGGATCGCGCTTCCACCAGTTCTCCGCCGAAAAAATCTCCACTTCGTTGAGGCCCGAAAAGCCTTCCGCCTCCACGGCTTGCCGCAGGTCCGGAATATCGATCATGCCGTCACCCATCATGCCACGGTCGTTCAGCATGTCTGTTGTTGGCACCAGCCAGTCGCACAGATGAAAGGCCATCAGCCGATCTCTGCCCGCACGTTTGATCTGTTCCTTCACCGCTGGGTCCCACCAGATGTGATAGACGTCGGCAGCAACACCGATACCATCGCCAAGGCGGTCGCAGATATCGAGCGCCTGCGCCATCGTGTTCACGGCGGCGCGGTCGGCGGCATACATCGGATGCAGTGGCTCGATCGCGATCTCCACGCCAGCGCTACGGGCGTATTCGAGTGTTCTGGCAAGCCCTTCCTCGATCATGGCGCGGGCACTGGCGAGATCGCGGCTTCTGGGCAAAAGCCCGCCAACCACCATGACGAGGCAGGCAGCCCCGATGGTCGCGGCTTCATCCACAGCCTTGCGGTTGTCATCGATAATGGTGTCGGTCAGTGCGCCTTCGGCCGTATACCAGCCGCCGCGGCAAAGGCCGGAAACACCAAGCCCGGCCTCGCGAATCTGGCGGGCGGCTTTTTCTGCGCCAAGGGCCTGAAGCTGGTCGCGCCAGGGCGAAATGCCACCAAAGCCGTGGCGTGCGCAGCCATCGATTGCCTTGTCCAGCGTCCATTGCGGACGCGTGGTGGCGGTGTTCAGCGAAAGACGTTCGGGGGTGATCGTGTCCATCAGATTATACCCCGATACCGTGCGTTGCCATCACCCGAGCGGTGCGGGTTGCCGCCATCTCTGCATCGGCAATCAGTCCCGCTGCATCGGCAAGCCGGACGATCTCGGCCAGATGCTGTGCGGAGCGCGCGCTCTGCTGGCCGCCGAGCATGGTGAAATGATCCTGATGACCCATCAGATAGGCCAGGAACACGACGCCTGTCTTGTAATAGCGGGTCGGTGCCTTGAAGATATGGCGCGACAGCGGCACAGTCGGTTCCATCACCGCGCCCCAACGCTGCATGTCGCCCTTGGCAAGGGCGGCAAGCCCGGTGGCAGCCACCGGCGCGATCGGGTCGAAAATGCCGAGAAGCGCGTGGCTGTAGCCCTGATCGTCACCGGCAATCAGTTCGGGGTAGTTGAAATCATCGCCGGTATACATCTTGACGCCACCCGGCAGACGGCGGCGCATGGCGATTTCCTTTTCCGCCGAAAGCAGCGAGATCTTGATGCCGTCGACCTTGTCGGCGTTTTCGGCGATCACATTCAGGCAGGTATCCATCGCGACCATATGGTCGGTGCTGGCCCAGTAACCCTCCAGTGCGGGATCGAACATCTCGCCAAGCCAGTGCAGCACGGCCGGCTGTTTCAGGCCCTGCAGGATACGGCCATAGACGCGGGCATAGTCGTCGGCGCTTTTGGCGACTTTGCACAGCGCCCGTGAGGCCATCAGGATCACTTGTCCGCCGGTCGCTTCAACCGCTTCACACTGCATTTCGTAAGCCGCGATGACGTCGTCGACAGTTTTGGCATCTGCCGGGTCGAGATGATCGGTGCCCGCGCCGCAGGCGATCGAATGACCGCCGGCCTTCGCATCCTTCACCGAGCGCTGGATCAGTTCCAGCGATGTCGGCCAGTCCATGCCCATGCCGCGCTGTGCGGTGTCCATGGCTTCAGCCACGCCGAAGCCGAGCGACCAGAGATGGTGGCGGAAGGCGAGCGTCCTGTCCCAGTCGACGGTGCAGTCGGACCAGGGATTGTTGTCGGCAAGCGGATCGACGACGACGTGAGCTGCGGCAAACACCGAGCGGTTCCATGTGCCGTTGTCGGCTTCAACCGGCGTGCCTGAGAAGCTGAAGGTCTCAAGCGCGCCAGACGCGGTGGGAAGTATAATCGCACTCATGTTCAGATCCCCAGATCTTCGATGTCCACCCAGCGGCGCTCGCGGGCGCTTTGGTAACCGGCTTCTGCAAGCTGGACGCCCTTGGCGCCCTCGGTCAGCGTATAGGCCCAGGGGCCGTCTTCCAGCACGTGACGCAGGAACTGCTCCCACTGCACCTTGAAGCCGTTGTCGAACACGGTGTTGTCCGGCACTTCCTGCCAGTCATCGAAGAAATCCATCTTCTGCGGCTCGTCCGGGTTCCAGACGGGCTTCGGCGTATTGGCGCGATGCTGGCTGTAGCATTTGTGCAAGCCCGCCACGGCCGAACCATGGGTGCCGTCGATCTGGAAGGTCACGAGATCGTCGCGGCGCACCCTGGTGCACCAACTGGAATTGATATGGGCGACGATATCGCCCTCGAGCTGGAAGGTGGCATAGGCGGCGTCATCGGCGGTGGCCTCGTATTCCTTGCCGTCTTCATCATAGCGGGTTGGAATATGGGTCGCGGTGGTGCAAGAGACCGCCTTGACCGGCGCCACCACATTATCGAGCACATAGCGCCAGTGGCAGAGCATATCGGATACCATGCCGCCGCCGTCAGCGGCGCGGTAGTTCCAGCTCGGGCGCTGCGCCGGCTGGTCCTCGCCGGTAAACACCCAGTAACCGAACTCACCCTTGACCGAGAGGATTTTGCCGAAGAAGCCGTTGTCGCGCAGGCGCTTCAGCTTGAGAAGGCCGGGGAGGTCGAGCTTGTCGTGGACGATGCCGTTCTTGACGCCCTTTTTCTTGGCGTAACGGGCAATATCGACCGCCTCGCCGAGACCTTCGGAAACCGGCTTTTCGGAATAGACATGCTTACCGGCATCGATCGCCTTCTTCAGAAGCGTCGGACGCAGCTTGGTGGAAGCCGCATCGAAGAAAATGATGTTGTAGGGATCGGCAAGGGCTGCATCGAGATCGGTTGTGTAGCGCTCAACGTTGTGGCGCTTGGCCAGCTCCTCGATCTTGGCGGCGTTGCGGCCGACAATGATCGGATCCGGCATCACCTTGGTGCCGTCCTTGAGACGCAGACCACCCTGATCACGAATAGCCAGAACCGAACGGATCAGATGCTGGTTCATCCCCATGCGGCCAGTAACGCCGTGCATGATGATCCCGATACGATTGGTATCAGACATTAATTCTCCTCCCATCAACGTGCTTATTACCTACCAGTTAGTAATAAAGCGGTCAAGGACGTGCAGGACGGAAAATGGTGGTGTTGATAGAAAGATGATTTTCGGGTTCAGACAGCGAACTGGAGCGCAAAAAGCAGCGCAACTATCGTTGCCATCTGCTCGGCGTCATCCTCGGGCTTGACCCGAGGATCCAAGCCCCTTTCCTCATCAACGGCGCTGATTTTGGGCTTGGTTCTTTGCGACATAATGAGCAAGGCGGCACCATCGCTTCCCGCGATAAACGTGACTGGATCCTCGGGTCAAGCCCGAGGATGACGCCCGTAGGGTGGGCCTGGGAAGCCAAAAAGCCAAGAATAAGATCTTGGCGGAAGGGCAGGTAACGGGGCCTTCGGCGGAAATGAACTGACCGAAGGCCCCGCCCGTTCAAACCTTCTCGAACAGCTCGATCACTTGCATCTCCGGCACCAGAACCAGACCCTTGTCGGTGATGCGGATTTCGGGGATGACGGACAGCGGGATCAGGTTGAAGCCCATATAGGGAATGGCGCAGCCGGCCTCTTGCCATTCGAGCTTCAGGACGCGCATGTCGTCGGCAACATCGTTGACGCGCTTGTCGGAAAGAAGCCCGGCGATCGGCAGTTCGACCATGGCTCGGACCTTGCCCTCGTCGACCACGCAGACGCCGCCCTGGCTTTCCTCGATCGCGCGCAACGCCACCTGCATATCGGCCTCATTGGTGCCGGCAACGATGATGTTGTGGCTGTCATGGCCGACGGAAGAGGCCACCGCTCCACGCTTCAGCGAGAAGTCGGACAGCAGGCCATTGGCGACGTTGCCATCCGACTTGCCGTGACGCTCGATCACCGAAACGAAGCAGAGATTGTGGCGGTCGAAATGATCCTGCCAGTCATTGGCAAGTTCCAGCTCTATTCTGTCATGAACAAGCGTGATGCCCGGCAGTTCGGTGCGGATGCAGTTCGCAATGACCTTCTCGGCCGGAAGATCGGGCGTCAGCTTGATCTCCTTCGGCAGCTTCACGGTGTGATAGGCGGCTTCCGGATATTTGTAGCGCTTCGAAAGTGCTTCATCGAGCAGCGGCGTCACCTTTTCGTCTTCGACAACAAGTTCGCCGCCATACCAAGTGTTAACCGGCTTCAGCGTGTCATCGAGCAGCACGATGTCAGCGCGTCTGCCGCCGCCGAGCCCGCCGATCTCGTCGCCCATGCCGAAGCGGGTGGCGCCGTGGAGCGAGCCCATAGACCAGGCCTGTTCCGGTTTCATACCGGCCTTTACCGCCTGTCGCGTGACCCAGTCCTGGCCGAACATCAAAAGATCATCGGCATCGCGGTCGTCGGTGCAAACCGCCACGCGCTTGTGGGAGGCGCCAAGTTCGGTGATCGCCTTGATTGCCTCGGGCAGCGAATGCCAGGGCGTGGTCGGGGGCCGCCGCGCAGGAAAATCCAGACTCCGGCTTCCAGCAGATCATTAGCAATCTCGCGGTCGATCGCTTCATGTGTATCGGTCACGCCGGCTGCGGCATAGGCTGCAACGAAGTCGCGGCCATAGACATGGCCGGAAACAGGGTGGCCGCGTTTGAGCGATTCAGCGATGATGGCATGCGATCGTTCATCGCTCATGGCTACGGGAACGAAGTCCATTTTTTCGCCCAGCGCCACAGCCTCCGGCCATTTGTCGAAGATCCTTGCGATCTTTTCCGGCGTCAGGTCGCCGCCTGCTGTTTCCATCTCGGGGCCTGTCGCAGGCACTGTGCTCGGGACCGTCAGGAAGATCGAGAGCGGCGCCTGGCGGGCGTCTTCCAGCATCGCCTCAACGCCCGCGACATCCATCACATTGCCGATCTCGTGGCTATCGCAGAAAATGGTCGTGGTTCCGTTCAAAAGAGCTGCCTCGGCATAGGCGCAGGCCGTGACCATGCTTGATTCAATATGCAGATGCGGGTCAACCAGACCCGGTGCGATGATGCCGCCCTTGACGTCATAAAAGCTGGCCGCCTTGCCGAGATAGCTGCCGGCAGGCTTCATCGCGGCGATGCGCCCGCCCGAAATCCAGATTTCGCGGTCGTCCAGCATGCGTTCCGAATAGGTCGACAGCACACGCGCGCCGGTGATGACGAGATCGGGAGCGCTGCGCCCGGAAGCGACATCGGCAAGCTGCCGGGTCATATCGGAAAGAGGGGCGACGGAAAAGCGTGTCAGCTTGCTCATGATGGGCCTTCGTGCTGGTCAAAGTGGCGCGTGGATCGGGGTGTCCGTTCCGAAGAATTTGTTTTGATTGCGGAGGCTAACGGCCGCATGAGATGGGGTCCAGAGATTTCTTGAAAACCATGTTTTCGGCCTGTTCAGGCCGTCGCCGTGCTCCTCAGCCCGCAGTGGCGCGGGCCTTGGCGATTGCTGATTCCAGCATGATCTTGTCCAGAACACCCGGATAGACGGTCCGGCCGATCACATAGGATGGCGTGCCGTTGAACTGGAACGCCTCGGCCTGGTGATAATTGCGGTCGAGCAGGTCGGAAATCGTTTTCTCGTTCGTCTTCACAGCTGCGGCGATTGCGTCGAAATCAAGGCCCGCGCCAGTCAGTAGCGTCTCGATCCGTTCATGGCTCAGCCGTCCCTTTGCTGTCATCAAGGCATCAAGTGCGGTCTCATATTCGCCAAGAATGGCTGCGCCCTGAACCGCTTGCGCGGCATAAACCGAGACATCGCCGAAGATCGGCCAATCCTTCATCACCAGTTTGACATTGCCGTCGCTCGATACGACCTCGCGCACCATCGGATAATCGCGCTTGCAGTAGGTGCACTGAAAATCGAAATACTCGACCACGGTGACATCGCCATCCGGATTGCCGAGAACCGGCGCGCTTGGATCGGCAAACACGTTCTCCGGCGAGGGGTCATGGGAAAATGCGCTGATCGGGAACAATGCAAGCCCCGACCCCGCGAGCATGCCTTTGAGAATGGTGCGTCTTCCGGTCATCTGTGTCTCCTTCGAGCCGAACCCGGGCGAGTATAGGAGAAACCGCAGTCTTGCTACCCATCAACTTTGCGCGAGCCAGGTTTGATAAAAGAAATCTATCGGTGCATGAGAAATTGAAATTGGACATGGATGCCGCAGTTCCGCTTCATTCATTGTAGGAAAATAGCGGGAGCGATCCATTGAACGATAAGAAACTCTATCTCAAATTCATCGATGCCAACGTGCAGGGCATAATTTCTCTTTATTGGGAAAATGCGCCGGAGACCTGCAATGCGATCTGGGGCGCGCTGGAAAAGCCGATCCAGTGGCCGGCAACCCATGCGATCTTTTCCGGACCTGAAATCATGATGGGTCTACCCGAAGAAGCGCGCAATTTCGATCCGACCAAGCTTCCGCCGGAAAACCAGACAATCCTGCCCGAGCCCGGCGAGATGTTGTGGTTTTACCAGCCCAAGAATTTCTTCAAGATCGACCCGGAGGAATTCTGGGAGCTTGGCATGTTCTATGGCAATGGCGGCCGCACCTTCGGCCCTACGGGCTGGATCTCCTGCACCTATATCGGAAAAATGACCGAAAATCTCGATGCGGTTGCAGAGCAGTGCAAATTGATCCGTATCGAGGGCGCAAAACGGGTGGAGCTTGGCCGTCTGGCCTGATCCGCCGAAACCATAAAAAAGGAAGGGAATAGCATGAAACGCGTAACCACTTTGCTGGCGACCGTGTCAGTTCTTGCCGCTTCGCAGGCTCCTGCCTTCGCTGCGGAAATCACCATCAACTCCTTCGGCGGCGCCTATGAGGAAGCGCATCGCGAATGCGTCATCGCGCCGTTTACCGAAGAGACTGGTGCGGATGTGAAGATCGTCACCGCCTATTCGGCCGACGCTTTTGCCCAGCTGCGCGCCCAGAAGGATGCGCCGCAGTTCGACGTCATCCACTTTTCCGGCGGACAGGAAATTGTCGGTGCCGAGGAAGGTCTTCTCGCTCCGATCGATCCGTCCAAGCTCACAAATGCTGCCGATCTTTACCCGTTCGCCGGCGCCAATATGGAAAAGGGCGAAGGCCCCGCTTATCAGATTGCGGTCATCGGCCTTCTTTACAATAGCGACGAGCTTGCAGACGCGCCCACTAAATGGGCCGATCTTATGCAGCCGGAAATGGCTGAAGGTCTGGTGCTGACCGACATTTCCAACACCTACGGCCTGTTCGGCTTCCTGATGCTGAACAAGGTCGCAGGCGGCGATCTCGAGAATATCCAGCCTGGCCTTGATGCAGTGAAGACCATGCTCGACAACGGAGCCTATATCGTCTCCAAGTCGCCGGAAATCCAGCAGTCCTTCGCCCAGGGTGGCGCTTTCGTCGCGCCTTATGCCTCCGATTATGCCTATACGCTCAGAAAGGCCGGCCTGCCGGTCAAGTTCCAGCAGGGCGCGGAAGGAACGCCGGCAAGCTATATCACCACCAATCTGGTGGCCGGTCGCGACAATGAGGATCTGGCGCTGAAGTTCATCGATATCGAACTTTCGCCCGAAGCCCAGGCCTGCTTTGCCGAGGCGCTTCGCTATACGCCGACCAATTCGAAGACCGTACTGCCGGAAGAGGTTGCCGCCGATGTCGCCTATGGCGAAGAAGGTGTGAAGAGCCTGTTGCGCTTCGATCCGGAAGTGATCGAGGCAAGCCGCCCCGGCTGGGTTGTCGAGTGGAACAAGACTATCGCCCAATAAAAGTCGGTATGTTGGCTGCACCCCGGGAATACCGGGGTGCAGTCTATAAAATCAGCCTTGCGCGCGTGCCGTTGACGAAGCGGGCGGTCGTGGCCGTTGCGGCTTTGATATACAAGCAGTTTATCCCGCCCGAATGGCAACACAATTGCCGACAGGTCTTTCTGATGACATCGCTCGGACCCCGCCCATCAAGGGTAAGATGGTTTCGGGAAACTGCCGTCAGGAGACACAGTTTTCGCGCTGTCTCGGTGTGTCGTAATCGACGTTCGTGATAAAAATACTCTCACTGGCAACCAAGCCCGAAGGAAACCCTTACATGAAAACAGACCGTGCCGAGAACGCGCTCCTGGTTTCGCCGGGACTTCTGCTGCTGGCGCTTGCCTTTTTTCTGCCGATAGCCCGAATGCTGGCGTTGTCGATCATGAGCGAAGAGGGCGGGTTCACGCTTGCTCATTTCGCCGAGTTCGTTAGTGAACCCTATTATCTCGGCGTTTTGTGGCGCACAATCCGGCTTTCCGTCATCATCACGCTGATTGCCGCCCTTGTTGGTTTTCCGCTGGCCTATGTGATGGCGCGGTCGGGACCAAGGTCGCGGCTCTGGCTGATCATCGTCATCCTGCTGCCGCTGATGACCAGTGTCGTCATCCGCACCTTCGGCTGGATGGTGATTTTCGAGCGCGGCGGGATTATCTCCGGCACACTTTATGACCTCGGACTGGTGAAGCGCAATTTCACATTGATGCGCACCGAAACGGCGATTGTTATCGGTATGGTGCAGGTGCTGCTGCCGTTCATGACGCTCTCGATCCTTGGCGTGATCACGCGCATCGACCAACGGCTGGAAGAGGCGGCACGCACCATGGGGTGCAGTTTTCTTCAATCCTTTCGCCATGTGGTGCTGCCGCTATCCATGCCCGGCATTGCCGCCGGGTCGCTTCTTGCCTTTACCCTCTCGGCAAGCTCTTTCGTGACGCCCAGCCTGCTTGGCGGACCACGGCTCCAGGTGCTGGCCTCCTCCATTTATTCTTCAGTGACGCAGACGCTTGACTGGCACTTTGCCGCTGCCCAGGCGGTGATCCTGTTCCTCGGCATTGCGCTCACCCTCATTCCCTATTTCAGGCTCACGGGAGGTCAGCATGGTTAAGGCGATACCGCTCTGGCTGAAGATCGCGAACTATGTCTTCATCGCGCTGATCGTGGTGTTGATGCTGGCACCACTGGTCGTGGTCGTCGGCACCTCGTTTTCGGCCAACCAGTTCATCTCGTTTCCGCCAAAGGGCTTTTCGCTGGAATGGTATCGGAAGGTACTGTCGTCGAACGCCTATTTGGGCTCGGCGGGGCTCAGCCTTGCAATTGCGCTGATGGTCACGGTCTCTTCTGTCGTCATCGGCGGTGCGGCGGCGATCGCGATCCACCGGCGAGAATTGCCAAAGTCGGAACTCTTGAGCGCGCTTTTCCTGTCTCCGCTGATCCTGCCGACAATCATCTATGCGATCGGCCTTCTGATGTTCTGGAGCGCGACCTTCGGCCGTGTTTCTTTCGTTACACTGTGGATCGGCCATACGGCGATTACGCTGCCCTATGTGGTGCGCACCACGCTGGCGGTATTAACGGAATCCGATCCTTTCATCGAGGAGGCGGCGCGCACCATGGGGGCGGGACGCCTGCAACGGCTTTTCTTCGTTGTGCTGCCACAATGCCGGCCGGGCCTTGCCGCAGGGGCCTTCTTCGCCTTCAATATCTCGTTTGACGAGGCGGTGCTGTCGCTGTTTTTAAGGACGCCGGACCTTACCACCTTGCCGGTGCAGATCTACGGACAGCTCGAATTTAGCCCGGACCCCTCTGTCGCCGCGGTCTCCACGATCATGATCGCGCTCACGGTGCTGCTCATTCTCGTGATCGACCGCGTTCTCGGAATCGGCAAGTTCGCGAGCACATAGGAAAAAGTCATGTCAGACATTCATCTCGATCAGATCAGAAAATCCTATGGCCATGTGGAAGTGCTGCACGGCATCAATCTCGATCTTGCCTCCGGTGAATTCGTCAGCCTTCTGGGCGCATCCGGCTGCGGCAAGACCACGCTGTTGCGCACTGTCGCGGGGCTTGAGGCCGCCACATCGGGGCGTGTGATCATCGACCGTCAGGACGTCACCAACCTGCCACCGGAGCGCCGCGACATCGCGATGATGTTCCAGTCTTACGCGCTGCTGCCGCATCTCAGTGTCTATGAGAATGTCCGTTTTCCGCTGCGCATGCGCCGCATCGGTACGCGGTCGGAACAGGACCAGCGGGTAAAGGATGCGCTTGAAACGGTTCAGCTTCCGCACCTTTCCGACCGGTTGCCGCGCCAGCTTTCCGGCGGCCAGCAACAGCGCGTGGCCCTTGCGCGTGCCATCGTTTCCAACCCGAAAGTGCTGTTGCTTGACGAACCGCTTTCCAATCTCGATGCGCGCCTGCGCGAAGACATGCAGGTGGAACTGATCGAGATCCACCGCCGCCTCGGCCTGACCACGCTGTTCGTCACCCACGATCAGGAGGAAGCCTTGAGCCTTTCCGACCGCGTCGTGCTGCTGAACGCCGGCAAGGTAGAACAGGAGGGGGCGCCGGAAGCGATCTATGCCGAGCCCGCCACCGAATTTGTCTCAGGTTTCATCGGCTCGGCCAATATTATGCCGGCGAATTTCGAGGCGGGGGTTGCGGTTTTCGAAGACGGCCAACGGCTTGATCTGCCTGTCTCCGGCAGGCCGGACGGCCCGGTTTCGGTCGCACTCAGGCAGGAGGATCTCGGCGTGGCCGCTGACGGCGAAGGCTTGAAAGCCACCGTCAAGACCCGCGTCTATCTCGGCGCGCGCAACCGATATGTGCTGACCCTTGCGGGCCACACCATCCGTATGCTGACGGCAAACGAGATCGTTTTGAAGCCGGGTGAAGACGTGGCGCTTGCCATTGACCCTGACCGTATCCGCATTCTTGAGCGCCAGAACGCCTGATTCAAACCGAAGGAAGATCCCATGTCGGATTTCGAGACGCGACTTTTCATCAATGGCCGGTTTGAGGCAGGCGAAGGTAGCCCCGAGACCGCGTTCGAACCCGCTACCGGCAGAATGCTCGCCGACGTCGCCTCGGCGACTGAGGCCCAGATAGACCGCGCCATTAAGGCTGCCGATGCTGCCAGGACCGGTTTTGCACTGACGACGCCGAAGGAGCGCGCTGCCGTGCTCAACGCCATTGCCGACAAGGTCGAAGGCAATGCGGCGCTGGCGGCAATCGAATCCGTCAATGCGGGCAAGCCCTTGCGCTTCGTCGTAGCGGGCGAACTTGCCAATGTGGCTGATGTTTTCCGTTTCTTTGCTTCCGCCATTCGAAACATGCCGGCAACCGCTGTGGGGAATTACCGTTCGTCTTCCATGATGAGCGTAATGCGGCGTGATCCGGTCGGCGTCATTGCACAGATTGCGCCATGGAACTATCCGCTGCTGATGGCGGCGTGGAAGATCGCGCCGGCCGTTGCGGCTGGAAACACGGTGGTGATCAAGCCCTCCGAGCACACGCCGTTCAGCCTGTTGAAGCTCGTCGAGATCATCGGCGATCTACTGCCGCCGGGCGTCATCAATGTCGTGCTTGGCAATGGGCTTGACGTCGGCCAGAGGCTGATTTCCCATGATCTGGTGCGGATGATCTCGCTCACCGGCGATGTGCGCACCGGCCGCGCCGTGCTTCAGGCCGCCGCCGGCCCGATGATCAAGCGCACCCATCTTGAGCTTGGTGGCAAGGCGCCGGTGATTGTCGCCGGCGATGCCGATCTGGAAAAGCTCGTGGCCACGCTGCGCGAGGCCAGTTTCTATAATGCCGGACAGGACTGCACCGCCGCCTGCCGTATTCTCGTTGACCGCTCGTGCGCCGATGAATTGAAGCAGCGGCTGGTCGCCATGATCTCAGACCTCACCTATGGCGCACCGGAGCGCGACGACGTCGAGTTCGGCCCGGTCATCACCGCCCGCCACCGAGACCGCATCGCAGGTTTCGTCGAGCGTGCGCAATCAGACGGTGGCAAGGTGCTTGTCGGCGGGAAGGCGCCCGCAGGAGAAGGCTATTTCTTTGAGCCCACGCTGGTCGAGGCGCCTGCCGAAGCCGAGATCGTGCAGAAGGAAGTGTTTGGGCCGGTGATTTCTCTCACTGCTTGTGCAGACGAGGCGGAAGCGCTTGCGATCGCCAACGCATCGGAATATGGGCTTGCATCCTCCGTCTGGTCGAAGGACAGCGCACGGGCGACACGGATTGCCGGCGCACTCGAATACGGGGTCACCTGGGTCAATACGCATGGCGTTTTCGCCACCGAGATGCCGCATGGCGGCATGAAGAATTCGGGCTATGGCTCGGACCTCTCCATGCAGTCGCTGCTCGACTATACCCAGGTGCGTCACGTGATGACCGCGCTGGACTGAAGCTTGATTGTGCGCATGCCGGGAGGCTGTTAGAACATGCCCATGCGCATCATCGACATGGCCACCTTTGTTGCTCTGGCTCGCAACCGGCATTTCGGCCGGACGGCGCAGGAGCTCAACGCCACCCAGCCGGCCATCTCCTCGCGCCTTGCCATTCTGGAGCGTGAATATGCCTGTCGGCTGGTGGAGCGCGGCGACCGCGAATTTCGCCTGACGCCGGCCGGTGAAGAGGCGCTGAGGGTGTTTCAGGACGTCCTGGAAAAGCTCAACACGCTGAAATCCGACCTCAAGGAAGGCGGCAGCGATGCCGCCTATATCGTGCGCATCGGGGCGATCGATTCCGTGGTCGCCACCTGGATGCCGGATTTCATCGAAGCCCTCAGCCACGCCATGCCCAATCTCAGGGTGGAGCTCACCATCGAGGGCACGCGCGATCTGGTCGCAGGTCTCGGGCGCGGCGAATTCGACCTGATCTTCGGCATCGAGCCAGCGATTGGCGACAATTTCCGCTCGTTCATCATCTGCTACTACGAAATGGTGTGGGCGGCAGCGCCCGCCGTGATTGACGAGAAGACCACCTACAGCGTCGATGAATTGTCGAACATGCCGATCATCACCTTTCCGAAGGGCACGCCGCCCTACGCTTATGTGGCGCCCTATTTTCAGGACGAGCGGGTGCTGGCGTCCAAGTTGACGAGTTCAAACTCTCTGTTTGCGATGATCAATCTGCTGATCGGCGGTTTCGGCGTTGCCGCCATTCCATCTGTGGCGATTGCGCGCGAACTGCAGGACCGGCTGCTGTGCCGGGTGAGCGTCACCAAGCCGTTCCCGCCAATGCCGATCGTCGCCAGCTATCAGACGGCCGTCGGCCAGAATATCCTGCGCGGTGTGGCCGAAGAAGCCCGCAAAAGTGCTGCCGCCTATTGCCAGCAGGCGGCTTCGGAAAGTGCCTGGGTGCCGGCGGCCCCGTAAAGCCGCCGGATTTTTGTTGAGCGCCGCCTAGCCGCGCAAGGCTCTTGCGGCTTCCACCATGTTGATCAGCGCCGGTTTGACCTCGGCCCAGCCGCGTGTCTTCAGGCCGCAATCGGGGTTGATCCAGATCTGACGGTCGTTGAGCCGCTTGCGCGCCAGCGACAGAAGTTCGGTCATTTCGCTTGTTGCCGGAATGCGCGGTGCATGGATGTCATAGACGCCGGGTCCGATTTCGCTTGGATAATCGAAGGCGGTGAAGACATCGAGCAGCTCCATCTTCGAACGCGATGTCTCGATCGAGATCACATCGGCATCCATCGCTGCGATCGCATCGATGATGTCGTTGAACTCCGAATAGCACATATGGGTGTGGATCTGGGTTTCATCCGCAACGCCGGAGGCTGACAGCCTGAAGGCGTCGATGGCCCAGTCGAGATAGGTCTTCCAGTCTGATTTTCGAAGCGGCAGGCCTTCGCGCAACGCTGCTTCATCAATCTGAATGATCGCAGCCCCCGCCTTTTCCAGATCCACAACCTCGTCACGGATGGCCAGCGCGATCTGGCGGCAGGTTTGCGCGCGCGGAATGTCGTCACGCACGAACGACCAGTTGAGGATGGTGACCGGGCCGGTCAGCATGCCCTTGACCGGTTTTTCGGTTTTCGACTGCGCAAACTGCCACCAGTCGACGGTCATCGGTTCGGGCCGGGAGACATCGCCGAAGATCACCGGCGGGCGGACATAGCGTGAGCCATAGCTCTGCACCCAGCCATGTTTGGTGAAGGCGAAGCCGGAGAGCTTTTCGCCGAAATACTGAACCATGTCGTTACGCTCGAATTCGCCGTGAACCAGCACGTCGAGGCCGATTTCTTCCTGAAAGCGGATCGCCTCTTCCGTTTCGGTCTGAAGAAAGCCGTCATAGGCCGCACGGTCGAGATCGCCCCGGTTGAAGGCCGCGCGGGATTTGCGGACCTCGCTTGTCTGCGGAAAGGAACCGATGGTCGTGGTCGGGAACAGCGGCAGCCCAAGCTTTTCGTGCTGAAGGGCAATGCGGTCGGAGAAGCGGCTGTTGCGGTGGCGGTCGGCATCGCTGACGGCGGCAAGACGGACGGCAACCGCATCATTGTGGACACGCGGCGAGCGGCTGCGTGCGGCAAGCGCATCGCCGGAGGCCGTCAGCGTGTCGTCAATCGCTTCACCGCCAAGCCCGCGGGCAAGTGCCGAAAGCTCGTCGAGTTTTTGAACCGCGAAGGACAGCCAGCTTTTCAGCTCGGGGTCGAGTTCGGTTTCCAGTTCTGCATCGATCGGTACATGGAGAAGCGAGCAGGACGGGGCGATCTGAACTTTGTCGCTGCCGCGCGCTTCGATCACCGGGCGAAGCTGTTCGAAAAGCGCCGGCAGATTTGCCCGCCAGATATTGCGTCCGTCGATCACGCCGAGCGAAAGCACCTTTCCGGGCGCGACTTGCGCGAGAATGCCGTCGAGCGCCTCAGGCGCGCGCTTAAGGTCGAGGTGCAGGCCTGCGACCGGCAGGTTCACAACCGTTTCCGCATTGTCACCGAGAGCGCCGAAATAGCTGGCGAGCATCAGCTTGAGATCCGGTGCGGCCTTTGCAAGTGCATCATAGGCGTGCTGAAAAGCAGCGCGTTCGCCCTCCGTCAGATCAAGCGCCAGTGCCGGTTCGTCGATCTGCACCCACTGCGCGCCGGCGTCAAGGAGCCGGTTGAGGAGGTCGGCATAAACCGGCAACAGGCCTGAAAGCAGGGTCATCGGATCGAAACCTGAACCCCGTGCCTTGGACAGCTTCAGGAAGGTAACGGGACCGAGAATGACCGGGCGCGTTTCAATGCCGAGCTCCTTTGCCTCCAAATAGTGATCGATGGGTTTGGTGGTCGACAGCGCGAAGGTCTGATCTTCGATAAGCTCGGGAACGAGATAGTGATAATTGGTGTCGAACCACTTGGTCATTTCCAGCGCGCGAACATCGCGCCCATGGCCGGGATGGCCGCAACCGGCATGGTCTGCGTCCGTTTGGGCGCCGCGAGCCATGGCGAAATAGGTTTCAAGCGATACATCGCCGCCGGTCCAGCCATATTCATGCGGTATCGCGCCGACCATCACGGCGGTATCGAGCACATGGTCGTAGAGCGAGAAATCGTTGGACGGGATCACGTTGATCCCCTTGTCGCGCTGCAGAAGCCAGGTCTTGCGGCGCAGATGTTCGGCGGTGTCAAGAAGTTCGGCTGTGTCGGATTTGCCGGACCAATAGGATTCGAGCGCGAATTTCAGTTCGCGCCGTGCGCCGATGCGCGGAAAGCCGAGGCTTGCGACGGCAGGTTTTGTATTTTTCATTTCATACCCCAGACAGAGTTGGGGGCATGGGCTGGCGGAAAGCACACGAAATCGCCCGCGGAAAGAGGTTCCCACGCCGGTTTCGCAGCACCACCGGGACACCCCGCCCGTGGACAGTAACAAGGCTCTGGCAGGTCTCCTGGCTTGCGGGTCAACACACCTTTCCGTCTTCCCGGTTGCCCAGTGACATTGTGGAAAGGCGCTCGCCGCTTACAGTTGCGGGGGCAGCCCCGGAATTGCCGCTGACAATCATGTCAGACGGCGCACCGGGTTCCCTCTTGGCGCCGGAAGGGACGAGCCATCACAGCGAACCAGAGCGAGTGCAGTTTCGTAGGATGGATCGTCATTGTCAATATGATATAAAGATATATTTATATCCTTAAATGGTTATGTTCTGAAAATCGCCGCATTGGCATGATTTTGGCGATGAAGCCAGCGTGCCGCAGATCGCAAATCGGAGGCTTGGAGGTGCTGGAATCAAAAGTTTCGTTTTCTGGCGGTTAACCGGTTCGCGCACTGGCCGAAAACGGCTAAAAGGCGAGCGGGAAGATGGCCACTTCGCGTTTAGCGGACTGGCCATGAGCGAAAAGACTGGATGGGAAAATCATGGCAAATGCCGCAGGAACGATCATTCTCAATGACGGCTGGACTGCTGCAACGTCCGAAGACGCGGACCTCACTGTTGGATTGAAGGTCCCCGGCGATGTTCATTCCGCGCTGCTTGCCGCTGGCAAGGTCGAGGATCCGTATTGGCGGGATAATGAAACCCTGACAGACTGGGTCCATCGCTCAGTCTGGACCGCAAAGCGGTCATTCAATCTGGATCGTGTGGAAGACGGGCACTTCACGCTTCGTTTTGAAAGCATCGACTGCCTTGCCGAAGTGCGCGTCAACGGCGCACCGGCCGGGCAAAGCGAGAGCCAGTTTCTGCGTTACGACTTCGATGTCACCGACCTCTTGCGTGAAGGCGAAAACGTGATCGAGGTGGTGTTTCTGTCCAATTCGCTTGCGGCGGAGAGGCGGGCGGAAAACTCCGATTTCCCGATGCCCTATTCGAAAAACAGCCGCATCGGCCATCTCAATTTCCTGCGCAAGACACAGTGCCATGGCGGATGGGACTGGGGGATCGCGCTTTGCCCGCTCGGCTTTTACGGGGATATTGCGGTTGTGCGCACGGCATCGATCCGGCTTGACGACGTCGCCATCCGCCAGCGCCACGAGGACGGTGCGGTGGAACTGGATGTGACGCTCCACGCCTTTGCCTTCGCGCCGGCGGTTGACGAAGCCACCGTCGAAATCGACGGTCACAAGGCCACCGCCACGCTTCATGCCTTTCCGGGTGAAAACCGCGTGACCGTGACGGCACGGGTGGAAAATCCGCGGCTTTGGTGGCCGTTTGGCCACGGCGAGCAAGCCTTCTACGAGCTTTCTGTTTCGCTCGGCGGCGAAACACGGGATTTCCGCATCGGTCTTCGCGATGTTGAGTTGCTGACCGATGCCGACGAGATCGGCAATCGCTTTGCGTTCAAGGTGAACGGGCGCGAAATTTTCATGAAGGGTGCAAACTGGATCCCGGGCGATGCGCTGCCCGAGCGTGCCACGCCCGATCAGGTGCGCGATCTTCTGCAATCGGCTGTCGATGCCAATATGAACATGATCCGCATCTGGGGCGGCGGGCAATATGAGGCCGATTGGTTCTATGAGCTATGCGACGAGCTTGGCTTGATGATCTGGCACGATTTCATGTTTGCCTGCAATCTCTACCCCGCCCATGAGCGGCACTGGCTGGACCTGGTGCGCAAGGAGGCGCGTCAGCAGTTGCGCCGTCTTTCGCGCTTTGCGTCCATGGCGCTTTGGTGCGGTGACAATGAGCTTGTCGGTGCGCTGACCTGGTACAAGGAAAGCCTTGAGAACCGCGACCGTTATCTGGCGGTCTACGACCGGTTGAACCATGCGCTAGAAGAAGCGGTTGAAGACGAGGATCTCGGCCTGCCGTTCCGCCCGTCATCCCCCTCCGTCGGACGTCTTGATTTCGGCGACGGCTGGCATGTGGACACATCCGGCGACATGCATTTCTGGGATGTATGGCATTCGGCCAAGGACTTCGAACACTATCGTTCCGTGAGGCCGCGCTTCTGCTCGGAATTCGGGTTCCAGTCCTTTCCCTCCATGCGGGTGATCGAGAGTTTCACTGCGGAAGAAGATCGCAACGTCTCCTCCACCGTCATGGATGTGCATCAGCGCAATGAGGGCGGCAACAGCCGGATCGTGGAAACCATCGCGCGCTATTTCCGCTTTCCCGACCGTTTCGAGGACATGGTCTATCTGAGCCAGGTCGGGCAGGGGCTGGCGATGAAGACGGCGATCGAATTCTGGCGCTCGAACAGGCCGCGCACCATGGGGACGCTGTTCTGGCAGTTGAACGATACCTGGCCGGTGGCAAGCTGGTCGAGCCTGGAATATGGCGGTGGATGGAAGGCCACGCAGTATCTCGCCCGCCGTTTTTTTGCCGATCTGATGGTCACCGCACAGCCGAATCCCGACACCGGTGCAATCACGCTGCTTGCCGTTTCGGACAGGATGGAAGATACGCCGATCACAGTCCGTCTGCGCAGTGTCGACGCAATATCGGGAAAGATCGCGGAGATCGGTGCCTATGCGATGACGGCGAAGGCTGCCAGCGCCGTCGAGATTGCGCGCATCCGCCCTGAGACACTGGAGGCCAGCGCCTTCCTGGTGTTTGACTGGCGGGATGATGCCGGCAACGTGCTCGGTGAGAATGAGTATCTGCCGCAAAGGCCGAAGGCCTACCGTTTTGCGGAGCCTCAGATCGAGACATCGGAGGAAACGCTTGACGATGGTTACTTTCGGATCACGGTGACGAGCGACCGGCCCGCGCTCTACGTAACCTATGATCACGGCGGTGATGACATCTATTCCGACAACTGCTTCACGCTGCTGCCCGGGGAGCCGAAAGTGCTCACGGTGACGCGCCGTCGACGCTCGCATCTGCCGGAAAGCTCTGTGCGTGAACTCAGATATCTCCGTGCCTGACAGTTCGCGCAGACAGGTCCCGTTCGCAAACGACGCAGGGGAGGGTCAAACGAAAGCTTGCTCTTCAAAGCTCTTTGCCCTATTTCTCTCGCGCCGAGGCCGATGAGGGACTAGTTTGCAGCGAAAATGCTGTCCCTTCGAAGAACGGAGGCCACGAACCAATATGGAAATTCGAATTCCCATGCAGTTATCCAAGCCCTTTACCGGTTTGTTCGACGCGCTGGTGGCGCGTTTCCTTCCCAGAGCCAACCGTAGTCTTCTCTTCCGCCTGCTTTCGGAAAATCTGCGTGACCAAGCGCCGTGGTATGCCCTTGCCACAGTCGCGATGTTGATTGTGGCTGGCATGACTGCGCTCAGCGCCTGGATCATGAAGGATATCGTCAACGAAACGGTGGTCTCCCAGAACATGAACCGCATGTTCATGCTGGCGGGTGGCGTTGCGATGATTTTCATCGTCAAGGGCATTGCGACCTACTTTCAGATCGTGATCCTGAGCAAGGCTGGCAACAATATTATTGCCAAGGCGCAGAGTAGTATTTTCAGTCGTATCCTTCAGCAGGATCTGAATTTCTTCATCAAATTTCCGTCCTCTGACCTCGTTATGCGTCTGACGAACAATGCCCAGGCAGCCCGGACGGCTATGGACCTTGTTCTGACATCAGCTGTGCGCGATCTGTTTTCCCTGGTCGGGCTGGTGATCGTGATGTTTATCCAGCAACCGATCCTGTCGCTCGTGTCGTTCATCATCGGGCCTGTCGCTTTCGTCGGCGTTCGTTACCTGACGAACAAAGTTCGTGACATCATGAGTCAGGAGCTGACGGCCGTCATGAAAATCATCGAAGGCGTCCAGGAAGCGTCAACAGGTGTACGGATTATCAAGGCCTTCGGCCTCGAAAACCATATGCGTGACCGCATGAATAAGCAGGTAACGCAAGTGGAGCACCGCGCCAACAGCATTGCCCGGCTTTCCGCGGCCACCAGTCCGATCATGGAAACGCTGTCCGGCCTCGCTATTGCCGGTGTTATTGCGCTCAGTGGTTTCTGGGTTGTCGGCGGTGACCAGACGCCGGGTGAGCTGATGTCGTTCATCACCGCCCTGCTCCTGGCCTATGAGCCTGCCAAGCGGCTGGCCCGGATGCGCGTCAATCTGGAAACCGCCATGGTCGGCGTACGAATGATGTATGAGATCAAGGATCATCCGATCCGCCTGACGGAGGCTGAAAATCCACAGCCTGTACCTCCGGGTGGCGGCGATATCGTTTTTGAAGGTGTTGGGTTTTCCTACGACCAGAACAACCCGCTCTTTAACAACCTGAATCTGATTTTTCCGGCTGGCAAGACCACAGCGCTTGTGGGGGCCTCAGGCGGCGGTAAATCGACGATCATCAACCTCGTCATGCGCATGTTCGATCCCGACGAAGGTGTGATTACCGTGAATGGTCTCGACCTGAGGGAAGTCTCGTTCGAGTCTCTTCGCAGGCACATGTCCTATGTCGGACAGGATACGTTCCTGTTCAACGGAACGGTTCGGGAGAACCTCGCACTTGGTCGCGAGGGCGCAACTGAAGAAGAGATTGTCGACGCAGCCAAATCAGCGCACGCTCATGACTTCATCATGAATATGAGCGATGGCTATGACTCATTCGTTGGCGAAAACGGCGGCAACCTGTCAGGCGGACAGAAGCAACGTCTTGCGATTGCACGCGCAATGCTCCGCGATGCCGATATTCTGATCCTTGATGAAGCCACCAGTGCTCTTGATTCTTACGCTGAATCCCTGGTGCAGGATGCGCTAGCACGGCTGACCAAGGACCGGACGACGATCGTGATCGCGCACCGTCTTGCGACCATCACCTCGGCCGACAATATTGTCGTTCTCGAGAACGGTGCGATTCTCGAGCAGGGTCCGCAGCGCGAACTACTCGGACATGACGGTCCCTATCGCCGTCTGTATGAGTTGCAGATTTTGCCTCAACTGGAAGAAGCGGAAGCTTATCCGTAAGACGTTTGGGCCGGCGCTGCCAGGTCTCAAAGCCTCACCGGGGAATACGGTGGGGCTTTTTTATTGCGTGTTGCGGTTGGTGACCCTTCAGTTTCCCACTCTTTTTCGGAGCAGGCAGCTGCACTTGTTATCCCTTGTTTTACAGTCCTCGGAGGCGATCCAACGGCCTACTGGATTAGGTGGGCCAAGGCTCGCGACGGCAACAGGGATTGATTTGCAGGCCAGTTTTGGTGATGCTAATTGAAATATGGCATTTTCGTGTCCGGCTTTGTCGAGCCGTCACGGCCCGCTGGCGTACGGCGTGGCAGAAGAGGAAGGAAATATGCGGGTCGGCAAGCTCGCAAACGAACAAGGACCGGTATTCAAGATGTTCAAAAAAATTATGGTGCCCGTCGATCTTGCGCATGTCGACAAGCTGACGCGTTCACTCAAGACGGCTGCCGAAATCGCGAAACTCTATGACGCGCCTGTCACCTTTGTCGGCGTGACGTCTTCTGCTCCCGGAGCGCTCGGGCATAATCCCAGCGAATTCAAGGCAAGGCTCAAAGCCTTTGCCGAGGCGCAATCCGCCCAATACGGCATCGCCACGGACAGCCGCGTTGTCATTGCGCATGATCCAGCCGTTGATCTCAATCAGTCTCTGGCGCGCACTGTCGGCGAAATCGGCTGCGATCTGGTGATCATGGCGACCCATGTTCCAAACCTTGCAGACCACTTCATGCATTCGCATGGCGGCCAGCTGGCAACCCATACCGACGCGTCGATATTCCTGGTCCGCGGCTGAAGCGGCAATTGCCCGACCTGAAGCGTTCAGGTGCGAACTGATTGCAAAATAAGGAGTTTATTCATGTCCGATACGGGGATTCCCGAGCCAGAGGGCGACACTGAAATTATCGATACCGACTACGAGATCGGTCAGGATAATATCACGACGAACATCGGCCCGTTCGGGTTGGATATCCACAATCCGGTCTTCCTGATCTCTGGTCTTGCTGTTGTCGCTTTCGTGCTCGCAACTCTGGCCTTTCAGGACGAGGCCGCGACCATTTTCAACGGTATGCGGGACTGGTTGACCTCGACCTTTGACTGGTTCTTCCTGGCCGCCGGCAACGTTTTCGTGCTGCTCGGGATTTACCTGATCTTTTCGCCTTACGGTAAAATCCGTCTCGGTGGCGCCGACGCAACGCCGGACTATACCTATACCGGATGGTTTGCGATGCTGTTTGCCGCCGGCATGGGTATCGGGCTGATGTTTTACGGCGTTTCCGAGCCGATCTCACACTTCACGTCTTCGGTGGCTGAAAATGCCGGTTCGCCTGAAAGCTGGGCACCGCTTGGCGGCGCGCCCGGAAACCCGGCTGAAGCCAAAAGCCTGGCGATGGCCGCAACCATCTTCCATTGGGCGCTTCATCCCTGGGCGATCTATGCGATCGTGGCACTGGCACTGGCGCTGTTTTCCTACAACAAGGGCCTGCCACTCGCCATGCGTTCGGTGTTCTATCCGATTTTTGGTGATCGGGTCTGGGGCTGGACGGGTCACATCATCGATGTGCTTGCTGTGCTGGCCACGTTGTTCGGGCTTGCGACGTCTCTCGGCATCGGTGCCGAGCAGGCGAATGCTGGCCTGAACCACATCTTCGGGCTTCCGGTGGATGACCTTTCGAAGGTTGTGCTGATCATCGCGATCACAGGTATTGCGCTGGGTTCGGTTGTTGCCGGTATGGATGCCGGCGTGCAGCGGCTGTCGATGATCAACATGGTGCTTGCTGGCCTTCTGTTGCTGTTCGTCATCCTCGTCGGGCCGACTCTCGCCATTCTTGGCGGTCTGTTCTCCAACTTCGTCGATTATGCCCGCTATCTGCCGGAGCTTGCCAATCCGTTCGGCCGCTCCGACAAGAACTTCCTCGATGGCTGGACCGCGTTCTACTGGGCCTGGTGGATTTCCTGGTCGCCCTTTGTCGGTATGTTTATCGCGCGCGTCTCGCGTGGCCGGACGGTACGCGAATTCCTCACCTGCGTGCTGATCATTCCGTCGCTGGTTTCGATCGTGTGGATGACCGTGTTTGGCGATACGGCGATCCACGAGATCATCGTCAACAACTACGAGGCGCTGGGCAATGCGCCACTCGACCTGAAGCTTTTTGTCATGCTGGAGGCTCTGCCGCTGGCGACGATCACCTCGGTTATCGGCATCGTGCTGGTCATCGTCTTCTTCGTGACCTCGTCCGACTCCGGCTCGATCGTGATCGATACCATTACCGCTGGTGGCAAGGTGGATGCGCCCGTGCCTCAGCGGGTGTTCTGGGCAAGCTTCGAAGGGCTGGTGGCGATCGCGCTGCTGCTCGGCGGCGGACTGACGGCGCTTCAGGCGATGGCGGTTTCAACCGGCTTTCCGTTCACCATCGTGCTGTTGCTCGCCTGCTTTGCCATCATCAAGGGGCTGAGAAGCGAGCCGCGCTGAGAGCAACGGCTTCAGTCGTAAAAACGGGCGGCGGTCTTCAGGAGTCGCCGCCCTTTGTATTTGGTCCCCTCGCTGTTTTCTTCCGGGCTTTTGGGCTTGAAAGAGCCGGAAGCCCTCTGTCGTGCTGCGTTGCATATTTTAGTATAAGGGGGCGGCGCATCGCTTGTTGCTGGCGCCTCGACAATGGTGGCAGGGTGCCATCCGTTCCGATGTCCGTTGGAACCTTCTGAGCAGGCGTTTCTTGTGTTGACCTCTGCCAAAAAGTTCGGACATAATAAATTATGTACAGACTTGCTATTGATATTGGCGGAACCTTTTCGGATGTCGTTCTGGAAGGCGAAACGCTCTCCTCGCTCAAGGTGCTGACCACGCCTGAAGCGCCCGAGAAGGCTGCGCTCGAAGGCAGCTTGGCGCTTCTTGGCGAAAGTGATGTGGATTTCAGCGCTGTCACCACCGTTATCCACGGGACCACCCTTGCAACCAATGCCCTGATCGAGCGGCGCGGTGCGAAAACCGCTCTGATCACGACACGGGGTTTCCGCGATATCCTGGAAATGGGGTATGAACGCCGTTTCGAACAATATGATGTCAATCTGGAGCTGCCGGCCCCGTTGGTGCCGCGAGAACTGCGTTTGACGGTCGACGAGCGGATGGATGCCTACGGCACGCCGCTTCGCGCGCCGGCGGAAGCCGAGATCGATGATATCGCTGCGCGCCTGATGGAAGAGCGGATTGAGGCCGTCGCCATCGGATTTCTCCATGCAACGGCCAATGATGCGCATGAGCGCGCGGTTGCAGAGTGGCTGCGGGCGCGTCTTCCAGAAGATGTCACCATTTGTCTGAGCAGCGATGTATCGCCTGAAATCCGTGAGTATGAGCGATTTTCAACCGTCGCCGCGAATGCCTATGTGCGGCCGCTGATGTCACGCTATCTTAGCCGTTTTGACAAGGCGATGCGGGAGCGCGGTTTCCGTGGCGAGTTCATGCTGATGCTATCGGGCGGCGGGCTGACGACGGTCGATCAGGCCTCACGCATGCCGATCAGGCTGGTGGAATCGGGGCCGGCGGGAGGGGTCGCGCTCGGTGCGCGGGTTTCACGCGAGATCGGAATTGAAAAAATGCTCGCCTTTGACATGGGCGGAACAACGGCCAAAATTTGCTTCCTCGAGAATGCCGAACCGGTGACAGCGCGCCGCTTCGAAGTGGCGCGCGCCTGGCGTGACAAAAAGGGATCTGGGCTGCCGGTTCGGATTCCAACGACCGAGCTGGTGGAGATCGGTGCCGGTGGTGGATCCATCGCCCGGTGCGACGCACTCGGACGGCTCGCGGTCGGCCCCAAAAGCGCGGGCGCTGTGCCCGGTCCTGCGGCCTACGGGCTCGGCGGAACTGAGCCGACAATCAGCGATGCCAATGTGGTGCTGGGCAAGCTTGCGCCTGAAGGATTTGCCGGTGGCCGGCTCGCGCTGCGCCCTGAGCTGGCCCTGAAGGCCATCGAAGAAAAGATTGTTGAGCCGCTTGGCATGAGTTCTCCGGAATGGGCGGCAGCCGGGATCACCGAAATCGGAGAGGAGGCCATGGCCAACGCCGCGCGGGTTCACGCCGTCGAGCAGGGCAAGGATGTTACGGCCTATACGCTCATGGCGTCAGGCGGCGCGGGGCCGCTGCATGCCGTTCGGCTTGCGGAAAAGCTCGGTATTTCAAAAGTGGTCATTCCGTCTTTTGCGGGGGTTGGGTCAGCGGTTGGGTTCCTGAGTGCGCCGATCGCCTACGAGGTTGTCCGCAGCGTTCTGGCACCGCTGGAGTGTCTCGACATGAAGCGGCTTTGCAAACTTCAGGCTGATATGGCCGATGAAGCGAATGCTGTTGTGCTGCCGGCGCTCGCCGCAGGCGATAGCGCCGCGATGACGCTGGCAGCGGAACTGCGCTACGAGGGGCAGGGGCATGCCCTCAGAGTTGCGCTTGACGGTTTGGTGGAAACAACTGCCGCTGTCGAAAACATGCGCCAGTCTTTCGTGGATGCCTATCACGCAGTTTATGGTGCCTATCACTACGCCAATGCGATCGAGTTGGTTGCCTTCAGTATCACGGTTAAGGGGGCGGATCCGGCCATAGTTGCACCGCCGGAAAGCGCGGTGCGCGCGCATCCGGTGACCGAAATCGCAAAGACAGAGGTTTTCTCTCCGCTCACCGGTGAAAAAATCGCGTTCGCGCGCTGTCTGCGGGAGGCGCAGACGCCCGGTGGCTTTTTCGCGGGGCCGATGATGGTGATCGAGGACCAGACCACGATCTATGTGCCCGCCGGCTGGCGCGGACGCATCCATGCCCTCGGGCATGTCGAACTTGAACGGGAGGTGTCGTCGTCATGACAGAACAGCAATTGTCGGACGCGGATATCATCGCCCTGAATGTGATGTGGAACCGCCTGATATCGGTTTGCGAAGAACAGGCAAATGCACTGCTGCGAGTTGCCTTCGGCGCCATCGTGCGTGAGGCCGGCGACCTTTCCGCCGGCATCTTCGATGCCCGAGGCCGGATGATGGCCCAAGCCGTCACCGGCACCCCCGGACACGTCAATACCATGGCCAAGTCGGTCAATGCCATGCTCGCGCATATCCCGGCCGAAACGCTTGCCGACGGCGACGTGTTGATCACCAACGACCCGTGGCTCGGGGCCGGCCATGTCTTTGACTTTGTGCTGGTCACGCCGGTGTTCGTCGCGGGTAGTATTGTCGGCTATATCGCCTCGACATGCCATGTGGTCGATGTCGGCGGACTTGGCTGGTCTGCCGAGGCTCGTTCGGTGTTCGAGGAAGGGGTGGTGATCCCGGTCTCCAGACTGCGCCGCGCCGGTGAGGTCAACGAGGAACTGCTCGCGCTGATCGCCATCAATTCCCGTGTTCCGCGTGAGGCGCGCGGCGATGTTATTTCTCTTATGAGCTGCAATGACGAAGGCCGCAGGCGGCTTTCTGCGCTGATGGAGGAATATCATGTGATCTCGCTTGAACCGCTTGCCGCGTTCATTTTCGAGCGCTCTGCGGAGGCTACCCGCGCCGCTATCGCACGGGTGCCGGAAGGCGTTTACCATGCCGAGACCGAGCTTGACGGCTATGATTCCCCAATTCGTCTCAAGGCTGAGATGACGGTCAAGGGCGGCGAAATTCATGTCGACCTTGCCGGTTCGTCTCCGGCTGTGGCGAAGGGCATCAACTGTCCGCTCAATTACAGCCAGGCCTATGCTTCTTTTGGCATCAAGGTCGCCATCGCGCCGGAAGTGCCGAACAATCACGCCTCGCTTGCGCCGATACAGATCGGTGCACCGTCCGGACTGATTGTCAGCGCCGAGCGACCCTGGCCAGTTACCGCGCGTCACGTAGTAGGCCAAGCGCTGCCGGACCTGATGCTGGGATGCCTGTCGCAGGCCAAGCGGGGCGAAATCCTTGCTGAGAGCGCAGGCGCGCTTTGGGTTCTTGCGATTTCGGTTGAAGGCGAAGGCGGATTTGCATCGCTCAATGTCGCCCTTGGCGGCATGGGGGCGCGACCGGCTTCGGACGGGCTGTCGACCACGGCATTTCCCTCGGGTGTTGGCACCGTTCCCGTTGAAATAGCGGAAACCGTAGCGCCGTTGATCTATGAGAAGAAGGAGTTCGCGCCCGATAGTGGTGGTGCAGGTACCTGGCGCGGCGGTCTCGGGCAGGAGATCCGGATCCGCTCATCGCGCGGGCAGGCACTGACCCTGTCGGCGGCGGCCTTCGAGCGCCTCAAGCAAGGCGCTGAAGGACGGGATGGCGGCAAGGCCGGAGCGCCGGGCCATGCCGAGATTTCAGACGGAACCGTGATTGCCAGCAAGGGCCTCTATACCATCCCCGCGGGCGAAACGCTGATATTGCGGACCCCTGGCGGCGGCGGCTTCGGGCCGCCGGAAGGGCGGGCACCGGAACGTTTGGCCGCAGATTTGCGCAAGGGGCTGATCAGCGAGGTGGCTGCGGGCGAACAATATGGCTATGATACAACCAATTGTAGTGACAGGCGACAAGAAACCGACAGAGGAGAATGAACGCATGAAAGCATTTCACACATTGGCTCTTGCTACGGCTGCCGTCATGGGTGCCGGCGCAGCTGCGGCTCAGACCCAGTGGGATTTTTCAACGCCTTGGCCAGACACCAATTTTCAGGCCAAGGCCGCACATCAGTTTGCCGAAGCCGTTACTGTGGCGACGGACGGCGATGTGCAGATCAATGTCTTCAATGGCGGCGAGATCGGTGTGAGCGGCACCGAAAGCATGGCCGCCGTGGAAACCGGCATCGTGCAGATGGCCGACTTCCTGTTGTTCCTGCAGGCAGGCGAAGAGCCGCTGCTGGCCATCGACACGTTGCCCTATCTTATTCAGGGGCAGGAGCAGATGGCGACCTTCCTCGAAGTGGCTTCGCCGGTGTTCGATGAAATCGCCGCAAGCCACAACCAGAAGATTCTCTATTATGTTCCCTGGCCGTCTCCGGGGCTTTACTCCAAGAGCAAGATCACAACGGCTGAAGATCTGGAAGGCCAGCGTATTCGCGCGTTCAATCCCGCAAGCTTCGAGTTCCTGAGCAAGCTTGGCGCGGCGCCGCTGGAGATGCCCTGGGGGATGTTGTTCCCGCACTTGCCGCTGGCACGATCGATGGCGTTGCGACCTCGACGTCGTCCGGCGTTGACGGAAAGCTTTGGGATACAACGTCCTATTTCAACCCGCTTCAGTGGTCGACGTCGACGGACGTCGTGACGGTCAATCTCGATGTGTGGAATGCACTTCCCGAGGAAGATCGCCAGGCAATCGAAGGCGTTGTCGAAACGCTGGAGGCTGAATTCTGGGCACAGAGCGCGGCCGAGGATGATGGAAAGACCGAAATTCTCGTTGAAAACGGAATCACCGTGACCGAGGCCGAGGCGTCCATGAAGGCTGTCATGTCGCAAGCCGGCCAGGAAATGTGGGATGCCTTTGTCGAACGGGTTCCGGCCGCCGGGCCAATCATCGAGCAGTATACCGCAGAGGCTGGAAAATAACGTTTAGCAGCAGATTGCCTGCCAGAGTTTTGGCGGGCACCTTTAGCGCAGCCGCCCCTTGATCTTTGGACGTCTGCGTTGTTTGGTCTCCTTTCTTCGGTCCGGAAACCGCCGTGCGGCGGTGCGATCGACAGCGCCTGTGCAGGGAAAGCGATGGTTCGCGCCTTTCTGACATTCACCGACTGGACAGCCAGGATCGCGCAGACCTTCGCGATGATCCTTCTTTACTGCTTCTGCGCGATGATGCTGGCTGAAATCGTAAGCCGGGGCTTTCTGAGCCGCAGCCTTGCTTTTTCCTGGGAATACTCGGCCTTTGCCATGTGCGGCGTCTTCCTGCTTGGGCTCGGGCCGTCGCTTCAGCACGGCACCCAGGTTCGTGTAACGCTCTTGCTGTCACGCGGGCCAAAAGTGACGCGGGCTGTCGATATAGCCGCGACCCTGTGCGGGCTCATCCTCGCCTGTCTGATGTTCGAAGCCTTCTGGAGCGTGTTTCAGGCGTCGCTTTCGCGCGGACTTCGCCAGTCGAGTTACATGAACACGCCGCTTGCCATTCCTCAGGCCGTCGCTGTCATCGGTGCGGGTGAATTCGTGCTGGCGCTGATGTCGAGGCTCTTGCGGCTGGTTTTTGGCATGGAACCGGAAATCAGCAAGGAAGCGCAGGATGGTTGAAATCGGGCTCGTCACGCTCGTTCTGTTCGCCGCGCTTCTGCTCGGCTCGGTCTGGGTTGGCCTGTCGCTTTTCGGCGTCGGCTATATCCTTCTGTCGGTCTACAAGCCCAATATTCCCCTTGAGGCCTTTGCCGGCAAGCTGATGTGGCAGGCCGGAACGGCACAGGAACTGCTGGCCCTGCCGTTGTTCATCCTGATGAGCGATATTCTGGTGACCGCGCGGCTCGGGCGTTCGTTGTTTTCCGGCTTGGCGCCGTGGGTGAGCCGGCTTCCCGGCGGGCTCGTGCACGTCAATGTCGCCGGCTCGACACTGTTTGCTGCCGTTTCGGGGTCGTCGGCGGCGACGACAGCCATCGTCGGTCGCGTGACCCTGCCGGAGCTTCAGGCCCATGGCTACGACCGACGTCTGTCAATCGGCTCGCTCGCAGGCGCCGGCACACTCGGCTTTCTGATCCCGCCGTCGATCATCATGATCATCTACGGTGTGGTCTCCGAGCAGAGCATCCTCCGTCTGTTCATCGCCGGAATTGTGCCGGGGTTATTGCTGGCGGTTCTCTACAGCTTCTACATCGCTGTCGCACATACCGTATCTGGCGGGCGCAGCACAGCGCAGCGCTATTCCTGGAGCGACAGGTGGCGCGGGCTTGCCGAAATCGCCCCGATGGTGGTTTTGATCGCCGGGATCATGGGCGCGCTTTACTTCGGGATTGCCAGTCCGACGGAGCTAGCCTCCGTGGGCGTTCTCGGTGCCATATTGCTGGCGGCTCTCAGGCGCGAGCTCAGCTTCGCCAACCTCGTGTCGGCCGGCAACAGCGCGGTTCGCACCAGTGCGATGATGGGTCTTATTCTCATCGGTGCAGCGCTTTTGAATGCCGCCCTTGGTTTTCTGGGGCTGCCGCGTGCCCTTGCGGGCTGGATTGCAGCGCTGGATCTAGCTCCCTTCGCTCTGATCGCCATGCTGCTGCTGTTCTATGTCCTGATCGGCATGTTTCTCGACGGCACGTCGATCATCGTGATGACATTGCCTATCACTCTGCCTTTGGTTACAGCCGCAGGTTTTGATCCGATTTGGTTTGGTATTTTTGTTGTAGTTGCTGTAGAAATATCCCAGATTACGCCACCGGTGGGATTCAACCTGTTCGTCATTCAGGCGCAGACCGGCGAGACGATCGGAAGACTTGTACGCGCCGTCGTGCCGTTTTTCCTCATCCTCGTCGCCTTCGCACTGCTTCTGGCGATGTTCCCACAGATTGTGCTCTGGTTGCCGGGAAAGATGGAATGAACGCACCGCGACATAAATTGTTAACCCGTTCTTTGCGCGAAGAAATTACCTCAGGCCGCTGGAAGATCGGAGACCGCTTGCCGCCGGAGGTGGAGTTTGCGGTGGAGCGCGGCGTCAGCCGTACGACATTGCGGCGCGCGCTGAGCGAACTGGAAGCGGAAGGCCTGGTGGCTCGGCGCAAGCGTGTAGGGACGATCATCGTCTCGAAAACGCCGCAGCAACATTTTCGTATGGCAACAAACAGTATGCCGGAATTGATGCGCGTTACGCGCGAAACTGTTCTGGAAATCTGGACATCCCGTCACGTTGCAAACCATGATGACCCTGCGCTCGGCGGGCGGGAAAGCGCAACCGGCTTTTGGCTGGAAGTGATCGGCGTCCGCTGCATCCCTGGCCGGCTTCGCCCGTTCAACTGGTCTCGCATGTTTGTCGCCGGGCCATACGCGGGGATCGAACCCTCGCTGTCCCGTCATCGGGTCGGATCTGTCTATAGCCTCATTGAAGAGATGTTCGATCGCCCGATCGTCCGGGTCAGCCAGAGCGCAAGCGCAATTGCCTGCCCGCAGCCCGCCGCCGATGCTATCGGGCTATCGGTGGACACGCCCGTGCTCAGCATCGAGGCCGATCTTTACAGCCAAAACGGTGAACTGGTGGAAATTTCGCAGGCGATCTACGACCCCTCCCGCTTTCAACTGCGCAATGACGTGTTGATCAAGTGAGCGCCGCTGCTGGCGCCCGGATCTGTGCCAGGGTCGCTTTAACGCGCTGGCGCTCGGCCAAGAGCCGGTCTTCCGCCTCGTCCTGTTTCACAAGGGCAAATCTGAAAGGGCGCCCGCCGGGCATTTGCACCAGCCTTGGCAGGTCGGCGGAAATCACGGTGGCGATCTTGGGATAACCGCCTGTTGTCTGCCGTTCGGCGGTCAGCACGGTTGCGGTGCCTGATCCCGGCACCTGTATAGAGCCGGCCGGGGTGCCGTCGGAAACGATGTCGTGGCCGCGCGCCGCCACAAGAGCGGGACCGACAAGCAGGCTGGCCATCCGGTCGCGCCGTGCTGAAACGGCAAAAGGTTCACTTAAAAACAGCGATCGGGTTCGGGCGTCGAAGTAATCGTACTGTGGACCCGCGATCACGTGGATCGGACCTGAAGCCCGGTGGAAAATCGCGGTCATTCGCCGCGGTATCCGCGTTAGCGGCGGGGCCAGGCCGAGGCAGTCACCCGTTTCAAGCGGACGGCCCTCAAAGCCGCCCATGGCGTTGCGCACATGGGTTGCGCGTGAGCCGAGCAGGACGGGGACGTCGATGCCGCCGGAAAAGGCGATATAGCCCCACATCGCGCCGCGCAGTGCGCCGACGTCGAGCTGCTGGCCCGGTTTTAACAGGTGGCTTTCCCAGCATGGCACGGGGCGGCCATCAACCGAGACACTGGCCGCACCGCCGGTGACAGCGAAAAGTGTGGCCTCCGAGACGCGGTAGCTGCCGCCGAACTGGGCGAATTCGAGGGCTGCGGCCTGTTCATCATTGCCGACCAGCGCTTGTGCAATCTGGTAGGCATCATCATCCATCGGCCCGGACGGCGAGACGCCGGCGGCAAGATAGCCCGCTCGCGGGCTTGCCTGCACGGTGACCATCAATCCGGCTTTCACGACCTCCAGCATCACCATGCTTGTTCCGGCTCCACAATGGTTTCCCCGGCGGCGACACGGCTGTCTAGGTCAGTGATCTCTGCGGGGGAGACGGCGTGAAAGCGGATGATATCACCCGCCCGGAAAAACGCCGGGTCTGAGCGCTCGGCGTCGAACAGCCTCACCGGTGTGCGGCCGATATAGCGCCAGCCGCTCGGGCCGGAAACGGAGTTGATCGCGGCCTGAGCGCCACCGATGCCGACCGCACCGGCCGGCACTTTCTGCCTTGGTTCGCCAAGGCGCGGCGTATGCAAAGCCTCCGGCAGACCACCGAGATAGGTGAAACCCGGAGCGAAGCCGATCATGAAGACCCGGTATGTCGCGCCGGTGTGGAGCGCGATCACATCATCGGGGCTCATCCCCCGGGCTGCGGCGAGGTCCGCAAGATCGAGCGCATCGGCCCCTTGGTAACAGACGGGAACAGTAAAATGACGCGCAAGCGCTTCGTCGGGCTCGGCGGCGGTTGCGGCACGTTCGCGCAGAACTGCCGTCAGCTCATGGCCGCGCAGGATTTCGGGATCGTAGAACACCAGAAGCGACCGGTAGGTCGGCACAGTCTCGGTAATGCCCGCGACCGGATCGGCCTTGAGCGCGTCATCGAGCGCGATCACGCGTGCGCTGACGGCGGCGTCAATGATCTCTGCAAACTCCACGGTCACGGCCTGATCACCGGCCGGCTTGATCGTCACCAAAAGATTGCCCCTGGCTGAACATTTACCGTGCGGCGAGGCCACCCAGCCTCCCGCACGGTCTATGCCTATCAGCTATGGGCGGTCTTGCGAAAGGCCTCAATGGTCCGGCGCGTGCCTTCCTGAAGCGAAATGGCAGGCCAGCTGCCCAGGAGGTCTCGGATCGGCGCATTGTCGATGGCGTCCGGCATCGGGCGGCTGTGCGCGGCAATACTGATCTCGGCGTCGGGCACGACGGCGCGGATTGCCGATGCAACATCCTCGCTCGAGCCGATCTCGGTGGTGAGATCGCTGACGATCGGCGCTGGCGCCGGCTTGTCGAGCGAGCGCAGGAAGATCTCGGCCACCTCGTCGATATGCTGGAAACACATCTCGCCTGAGAACGGAATTTCATACGGTTCGCCAAGCGCTGCGGCTTGCATCGCAAGCGTGATTGCCGCCGTCTCGCCGCTGGTGCGGCCCGGCCCGTAGACCACATGCGGCCTGAGGCCGACGGAGCCGAGGCCGTGATCGAGGAAATAGACTTTCGAGATGTCCTCGCAGCAGTGCTTGAATGCGCCGTAAAGATTGACCGGCGAGGCGAATTTCCCACGTGGGCGCGCAGCCAGCGAACTCGCATAGACGATGCGGGAAATGCCTGCCTTGCGGGCTGCCTCCATGATGTTGATATGGCCGATCACATTCACCTGCGCGCCCAGCACCGGGTTTAGCCGGCATGCCGGAATAACGAGGGCCGCCAAATGCAGGATCGCGTCAACACCGAAGCGGGTGATTGCCGGGTCGATGGCATCGGGCCGCGTGATATCGCCTTCGATATAGGTGACGCCTAGTATGCGCGTTTCCTCGGGCGGCAATTTGAGGTCGAGCACGGTGACATGGTCGCCGCGCGCAGCAAGGGCGGATGTCAGCGCCTGGCCGAGAAAGCCTGAACCGCCGGTAACGAGGACGCTGAGCGGCTTGTGGGGGTGCTCCAGATTGTTCATGATGCCATTCCCTGTCCGCCGTTGACGTCGAGCAATTGTCCGGTGATGAAGCCCGCTTCCTCCGACGCGAAAAATGCGACAGCGGCGGCCACATCTTCCACGCGCCCGTGGCGGCGCACCGGAACGCCTTCCATCGCCTTTTGCCGCTCTTCCGGCGTCATGCGTTCATTCAGGAGGCGTTCCACACGCGGCGTCGAGATTGCTCCGGGGCAGACCGCATTGCAGGTGATGCCGGATGGACCGAATTCCTGCGCCATCTGCAGCGTCATCGACTGGATTGCGCCCTTGGCGGCAACATAATTGGCGCCGGTGAACAGGCTGCCATAGCGGCCCGCCTTGGAGCCGAGATTGATCACCCGACCGAAGCCGCCCTGAACCATGCCGGGCAAAACATGGCGGCTGATCCTGACGGCTGCCGTGACATTGAGCGACATCACCCGCTCCCAGTCCTCGTCGGTTTCCTCCAGAAAGGCGCGCGGGGTGTGCAGTGAGCCGCCGGCATTATTGACGAGGATATCGAAAATCATGCCCCTGTCAGCAAACACGGCCATCATCCGGGCAATATCATCGCCATCGGTCAGGTCGCCAGCCACAAAGACGCCCGATGACAGTTCTTCGCTCTGGCTCGCCTTTTCGATCGCTTCCTCGCTGCGGTCGATAATACCGATCCGCGCGCCCTCGGCCGCCAGCCGTGCCGCTATTGCGGCCCCGAGACCATCGGCGGCGCCGGTCACGAGCGCGGTTCTTTCCTTCATTCTATTCAAAGCATTCCTCCCAGCGGATTGAATAGTGATTGACCATCGGTAAAAATGGTACATAATACCACTATGCAAAACTTTTGGCTTTCATGCTAGCGGTTTTTATATCAGCCCACGGGAGAGGGCGATGAACAAGGGAGGAGATTCATCATGAGATTTCGCAAGGAAACCGCAGGCCGTCTCGGTATCGCATTGTCCGCATCGGTCATGATGATCGCCGGCAATGCGACCGCACAGTCAAACCGTCCGGTCACTGTGGTCGTTCCGTTCGCGGCCGGTGGTGGAACCGACATTACTACACGGGCGATGCAGGAAAGTCTGTCCGACACGCTTAAAGCCAATGTTGCGGTCAAGAACACGGCCGGTGCCGGCGGCACGATCGGTGTTGGCGAAGTGGCCCGCGCGCGCGCTGACGGCACCACGCTCGGCATGGCGCCGGTCGGTCCGCTGACCACCCAGCCCCATCTGCGCAAGCTGCCCTATGATGTCGACAGCTTCGACTATATCTGCCTCGCCTATTCTGCGCCAACGGTCATTGCCGTCAGGCAGGATTCCGATTTTTCCAATCTTGAGGATCTGGTGGCCTATGCCAAGGAAAACCCGGGTGAACTGACCTTTGCGGTTCAGGCGATCGGCTCGATCCCGCATATTGCCGGTCTGGCGCTCGCAGACGCCGCCGGTATCGAAATGACTTTCCTGCCGGTGAACGGTGACGGTCCGGCGCTGAAAAGCCTGCTGGACGGCACGGCGGACATCTTCATTCCACATGTGTCGTTCTACACCAGCAATTCTGATCAGCTGAAATCACTGGCGCTTTTGAAGGATGGCCGTCTTGCGGAGCAGCCCGATTTGGTCACCGCCGAAGAGCAGGGCTATGCACTTGATTTCCCGATTTGGGGTGGCCTTGTCGCGCCGGCCGGTCTGGATGATGCCGATATCTCCAAATTCGAGACGGCCTGCAAGGCCGCCATCGATTCCGGTCCATTCCAGGAGCGCATGCAAGCGCTGAAACAACCCTCCGCCTATATGGGGGCTGCGGATTTCGAGGCCTTTGTGCGCGAGAAATACGATACCAATCGCAAGCTGCTTGAAAAGGCTGGTCTTCTGGCGAACTAATGCGGATCCGGGAGTGGTCTATGGCGCTTCTGTTTGCAGAATGTTCGGGGCGAGATGTTGGAGGCATCTCGCTCCGAACACGGTGATATCTTGAGCTTGGAGGAGGCATGGCCGGAACGGATAAGCGTGGCGCGGTATCACTCGCATCGCGGGCGGCGGAAGCGGCGGTCATTGCCGCACTCTTCCTGCTTGTCGTCGTCTTTACGATTCAGACTTTTGAGGAAATCAGTGCCTTTGCCCGCGCAAGCCAGGGCAAAGGTCCGTTTTTCTTTCCCCGCTTTGTGCTGGCCGCGATGGCGCTCCTGCTGCTTTTGCTGCTGCCGGGGCTGAGGCGCGGCAGCCGCGCTTTGCCGCCACTTGCACCGGCGGGGAAGATGTTGGCTCTGATGGCCGCCACCGCCACCTATTGCGCGCTGATGCCTTTCATTGGTTTTCTGGCGGCAAGTGTGCTTTTCGCTATCGCCGTTCCGCTTGTGCTTGGCCGACGCGATACCATCCTGCTTGTCGCGGTTGCTATCAGCTATTCGCTGGCTGTGTGGTTTCTGTTCGAGCGGGTTTTCCTGATCCTTCTGCCAGGTTTTTCCTGGCCGCTGTGATCCGGGCCTAGGGAGTTTTTATGGACCTTATCGTCTCTGCTGCGGCCCAGATCGCGACACCGCTCACCATGCTGGCGATCATTGTCGGAACCGTCGTCGGTGTCATTGTCGGGGTTTTGCCGGGCCTCGGCTCGGTCATCGGGCTGACCATGGTGCTGCCGTTTACCTTTTCGATGCCGCAGATCCCTGCGATCGCGCTGATGCTTGGCGTCTATTGCGGCTCCGTTTACGGTGGTTCGATCACGGCGATCATTCTGAACACGCCGGGAACACCGCAATCGGCTGCAACGGCACTCGAAGGCTTTCCCATGGCAAGGCGGGGCGAAGCAGACCTTGCGATCGGCTGGGTGACGACCGCGTCAACCATTGGCGGATTGTTTTCTGTTCTGGTGTTCGTGATTACCGGGCCATCGCTTGCGGCCTTTTCGCTGCAGTTCACGCCGATTGAATATTTTGCGCTCGGTTTGTTTGCCATGACCTGCATTGCCGGGGTGTCGTCCGGCAATCTGGTCAAGGGGCTGGTCGCCGGCGCGCTGGGGCTGCTTCTCGCCACCATCGGCAATGACCCGGTGACCGGCGATCTGCGCTTCACCTTCGACAGTTTTCAGCTTTCAGCCGGTATCGGCCTGATACCGGTGATTGTCGGTCTGTTTGCCTTCTCGGAGATGTTCCTCAGGGTTCTCCAGATCGACCGGCCGGGCCCGGAGGCGAGCGAAATGCGGGTCGGGTTCCGCATGCCGCCGTGGAAGGACTGGCGACCCCGGATCGGCATGCTGCTGCGGGGCTCTCTGATCGGTTCGTTCGTCGGCGCGCTGCCGGGAACCGGTGCCGCGACCTCCGCCTTCATCGCCTATTCCGAGGCAAGGCGGGCGTCCAAACGAAAGGACAATTTCGGGCATGGCGAGCCGGATGGACTAGTCGCTTGCGAAAGCGCCAACAATGCGGTCACCGGTTCGGCACTGGTGCCGACACTGGCGCTCGGTATTCCAGGCGATCCCGTTACTGCGGTCATGCTGGGTGCGCTGGTGGTCCAGGGGATCGCGCCGGGTCCGCAGCTTTTTGCCAATCATCTGGATCTGATCTACGCGATCTTTCTCTGTCTGATCCTCGTCAATATCGTGATGTTCCTGACCGGCGCGCTGGGTGCCTCGCTTTTCACCCGCGTGTTGCGTATTCCAGAGCCGATCCTGGTCGGGCTGATCCTGATCATCGCCACGGTCGGCGCCTACGGCGTCAATGGCAATGTGTTCGATGTCTGGGTCGCGTTTGCGGCAGGTGTTGCGGGTGTGGTGCTGCGTTATTTCCGCTTTCCCGTCGCCCCCATCGTCATCGGTATGGTGCTGGAGCCGACCATCGAAATGTCGCTCCGCCAGGGGCTGATCCTCACGCATGGCAATTTCTGGGGCTTTTTCGAGCGCCCGATTGCGTCACTGCTGTTCGCCATCACACTGATGACGTTGTGTTGGCCGCTGGTGCGCATGGGCATCGCCCAGCTTAAGAAACCGCGCCGCCACTGAGTATCAAGAGGACGGATGGGTTGACGGGGATGCCTCCGAGGTCGCGGCAGTAGCTCTGCTTCTCGCATCAGAAGACAGGGCTTCACGACTGGAAGCGAAATCTGCGTCGACGACTTTGTAGCGTAGGTCTGAAACCTTCAAACAAAAAGACCCGGCGCAAGGCCGGGTCAGTCATGATGACACGCTCTGAGCGCTTAGCTGGCCGCGCGGGCTTTTCCGAAGCGCTTGCGCTCATTTGCGTCGAGGTAAATTTTCCTGAGGCGGATCGATTTCGGCGTGACTTCCATCAGCTCATCATCCTGAATCCACGACAATGCCCGGTCGAGCGTCATGCGGATCGGCGGCGTCAGCTTGACGGCCTCGTCCTTGCCGGCGGAGCGGATATTGGTGAGCTGCTTGCCCTTCAGCACGTTGACCTCAAGGTCATTCTCGCGCGTATGGATACCGACGATCATGCCGGCATAGACCTTGTCGCCGGGTTCGATAATCATCGGACCGCGATCTTCGAGGTTGAACATGGCGTAGGCCACGGCTTCACCGGACTGGTTGGACAGAAGAACGCCCTGATTGCGACCGCCGATTTCGCCCTTGAAGGGCTGGTAGTCGTGGAACAGGCGGTTCATGATCGCCGTGCCGCGGGTATCGGTCAGAAGCTCGGACTGATAGCCGATCAGGCCGCGCGTCGGCGCGAAGAATACCAGACGGACGCGGTCGCCACCGGAGGGACGAAGCTCAACCATCTCACCCTTGCGTTCGGCCATCTTCTGGACCACGATCCCGGAATGCTCTTCATCGACGTCAATCACGACTTCTTCGAAGGGCTCCATCAACTGGCCGGTTTCTTCATCCGTGTGCATCACAACGCGCGGACGCGAGACTGCAATCTCGAAGCCTTCACGGCGCATCGTTTCGATCAGGACGGCAAGCTGCAATTCACCGCGACCGGATACGTAGAACGAGTCCTTGCCCTCGGCTTCCTCGATCTTCAGCGCGACATTGCCTTCGGCTTCCTTGAACAGACGGTCGCGGATGACGCGGCTGGTCACCTTGTCGCCTTCGGTGCCTGCAAGCGGGCTGTCGTTGACGATGAAGGACATGGTGACGGTCGGCGGGTCGATCGGCTGGGCGGTCAGCGGCGTGGTCACTGCCGGGTCGCAGAACGTGTCGGCGACGGTACCCTTGGACAGGCCGGCAATCGCGATAATGTCGCCCGCCTGCGCTTCTTCGATCGGCTGGCGCTCGATGCCCCGGAACGCGAGGATTTTTGAGACACGGCCGGTTTCGACCGTCTTGCCGTTCTGATCGAGCACCTTGACGGGCTGGTTCGGCTTGATCGAACCGGAATTGACACGACCGGTGATGATGCGGCCAAGATAGGGGTTGGCTTCCAGCAGCGTGCCGATCATCGAGAACGGGCCTTCGGCAACTGTCGGAGCCGGAACATGCTCGACGACCAGGTCGAGGAGCGGGCCGAGACCCTGATCCTGCGGGCCTTCGGGCGAAGTGTTCATCCAGCCGGCGCGACCGGAACCGTAGAGAATGTGGAAGTCGAGCTGTTCGTCGGTGGCGTCGAGCGCTGCAAACAGGTCGAAGACCTCGTTGACAACTTCATCGGCGCGGGCATCCGGGCGGTCGATCTTGTTGATCGCGACGATTGGCTTGAGGCCGACCTTGAGCGCCTTGCCGACCACAAACTTGGTCTGCGGCATGGGGCCTTCTGCGGCATCTACCAGAACGATCGCACCGTCCACCATGGAGAGAATGCGCTCGACCTCTCCGCCGAAGTCGGCGTGGCCGGGGGTGTCGACGATGTTGATGCGGGTATCCTTCCACACGACCGAGGTCGCCTTGGCGAGGATGGTGATGCCGCGTTCCTTTTCGAGGTCATTGCTGTCCATCACGCGTTCGTCGACGCGCTGGTTTTCACGGAAAGAGCCGGATTGTTTCAGAAGCTCGTCAACAAGGGTCGTCTTGCCATGGTCAACGTGCGCGATGATCGCGATGTTGCGAAGTGCCATTTTAATAGGTCTCTGGGGCTGGGCACCGACATGCTGGAGCGATGGGAGGACCGCTGCCGAAAGAGGGGCGCCTGTTATACTTGCCGCGCTCTTACACATTTTTTGACGAAAACGAAAGAGATTGTTTTGTGTCAGGGCCAATGTGACGGGCAGGGCAGGCCTGAAACCGGCCGGTTTTGTCGCCAACCAGCGCTGCGGGGCAGGCAGGTTGCAAGCTGCGCGGTCAGAAACGCGTAAAGCGCGCCGCCCCTTTGTGGCCTGCCGTTGCGGGATTTGAACGGTGCGCGGATCCGGTCTTCGGGCTTGAAAACCGGCAGATGACCGCTGGGTGCGTCCTCCGGCGAAAAAATCATTTCGTCTTAGCGCTTCGATCTCGCCGTTTTCACGATACCCGACGGCGTTGCCGAACGCGTTGAGCGTTTGCGAGGCGGAGAACAAAGGCGCGCCAGCCGGTGTCTCCTAGTTGAAGCCGAGGAGCAGGGCGCCCTGATAAAACAGGAAGGCGATCACCCATGCGTAGAGGAGCGAGAAGATCAGGGAAAAGATCATGAAGCCCCAGGAGCGGCTCTCCGCCTTCACGGTGGCGACCGTGGTCAGGCACAGGGTGTAGAGCAGGCAGAACAGGCAGAAGGAATAAGCGGCTGCCGGCGAGACCGTGAGGCCGATCTGATGGGCAACAAGCCCGGCAGACATGGCGTAGATGGTCGACAGCGATCCGATCACCACCTCCTTGGCAATGAAGCCGAAGATCAGCGCCAGCGTAAGATAGGGATTGATGCCGATTGGCGCCATCACCGGCTGCAGCAGCTCGCCCAGCTGGCCGCCCCATGTGTCGAGGCCCGTGGCATTGGTCGGGAAATTGGTGAGAAACCACACAGCTATGGTGCCGATGATGATGAAATTGGTGGCCCGGCGCAGGAATTCCCGCAGTTCGCCGTAGCCGCGCAGCCACACCTGCCTGAGGGTCGGCACCCGGTAGGGCGGCAGTTCCAGCACGAACGGCTCTGTGTTCTTGAACTGTTTCGAGCGGCTGAAGATCGCGGCCGCCAGAAAGGCGGCGGCAAAGGAAATGACGTAGAAGGAAAACAGGACTAGCGGGCCCTGGGCCGGTGGAAACACGGCTGCGATGATGAAGACGAACACCGCAAGCCGCGCCGAGCACAGCGAAAACGGAATGATCAGCATCGACAACAGACGCAGCGGCTGCGAGCGCATCACACGTGTGCCCATCAGCGCCGGGACATTGCAGCCGAAACCCATCATCTGCATCACGAAGGAGCGCCCGTCGAGGCCGATCCGGCGCATCCATGTGTCCATGAGATAGGCCGCGCGGGAGAGATAGCCCGAATCCTCGACCGCCGCCATGCAGAAGAAAAACAGCATGATCAGCGGCACGAAGGAGGCCACGGTGGCCACGCCGAGCCATATGCCGTTGATCACGAAATTCTGCAGCCAGGCTGGGCCGAGGCCCAGGACCGGCTCGAGAATGCGGTTCTGGATCCAGTCGGTGATCGCTCCGACCCAGCCCTGGGATGGCAGGCCGATGGCCCAGACAATGTAAAATACCAACAGCATGACCGCGAAGAACAGAGGCAGGCCGAAGACCGGATGCAACAGGAAACGATCGAGCTTCTGCGCGATGGTTTGCGGCGGTATTTCGGGATAGAAGACAGCGCCGGAAAGCGTTTCGGCCAGCGTTTCCTCGGTCATCAGGGTTTCGCGCAGAGCGTCGTAGTCTGCGTAGATGGGCGGCGTGTCCGCGCGCGCTGACAGAACCTTGTCGACGCTGGCGATCGCGTCGGGGTAACCTTCGCCATATTTGGCGCTGATCAGGTGGACCGGCAGGCCGACCCTTGCCGAGAGCGTTTCCGTATCAATCTCGATTGCATTCTTGCGGGCTTCATCAGCCATGTTCAGCATGACGACGGCGGGCAGGCCGAGCTGTTTGATCTGCAGTGGCATCAGGATCTGCCGGTCGATCTGGCTGGCATTGATGACGATCACGACGAGATCGACGGGGTAGGTCTTCAGGAAGTTGGCAACGACGGTCTCGTCTTCGGAGAAGCCCTCAAGATCGTAAATGCCGGGAAGATCGACGAATTCCAGTGTCCGGCCGCCGAGATTGACGCGGGCATTGGAGAGCGAGACCGTGATGCCCGGCCAGTTGCCGACATAGGCGCTCGCCCCTGTGATACGGTTATACAGCATCGACTTGCCGGTATTGGGCTGGCCGATCATGGCAATGCGCGGAACATCGTTGCGGTCGAGATTGGCGTCTGCCGGCGAACAATGGGACATGGCTTCTTCCGGAGCTTGAGCTGGCGGAGGTACCCGCCGGCGGCGTTTGTTATGTTTGCTCGGTTTTGACCCGCGCGCCTTTTGCGGCATTCTTGTCGTGGCTGCGGCGCACACGGCGCGCCGCGCATGCGAGGTCAGTCCTGGATCTTGCGAACCTTGACGAGTTCGGCCTCTGTGCGGCGGATGGCGATTTCGGTCGCCTTTCCGGCGCGGACAACCAGCGGCCCGCCAAACCAGGCGCGCCGGACCATGGAGACCTGGTGGGTGCTGGAAAGGCCGAGCGCCCTGAGGCGCACCGAAAGCCCGTTTTCGAAACTGCCGGCCTCGACGATTTCGACGATACCGCTTTCGCCGGGCTGAAGGCTTTCAAGCGAGACGATGCGCCCTTCGCGCAGCGTCTCAAGGGTCGGGTCGTTGCTCATTCGTGCCCCATGCTCACAATCTCACGGTCGATGTCGTCATTTGCGTGCGGTCCGTCGCCGAACAGGAGCTCTTTGAACAGCGGTGCCATGGCACCGGAAACTGTCATTCACTTGCCCTTTCCTGTCGTTCGATTTCTCTATGACACGAGGAATGCGTGTACGCAAGATACTTAACTAGAACAGGAAAGATTTTCTAATCCGCTGTATTTACGCACTAAAATTGACTGGAGTGCATAGATGGAGTCAATTTAAGGTGAGCGTAAGTTGACATATGTCAGTTTCTGTTCTTCCTGGATTGCCGGAAATAATTGACGTCAAGAAACGCTATCCACCTCAAAAGCGGATGAAAAAAGGCCGGAAGCGTTTCCGCTTCCGGCCTTTGACGATGTAAGTGATCTTGATCGGTATCACATAACGGCGCCGACCTGCCACGGCACAAATTCATTGTCACCGAGCCCGAGCGTTTCCGACTTGGTTTTCTGGCCCGAGGCAGTGGCGATCAGATAGTCGAGGATCTCCTCGCCCTTCTTTTGAAGGTCTGCGCCATCGGAAAGAATATCGCCGCAGTTCAGGTCCATATCGTCAGGCATGGACGCAAACAGGGCGGAATTGGTGGCGAGCTTGACCGTTGGCGTCGGCTTGGAGCCGAAAGCCGAACCGCGACCGGTGGTGAAACACAGGATTTGCGCACCGCCGGCGATCTGGCCGGTGGCCGAGACCGGGTCGTAACCGGGCGTGTCCATGAACAACAGGCCCTTGTCGCGGATCTGTTCACCATATTCGAGAACGCCCGCAAGCGGCGTGCTGCCGGCCTTGGCGACAGCACCGAGCGATTTTTCCAGAATGGTGGTCAGTCCGCCCTGCTTGTTGCCGGGTGAGGGGTTGTTGTCCATCGAGCCGTGATTGGCTGCGGCGTAGTCTTCCCACCAGCGGATGCGCTCAAGAAGCTTGTCGGCAACCGCACCATTGGCGGCGCGGCGCAGAAGCAATTGCTCGGCGCCGTAGATTTCCGGTGTTTCCGAAAGGATCACCGTTCCGCCCATGCCGACGAGCAGATCACTGGCGATACCGAGCGCGGGGTTCGCGGTGATGCCGGAAAAACCGTCGGAGCCGCCGCACTGAAGCGCAAGCTTGAGCTCGGAAACGGGCATCTCGACCCGTCGCGCTTCGTTGACCTTCGGCAGCAGTTCCTTGATGTGCTCGACAATCATGTCGATCGATTTCTGGGTGCCGCCATTTTCCTGGATCGTCATCATGAAGAAACGGCTCTCGTCCATCTCGCCGTGGATCTCACGCATGCGGGCAAGCTGCATCTGCTCGCAGCCGAGGCCGACGAAGAGAGCGGCACCGGTGTTAGGATGGGTGGCATAACCCCACAAAACGCGCTGGAGATTGTCGAAACCGGGTCCGGAACTGGCCATGCCGCAGCCGGTGCCGTGGGCAAAGGCGGCGACACCGTCAACATGCGGATAATCGTTCAGAATGCCGGACTGATTGATGATATCGGCTGCCTTGCGGATCACCGTGGCGGAACAGTTGACCGTGCCGCAGATGGCGATGAAATTGCGTGTGCCGGCAGAGCCATCGGCGCGGCGGTAGCCCATGAAGGTGCGCGGAGCAACGGTGGGGATTGCCGCCTTTGCGGCTTCCAGATCGGCGCCGATTTCATAATCGCGGCCATGGTCGCCGAAGGCGCAATTGTGCACGTGAACGTGTTCGCCCGCCTTGATGTCATGCGTTGCGTAGCCGATCAGCTGGCCAAATTTGAAAATGCCGCCACCTTCGGAAATGTCGGTATTGGCAATCTTGTGGCCGCGGGTCACAGGCGCTTCGAGCGGGATGCCGAAGCCAAGGGGCGTGTCGCCTTTGTTGGCGCGTCCGGCGAGGATAGACACCGTGTCCTTGGGGTGCAGTTTGAGACAGAGATCAGCCACGGTCGCTCCTTTGGCAAAATGCATATAAGTGGGAAAAGGCGCCCGGCGGGATGAGCCCGGCGCCTTCATCCTGGTTTACTTGATCACGGCCTCGGCCATGGCACGGGCACCCTTTTCAACGAGGCCTTCATAGGCGGCAACGAGGCCCTCCACGAAGTCCTTGTTGTCCTGAAGCGCCTTGGGGAAAACGTCGGAAACGCCGATCAGCGCCTCAACCTTTTCGCGCGGCGTTGCCCCGGTGTCGGAAAGCGCCTTGAACTTCTCGGCGAGCGGATCGCGAACATCGATCGGGTTGCCACGTTCATCGACGCCGCCGACATAACGCATCCATGCGGCAATCGCGAGCGAAAGACCTTTGACCGGACGGCCGGCATCGAGGTCTTCCTGAACCGTTTCGAGAATGCGCTGCGGCAGTTTCTGCGAACCATCCATGGCGATCTGCCATGTCAGGTGGCGGATCGAGGGGTTGGAGTAACGCTTAAACAGGGCAGCGGTGTAGTCCTCGAGGCTCACGCCGGGCGGTGCGTCAACGGCGGGAATGATTTCCTTTTCCCACAGGAACTTGCAGTAGGCCGCAAACACCGTGTCGGAAACCGTATCGTAAATCGTTTCCTTGCCGGCGAGATAGCCAAGATAGGAAATCGAGGAATGCGTGCCGTTGAGACAGCGAAGCTTCATGTGCTCAAACGGGGTCACGTCCTCGACAAGCTGTGCGCCGACAGCGCCGATATCGGGACGCTCACCGTCAACGAACTTGTCTTCGACAACCCACTGACGGAAGGGCTCGTGCATGACCGCAACCGGATCGTAAACGCCGGTGAGTTCGGCGACGCGCTCGATGTCTTCCGGCTTGGTTGCCGGCACGATGCGGTCGATCATGGTGCAGGGGAAGGTGACTTCCTTCTCGATCCATGCCTGCAGTTCAGGATCGATCATGCCGGCCAGCTCGATGACGACGGCATGAACCACATGACCGTTGTTCGGCAGGTTGTCCGAGCTCATCATCGTGAACGGGCGAACGCCTGCCTTGCGGCGGCGGTCGAGCGCGCGGACAATGTATCCGAGTGCCGATTTCGGCTTGTTCGGGTCCTTCAGGTCTTCAATGATGAAGGGATGTTCGCGGTTGAGTCTGCCGGTCGAGGGGAAGTGGCAATAGCCCTTTTCCGTGACCGTCGAGGTGACGATCTTGATTTTCGGATCGGCCATCAGGGAAAGGACGGCTTCCGGATCATCGGGAGCATCGATGACGTCGTTCAACACAGGGATCACCTGCGGCTCAATGCCTTCGGGCGCGAGCGACACCGCGGTATAGGCAAAGCCCTGCGGTTCGAAGATCTCGCGCTGTTTCGGCGGCGTCATCAGATTGACGCCGACAATGCCCCAGTCACCACCGGACTTTTGCATTGCTTCATAAAAATAAATTGCGCCGTGGGAGCGATAAAACGCTCCCAGGCCCAGATGCACAATCCCCGAGCCCGGACGTGGGTAGTCCGGACGTTTCAAGCGGGGAAGGCTTTCGGCATTAGCGGGCAAGCCAGCCTCCATCGACATTAAGGATCGCCCCGTTGATGTAGTCAGACGCGGGCGAAGCAAGAAAGACGGCAGTGCCGCCCAGATCAGCCGGGTCACCCCAGCGGTTGGCCGGGATCCGGCCAAGAATTTCCGCAGAGCGCGCTTCATCAGCACGCAGTGCGGCAGTGTTGTTGGTGGCGATATAGCCGGGCGCAATCGCGTTCACATTGATGCCCTTGGCCGCCCACTCGTTGCACATCAGCTTGGTGATACCGGCAACGCCGCTTTTTGAAGCGGTGTAGGAGGGAATGCGGATGCCGCCCTGGAAGGACAGCATCGAGGCGATGTTGATGATCTTGCCCGTGCCGCCGCGTTCCAGGACCTTCTTTGCGAACCCCTGGCAGGTGAAGAAAACCGCCTTGACGTTCATGTCCATGACGTCGTCCCAGTCTTGCTCCGAGAAGTCGACAGCGTCATCGCGACGGATGATACCGGCATTGTTGACCAAAATATCGATCGGCTTGTCATGGGCCTCGATAAATTTCTTGCCATTCATCGGGTCGGAAAGATCGACAACCTCGCTGAGGGCTTGGCCGCCAGCTTCCTTGATGATCTTCACCGTCTCATCGCTATCCTGACGGCTGGTGCACAGAACCTCCGCACCGGCCGCGCCGAGGGCAATCGCAATGCCCTGGCCTATCCCGGTGTTGGCGCCTGTGACCAGCGCTCGCTTGCCTTCAAGTGAGAAAGAAATAGCCATTAGCGCAGCGTCTCCATGGATACCATCTCAACATCCTTGTAGTCGACATTGTCGCCGGCCATGGCCCAGATGAAGGTATAGTTGGAGGTGCCTGCACCTGAATGGATCGACCAGGACGGGGACAGCGCGCCTTCCTCGTTTTTCAGCACCATGTGGCGGGTTTCGTCGGGTTCACCCATCATGTGGAACACACGGGCCTCTTCATCGAGGTCGATGTAGAGATAGGCCTCGCAGCGGCGGTCATGGACGTGGGCCGGCATGGTGTTCCAGATCGAACCCTTCTGCAGTTTGGTCATGCCGACAACGAGCTGGCAGGACTTCATCACGTCGGGATGGACAAACTGATAGATGGTGCGCTCATTGCAGTTTTCGGCGGCACCCAGCGTCACATTGGCAGCTTCTGCGATCTTGATCAGGCGTGAGGGATAGGCCTGGTGCGCCGGGGCAGAGAGAATGTAGAAACGGCCTTCGCCGGAGAAGGTGACCTTGCCGGCACCCATGCCGAGATAGAGCATGTCGCCGTGGACCATGTCGTATTCTGCGTCGCAGGTGACCTTGCCCGGACCACCAAGCTTCACGATAGTCATCTCGCGACGGTCAAGGACCGAAGCCGTGCCACACGGGGCGACGTGATCGAGTTCCAGCGGACCGTCTTTCGGGCAAGCACCGCCGACGATCATCCGGTCATAATGGGTGTAGATCAGATTGATTTCACCTGGAACGAAAAGATTGCCTACGTGAAAATGCTCGCGCAGTTCGCTTGTGTCGAATGTGCTCGCTGTGACGGGGTCGATGGCGTGGCGAATTTCAATATTTAACATTTCAATCTCCTCAGGTTTTAAACGGCGTCATCACGCCGCAGCGTGAGTGTATCAATGAACGTACCCTTTTCCTGCGCCTTGAAGTCATGCTCGCGCAGGCGGGTGGCACGAAAATTGTCACCGCGACCGATCTCCAGGGTCTCGCGGTTGACGGTGAAGGCAAAACGGCCCGACTGCACATAGGCCGACGTGCTGTGGCGCAAGAGCAAAGCGCGCCTTCTGCGCCTTCGAGAAAAACGGAATTCGACCACCAGCAGTTCGGCGCTGTTGGCGACGACTTGTTGCGTCACTCCCCTGCCGTCATCGGCAGGAAGGAACTCCCGCATGAGTGTTTCAGCCATTTTCGTCTCCATACCCAGATTGCGGATCAAGCTCGGGATTTCCGAAACCGTCTGCATGAAGGCAACGATTTTGGCCGCCATACCGAGGCAGGCAAGCAGCCAGACGAAACAGGTGGCCGGACCAATCTCCACTGCACCATGGCTGCGGTCCTGAGATTTCCCACCTTTGGTGACAGCGCCAGAACGAAGCCAAGCCGGCGCTGGCAGAGCCCGCCGCGACGAGCGCGGCGGTTGCTATTTCCATTCCAGATTCTTTCAAGCGCTTCACGAGGTTCTATCCCGGCTTGAAAGTGGCTTTGGCTAGAGCCGGTAGGCGCGTTTGACCAAATTGTATGTCAAGTCACGTGCGACTTCCGGTGCCTCATCTTCATCGAGGCGGCCCGTGGCGACGAGGGTTGCGAGGAACGCGCAGTCGACGCGGCGGGCGACATCGTGGCGTGCGGGGATCGAGCAGAATGCACGCGTATCGTCGTTGAAGCCGACCGTGTTGTAAAAGCCTGCCGTTTCCGTGACCATTTCACGGTAGCGGCGCATGCCCTCGGGGCTGTCGTGGAACCACCAGGCGGGGCCGAGCCTCAGCGCCGGGTACACGCCGGCAAGCGGGGCCAGTTCACGTGAGTAGGCGGTCTCATCGAGGGTGAACACGATGATGGTCAGGTCTGGCTCCATGCCGACTGCATTGAGGAGCGGACGCAGCGCCTTGCCGTAATTGGTCTGCGCGGGGATATCGAAACCCTTGTCACGGCCATGGCGGGCCATGATTTCATCCGAATGATTGCGGGTCGAGCCCGGATGAATCTGCAGAACCAGACCGTCCTCGACGCTCATACGGGCCATCTCGGTCAACATGTGACCTCGGAAGGCCTCTGCCTCGTCTGCGGTGCATTCACCCTTCAGCGCCTTGGTGAACAAGGCTTCAACCTCGGCCTTCGGAAGGTCCTCGGTCCGCGCCGTCGGGTGGCCGTGGTCGGTCGCGGTGGCGCCAAACCGCTTGAAGAAAGCACGGCGGATGCGGTGGGCTTCGAGATAGTTGTCGTATTTTGTCGTATCGACGCCGGTCAGTTCGCCGAACTTTTCGATGTTATCGGCAAAACCCTCGAAATCGGGATCGACAACCGGGTCAGGGCGATACGAGGTGACAACCTTGCCGCCGGTCCAACCCGAATCGCGGATCATCGCGTGCCATTTCAGATCATCAAGGGGGCTTTCCGTGGTGGCGATCGCTTCGATGTTGAAGCGTTCAAACAGCGCGCGCGGACGGAATTCCGGCTTCTGCAGGCACTCGTCGATATGGTCGTAGAATTCGTCTGCCGTCTCGGGGCCGAAGCGCTTGGTGAGGCCGAAGACGTGCTCGAAGGCGTGTTCCAGCCAGCCGCGGCTCGGGGTTCCGCGCAGCAGGTAGAAGTTTTCGGCAAACAGGCGCCAGATCTTGCGGCTGTCGGTTTCCGTCTCGCCGCCATCGACGCGGGGAACACCCAGATCGGTCAGCTTGACGCCCTGCGAGCAGAGCATGCGGAAGACGTAGTGATCGGGCACTACGAACAGCTTGGCCGGATCCGGGAAGGGCTCGTTTTCGGCATACCATCGCGGATCGGTGTGACCGTGGGGGCTGATGATGGGGAGTGTACTGATTTCGTTGTACAGCGCGCGCGCCAGGTCCCGCGTCTTCGGTTCGATCGGAAAAAGCCGGTCCTTGTTGAGCATCTTGTAGACTCCCGCTTCAGGTTTTCTTGTATGTCGGAAAATGTGCGATTGCATTTTTCTTGAAAACTAATATGTTAGTATGCGAAGTCTGTCAATGGAGGAGTTCATGGTCGGAAAACTAAATATCGGCACGTTGGAGCAAGCGCGTCAGCCGACCGTGACCGATCTGGTTTATGATCATCTCTATCGCCAGATCATCGAGAATGAATTGCCGCCCGGATCGAAGCTTTCCGAGGTCGAGGTTGCTCGTATCCTCGGCGTTTCCCGGCAACCGGTGCGCGATGCTTTCTATCGCCTGTCGCAGCAAGGTTTTCTGCTCATCCGTCCGCAGCGTGCGACGCTCGTGACCCATATTTCGAAGCGGGCGGTGATGCAGGCGCACTTTATTCGCAGCGCGCTCGAGCTGGCAACCGCCGAAGCTGCGGCAACCTGCTGCAACAGAGAAGACGCCGATATATTGCGGACCAATCTGGCCGAGCAGTCCGCAGCTATCCGGTCGGGGAACAAGACCGGTTTTCACGCTCTTGACGATGGATTTCACAAGCAGATCTGCGCGCTTTCGGGCCATAGTGACGCATGGATATTGATCCGCGACCACAAGGCGCATATGGACCGTGTACGGTATCTCAGCCTGTCCTTCGGTGCGGAAAGCGCACTCAGTGAACATGCCGTGATATTGGACGCAATCGAAGCGCATGATGTAGACGCGGCCGTAAAGGCCATGCGAAGCCATCTGTCGCAGATTGCCAAGATCGTTGAGCGGATCAATGTCTCGCATCCAGCCTTTTTCGAAACGGAAGACGAATGAAAAACCTGCCCAGAAATATCTTGTGTGTCGGCGAATGCATGGTCGAAATGGCCCCGCGCGAAGATGGCGCCTATACCCGTGGTTTTGCCGGCGACACCTTCAATTCCGCTTGGTATCTCGCCCGTCAGCTGCCGGCTGATCTCTCGGTCGACTATTTTACCGGTGCCGGAACAGATACCGTTTCCGACGAGATGCTGGCCTTCATGAATGAAGCTGGCATTGGCACGTCCTCGGTGCGCCGCATCGAGGATCGCACTGTCGGGCTCTATATGATCGCGCTCAAAAACGGCGAGCGCAGTTTCTCCTACTGGCGCGGTCAGTCAGCGGCAAAGCTTCTGGCCGAAGATCCCGAAGCCCTTGCCAAAGCGCTTGCGGGCAGGGGGCTGGTGCTGTTTTCCGGGATCACCATGGCCGTGGTCAATGCCGAATATCGCCAGACCCTGCTCGCGCTGCTCGCTGAAGCGCGCGCTGCCGGCACCGTCATCGCCTTTGACCCGAACATGCGCGCCCGGCTGTGGCCCTCGCGTGAGATCATGGCGGAGACCATCATGCAGGCAGCCGGCGTCAGCGATATCGTGCTGCCGTCCTTCGATGAGGATGGCGCAATCTTCGGTGATGAAAATCCGCAAGCCACGATCGCACGCTACCGGGCTGCCGGCGTCAAGACGGTGATCGTCAAGAACGGTCCGGACACGATCTTTGCCGAGGACGCCAAAGAGGGACCGGTGACGTTCAAGCCCACCCCATCGGACAAAGTGGTTGATACGACGGCAGCCGGCGACAGCTTCAATGCCGGCCTGATTGCCGCGCTGATGACCGGCGCACCCCTTGTCGAGGCGCTTGCGAAGGGCTCGGCGCTTTCTGCCCGTGTGATCGGCGCGCGCGGCGCACTTGTGGATGTGTGAGATCTATTCCCGCGGTCTCAGCAGGGGGAAGACGGCCATGCCGTCCTCCTCGCCGCGCGGAAACGCGCCTTCCTGGTGGCGCTTGTTCAGCATCTTGTAGCCGGCAGGGCTCACGCCGATATAGCGCTTGAACATCCGCGAGAAATAATAGCTATCGTCATAGCCGACAAAGGCGGCGGCCTGCTTGACGGTCTGCCCGCTGGCCAAAAGCGCCATAGCGCGCTCCATCCTCTTGAACTCCTGATATTTGGGCGGTGTCAGCCCGACCTGTTTCTTGAACTCGCGGCGGAAATAGTCCTGATTGTAGGGGATTGCTTTAAGGACGCGTTCCACCGTTTCCGGGTTCAGCGGATCGGCCGCGATCTGCGATGCAGCAACCATCACCGAAAGCGATAGGCTGTCCGGATTGTTGACGGCGACATCCTGCTGCGGGCGCCAGCGAATGAAGGCGGCCTCGATGAATTCGATCAGCAGCACCATGAAGATGTGATGCTGGGTGAATGTGGTTGAAGACAAGGGGGCGGTCTCGCGGTAGTGGCGAGCCAGCGGCGCAATCATCTCCCAGCGCGGCAGGTCGACCCATATGCGGCAGTCCATCTGTTCGAACAGGTCCATGCGGCCGAAAACCTCGACCCTGAAATGCTGCGCGACACCGGTATAGAGCTCTTCGGAGGTGGACCATCCGATGAAGCGTTCCCCGGCGGGAATCAGCATGGCACGGCCGGGCTTCATTTCGAAAGCTTCTCCGGCAATCTCGTATTCGGCCCGGCCGGTCAGGCAGATGACGAGGTCATGCACCGTGTTGACCTTGTCGGCTTTCCAGGTCGATGTGTGCAGCATCCTGATGGCCGAGCGGGTCAGCGTCAGATTCAGTGCACTCACCGCGAGACCGTCAAGAACTCCACCTTCGATTTTATCCATCTTTTTGTCCGAAACCCTCTATTCCAAACCGACTTCAAAACATGATTATGAACAGCGGAAACGCCGAAATAAAGGCGTATAGCAGAAATAAACATCTGGGAGGATGTCGCTCGTATGGGAAAAATCAAAACCCGACTGGGTTGATCCCGCGCCTGCGCCTTTGCGCCATGCACAAATCAGAACACAACAACATCCGTGCTGCCCTTCGGGGCCGGCTGCCTATACGCATGCCTAGCGATGCCCGTCTTGACGGCGGACAAGGCCTTGGCGATGCGCTCCCACGGGGCAGCTGCGCCTGCCGGAATCAACAAACGGGAATGCGGTCATGAGCGGTGAGAATCGTTTCATGGGGCTCGCCTATCTGTCCCCATATATCATCGGCTTGCTGCTGTTCACGGCAGTGCCATTTCTTGCATCATTCGTGTTGTCCTTTACTGACTACTCGCTGATGAGCGCGCCGCATTTCGTCGGCCTGAAAAACTATATCCGCCTGTTCACGCATGACCGCACCTTCAACAAATCGCTGTCGGTCACGCTGATCTACGTGTTCTCGACGGTGCCGCTGAAGCTGGTCTTCGCGCTCTTCATCGCTGTGATCCTGAACTACAAGCTCAAGTTTATCGGCTTCTTCCGCACGGCCTTTTACGTGCCGTCGATCCTTGGCGGTTCGGTCGCGATTGCGGTTTTGTGGCGTTATCTTTTTGCCGATGTCGGCCTGATCAACATGATGCTTGAAGGCATCGGCCTTCAGGGCGTCAACTGGTTCGGTGATCCCGGCAATGCGCTGTTCACCATCACGCTTCTGCGTCTGTGGCAGTTTGGTTCGGCAATGGTGATCTTCCTGGCGGCACTGCAGAGCGTTGATAACTCGCTTTATGAGGCGGCTGCCATTGACGGCGCTGGCAAGTGGAAGACCTTCTTTTTCATCACCCTGCCGCTGATCACGCCGGTGATCTTCTTCAACCTCATCATGCAGACGGTTCAGGCTTTCCAGGAGTTCAACGGTCCATACATCATCACCGATGGCGGTCCGCTGAAATCGACCTACCTGCTGCCGCTCTACATTTATGACGAAGCCTTCAAGAATTTCCGCATGGGATATGCCTCGGCGATTGCCTGGGTCATGTTCGCCATCATCATGGTCCTGACGCTGATTGCCTTCTGGTCGTCGCGCCACTGGGTCTACTACGCCGGCGACAAGAGGAGCTGATCATGACAGAGCAAACCTTGTCGAGCATGCTGTCCACCCACGATCTGGAAGCCATCCGCGCCCGCAAGCGCGAACAGCGCAAGATTTTCATTTCGTCGATCATTCGCTACGTGATCCTGTTCGTGGTCGGACTGATCATGCTCTATCCGCTGATCTGGCTGATTGGCGCATCGTTCAAGACCAATGCCGAAATGTTCACGAGCGCCGGCTTCTGGCCGACGCACCCGACCGTCAGCGGCTATATCGAAGGCTGGAAGACCTCGACGCCCTATACGTTCGGCCGGTTCTTTCTCAACACCCTCCTGATCCTGATCCCGAAGATGATCGGGACGGCGATCTCGGCAACGGCCGTCGCCTATGGCTTCGCCCGGTTCGAGTTCCCCGGAAAGAAGGTGCTGTTCGCATCATTGATCGCGATCCTGCTACTGCCGAACGTGGTTACCCGCATTCCGCAGTATTTGCTGTTCCGTGAATTCGGCTGGCTGGATAGTTTCCTGCCGCTGTGGGTGCCGTCAGCACTTGCCGGCGATGCGTTCTTCGTCTTCATGCTGGTTCAGTTCCTGCGCGCCATCCCGCGGGACATGGAAGAGGCCGCGCGTGTTGACGGCGCCTCGAGCTGGCAGGCCCTTCTCTTCATCATCGTACCGCTGCTCACGCCGGCCCTGATTTCGGTCTGCCTGTTCCAGTTCATGTGGACGATGAACGACTTCCTCGGGCCGTTGATCTACCTGTCCTCGGTCGACAAATACCCGGTCTCGCTGGCCCTCAAACTGTCGATCGATACCACCGAAGCATTCGCCTGGAACAAAATACTCTCCATGTCGGTGCTCGCGATCACACCCGCCCTCGTCGTGTTCTTCGTGGCACAGAAATATTTCATCGAAGGTATCTCCGCTGGCGGAGTCAAAGGATAACAACCATGGCCAGAGTTCAGCTGAAAAGTCTCGAAAAGGTCTACGGCAAGTTCAAGGCCGTCCACGGCATTGACCTGGAAATCGAAGATGGGGAGTTCATGGTGCTGGTCGGCCCGTCCGGCTGCGCCAAGTCAACGACGCTCCGCATGATTGCCGGTCTGGAGCGCATCTCCGGCGGTGAAATCCGCATCGGCGACGATCTCGTCAACGACAAACCTCCGGGCCAGCGCGGCATCGCGATGGTGTTCCAGAACTATGCGCTCTATCCGCATATGAAGGTGAAGAATAACCTTTCCTTCGGTCTGCGCCTCAAGCATGCACCGAAGGACGAGATTGCCGCCTCCACCGAGGAAGTCTCGCATATCCTCGAAATCGAGGAGTATCTGGAGCGCTTGCCGAAACAGCTTTCCGGTGGTCAGGCCCAGCGCGTTGCCGTTGGTCGCGCGCTGATCAAGAAGCCGCAGGTGTTCCTGTTCGACGAACCGCTGTCGAACCTTGATGCCAAACTGCGCGCCTCGATGCGCGTGCGCATTACCGATCTGCACAAGCAGCTTCTGTCGGAGGGCATGCATTCGACCGTTGTCTACGTCACCCATGACCAGACGGAAGCCATGACCATGGGCAACCGCATCTGCGTGATGAAGGAAGGCCGGATCATGCAGGTCGCCGACCCCTATACGCTGTACCAGAGGCCGGCCAACGCCTTTGTTGCAGGCTTCATCGGCTCGCCCGAGATGAATATCGGCGATGCTACGCTGGTTGACGGCGGCAAGCTCAAGATCGGCACACAGACCTTCACCATCGATGACAAGGCCCGTGCCCGTATCGACAAGGATGCGCCGAGCGAAGTGACCTTCGGCGTCCGTCCGCAGCACTTCACCGTTGTGGATCAGGATGCCGAAGAGGGGCTTCTTGGTCGCATCTCCCATGTCGAGTTCATGGGGCATGAGGTCTATCTCTACATCACGGTCGAGGATCAGTCCTTCATCGTCGTCGTCCCGGCAACGGGGCTTGAGCGTCAGTACCTGCGTGACGATGCAATCCGCATCATGCCGCAACAAGACGCCTTGCACATCTTCAACCGTCGCACCGGCGAGAACATCTCGCTGTCGGCATAAGTCTTCGCAAACGTCTTTTTCAAAGGGAGGAAAATATGACCATGAAATTGACCATTCTTGCCGGCCTGATGGCGGCAACATCAATGACGGCAGCCAATGCCGCCGATCTCCGCATGTCCTGGTGGGGCGGCGACAGCCGTCACCTGGCAACCCAGGAAGCGCTGAAATATTGTGGCGACAAACTCGGCCACACGATTTCTCCGGAATTCACCGGCTGGACTGGCCATCAGGAGAAAATCACCACGCAGCTTGCCGGCCGCACCGAAGCCGACATCATGCAGATCAACTGGCCCTGGCTTCCGCTGTTCACGCCGAATGGCGAAGGCTTTGCTGACCTCAATGACTTCTCCGACATCATCGACCTGTCGCAGTGGACCGATGGCGAACTTGCCACCTCGACCGTGAACGGCCACCTGCAGGGCCTGCCGCTGTCGATCACCGGCCGTCTGCCCTGGTTCAACCAGACGACCTTCGAAAAGGCCGGACTTTCCGTCCCGACCACCTGGGTCGAGCTGGAAGAAGCCGGCAAGGTGTTCAAGGAAAAACTCGGCGACGACTATTATCCCTATGAGGCAACCGGCACTGACGGCCTCGATGCCCGCCTTCTGATGACGGCTTACCTGACCCAGAAGACCGGCAAGACGATGATCGATCCGGAAACCCTGGAGTTCAACTACTCCATGGAGGAACTGGTCGACGCGCTGGAAATGTACAAGCGCTATACGGACGAAGGCGTGATCATCCCCTGGCCGAAAGTCGCCGCCGGCGGCAATCTGGTTCTGCATGAAAACCCGAACTGGGCTGATGGCCATATCGCTGGCACCTATCAGTGGGATACGGTCTATTTCAAGATCTCCGACCCGCTGCAGGAAGGCCAGGTTCTGGTTCCCTCTAAGATTCTTCTGGCCGAAGGCGCGACCAATGACGGTGTCTACCGCAAGCCGTCCATGCTGTTCTCGATCTCGCGCAATTCCGACAATGGGGACGCGGCCGCCGAAGTGGTCAATTGCCTGCTGAACGACGACGGCGCAATCGAAATCCTCGGCACGACCCGCGGTATTCCGGCTTCCAAGGCGGCGTTTGACCAGCTGACGGCTGCGGGCGCCATCACGCAGGAACAGATCGAAGCCCACCAGATCATTCTGGATGCAACCGGCCCGACGATCTCGCCCTATTTTGAGCATCCGCAGGTCGCCTCGGCGATCGGCGACACGCTTGAAGAGTTCGCCTATGGCCAGATCGACGCTGAAACGGCCGCCGATGACATCCTCTACAATGTCAACGAAGTACTGGATCGCGTCCGCAACTAGCTGAAGCCTTGCCGGGGCGGCGAACCTCGCCGCCCCCTCTTTCCCAAATCCTTTTTGGACGATTGTGATGACTGCCATTGAGTTGCTCGCCGTTTCGGCGAGGACGGTGACCTTTGCCGTCTTTTCCGGCGAGAACAAATATTTCCTGAAGACGCCGCAGGCATGGCGGCTTGCCTTAGAAAACACCGGTGCAACGGCAGCTGAGGGCGTAACCGAGCGCACGGTGTTTTCGATCAATGGTCTTGAGCCGCACACCGCATACTGTTTGGCGATCGGCGATGAGGTGTTCGATTTCGTCACAAAAGCCGAGACGGCTTTTGCTGATGTTTCGGCGTCCGGCGCCAGCCTTCAGTCAGAAAACAATGCAGCCCAGATCCAGCAGACGATCAATGACTTGCCGGAAGGAGCCACGCTTTATTTCGGCCCCGGCGTTTGGAAGACCGGCCCGCTTTTTTAAAGTCCGGGCTGACGCTGATGCTTGATGCGCAAGCCGCGCTTTATGGCATTGTCGATCGCGAACAGTATCCGATCCTGCCTGCCCGTGATGAGGAAGGCCGGGTTCTCGGCACCTGGGAAGGTGTCGCCGAGGCCTGCTATGCAAGCCTGCTGACCACTATCAATGCATCCGATATCGCCATTGTCGGCGCAGGCGTCATCGATGCCGGCGGTGATCGCGGCGACTGGTGGAGCTGGCACAAGGAAACCCGCAATGGCGCGCGCCGTCCGCGCAGCCTGTTCTTCAACCGCTGCAGCAATGTCACCGTTACAGGCGTGACGGTCCGCAATTCGCCGTCCTGGATGGTGCATCCGGTCTTTACAACAGACATGCTCGTCGCTGATGTAAAGATCGAGAGCGATCCCGGCTCACCCAACACTGACGGTTTCGATCCGGAATGCTGCGAAAATGTGCGCATGCGCGGTATCCACTTTTCCGTCGGTGATGACTGTATCGCCATCAAGGCCGGCAAGCGTGATCCCAAGGGCGGACTTGATGGCCCGACGCGCAATATCCGCATCGAAAACTGCTTCATGGAGCGTGGCCATGGCGGCGTCGTCATCGGTTCGGAAATGAGCGGTTCGGTCTCCGGCGTCACGGTTGCGCGCTGCGAGATGCGCGACACCGACCGGGGCCTCCGGGTCAAGACCCGGCGCGGGCGCGGCGGGTTTGTCAGTCGCATTCTGGTTGAGGATTGCGACATGGACAATGTCGTCAGTCCCTTTGTGATGAACGCGTTCTATTTCTGCGATGCCGACGGCAAGTCTGATTATGTGCAGTCCCGTGATCCTCACCCCGTCAGTAATGAAACGCCACGGATGTCGGATATCACCTTCCGTCGCATTGTCGCGCGCAATGTGCATACCTCGGCCGCCGCATTCTACGGTCTGCCGGAAATGCCGATCGAGAATGTGACCATCGAGGACTATACCGTATCCTATGCGCCGGACGCTGAGGCCCAGCCGCCGGTGATGGCCTGCCAGATCGATCCCGTCCGCCATGGCGGCATCATTGCCGAAAATGCATCCGTCACCGCCCGCAACGTTACTTTCTTTCGCGACGGCGCCGAGGCCCCCTATTACCGGCAGGCGCTGCTGCGCTACTGCGAAGAATATACCGAAGACTATCACGCCTATAAGGGCGGATCGTTCTGCTATGAGGACGGCTGCCTTTATCGCGGCCTGATCGCGCTTTACGAGACGACCGGCGAGAGCCGCTGGCTCGATCACCTCGTCCGCCTGATTAATGCCCAGGTCGATGAAAACGGCGTGATGAACGGCTATGTGGCGGATGATTTCAACATCGACAACATTCTTTCCGGTCGTGCGCTGATCTGGCTTGCCCGACGCTCCAATGATCCGCGTTACCGCAAGGCCGCCGATCAGCTTGTCGCTCAGCTTGCCCGCCATCCGCGCGTCCCGGAAGGCCCGCACTGGCACAAACACCGTTATCCCGAACAGGTCTGGCTCGACGGTCTTTATATGGGGCTGCCGTTCAAGGCCGAATACGGTCTGGCCTTTGACAGGCCGGACCTTGTCGGCGAGGCGGCAGACGAACTGCTGACCGGCCTGGAGCTGACTTATGACCCCGACAGCCGACTTTACCGGCATGCCTATGATTCCGCCAAGGCACAGCCCTGGGCTGACAAGGATACAGGCCAGTCACCCGCCCACTGGTCGCGTGCCATTGGCTGGGCAGCGATGGCCATGGTCGATCTCGCCGAATACTTGCCGGAGGGCGAACAACGCTCGGCAATTATCGCCCGCTGGGTAGCGCTTGCCGACAGGCTTGCAGCGCTCAAAACCGCAGATGGCCGCTGGCTGCAGGTGCCGGATCGTCCCGACCTTGGCGGCAATTATGCCGAAAGCTCGGCAACGGCGATGTTCGCATATGCCTGCCTGAAGGCGGATCGGCTCGGGCTCGGCGACAGTGCCGGTATTGGGTGCAAGGCTTTTGAGGCGCTCTACAAGAATGCGTTTGAGACGAATGCCGAGGGGCGCCGGGTGCTTGGCGCCATCGTCTGCGTCGCCGGTCTCGGCGGCTTCAATGGCCAGTATCGCGACGGCACGCCTGGTTACTATCTGACCGAGACGATTAATCCCGACGATATCAAGGGCGTCGGCCCTTTCATGATGGGGTTTGCCGAGCTTCTGACCCGGCAATAACAACAAAGCCTTCCTCCCGAGGCTGGCGGCTGGCCGAAAGGTCAGCCGCCTTTTTTGCCTTACGCGAGCACAAGCTGATCATCGTCGATTTCGGTGCCGGCGGCGCGGCCGAAGCGTTCCAGCAGGTCGGAGACCTTGAGCTTCGAGCGTTCCTCGCCCTTGATGTCGAGCACGATCTGCCCGGCATTCATCATCAGTGTCCGGCTGCCATAGGCCAGCGCGTCGCGCATAGAATGGGTCACCATCAGCGTCGTCAGCTTGCGTCCCCCGGCGATCTCGGAAGACAGCGACAGCACCTTGTGGGCGGCCGACGGATCGAGCGCGGCCGTATGCTCATCAAGGACGAGAATCTTCATCGGCAGCAGCGTTGCCATCAGCAGGCTGACGGCCTGGCGCTGACCGCCGGAAAGCGCGCCGATGGGTGTGCCCATGCGGTGCTCAAGGCCAAGCCCGAGCTTTTCCAGATGCTCGGCAAACATCGCTTTCTGCCCCTTGCGGCCAAGCGCGAGACTGAGGCCCCGTTTCTTGCCGCGGGCAGCCGCCAGCGCCAGGTTTTCCTCGATCGAAAGCGAGGAACAGGTGCCGAGCCGTGGCTCCTGGAATACCCGGCCGACATAGCGCGCGCGTTTGGCGGCGGGCCAGCTGGTGACATCCAGTCCGTCGAGTTTGACGGTGCCCTGATCCGGCTTGACGGTGCCGACCACGGTGGAGAGAAGCGTCGACTTGCCGGCGCCGTTCGAACCGATCACGGTCACGAACTCGCCCTCGTCGATTGCCATCGAGATGCCGCGCAGCGCCTTGACTTCCGTTGCCGTGCCCGGGTTGAAGGTGATGCGGATATCGGAAAGGGAAAGCATCAATCCTGTCCCTCATCGTTTTGCTGGGCGCCACGCACCAGCCTGAAATTGAAGAGTTGCTTGCGTCCGCGTTTGCCACGGTTCTGGGAGAGAACCACGGCGACGGCCACCACCACGGCGGTAATCAGGTTCAGGTCCTGCGGCTTGATGCCGATGAAGCCTGCCGAAAGCGCAAACGCGATGAAAAGCCTGTAGACGACGGCGCCGATGACACAGCCGAGCGTTGCCAGAAACACCGTGCGACGGCCAAGGATCGCCTCGCCGATAATCAGGGCTGCAAGGCCTGTGACGATGGTGCCGACGCCCATGGTCACGTCGGCAACGCCCTGCATCTGCGCAAACAGCGAGCCGGCGAGCGCGCAGAGCGCATTGGCAATCGACATGCCGAGCAGCGTCATCGCGCCGTTGCGAATGCCCTGGGCTTCGGCCATGGCGGGGTTTTCACCTGACGCCCTGAGCCCGAGGCCGATCTCGGTTTTCAGGAACCAGTCGACAATCAGCTTCGCGCCAATGGCGATGATCAAAAGCAGGATCGTGTTGCTCCACAGCCCTGCATCGACCACGCTTTCGAAGCGTGAGAACACGGTGTCCTGGCCGTAAACCGGCAGGTTCGGGCGTCCCATGATGCGCAGATTGATGGAAAAAAGCGCCACCATCGACAGGATGCCGGCCAGAAGGTTCATGATCCCGAAGCGCACGTTCAAAAGGCCGGTAACGAAACCGGCGGCAGCCCCTGCGAGCATGCCGAAAAACGTTGCGATGAAAGGATCAATACCGTTGACGATGGCGGCGGCCGAAACCGCCGCGCCGAGGGGAAAGCTCCCGTCCACCGTCAAATCGGGAAAGTCGAGCACCCGAAAGGACATAAAAATGCTCAACGCCACGAGGGCGAAGAGCAAGCCGGTCTCAAAGGCCCCGGCGAGAGCGAAAAGCGTCATATTATTCGATGACCTTCTTGGCGCTGTTCTTGATGCTGTCCGGAACCGTGATGCCCATGGCTTCGGCAGCTTTCATGTTGAGGAACAGATCCTGATTGCCGGGAACGACAACGGCGATTTCCGACGGTGTCTTGCCAGCGAGGATTTCGGCAACCATGTCACCGGTGACTTTGCCCATTTCGGCATAGTTGAAGCCAAGCGCTGCAACCGCGCCGCGCTCGACGGAATCGGTATCGGTGGTGAAGACCGGCAACTTGGCGCGCTCACCAACGGTGATGATGGCTTCGAGCACCGAGATCACCGAATTGTCGGTCGGCAGCAGAATGGCGTCAGCCTTGCCGACAAGGTTGCGCGCTGCATCCGGCACCATGGTCGACTGGGCGGCGGGGCTTTCAACGACTTCGAGGCCGAGTTCGGCCGCGCCTGCCTTGATGTCTTCGACCTGAACGACCGAGTTGGCTTCACCCGGATTGTAGATCACGCCGATGGTCTTGACGCCGGGAACCAGCGCCTGGATCAATTCGAGCGCAGGCTTTGGCGGCTGCTTGTCGGAGGTGCCGGTGATGTTGGCTTCGGGCGCTTCCGGGTTTTCGACAAGACCGGCGGCGACCGGATCGGTAACGGCGGCAAACACGACCGGCGTATCGCCCATCGAATTCTTCAGCGCCTGGGCCGATGGCGTGGAAATGCCAACCGTGACATCGGGTTTGAGGCCGGCGAACTCGGAAGCGATCTGGGTCTGGGTGGTCATGTTGCCCTGGGCCGAGCGGGCAACCACGGTGAGGTTATCACCTTCGGTATAGCCCTTTTCGGCGAGGCTTTCGATAATGCCCTCACGCACGGCGTCAAGCGCGGGATGTTCGACGATGTAAGTGATAGCAACCGTTTTCTCGTCGCTGTCCTGCGCCAGTACCGGTGCGGTGAAACCCGCCATCGCGGCTACAGCAGCGGTGGCCAGCACCGCAGTCTTCAGATTGAGCATTTCGAAACCCCCTGTCAGGATTGTTCTCGCGCGGTTTTGCGCGCTGTGATCACGCGGGGCAGTTTGGCCTGCCACCTTTCGCCGGTCAACGCCGGAGGTTGTTGCAGAGCCTTTTTCTCGCAGGTTTTCGAAGTCTTTGACCAGCCCCCTTGCGGTTTGCAAATCGCTGAAGGCACAGGTAACACAGTGATGAGCGGATTGATTGCTATTCGAAGACACGGACCACAGCAATGACACACGGCGAGATCAGGCTTGAGGACGGCTGGCGGGAGAAACTCAGCCCGGAATTCGAGAGTGCCTATATGGCAGAACTCAGATCCTTTCTGCTCGCGGAAAAGCGTGCCGGTCAGACCGTGTTTCCCAAGGGCACCGAATATTTTCGCGCACTCGACCTGACGCCGCTGGATCAGGTTCGCGTCGTGATCTTGGGCCAGGACCCCTATCACGGTCCAGGACAGGCCCATGGGCTCTGCTTTTCGGTGCAGCCGGGCGTGCGCGTTCCGCCTTCGCTCGTCAATATCTACAAGGAACTGGCAACCGATGTCGGTTTCCAGAAGGTCAATCACGGCTTTCTGGAGCATTGGTCACGTCAGGGTGTGCTGCTTTTGAACTCCGTCCTGACCGTTCGGCAGGCCGCCGCCGCCTCCCATCGCGGCAAAGGCTGGGAAAATTTCACCGATGCCGTCATCCGCGTGGTCAATGAAGAATGCCCCCATGTGGTGTTCATGCTCTGGGGCGCCTATGCGCAGAAAAAAGCGTCCTTCGTCGATCGGTCCCGCCACCTGGTGCTGAAAGCACCCCATCCTTCGCCGCTTTCTGCCTATAACGGCTTCTTCGGTTGCCGGCATTTTTCGAAAGCCAACCAGTTTCTCCTTGAGCAAGGGTTGGAGCCGGTGGACTGGCAACTGCCGGAAGACCCGGCGCAAGAATAGACCTCGCGGCGGAAATCCGGTGAAACCGGGGGATTAAGCCGGGCACCGCCTTATAATTTCTGTGGCGGTCTCTACATTACCCAACGGTCCGGGCTTATGGCTGCTTGACAGCCGGGCCTTTCTGCGGCCATGCGGTTTGACAGTTTTTCATAAGGCGGTTTCACATGAAGAAGAGCATCAACCCTGCCGGCGTTCGCAAGCCTTTCGGCAATTACAGCCATGGGTTCTACGTGCCGCCGGGTGCCGGCCTGCTGGTGACGTCCGGCCAACTCGGCATCGGACTGGACGAGGTCATTCCGCGTTCCGTCAGCGCCCAGGCAGAACTCTGTTTTTCGGCAATCGAAAAAATTCTTGCAGAGGCTGACATGGGGTTTGAGGATGTGATCCGCATTACCGGCTATGTCACCACGCGTGAGGATTTCCCGGCCTATATGGGTGTCCGCGACCGCTTCATCAGTGATCCGATGCCGGTATCCACGCTTTTGATCGTCTCTGGCTTCACCCGCGCGGAGTTTCTGGTCGAGGTCGAGGTTACGGCAGCCAAGCTGCCGTAACCCGGTTTCCTCTCACAGGGCGAGCGACCATACCTTCGCCGCTTTGACCGCGCCTTCGCGAATTCTGAGCGAATGGACGGGATCGAAACCGGCGATGCGCTTGGTTCCGGCCCAGCGGCCGTTATCGGCAAACACTTCAACAGACCCGATATCGAGAAACACCCGCAGATGGCTCGGATTAGCGCCCGGCGCGACGTAGTCGGGCGTCGGTGCCTTGGTATCGTCCATGTAAATCAGCCGCAGGCCTTCGTTGTCGACCTTGATCGTGATCTCGATATTGTTGTGGTAGAGGTCGAGCTCGAACGGCCCGTCATGGGGATCGAGTTCAATCACGATCTCGGCCTGGCCCGCTTCCAGCATCACAGGATCACCCGCCGCAAGCGCGCTGTCATCCAGCAACTGGTCGCGGAGCACCTCGACGCCTTCAATCGGCGGCGTCAGCAGCGTGCCGTCGGCAGCATCATAAACCAGATTGCGCGGCAGCGTCATCGCTGTCGGAAAGTCGATCTCCGGTGCGGCGTCAGCCCAGTTGGCCAGCCAGCCGATGCCCACCGGTGTTCCATGATCGAGGAAGGCCTGGAAGGCATAATTGTCGGTCACGAAGTCGAGTTCTTGCTCGAAGTCGGGCGTGAAGACTTTTCCGTCGAAATGGCCGACGGTCGCAAGGGTCAGGTTTTTGCGACCGGTTTCCTCATGATGGCTGTGCATCAGGCCACAGACCAGCACCCAATGGGTATGGGGATCGCCCGCCGGTCCGTCGAGCGGCAAAAGGCATGGGCATTCCACCACCTGGGTGTTGAACCGGCCTTCACGATGAAGGATGTCGACGAACTCCCATCCGCTTGCCGCCGTCAGATCTGCCGTCTGGTAGAGCAGGACAACGCCCTCTTCGCCCTGGCGGCTGCCGAGCAGCATTTTCCAATAGCCATCCGGCCCGCGGAAGACATAAGGATCGCGGAAATCGAGTGTCAGGCCCTCAAGCTCCGGACGTTTGTCGATCAAGGGCTTGGCCGCGCCCGCGAAGATCAGCGATTGCGAGGTGGCCACCATCTGGATTTCGCGCTCCGGATCGCGCTCGATCACGCTTTCGGTGAAGAACACGCGCACGCCGGCCGAATTTTCGAGTGGAATGGCCGAGCCCGAAAAAGCACCGCCGCGCTTGTCCGGTTTGGCGGTCAGTTCCTCTGAAGGAAACAGGAAGATCGGCAGGTGCCGCCAGTGCAGATAGTCCTCCGAGATCGCGTGGCCCCAATGCATGGTGTTCCATGTCAGACCGTGCGAATAATGCTGGTAGAACAGATGCGTCGAACCGTTGAAGCGTCCGAAACCATTCGGGTCATTCATCCAACCGAAGGGCGGGCGGAAGTGGTAGCTGCCGGGCGCCGGCGCGGGGGCGTTGGCCGCATGGGTGCGCAGAACGGTAATGCCTTCTTCCAGCACCTTGGCATCGGTGAACCAGTAGGCAACCGAAATCGTCGTGGTCTCGGGATCATAGGCGCATTCGAGTTCGCCGCCATGGGGCACGAAAAACATCCGGAATTCATATTCCTCGGAGTTCTGCACATAGACGTCGCCGAACACCCGCTCGTTCAACGATAGCCTGAGCTCGGCGGGGGCATGCGGATGAACCGCCTTCAGCCAGACATGAAGCACCGCGTTTACCGGCACAGTGCCGCGCAATTTGCGCAGGCGGGTCTCGTCAGCGGTTTTCTGCTCAAGTGTGGACATACGGCCTCATTTCCCGCGTCTGGCGCATGGCGGGTCCGAAAGCCCGGAAATATGCGCTATTCCTAAAGTGCCAAAGCGTATCTCACGCGCAAATGCGCCGCGTCGGGCGCTCCGGCCTCGCTCAAAAGAGCCCGCAAGCGCCTGTGAGGCGTACTTGCGGGACACGTCTAGACCTAGTGGCCTGAGCTGTGATGTAAAGGGGGAGGGTGACAGAAAGCTCAGAAAGCCTCCATCTCGGCCTTCACTTTGGCCAGAAAATCGGCGCGCGTCTCGTCCGTGCAGTTGTTCATGTCGTAATGCGCCATGAAGGAAACAGGCGCGCCGAGCTTGATCTGTGCGCGCAGAACGCGTTTGACGATCTTCTTGGGCGGATTGCCGGCCAGAAAGGCCCGCATCGGCGTTGCACCATAGGTGAACACGGCGGCGAGCTTGGTGATATGGCGCAGCGTCGGGGTCAGTTTTCCGTCTTCAAGCGCGAAGGAGACGCCCGGCAGCCAGACGCGGTCGAAATAGCCTTTCAACATGGCCGGAAAACCGAAATTCCAGACCGGGCTGACAATCACCAGCGCTTCGGCTTTCCTGAGCCGTTCGACATAGGAGGCGACCGGTCCGGTATTTTCCGGATAGTCGTGATAGCCGATCCGCTCTTCGCGGGTCAGCACCGGCTGGAAGCCTTCGCCGTAGAGGTCGCAGTCATCGACCTCGTGGCCTGCCATTTTCAGGCTCTCAACGACTTGTGCATGCAGTGCCGCGCCATAGCTGGTTTCCACCGGATGGCTGAAAAGTACGAGAACGCGCATCTCACTCGGCTCCCGTCTCGGAAAGGCCCTTGAACAGGAAGTTCTTGCCGGCCTTGAAGTCAAAATCCGGGTTTTCCCAGGCGATCATCTTGCCGGGGTTCAACAGGCCCTTCGGGTCGGTTTCCTTCTTGAAGGCAAGCTGCTGCTCGTCGGTCTGCTTCATGCCGCCTTCTTCCAGCGTATAGCGATGCGGGTTGAAGATCGGGCAGCCGTGGTCCTCATGGATGCGGATGATCTCTTCCAGCCGCTCTGCTGTGGTGTAGCGCACCAGCGGCAGGCCGGAACACTGGATGGCGCCGTCAAAACGCAGAAACTCCAGATGGCCGATCACCTCGTCGCCGAAAAGTTCGGTCATTTCCTGAACTTTGGCGACATGATCGGGGCCGGGATACTGAACCTGAAGATAGGTGAACGCATCCGGCTCCATCTTCAAAGCGCGCAGCGTTGTGTGGTTCCAGCCAAGTTCATACGCACGCGGCAGGCCACGCAGGCTTTCCGCCTCATCGGAGCGGAAGCGGATTTCGCCCTTGTAGAGGTTTACCAGCGCTTCGAACGGCTCCATGGAATGCGGCGCGACCATGACGACGGAAACGGCTTCGCCTTCCTTTAGGTATGGCTTGTGGCGGTTGAAATAGGCATAGGGCACAGGCGCGGCGATCGGGGCGATTTCCTTGACAAGAATGCCGCTCGATTTTGCCAGCCGGTCGGAAAACCGTACTGCATCCATGTAACTGTCGTGGCCGACCATCACATCCACCCAGTCATAGGCGGGCGCGAGCGGCATCTCGACTTCGGTAATAATGCCGTTGGTGCCATAGGCATGGCTGACCTTGAGAAGGTCCCGAGCCGTCAGCTCCATCACGCGCGGCTCTTCTTCCAGCGTCACGATCCTGAGACGCAGCACATTGCCGAGATCGCGAAGGCCTCCCCAGTGAACCGAACCGACACCGCCGGAACCGCCAGCAATGAAGCCGCCAAGCGTGGCACTGGCCGGTGGTCGAGGGATGGAACCGCAGTTCCTGACCGGACTTTTCCTTCAACTCTTTGTCGAGCTGGGCACAGATGATGCCGGCTTCGACGACCACGCGGCCGGGATGGATTTCCTTTATCGCGTTCATCTTGGTCATGTCGAGCACGATACCGCCGGAAAGCGGCATGCACTGGCCGTAATTGCCGGTGCCGCCGCCGCGCGCGGTGACCGGAACATCATGTTTGAAAGCGACCTTCAGGATCTTGATCAGCTCGTCTTCATTCTTCGGCGAGACCACCAGATCACCGGTCACGCTTTCAAGCTGTTGCTTGAGAATGGGCGAATACCAGTAGAAATCCCGGCTCTTGCGCAGAACCATGTTGGGATTGTCTTCGATGGCGATGCCCTCGAGTTCGGTCTTGATCTGTTGATAGTCCGGCATGTTCACTTATCCATCAGCGGGTCAAGTTCGCGGTAATCCGGCAGGCTGCGGTCGATGCCCATGCCATTCCGCATCACGATGCGGTCGGCCTGCGGACGGGAAAGGAATTCGCTCCAGCGCCGTGCGCTGAATAAAACGAGGTCGGCGGGGCCGCCTTCGGCAATCACACCGCGTTCGGGGCGCCCGAGAATTTCGGCAGGCGTGCGGGTGATGATCCGGGCGGTCTCATCCAGCGGGTGGTCGAGTTGGAGAATGCGCACGGCCTCGCGGATCACCTCAACGGGATCAAGATCACCATAGGCATAGAAGGGATCGCGGGTATTGTCGGAGGAAACGGCGGTTTTCACGCCTGCGGCGGCCAGTTCCTTGAACAGTGTGACCCCGCGCCAGCGCGGCGTGCGGCCTTCGTGGCGGTCCTGCAGATACATGTTGCACATCGGCAGCGAGACAACGGAGAGCCCGGCCTCGGCCACACGGTCAATGGTGCGCTTTGCCGTTTCGTCATCCTGGCGCGCCAGCGAGCAGCAGTGACCGACGGTAACTGCACCCTCAAACCCGTTGCGGAGCTTGGCATCGGCAATGCGGCCAAGCGTCAGCACTTCGCGGTCTTCGGTTTCGTCAACGTGCAGATCGATGTCGAGACCGTTCTCGCCGGCCGCCTGAAACATCCGGTCAAGCCGCTGATCGAGGTCCGGCAACATCTGAGTCACACCGCCGACCAGCCCGTTATGGCGTTTCAGAAGCGTGATCAGATCATCGAAGAAGGGCTCGAAGATCATATCGATGGCAAATAGGGCGACTGCCTGAAGCTCAATCCGATCCGCCCATTTCTCGCGGATGTGCGAAAACACCTCGAAGGAGATTTCGTGCTGGGGCGGCAGGCTGTCTATATGGGTGCGCAGCAGGCCCGTGCCGTGGGCATAGGCCGATTTCAGCGAGAATTCCATGCGGGCGGCGACATCGTCGGCGGACCAATTTGCCTGACGGTCGGCCATCACGTTTTCAAGCGCCCCCATGAAGGTGCCGTCGGGATTGCGGCGGCGCTCCCAGATATGGCCCTTGTCGATATGGGTGTGCATGTCGGTGAAGCATGGCCACACCATGCCGTCGCGCATATCGGCGGCGGGAAGGGCCGCTGGTGCGGTGCCGGACGGCAGGATGGCGTCAATCTTGCCATTTTCGACCACAATATCGGCAGAAATCAGGCCTTCCTTCGCCTGGAGGCCGCTGGCATCCGCAAGGCAGACAGCGGGCACGCTCGCCCGTAAGAGCGCAAATGAGCGCGCTTCCGGCAGTCTCATGAAATCCGGCATCAGTTTTCCCTCTTGAGGCTGCTTTCGTGCCAGCGGTGCAGGAACAGCCAGGAAATGAAGGAGGTGAGCGCAAAGATCGCTACACCGAGACAGGCAAGCATGAACAGGGCCGCAAACAGACGCGGAATGTTGAGTCGGTATTGCGATTCCAGAAGCCGGAAGGCAAGGCCAGATCCCGCACCTGCGGAACCCGCCGCAAATTCGGCAACCACGGCGGCAATCAGCGCCAGCCCACCGCCAATCCTGAGACCGGTCATGAAATAGGGCATCGAGGCCGGCAGTTTCAGGTGGATCAGCGTCTGCCAGCGTGAGGCGCCGTAGAGCTCGAACAGGTTCAACAGGTTGTGGTCAACGCTCTTCAGCCCTTGCGCCATGTTGGAGAGGATCGGGAAGAAGGCGACCAGAAAGGCGCAGATCAGAAGCGCGATCTGGGTTGTCGGGGTGTAGATCAGGATCAACGGCGCAATCGCCACGATCGGGGTGACCTGAAGGATCACGGTGATCGGGTAAAGCGCGGTCTCGATCCAGCGCGACTGCACCATGATCACGGCGATGCCGACCCCGCCGACAAGGGCAAGGCCGAGCGAAATGAAGGTGATCTTGGTGGTCACCCAAAGTGCCGGTGCAAGCGTTCCCCAATCCTCGAAGAAGGCTTCAAGCACTAGCAGCGGGCCGGGAAGGATGTAATGCGGCGTTTGGTAAATGACCACGATCGCCTGCCAGATTCCCACCAGAAGAGCGAGGACTGCGGCCGGAATCAGGATTTTCAGAATGGTCTCGCCGTGGCGGGACCAGAAGCCGGGTCTGGCATAAGCGGATCCGTCGTGCTCAATGGCGCTCACCTTGTCGCTCATCAGTGTTCTCCTCCTGCCGCGTGGATCGCGCCCTGCAGCGCATGGGACACTTTCGCGCAGGCCTGGTGATATTCATCCGAGGAGCGGTAGTCCTCATCGCGGATCTGACTGGTGTCGAGCGCAAAATCGTCAAAAACCTGTCCGGGACGGGCGCGCATCACCACGATACGATTGGAGAGGTAGGCGGATTCGAACACCGAATGGGTCACGAACACGACGGTGATGCCGGTCTCGTGCCAGAGCCGCAGCACATCGTCGTTGAGCCGCTGGCGGGTGATCTCGTCGAGCGCGGCAAATGGTTCGTCCATCAGCAGAAGTTTCGGCTTGGTCACCAGTGCGCGGGCAATCGAGACGCGCATTTTCATGCCGCCGGACAGCTCGCGCGGATAGGCGTTGGCGAAATCCTGCAGGCCGACGGTCCTCAGGATTTCCATGATTTGGTCGCGCACGCCGGATTGCGACTGGCCGCGCAATTTAAGCGGAAGGTAAACATTGCCGAACACCGTGGCCCAGGGCATCAATGTCGGTTCCTGGAACACGAAGCTAATATCGCCTTCGGGGCGGCCCTTGGCGGAAATGCGCGAGCTTGGCCAGTCGATTGCTCCACGGGTGACATCGCCGAGTGCGGCGATGATCCTGAGGGCGGTAGACTTACCGCAGCCGGACGGGCCGAGCAGGCTGACGAATTCACCCTGGCGCACTGTGAGCGACATGTCGTTGAGCGCAACCGTGCCGTTGGAGAAGATCTTGGTGACATGCTCCATCTTCACAAGCGGCTTGTGGAGGGGCGGCGCTGCCTGGGTCTCGGCACTTGCGTTCGGCATGCGGTTATCCTGCATTCAGTTCAAAATGCCGTTTCGCGCCGGGCGACGCGAAACGGATGTCGGGGCAAGCCCTGTTTACTTCATCAGGTCCATGCCGACGCCCTTGCACACGAACTCGGTGGTGAAGCCCTTGGTGTAGTCGAGGTCGGCTTCAAACAGGCCGATATCGACCATGTCTTCAAAGAAGGTCTTGTAGTGGGCGTCGGTGATGCAGCCGATGCCGCCTTCATCAGCGTCGCCGGAGACAACGATGCCGTATTCCTTCATCTTCTCGATGGAATAGGCGATCTGCTCATCCGTCATTTCCGGGTTGTCGGTCTTGATCAGTTCGTTGGCAGCGGCATTGTCACCGTAGAGGTAGTTGTACCAGCCCTCAATCGAGGCGTCGACGAAGCGCTGGACCAGGTCCGGGTTCTCGTCAACCAGTTTTTGCTGGGCTGTGATCATCGTGGAGTAGGGCGAATAGCCACTGTCGGCGAGAAGGAAGACCTTCGGCGTCCAGCCGGCTTCCCTCTCGACCGAATAGGGCTCTGAGGTCAGGTAACCCTGCTGTGCGGACTGCGGATCGGCGATGAACGGGGCCGGGTTGAATGTGTAAGGCTTGTACTGGGCGTCGTCGAAGCCCTCGAAATTGGACTTCATCCACTGAAAGTAGGAAAGATACCCGTCCTTGCCCATGAAGATGGTCGGCAGTTCTGCCAGATCGGCGAATTCCTCGATGTCCTGGTCGGGATGCGCCATCAGGATCTGCGGATCCTTCTGGAAGATTGCGGCGACATCGATGACCGGGATTTCCTCGACCACAGCGTCAAGCTCGCCCTGCGGCGATCCCATGTAGAAATCGACCTTGCCGGCAATCAGCAGCGCGCGGTTGGCGGATTGTGGGCCGCCCTGCACGATGGTGACGTCCAGTCCGTATTTCTCATAGGTGCCGTCGGCGACGGCCTGATAGAAGCCTCCATGCTCGGCCTGCGCCAGCCAGTTGGTGCCGTAGGTGACCTCGTCCAGTGCAAAGGCGGGCGTTGCAGACGCTGCCATAAGGGCAACACCGGCAAACGCGGCGGTCTTTGAGGTGGTCGACATAAGCTATTCCCCTTCGCTTTTCGTCGTGAAGCTTTCCATCATTGCATTTGAGCGGCTTCACCGCTCTTTGAGAAGCATCAATTTTCGTCCGCATTGATGCTTTTTTTGCACAAGCCTTGTGATTGTTATAATTGTAGTCGAACTGCGCAAAAATTGTTCAACTCGCTTGAGTTTACGCCCATGCTGCACTCCAGGAAACTGCAATATATCGATGAAATTGCCAGATGCGGGTCTATCCGCAAGGCCGCTCAGCGGCTCAACGTCGCCTCGTCGGCTGTCAATCGGCAAATTCTTGCGCTGGAAGAGGAATTCGGGGCGCCGCTGTTCGAGCGGCTGCCGCGGGGATTGCGGCTGACCGCGGCCGGCGAAATGTGCGTCGAGCATATTCGCGAGGTGCTGAAGGGCTATGAGCGGCTTGAATCGCGTATTCGCGCCCTGAAGATGCCGCAGGCCGGAAAGGTGACACTGGTGGCGACTGTCGGGCTGGCGGCGGGCCCGCTGCCGGACATCATCGGGCGTTTTGTTGATGAAAACCCGCGTATCCGCATTCATTTGCGTTCCGATGGCGGCACTACGACGATTGCCAATGTGCTGACCGGCGATGTCGATCTCGGTCTCGGCTTCAACATTCCGCCGACACCCGGCATCCGCACGCTCGCCTCTTTCGATGTGCCGATCGGCGCGGTGATGCCGCCGGATCACCGACTGGCGAAGGAAGAGCGCGTCAATGTTTCCGATATCGTTCAGGAGCCGCTGGTTCTGGCGCAGCCCGGCACCAGTCTGCGCCATGTCATCAATCTGGCGCTGTCACCGCTTTCGCTGCCGATCGAGCCGGTGGTCGAGACCAATGCCTCGGAAATGCTGAAAGGTCTGGTCAAGCGCGGTACGGGGCTGACCTTTCTTAATCCGCTCGATGTCTATGTCGAGTGCCAGAAGGGTGAGCTTGTATTCCGCCCGCTCGCCGATCCGCATGTGCGCCATCAGCCGATGAAGCTGTTTTCCCGCGCCCGCTCGCCGCTGGATGCGGCGAGCAGTCTGTTTGTCGATTACCTGCTGAAGGAGATCTCGGTGATGATCGAGACGCTTCAGGAGCGCAACCATCTGCCGCCGTCGCCGGGCTGAGCGCGGTGCCGGAAACGGATCAGGCCGGTGTGTAGAGCTTATCGAGCGGATAGGCGACGACATCCTCGACCAGTTCGATGAAGCCGTCGATCTGGTGGCGGGCAATTGCCGCGCCCTTTTCGGCCGTCGCGATTGATGCATTTCCGAGTGCGCCCTTCGGGTTGAGGTCGTGAGCGACCCAGGATAGCGCATTGGGCGGTGTCGGCTGCAGGCGGCGGGTGTTTTCCTTCTGCCATTTAGCCAGCGACACGAAGTTCTCGGCATTTTCCATCTTCACAAGCTCTGGCCGGAAATGCAGCATCAGCGAGGTTTCGACCTCGCCGCCGTGAATGCCATAGGTGCGCTCTTCCTCACTGATCATACCTTCCGGTGTACCAAAACGGGCCCACTGGGTGGCAACCGCCATCATGTTGAAGCGTACCCGCATTTCGCGCCCGACAATGCTCATCACATCGAGATTGCCGCCATGGCTGTTGACCATGATGATCTTGCGAAGGCCGGCCGCTGCCACCTTTTCGCCAATTGCCGTCCATGCGGGGATCAAAAGCTCTGCGCCGAAGGAGAGCGTGCCGGGGCCGTGGATATGTTCGTTGGCCTTGCCGATCTCCTGTACCGGTAGCACCAGAACGCCGAGGTTGTCCGGCAGGTTTGCCTGAAGCGTGTCGAGCATGCCCTGGGCGATCGCGACATCGGTGGCAACGGGCAGATGGGGGCCGTGCTGCTCGGTCGAGGCGAGCGGCAGGATAGCGACGGTGGTCGCCGGGTCCAGAGCGCTGAATTCCGGGCTTGTCAGTTCGTTCCAGTAGAAGCGCTTGGCCATGTCAATCAACCTGTTTTGATGTTCCCGCGCCGCATCCTGCGTGCGGCTTCAAAACAGGTGTAAGAAAAACATCATGCGGGCAAAAGCATCGTTTTGTGTTCCGTCCGCTGCCTTTTTGCGCGCGCCTCTCAGGTCTCTTGCGGTTTTCCCCATTCCGCAAGGGCGATGCCGGCAATGGCAAGCACGAAGGCAATGGCGTGGTAGCCGGCAGGGCTCTCGCCAAGCACAACGACGGCGAGGATCATGCCGAAGACCGGAATGAGGTTGATGAACAGGCCTGCCCGGTTCGGTCCGATCATCTCCACGCCGCGGATGAACAGTATTTGCGAGATCAAGGACGGGAAAACACCGATATAGATGATTACCCCGAAGCCGGTGAGGTCATGTGGCAGCATGGCGAGACCGAGGGCCGCCTCCGTTGCTACCATCGGCAGCGAGGCGATGAAAGCGCCGAGGAAGCAGGCCATGGCCATCGCCCGCCAGTCGAGTTTGGGTTTGAAACGCAGGGTAACCGTGTAGAGCGAATAGCACAGCACAGCTATCAGGATGAGAAGATCGCCGAAATTGATATCAAGACTGAGCAGGCGTGCGAGTTCGCCATGCAACACCGTAACCGCAACACCGGCAAGAGTGAGCGCGAAACCGGCAAGCTGCGCCAGTGAGGCGCGGACGCGGAAGAACAGGAAGTTCAGGGCGAAGATCAGGATCGGGGTCGCGGCCTGGTCGATTGCGCCGTTGATAGCGGAGGTGAACCTGAGACCGGAATAAAGAAACGCATTGTAACTTGCAAAACCGACAGCGCCAAAGGCAAACAGGATTGGCCAGTTCTTCTTGACGGCGGGCCAGTCTTTGTGAATCTGCGGCATGGCGAAGGCCGACATGATGAGTGCCGCGATCCCCCATCTGAGCGAATTCATCACCATCGGAGATACATGGCCGATGGCCAGCCTGCCAACGATGAGGTTCCCACCCCAAAAAAGTGTGGTTATCGTCAAAAGAAGATAGGCGCGCCATTGCATGGCCATAGTCCCTCAATTGGCTCATCCTCGGTCGTAACTTCAAGCAAGAAGGGATGATGGTTTTACGGCGCTCCCCGCATAGTCCGCCGCAAGTGCCGGTGTCACGAGAAAATTTTGCGGGCTTGCGGGCAAGGGGAGTCGCAATATAGGTAGTGGGTGGTTATAGATGCTGCGGTTCAGCCGCAGGTGAGGCATCGGTTTCTAGGTAGGTAAAATGACAAATGTTGTAGTGGTCGGCTCGCAATGGGGCGATGAAGGCAAGGGCAAGATCGTCGACTGGTTGTCCGAACGCGCCGATATCGTGGTGCGCTATCAGGGTGGCCACAATGCCGGCCATACACTGGTGATCGACGGCGTCAGCTACAAGCTGTCGCTTTTGCCCTCAGGCGTCGTGCGTGAAGGCAAGCTTGCCGTCATCGGCAATGGTGTCGTTGTCGACCCCCATGCTTTGATAGCCGAAATCGGCCGTCTGGAAGCCCAGGGCGTGGCGATCTCACCGGAAAACCTCAGAATAGCGGACAATGCGACGCTGATTCTGTCGCTGCACCGCGAGCTGGATGGCATGCGCGAGGATGCCGCTTCCAATTCCGGCACCAAGATCGGCACGACGCGACGTGGTATCGGTCCGGCCTATGAGGACAAGGTCGGCCGTCGCGCGATCCGCCTTATGGACCTGGCGAATCTGGAAACGCTGCCGGCAAAGGTCGACCGGATGCTGACGCATCACAATGCTTTGAGACGTGGCTTCGGCGTGCCGGAGATCGAGCATGCCGCAATCATGGAAGAACTGACCTCGGTTGCCGATCAGGTCTTGCCTTTCCGCGAAACCGTCTGGCTGCTGCTCGACAAGAAGCGCCGTTCCGGTGCGCGCATCCTGTTCGAGGGCGCGCAGGGCACGCTGCTCGATATCGATCACGGCACCTACCCCTTCGTCACCTCTTCGAACACGGTCGCCGGTCAGGCTGCCGCCGGTTCAGGCATGGGGCCGGGCGCGCTTGAATATGTGCTTGGCATCACCAAGGCCTATACCACCCGCGTTGGCGAAGGGCCGTTCCCGACCGAGCTTCATGACGAGGTTGGTCAGTTTCTCGGCGAGCGCGGACATGAGTTCGGTACGGTCACCGGGCGTCAGCGTCGCTGTGGCTGGTTCGACGCCGTGTTGGTGCGCCAGGCCGTCGCCACCAACGGCATCACCGGTATCGCGCTCACCAAGCTCGATGTACTAGACGGTCTCGACGAATTGAAAATCTGTGTTGCCTATGAACTTGATGGCGAGCGGGTCGAGGCGCTGCCAGCCAGCCAGGGGGCGCAGGCGCGGGTCAAACCGATCTACATCACGCTTGAAGGCTGGAAGGAATCTACTGTTGGCGCGCGCAAATGGGCCGACCTTCCCGCACAGGCTGTCAAATATGTACGACAGGTTGAAGAGCTGATCGGTGCACCGATTGCGCTTCTATCCACAAGTCCCGAGCGTGATGACACCATTCTTGTGACCGATCCATTTGAAGATTAAGCAAAAATAATAGTATTGTCGCGGAAATGACCCGCACAATAGGGGTAATCAATGGCGGATTTCACAGCAGTCATTCGACGTGCCGTCGATGGCCTTCCGGAACAGTCTCCAGAGTTGCGCGCGCGCGTTTATGAAAAAGCGCGCTCCGCCGTCGTCCGGCAGATGGAAAATATGTCTCCGGCCCCGCCCGAGGCATTGATCAAGCGCCAGATCGACAAGATCGACGCTGCCATCGCGGAGGTCGAGAGCGAATTCGCCGAGGCTCTGCCGCCGGTAGAGGACGAGCTGTCGGTCGAGCCTGAAGTAGAAGCGCCCGACAACGCCCCGGCTGAGTTGAGCGGTGAAGCCGATGGCGATGAGCCCGTCCGCTGGCAGTCTGATGCCCCCAGGGATGATGCAGAGCAGCATGAGCCAGAAGAGCGGCAACCCTCACCCGAGGACGCTGTTCATTCTGCTTCTGAGCATAAAGAGTCTTTCGACCAGATGCCCGCCGACGGCGATAACAATCGCGAAGCGGAAGACGAGCCGTATTCCGAAGAACCGCTGCATGAGAACGAAAAGCTCCACGGGGCGACTTTCGAGGCGGTCAGTGCGCCATCCCACGTTTCCTATGAGGATGACGATCCGGAGGATGATGCGGCCAATTATTCTTATGACGAGCCCGAGGATGAAGACGACAGTGATGTCGGAACGGTCATTGTCGAGCCTGATGATGAAGACCAGGAACTGGTCCGGGAGGAGGAGCTGGACGAGCCGGTCAGCGAATGGCAGCTCGAGGCGACAGCCGTCCCGCCGACCTCTTTTGAACCGGCTCCGCCGCCGCCGCGCCGCTCCGTCCCTGAAAAGGACTGGGCACATGTCGACAGCCTTCTCGGGCTGGAGCCGGAGGATCCGGGTGACGGGTTCGGCGATTATGATGAAATGGCGGGCGGTGAGGAACATCAGCATTCCGCCGATCACGACACCGGTGGCAAGCGCCGGGTTCTTCTGATTGCCGGTGCGGCCGTTATCGCGCTGGTCCTGGCGATAGGCGGTTACTTCGCCTGGGATAACCGGAACAGTATTATTGCGGCGATCTCGCCGGCCGATCGGGATCAAACCGTCGTGGAAAGCACGGCAAGCCAGCCGGACGCGACACCTGCTGAACCTGCCGGGACGGAAACGGCGGAGACCGAGAAGCCCTTCACACAACGACTTCTTCCCGATGGAACAGAGGTCGATGAAGGCCTTCCGGCGGCCGGTGCCTCCTCCGGTCCGGCGCGGTCCGTTGCCAATCAGACCTCGGCATCGGCGCCGGCGGAAACGGTTGCCGCAGCGCCGACATCCGATCCTTCGCCGCCCGTTGGCGCCGCCCAGAAAATGTATCTTTATGAGGAGCAGCTTGGCCAGTCGGTTCCCTCTGCCTTCGAGGGTTCGGTAGAATGGGAACTCAAACAGGAAAATACCGGAACGGCGGTCTCCGAACCGGTGGTCGAAGGTGTGCTGAATGTACCCGATGCCGGTCTTTCCGGTGTTTTGACGTTCCGTCGCAACGATGATCCCTCGCTGCCAGCCAGCCACCTCATCGACATTTCGTTTACGCTGAACGATGATTTTAAGGGCGGGGCAATCGATAATGTGCAGCGGATGTCGATGAAGGGAACCGAGGCCGCGCGTGGCGATCCGCTGATCGCGGTTTCCGCCAAGATCACCGACGACCTCTATATGCTTGCGCTGAATGATTTCGATCAGGCCCGTGCCCAGAACCTCGCGCTTTTGGGAGATCGTAACTGGATCGATATTCCGGTGACCTACCGCAACGGCCGCCGGGCGCTGCTGACGCTGGAAAAAGGCACCACCGGCATGGCGATCTTCAACAGGGCAATCCAGGAGTGGCGGGCGCTCGGCGATATCAATGACGGCAATTGACGCTGTCTTTTGACGGCAGCAAAGGCGCTCCGAAGGGCCAGAGAAGGAGACGATCCGGTGGAAATCACCCTTGCGCAGGCACTCTCCCGGCGTCGCACCGTTAGAGCATTTGCCGAACAGGCCATACCGCAGCGCACCCTGAAACAATTGATATGGGCTGCACAGGGAACAACCGGCGAGAATGGGGAAAGGACTGCGCCTTCCGCTCACGCGCTCTACCCGCTTCGTCTGTTCGTTCTGGCAAGCAGGGTCAGCGGTCTCGACAGCGGTCTGTATGCGGTGGAGCCTGCCGGGCTTGATCTGAAAATTACCGGTCGTGCCGATCTGCGGCCGGATTTGTGCAAAGCGGCGATCGGTAATCCTGAGTGGATTGCGGACGCCGCCTGCATTATTGTCATTTGCGGCGATATGGCGACCCCGGCGCAGGCGTTTGCCGAACAGCGGCCTTATGGGGCCCGCGGCGAGCGCTATGTCTATCTGGAAGCCGGCGCGGTGGCGCAAAACATCCAACTTCAGGCCGTGGCGGAGGAGCTGGGCAGCGTTCTGGTCGGAGGGTTCAGCGATGAAGCCACCGCCGATGTCCTCGGGCTGGCAGCGCCGCTTGTACCGCTCGCCCTGATGTGCGTGGGTTATGCGGACGTTGAAATCTGATACGGCGTCGTTTGGTTGGCAAGGCCGAAGCGTCTGGCGTGAATGAGCAAAATCGCCCCCGCAGTGTCCTGCGAGGGCGATAGAAGTTGCAGACGTCAGTTCACAGGTCCTGATCCCAATCAGGACTGAAACGAACTTTTCTCATTCAGACGCGTCGTTGCCGTCGCGCACTGCGCGCACCGCGCGGGCGTTAGCGGTAACCTGCTTCTGCACCGCGTCCTGCACCTTCTCAAAGGCGCGCACCTCGATCTGGCGGACGCGCTCGCGGGAAATGTTGAACTCGCCGGAAAGCGATTCCAGCGTTTCAGGGTCTTCGGAAAGACGGCGTGCCACGAAAATTCGTTTTTCGCGATCGTTTAGCAAACCCATCGCAGATGACAGCATGTCGCGGCGATTTTCGAGTTCATCCTGATTGACCAGAATGTCTTCCTGGCTGTCGTTTTCATCGACAAGCCAGTCCTGCCACTGTCCGCTTTCGCCCTCTGTCGCGCGGATCGGTGCGTTGAGCGAGGCGTCACCTGACAGGCGGCGGTTCATCGAAACGACTTCTTCCTCGCTGACCTTGAGTGTGGTTGCGATCTCGGTAACCTGCTCAGGTTTCAGGTCACCGTCCTCGATCGCCTGGATCTTGCCCTTGAGCCGTCGCAGGTTGAAGAACAGCCGCTTCTGATTGGCGGTCGTGCCCATTTTGACAAGCGACCATGAGCGCAGGATGTATTCCTGGATGGAGGCTTTGATCCACCACATAGCGTAGGTGGCCAGCCGGAAACCGCGTTCGGGATCGAATTTCTTTACGGCCTGCATCAGGCCGACATTGCCTTCCGAGACGACTTCACCGATCGGCAGGCCGTAGCCGCGATAGCCCATGGCGATCTTGGCAACGAGGCGGAGATGGCTGGTCACAAGCTGATGTGCGGCGCCGCGGTCGTCATGTTCCTGAAAGCGCTTGGCGAGCATATATTCCTGCTGCGGCTCCAACATCGGGAATTTGCGGATTTCCTCGAGATAACGGTTGAGACCGTTTTCTCCGGCGCGAATGCTGGGTAATGTATTGGCCACTGCTTTCACCCCCTTGGTGTGTCTGACCGTTCCATGAAACATGGCATGGCAGCGCGGTTTTGCCCCGCGAACCTGTTACCGATTTCATGAAGGTAAAACGGGATTTAAGTATGGCAATTCCGTGTTTCAAGGTTCTCAAAGGGTGAACACTCCATTCACTGGAATGTTTCTGCCTATTCTGCGCCGAAAGCCTTGCAAAGGGCGGCCATGTCTTCAGGGAGGGCAGCCTCGAACGACATCTCCTCACCCATTGCTGGATGTTCGATGACCAGAAGGGCCGCATGCAGCGCCTGTCGGGGAAAGCCGCGCACAAGCGAGCTGGCCGGCTCATCCAGAAGGTTTGCCTTGGTCTTGAAGCCCGAGCCGTAAAGATTATCGCCGATCAGAGGATGGCCGAGATGGGCCATATGAACACGGATCTGATGGGTGCGGCCGGTTTCCAGCCTGCATTCGACAAGGCTTGCAAGCGCAGTGCCGTCCTGCCGCTCGCCGAAGCGCTTCTCGACAGTGTAGTGGGTGATTGCAAAGTCTGCATTGGCGCTGTCTGCGGATTTCACGGCGCGGCGGATCCGGTCTGATCCACGGCCGAGCGGTGCATCGATGGTGCCGTGAAGACTGCGCGGCCGGCCCCAGATCAAGGCCTTGTAGGCGCGTTTGAGCGGCCCTGTGCGGCCGTGATCGGCAAATTGCGCGGCAAGCGCCTGATGGGCGGCGTCGTTCTTCGCCACGATCATCACGCCAGTGGTGTCTTTGTCGAGGCGGTGGACGATGCCAGGCCGCTTGACCCCGCCAATGCCCGAAAGCGTATCACCGCAATGATGGATCAGCGCGTTGACCAGCGTTCCGGTCCAGTTCCCTGCACCGGGATGGACGACAAGTCCCGCCTGCTTGTTGATCACGATGATATCATCGTCCTCGTGCAGAATATCGAGCGGAATATCCTCGCCTTCCGGTTCGGCTTCTTCCGCTTCCGGAACAATAATCGTGATTTCGGTGCCGGGCTTGACCTTGCGACTCGGCTCCGTTGCCGGAGTGCCGTCAATGCTGACTGCCCCCTTGCCGATCAACGCCTTGATGCGGGTGCGTGATATGCCGTCACCCATTTGGCGTGCGACAAACGCGTCGAGGCGCTCTTTCGTCCCGTCGGGAACGAGAAAGACTTTTCTATCGGCCTCTGTTTGTTTAAAGGGAGCGTCTGTCATCTGAGTGTTTGCCAAGGGCTGGTTCAAGACTGGCGCTTGTATGCGAAACAACGCCGTGGAGCAATGGACAATGTCGCAACATAATATCGAAGACCAGGAAGAAGAACAGCCGCTTGATCCGGCCGTCGAACTGGTGCGGCGTCGGATGCTGAGGCTGCAGATCGTTTCCGCCCTGATCATGATCGTTTCGCTGATGGCCGTTTTCGGCGCGATCCTCTACAAGGTTTTCGATAAATCCGCCGACGAAAAGGCAGCGGTTGCGTCATCCGGCGCGATCGTGCCGGCCGATGCGCCGCGAGCGCTGACGGCCACGCTGCCGCGTGGTTTTGTGATCGTCGATATCAGTTATGGGAATGGTCAGGCACTGATATACGGCCAAAAAGAAAATGGCGAGCAGACCTTCTACCTGTTCGATCTCAACACCGGCCGGATGGCGGCCGACGTTGAAATTCGTTTCGACTGACGCCCTGATGGCAGCTGCCCCGATTTCGATACTGGACGCGGAAGACGAACGGATAGCGCCTTTCCGGGCGATCCGGGAAAAAGATCTGGTCGGACGCCGCGGCCTTTTTATCGCCGAGGGCACCGTGGTTTTGCGTGTGCTTTGCGAAGCGCATGGCAGGGGCCGTTTTGTCGCTGATCGCATTCTGGTGCTGGAAAACCGGTTTGCCGGCATCGCCGATGTCGTTTCAGCCTTTCCTGACGATGTGCCGGTGTATGTCTGCGGGGCGGCGGTGATGAATGCGATTGCGGGTTTCGACATGCATCGCGGTGTGCTGGCGCTTGGCCGGCTGGCCGACACGCCATCGCCCGCCGGGATGATTGCCGCGCTGCCGGACAATGCCCTGGTTGCGGTCGCGGTCGGCCTTTCCAACCACGACAATGTCGGCGGTATTTTCCGCAATGCCACAGCCTTTGGCGCCGATGCCGTGCTGCTCGATGAAACCTCATGCGATCCGCTTTATCGCAAGGCGCTTCGGGTCTCGGTCGGGTCGGTACTGACAATGAAGTGGAGCCGCGGCGGCAGCGTTGAGGAAATTCTGACGGCGCTCGACGCCTCAGGCTTTCAGGTCGTCACCCTTTCGCCCTCGGGCGATCAGGCGCTTCATGCGCTTCAGCCAGGAAGGCGCACGGCGCTGGTGCTGGGAACAGAAGGTGAGGGGCTGCCGGTGGAAATTCTCAAGACCTTCCGTCCGGTGCGCATTCCGCAGGCGCCCGGGCTCGACAGCCTGAATGTTGCCACCGCGGCTGGAATTGCGCTCTACCAGCTCGCGCTTTCAACTGGTCGCATCGGCTGATCCGCATTCAGTCTTTGCCGTTTTCCCGGATGTTTTTCAGCGCGCGCGCGGCAAGGTTGATGCGCGTGTGAGAACTGCCGCTCTCGTTGTCGCGGGAAAGTGCGTCCAGGAGCGTCTGTTTTGATCCGCTATCATGCGCATAGGCGATCATCATGGCCGCAAGCTCGGCAAAGGCTTGCCTCAGCGCCTCATCCTCCCGGGAAGAGCCGGCAGCAGCGTCCACCCGAGCGCAAAGCGCAGCGTACCGCGCCTCGATTTCGCGCTTTTGTGCTTCAGGATCGACGACCAAGCCGAGTTCTCCGCTCAGAAGGGGTTCCAGGTCGGCTTCTGGGTCAGCTTCAGATAGCCGACATTGACGCCGAGACGCGCGCCGACGCCGGAGCGCACGGGCACGATAACGATATTGCGGTTGGTATAGACCTGCATCGAAAAACCGGCAACGACATAGGCTGAGCCGGAGACGCCGCCGTAACGACGAAAGAGGTCTGGTACCGACGGCAGGTTATAAACCAGCATCATGACCCGCGAGCCATCGCCGCCATAATCGATGCCGAGAGAGGGACCTTGCCAGAACACCTTGTGTACACCGGCATTCTTGGTGTTGAGCTGGCCTTCGCCATAGGTGAGGCCTGCAATGAAAGCACCGGAGCCCTCAGAACCGAGAATATAGCCGTTGGGGAGGCCATATTTGGAAAACGCATTCTGCATTGTGGACGCCAGTCCGGAACTGGCGGAACCGAAGAAATTATTGCCGGCATCAATTACTTCATCGGCGGTAAAACCACCATTTTGATGTGGCTGCACGGGTGCTGGCGGCTGTTGCTGGGTCTGGGCACTTGCCTGCAGGGTGCTAAGCGCCGTCAGCAAGAGCAGGGCGATAAAGAGGGTCGAAACGGACCTCAGGGCTGTTCTGGCAAGCATGGCGGTTCCATTCCTGTTGCTTTCTGGCATGACCGGGCGCGACGCCATTGCCTTTTTCTGTGGATGTGGCAAGCGTGGTGCCCAACGCCATTGTGAGGGAGACCTCTTAACAATGGATTTACCAAACACAGTGATTTTTCCCGGGAGCCTCCGGGAAGGGTATCAGATGCCCATGGCTTGATGTCCGGTCCAATCGGAAGGAAATTTGCAGCGATGAAGAATCCGAATCTGACGCTGAGCGGCGCCGACCTGGCAGCACTTCTGGCAAGCCGTATTTGTCATGATGTGGTGAACCCCATCGGTGCCGCCGGAAATGGCCTCGAACTTCTCGATGCGGGCGGTATGGACGATGAGGCGCTTAATCTGGTCCGTCAGAGTGTCCTCAGCGCCACAGTCCACCTGAAGTTCGCCCGAATCGCCTTCGGTGCGTCGGGTACACTGGATACGCCGCTCGATACCGGCGAGGCCGAGATCGCGGCTCAGGACCTGATCGGGCTCAACAAGCGTTTGACCCTGAACTGGACCGGCCCAAGGGTTAATGCACCCAAAGGCAGGGTCAAGCTGTTGCTGAACCTGTTTCTGGTTGCCCAATCGACAGTCCCGCGCGGTGGCACGATTGATGTCGGTCTTGATGCGGCCGGCGATATCTTCGCCTTCATCATTCGGACACGTGGTCCCTATGTGCAGCTGCCGGCCGATTTTTCCCGCATTTATGGCGGCGTGATGGAGGACCCGATCACTTCGCACAATGTCCAGCCCTATTTCACCGCACTTCTGGCGGAAGAAACCGGCATGTCGGTGGAATTCGTCGTCAATGAGGGCGAAGTGGTGTTCGAGGCGAAGCCCGTGGTCTGAGCTCCGCCTCCCCGAGGAAATTCTGCAGCGCAACAAAACGCAATCCAATTTTCGTCAAGCTTTGCCACTAGCGTCTGATGGTTCAGCCTACCGGAAACGGTCGCACGCGAAACAATTTCGATGGTGCAGCGTTTCAGTGAAGGTTGTGATCACACTGTTCCCGTCAGTTTCTGAGGGAGTTCTGCCATGCGTTTTAGTCAGGTTTCCCTGAAAATTTCAGCGGGTATACTTGCCGTTGCCTTGCCGGGAATGGCCTTGGCCGACCCGACGAAAACCGATCAGATCGCTGTTGACGACCCCTCCCGGGACGTGCGGCGCGTTGCGGTCGAGATGCGACCTTTCCCGCAAGAAATCGTTCGCAATTGCAAAATCGGGTATGGCCGCCCCCTTGCCGTGGTCGCGCCTGTTTCGGGACGGCTGGAACTTGAAATCGCCAATGGTCACCAAGTCGAGCCAGGCGATGTGATTGGGCGCTATGACACCTATGCGCTTGAGCGGCGGGCAGAGGAAATCCGGTTCGATCTCGACTATGTCAAGGCGCGTCTTGCCTACAGAACCGGCTCCTATCAGGAAAATACCCGTGCCATTCAAAGTCTCGACGAAGACGAAAAGGCGGGGGTGCGGGACTATCTCGCGGCCCAGTTTGCCGAGATGAAGCGCCTCTATGGCCAGGGTCGGCTGGCATTCGGGCGCTATCAGGAGGCGCAGCGCAAACTCGATGAAGCCGATATGGCGCTTGAGCGTGAACGGCACCAAAACGCACTGGAGCGGCAGGAGTCCGACCTTGAAGTGACCCGGCTGACCCATGATGTCAGAAAGCGCGAAAATGCGCTTGCCGAAGTCATTTCCAAGCTCGACAAGGCAATTGTGAAGGCGAGTGCGGCAGGGCGGCTCGTTGATGTGGAAACCAGCACTGCCGCAGATGGCAAGCTGACGGTCGATGAAGGTGATCGTCTGGCTTTGCTGGTCGATCCCGAGCAGCTTGGAGCGCGGCTTGAGTTTGACAGTGTCGAAATGCGCCTTGTGCGCAATGCCGACGTCACCGTAACGCCGAAACCCGACGGTACGCCAAGGCCTGCTGAAATTTCCGCCTTTCATCCGCTCGAAAATCCGGCTGAACGCGCCCGCGGAGAGCTGGCCACTATCGTCGAGGTTGCTTTCCGTGACCCCGCCGGGATAGCGCTTTTGAACCAGACGGCAACCTGTCGGTTCACCAGACCAAGCATCAGCCAGGAGCCCGCCGTGCCGGTTTCCGCGGTCGTGATTCAGGGCGACCAGACCTTCGTGCGCAAGGATGAAGGAGGGCAGCCGAAGTTGGTCAAGGTGGAGCTCGGCGAGATGTCTGATGACTATATCCGTGTCATCTCCGGCCTCAACCCAGGTGATTTTGTCCTTGATTAGGCGCCCAATGCCGATTGGACGCCGGTTGCCCCGCCGGCGGCGGGCTTCCGCTTTGGCCGGGCTGGTCTTTTGCGGCGGCGCGGCACTTGCGGGCTGCGCTTCGACGCAGCTTGAAGAAACGGTGAAGCGGATCGATGTGATGGAAGCTGAACTCGATGCTCCGCCGCCGGTGCCGCCGGATGACGGGAAGGCCCTCGGTCCCTCGGAGCTTCTTACCAGCGCAAACAGTCGGGGCAAGGACTTCATGCGTGCCCGCATCAGCCGTGCGCATGCGGTTCTCGAACTGGACGAAGTGAAGTCGGCCCGCTATCCGCGCATCAGCGCAGAGGCGCGGCAGATTTCGACATTTGCAGGTGATCTCGACAAGATCGATCATGTGTCGAACATTGTCCTCGGTGTGAACTGGGATGTTTCCCGGGCGTTGTTGCGGCTGGACCGTAGGACCGTAAAGGTCGCAGGACGGCTCATCCCCGTACAATATCAGGTGGCGCAGCGTAATGCGACGCGGGAGCTTCTGGATACCTATAACGAGTACACGGAACTCGATATCCAGCGCAAGAATGTCGCCCTGAACCGGGAAGGCCTGCAATGCCGCGTCGACGACATGGAGGTTGAGGTGGCGCTTGGCAATTCCAGTCCACTGGAGCTTGAAACACTCAGAGACCAGATCGACGCTGCCCGTCGCGAGGCGATGGCTGTTTCACGCTCGCTCACATCCAAGCGTGATGAATTGCTCGGTCTGTCCGGGCTGGCCGAGGGCGGCTATGAGGTCGCCCCGGGGCGTTCGGTGCTGGCGGCCTTGTCGGATTACCCTCCGTTCACCAGCGATGATGCAGATGCGTGTTTTGCCGATTCGGGCAAAAAACGGCTGGAGGATTTGCTTGTGGAGGCGGCGGCGGCGCAGCTCGATATCGCCAAACAGTCCCGTTTCTCGCGGCTGACGACGTCGATCCCGAGTTTCATGACCCAGACCGGCGGTTTCAATCTGCAATTCCTGATCTCATATGTTCTGCCGATCATCGACGAGGGGGATGCGCTGCGCATGACCCAGCAGGCACGGCTTACCCTGCTCGATACCATCCTTACCGCGCGCGACAACCGGCGCGCCTTCATGAGCGATTTTGACTCGTTGCAGCTCGAAATCGCAGCAGGAGAAAGCGAACTTGCGGCTGCGAGTTCGGTGCTGGCGCGGGCCGAGCGGCTGCTGAAAGGTGTTGAACCGCTGGAGCAGTGCTCTGCGCAAAATGACGTCAGCAAGGCCAGAAGGGCGGTCGAGGCAGCTGAATACAGGATCGGCCGCCTCAAGGCGGATTTGCAGCTTCTGTGCGCGCCGCCCGGCGAAAGGCGGGATGATGCGCGCCAGCGGGGGGCTGCTGAATAGGCACTCTTGAGGCCAGCACAAAAAAAGCGGCGCCAGGCGCCGCATTTTCAGGAGGATGAGGAGGAGGGCGGGCTCAGGCCCGCTTCTGCAGTTCCTGCTGGTCCGGATCACGAAGCACGTAGCCGCGACCCCAGACGGTTTCTATGAAATTGGTGCCGCCGGCGGCATTTGCGAGCTTCTTACGCAGCTTGCAGATGAAAACGTCGATGATCTTCAGTTCGGGCTCGTCCATGCCGCCATAAAGGTGGTTCAGGAACATTTCCTTCGTCAGCGTGGTGCCCTTCCTCAGCGAGAGCAGCTCGAGCATCTGGTATTCTTTGCCCGTGAGGTGAACACGCTGGCCGTCAACTTCGACCGTCTTGGCATCGACATTCACGGCAAGCTCGCCGGTGGTGATGATCGACTGGGCGTGTCCCTGGGAGCGGCGGACGATGGCGTGAATGCGTGCTACCAGCTCTTCCTTGTGGAATGGCTTGGTCAGGTAGTCGTCTGCACCGGATCCGAAGCCGCGCACCTTGTCGTCGGTGCCGGACATGCCGGACAGGATCAGGATCGGTGTGCCGATCTTGGAAACGCGCAGCGCCTTCAGCACTTCATAACCCGACATATCGGGAAGATTGAGATCGAGAAGGATGATGTCGTAGTCATAGATCTTCCCGAGGTCGACGCCTTCTTCCCCGAGATCTGTCGTATAAACGTTGAAATTCTCGCTCTTAAGCATCAGTTCGATGCTTTGAGCTGTGGCACTGTCGTCTTCGATTAAAAGAACCCGCATGTCTTTCCCCTTGAACCGCCGCATTTGAAAGGTCTGGTGTCGCCCCGACGCGATACGGACTCAGTGATGACCTGATACCGAAGCTGCCATTTAATGGTTAACAAATTCTGATTCATTTTGGCAAGGCGCACATAATTTATTAATGAACATTGCAAGGTCGTTGATTTTATTGATTTTTTTGACGAAAAGAATCAACAAAAAAGATTAACCAATTTGACTAAGTGACTCTATCGACTCGCAATTTTTCGGTTTTTTGTCGCTTTCGGTTTACCGACCCTTAAGTGATGGAGACTATGATCTTTCATGACTGTAAATGAAAGGTTACCGGGATTTCGAATTCGTTAATCATTCTCGAAAGAGGAGACGCGAGTCAGAAATCAAAGGGGGCGCCTTTCGGCAATGCGTTCGTCAGCCGGGGAGTTTTGCGTATGAAGGCACGAAACAGTCTGTTGCGTCTGAAGGCGTTTCAGGTGAAGGAAAAGAAAAGGCAGTTGCAGCAGCTGCAACTTATGATGGATGAGTTCGGGCGCATGTCGGACGAGCTCCTGCAACAGATCGCCGCCGAAGAGAAGAAATCCGGGATCACCGATCCCGCCCATTTTGCCTATTCCACCTATGCCAAATCTGCGCGTCAACGGGCGGACAATCTCGCTGTCTCCGTGGACGACCTGCGCCAGCAGCGCAGTGTCGCGGAAGCAGAGCTTGCCCAGATGGAAATCGACTATGAGCGGGCCGCCGCCCTGGAAATGCGCGACAATCCGAGCAGGAAACGCGCCTGATCGTCCGCAAAAGGTTGGCATAAACGCAGGCAGAAAGGCCGCATCCTCTGGGTGCGGCCTTCTTCATTTCTGGATAGCCTGACAAAAAGATCTAAAAGAATGGCGCAACCGCCTTTTATGACGGGAGCGCCTTGTGTCTTCTGGCCATGCCCGGGGCTTGATCCCCGACCGGTTTCGGATGGTCAGTTGCGATATTGCTGGATACGTGTGGTTCGCAGACCGGCAAGACCGTGATCATCAATCGAAGCCTGCCAGGAGAGAAACTCCTCCACTGTCAGGCAGTAGCGCTCACAGGCCTCTTCCAGGCTCAACAGCCCGCCACGCACGGCCGCAACCACCTCGGCCTTGCGCCGGATGACCCAGCGTCTTGTGTTGGAGGGAGGCAGGTCTGCAACGGTCAGCGGACTGCCATCGGGACCTATGACGTATTTTGCGCGAACGCGGGCTAGCTCGGTCATCGTACTCTCTACACAAACTCACAACCTATGACCGCAAGCTAGCAACACACTTTTAAAATTTGCCTAAGGGCGGGGTAACGCTCTGGTAACCAGAAAAGCCTGTCTTTCAGGAGAAACGGGCGAACTGAGGGCACAAAAAAAGGCGGAACACTGTCCCGCCTGTCGTTCATCCCGATACCGGCCTGCCGTTGCGGCCTAGAACCCCGTTCCGCGTCCGATTTCCGAGCGCAGCGTTGCAACGAGAATTTGCATGTCGAGCTTGAAGCTGTAGTTTGACACATAATAGAGATCGCACATGATGCGCGCGCGTGCTTCACCCCGCCGTGTGGTCGGGCCACGCCAGCCCCTGATCTGCGCAAGGCCGCTCAGGCCGGGGCGCATAATGTGTCGCTGATGGTATTCCGGCACGAGCTCTTCAAACAGCATCCCGCTGGCCAGCATGCCGATGGCATGGCAACGCGGACCGATCAGCGACATGTCGCCCTTCAACACATTGATAAGCTGGGGGAGCTCATCAATGTTTGAGCGCCGCAGGAAAGCACCCATCCTGGTGATGCGCGGATCGTTTTCGACAGTCTGCTTGATGCCACTTTTATCACCAAGATCTGTGCGCATAGAGCGGAACTTGAAGATGTTGATCTTCTTGCCGTGGCGTCCCCAGCGCAACTGGCTGAAAAATACGGGGCCGGGACTGTCCAGCTTGATCAGGATTGCAACGACGATAAACAGCGGAGAGAGCGTCACAAGCGCCCCGAAGGACATGACGATATCGAACAGACGCTTGAGTGCGCACTGGAATGTACGTCTTTTCGACGTATCAGAAATGACCAATTCGTGGCCAAATGCTCGTTTTGGCAAAGTGTTTACTTCTGAAATATGGGCCGTTGACATGGCCTGAAAATCTGCCGCGCTCACTGGGAAACCCTCGGAAGTGGACAATTACGTTGACTATTAATAAATTTTGAATGTGCTGACATATACCCTGTATTGCGCGCGCTGTCATCAGTTTCAGCCCTGTTTTTGAGCGCCTGCTGTTGAATCTGAATCCCTTGCGAACTTTGTCTTGTTTCATATCAAGCGCAGGTTGCACGACGTGTCAGCTGACTTTCGCCCTAATTATTGAAAATCATGATTTTTTTCTTGGAAAAATTTGTCCGTTGTTTTGGGCACTCGTCTTTTACGTGCCGACCTGCGGCCTGAGTCATGAGGTAAGCACGATGGAGTTATGCGCCAGGCGCATATCTTGGGTTGGCGATGAAACGTTCTTTCGCTGAAAGGACCGACAAGATCAGCTGCGAGTGCCGAAACGGAGGCGGAGCGAAGGTCGCTGTTCTTGCGCGCTTTTTATCCGCGATCGCGAACGGCCATCTCCGGCTCAGCAAGGGGCGATGTGGCAAGACAGAACCAAGCCCAACACGACACCGCCAGTAGGCGGAAAATCACAACTTTAATATCTAAGGAAAGAATGGAGCGGGTGAGGCGATTCGAACGCCCGACCCCAACCTTGGCAAGGTTGTGCTCTACCCCTGAGCTACACCCGCTCATCATACCGGTCAGGGGTAAGTGTTTGACCGGCGATGTCACCGTCTCGGCGACGAGGGCGTATATGGCCTAACCCGATTTCAAATGCAACAGGCAAATGACGGATTTTTGCATTTTTTTGCGGCCACGAAATGTCGCATTATTTTCAATTTATTAGCGCGGTGCCGGCGAAGTATCCGGCGCGGGAGGACGCGTGGTGACGCTTTTTCGGGTTGAAGGCGTGGTTTGTCGATAACCCGCAGCGTCGGTGGTGGTTGAAAGGCGCACTTGTTGTCCGGTTCCAGCTGTCTGGAAAGGGCTCAGAAACGGGGTGCTTTCGGTCGTCCGTTTCATACTGGACAAGTGCAATTTTCGGCGCTAACAAGGGTGCTGACACGAATTTGCAAGCGAAAAATGGGGTTTTATCGCATGTTTGGCTGCCTGGTGGCTGAGCTCTGACCCGGCCAGCAAAAGACGTGATCTCGTTTTCACAACAATCGGGAGGAAATAGACATGACCGATATCATGCTGGTTGCCAGTGGTGACCTGCGCGAAAGCGCCAACACAAAATGCTGGCCCGCGCAAAAGGCGATGGAGGACAAGCTCGCCGCCGTCGTCGCTGAGATGGGGCATACGCTGAAACGCGCCCATCCGGAAAAGCCCGCTGGCCATGGCTTCATTGCCACCCAGCGCGAGGGCATGGATGTTTTCAAGTCGATCGATCCCGATGCGCCGATCATCGTAGCCGAGGCCGTCTGGCAATATTCGCACCACGTGCTGCCGGGACTGTCTTCCCACAAGGGGCCGATCCTGACGGTCGCCAACTGGTCGGGGCAATGGCCAGGCCTTGTCGGGCTATTGAACCTCAACGGCTCGCTGACCAAGGCTGGTATTGGCTATTCCTCGCTCTGGAGCGAGACCTTCGAAGATGATTTCTTCCGCAGCGGCCTGAAAAGTTGGCTCGACACCGGCACGATTGCCCATGACGAAAGCCATGTCCGCCCGTTTGACGCGACGACCGTGCCCACCGAAATTGCCGGCCTGGCCGATGACATTGCCGCCGACATGGCAGGCAACAAGGTCATTCTCGGCGTTTTCGACGAGGGCTGCATGGGCATGTATAATGCCATCATCCCGGACGAAATGCTGATGCCGCTCGGTGTGTTCAAGGAGCGGCTGTCGCAATCTGCGCTGTATCACGCTACCAAACAGATCTCCGATGACGAGGCCCGAGCGGCTTACCAGTGGATGCTCGACAAGGGCATGACCTTCCATTTCGGTGCCGACCCCAAGGAAGAACTGACCGAGGATCAGGTCATTGACCAGTGCCGGATGTATATCGCGGCGGTCCGTCTGGCTGATTTCTTCGGCTGTGAGGCAATCGGCATCCAGTATCAGCAGGGTCTGAAGGATCTGTTGCCGGCCTCCGATCTGGTCGAGGGCATGCTCAACAATGACGACCGTCCGCCGGTGGCCCGTGAGGATGGCTCGGTCATCCGCGAGGGGCAGGCGATCGTGCACTTCAATGAAGTGGATGAATGTGCCGGTCTGGATGCAGTGCTGACCAACCGTTTGCACCGTGCGCTTGGGCAGCCGGTGGAAACCACGCTGCACGATTTGCGCTGGGGCGACGGCGACAAGTCGGGCTCGCGCGACGATTTCGTCTGGGTGTTCGAGATTTCCGGTGCGGTTCCGCCGGCCCACCACGAAGGCGGCTGGGCCGGTTCAGAAAGCTATCGCCAGCCGGCGATGTTCTTCCCCTTCGGTGGTGGCACACTCAAGGGCTATGCCAAGCCCGGCGAAATCGTCTGGAGCCGTATCTTCATCAAGGACGGTGCGCTTCACATGGATATTGGTCGGGGGCAGGCGGTTGAGCTGCCGCCGGAAGAATGTGAGCGCCGCAGCCGCGCCACGGACTATCCCTGGCCGATCATGAATGCGGTTTTGACCGGCGTTTCGCGTGATCAGATGATGGCTCGCCACAAGGCCAATCATATCCAGGTCGCCTATGCGCTTTCAGCCGAAGAGGCCGACAAGGCGATGATGGCAAAGGCCGCTCTTGCCGCGAAGATGGGCATGACGGTCAGCGTCTGCGGCGTTTGAGGCGTCCTGCCGCGATTTTGTTACAATGGCCCTGCGCAAGCGGGGCCATTGTTGCATTTGGCTGCGAATGGTGGTGAAACAGGCGCAACCTTGCTGACCGCGCCGAAAAGTGTCTTCCGCCATGACCGCACCCAAGACGTCCGACGATCTCTTTGCCCATCTTGATGCGCTCGGTATTGCTTACGAGAACCGCGAGCACCGCGCGGTCTTCACCGTCGCCGAAGGCGATGATCTGCGCGAGGAAATTCCGGGCGGTCACACCAAGAACCTGTTCATCAAGGACAAGAAAAGCCGCTATTTTCTGCTGACCGTGGAAGAATACGCGACCGTGGATCTGAAACAGGTCCATACGCTGATTGGCGCGTCGGGTCGGGTGTCCTTCGGCAAGCCGGATGCGATGATGGCATATCTCGGCGTTGAGCCGGGGTCGGTCACCGCGCTCGGGGCCATCAATGATACGAAACATCAGGTGACGTTTATTCTCGATTCCGACCTGATGGAGAATGAAATTATCAACTGTCATCCGCTGCGCAATTCGGCAACAACCTCGATCCAGCGCGATGATCTGCTGCGCTTCATCCGGACGACGGGGCACGAGCCGCTTGTCTTGAAAGTGACAGCGTGACACACGATCTACAAACAAAGACGGAACGGGCCTTTCGGGCCAGACGGGGAGAATTTGATGAGCGGTTTTGACAATCCATATGGCGGCGCCTTTGGCGGTCAAATGAATGTAACGGCCGATGGCGCAACAAATGACGCAACGCCGCCCGGCGGGCTGATCAAGGACACGACGACAGCCGATTTCGGCAAGGATGTCATCGAAGAATCGCGCAATCAGCCTGTGCTGGTCGACTTCTGGGCGCCGTGGTGCGGCCCGTGCAAACAGCTTGGCCCGATCATTGAAAAGGCGGTCAACGGCGCCGGCGGCAAGGTCAAGCTGGCCAAAATGAATATTGACGATCACCCGGCGGTTGCCGGCCAGCTCGGCGTCCAGTCCATTCCGGCTGTCATCGCGTTTTCCAATGGCCAGCCGGTCGATGGTTTCATGGGCGCCGTGCCCGAAAGCCAGGTGAATGAGTTCATTGCCAAGCTTTCCGATGCCAGCCCGTCTGAACAGGATCGCAAGGCCGAAATTGCCTCGGCGCTCGATCAGGCCGAGCAGCTTCTGGCCGAAGAAAAGCTGCAGGAAGCCGGCCAGCTTTTTGCCGCCGTCATGCAGGCCGACCCGGAAAACCCCAAGGCTCTTGCCGGTATCGGGCGCTGCATGGTCGCAGCCGGCCAGCTCGATCGCGCCAAGCAGGTGCTGGATCAGGTACCGGAAGAGCTGAAAGAGGACGACGCAATCAAGGCGCTTGCCGCCCGCATCGCGCAGATCGAGGAAGCCCGCAAGTTCGGCGACCCGGCAGTTCTTGAACAGGCGCTGGCCGATAATCCCGATGATCACGCTTCCCGCGTGAAATTAGCCAAGGTGCTGAATGCGGAAGGCAAGCGTGAAGAAGCGGCCGATCATCTGTTGACGATCATGCGCAAGGATCGCGAATTCGAAGATGATGGCGCGCGCAAGCAGCTTGTCGCTTTCTTCGAGGCCTGGGGTCCGAAGGATCCGGCGACGATTGTTGCACGCCGCAGGCTGTCCACGATCCTGTTTTCATAAAGAGATTGTGTCATGCAGGTTGGCAATGCCCGATATATCACCCGCAAGGATCTGCCGGACGTCGTTCCGGTCTTTCCGCTGACGGGTGGTTTGCTGCTGCCGCAGGGGCAACTCCCGCTCAATATTTTCGAACCGCGCTATCTGGCGATGGTGGATCAGGCGGTTACCGGTAACCGGCTGATTGCCATGGTTCAGCCGTCCCACCATGATGATCTCGCTCAACGTCGACGATCAGACGCCGCTTTCCAATATCGGTTGTGTCGGGCGGATCACCTCGTTTGCTGAGACCGGTGACGGCCGTTATCTTGTGGCGCTGACCGGCATCTGCCGGGTTCGGCTGATCGAGGAGGTGCGCACCGCCAAGCCGTTCCGCAGTTTCGAGATGACGCCGTTTCTCGGTGATCTCAACCTCGAGGCGCAGGAGGCCGATGTTGATCGTGCCGCCTTGCTTGAGGCCTTCCGTGATTATCTCGATGCCGAGGGGCTCGATACGGAGTGGGAGCATATCGAGCAGGCGAGCAATCTGACGCTGGTCAACTCGCTTTCGATGATGGCGCCGTTCGGCCCCGCCGAAAAGCAGGCCTTGCTGGAAGCCCCGGATTTGAAGAACCGCGCTGAGATGTTTGTCGCGATCATCGAATTTGCGCTTGCCGGCGACCCCGGCGGCAAGCTGCAATAGGTGCCCCGAGCGATGAAATCCAAAGATCGCGCAATCGATCCGAAAATGCTGGAGCTTCTGGTCTGTCCGGTCACCAAGGGCCGGCTCGCCTACGACGCCGAGCGCCAGGAGCTTGTTTCCGAAAAGGCGCGGCTGGCCTATCCCATCCGCGATGGTGTTCCGATTATGCTTTCCTCTGAGGCCCGGCCCATCGAGCCTTAAGCATTCGGAAAGGCTTGAGCGATCTTGTTCGTGACGGCACTTGCCGATAGCCAAGCGCTTGACTACGCTTTGCTGCAACAGGGGTGGCGAGAGCGATGGCGCGCAAAATCATACCGGGCCCGGCAGGCGACGAATTCTATCCGGTCCGGATCGAGAAGGTTTATTTCAAGCGGGGCGATCTGATTGTCGTTGATGCTCCGCTTTACGATCTGGCGACTGCAAACGGCCAGCAGATGTGCATCCGCGCCAGCGAGAGCGGGAAGACGGTGTCCGAGCCTCATCCGGCAGGCACGATCCTGCCCTCACGTAAACCTCTGGCTGAGATAGACGTTAGGTGGGGCGGGGACGTGTCGGAGGCGGGTGCTGATGAAGACCCTGAAGCGGTGACTGCGACAGCCTCGCTGCGGCGGGTGGATTTGCACACACCCGTGGACGCCGAGCTCTACCCGGCAACTATCCTGAAAGTGCATGCAGAGCCGGGCGGGCGCATAGAACGTGGCAGCAGGCTCTACACGATCGAAACGGCATCGGGTGCGGAGATCCCGCTTGAGATGCCGCTCTCCGGTCGGATCCTTTCCAGCAACGACAAGCGCAACCTGACGCGTCAACGGGCGATTGCGGTTCTTGAGCCCGACGAGGACGACCCACTCGCCGCGGCACTCGGGACAGCAAGTGGTGTTTATCTTCTGGCGGGTGGTACTTTTGCGAGCAACGGCGGCGAGGCTGATGCAAGCGATGAAGAAGAGGTTGTAGCGGCACCGCAGACAAGCTCGAAGCGTTGGGGGTATGGTTTCATCGCCGGGCTGTGCATTATTGCCCTCGTGCTCGCCTCAGGCTGGTATGTTTTGACCTATGTGCCCTACGATCTCGATGGCAGTCATGCCGAGACCTATTATGGAAAGCGCGTCAACGACGATCTGCTGGGCGGAAAACGCCGGCTTTTCACATCGGACGAACAGCAGAGGGAATTTGAAGAATGGCTCAATTCCTGAGCGGGGGCGGGCCGCGGCGGCCGCTTCGTTGTCCTATGACCTTTCAGCGGCCTCACGCAGGATGCTGGCGCTTTTCGTCGTGGTATTGCTGTTCCTGCCGGTGGCAGCGATGGCGGAAGGCGAGCGTGTCATCGTGACCGAAGGGAATCAGTACAAGGCGACGTTCACGCACCCGCTCCTTGATGAGGATGTCGCGCCTGCTTCGACCGTGATGATCTTCTGGGATGCCGAGCTGACGATGGGGCTTCTTTCTGGCGAGCCGGTGTTTTCTACCCGGTTTCGCTACAGTCTCGAGGATTATCTTTACGCTTTGCCGAGCCTCGGTCCGGGCAATGTCCAGCTCTGGTCGCCGGGTGGCGCGGCTGAGGGCAGTGCCGCCTTGCCTGATGGCGCCCCGCTTGTGTATCCCCACGCGGTCAGTCTGGTTTTTCGCTTCTATGTTGAAAGTCAAAATGCCTTTGTCGGCATTGTTCAGAACGTGGTGGCACCGGGCCAGTCCGGGGAATGGGCTTTCAATCTGCCGAAAAGTCCGGATTGGTCAGAGACTTTTCGCTGGGAAAGTGGCGTCGCCAAGGGCGAATGGCTCTCCGAAGAGACTGCGAAAAGGGTCTGGGACGAGGCTTTGCGGCCAGACGGCGTCCGCATCGCCGGTATCGAATGGTCGACGGCCGACCTGATGGCATATCTCGCCGAGAAAAACATGCGCAACCGCGCCATCGCCGCAGCTGAAGCGGTCAATCGCCTGCTTTCCGGCGCCGAACGCAGTTTCGGCTATGATATCGAGGCGATGCGCGAGGACCCGAAGCAGTTCGAAGAACCTGCCTTCCGGCCCGCAGTGCCGCTCGCGCTGTTGCGCAAGCTTGAGCGCCTTTTCAATCTGCCGGAAAGCCTGAAGCATGGCGATCCGACGGCCTATAACCAGGCCCGCGACGATGCCGCCGCAATGATGGCGCTGTTGGAAGAAGATGTTGCGTCCTATGAGGATCCCGGACCTCTGCGTGCAGAGCTTCCCAGCGGAGTGGAGATGATTTTCGAAGAAGACGGCCTGCAGCCGATCTTTGTCGAATTGCCACTTGTCTTTACGCTCATTGATAATGGCCGTGAGGATGTCGACCGCGTGGAGTTGACGATTACCGACAGTTCCGGTGTCGCCTATGCGCAGACGGTGGATCTGGTCAGCGGCGGCACCCGTTTCGAGCCTTCCGTTAGGCCGGGGGGCGTGCGGATTGCGATCAAGGCGCTCGGTGAAGGCGCGGTTGGTCAGAACACCTGTACGATCATGGTGCAATCAACCGTCCTCAAGGGTGCTGCAGTTCAGGAATACAGCCTCAGGGCGGGTGAGACGGCGACACTGCTCGTCTTTGCCGAGGGGAGATAGGAGCGTGTGGGTGTATCTGTCCTTGTTGAATTGGTTTCGTTGCGCTGCCACGGGCGTGTCAGCTGCCATTTTTTGCCTCGCCGTTGTTCCGGTTGATGCGCGGGCGCAGACGGCCGCAGATCCCGTCTTGGGGCGCGAAGCCGGGGACAATTCTCTCGCCGCAATCATGACCGGCATCGATCAGGTGGTCTGCAGTGCGACCGTGATTGGCCCGCGCCATGTCATCACGGCGGCGGCCTGTGTCATCGATCCGGGCACCGGTGAGGTCATTGCGGACCGGCAGGTCATGCCGCGCCTCGATCTCAAAGAGGGGAACATTCCTGTATCGCGCCGCTTTATCATGCGGGTCTATCTGCCGGTCGAAGAAGCCCCCTTTGGCCCGGGCCGTTCGCTGGATGGCCAGATCGCGATTGTCGAGGTTGGCGAGCTTGCCGGTCGCGCGCCATTCGCTTCGGAGACAGATGAGGCGGTCTTTCGCCGGCACAGTGCTGCTCTGCAGGATGATGTACTGGCTGTCCGGTTTTACGATGCGGCCTCAGGCGCGCCGATGCTGAGCCGCGCATGTGCGGCACTGTCGATCGGGGCGGGTGACAGTATGTCACTCAATTGCACGCTGTCCGATGCCGCAGCGGGTGCGGCTATACGCTCGGCTTCCGGCGTTGTCGGGATCTATCTCTCTTCCGGTCGCGGCCGTTATCTCGGAAAGGCAGAGGCAGAGGCAATTGGCCGGGTTGTAACCGGCGTCGGCTCACCTTTCTTTCGCGCGATCGAAGCCGATCCCAAGCTCTTCATCACATTTGTGCTCACCAACAGGTGCGAGGTTCCTGTTGATTATAGCGTGCTGTACCGGGCGATGGATGCGGCTGAAAGCGGAGCGTTCACGGAAGTTTCCGGCCGTGTTGACGCCGGGGAGAGCCGCTTCGTCGACCTCATGACGGATAACGGCGTTGTCTATATGCGCGGCACTGCCGGAAACGGCGCGTTCGTGTGGGAGGGCGGCCGGGTCTTTGAGGGCGGGCGTTATTTCAATATCCGCATCAATGGCTGGGGCGACTATTTCCACGCGCTGAACTGCAACCGCGGATAAGGCCGCCGGATACGACGGGCCTCCCGTTGGTCTCATCCGGCATAGCCCTCGCGGCAAAGCCGTTCGAGCTCAGCCCGGTCGATCGTGTCGAAGCCGAGGGCGGGCAGGAGGTCGTTGTCGCCGGCCAGGTCGTGGCCATAGGCAGCAGAAAAAATCGCCGTGCCAGCCTCATGCAAGGTGGCCGGAACACCGGCCATGCGGCCCAGCGCGCTGGTTGAAACGAGTCCAAAGGGCACATCTTCAAGGATGTAACGGCTTTCGATCGTGGACGGCCCGAGCCCGCCGCGGCCCTCGGCATGCATCTCCTGGTTCATCTCCGAGACCGAGGCGAGGGGCACGTGGAAGGACTGCGAGAAATGCTCGCGCACCGTCTTCACATGCAGGCCGAATTTTTCCGCAATCGCCAGTCGTTCGGCATCCAGCGCCTCGATGAAGCGGCCAACCGCCGGGGTGATGTGTTCGCCCTGTCCCCAGATTTCGCCCTTTTCCATCCGTGTCAGGTTCATCATTGCGATGCCGAGATGGTTTTGCGGGTTCAGATTGGACAGTGCGATCGCCATCAGGCCATCGCGTTTGACGAAACGGTCACCGAAAAGTTCGGTGCAGAGCATATGACCCTCATCCATCGCACTGAAGGGGACGGTTGCCATGTCGACCTTCTGGCGCACGGTATTGACCACGACGGCGCTGTCGCCCTTGCGTCGGGCGGTCAGAAGCGTTGTGCCCCAGGCGATGATCGGCAATCTTTTGCCGGCCTGTTTCAGCGCGCGCGACAGGTAAAGCGCTGCAAAGGAGCTGTGGGAGGAGATGATCACCGGTGTTGCGGGTTTCAGATGATCCACCATCGCATCGATTGCGGCCTTGTGGCCGTTCACCGGCATGGCGATCATCACGAGGTCAGCGCTGGCGACCGCATCTTTGCAGGAACCGGCGACATCCACCGCGCCTTCAAATTCCACTGCGCCGGTGGCGGTCAGCGCGGTGCCTTTGGCAAGTGCAACCGCTTTGGTTCCCGAAGGCGACCACAGGATCGGTGTATGGCCGGCATCGGCGATAAAGGCAGCAAGGCCATAGGCGTTGTTGCCAGCGCCGAGAATTGCGATTTTCATGATGTCTTCGAGCCTTTGTCTTCTACATGTAATTGGTGGGCAACGCGGTTGTGAATTTCATTTCCTCCATGGCGATCGAGGAGTTGACGTCGGAAAATTCCAGCCGCGAGATCAGGTTCTTGTAAACCTGGTCATAGGTTTCAATATCGGGAACCACGATCCTGAGCAGGTAATCCGCATCGCCGGTCAGGCGATAGGCCTCCGTCACTTCGGGGATGTCCCGGATATGCTTGCGGAACTCGTCGAGCCATTCGATTGCGTGGCGCGGCGCCTTGACCGAGATAAAGACTGTCATTGGTATATTGGCCATCTTGCGGTCGATAAGCGCGACCCGCGCCCGGATGAAGCCGAGATCCTCCATCCGCTTGATCCGCCGCCAGCAGGGTGTGTGCGACAGGCCGACCTCTTCGGCGATATCACTGACCGTTCGGTCGGCCTGGCGTTGCAGGATATCGATGATCTTGCGGTCGATCTGGTCAAACATTCTATACGCTCCCCAATGTCACCGACAGGGCGGGACAAATCTCTCAGAATCATCTGAAAATTGAGATGAAAATTTCATTTATCAGGCTGTTTCGACAAAAACTGACGCCGAAATGGGGCAGCAGGTATGGTTTTATTGGTTGGTTGACCCTTGTCAAAACGTGGAAAATTTCGCATGGTCTGCCTAAAGTTTAGCGAATTGTATCTCTTGGGTAAAATTTGTGCATGAGTATGGAATTTATGTCAAGTTGCCGCTATGAAGAGAGTTTCCGCTTTTTGCGTCAATATGTAGGATGAAAATTCTGAATTACCTCATTTTTTGTAAAAATGAGAAAACTATCTTCTGTTAGGTTCGGTACATTGAATATGTTCGTACCTGAAACAGAATTGAGAATAAGACAATGAAAAGGATAGGCCTGATCGGCGGCATGAGCTGGGAGAGCACCGCAGTGTATTACAAGCACATCAACGAGGAAGTCCGGCGTCTGATGGGCGACGGTCTGGCTTCATCGGATCTTTGCCTGCGCTCGGTCAACTTCTCGGAAATCGTTGCGCAGCAGAAGGCAGGGCGCTGGGATCTCGCCGCCGAAACGCTGATTGCGGTTGCCCGCGAACTTGAGCAGTGCGGCTGCGCCATGGTGCTGATCTGCACCAATACGATGCATATTCTGGCCGAAGATATTCAAGCGGCAATCGACATTCCGCTGATCCATATCGCCGAGGTGACTGGGAGCGCCGTGAAGGATGCCGGTATGAGGCGACCGCTTTTGATGGCGACCCGCTACACCATGGAGAAGCCGTTCTATGTCGATTACCTGCGGACCCATTTCGGCCTCGATCCCGTTATCCCGGACGCCGATGACCGGACCACGGTGCATGATGTGATCTTCGAGGAAATCTGCTGCGGTGTGATCAGCAGGGCATCGCGCGAACGCTATGTCGAGATTGTCGGGCGCGCCAAACAAGCCGGTGCCGACTGCGTCATCTTCGGCTGCACCGAGGTCGGCCTTCTGGTTAGTCCGGAAGATTTCGATATACCGAGTTTTGACTCAACGCTGCTTCACGCCGAGGCAGCCGTACGATTCTCCCTGGAAGAAGAACTTTCAGCGGAGGGGAAAGAAAGCCGGCCTCTTTTAATGCATTAGGCTGGCGAAAAGCCGGCGTTCCAGCCGAGAGGGACTGGGCGCGGCATAGAAAAACCAGGAGATCGAGAATGACATTTCGCAATCCGACACGGCGCTCTACTCTGAAAATGATGGGTACGGGTGCAGGCCTTCTCGCCGCACCGTCCATCATCCGTCCGGCCTATGCGCAGGAAAACGTCCTGAACATCACCACCTATGACAAGTTCCTGCCCGACGATTTTATCGATCAGTTTGAAAACGATACCGGTATCGAGGTCCGCATCCGCCTGACGGACGACCAGGGCAAACAATACAACTTGCTGGCCGCTGAAGGTTCCGACCCGACCACCGATATCGTCACCGTTGCCGGTCACCGTCTCAGCCAGTTCATGGCGTCCGATCTCCTTCAGCCGATCGATCCCTCCCGGATTACCACCTGGGACAATCTCGCAGGCCCGTACAAGGGCGCTCCGCAGCTCATCCGCAACGGTGAAGTTTTCGGTGTGCCGCTGCTCGCCGGTTTCGAGGGCATGGTCCGCAACACCGACTACACCAAGAAGTCCGACAGCTGGGACCTGATGTTCGACCCGGAATACAAAGGGTTTACCACCTACATCATCTCCGACTTCCTCTCCATCACGATGAAATATCTCGGCTATGACGGTGATTTCGTGTCCTATGTCGGCAAGCCCGAAGAAGCGCAGGCCGCCACCAATGCCGCGCGCGATTTCCTGATCGAGCACAAGGACATGGTCCGCAAGTTCTATGACGGCGGCTCCGAGATGCAGCAGATGCTGGTCAACGAGGACGTCTATGTGGCCCAGGGCTGGTCCGGCCCTGCTGCCAAGCTGATCATGGAAGACTTCCCGGTGGAATTGTCGATCCCGAAGGAGGGCACCTACGGCTTCCTCTACTCCTTCAATCTCGTCAACCACGCGCCGAATGTGGATGCCGCCTACAAGTTCTTCTCCGCGCTTCTCGCCAATCCGGCAGTCGGTGCAGCCATGACGCGTCAGTCTGGCTTCGCAAGCGCCTTCGGCGGCGTCGACAAGCTGTTGTCCGATCGTGAACGCGCCGCGATCGCGCTTCCGGAAGAACAGATCGCCCGCATCCAGTTCTTCGCGGAAGAAAACCGCGACATGAAGAACGAGATGATCGACAGGGCGGTTGCCGAAATCAAGGCAGCCTGATCAGCGCCTGGCCGGGTGGACGCGTTCTGCCCGGCCGGCTGCAGCAATCGCCGCGCCGCAGCTTTTTAATGTATGGATTTTCAAACAATGACCAAAGATGTTTTGGCCGGTAGCGGTCAGGGCGTGAAAAAGGGACGGACGCGCTACGCCGGATGGATCGGTACGCTGGCCCGTTCTCCGCTTTACCGCGGCACGATCGGCCTTCTGGCTGAAAGCCGGGTTGCCCGGCTTGCCGCCCTGCTTGCCGTTCCGCTTGCCTGGATTGCCTTTTTCAATATCGGCCCGATCCTGCAGATGGCGAATATTTCGCTGCTAGCCAATTACCCGCTGATGGATGGCGACGAGCCCGTCTACACGCTTTCCCAATATGCGCTGTTCTTTCAGGAAAGCCTCTATTTCATGCCCTTCCTGCGCAGCGTTGTGTTCTCCGTGGCGGTAACCGCGGCAACGCTGATCGTGGTCTATCCGGTTGCCTATTATATCGGCAAGGTTATCCGTCCGGCCTCGCGCAACAGGGCGCTCCTGCTGTTGCTGACGCCGTTCTGGGCAGGCGAGATCATCCGCGTGTTTTCCGTCATCATGCTGCTGGCCAATCGCGGCGCCGTCAACGCGCTGTTGCGCGAGTTCGGCATCATCGACCGGCCGATCCCGATGCTTTACACCTATTTCTCGCTGAGCTTCGGCGTCGTCTACCTGATCGCGCTCTACATGCTGCTTCCGCTTTATTCCTCGATCGAGAAGATCCCGAACAGCCTGCTCGATGCCGCGTCCGATCTCGGCGCTGGCCCGTTGCAGCGCTTCCGCCGGGTCATCCTGCCCTTGTCGCGTGACGGCATCGTTTCGGGCTGCAGCCTGGTGTTTCTGACCACGATCGGTGTGTTCGCCGCGCCGCTGCTTCTCGGCGGCCCCAATACCGTGATTTTCCCGGAAATCATCGCCCAGCTTTTCCACGGTTCCAACGACAAATGGCCGGCCGGTGCCGCGTTCTCAATCATCATGCTGTTGATCTCGCTTACCACTGTCGGCCTGTTCGTGCGGGTTGTCGGCGGGCGCAATGTGAAACTGATGTGAGGGGCTGATCCATGCGACTTTATATGAAAAATCCCCAGAACGTCTTCCTCACTGGTTTCTACTGGGCCTTCGTTGCCTACCTGTTCGTGCCGCTGATGCTGATGACGGCGATGAGCTTCAAGGATCTGAACTTCATCTCGTTTCCGATCGATAGCTTCACGATGAAATGGTATGTGCAGGTGGTTCAGGACGAGCAGTTCCTGAGCGCCGTCGGATATTCGCTGATGATCGCTTTTATCGTCACCGTCGTGGCGACTGCCATCGGCGTGTGGATCGCGCTTCTTGCCTCCAACGAGGCAATCTGGGGCAAGGCCCTGATCTTCGCGCTGGCCTGTCTGCCCGCCGTCGTACCGGGCATGATCCAGGCGATTTCGATGCGCATTTTTATCCGCGCGATCGATGTGCCGACCGGGACCTTCGCGATCATCCTCGGCCATACGGTCCATGCCGTACCGTTCGTGGTGATCATGGCGATGACCCGGCTCAGGTCGATGCCGTCCAACCTTGTGGATGCTGCGCGCGATCTCGGAGCAGACAATTTCATCGCCTTCTTCCGCGTCACGCTGCCCTATCTCGGCCCGGCGCTGGTCGGCGGCATGATCTTCTGCGCGCTGACGAGCATCGACGACTTCGTGCGCACCTTCTTCCTGGGCGGCTACCAGACCACCCTTCCCATGCTGATCTTCGCCAAGATTTCGGGCGGCATGTCGCCGGAGATCAACGCCATGGCCACACTCGTCCTCATCGCCACCGGCGCCATCGGGCTTTATGCCGAACGCCGTGTCCGCCGTTCAAGGAACTGAAATGCAACCCCTCGTCCACTTCAAGAACGTCAACAAATACTATGGCAAGTCGCTTGCCGTGAACAATCTCGACCTCCAGATCGAGCGCGGCAAATTCGTCACGCTTCTGGGACCGTCGGGCTGCGGAAAATCGACGTCGCTGCGCATGCTCGGCGGTTTTGAGACGCCGTCGTCGGGCACGATCACACTCGACGGCAAGGATGTGACCCATCTGCCGCCGCATCGGCGCAACGTCAATATCGTGTTTCAGGACTACGCGCTGTTTCCGCATCTGACGGTTGGCCGCAACATTGCCTTCGGCCTTGAGCTGAAGGGCATGCCGTCAGAGAAGATCCACGCACGGGTGATGGAGCTTCTGGAATTGGTGGAATTACAGGACTATGCCGACCGCATGCCCGACCAGCTTTCCGGCGGTCAGCGCCAGCGCGTGGCGCTGATGCGCGCGTTGGCGCCAGACCCGGATGTGCTTTTGCTTGATGAGCCGCTTTCCGCGCTCGATGCCAAGTTGCGCCACCAGATGCAGATCGAGCTGAAAAGCATTCAGGAAAAGACTGGCAAGACCTTCCTGTTCGTCACCCACGACCAAGAGGAGGCCTTGACCATGTCCGACCTGATCGTGGTGATGAACAAGGGGCGTGTCGAGCAGATGGGCGACCCTCACGCGCTTTATGCCCGGCCGGTCAACCGTTTCGTCGCCACTTTCATCGGGGAGTCGAATTTCCTCGATGCCGTGGTTCGCTCGGTTGATGGCAATATCGCCACGCTCGACTGGTGCGGCCATATCATCCACGCAACGCTGACTGGCCCGGCTGCCAAGGTCGGGAGCCATGTCACCGTGGCGTTGAGGCCCGAGGCGATCTACGCCGTCAGCGGCCAGCCGGACCGGAAGATCGCCTTGCCGGGCAAGGTCACCAACCGGCTGTTCAAGGGTAATTTCACCGCGCTGACCGTCGGGCTTCATGAAGGCCAATCGCTCGTCGCCCAGCTTGATCCGGTCGCGCTTGCCCATCTGGAGGGCGATGATGTGTGGATCGGCTGGCGCGAAGAAGACGCCGTAGTGCTCGCCGACTGAAGCCTGCGAATTCGTGAAGGACTGAAGACATGACCAATGAAAAGGCGCTGGACGCGCTGAACCAGCGGGTCCGGCAGGATCTCGACTATCTCAATTTTCCCTCGGCCAACTGGGTGAAACCCGTGTCTCCGGTCGATGGCAAGCCGGTCAGCGATATCGTCATCGTCGGCGCTGGCATGTGCGGGCTTGCGGCCTGGCTGCAACTGAAGCGCCAGGGCATGCATAGCTCCCGCATCATCGACATGGCGCCAAAGGGCAAGGAAGGCCCGTGGCTGACCTATGCGCGGATGGAGACACTGCGCTCGCCGAAAAACCTGCTTGGCCCCGCGCTTGGTATTCCCTCGCTCACCTTTCAGGCATGGTACCGCGCCCAGTTCGGCACGCAAGCATGGGACGCACTTCACCGCATCCCTCGGCCGATGTGGCAGGAATACCTGATCTGGTATCGCAAGGTTGTCGGCGCGCCGGTTGAAAACGGCATGAAAGTCGAACGCGTGATCCCGCGCGAAGACGGGCTGTTGACGCTTGAAATGGTCGATGGCGAGACCATCATCACCCGAAAGCTGATCTGGGCCACGGGCCGTGACGGTCTCGGCAAGGGCACCGTACCTGGCTTTGTCTCCGATCTCCCGCGGTCAAGCTGGGCGCATTCGGCCGACGAAATCGATTTCGACAGATGGAAGGGCAAGCGCGTCGTCGTCATCGGCGTCGGTGCATCGGCTGTCGATAACGCTGCCGAAGCGCTGGAGCATGGCGCAGCCGAGGTTCGTCTTCTGGCGCGGCGCAAGCAGATGCCGACCATCAACAAGCTGATGGGAATTGGTTCCTATGGGGTGACGGCGGGCCTGCCGGATCTGTCGCCGGAATGGCGCTGGCGCATTATGGATTACGGTGACAAGCAGCAGACGCCGGCACCGCACGGCTCCACGCTGCGCGTCAGCCGCCATGACAATGCGTTCTTCCACTTCAATTGCGGTATCGCGAAAATCAAACAGGACGGCGCCGAAGTGGTGATCACCACGGTGACGGGCCGTGAATTCTGCTGTGATTTTCTGGTTCTGGGGACCGGCTTTACCATCGATCCGATGGTGCGCCCGGAATTTGAGCCGTTCAACAGCGAGATTGCTTGCTGGGAGGACCGCTACACCCCGCCGCCCGAAGAGCAGAACCCGGGGTTGGCGCGCTTTCCGTGGCTGAATGACGATTTCTCGTTTGCGCCGAAGACGCAAGGCACGTCAGCGTTCCTCGGTGATATCCACTGCTTCAACTACAGTTCGGCGATGAGCCTCGGCAAGGTGTCCGGTGACATCCCGGCGATCAGCGAGGGTGCCGTCTGGCTTGCCCGCGGTGTGGCCTCCAGCCTGTTCCGCAAGGACCTGGAGCAGCACTGGGAAGACCTGATTGCCTATGAAAAGCCGGAGCTCGACGGGTCCGAATGGGCCGACGCCGATGCCCACCAAGCCGAAAAGGCCTGAAAGAATAGAATGATGACAAAGAAAACCGTCTACTATTACCACGCCCTTTCTTCTCCATGGGCGTATCTCGGCTGGCCGCAGTTCAAGGCGCTGGTTGAAAAGCACGACCTTGATGTCGTCGTCCGCCCGACCCGGATCGTGACCGACAATGGCGGTGTACCGCTGCGCTCGCGGCCGGAGCCGCGTCAGGATTACCATGCTGTTGAGCTTGATCGCTGGCGCAAGCGTCTCAACATGCCGCTGGTTTTGAAGCCGGCGCATTACCCGACGAATAACGAGTTTTCTGCGCGTATGGTGATTGCCGCTGATCGCGAGGGACAGCCCGCGCTTGAACTTTCCCACGCCCTGCTGCACGCGCTGTGGAGCGAGGAACTGGACGTGACGCTGCCGGAAGTTCGCATCGACGTTGCCAACCGCATCGGTCTTGACGGCAAGGCGCTGCAGGCGATGGAGGAACAGCCGGAGATTGTTCAGGCCTGGCATGACAGCCATGCCGAAGCCGCCGCACGCGGTGTGTTCGGCACGCCGACCTGGATCTACAGGGACGTGCTCTACTGGGGGCAGGACCGGCTCGATTTTCTCGACGAAGCACTGTCTGCGGACTGAAGGGAGAAACCAATGGTCGATGTGATCGACAAGGCGCTTGGCGAAGATGCCGACATTATCGCGCTGCGCAACCGGCGCGAAACGCTGAAGGCCAAGACGCAGGCAAGCTATGAGGCCGCTCTGACGCCGAAGGATCCCGGCAATTTCAGCTATGCCATGCGTGCCGCCCTTGCCGCACGCATGTGCGCCCACTGGAAGGCCGGCGAGCTTGAAGCGCATTATCGCGATCTTCTGAAGAGCTACGGCGAAACCGCATTCGATGCCATTCCTGACCCGGCCTTCCGGGCGAGGGACTCCGATCCGAAGGTGGATGCGATCCTTAATCGTGTCGACACCGTCACGCTCTCGCCGAAGGAAGCGACGCGCGACGATGTGGAAAAGCTCTACGCCGTGGGGCTCGATGACCGGGACATCGTGACGCTGGCGAGCCTGACCGCCTTCGTCAATTACCAGATCCTGGTCGTTGCCGGGCTCAAGATGCTGAGGGACCACTGACATGTCCGAACCCGTTCACGAATTCACGCTGAAACCACTCGACTGGCACCCCTATGTGACGCCGGTTGATCTTGAGACGGCGACCGAGGCACAGCGCGACGCGCTGAAGATCACGCCGTCAAATACCAAGGTGTCGGACTATGTGCTGGTGCTGGCGCAGGAACCGGAGACGCTGAAGGAGCGCTCGCCGCTCTTCAACGATATCATGTATTCCAAGGAGGGGCTGTCGCGGGCCGGCCGGGAGATGGGCGCGCTTGCCGCCTCCTTCGTCAACAAATGCATCTATTGCGCCACCGTCCACGCCAATCGCCATATCCAGCTGGAAAAGCGCCCCGAGGTGATCTACGCGATCTACGAAAAGGGCCTTGAGGCGGATCTTCCCGAATACGATCAGGCGTTGTTCAATTTCGGCGTTGATCTGACAGCTCACCCGGACAATGTCGGGGTCTATCAGTTCTATCATTTGCGCGAGGCCGGCCTTGACGACCTGGAAATTCTCGACCTAATCCACGCCATCGCCATTTTCGGCTGGGCCAACCGGCTGATGCACACGCTCGGCGAGCCGCACATCAAGGAATAGGTTATTTTGGAAACCACCGCCAGCCGCGTTCCGCGCCCCTTTTCGGTGACGCACCGGCAGGTGCTCACCATCGCCTTGCCGATGATGATCGCGCATTTTTCCACCCCGCTGGTGAGCCTTGCGGCCACCGGCGTGGTCGGTCAGTTGCGCGATGAGGTGCTGATTGGCGGTGTGGCGCTGGCGGCGGTGATTTTCGACGTGTTGTTCACCACCTTCAATTTCCTGCGCGGGGCCACGACCGGTTTTACGGCGCAGGCCGTCGGCGCTGATGATCGCCGCGCCGAACAGCGCATGCTGCTTGGCGGTATCCTGATCGCGATCGGCGCAGGCCTTCTCATCCTGCTGCTCCATGTGCCGATTGGTCATCTTGGATTGTTGGTGCTCGGTGCCGACGGCGAAGTCGGAGAGGCGGCCTGGACCTACTATTCCTGGCGGGTATGGTCGGCGCCGTTTGCGCTCTTCAATTTCGTTGTCTTTGGTTGGGTTATTGGCCGGGGCGAGGCGGTAACAGCGCTTTCGCTGCAGGTCGCGCTCAATGCGCTCAACCTGTTTTTCAGTTTTTTATGGGTGCTGTGGCTGAACTACGGGCTGGCCGGTGCGGGCGCTGCAAGCCTTGTCGCCGAAGGGCTGACTGCCATTGCCGGTGTCGTGCTGGTTGTTCGCCGAACCGACCGGAGCAAATGGGAAGTTCCGGACCTTTCGACCGTAAAGCGGCTGTTTTCGGTTAATCGCGACATGATGATCCGCTCGTTTGCGCTTTTGATCGGGATCTCGTTCTTCACCCGGCAGAGTGGGGTTCTGGGCATCGATGTTCTGGCCGCAAACACGGTGCTGCTCCGCTACTATTTCTTCGGCGTCGCCTTTCTCGATGGCTTTGCCACCGCCGCCGAACAGCTGGCCGGCCGCGCCGTGGGCGCGTTCTATCGCCCGGCCTTCGACCGCGTGATCCGGCTGACCACGCTCTGGGGGGTGGCGATGGCAGTGTTCGTTTCGGGTGCCTTCTTCATCTCCGGGCCCTGGGTCGTCGCGCTGATCGCACCGATCGCCGAGACCCAGGAACTCGCCCATGTCTATCTGCCTTATGCGGCGATCATGCCGATCATTGGCGTGATTGCCTTCCAAATGGATGGGGTGTTCATCGGTGCCACCTGGTCACGCGAAATGCGCACGCTGATGCTGATTTCGCTGGCCTGCTACTTCGCCGCCTGGGCCGTGCTGCAGCCGCTTTTTGGCAATCACGGCCTGTGGATGGCGATGTTGCTGTTTCAGGGCGTGCGCTCTGTCGCCTTCCGGCTTATGCTGCCGAAGCTGGCTGACCGGACGTTTTCAGGGCGCTATCCGCTTTGAGGCTGGAACTCAGTCTTCCGGTTTTTCTTCAGGCTCGCGCGAATTGAAATAGTGACGATCCGCTGAGATGAAGAACACATAGGCCATATAGGCTGCGGCCGCGCCAAACAGCGCCGACCAGAACGGTGTGCCGATGAAAAGCTCGGCAATGGCCCAGCCGCCGCAAAGCGCGACGGCAAGGACCCTGACCCAGAGCGGCTTCAGCGATGGGTGTTTCAGATTGAGGCTTTCGCGCCAGTCGATCTTGCCTGCCATGTCTTCGCCTTTCGGGTTTACCGTTTCAAAAGGCATAGCGGGGAAGGGCGGTCGATTGCAAGACGGCTATCAAAGAAGCATGGCTGTCATCTCGGTTGCGCCATAGCCAAACTCGAAGGTCGCCGTGCCGGTGAAGGCGAGACGGGCATAATCGCCGGCTGTGAAATAGCTGATGGCGGTTGCCGAATGGGTGAGCGGGCTGCCCCCGGTGGCGATGCCGCGCAGGACCACGCAGTTTTCCGACCCGTTCTTTTCCAGCAATACGGTGTAGTTGCCTGCTGCTGAGGCCGTGACGGTGAGACTGAGGGCATAATAGCCGCTTGCGGGAAAGGTAAGTCTGTTGCCGCCGCCGGTGACGGCCGCGCCCAGCGCAAACCCGCCTTCACCGACATGAAGCGTGCCGAAGCCTCTGTTGGCGGGACCCGCGATCAGCACCGAACCGCTCGGTGCAGCGGCCCGGGCCAGCGGACGCGAGGGCATGGTGACGGCGCCTTCCGGGGTGATCCGCAGCGCTTCGTGCCAGCTTGCGCCATCGGCGCTGGTCTTGATGGCAAAACTGTCCGAGCCGGAAAGCCCCATCTCCGTGCGCCCGGACCAGCCCGTCTGGTAAAGCAATGAGGCTGTGTCGCCGGGCGAAGCCTTGTTGATCTTCAACTGATGCCCGCTGCCGGCATTGTTGAAGAGTGTCGCGTCGGCTGAAATCGCCAGCCTGTTGATGGCGTCGGCGGTTGCGTTGATGCCGAGCATGGAGGTTTCGAGGTTCGCCGGCAGGGGCGGTGAAACCCAGTCGCTTCCGTCGAAAATGCGCAGGCTGCCATCGGTTGCAAACCAGGCCGACCAGCCGGCAACCGGTGCTACAAACTGCCAGTGGCCGTCCTGAAAGATTGCGATGGTGCCTGCCTGGCCTGCCCATTCGCCGGTTGGTGCGGCGGAAACCAGATAGCAGATGCCATCGTCTGGGCTTGTAGGCGGCGCGTTGCCCTCACCGGCAATGGCGAGGTGGACAATCGCGTCGAGCCTCTGAAGCGCCTCGTTGTGGGTCACATGTTTCTGTGCCTGGGCGGGCAGAATGAAGGGGAGGCCAAGCGTGGCCGTCTGATCCGACATGATAAACTCCTGTTGCGGGCCTGTGGCCTGATGCTCACAAGCCTAACGCTGCCGGAGTGATCGGGAAAAATGGTGGGGGAAGCGCGAAGAGCGGCATGATGGCTGAAGAAAAGCGCGGGATATTCTTTGCGGAACAACCGGGTTGCCGCGCGCGGCGCGGACCTCCATGCTTTTCAAAGCAAAGGCCGCGTTTCAACGCATCAGGAATGACGAGAACGTTCGAAAATAGCTGTTTCCTGCAGTGCCGCCTTGGCAAGTGCTGCTGCTGACGGGCGCGCGGTGCAACCCCATGCCGCGTGTCAGGCGGCAGTGTGGATGCGTTCGGCTGCCGAGATCCGGTAGGCAATGGCTTCGCCAATATGCACCCGACCGACATTTGCCTTGCCGTCCAGATCGGCGATGGTACGGGCGACCTTCAGGATACGGTGATAGCCACGGGCGGAAAACTGCATCTTTTCCGCCGCTTCCCGGAGCAATGCCAGCCCCGCCGCGTCGGGCTCGGCAAGCTTCTCGATCAGGTTGGCCGAACAGCGCGCATTGACGGTTGCCGGGCTTTCACCCAGCGCGGCAAACCGATCGCGCTGGGCCTCGCGGGCAGAGGCGACCCGGCGTGCAACCGTGGCACTGGTCTCTCCGGTAGCCGAAGCGCCGATGAGGTCCATGGCGCTGACGGCGGGAACGTCGATGCGGATGTCGATCCGGTCCATCAGCGGGCCGGAAATCCGCGCCTGATAGTCGGCGGCGCAGCGCGGCCCTCTGGCGCAGGTATGGCCAGGTTCGCCCGCCATACCGCACCGGCATGGGTTCATCGCAGCCACCAGTTGGAATGCTGCCGGATAGGACACCCGGTGATTGACGCGCGCGATCACACACTCACCATTTTCCAGCGGCTGTCGCAGCGCATCGAGCACCTGCGGCGAGAACTCCGGCAATTCGTCCAGAAACAGAACGCCGTGATGGGCAAGCGAGGCCTCGCCCGGTCGTGCCTTTATCCCGCCCCCGACCAGTGACGCCATGCTGGCGGAATGATGCGGCGCGCGGAAAGGGCGCCTATCGGACAGGCGGCCGCCTGCAAGCTTTCCCGCTATCGAATGTACCATCGACATATCCAGCAATTCTTGCGGCAGGAGCGGCGGCAGTATGGAGGGCAGGCGGGCGGCAAGCATGGATTTTCCCGCACCGGGCGGCCCCGCCATCAGCAGGTTATGGCCGCCGGCGGCGGCCACTTCAAGCGCGCGCTTGGCGCTTTCCTGGCCCTTGATTTCGCAAAGATCCGGCAGGCCGTGAGCCGGTGTGCGAACCGCTGGCACCGGACGTGAGAGCACCTGAGTACCCTTGAAATGATTGGCAATCGCGATCAGGCTTTTGGGCGCCAGAACATCGATATCGGCCCCGGCCCAGGCGGCTTCCGGCCCGCAATCGGCCGGGCAGATCAGCCCCTTGTCCATGGCGTTTGCGGCCATTGCGGCGGGTAGCGCGCCGGCTACAGCGGCAATCGTGCCGTCGAGATTGAGTTCGCCGATGACGACATAGCCGGTGAGGGCATCCGCTGGCACTGCGCCCAGCGCTGCCATCAGAGCGAGCGCAATGGCGAGGTCGAAATGTGACCCTTCCTTCGGAAGGTCCGCGGGTGCGAGATTGACCGTCACCCGTTTGGGCGGCAGGGCAAGGCCGGTGGCATGGAGGGCTGCCTGCACCCGCTCGCGGCTTTCGGCAACCGCCTTGTCGGGCAGGCCGACAATCTGCATGCCGATCTTGCCGGGGGCCACCATGACCTGAACATCGACCGGGACCCCCTCGATACCCTGAAATGAAACCGTCTGTACTCTGGAAACCATGACAAGCTCCGCTCCGATCAGTGTCCCTAAAACAGCATTCTATCCAACCCCATGGTTGTAATGATTCCATATCGCACGCCGTATTGCAAGAACAAAAGAAGAACTTATTGTGCCAGCAGGCCGCAGCGTGTCCTTCGGGATGGACATGCGCATGTGCGGCGACGTAAACCGTCTGAAACGGGCTTGCGGCTCGATAAGGCGGAGAATGAAATGGGACTGACGACCGAAGAACAGATCCTGATCGAACAGCGGGTGACCAATGGCGCGAAATCGGCGGCGGCAGCCTATCTGCTCTGGTTTTTTGTCGGCTGGGCCGGCGCACACCGGTTTTATCTCGGAAGGCCTGGATCGGCGATCACCATGCTGCTGCTGAATGTCGTCGGCTGGCTGACCGCCGTGTTCTTCATCGGCTTTCTGTTTCTCGCCATTTTCGGCATCTGGTGGCTGGTCGACCTGTTTCTGATTTCAGGAATGATCGACGCCCAGAAAAACGCGCTGCGCAATTCACTCACGCAGCAGGCTCTGGTCGGGCAGTCGAAATAGCGTCTCAGCCGCACTTTTTCTCGATTGCATCCCACATCAGCGCCGAAATGTCGGCACCGCCGAATTTCTGCACTTCGCGGATGCCGGTGGGCGAGGTGACGTTGATCTCGGTCATGTAGTCACCGATGATATCGATGCCGACGAGGATGAAGCCGCGTTCCTTGAGCGATGGGCCGATGCGGGCGCAGATTTCTTCCTCGCGTGCCGTCAGTTCGGAAGGTTCCGCCCGCCCGCCAACATGCATGTTGGAGCGGCTGTCGGTCTCGGCCGGCACGCGGTTGATCGCGCCGGCAAACTCGCCGTCAATCAGGATGATGCGCTTGTCGCCCTTGCGCACCGCCGGCAGGTAAGCCTGGGCGATATAGGGCTCGCGGAACATCTGGGCGAACATTTCCAGCAGCGAGGTGAAGTTGCGGTCGTCGCGGGTGGAATGGAACACCCCTGCACCGCCATTGCCGTAAAGCGGCTTGAGAATGATATCGCCCATTTCCTCGCGGAAGCGGCGGATTTCATCTTCGTCCTTGGTGATCAGCGTCGGCGGCATCAGGTCGGCGAATTCGGTGACGAAGATCTTTTCCGGTGAATTACGCACCCAGGCCGGATCGTTGACCACCAGCGTCTTTGGATGAATGCGCTCCAGCAGGTGGGTGGCGGTGATATAGGCCATGTCGAAGGGCGGGTCCTGGCGCAGCAGCACCACATCCATGGTCGAAAGGTCGATCCGCTCCGGCGCGCCAAGCGTGTAGTGGTCGCCTTCCTTGTCGCGCAGCGTCATCGGTTCGACGGTCGCAAACACCTTGCCATCGCGCAGGCTCAGCCGCTCGGGCGTGTAGTGGAACAGGTTATAGCCGCGGTTCTGGGCTTCCAGACTCATCGCAAAGGTCGAATCGCCCGCTATCTTCACGGTGGAGATATGGTCCATCTGGACGGCGACGTTTTTGATTGCGGCCATGAAAAGCGTGTCCCGGTTGTTTAAGGCGACCCGATATTTAGTCATCGCATCGCCCCTTGGCAATCGCAGGCGTCGCTCAGGCGTTCGAAAGCCGCTTTCCGGTGGCGTGGTCGTAGAAATGCACCTTCTCCGGCAGCACCGCGAAGGTGAGTTCGTCGGCAAGCGGTATCTCGGGAGAAAGCGCTGCCGTCAGCCGTTCACCATCGGTCATGCAATGGGCAAGCCTCGTGGCGCCAAGCTCTTCGACGTAATCGAGCCGGGCCTTGATGCCTGTTCCCGTTGTTGGCTGCAGGTCTTCCGGGCGGATACCAACGGTGACCGGGCCATCGGCAGGCGGCGCGCTTGAAAATTGCATGCTGTTGTCGCCAATCATGAGCTGGCCACCGGTGAGCTTGCCCTCGACCAGGTTCATCGCCGGAGACCCGATGAAGTTGGCGACGAAGGTGGAGGCCGGCTTGTGATAGACATCGAGCGGCGTGCCGATCTGTTCGATCTTGCCGCCATTGAGCACCACAAGCCGGTCTGCGAGCGTCATCGCCTCAAGCTGGTCATGGGTCACGTAGATCGATGTGGTGCCGAGCCTTTTCTGCAGATGCTTGATCTCGCCGCGCATGGAAACGCGCAGCTTCGCATCGAGGTTTGAAAGTGGTTCGTCGAACAGGAAGGCTGCCGGCTTGCGCACAATCGCCCGGCCCATGGCCACACGCTGGCGCTGTCCGCCCGAAAGTGCGCGCGGCTTGCGTTCCAGGTAGGGTTCAAGCTCCAACATCCGGGCGGCTTCATTCACCCGCGCCGCGATCTCGGCCTTTGGCGTGCCCCGGTTTTTCAGGCCATAGGCAAGATTGTTGTAGACCGTCATGTGCGGGTAAAGCGCGTAGTTCTGGAACACCATGGCGATGTCGCGTTCGGCCGGGTCCTTTTTGTTGACCACCTTGCCGCCGATCTTCACCTCGCCCTCGGTGATGGTCTCAAGGCCCGCCACCATGCGCAGCAGGGTGGACTTGCCGCAGCCGGAGGGGCCGACCAGCACGATGAATTCGCCGTCCTCGATTTCGATATCGACGTTATCGACCGCAAGGGCGTCGCCGGTATAGCTCTTGGAAACGCTGGAAATTTCGATAGCAGCCATTGTTATTTTCCTATTTGTCGCTTTCCGTCAGGCCCTTGATGAACCAGCTCTGGAAGATCACCACGATCAGAACGGGCGGCAGCATGGCGAGCACCGCCAGCGCGAAGGCCTGATTATATTCGGGGATCTGGCTTCCGACCCACACGAGGAGGATCTGCTTGATGCCACGCACCAGCGTGTAGAAGCTTTCCTCATTGGTCATGATCATCGGCCACAGATACTGGTTCCAGCCATAGACGAACATGATGATGAAGATCGCCGCGATCATCGTTTTTGACAGCGGTACAAGAATGTCGATGAAGAATTTGAACGGGCCGGCACCATCAATGCGGGCGGCTTCCAAAAGTTCGTCAGGCACCGACTTGAAGAACTGGCGGAAGAAGAATGTGCCAGTGGCCGACGCCAGAAGCGGGACGATCAGCCCGGTATAGGTGTTGACCAGACCAAGTTTGGTCATCACGTCATAGGATGGCAGGATGCGCACTTCGAGCGGCAAAAGCAGGGTGGTGAAAATCATCCAGAAGAACAGCGTCGAAAACCGCGAGCGGAAATAGACCAGACCATAGGCTGCCAGCATCGAAAGCACGATCTTGCCGACGGCAAAGCCGATGCCGAGGATGAAGGAGTTCATCACCATCCGTGCGCCTGTCACGTCACCGGTAAAGCCACCCTTTTTGGTCAGGACTTCCTTGTAGGTGTCGACAAAATCGTCGCCCCAGGCCACCTGCAGGCCCTTCATGTGGACATCTATTGCGTCGTGGGTCGACGTCATGAAAGCCACAAAGATCGGACCGACCATGATGAAAACGCCGAAGAGCAGGATGAGATGGTCGGAAAAGGTTGTCTTGTGCATTGTGCCCCTCCTCAGTTGTAGTGCACACGCCGCTCGATGAAGCGGAACTGGAAGAAGGTGAGAACCAGCACGATCAGCATCAGGATCACCGATTGCGCAGCCGAGCCGCCGATGTCATTGCCGCGGAAGCCGTCCATATAGACCTTGTAGACCAGCGTGATCGGGTTGTTGGCGGCCTTGTCCTTCACGATCACATCGATGATGCCGAAGGTATCAAACAGCGAATAGGTCATGTTGATGATCAGGAGAAAGAAGGCCGTTGGCGCCAGAAGCGGCAGCGTCACAGTCCAGAACCGGCCAAAGCGCGACCGGTTGTCGATCGCAGCTGCCTCGCGCACGGAAACCGGGATCGACTGCAAGCCTGAGAGAATGAAGATGAAATTATAGGGGATCTGTTTCCACACGGCGACGGTGATCATCGCAAAGGCGGTGTCGAAATAATTGATGCCCACCTTCATGTCCCAGCCGAACCAGGCCGCCATTTTGACGAACGGGCCGATATGCTGATCGAAGAACATCATGCCGATAAGCCCTGCCACCGGCGGTGCAATGGCATAGACCGAGATCAGCAGCGTCTTGTAGCTGCTCGAACCGCGAATGACATCATCGGCCTTGGCGGCCAGAAGCAGGCCAAGCGCAAGCGAGAAGAAGGTCACCAGGATCGTGAAGATCAGGGTGAACTTGGCGACATGGAGATAATAATCCGATGTCAGGGCATCGATGTAATTGTCGAAGCCGACGAAGGTGGCGCTGAAACCGAACGGGTCTTCGAGATAGAACGATGACTGGACCGCCTGCACCGACGGCCAGTAAAAAGATCACGATGATCGCCATCTGCGGCAACACGAAAAGATAGGGCAGCAGGGGCGATGAAAACTGAACGCGCTTCATGGCAACTTTCCGATATGGCAAAGTCCGGGGGCTTTATGCCCCCGGACCGAAGATGTCTGATCGATCGTTGAAGATCAGTTGGAAGCCGTTTTGGCGAAGCGACCGAGAAGGGCGTTACCTTCTTTCTGGATCGTGTTCATTGCATCTTCAACGGAGGTCTCGCCGGCGAAGATCTTGTTGTATTCACGTTCCATGACTTCGCGGATCTGCGGGTAAAAGCCCATGCGATAGCCCTTCGACCATTCGCCACCCGGCAGAGAAAGCTGCTTGATGCCAACTTCGGCAACCGGCTGCTTTTCATACCAGCCATCTTCCTTGGCCAGTTCGTAAGCGGCGGTGGTGACCGGAACATAACCCGTCGACTGGTGCCAGAAGTACTGGATTTCCGGCGAGGTCAGGAACTGGAAGAAGTCGGCGGTGCACTGGTTCTGGGCATCATCCTTGCCGGAGAGTGCGAAGAGGGCCGCGCCGCCGATGAAGGAGTTGGTACCGGCGCCTTCGATTGCTTCCCAGTAGGGAAGGAAAGTAGCCGAGAATGGCATCTGGGCTGACTTCTGCAGACCGCCGAAGGAGCCCGAAGAACCGACCCAAAGGGCAACCTTGTCTTCTTCGAACGGCTTCTGGTTATCGGACCAGCCGGCACCGTAGTAACCGAAGTAGCCGTTGTCGTACCAGTCTTTGAGTTTGTCATACATCATGACATGCTCAGGCGTGTTGACGAGAATTTCGGTGCCGTCGACGCTGTCATAACCATTATTGTTGGTGGCGAACTGAAGATTGTTGCGCGAGAAGAAGTTCTCGGTCATTTCCCAGGTCAGCTGCGACTGGACGAGCGGCGTGTAGCCGGCATCCTTGAGCGCGGGCGCGATTTGCTCGAACTCTTCCCACGTCTTCGGCGGCTCGACACCGGCCTTTTCGAAGGCTTCGGTGTTGATGTACATGATCGGTGCCGACGAATTGAACGGCATGCCGACGAACTTGCCGTCGCTGTCTGCGTAGAAATAGCGTACGCCTTCGATGAAGTCTTCGCGGTTGAAATCGTAACCGGCGTTGTTGATCAGGTCTTCTGCGGCGATCGCAGCGCCCTTGGCATTCATGATCGTTGCTGCGCCCGCGTCGAATACCTGCAGGATGTTCGGTTGTTCGCCAGAACGGAATGCGGCGATACCGGAAGCCAGTGCTTCTTCATAGGTGCCCTTGGAAACCGGCGTCAGGTTGCAGGTGTCCTGGCTTTCGTTGAAGCGCTTGGAAATCTCGTTGATGACGGCCTGGTTGTTGCCGCCCATGCCGTGCCACCAGGTGATGTCGGTGGCCGCGAATGCGGTCGAGGTCGAAAGGCCGACAGTCAGCGCGGCCAGAACAAATTTCTTCATAATGAAAGTCCCCGTTCAGAATATGAGAAATCATCGTGGAAGATGATGGAAGCGGGGTACCGCGCCAGCGTGACGTCTGAACGAAGGATTTGTTTCAAATTTATAAAACTGAACGCGACTGCCTTTTCAATTGCGCATTTTCAATGTTCGTATCGTCAGAACGCATCCGGAAAGTGCCGGGGCAGACGGAACGGCAGGCAGGCGAGAATATCATAGCGTTGCGAGATGAGGTGGGCCTCGGCCTGCCGTGCAAGCCAGACATCGGAGGCCGCGCGAATTCGACGCTGCGCTGTCGCGGTAACCGCGTCGATAGCGATCTGCTCGCTTTTGCGGGCCTTGACCTCCACGAACACTGCCAGCGCACTCTTGCGGGCGATGATGTCGATCTCGCCAGCATGGCATTTGAAGCGTGTGGCGAGGATCCGGTAACCTTGGAGGCGCAGGTATAAAACGGCAAGACTTTCGGCACGCCGTCCGCGGCGTTCAGCCTTGCGCCTTGTTTCGGTCTCACGCTCCATCGCCGTCCTTTATGGCAAGAAGTCGCTGGTAGAGGTCCTTGCGCGGTAGTCCGGTCTCTTTTGCGGCTTGTGCGGCCGCCTTGGCCGCCGGCATATCGGCGACGAGCAGCTTCAAAAGCGCGTCGACATCGTCCGCACCCGGTGCTTCCGGCGCGGGCGGCGGTCCGATGACGAGCACGATCTCGCCTTTCACCTCTGCCTCGCGGTAGGCCTCGGCGAGTTCGCCAAGCGTACCGCGCCGGAATTCCTCGTAGGTCTTGGTCAACTCTCGGCAGACGGCAGCCTGGCGGCTTTCGCCCAGAACCGAGCTCGCCGCCTCAAGTGTCGCCCCGATGCGGTGGGGTGATTCGAAGAAAATCAGCGTTGCGGGGATATGCGCCAGTTCCTGAAGGCGGTCGCGGCGCCCCTTGTCCTTGTGTGACAGAAAGCCGGCGAACAGGAAGGCGTCATTGGGAAGGCCCGCGCCGACAAGGGCTGCCAGCGGTGCCGAAGCGCCGGGAATCGGCACGACCTTGATATTCTCCGTGATCGCCGCCCTTGCAAGCCTGTAGCCGGGATCTGAGACCAGCGGTGTGCCGGCATCGGAGACGAGCGCGACGCTTTTGCTGTCCCTCAGCGCCGCCAGTAGATGTTCGCCGGCCTTTTCCGCATTGTGTTCGTGATAGGCGTAGGGGCGTTTGCGGATCGCGAAACGGTCGAGCAGCTTGCGGGTGACGCGGGTGTCTTCACAGGCGAGAATATCCGCGCCCGCAAGGGTTTCAAGCGCGCGCACCGTGATGTCGCCGAGATTGCCGATCGGGGTGGCGACCAGGTAGAGACCGGGCGAAAGCGGACGGGCCTCGATCGAGTGCCCCGCGATTTCAAATCGATTGCTGTCGCCTTCAACCATGCTTTTGATCCCGCGATTGCCTTTTCCTCTTTGAACATGGCCTTGATGCTGCGACAAGGGGCGGCATCCCCGTCGGCCTGGCATGAGACGAATATAGGTGAAGCCTTGATGCCGGGCCTTGCATTCGACGCTGAATTGCTGTCATTTTATCTCCCCGCCTGCGGCCTTTTCGGACGCTGGCACTGTTCGACTGCCGTCCGGCCTTTGACACGTGCGAAAGAGTGAAAGCGAAAGTCATGCGTATCACGCTCGAAAGATCCAATCTGCTGAAATCCCTGAACCATGTTCATCGCGTGGTCGAGCGCCGCAACACCATCCCGATTCTTTCCAATGTCCTGCTGAAGGCCGAGGGCGCCGACCTGGAGATGAAGGCGACCGACCTTGATCTGGAGATCACAGAGAAGGCTCCGGCCATGGTCGAGCAGGCGGGCGCGACCACCGTTCCGGCGCATCTTCTCTATGAGATCGTCCGCAAGCTTTCCGATGGATCGGAAGTTTCGCTTGCAACAGCCGCCGACGGCCAGACGATTTCCGTTGCCTCCGGCAAGTCGAAATTCTCGCTGCAGTGCCTGCCGCAGGAGGATTTTCCTGACCTGACGGCTGGCACGTTCAGCCATGCCTTCAAACTGAAGGCCGCCGATCTGAAAATGCTGATTGACCGCACGCAGTTCGCGATTTCGACGGAGGAGACCCGTTACTATCTGAACGGCATCTACTTCCACGCCATGGCTGAAGGATCCGACCTGAAGCTGCGCGCGGTTGCGACCGATGGTCACCGTTTGGCGCGCGCCGAAATCGATGCGCCGTCCGGCTGCGAAAACATGCCGGGTGTGATCATTCCGCGCAAGACAGTCGGCGAGTTGCAGAAGCTTCTCGATGATCCCGAAATCATTGTCGCCGTGGAAGTCTCGGATGCCAAGATGCGTTTCACTATCGGTTCGGTGGTTATCACCTCCAAGCTGATCGACGGCACCTTCCCGGACTACCAGCGCGTGATCCCGGCTAATAACGACCGCGAGATGCGGATCGAGTGCGGCGCCTTCGCCAAGGCGGTTGACCGTGTTTCGACCGTCTCGTCGGAGCGCGGGCGCGCCGTCAAGCTGTCGCTTGCCGAAGGGCAGTTGACACTGACGGTCAACAACCCCGATTCGGGCAGCGCCACCGACGAGATTGCCGTCGGTTATGACAGCGAGGCGATGGATATCGGCTTCAATGCGAAATATCTGCTCGATATTACCGCACAACTCACCGGGGACGAGGCGATCTTCCTGTTTGCCGATGCCGGATCGCCGACCCTGGTAAGGGACACCGACACCGAAAACGCGCTCTACGTGCTGATGCCGATGCGGGTCTAGGGCGGCCCTTGCCCTTTTCATCGGGCGGCTTTTGTGCGATTTGAACCGCGGAAAATGGCTGCAAAGAGAGAGGGCAGTGGCATGGGCGCACGTGAACGCTTGATCGTGGGACTGGACGTACCGACCGTGGACGAAGCTTCGCGCATGGTCGCGCGGCTCGGTGACAGCGTATCCTTCTACAAGATCGGTTATCAGCTGGCCTTTGCCGGCGGGCTTTCCTTTGCGCGCGAACTGGCTGCCGGCGGCAAGCAGATCTTTCTGGATATGAAACTGCTCGATATCGACAACACAGTTGCCAAGGGCGTCGAGAATATCGCCAAGATGGGCATGTCCATGCTGACGCTGCATGCGTATCCCAAGGCGATGCGCGCAGCGGTCGGGGCGGCTGAAGGGTCCGGGCTCTGCCTTCTCGGTGTGACTGTCCTGACCTCGATGGACGATGGTGACCTTGCCGAGGCCGGTTATCCGGGTGATGCTCAGGCGCTTGTGAAACGCCGGGCTGAACAGGCGGCGGCAGCCGGTATGGGCGGCATTGTCTGCTCGGCTGCGGAAGCAAGGCTGGTGCGCAATATCGTCGGTCCGGAAAAGGCGATCGTGACACCGGGCATCAGGCCGGCGGGTTCGTCTTCCGATGATCAGAAGCGGGTGATGACGCCGGCACTTGCGATTGCGGCCGGTGCCTCGCATATCGTTGTTGCCCGTCCGATCATCAAGGCGGAAGACCCGAAGGCTGCTGCTGATGCCATTGTCGCGGAAATCGAGAGCGTTATTTCGACGGACCAGCCTGCGTAGAGCATCAGGTGTTTAGTTTAAATCGCCTGACGCTCTATTTTTCCTTTGCCGCGTCGGGCGAAAAACCGGTTTCCACTTTTTCGCCCGACGCTCAAGTCGCGCTATGTGTCACTTTCGACACGCGAGGCGGGAATTTGGTCGCGGGCTGGTGATGCCGGGTAAACTGCGTCAGCTTGACCCTTCACCTTGCGCCCGGTTTGGGCTATTGCACTTTGTAAATTAATTCGGCTTTCGACGATCTCAGGAGCTAGGCATGACGCTATCGAACATTCCCCCGCTGGTCACGGTCTTCGGCGGATCGGGTTTTGTCGGGCGGTATGTAGTCCGCGCACTGGCCAAAAGGGGCTATCGCATTCGCGTTGCCGTACGCAGGCCTGATCTGGCGCTGTTCCTGCAGCCGCTGGGCAATGTCGGGCAGATCACCTTCTTCCAGTCCAACCTACGCTACCCCGACTCGGTGCGGAGCGCCGTCGAAGGCGCCGACCATGTCGTCAACTGCGTTGGCATTCTGTTTGAAAGCGGCAAGAACGGTTTCGATGCGGTTCAGACCGAAGGCGCGCGCCTGGTCGCCGAAGCCGCGCGCGATGCGGGCGCCAAACTCACCCATGTGTCGGCAATCGGCGCCTCCAGCGACAGTAAGTCGCATTATGCCCGCTCCAAGGCCGAGGCCGAGGCTTCCGTCCGGGAAATCGTGCCCGATGCCGTGATCGTGCGCCCCTCGATCGTGTTCGGGCCGGAGGACGATTTCTTCAACAAGTTCGGCAAGATGTCGCTGATCTCACCGGTGCTGCCCTTGATTGGCGGCGGTAAGACGAAGTTCCAGCCGGTCTATGTCGGCGATGTTGCTGAGGTTATCGCGCGCTCCGTCGACGGCAAGGTTGATGGCGGCAAGGTCTACGAGCTTGGCGGTCGCGATGTGCTGAGCTTTCGCGAATGTCTCGAAGAGGTGCTGAAGGTCACCGGTCGCAAGCGCGGCCTCGTGTCGTTGCCTTTTGGTCTTGCAGCGCTTTTCGGTAGTGTGGCCGGCGCGATCCCGCTGATTGCACCGCCGTTGACGGCCGACCAGGTCAAGCTTCTGAAAACCGACAATGTCGTCTCCGAGGAAGCTGAAGCTGACGGTCGCACACTTGCCGGGCTCGGCATCTCGTCCCGCACAGCTTGATGCAATTTTGCCGACCTATCTCGTTCAATACCGTCAGCACGGTCAGTTCGGGCGAGCTGCCTGACCGATAAATCCGGGTTTCATGCCGAGTTCGCGCATGCGCCATGCTCGTGTTTGCGTGAAAAAGCGCGGCCGAATGGAACCCGTCACATGCCTTACGTCTTTACCAATTATTGTAGGATCATCGGGATGATGACCTTGCCTGACCTACTGAAACAAGGTGTCTTTGAAAATGGGTAAGTCAATCGCTGTTCTGTTTGCGGGCGCGGCTTTGATGATTATGGCGGCTTCTATGGCCGCTCCGGGCAGCATTGCGGCGAGCAAGGCGGGATGTGCTCCCGCCTACGGCGTCGATCCTTGCGCTATGGCATCCATCAGGTAGGCAGGCCGCAACGCGTGGCAAATGCTTCAATACGATGTGAACGGTCGTCGTAGCGTTTAATCTTGACAACTGGCCTCTCCTTTCGCAAAAAGGAAGAAATATCGCTGACGAAGGTCAATGGTGAGAGCGCATGCTTGTTTGCAGTTGCAATTTCGTAACCGAAAAAGAGATCGAGGCGGTTGTAACCGAACTCCTCGATGAGGACTGCTGGCGCGTTATCGTGCCGGGCACGGTTTATAATCGAATGCAGAAGCGTGGCCGCTGTTGCGGCTGCTTTCCCAACGTCATCGACATCATCGTGCGTACCTCCGAGCAGTATCACATCAATCGCGACTCGACCGGGGCCGAGTTTTGTGATTTTTTGAGCCGCCTGAAAAAGTTCCAGGAAGAAAAAGGAGAACGGACGTTGAAAGGCGACAAAAAAGTAATCGAGCGGCTGAACGAAGCACTGTTTCTTGAGCTCGGTGCTGTAAACCAGTACTGGCTGCACTACCGTCTTCTGCAAGACTGGGGCCTGACCAAGCTGGCGTCCAAAGAGCGTGCCGAGTCCATCGAAGAGATGCAGCACGCCGACAAGCTCACCGACCGTATCATCTTCCTCGAGGGCCATCCCAACCTCCAGACGGTCGCGCCGCTGCGCATTGGTCAGACGGTCAAGGAAGTGCTCGAAGGTGACCTCGCCGGTGAATATGAAGCGCGCAATTCCTACAAGGAATCTCGCGACATCTGTCACGAAGCTGGTGATTACGTCAGCATGAAATTGTTCGAAGAGCTGATGATCGACGAAGAAGGCCATATCGACTTCCTCGAAACCCAGCTTGAGCTGCTGGAATCGCTCGGCGAGAAGAAATACGCCCAGCTGAATGCCGGCGCCTCCGATGAAGCCGAATAAAAGAGCACGCAACTGATTTGAGAAAGCCCGGGCCCTGGTGTCCGGGCTTTTTTCATTTCCACCGGGCCTCAGTTTTGGGCGAAGTGCCGGAATTCGCTAACCACCTGATCGTAGACAGCGCGTTTGAATTCCACGATCAGGCCGGGGAGTTCATCGATATCGGTCCATTGCCAGGCGTCGAATTCCTGCTCGTGGCCGTCCGGCGGCGGTTTGATGGCGATTTCGCTGTCATTACCCAGAAAACGAAATGCGAACCAGCGCTGGGTCTGGCCGCGATAGCGCCCGCGCAGACCGATACCAATCAGATGTTCGGGCAGGTCATAGTTGATCCAACCTTCTGACCGGCCGAGCATCTCCACCGTCTTCATGCCGGTTTCCTCGTAAAGCTCGCGTTTGGCTGCCGCAAGCGGCGTCTCGCCGGGGTCGATGCCGCCCTGCGGCATTTGCCAGAGTTGCGGCGAACCGTCGGATTCCGAGTTGCCTTCCGAAAGCCTTCGGCCAAGCCAGACCTGGCCTTCGCGGTTCAGGATCATCACGCCGACATTCGGACGGTAGGGAAGGTCGTGGGCTTTGGGGCGGGTGTCAGGCATTTTGGCTCCTGTGATCCGGTGTTCACAGGAAATGCTCTAGCACGTCTCGCCGCCTTGCCAAAGGTGGGAACTCAGGCCGAGCGCGCCATCAGTGCCGTCATCGCTGCGCGGAACCGAGATGTGATTGCCGCGCGCTTGACGTGATGTCCGCCCTCGACCTGTTTCTTGCCGTTCACCCACACACAATCGGGTTTCACCTGGCCGGCAAAGATGAAGCCATCAAGGGTCTGATCGTCGATAAGCCATGGTGCGGCGCTATTGTTGAGCGACAGGAAGCTCGCCGGCGCGCCCTCGAAAATCCCGGCCTTGATACCCATGGCCTGAGCGCCCCCTTGAAGCGCGCGCTCGAACAGCTTTCTGCCCGTTGTGCCGCCGGGTTCGGCAATCACGTTGCGGGCGCGGTCTCCCAGTCGCTGGGCATATTCGAGCTGGCGCAACTCGTCTGACAGCCCGATCAGCACGTTGGAATCGGAGCCGATGCCGAACCGCCCACCGTTTTTGAGAAAACGTTCGGCCGGAAAAATGCCGTCGCCGAGATTGGCTTCGGTGACCGGGCAAAGCCCTGCAACCGCGCCGGATTTTGCAAGATCTGCCGTTTCTGCCTCAGTCATGTGGGTTGCATGGATCAGGCACCAGCGGCTGTCGACGCCGGTGTTTTCCAGCAACCATTCGACCGGGCGCTTGTCGCTCCAGCTAAGGCAGTCATCGACTTCCTTCGTCTGCTCGGCGATGTGCATATGCACAGGCCCGTCTGTGAGGCTGGCCGCGAAGTCGAGTTCCTCGGGCGTAACCGCGCGCAGGGAGTGCGGGGCGACACCGAGAACCGCGCCATCTAGCTTTGAGACGATCTGTCGAGATACCTCCATCAACCGCGCAAAACTGTCGCGATCATGGATGAAACGGCGCTGACCGTCATTCGGTTCTGCGCCCCCAAAATTCGAATGGGCATAAAACACCGGCAGCAGCGTCAGGCCAATGCCTGTTTCGGAGGCGGCCGCGCCGATGCGCTCGGCCATCTCGCCGATGTTTCCGTAGTGGCGACCGTCCTTGTCATTATGGAGATAATGAAATTCGCCGACGCGGCAAAACCCGGCTTCGAGCATTTCCATATAGAGCTGGGCGGCAATCGCTTCCGCCTCGTGCGGCTCGATTGCGAAGGTGAAGCGGTACATCACCTCGCGCCAGCTCCAGAAGTTGTCGCTTGCCGGTCCCCGGCGTTCGGTTAGGCCTGCCATGGCACGCTGAAAGGCGTGAGAGTGGAGATTGGCAACAGCAGGCACGATGATGTTGTGACGCACGTCCCCGGCCTCGGGCGTGGCATCGAATGCAAGGCCTGAGATTCTGCCCTTGGAGATCGAAAGCCGTGCGTTTTTGCGCCAGCCCCTTGGTGTCAGCACGTTTTCTGCGAAGATTACGGATGTCATTCTGCCTGTCCCGCCTCGAATTTTACTGTTGCCGATTATCTTGTTATGTATATACATAATAATCAACCAAGACAATAAGGGGAAAGAGATGCGTTCAGCGCCGACCACGCTTTTCACCAATGCCCTGATCACGACCATGACCGGCAGCGACATCGGGCCCGTTTCCGGTGTTCTGGCCGTTCGTGACGGGCGGATCGCTTATGTGGGGCCGGGTGACGGGCTGCCTGACGAATATGCCGGGTTTGATACGGTCGACTGCGGTGGCAGATTGGTGACGCCTGCGCTGATCGATTGCCACACCCACATTGTTTACGGCGGGAGCCGTGCCAAGGAATTCGAAATGCGGCTCGACGGCGTGCCCTACGAGGAAATCGCCCGTGCCGGCGGCGGTATCGTTTCCACCGTTTCGGCCACCAACGCCCTTTCCGAAGATGAGCTGGTCGCCGCCGCGCTGTCGCGCCTCGAGGCGCTGATTGCCGAAGGTGTGGCCACGGTCGAAATCAAATCCGGCTATGGTCTGAATATAGAGGCCGAGCTGAAAATGTTGCGCGCAGCCAAGCGGCTTGCCGGCCTGCGTCCGGTGCGCATCAAGACCACCTATCTGGCCGCCCACGCAACGCCACCGGAATACAAGGGCCGCAATCGCGACTATATCGCGGATGTGGTTCTGCCCGGCCTTGAGGCGGCCCATGGCGAAGGTCTCGTCGATGCCGTCGATGCGTTTTGCGAAGGTATCGCGTTTTCGCCCGACGAGCTGAAGCCGGTGTTCGAAAAGGCAAAAGCCCTCGGCTTGCCGGTGAAGCTCCACGCCGAGCAGCTTTCCAATCTCCACGGCGCGGAAATGGCGGCCTCCTTTGGGGCGCTGTCCGCCGACCATCTCGAATATCTCGATGAGGCGGGCGCGAAAGCGATGGCGAAGGCTGGCTCAGTCGCGGTTCTTTTGCCCGGCGCGTTTTATACACTGAAGGAAACGCAACTTCCGCCAATGGCAGAGCTCCGGAAGGCAGGTGCGAAAATCGCGCTGGCAACCGATTGCAATCCCGGAACCTCGCCGCTGACGTCGCTGCTGCTGACCATGAATATGGGCGCAATACTGTTCGGCCTCACCGTTGCCGAATGCCTTGCGGGCGTTACCTGCCATGCGGCGGCGGCCCTCGGGCTTTCTGACGAAACCGGTACGCTTGAAACCGGTAAAGCCGCCGATATCGCCATATGGGATATCGAAGCGCCTGCCGAGCTTGTCTACCGCATCGGCTTCAATCCACTGAAGGCCCTCTACGCTGAGGGCCGGGAGGTTCGGCTGTGACCATCATTCTTGAACCCGGTTCCGTCACGCTTTCGGTGCTGGAAAAAATCTATCGTGGCAATATGGCGGTCAGGCTTGCCCCTGCCTGTGACGCGGGAATCCAAAAGGCTGCTGCCCGTATTGCCGAGATTGCCGCCGGAAATGCGCCGGTTTACGGCATCAATACCGGCTTCGGAAAGCTTGCCTCCATCAAGATAGATGCCGCCGATACGGCCAGGCTGCAACGCAATCTGATCCTGTCGCATTGTTGCGGGGTCGGTGCGCCGCTTGTCACGGATATCGTCCGCCTGATCATGGTGCTGAAGCTGATTTCGCTCGGACGCGGTGCTTCCGGCGTGCGGCTCGAACTCGTTCGTCTGATCGAGGGCATGATCGAAAAGGGTGTGACCCCGGTTATCCCGGAAAAGGGCTCTGTCGGCGCCTCCGGTGACCTTGCGCCACTGGCGCATATGGCCGCCGTGATGATGGGAGAGGGCGAGGCGTACTTTAACGGGGAACGGCTTTCCGGCGGGTCTGCCCTTGAAAAGGCAGGGCTTGCGCCGGTCACGCTTGCCGCCAAGGAAGGCCTCGCGCTCATCAATGGCACGCAGGTTTCCACAGCACTGGCGCTTGCCGGCCTGTTCCGTGCCTTGCGTTGTGCCGACACGGCGCTGATCACCGGTGCGCTGTCTACCGATGCGGCGATGGGCTCACCCGCGCCCTTCCACCCGGATATCCATACGCTGCGTGGCCATCAGGGCCAGATTGACGCGGCCGCAACGCTGCGGGGGCTGCTGGAAGGCTCCGAGATCCGTGTGTCCCATATCGAAGGCGACGAACGCGTTCAGGACCCGTATTGCATCCGCTGCCAGCCGCAGGTCGATGGCGCCTGTCTTGATCTTCTGCGTCAGGCTGGCCGCACGCTTGAGATCGAGGCCAATGCGGCGACTGATAATCCGCTGGTGCTTTCCGATGACAGCGTGGTTTCCGGCGGCAATTTCCATGCCGAGCCGGTCGCCTTTGCTGCTGACCAGATCGCCATCGCCGTCTCCGAGCTTGGCGCCATCGCCCAGCGCCGTATCGCACTTCTGGTGGACCCGGCGCTGTCTTTTGGTTTGCCAGCATTTCTGTCGAAGAAACCGGGACTGAATTCCGGGTTGATGATTGCCGAGGTCACATCTGCTGCGTTGATGAGCGAAAACAAGCAGATGACGCACCCGGCATCGGTCGATTCCACCCCGACATCCGCCAATCAGGAAGACCATGTGTCGATGGCCTGCCACGGTGCCCGGCGGCTGCTGGCGATGACGGAGAACCTTGCTGCGATCATCGGCATTGAGGCGCTCTGCAGCGTCCAGGGCGTGGAGCTGCGCGCGCCGCTCAAGACCAGTCCGCAACTGAACGACGTGATTACTGCCTTCCGTGCTCTTGTGCCTGCGCTTGAAGATGACCGCTATATGGCGGGTGATCTGGAAAAGGCCACGCACGCGGTTGAAGATGGCCTTCTGACCGGCGTGGTCGATCCGGCCCTGCTTCCGGGCCTTTGAAAACGACGGAGGAAATCATGGATCCCGTAACGGTCACGCATGGCACATCGCCTGTGGTTCTTGGCCTTCCCCACACCGGTACCTTTGTGCCCTCAGATATTAAGAAGCGGCTGAATGACAATGGCCGCAAACTTGCCGATACCGACTGGCATGTCGACCGGCTTTATGATGGTCTGCTCGAGGACGCGACGATGGTGAAGGCGAACTTTCACCGCTATGTCATCGATGCCAACCGCGACCCGGCAGGCGTCAGCCTCTATCCAGGCCAGAACACCACAAGCCTGGTGCCGGAGACCGATTTTGACGGCGCAGCGATCTGGAACGACGGCGAGGCCCCCAATGAGGCCGATATCGCCGCCCGTGTGGACGCTTTTCATCGTCCTTACCATGCCGCACTTTCCGCCGAGCTGGAGCGGGTGCGCAAGGAACACGGCATTGCCATTCTTTATGACTGCCATTCGATCCGCTCGCATATTCCGTTTCTGTTTGAAGGCAGGCTGCCCGATTTCAATATCGGCACCAATCTCGGTGTCACCTGCGCGCCGGAGTTCGAGGCCGCGGTGACAAGCGTCGTTTCGCTGGCACTGGGGTATGACCACGCCGTCAATGGCCGGTTCAAGGGCGGCTGGACCACGCGACATTATGGCAAGCCGGAAACCGGCATCCACGCCATCCAGATGGAACTGGCTCAGTCCACGCATCTGGCGAGCGAAGAACCGCCTTTTGCCTATGACGAAGAAAAGGCGGCACAAATTCGACGCCACCTGCAGGATATTCTGGAGCGGATTGAACGCCTGTCGTTCTCCGCACGCATGTAAAAGAGGGAACAAAAATGACTGACAATCCGCGACACAACGCCCGCGAAATCCATGCGCCCACCGGCACGGAACTCAACGCCAAGAGCTGGCTCACCGAAGCACCGCTCAGAATGTTGATGAACAATCTCGACCCGGATGTCGCGGAAAAGCCGCATGAACTGGTCGTCTATGGCGGCATCGGCCGGGCCGCGCGCACTTGGGGCGATTTCGATAAAATCGTCGAGACGCTGAAGACGCTGGAAGAGGACGAGACGCTGCTGGTGCAATCCGGCAAGCCCGTCGGCGTGTTCCGCACCCATGCCGATGCGCCGCGCGTGCTGATCGCCAATTCCAACCTCGTGCCGCATTGGGCAAACTGGGATCATTTCCACGAACTCGATAAGAAGGGGCTGATGATGTACGGCCAGATGACGGCTGGCTCATGGATCTATATTGGCGCGCAGGGCATCGTGCAGGGCACCTACGAAACCTTCGTCGAAGCCGGCCGCCAGCATTATAACGGCGATCTGAAGGGCAAGTGGATCCTCACCGGCGGGCTCGGTGGCATGGGTGGCGCGCAGCCGCTTGCCGCCGTGATGGCCGGGGCTTGCTGCCTTGCCGTTGAGTGCGACCCGACTCGGATCGATTTTCGCATCCGCACCGGCTATGTCGATGAAATGGCCGAAACGCTGGACGAAGCACTGGCGATGATCGACGCCTGGACCAAGGCGGGCGAAGCCAAATCCGTCGGCCTTCTCGGCAATACGGCTGAGGTGTTGCCCGAACTGGTCAAGCGCGGTGTGCGTCCCGACATCGTCACCGACCAGACCTCGGCCCATGATCCGGTCAACGGCTATCTGCCCGCAGGCTGGAGCCTCGGCGAATGGCGCGAAAAGGCGGAGCGTGATCCCAAGGCTGTTGAGAAGGCTGCTCGGGCCTCGATGCGCACCCATGTCGAGGCCATGCTCGCCTTTTATGATCTGGGTATCCCGACCGTCGATTACGGCAACAATATCCGCCAGATGGCCAAGGAAGAGGGACTTGAGCGCGCTTTTGACTTCCCCGGCTTTGTGCCGGCCTATATCCGCCCGCTGTTCTGCCGTGGCGTCGGCCCGTTTCGCTGGGCGGCCCTTTCGGGAGACCCGGAAGACATCTACAAGACCGACCAGAAGGTCAAGGAACTGCTGCCGGACAATCATCACCTGCACAACTGGCTCGACATGGCGCGCGAGCGCATCCATTTCCAGGGCCTCCCCGCGCGGATTTGCTGGGTCGGCCTCGGTGATCGCCATAGGCTTGGCCTTGCCTTCAATGAAATGGTCAAGAGCGGCGAACTGAAAGCGCCGATTGTCATCGGCCGCGATCATCTCGACAGCGGTTCCGTTGCCTCGCCGAACCGCGAGACGGAATCGATGCAGGATGGCTCGGATGCCGTTTCCGACTGGCCACTTTTGAACGCGCTTTTGAACACGGCATCAGGTGCCACATGGGTGTCGCTGCATCACGGCGGCGGCGTTGGCATGGGCTTTTCACAACATTCAGGCATGGTGATCTGCTGCGACGGGTCGGATGATGCCGCGCGGCGCATTGGCCGGGTGCTGTGGAATGATCCGGCGACCGGCGTCATGCGCCATGCCGATGCGGGGTACGACGTTGCAATCGACTGCGCCAAGGAAAACGGTTTGCGCTTGCCGGGCATTCTCGGGAACTGATCGCGAAACGGTCAGGTGTCTTTGACATCTTTATCCGGCCCGTGCATTGACGTGACCATGAAAGGCTGTGCTCTCGCGCGGCCTTTTCGCAATGAATGCCGGGAAGGTTCAGATGCGTCAATTTGCTTTAATGCTCATTCTTTTCTTTGCCGCAACATCGCCGGCTTTGGCACGCGCTGTGAAGATCTGCACAATGGTTGCCGACGTGACGACGGGGGCTGTGCTGGTGGAGGAGGGCGATTGCCGCACGCGCGTGACCCCGGCTTCCACCTTCAAACTGCCGCTTGCGGTGATGGGTTACGATGCCGGGTTTCTTCGTGACGCGGATCATCCTGTTTTGGCCTTCCGTGAAGGCGATCCTGATTGGGGTGGTTTCCGTTGGCGGCGTGATACCGACCCCGCAGACTGGATCCGCTATTCCGTCGTCTGGTATTCGCAACGGATCACACATGCGCTTGGTGCCGAAGCGCTGACGGACTATGCCGAGATGTTCGCCTACGGCAATGCCGATTTTGGCGGCGATCCGGGCTATAATAACGGACTTGACCGCGCATGGATTGCTTCTTCACTGCAAATCTCGCCCTATGAACAGGTTCGCTTTCTGCGCGCCTTGGTTCTCGATGCATTGCCTGTGGGTGATGATGCGATGACGCATGCCCGTGAACTCGTCGAGTTTCGCGCGGTCGATGGCTGGATGGTTCACGGAAAAACCGGCGCTGCCTACCCCCGCCGCGCGGATCGCAGTTTTGATTATGCGCGGGCCTGGGGCTGGTATGTTGGTTGGGCGGAAAAGGATGGACGGGCGCTGGTCTTCGCGCGGTTGACCCAGGCGCGTGAAAACACGAAAACGTCCCCCGGTGTTCTGACAACGGAACAGTTCTTTTCCGAATGGCCGGAATTGGCAGGGCGAATTGAGTAGGTGATGCGACTGGTCAGTGCCTTTCTGCTTGGCGGATGGTAATGCCAATATTTTGTCTAGACAAAATATTGGGTAACTGGCTAATATGCCCATCGGAATGGCAATAAGCAAAACTGCTTAAAATCGTGCAAAAGAGGGGTTCCAACATGAATTTCAAATGGCTTGCAGCAACTGCAATCGCCGCCACGGCTTTGACCACCGGCGCGCAGGCACAGGAGACCGAGGTTTCCGTCGGGCTTTCCGGCTGGACCGGTTTCGCGCCGCTGACGCTGGCCAAAGAAGCCGGCATTTTTGAAAAGAACGGCCTTGATGTCGATCTCGTCAAGATCCCGCAGGCAAGCCGCCATCTGGCGCTGGCTTCCGGTGACATCCAGTGCGCCGCCACCACGGTTGAAACCTGGATTGTCTGGGCCTCTGCCGGTGTTCCGACCACGCAGATCTTCCAGCTCGACAAATCCCACGGCGCCGACGGCATGGTCGTCCGCTCCGATATCGAGAAGATCACGGACCTGAAGGGCAAGACGGTTGCGGCGTCCGCGCCTGGCACGTCGCCGTATTTCTATCTCGCTTGGATTCTCAAGGAAAACGGCATGACGCTTGATGATGTCAAGGTCGTCAATCTTGAGCCGGGCCCGGCCGCACAGGCCTTCATCGCCGGCCAGAACGATGCCGCCATGACCTATGAGCCCTATCTGTCGTCGGTGCGTGAAGCGCCTGACGCTGGCAAGATCATCGCCACCACGCTTGACTACCCGGCCGTGATGGACACGTTCGGCTGCACACCCGCTTTTCTCGAAGAAAACCCGGATGCCGCCAAGGCGCTGGCCGATTCCTACTATGAAGCGCTCGCAATGATCGCCGAAAGCCCGGAAGAAGCCTATGGCATCATGGGTGCCGACGTGAACCAGTCGGCAGAACAGTTTGCCGGTTCGGCGCAATATCTCGAATGGCAGGACCGCGACGCGGCCATCGCCTTCTTCGGCGGTGAGTTCAACGACTTCTCCTCCGATGCCGCCGAGCTTCTGCTAAGCGCCGGCGTGATCCGCGAAATCCCGGACCTGTCGACGCTCGCCGACCCGTCCTATATCCAGAAATGATAATCCGACAGACAGGGGCCGCCGGAAACCGGCGGCCCCTGTCTTTTTGTATCTCCCATACGGAAATGCGATGAAACCGCTTGAGCCGATCAGTCCGCGCCTGAGAATTTCTCTCGGCATCCTGTTTTTTGCGATCTTCTTCGCCGGCTGGTCGTTCGCGACCTTTGGCGGTTTCGTATCCAAAACCTTCCTCGCCGATCCGATCACCATGCTGAAGAATGGCTGGTGGTTGTTGTCGGAGCGCGGCTTTCTTGGAGATATCGGCATCACCGTCTGGCGTGTGGTGGGCGGTTTCGTTCTGGCCTCGGCCATCGCCGTGCCTGTCGGGATCGCCATGGGCGCCTACAAGCCGATCGAGGCTCTGCTGGAACCGTTCGTGTCGTTTGCCCGCTATCTGCCGGCATCGGCCTTTGTGCCGCTGCTGATCCTCTGGGCCGGCATTGGCGAAATGCAGAAGCTGCTGGTGATCTTCATCGGTGCGGTCTTTCAGATCATCCTGATGGTGGCGGTCTATGTCGCTAATACCCGCCGTGATCTGGTGGAAGCGGCCTATACGCTCGGCGCCTCGCACCACGGCATTGTCCGCCGTGTGCTGCTGCCTGCCAGTGCGCCGGATATTGCAGAAACCCTGCGCCTCGTGCTCGGCTGGGCCTGGACCTACGTAATCGTCGCCGAACTGATCGGGGCATCGTCGGGCATCGGTTACATGATCATCAATTCGCAGGCGCTGATGGCCACCGGCCAGATCATTTTCGGCATCATCGTCATCGGCGTGATCGGACTGATCTCGGACTTTGCCTTCAAGATGGCCAACCGTGTCCTGTTTGCCTGGAGGTTCGCATGAGCGCGCCGGAACTTGAAATCAAAGGCGTTTCCCGCGTCTTTCCCGCACGCCGCGGCGGCACGCCCATCGAGGCGCTGGCACCGACCGACCTCACGCTGGAAAAGAACGACTTCGTCACCATTCTCGGCCCCTCGGGCTGTGGCAAGTCGACACTGCTTCGCATCGTTGCTGGCCTCGACAAGCCGACCAGCGGTTCCGTCCTGCTGGAGGGCAAGGCAATCGCTGGCCCCGGTGCAGACCGCGGCATGGTGTTCCAGTCCTATACCCTGTTTCCCTGGCTGACGATCCGCGAGAATGTCGGTTTCGGTTTGCGCCAAAAGGGCATGCGCGATGCCGAGGTTCGCGAGATCGTCGACCTTTACCTTGATCGTGTCGGTCTGTCCGCCTTTGCCGATCACTGGCCCAAGCAGCTTTCCGGCGGCATGCAGCAAAGAACCGCGATTGCGCGTGCGCTTGCTAATGATCCGAAGATCCTGCTTCTGGATGAGCCCTTTGGCGCGCTCGATAACCAGACCCGCGGGCTGATGCAGGAACTACTGCTCGGCATCTGGGAGCGCGAAAAGAAGACCGTGATCTTCGTGACCCACGATATCGAGGAATCCGTGTTCATGGCCTCGCGGGTCGTCACCATGTCGGCGCGGCCGGGGCGAATTTCATCGATCACACCCGTCGATTTCCCGCATCCGCGTGACTATCATCTAAAGGCCGATCCCGACTTTGCCAGGATACGGTTGAAGCTGACCGAAGAAATCCGTGCCGAGGTGGTCGCCGCCGCCAGCCGCGGCTGAGAAGGAAGCGCTGAGCCCATGTCCGACGAGACTGCACGTGCTTCCGGGAAAGTCGAGGCCAGTGCCGCTTCCGCTGCATGCCCGCATTCAACGGGATGTGGAAAACAGGATCGTCTCCGGCGAATGGCCTCCCGGCACCCGCATTCCCTTCGAACACGAGCTGACCGCCGAATACGGCTGTTCGCGCATGACCGTCAACAAGGCGCTCTCCGAACTCGTTAAGAAGGGGCTGATCGAGCGCCGCCGCAAATCCGGATCCTATGTGCGCCAGCCGGAGGTGTTGTCGGCTGTTTTGGAAATCCACCAACTCGAGCGGGAGGTGAGGGCGCTTGGTCTGGCCTATGATTTCAGGCTGATCGAACAGGTGGAGCACCTCGCTGATGATCAGCAGCGCAAACGTCTCATCCTTGACCGCCCAGGAAAGATCCTGAGCGTAAAGGGGCTTCATAGTGCAGGACAGCGGCCCTTCTGCCTCGAAGACCGGCTGATCAGCCTTGATGAGGTGCCGAAGGCGCGGGACGTTGATTTCCGGAAGGATCCACCGGGCACGTGGCTGCTCGAGCAGGTGCCGTGGAGCGCCGCCGAGCATCGTATCAAAGCCACGGGGGCCGACGCTTCCGCCGCGGAAATGCTGGATATTGCCGAAGGCACGCCCTGCCTTGTCATCGCGCGGCGGACCTGGAATGCGTCCGGATCGATCACCCAGGTTCATCTCACCTATCCCGGCGACATGCACACGCTCGTCGCCCAGTTTGCGCCTTCTGCCCGGTCAACGTAAAAAGGCCGGGGCAAAACCCGGCCTTTCTCACTGACTGTTCATGCAGGTGGAGGCGCCCTTAATGGGCGTCTTCCATTTCAAGCTCCTGCTCGTCGGCCTTGGCCGCCTGCAATTCCTGCACAGCCTTGTCAGGGTCCGCCGGGAAGGCCTCATCGGTGATCGTGCCCTCCAGCAGGTCGATTGCATATTTCAGCTGAACGTCGTCCTCGGTCTCGCGCGGCACATAGGCTACTGAACCCGAGCCTTCCTCGGTTTCATCATCGCCCTGGATATGGCCGCGCAGAGCGCTTTCGCCTTCCGGTCGGACTAGGCCCTCAAGGTCTTCGGGAAGCACTTGTTCAACGATGATATCCGGACTGATCCCGGTGCCCTGAATCGAGGTGCCGGACGGTGTGTAATAGAGTGCCGTCGTCAGCCTCAGAGATCCTTCGACACCAAGCGGCACGATGGTCTGGACCGAGCCCTTGCCGAAGGTGCGGGTGCCGACCAGAGTGGCCCGTTTCAGGTCTTGCAGCGCGCCGGCGACGATTTCAGACGCCGATGCCGAACCGCCATTGACCAATACGATCAGAGGCTTGCCATTGGTGAGATCACCGGGACCGGCGTCAAACCGGCGGGTCTCGCTGGAATTGCGGCCACGGGTGGAGACCACCTCGCCTTCATCCAGGAAGGTATCGGCGACGGCGACGGCCTGGTTGAGGAAGCCACCGGGGTTGAGGCGCAGGTCGAGGATATAACCCTTGAGCTGATCGTCGGGCACTTCAGCCCGGATTTCCGCGATGGCCTCGTTCAGGCTCTCATCCAGCTTTTCGTTCATGAAGGTCGAAACCCGCAGATAGCCGATATTGTCGTTTTCAATCCGCCATTTCACCGACTGGACCGGGATGATACCACGCACGATGGTCATTTCGATCGGCTTGGTCACACCTTCACGGATGATGGTGACATCGATCGGTTCGCCGACCTCGCCGCGCATCCGGTCGACCGCATCGTTGAGCGACATGCCGCGCACGCTTTCGCCATCGATCTCGACAATGCTGTCTCCGGCCAGAACACCGGCATTGGCGGCGGGCGTGTCGTCGATCGGGGCAACGACCTTGACGACTTCGTCCTCCATCGTGACTTCGATCCCGAGGCCGCCGAATTCACCTTTCGAATTGTCGCGCATCTCGTCGGACTCTTCTGCGGTCATGTAGCTTGAGTGCGGATCAAGACCGCTCAGCATGCCGTTGATCGCGTCCTGGATCATTTGTTCCTCGTCCGGCGGCGAGACATACTGGCTGCGCACGCGCTCGAAGACGTCACCGAACAGCGACATCTCGCGATAGGTGGAATCATCACCTGCCGCGCGTGCCGGTATGTCGGCAGAAACCAGAATACCGGTTGCCGAAGCCCCGATTACCGCGCCTGCCAGCAGAAGCGTTGCCCTACGTATCATTGCGTGCCTTTCCATCATTTTTGTCCGCCCACCACGGTTCAGAATCGACCGGCTTGCCGTCTTGCCGGAACTCAATGTAGAGCGTCGGCCTGTCTGTTTCCAGCGCCAGTGTTGCAGCGCTTGCAATGCGCCTGGTGCCCATTTGTGCGAGCGGTTCGCCGGAGAACACGAAATCGCCCTGATGTACCTTTAGTCCTTCCATCCCCGTCATCACGATGTGATAGCCGTCGCCGGCATTGAGGATGATCATCTCTCCGTAACTTCTGAAGCGCCCCGCGTAAACCACCGTCCCGTCGGAAGGTGCCGTCACCAGTGCGCCCGGACGCGCAGCAATGGTGATACCGGTTGCCTGATGGCCCGTTCCGTCCGGATCACCGAAGCGGCGGAGAATAGCGCCCGCCACCGGCAAAACCAGACGGTTTTTCAGGTCAGAAAACGGATATGCGGGCGCAATACGGTTTTTATCGGGCGCGGCGGAAAGCGCGCGCTCCCGTGCCTCCCGGCGCTGCGCCTCGCTCATCTGCCGGCGGCGCTCTTCCTCCTGCCGTGCCAGCAGGGCGGCGTTGCGTGCGGAGGTGATTTCCGTCTCGAGCGTTGCGATCAGCCCGTTGAGGTCGGTGGCGCGCGCGGCCAGCGTTTCGGCCTGGCGCTGCTCTTCGGCAAGGGCTGCGGCACTTATCGCGCTGGTTTTCTCGTTTTCGGCGATCAGCAGGTCCATGCGCTTGGTTTCTTCGGCGAGACTGTCCAGATCGGCGGCCAGCGCATCGCGCGTGGTTTCACGTTCCTGTTTGACGGCCTGCAGCGAACGCAGATCGCCAAGCACACTCTCCATGCGGGTACGCATTTCCGGCACCACGCCGTCGAGCAGAATGGCGCTTCTGACGGAATCGAGCGCGTCGCCGGGAGAGACCAGAAGGGCCGGCGGCGGGTCGCGTCCCATACGCTGCAACGCGGCCAGTACATTTGCCAGAACATCACGCTCCTCGTTGAGGGCGGCCTTCAGCAATACTTCCTGATCCGACAGTTCTGCGATCCGGGTTTCGCTCTCGCCGATCTGCTCTTCCAGTGCCCGGCGGCGATCAGCTGATTCGACCAGCGCTTGTTTCAGGCTGGCGGTGTCACCGGAAAGCTTGTCGATTTCAGTCTGGAGCGCGGTGATCTTGTCCTCAGACAGCGAAATCGAGCTGCGAATATTGTCGAGTTCGACCTCGGTGTCGCTGCGCCTGGCCGCGAGCTTTTCCACCAGTTCCTCGGAATCGGTCTGCGGTTCGCCGCGCATTTCGGCGAATGCCGGCAGGGGCGCGCGCAAAAACATGACCGCCAGCAGCGCAAGGCTGCCTGCGGCCACAATTCGCACGGTAGTCGCCCTTGCAAAGCCCATTCGGTCCGTCTTTCGGTTGCGGTGCAGACGATATAGAACGTCGACAGGTTAACGAAACCCGAAGATATTTATAAGACACAATGTTTTGAAGGTCTTTCAGGCCCGGTGATAAGGGTGTCCGGCCATCAGCGTCACGGCGCGGTAAAGCTGTTCGGCGACAAGAATCCGCACAATCTGGTGCGGCCATGTCATCGCGCCGAAATTGACTGTCAGGTCGGCGCGCCCGACAAGAGCCGGATCAAGCCCGTCTGCGCCGCCGATGGCAAAGACCATTTCGCGCTTGCCCTGGTCGCGAAGGGTCGCGATCTTTTCGGCAAAGGCGGGGCTGTCGAAGGATTTGCCGGTTTCGTCGAGCAGCACCAAAACGGTTTCCGGTGACAGTGTCGCTTCCAGAGCCTGGGCCTCCTCGCGTTTGCGGGTGGCGGCATTGCTGGCGCGGCTTTCGTTGATCTCGTGGACACGAGTGAAGTCGATGCCCTGCGCCTTGCCGGTCTTCTTCAGCCGGTCCAGATAGCGCGCCACAAGTTCCTTTTCGGGACCGGATTTCAGCCGTCCGACCGCGAAAATACCGATCTGCATCCTGTCGCCTTTCACTCCGGCGGAAAGGACCGGAACCTTTTTCATGCATGCTCCGCAACGCCCGGAAGTTGGCGAAACGGCTGTTTTTCAGGCGCACATAACACATATCGGCGGCGCCAGGGAAACCGATGCCTGCCGCAGATTGTCTACGGGCATGATCGCGCCACACGAAAACCGAGGTCGTCAATCGCGAAAGTGGGGTGGCTCCGGCGGCGGTTCGTGGCTAGGCAGCCCCGTTCGCCATCTGCCCATCCGCCGCCGCGAAAGATGCGGTACGTTCCATAAACTGCGGGATCGTAGACGTCTTCGCACCACTCCCAGACATTGCCCAGCATGTCGTGGAGCCCCCAGTCGTTCGAACGCCTGGTCGCCACCGGCCTGGTGCTTCCCTCGGCATTATCCCGGTACCAGGCGATTGCATCGATCGGGCCGTAACGCGGTTCCCGCGCTCCCGCACGGCACGCGAATTCCCACTCAGCCTCGGTCGGCAACCGGAATCCGTCGCTTTCCGCGATGGCTTGCGTATCCTTCCCGTCTGTCGAAAACTGGTAGCGTTCGGGCAAACGAGCCATTTTCGACAGAAGGTTGCAAAACCGCGCGGCATCGAGCCACGATACGGTTTCAACGGGGTGGTTGCCGCCTGATGCCGAAGTGGAGGGATTTTGTCTGGCAATTTCGGCATAGAATGCCTGGGTCACGGGGATGCTGCAAATGAGGTACGGTTCGATAGTCGCCACCCAGGACGTTTCCAGCCGGTCGTCTCGGAGAGTGAGCATTCCTTTCGGGATCTGCACCATATGCAGGTCGAGGTTTTCCAGGCTGAGCACATTTTTCTCCCGGCGGCGCGGCGCGGCGCCAGCGACAAAAGCGAACCGCCATAAATCAGGAATCGAGAGGAATATCAACCAGCCCTCTGCCTGTGCGTCATCTCTCGCGGGGACAGTGGCAGGCAAGAAGACGCCATACGGCATCGCACGACCGCACCGGTGCCGGAAAGGCGCGGCGGTTTTTCTGCATCATGACGCCGCCGCCAAAATCCGCTCGGGTCGGGACCGGTGGACAAAACATGCGAAACTGGTCGCTGCGTCCTTCAATCCGGTTGAACCGGATCGGAGCTACAAATTATCGTTTCGGCCGTATGATCCTGTCGATCCTCGCTTCATTCCGGACGGATCATGCTCTAGTGCAGTCGTCCTTCGTTCATCTCAGGCGCGGACCACATCTTCTCGATATTGTAGAATTCGCGGACTTCCGGCCGGAACACATGGACGATCACGTCACCGGCATCGATCAGCACCCAGTCTCCGGTCGCCTGACCTTCAACCTTGGGCGTGCCAATGCCCGCTTGCTTGATGTCCTTGACCAGATGGTCGCATATCGCCATCACATGACGGTTCGATCGCCCGGACACAACCAACATGTGGTCGCCGAGTGCCGATTTGCCCTTGATGTCGATGGTCACGATATCTTCAGCCTTTGAATCTTCAAGGCTGGTGAGAACGGTGGACAAAGCCTGATCGGCGGCATGAACGCCGCTTTTCCTGCTCTTCGGTGAAGCGTTTTCTGCTGCACCCTTGGCGTGCAATGTTGTCAGGGGTCTTCCTTTCTTCATGGACCGGAACAAGCACGGTTACGACTCGTGGCAAGCATGAGTCCTTCTCAAGATAAGGGTTATTGGGCGAGCGACGCAAGGTTTTCGTGGAAATCCGACATCAATGCCCATAGTCAGACGATGCGAAAGGCGATGCAGGTGGCGTCGTCGGAGACCTTGTAGCGCGGGAAAAGCTGACCTTCGGGGTCGTCGACTCGCTCGATGGCGCGCAGCCGGTCGAGCAGCGCCGGCAACCCTGCGGAAAAGGCCGCCTCGATCAGTCCGGCCGGGCTGAAGGCATCGTAACTGTCGCAAAGGGCTGCAAACCCGTCCGAACAAAGCAGGCCGCGTGCTGGCGCAGCGATCCCGGTTTGCTCTCGTACGATCTCGGTTGCAGCCTCCGGCACAAGGCCGAGCGTGAAGATACGGCCGCCCGGCATGTTGTGCCTCGAACGGCTCTCGCGCAGGGCCGCGCGCGTTTGTGCATCACCGCCGATATCATTCTTGCCGCCAAAACCGCCGGTGCGGGCAAGATGGGCACGGGCTGCTGCGATTTCCTTTTCACGGTTGCCCTTGAGCGCCGTGGTTTCGAACATCCGCCCATCGGCCTCTGAGCGCAGGAACAACCGGCAATCGCCGAGCCCGTAGGACACGAGCCGTTGCTCTTCGATCCTCAGCATCTGGAAGGCTGCGGCCGGCCACATATGGCGTGGCAGATCATCGGCCCCGGCTGTGGCGAAATAGGTCTCGCGCGCTGCGGCATTCAACCCGCGCACGATGTCGGAAACCGGGTTTTGGCTGTCTGCTTGCGAAAAAGTGGCGAGCGCCTGGTCGGCGAGCCAGGCGGCATCGCTTGGAAATTCCGCCATCACCTGCCGGTCGGCAATTCCGGTTGCACCGTCAATGACAAAGGCGCTTGATGGTGTCGCGCCCGCGCGGTCCTCGCTGTGGCCGCCGGGCTTTCCCGGATCGTTCAGGATTGCGACGGTTTCAATCCGCATGGCGGCTTTCCTGCCGGAGTGCCGTCGAGCTGACATTGGAGCGCGGGCCGTGAATAAAGGTCCATGCCGGCGGCCTCATGCGGGCCAGCGCCCGTGCATTCTTCTCGGCGACGCGGGCATTGTCGAACGTGCGCGCGGCCTTGGAGGAGAGATAGGTCAGGGTCGATCCGGGCCGGTCAATCACGGCCAGCGGCACGGTGCGGGCAATGCTGCGCCATTCCTGCCAGCGATGAAAATCACCGAGATTGTCGGCCCCCATGATCCAGACGAAATTGACGCCCTTGTTGCGGCGGACGATGTGGCGGATGGTGCGGGCGGTATAGGCGGTGCCGAGCGACAGTTCGAGCGCGCTGACCCGGATGCGCGGATCACGCGCGCGCTTTTCGCTCATGGTCAGACGGTCGGCCAGCGGGGCCAGGGTGTTTCCGCTTTTCAGCGGGTTGCCGGGGGTAACGAGCCACCAGAGCTGGTCGAGGCCGAGGCGCTGAATGGCAAGGCTTGCCACCAGAAAATGGCCCTCATGCGGCGGGTTGAAGGAACCGCCAAACAGGCCGACTGTCATGCCCGGCTCGCAATAGGGCATGGCGATAAAGCGCCGCTCGATGGTCCCCTCGGTCAATCTGTCAGGTCCGTGTCTGTCCGTTGCCGCGCACTAGATATTTGAACGATGTGAGCTGCTCCACGCCCACCGGCCCGCGCGCATGCATCTTGCCGGTGGCAATCCCGATTTCCGCGCCCATGCCAAACTCGCCGCCATCGGCAAATTGCGTCGAGGCATTGTGCAGCAGGATCGCGGAATCGATCTCGTTGAAGAAACGTGCGACGACCTCCGGGTCTTCGGCGATCACAGCCTCGGTGTGATGCGAAGAATATTTTCCTATGTGCTCGATCGCGCCCGAAATCCCGTCGACCAGCTTCACCGCAATGATGGCGTCGAGATATTCTGTCGTCCAGTCGCTGTCATCGGCCTCGTCGCGGCCACGGGCGAATGCGATCATGTCGTGGTCGACGCGCACGAGGCAGCCCCCGGCTTCGAGCGCCTCGATCAGCGGGGTGGCAAATATTTTCGCAGCCTGCCGGTCGATCAGCAGGGTTTCGGCAGCCCCGCAAATGCCGGTACGGCGCATCTTGGCGTTGACCACGATGTCGCGCGCCATGTCCAGATCGGCGGATCTGTCGACATAGATGTGGCAAACCCCTTCCAGATGGGCGAACACCGGCACGCGCGCCTCCGTTTGCACACGGGCAACCAGGCTCTTGCCGCCACGCGGGACGATCACATCGATATTGCCGGAAAGACCGGCGAGCATTTCGCCGACGGCAGCGCGGTCTGTGGTCGGCACGATCTGGATTGCATCTTCCGGCAGTCCGGCTTTGGCAAGACCGGCCTTGAGCGCACCGTGGATTGCGCGTGCCGAGCGAGCGGAATCCGAGCCGCCGCGCAGGATCACCGCATTGCCGGCCTTCAGGCACAGCGCGCCGGCATCGGCGGTGACATTCGGCCGGCTTTCGTAAATGACGCCGATGACGCCGAGCGGGGTGCGGACCCGCGAAATTTTCAGCCCGTTCGGCCGGTCCCATTCGGCAATGACATCGCCGACCGGATCATCGAGCGCGGCGATGGCGCGAATGCCGTCTGCGATCGCGTCGATGCGGGCGTCGTTCAGTTCCAGCCGGTCGATGAACGAGCCGGTGATGCCGTTTTCACGGGCGGTCGCGACGTCCTTTTGGTTTTCGGCCTGAATTTCAGCCTTGCGGGCTTCAATCTCGCTGGCCATGGCCAGAAGCGCCTGGTTCTTGGTCTCGGTCGGGGCAATGGCAAGCTGATGGGCGGCTGCGCGCGCGCGCGCCGAGATCCTGCATCACGGCTGCGACATCGTCTGTGTGGACCTGATCAAGCATGGGTCGAACCTTCGTTCTGTCTCTTCTTCGTCGCAGCGGCCATCACCAGATCGTCACGGTGAACCATGGCCGCGCGGGCGGGGTAGCCGAGGATCGCCTCGATGTCGCCGGTTTTCTGCACTGGCGATCATCCGGGCTTCGTCGCTGTCATAGCCGGACAGGCCGCGTGCGACCTCGCCGCCACCGACATTGACGATGGCCACAGTGTCGCCGCGCGAAAAATGCCCGTCAACAGCTGTAACGCCGGCAGGCAGAAGGCTGTTGCCGCGTTTCAGCGCCGCCACCGCGCCATCATCGATATGGATCGTGCCGGCGGGCAGAAGCTGGCCGGCAATCCAGGTCTTGCGGGCGTTGACCGGCGTATGCGAGGCGTGGAACATCGAATGGCGCGCGCCGTCCTCAATCGCTTTCAGTGGACTGTCGATCTTGCCCGAGGCGATCAGCATCGCGCAACCGGCAGCGGTTGCGATCTTGCCGGCCTCGATCTTGGTATGCATACCGCCGCGTGAAAGCTCGGAGGCTGCGCCACCTGCCATCGCCTCGATCTCGGGCGTAATCGTCTCGATCTCGGCCAGAAAATGGGCGTTTGGATCAAGATGCGGCGGGGCTGTGTAAAGCCCGTCAATATCGGACAGCAGTACCAGCAGTTCCGCACCGATCATGGTCGCGACACGGGCAGCAAGCCGGTCGTTGTCGCCATAGCGGATTTCCGAAGTGGCAATGGTGTCGTTCTCGTTGATGATCGGAACCGCGCCCGCTTTCAGCAGTTGCAGGATGGTGGCGCGGGCGTTCAGGTAATGGCGCCGCTCTTCGGTGTTCTGCAGGGTCAGCAGAATCTGGCCTGCGAGAATGTTGTGGTGGCGGAGGCTCTCCGTCCATGCGCCTGCAAGGCCGATTTGGCCGACGGCAGCCGCAGCCTGTGCCTCTTCCAGCTTCAGCGTGCCGGAGTGGCTGTGCAGCACGGTGCGCCCAAGCGCCACCGCCCCGGAAGAGACCACCAGCACTTCGACGCCGGACGTCTTGAGCGTCGCGATATCGTCCGAGAGCCTGTTCAGCCACTCCCGTTTCAGCCCGCGCACCCGGTCCACGAGCAGCGCCGAGCCGATCTTGATCACGATCCGCCGATAATGGGTCAGCGAACGGTGCATCCCGTTCATTGTCAGGGCTCCCACTTGTCGTGACGGCCCTTGTCGTCGCCCTTTTCGGGCGCGGCAATGCCGAGGCGGACCTCTTCGGCGCGGATGACTTCGGCAAGGGCCGAAAGCACTTCAGTCATGTTTTTCTGCGCAACCGCCGAAATCGCGAAAACCGGGCCACCGCTGGCATCTTCCAGCGCTTTTTTCTTTTCCGCCAGTGTCTCGTCATCGAGAATGTCGATTTGAGACAGCGCGACGATCTCATGCTTATCGCCCAGTTCGTGGCCATAGGCCTGAAGCTCGTGGCGCACCGTGCGATAAACGCCGGCAACGTCTTCTTCCATCGAGGAGACCAGATGCAACAGTACGCGGGTGCGCTCGACATGTCCGAGGAACCGGTCGCCGATGCCGACACCCTCATGCGCGCCCTCGATCAGGCCGGGAATATCGGCAAGAATGAATTCGCGACCATGAATGGTGGCAACGCCAAGGTTCGGATGAAGCGTGGTGAAGGGGTAGTTGGCAATCTTCGGCCGCGCCCTGGTGACGGTTGCGAGAAACGTCGATTTTCCGGCATTCGGCAGGCCCACAAGACCGGCATCGGCAATCAGCTTCAGCTTGAGCCAGATCGTCTTTTCCTGGCCCTCGAGCCCCGGATTGGCCCAGCGCGGTGCCTGGTTGGTCGCGGTCTTGAAATGCGCGTTGCCAAAGCCGCCATTGCCGCCAGCCGCCAGCCGGTAGCGCTCGCCGATGTTGGTGAGGTCGCAGATCAGCGTTTCGCGGTCATCCTCGAAAATCTGGGTGCCGACCGGCACTTTCAGGGTCGTGCTTTCGCCTTTGGCACCGGTACGGTTGCGGCCCATGCCGTGGCCACCGGTCGCGCCCTTGAAATGCTGCTGGAAGCGAAAGTCGATCAGCGTGTTCAGCCCCTCGACTGCTTCGACCCAGACATCGCCGCCGCGTCCGCCATCGCCACCGTCCGGGCCGCCGAATTCGATGTATTTCTCGCGGTGAAACGAGACAGACCCGGCCCCGCCATCGCCAGAGCGGATATAGACTTTTGCCTCATCGAGAAATTTCATGGTCCGTCGCTTGTGTCAGTGAGTGTAAGGGGTAAAACCGAGCGCATCGTTATCGCCCGTGGGCTTCAAGGTCAAAGATTATCGTGAAAATCGCAAGCTACAACATTCAGTTCGGTGTCGGTGTAGACGGCAGGTATGATCTGAAACGCATCGCCGCAAGCCTTGATGATGCCGATATCATTGCGCTTCAGGAGGTGACGCGCGGTTTTCCGGGCAATGATGGGCGCGATATGGTTGCCGAAATCGAGGCGCAGTTTCCCGATCATTTCGCAGCCTTTGGTGCCGCAGCCGACATGCATCGCGATTTCTCGCGCCAAGGCGGGCGGATCGTTGAGCGCCGTCTGCAATTCGGCAACATGCTGCTTTCGCGCTATCCTCTGCTATCGCTGCGAAACCTGCCTCTGCCGCGAAGCCGCACACTTGATCGGCTCAATTATCAGCGTTCGGCCCTTGAGGGCGTGGTTGAAACGCCGGTCGGGGCGGTGCGCGTCTATTCCGCCCATCTTGACCATATGAGCGTCGATGAACGTCTGGCACAGATCGGCTTCCTGCGACAACGGCTTGCCGGTTTCACGCTGGAAGGCGCGGCGATGACCGGGGGGCAGGAATATGGCCTGACCGATCCGCCAATGGCCGGGGACTTCATCATGCTCGGTGATTTCAACATGGAGCCGGAAAGCGAAGAACATATCGCGATGACCGGCCGGCTGGAACTCGACGGCAAGCGCAATCTGCGCGCGGGTCAGCCTGTCGATGTCTTCGAGCGCCTTCATGCAAGAACCGGGGAGGCGATTACCTGGACGCATCCGGGCTTTTCCGATGGTGCGGGCAAGTGGGTCGACTATGCCTTCATAAGCCCCGAGCTTGTGCCGTGTCTTCGCGCCGCGCGGGTCGATCGCGGTGCGAACGGCTCCGACCATTTCCCGCTCTGGCTGGAACTTGCCTGAGACCGCCATGGTTTCGCATTGTTCGCGAAGGTGGACATCGCGGCCTCGGCCTTTGCGGCGCGGGTTCCAGAGCCGCCTGCAGGTGAAAACCGGAGCAAGCCCCCTGAATGTCCTTCCTGTTGGTTCGGACGGACGCGAACACACGCTGGACTGGACGTTTGCGCAATTCCGTCACCCTCGGGACAAGCTTGAAAGACCAGCATTGATGATATGAAAAAAGCCGGAGCGCTGGCCCCGGCTTTCTATTCGCTTACGCGGAGATGTTACCACTTTACGCGGAAGCCGACATTGCCGGCGTAGCCGTAGGTGCCGCTTTCGAAACCCATAGAGGCGGAGATTTCGCCGTAGACACCGTAGTCTCTCTCGTTGGCATCCTGCCAGTCATAGGTGCCTCCGAACCCGATCTCGCCCGACCAGCCGCCGAGTTTTGATTCTGCGACATACACCTGCTCGATCGTTGCTTTGGTGGAGCTGTTGAAATCGTAGAAGACATTTGCGATGCCGTAGATATTGCTATGGCGCGAAAGACCCGTCTGTTCGTACCAGTCGTTCTCGCGTTCCAGGGCCATCCCAAGTCTCGCCGTGAGGCTGTTGCCGTAGTTGAATTCAACATCGTCACTGTAGGCGCCCGTGAAGCTTTCAACATTTGTTGATGACCAGGCCAGCTGTGCCTGCGGCGTGAAGATCAGATCGTTGCCGAAGCCGATCTGCTTGCCGGTTTCCATTGAAAGTGCATAGCCGAAGGCTGAGGTGTTATCGATGCCATGCTGCAGATCTTCTGCCTTCAGTTCACTGGAATACCAGGTGGCTTCAGCCTGGCCGTCGGCGTAGAAACCATTGTCGCCATACCAGGTCACCGTTGCGCCGAGCCCCCAGCCCTCAATGTTCATCTTGCTGTTGCCATAGCCCGACTGGAACTTCGCCTCACCTGTCCGGTAGAGGCCTGTCAGACCGCTGATCAGCCGTCCATGCTCGTTATCGATGAACAATCCATCGAGGCCGGACTGCAACCCGAAGCGGGACAGATCGTATTTATAGTCATATGTCACTGACTGCGGATCGACGTGGGTGTAACTGCCAGCCATGCGCGCCCAGAGATTTTGCACGGCGGGCGTATTTTCATTCGACCGCTGATATGGCGTTGGTTCCGTTGGAGCGCCTTTGATGCTGACGGGCGCGGCCATGGGGGCATCATAGGCCCAGTAACGTTTGCCGACCCGCTGGCGCAGCGTCGTCAACTTGTTCATCTCCAGCAGCACCGATTGATAGCCTTCGTACAGCGGAACATATGGCTGGACCTTTGGTGTCGGTGGCGCGGGAGGCCCTGGAGGGATTGGCCCATTCGCAAAGGATGTCAGGTAAAGTCCAGGCGCGTAACCGGCACCGGGATCGCCATTGAGGTCATATTCAAGACTGTAGGCATAGATGCCCGACGCTGTCGTGTTGTTTTTCTCATCTTCAATGATGAATTCATTCTTGTCGACAGCACTTGAGTTGGACATGTCTACGACAAGGATCGAACCAACTGATCCAGACGTACCGACATCGGCGATGTCGATATCGGTGATACCGTCAACCTTGCCGCCGAGTGTCAACACGTCCGATTGAAGGGCACCAAAATCAACATCGATAGCCAGTCTGCCCTTTTTGCTGGTGTAGTCGCCACCGACGATGAAATTGCCGCCAAAGGCGCCATCCTGCATCGACAATGTACCCTGATTGGTGAGGTTGCCGCTCAGATTGAAGCTTTGCCCCAAGCCCGCACCAGCAGTCACGCGAGAGCCGCTGAGCATTGCGAAATCGCCCAGATCATTGGCATTGCCGCCGTCATAACCGTCGAGCGCCATGCCGTCGTCAACAAAGCCGATGGCCACATTCTCGTTGAGCGTGAACTGCTCCCAATTGGTGATGTTGCGCCCGGCCAGATTGGCGTTGTTGGCTGCAAAGGTTACCTGGTCGAAATCTGAGGTAATCGCGCTTTCCGGCGCGCCGCCATCTTCACCGCCGTCCAGAATGGCAGCCGGGAATGAAGGAGATTCGGCGACGGAAATCAGAGCCGTATCATTACCGCCCTGTCCGTAAAATCCACTGTTCAAGGTGCCGCCGGACCAGTTGAATATATCGACACCCTGGTTGGCTGCCGGCGTGCCTGAAGGCGCGAAATCGCCATAGATATCGCCGGTCCATGAACCGCCTGCCAGATTGAATGTCGAGTTTCCGCCACCCATCACCGCCGTGCCGGTCACCGTGCCGGTGGTTGTCAGGGTCATGTTGGTGCCGGCCTGATCGTCCGCATTGTAAAACGCGAGCTGGTTGTTCGATCCGGAAGCATCAATAACCAGATCCTTGCCAAAGATAATATTGGCCTGGGTTGCCGCCTGACCGGCGCCAGCACGTTCGGCAAAGCCGACCGCAGCCTGTGCGCCGCCTGTCGCTGTAATCGTTGCCTCTTCCAGCGACAGGGTTGTAATATTGCCCTGGCTATATGCGCTCACGCCGTAACTGCCCGAACCTGAAACATCAATGGTAGAGTTATAGGCGCTGGGTGCCAGCGTAACGTCCGCCGTACCGGTACCGAGCGCTTCAGCATAAAGGCCATAGCTGTTGCTGCCGGAAACGGAGAGGGCGCCGCTGGTATAGGTGATGCTGGCATTGCCGGCATTGGCTGTGTCCTGATTGGTCACATAAATGCCGTGGGAGCCATCGCCGCTGGTCTGCAAGGACGCGACATCGCCATTGAAGATCGCCGATCCGCCTTGGGAGGCCTCCATGTAAACGCCGTAGGAATCTTGACCCGAAGTGGCGATTTTGGCTCCGTAGGTTTCACCCGAAAAGGCTGCGGTCACATTACCCTTGCCGTAGTTCTTGAGGTAGAAGCCGTTGGAATTGTCGCCCTGGGTGGTAATGTTCGAATTATCCTCCGCTACGGTAATATCTGCTGTGCTGCCTGCAGATTTGATTTCCGCAGCGATACCGTGAGATCCCTGTCCGGTTGTTTTGGCATTTTGGACAGTGGAGTGAAGATTGATGGCGCCGGCAGCAGAAACGGCGTAGGCGCCATGCGCGCCGTCCCCTTCGGTGGAGAGAATGAGTGTCCCATCATCCGTTCGGTTTTGTACCAGCATGTCCACCGAGGCAGAAGCGCCCGTGCTGGCATAAATACCGTGTGCGGCATCACCGACCGTGGAGATGGTGCCCTGAGAATAATAGGTCTCCACATCACCATCAATGGCGGTTGCAGCCAGACCGTAGGAACCGTCGCCCTGGGTTTTTACCGTGCCACCTTGAAGGCCTGCATAGGCCGTACCACCACTATCATAGGATTGTGCGTATATGCCGTGCGCATTCGCGCCGTAGGTCTGAATGGCAAGCGGGTGGGTTTGCTGGCCAACGAAGGCATGGGCCTGGCCGGTGCCTCGGGCAAGAGCAAATACAGCGTGGGAACCCGTTCCCTTGGTCGGATCGGATGCATCACCCGTCGTCACAGACCCGTTGCGGAAGTCGATTTTTGCATCGCCAGCACCGGCCGCGTTGTAGATATACGAACGAACGCCGGAAGCATTGTCTCCTTTGGTAACAATTGTAGCACCACTCATATCAATGCGGGCGTCGCCGTTCCGGGCATTGATTGTGTAAACACCGTGGCTGCCATCGCCCTCGGTCGTTATGGTTCCCCCACCGATCTTCGCATAGGCATCACCGTAGGTGGAATTATAAGCCAAAACGGCGGCGGCCGATTGACCCTTTGTCGTGACCGTTCCGCCATTTAACATGACTAAGGCCGTGCCGGTAACCGATTCGTCATTGCCTTTGATTAAGGAGTGTAGGCCGGCTGCGTAATCTCCCTCGGTGGTGACGCTTCCGGAAAGCATTGCCAAATTGGAGTCCCCGGACCCTTGATTTTGCGAAACCACCGCTGACCCGTCTTGGTCGCGGCCATTGGCAGCTGTGGAGAGCGCGTCGCCAGTCGTCAGAATTGTCATGCCAGACAAGGTGACATCGCTGTTTGACGGACCTGCGGCAGTAGAGTTCACCGCGGCCGAGTTGGCTGCGTGCATTGTGACAGACCCGCCCGTCATGGTGATGGCGCTTGTGTCACCCGCAGAAGAGCGCGGAAAGGTCTGCGCCCTGATGCCTGTCTGTTTCGAGGCTCCGGCACTTGCATTGCCGACGATCGTGCCACCTGAGACGTCGATCACCGACGAGCCAGAACCCTCGTTAAACAGCCAAACACCGAATGACTGATCGCCGTTAAGCTCTATGCTGCCGTCCGACATGCTGAAATCGTAACTGGCATTGGGTGTATTAGTGTAGGAGCCAATAAAGACCCCGCCGCTGCCATCGCCCTGAGAAACCAGTGCTCCGCTGGCAAATGTCGCGCTTATAGAGCCGTCCGTCGTGCCGCTCACTGGTATATTGACCGCCGCCACGTATTTTGAGTCGACATAAAGAGTACTCGGCGGGTTGGTTATTGTCCCGCTTCCCGTATCGATGTTCACGGCGATGCTGGCGTTTGTCGCCGATGTGTTCGGCGTAATCGTGACGCCGTCCGTCACGTTCACGCCATTGCCGAGATTGAGTGTGAGGTCGGTGATATTCGAGTAGGTGATACCGGAACCGTAAGTCCCGCTCGCGCAAGTCACGGTCGGTCCTGTTCCGCACTCGTTATCGGCATGAGCCACGCCAACCGGAACCCCGGCAGCGAGCGCTGCAACGATCATCGCCCGAGCAGAAACGGACGAGGACATGGAGAAATGCCGGTGATTGAGGCGGCGTTCTCTCTCTTGATACTTTAACATTCCGCATCTCCCGAATGTTCAATGAATCTATATTTCAATAAATCTCGTTTATTGGTTAATATCGCGTTAATGAGATTATTTTTACTTTAACTACATTGATCTAAATTAGATTTATCTTAATTTATATTTTGAAATGGTTTTATTTGCAGGGAGGTGACCACCATCCAGGTGCAGCGGCTCAAGATGTCGGGGCTGGCGTCATCAGGCGGCGTCCAGGCTCTTCGCGCCTGAGCCTGTCGTTATTGCTCCAAAGCGCTCGAAGAATCTCAGACCCGTTTGCAACAGTGGGGGAGATTTGAGTGTATGAAAAGGTTGCCTATTCTTTTTTAGCAACTCAAGGTTACATCTGCGAGTGCTGGCTTTTGGAGGTCATGTCCATGCAGGGAGGTTCCAGTCTGATGCAGAAATTTTACCGACCGCAGCCGCCGGCTATTGAGCACGATGCGATGACCGGCCGCTTTTCGGGTGAGGCGCAGCCGGGCACAAATGTGAGATTAACAACCAGTGTTGACGAGGTTGAGCGCATGACGGCCTCAGACGAACAAGGTCGTTGGCGGATCTCAATTGGTGGGCCGCCGACGCCGTATACGCGCTTCTTCATCAGTGTATCTGACCCGGCGAGCGGGGCGGAATCCGAGCAGATTTGTTTCACCTTCGCCGGAAACCAACCAAGACTGGAAAACCTCTATGCCTGCCCGGACGCTGCCTCTGGTGTGAGCCAGCCAGGCGCTGAGATTACAGTCTACGGGCCGGATGGCGCCGTTTTCGGTCGCTGTTTCGTTTTTGACAGACACGGCACATGGGCAATCAAATTCCGCAACAGGGTAGGCGCGCGCGCGCGGATCTGCATCGTCGCAAAATGTATGAACGGCAATTATGCTGTGCCGCAATTCGTAGAGGTACAGCCTTTCGTAGTTGAGGAGTGCGGCATCGATCATGCATGTGGCCACGGAGCGCGGCCTTATGAAAAACTGTCTTTGTTCGACATCGATAACGGCCGGCCGGTCGCCCGGACGACAGCAACCCAGAGCGGATCATGGTCCGTGGTGTTCGAACAGAACCTCCCGGAGGGCGCGCGGGTCCAGATCGCCACGGCTCAGGCGGACGGCCGGAGCGAACCGGGCCCAATTGTAAACATAGCGATCGGCGGTTGCCTCATGCCTGCGATCATCGGCATCGACAAGGCTTTGATCTGGGGCAGGGCGGTGCCCGGCTATACGGTCATGGTCGAGCGCTACAGGAACGGGTTGCTGCAGGAGACATATGAGCCGGTGAAAACGGCGTCGGACACAAGCTGGTATTTGAAATTGCCGGCTCCACCTCAGTCTGGCGATTTGTTTGCGGCAAGAACAGCCGCACTGGTGAAGCGGTCAAAATTCTATAATGCCTTGCCTTTCGGCGAAGTGCGACAGGCGGTCCCGATCATCCGGAAAATCGACGAAAAGGGTGCCAATGGGCTCGCCGAGCCCGGCCAGTTTGTTATTGTCTCGACGCGTAGCGCTGGCGAGCTTTTGGCGGCTGCCTGCGACGAAAGCGGCGCCTGGCGAACCCCCAATCGCTGGAGCGACTATGGCGTGCACGATCCCGCCCGTGAACTTTTCTTCTTCGAGGTGGCCGAAACGCTCGATTCAGGCATCATCGCGAGTACTTCGGATTACGTTGCCTGCTATGGCAGCGCAAGCGCATCGCCCCCCGCTGCTCCAATCATGACCCAGGCCGACGGCAACACTTTTGCAGGCACGGAAGCGACCCTTCAGACCACTCTCTTCATCTACGATCTGAACAATTATGGCGACACGGTCAACTATCCGGCAATTCCTGTCCACGAGGACATGAGCTGGACATCCGATGATGTGTGTATCTTCGATCAGACCGATGATGGTTCAACCAGGATCGCTTTGGCGGACGTGGTTTACGCAATCGCAACAGACAAATCGACGGGTGACCTTGGTCCAACATCGCCGCCTTCGCTGAACTACACGGTCGGCACACCGCCCAAAAAGCTCGACCGTTGCCGCCGGACGTGCTCGATATTACGCGCGGGTGCGTCATTCAGGGTTATACTATACCGCAGTCTTTGGTTGTGATTTACGTTTTGCTCGCGGGCGGGGAGGCGCTTCCCCTGAAGTCTCTGCACTGCAAAACGAATACGTTCAGGTGGCAGGTTTACGGCGACTTCAATCAGCCTTTGCCCCCGGGGTCCTTGATATCCACTTGGGCCTACTTCGATGACGGGGGTCCTTATTACGCCAATGACTCACACACAAACGTTAAAACCGTAGGGTATCCCACCATTCCGGTGCCGGAAATTGTCTCGGTGACAACAGATCAGGTCTCGGTAAAGCTTTCCGATTCGAAGCACTATTATGAGGGGTGGCGGCCGAGTGATGGCATGCGTGTTGTTTCATACTGGCCGGACCCGGACGCCGACCCGGTCACAACGCCTACAACGATATCGGTCCCCTTCACGGACGAAGAAAGCAACTCTCCCATCAAGCTGCCCGTTGGGTCCATGCTCTACCTGACGGCGTGCCGCGTTTCAGATAACTCCATGTCGGAATTTGTCCGTGAGGCGGTTAGTGGCGCCGCTGGCGACGACTAGAGCATCGGGCGTTTAGTTTAAATCGCCCGATGCTCTAGTCGTCCCATAACGCATTGGCCTGCGGGGGCGGGGGCGTTGCAGAGAGTGCCAGCCTGACCCTGGCATTTCGAAGCACGGTGAAAAACGAAACACAGGCTTTCGGGATAAAGGGCCGAGCCGTTTTTGCACATCATGCAATGCAACCTCAGGCTTTTTAGAAAAATACACGCTAAAGATGTTACATTATCGATCCCGTAAGAGCCTGTCTGACGCCGCCGCATTTTTGAATCTATAGTATTGAAAAATATAAATTTTTTGCATTAATTGCAACAATTTTCCCCGCATATGGGACGTGTCTGCGTCATTACAATTAGAGACTAGTAAGCTCAATAAATATACCTCTGATTGTATTTTTAAATGGACAACCAGAGGTATATTCCACTACCCTAAAGAAAGCGCCGGAGATTGAGCCGCCGCTGCGAAATTCCTGCCAACGCCATTCAAACGGAGATGACCCATGAACATGGAAGTCGTGGACAACGCGTCCCTCATGCAAAACACTGCGCGGATTATTCCGCCCGAAGTCAAATTCACTGCGTCACCGGCAACCTTCAGCGGAACCGCGAAGCCAGGCCTGACAATCAAACTGGCCAGCGGGATTGACGGGCAGGCCATCACGGTCACCGTCGGTTCGGACGGTAAATGGAAAATCCCGCTGGGCGAGCAGCCGCACTGGTATACCGTTTTCAGGCTTTGGGCCTCCGATTGCGACACCGGTGCAGAATCCGCCAGGGTGCAGTTCACCTTCGGCGGCAACAACCCGACGCTGGAAGACGTCTATGTCGGCGCGACCACCGCTTTTGGCTTTGCTCCGCAGGGTAGCGAAGTTGCTATCTATGCATCGAGCGGCAAGCTCATTTCCCTGGGCCAGACGTCTGCCGGAAACTTCTGGCACGCCCGTTTCGTCCCCGCCAACAGCCCAAAGCCCGGCGATACGGTTTGCCTCATCGCGAAGCTTCCCAGCGGCAACACGTCGATGCCATACTTCACCAAGGCACATGCATTTTCGGTTGAACGCGCCGGGGTCAGCAAGGCTGAAGGATCCGGCGCGCGGCCCGGTGACATCGTCCAGCTTTTTGACCACGAAAGCGGAGAGCTGATCGAAGGCACTACCGCCAGCGATGACGGCGACTGGAGCATCACGCTCGCCAACGCGCTCCCTTCCGACAGCCTCATCCGGTTTCAGCGTATCCACAAGAATGGAGCCGTGTCCGATGGGCCGGTTGCCGTGAATGCGAGCAGTGACTGCCTGGCACCGGCTGTCAACGGTATCAACTCCGGCTTTATCTGGGGTGCTGGCCTCCCCAATGCCTCGCTCTCGTTGAGCGTCTATAACAGCATGGGAGCCTATCAGCACGGCTATTCCGGAGTACCGGCGGATGCGGACGGCCAGTGGAAACTTACGCTACCCAGTCCCGCCGTCCAGGGCTATTTCTATAAGGTGACGGCATCCTACAACGGATCTACGTCCAGCTTTTATGGTTGCGTCCAATATAAATATGAGCGGTCCACCCCGCCAATGGTCGATCAGATATCGAACCACGCCTTCGCCGGCTGGGCTGATATCGGTCACGCTGTCGTGATCTCCACAGAGGCACTGGGTGTAGTCTACCGCCTAAACGCCGACGATACGGGCCATTTCCAGACGCCCAATCTGAGCACATTGGGTGTCTCTGATGGCGACCTGGTCTTCTTTACGACCCTTGGCTCAACAAACCAGCAGGCCACACATGCCTCGACCTCGTCCTACGAGACAAGGAAAGCGAGCTCAAGTTATATTCAGCCCGACATTCCAATCATGACAACCTATGAACCGACACTCTTCGCAGGCACAGAGTCCGATACGCAGTCGACGATCACTGTCCACGATAGGACCAATGACGACTCCACGGTCAACTTTCCAGCGGTTCCTGTCCAAAGCGACACTAAATGGTCAACGGATCAGACGGGGATCACAATCATCGAACCTTCAGAAATCGGCAATCAGGTCTACGCAATTGCGACGGACAAGTCGAGCGGCGACCTTGGCCCAACCAGAAAATCAAAAGACTACACAGTCGGTGTTCAAAGCGGCGGCACTCATGTTCCTATCCCGCCGGAAATCGAAAATCCCAGCAGCGGCACTTTGATTACCGGTCAGACAATGATCAACACCTATGTCACGGTCAGTTATACATACACGGACTATAATCAATCTCCTCCTCAGCCAGCCGAGGTAGACTTAGGCACAGTGGGGGCCACCGGAACAGACTGGGCAATCAAGTCCGGTCCCGTTCCCAACGGAGGTGTTGTTAAGGCGACAGCTCAGTTTGTCGACAAATCAGAAATGTCGGATCCCTACTACCGCAAAATTGGTGTAACCAACATTGGCTCGCCCGCTCTGACCTCTGTAGGAACAACCTACTGCAAAGGTAAGGCGGCGGTACAGGGCCAAAGAATACTCGCCTGGCGGATCAGCGACGGCACAAAGATGGTCGACTATCAATGCGCAGACAATCAAGTATTTTTCACAGCGCAGTATGTGAACGGCCTGACGTTGGAAACCGGTGACCTCTTGAACCTCGTCTCAAGCTATACGCCCGATAACGGCAGTATGACGCCGTTTGTTCGCAGAGAAGAAGGTTATGGCGTCTGACAGAGCGGTGAGACGTTGACGGCAGCAGACTTATGCCACCGTTGCAGCCCTCAGGACAGCCGGCAAGCAATTGCCGGCTGTCATCCGCGACGGTCTTGCTTCGAGAGGCAGAAAAACACATCAGAATACACGTTAAGCGTGTTTCATGCGGCTTGCCTGTTCCACGCGACCAGCAGTTTCGACGACCAGCGCCCATTCCAATCACGAGCTGTATTCGCCTATTCGGCAGCGCTTCAAGCCATTGGCAGAACAGCTCCGGACCAACCACAATGATGGAGAACGACATGTCTAAGGAGAACGGGGACCAGACGTCCTCCAAACCGAACAGCCAGCGACCCTTGCCCCCTGGAATCAAATTAGAAATCACCAAAGGAACCTTGTATGGGACTGCCGAGGCCGGACAGATTGTCAAGATGACGAACAGTGTCAGCGAGCAGGTCAGAAAATGCTATGTCAGCGACGAGGGTAAATGGCTTATTCCCGGCTACGAGCAGCCGCGATGGTACACCAATTACCGGGTCTGGGTTTGCGACCCCGTGACGGGCGCCGAATCGGACAAAATCAGCTTTACATATTCCGGCAGAAGTCCACGGCTAACAGATCTCTATGTCAGCAAAACGACGGCTTTCGGTTTCGGGCCGGCAGGCACGGAAATCACGGTTTACGGCCCGGCTGGCCAACTGCTTGGAAAGGCCTTCATTTTCGGCATGGAAGGCCCGTGGTCGGTGAATTTCAGTGAAACGCTCAATGCCGGAGAAAAAATCTGCATTACGGCGAAATTTCCGAACGGCAATCACACCATGCCGATCTTCGGAAACGCCCAGACCTTTTCGGTCGACACGCGCAATATCGACAGGGTTGCCGGCTCGGGTGCCGGTGCCGGGGAACGAATCCTGTTGCTCGACGCAGCAAGTCAGAACCTCATTGCAGAGGCCAAGGCAGACGAGCACGGCACATGGTCGAAGTCATTCAGCAAACCGCTCGAGGCTGGCACCCGCATCGACATTATGCGTGCAGACGAGCGTGGCGCGGCAACCGCGGGGCCAACATTTGCAGTGACCACCGAAAATTGTTTTTCGCCGGTCATCGAAATGGCCTTCGGTACCTATGTGGGCGGCAGGGCCAACCCGGGACAGCAGGTCAACTATATCCATCTGCGCTATGGTCAGCAGATTGCGGCAGGTAACGCTATCGCAGACCAGTCAGCATCCTGGGCGGCTGAGGGCCTCGACCTGCGACGCGGCGACTGTATCATCGCGACCAGTTCGATCGACAACGGCAAAAGAACTTCGCCGCTCTACAGTTCGGTGATCGTCGGTGAGGCCCGGCCGGGCATGCCTGAAGTCATGGAAGCGCGTGCAGATGGAGCCAGAGGGTTTGCAAATCCGGGTGACTATGTTGTTGCGTCCTGTGTCGATCGCGGCGTGATTGCCTGGGTCAAGACCGCGCCCGACGCGGACTGGGCGCTGGATTGGTTACCACTGCCGCCCTGGAGCGATAAAACCATGCTTGTCCAGTTTACGGCCTATTCATCGCTGACCGGTGCGGGCATCAATACACCCTCGTCCTGCTCGGCCTTCCGCTATGCAGACAAAGATTCTAGCCAACCACCGAAGCCTACAATTGAGGGTTACGAAAACTCGGTTTTCAATGGCACAGAAGCGATGGACAATACGACGATCGTCGTATGGAATCGCAGCGATAACGACAATGCGGTCGGTCTTCCGAGCCAGAAAGTCGCCAATTCCAGATGGACGGTTACGGCATTCGACCCGCCAGCCTCCGGAGAGGTCTGTTACGCTGTTGCCACTGAAACAGATGAGGACAGCAACCCTGGAGCGACTTCGCTGCGCTCGGAATATTACACGGTTCCCTAAGGCGTTCTGTTCAGCGGCAAGTAACGACCGCGAAATGACAACATGCGGGCAGGAACGTGCGTTCCTGCCCGCACTTTGCTTTTGCCGAACATTTCCCGCCTGGATTTTGCGGGAGCAGGCCGGGATCCGTGACATTCTCATTCCAGGTGCGCTGGCTAGGTCCACTTTTGCAATGCGCCGGACACAGGCCTTCTCGGCGCGTGACTAACGCCTTTTGCGCTGCACCATGCAGGCGTTGCCGCCGTTTCTCTGCCTGGCGTTTGCTTGCAAAGCTGGCGAGCACGCAATTGGCCGCTTCCGACCTCGCAAGACAGAACACAGAGCGGAAAACAGCACTGTTTGGGCCAGAATACGAGATTTTCCGAACGGACTTGCATCGTTCAATCCGCAATCGGAAACGCGCACGTAACGTCCTCGAAAATTGTACAACCATCTGAAATAATGTGATTTTTTATTGTCATAAGTGTCCGCGAGGGAGCGTGAATCCATGTTTGTCGCCTGCGCTCAGTATACACCATTCACTGCGACATGTAACTATAGGTTGCAAAAAATATATAGACAACCGAAGGTATTGTGGATTAGGTTTTATCAGGCGCCGGACATGAAGCCGCTGCCGCAAAGACACCAGATCAAAGTCATTTTACGGAGAAGGACCATGTCTATTGAGACAGGGAACCCTGTGGTTCCCACATCCATTACCGAGCGTCCGCTACCGCCCGCAGTGAAGTTCAACGCGGCCACCGGAACGTTCACCGGCAAGGCCGAAGCAGCAAAAACCGTTCGGCTGACCAGCAGCGTCGATCAGCGCATGCACACCGCCACCGCCGATGCCAATGGCGACTGGACGATTGCACTCGGCAAGTCCCCGCGTTGGTACACAACATTTGAAATATGGGTTTGCAGCCCCGAAGCGGCGGCAAGTTCCGAGAGAGTCAAATTCACCTTTGGCGGCAGCAATCCGCGGCTTTCCGATGTTTATGCAAGCGAGACACTTGCTTTTGGTTGCAGCAAGGCCGGCACCAAGGTCGTCGTTATTGGTCCCAGAGGTCAGGTTCTCGGGCGTGGCATCGCTTTGGGTAAGCATGGCGTATGGTCGGTTCACTTTCGGGAGAGCCTGAGCGCCGGTGACAGGGTCTGCGTTCTGGCGGAATCGTTCAGCGGAAACACCTCCATGCCGTTCTTCACCAAAGCAGAGGCGTTTTCCGTCAATGACCGCAATATCGGCCACATTGCAGGATCCGGCGCAATGCCGGGAGATCAGGTCCAGCTGTATGATACTGCAGCCGATCAGGTGATCGCTTCCACCATCGCGACCGAAGCCGGAGCGTGGGAGGTCTCGTTCTGCGATCCGATTGAGACCGGCACCCGCATCGGCGTCGAGCGCGTCCATCTGAACGGGACGACTTCCAATGGCCCCGTATTCGTCGCGACGGCAAACGACTGCCTTGCCCCGGCAATCACGTCGTTTTCGGGCACGCAGATCGGCGGCATGGCAGACCCCAGCCTGCTGGTAACCTACACACAGCTTCGCAACGGCCAGTCCATCCACAGCGACACGGTAAGCCCGCGTACGAGTGGCTTCTGGTCGAGCGACGATGCCACCAATTACTATCCTTTCGACTTCCAGTCCGGGGACATTCTCTGTGCTATCACAAAGAGCCCGGACGGCACCCAGCAATCTCTCGTGTCGTCAAACGTTACGGTCGATAGTCCCAGGCCGGGCACGGCGCTGGTTACTGACATTGACGAGAATGGAGCGAAGGGATGGGCGGAACCGCACAAATTCATTGTTGCCTCGACAGCTGAGGACGGTGTGGTCTGCGTGGCCGAATCCGGTTTTCTTGGCCATTGGTCGCTTGACTGGACAAGCTATGTCGGCGCACTCCCGTCGACGGCAATCGTGGTTTTCGAAGTTTTCGATTCGCTGGTGCAAAACGACTTGGCAGCAAGCTCCTGCTTGAGCGCGCGCTATGCCGATATACTGGCAACCAAGCCAGCCGCGCCTGTGATCGAAAAATACATCCCGGCCGAAATCGGTGGAACGGAAGCGACGAACAATACAGCTGTGGTCGTCCATGACATTACGAAACAGCAGGATGTCAACCCCGCTGGTGCGACCGTTACTGCGAACAGCTGGGATGTTAAGCCCACAGGCAGCGAGAAGCCGGACAATGGCGATGAAATCTACGCTGTCGCATGGACCGTGAATAACGGTAGATTCGGGGTCAACAGCGATCAATCCACCCCGAAAAAGGTTGACGCTCTCGTACCGCCTGCACCGACGATCACAAAACGCTTTCCGGCCGATATCGCGGGCGGCGAGAATCTGCCCCAGCAATCCGACCAGATGGTCACCACCATCTATATTGCCAAGGAAAGCGATATGGCCCGCACGCCGGTCGGCAATAGTGGTCATCTGACCGGCATGACCTGGGAAATCAACCCGGTCACCCCGCCACGGACCCCCGGCGAACTAATGGTTGCATGGGCGCAGACCGATGCAGGCGCAAAGTCGTTGGAGACAACGTTCACCATCGTTTCCGCCGACAAGCCGATTCCACCATCCATCGGCAACTGGAGCGATCCCAACGTCCAGGGCAGCGGCTGGTCCGGCACGACAGTGGAACTGTTCCTGAATGACCAGTCGATGGGTACCAATGTGGTCAATGCGAGCCGGTCATGGACCGTCAATGTCGGAACAACGCCGGCCACAGGCGATCATCTGAAAGCGGTCGCCACCAACGTCGACGGCACCTCGGATCCGTATACCATTACTGTCGGAAGCCCTCGGGCGCAATTGGTCATGGACGATACCGCGATCACGACAGCCAGCGCCGGTGGAACCGTCGATACGGACAACCAGATGATCCTTGCCTGGCGTCAGTCCGATGGTCTGTTGGTCGTCCAGTATCCAGTGGGCACCGCCGGAGCGTTCACCGCTACATATCTGAGCGGATCGAATATCCAGAGTGGCGATCTGCTGATGTTCACATCGCAGACCAATGACGGCGACCCCGAGGCGATGATGTCCACCTATCAGGGCCAGCAAGTAACCTAACGAAACTGCATCCATCGCAATAAAAAGACAACCGGCACACCATTGCCGGTTGTTTACACAAGCCAGGCGACGCTGCTGCAACGGCGCTGGGTCAAGCCACGTTAACGGAGACGGACCATGTTGATTGAGACAGGGAACCCGGTGGTTCCCGCATCCTGTGCCGCGCGGCCCTTGCCGCCCGCATTCACCTTCAGTGCTGCTGCGGCTACCTTTTTGGGCACGGCAGAACCCGGACAGACGATCAGGCTTACCGGCAGCGCCGATCAGCAGATGCTGATCACCACCGCGGATGCCGGCGGTCACTGGAAGATCACGCTTCACGAAACGCCGCGGCTCTACACCCGCTTCGAAATCCTGGCGTTGAACCCGGATACAGGGGTCAGTTCCGCCGCGGTCAGGTTCATCTTCGGCGGCACCAGCCCGAAATTCTCGGGTCTCTATGCCAGCCGAACCCTTGCCTTCGGGCACGGCAGGCCCGGCGAGAAAGTCACCGTTTATGGCCCGAAAGGTCAGGTTCTCGGCCAGTCCTTCGTCTTCACCCGGCTCGGTATCTGGACTGTCAAATTCCAGGAGAGCGTTACGGCCGGGGACAGGCTCTGCGTGCTGGCCGAAGCGTCTGATGGCAGCACATCGATGCCGTTCTTCGTCAAGGCCGTGGCCTTTTCGGTCGATAGCCGGAATGTCGGCCGCATTGCCGGTTCCGGTGCTGAACCGGGCGACCGCATCCAGCTGTTCGATACAATGGCGGGGCAGGCGATTGCCACGACCATTGCCAGCGATGCCGGTGGGTGGGCCGTATCGTTTCATCAACCGCTTGAGACGGGCAAGCGCATCGCAGTGCAGCGCACGCATCTCGACGGAGCGACATCACAAGGCCCGGTCTTCACGGCCATCAAGAATGACTGTCTGGCGCCGGTGATCAACACCTGTTCGGGCAATCAGCTGGGCGGCATGGCAGAGCCCGGCCTGCAGGTCAGCTATGCGCAATATCGCAACAGCCAGATGATCCGAAACGGTTCTGTGGGCGTGGAAGCAAGCGGCCTGTGGACCAGCAGTGACGCCAATGTCTACCAGCCCTTCGACTTCCAGACCGGTGATGTTCTCGTTGCCAAAACGGAAAACAGCGAAGGCACGCAGGTATCGCTGATCCCCTCCTGCGTCACGATCGGCGGCAACCGGCCCGGTGCTCCGTTGGTGATGCACATCGATCAGAACGGCGCCTGGGGTTATGCCGAGCGGCTGAAGAATGTGATCATCTCGACCGAAGACGAGGGGCTGATCTGGGTCGCAAGAAGTGGCTGGGACGGCTATTGGTCAGCAGACTGGACGCCGGCCGTCGGCACGTTGCCAACCACAACACGTGTGCTCTTCGAAGTGCTCGATTCATGGCGGCTGACAAACGACGCACAGACATCCATCCCCGCCATCCGATATGCCGACGCCGCTGCAAGTGTGCCCGAAATCCCGGTGATCGACACCTATATCCCTTCAGATATCGCCGGGATTGAGACTACGCCGGGGACTGCTGTGGTCGTCCACAACCGCAACAATGAAGATCAGGCGATCAATCCGGGTGGGGCACCGGTCACCGCCGGACGTTGGGAGGTCAAACCAACAGGCAGCGATGTCCCGAAAGACGGAGATGAAGTCTATGCCGTGGCCTGGACGCTGGAGAACGGTCATTTCGGCGTGAATTCAGGTCAATCTCCGGACGTTCAAATCAGCGCTTTTGTGCCCCCTGAGCCAGTTGTAACGAGAGCGTTTCCAGATGATGTCAAAGGCACTGAGCAGATTACCGATCCAGCGGACCAGGCAATGACCCGGATATTGATCAGCCCGAAGGCGGACGCAAACCGAACGCCGGTCGGCATCAGTCCGCACCTTTCCAGCCTGGACTGGGAGATTACGCCGGATTTCACCTTGACCGTTGGCGAGGCAATGGTTGCATGGGCACAAACCGATGCCGGTGCGAAATCGCCGGAAGCCGACTTCATCATTGAGGCGGCAGCAAAGCCTCAACCGCCGGTCATCGGGGATTACATATCAGCGAATGTAAATGGAAGCGGCACATACGCGACGACAGTCAGCCTGTCTTTGAATGAGCAGGTCATGGGAACGAGCGTTGTTCAATCGGATCTTGTCTGGACCGTCAATACCGGCAAAGCACCTGTGGCCGGTGACAAGCTCAAGGCCATCGCGACCGACAGCAGCGGCAACAGTTCCGACCCATTCTACATCATTGCCGGCCAGGCTCCGACCACGTTGACCGTTGATGCCGTCACCATGACTGCGGTTACAGCGTCTGTGACGACCGACAATCAAAGGTTGCTTGCCTGGCGCCAGTCCGACGGGATGAAAGTCCTCGACGGGCTGATGAATGGCCCAGGACGCTCCACCGTTTCGTACCTGGCCGGTGCGCGCGTTGAGGCAGACGATGTGGTCAGCATCAGCGCACAGGATACAGCTAGCTCGCCAACCGAGGGAACGATGACACATTTCGATGGCAAGCCTGTCGGCTATGTAGCGTAACCGGCCGCCAAATCCGAACGGCGCGACCACCGCCGACCGAAGATACGATCCAGCCTGACCTACAGGCCGAGCTATGCCATCGATTACCAGTTAAAGTTGCATTTCAGAATTTTTGTTCCCTGAGGTTTTGTCTCACGGAGCAAAGCAGCCAGTCCAAACCAGCTTTACGGAGAAAACCATGACACAGACAATCAACAGAGAAACCGGCCTGCTTCCGCCTGAAATCGAATTCGACGCGGAAAGCGGAAGCTTCAGCGGCTTTGCTCCCCCGGAAAGTCCGTACGACTGACCAGCAGCGCCGACCAGCAAATGTGCTCGACGATGAGCGCCGAGGACGGTCGCTGGCATATCGAACTCGGACATGTGCCGCGGCTGTATACCATCTTTGAAATCTGGGCCTGCGACCAGCAAAACGGCACATCGTCGCCAAAGGTGCAGTTCATCTACGGCGGTAGTCAACCGAAGCTTTCCGATGTTTATGCCAGCAAAACCGTCGCTTTCGGCGAAATCAAAGGTGGGAATGAAATCAGCGTCTATGGCCCGGACGGCATGCTTCTCGGACGTGACTTCACCATTGGCGCCCGCGGCACGTGGACAGTGAAGTTCCCCATGCCGGTCGAAGCTGGCGACAAGATTTGCGTTATTGCCAGACGTCTCACCGGTGCAACATCCTTGCCGCTTTTCATTACGGCAAAGACCTTTTCTGTGGACGACCGCAATGTCGCTCACGTCGCCGGCTCCGGTGCCAGGCCGAGAGAGAAAGTCCAGCTCTTCGACCGCTCGACATCAGAGTTGATAGCAGAGACATGTGCGACCGACGCAGGAACCTGGTCGGTTTCCTTCTGCAAGTTACTTGAAAGCGGCATGTCGGTCCGCATTCGCCGTCTCGACCCGTCCGGGAGTACCGCGCAAGGACCGGTTTTCACAATGACGACCAAACGAAGCCTGCTGCCTGTCATCCAATATTGCGGTTTGTCAGAACTTTCAGGCATTGCCGCCAGCGGGTTGACCGTCTCTTGCGACCAGTATCGCGACGGCATCAGGATAGCGAGCCACCAGGTGAAAGCGGACAGCAGCAACCAATGGAGAACCGGAAACGAATTCATCCATTTCAAGGCGGGTGATAACTTGGTTGCAACGACGAACTCGATCGATGAGACGGCTTACTCGCTCGTCTATTCGGCAGTGACCATTGGGGAGGACCGGCCGAACGCTCCTGTGGTTTTATCGATCGACCAGAACGGGGCCTCGGGAACCGGGGAGCCCGGGAACTTTATCGTGGCATCCACGGCAGAGGTTGGCGTCTTCCGAGATCCAGACGATCGCCGACGACAACACCTGGACCATCGACTGGATCAGCATCCTCGGCACGTTGCCGAAATCGACTATCGTCTATTTCGTGCAGTTTGTCTCCGTCGAATCTGGCTCCTACTCGCCGACCTCGGCTTATGTCGGGCGTTATGCTGATGCCAATGGCGCTGTGCCGGACGCACCGGTTATTGATGGCCAGGATGCTGTCGGTGCGTTCAATGGCATTGAAGAGACAGAGAACACAACGGTTCAGATCTACAACCTGATGCACCAGAGTATGGCGATTGCGAATATCCCTGCATTGGTCCAACCTGATCACTCCTGGGTCCTGGCCCCGGACTACCCGCCGCAAACCGGCGACGAAGTCTGGGCCGAAGCCACCGCAATCGGTGCCGATGGCCCCGGGCCGACCTCACCAAAATCGGCCTACTATACGGTCCGGCCCGAACCGCAGGTTGGCGTGCCGTGCCCACCGGAAATCCAGTATGCGAAATATCCTTATTCGTTTGGCATGGCACAGCTGGATACTTGGGTCACGCTGACCGTGACACTGCCGGATGAGTCTCCCCAGACGGTTGGTCCGATCGCCACAGAGCCCGATAATTCCTGGTTCTTCGACCTGTCGGAAGACTTTGGCGGCAGCTTCCCGTCCGGAACGAAATTTTCCGCGACTGCGGCATATGGTGTCTCGGACGCGCCGTCTGACCCATACGTCAAGGTAACGGGTATAACCACAATCGGCGAGCTCACCGTCGAAACCGTGTCACATACAGACGTGACCGGAACAGCGCCTGTGAAAAACATGGTCGTCAAGGGGTGGCGCGGAAGCGACGGTAAGTTGCTTGTAGACTATAATATGCCAGGTGACGGCACCAGTTTCGTGGCGCCTTATCTGGACGGAATGACCCTGCCGGACGGTGATCTTCTTTGGCTCGTTTGCGCATATGCAGGCAATGAATCCATGACACCCTTCAACCGCAAGCAGGAGGGCTATGTCGCGTCCGATATTTGATCGTCGCAATTGGCCGGCGGCAGAATGCATTGCCGCCGGCCCATCACGTAATTTGCAGAGCTTTCGAAGCTGAGCGGGCCGAGGAGGCCAAGCAGGTAAGGGCTGCACATCCAAAACGAACGGAGACGGACCATGTTGATTGAGACAGGGAACCCGGTGGTTCCCGCATCCTGTGCCGCGCGGCCCTTGCCGCCCGCATTCACCTTCAGTGCTGCTGCGGCTACCTTTTTGGGCACGGCAGAACCCGGACAGACGATCAGGCTTACCGGCAGCGCCGATCAGCAGATGCTGATCACCACCGCGGATGCCGGCGGTCACTGGAAGATCACGCTTCACGAAACGCCGCGGCTCTACACCCGCTTCGAAATCCTGGCGTTGAACCCGGATACAGGGGTCAGTTCCGCCGCGGTCAGGTTCATCTTCGGCGGCACCAGCCCGAAATTCTCGGGTCTCTATGCCAGCCGAACCCTTGCCTTCGGGCACGGCAGGCCCGGCGAGAAAGTCACCGTTTATGGCCCGAAAGGTCAGGTTCTCGGCCAGTCCTTCGTCTTCACCCGGCTCGGTATCTGGACTGTCAAATTCCAGGAGAGCGTTACGGTCGGAGACAGGCTCTGCGTGCTGGCCGAAGCGTCTGATGGCAGCACATCGATGCCGTTCTTCGTCAAGGCCGTGGCCTTTTCGGTCGATAGCCGGAATGTCGGCCGCATTGCCGGTTCCGGTGCTGAACCGGGCGACCGCATCCAGCTGTTCGATACAATGGCGGGGCAGGCGATTGCCACGACCATTGCCAGCGATGCCGGTGGGTGGGCCGTATCGTTTCATCAACCGCTTGAGACGGGCAAGCGCATCGCAGTGCAGCGCACGCATCTCGACGGAGCGACATCACAAGGCCCAGTCTTCACGGCCATCAAGAATGACTGTCTAGCGCCGGTGATCAACACCTGTTCGGGCAATCAGCTGGGCGGCATGGCAGAGCCCGGTCTGCAGGTCAGCTATGCGCAATATCGCAACAGCCAGATGATCCGAAACGGTTCTGTGGGCGTGGAAGCAAGCGGCCTGTGGACCAGCAGTGACGCCAATGTCTACCAGCCCTTCGACTTCCAGACCGGTGATGTTCTCGTTGCCAAAACGGAAAACAGCGAAGGCACGCAGGTATCGCTGATCCCCTCCTGCGTCACGATCGGCGGCAACCGGCCCGGTGCTCCGTTGGTGATGCACATCGATCAGAACGGCGCCTGGGGTTATGCCGAGCGGCTGAAGAATGTGATCATCTCGACCGAAGACGAGGGGCTGATCTGGGTCGCAAGAAGTGGCTGGGACGGCTATTGGTCGGCAGACTGGACGCCGGCCGTCGGCACGTTGCCAACCACAACACGTGTGGTCTTCGAAGTGCTCGATTCATGGCGGCTGACAAACGACGCACAGACATCCATCCCCGCCATCCGATATGCCGACGCCGCTGCAAGTGTGCCCGAAATCCCGGTGATCGACACCTATACCGGAGCCGAATTCGGCGGTTCAGAAGCCTCGATCGGCACCTATGTCATCTGCTACGATCAGGATTTTATGGACACTGGGATCAACCCAGCCGGTGCGCTGGTCGGCAGTGATGGCCGCTGGGCGTTTACCGCAACATCCTACGTTCCGCCGGACGGACATCACGTCTATGCAGAGGCCTGGACAAAGATGAACGGCGTTTTCAGCATCAATTCGCGAAAATCTGCTGCTGTCGAGGTCGACAGCTATGTTCCGCCGACGCCGAATGTCCATTTCGGGCACCCCTCGGACATTGAGGGCGATGAACCGGTTCTTCCGACAGACACAAACGAACTCCCCAATATCGTGGTTCACATCGGTTATGCCTCGGTCATGCCGCGGCAATCGATCACCGATAGCGGCCACCTGACCAATGGACAGGACTGGACCGCCACACCCGCGCAACCACTCAATGTTGGTGACAAGATGGTTGCCTGGGCGCAAACCGATGCCGGTGCGAAGTCCGGCGAGGCGCCGTTCACCATCACGGCAGCGGTGGTCACTGTTCCCGTTCCGCCGAATATCACCAACTGGAGTTCTCCGAATATTTCAGGAACCGGCACCTATGGAACAGGCGTCAAATTATACCTCAACGAGCGCTTTATGGGAGCGTCCCTCGTTGGCTCGTCACAATCGGGTTCCAGTTGGCTCGTCAACGTCGGAAAAGTCCCGGTGGCGGGTGACAAGCTCAAGGCCATCGCGACCGATGGCAGCGGCAACAGTTCCGACCCGTTCTTCATCATTTGCGGTGAAGACGCGACAATTCTCACTGTCGAAGCGGTCACCACAAGAGGACTGACCGCCAATGTCACGACCGCCAACCAGAGGCTACTGGCCTGGCGCGCTTCCGACGGTTTAAAAGTGATCGACAGCCCACTCAGAGGAATGGGGACCTCCACCGTTAACTATCTAAGCGGAGTGAGCGTTGAGACAAACGATCTGATCAAATGCTCGGCGCAGGATATGTCTTATTCCAGCACCGAGGGAACGATGACCCATTACGATTCGAAACCCGTTCCCTATTCCGCCTGACCTCTGAACACGTCTGCTCGTCGCCGGTTTTGTCGGGCGGTTAGGCACTGTCTTGCGGCTCGCCGGTTTGCCGAAGAGGACCGGCTCGATCATGCAGATGGACCCTTGGAAACAGGAAGGCCGATTACATCCTCTGCTATGAAAGTCTTGCACTCCGGCGTGGAAAGGTTGCGGCGGCCGTGCGCCTTGCGGGCCGCCCATAAATATCCGCCTGCCATTGCCGGCTGGAAAGTGCCTGAAACGGCCGTGGCGCCCGTGCCTTATTCTCGAAGGTGGGCATCGCGGCCTTGACCTTTGCCGCGCGTCTGCTTACCCAACCGCCAGCAGGTGACAACTGGAGCAAACCCCATGAATGTCCTTCTGATCGGCTCGGGTGGGCGCGAGCACGCGCTGGCCTGGAAGCTCTCGCAATCGCCGCGACTCGGCGTGCTTTATGCCGCGCCCGGCAATCCCGGTATTGCGGCCCATGCGCAATGCGTGACGGTTGATCCGGCCGATCATGCTGCGGTCATCGCCTTTTGCGCCGAAAAAGAAATTGCCCTCGTCGTCGTCGGCCCCGAGGCGCCGCTGGTGGACGGCCTTGCCGATGCGCTGATGGTCGCCAATATCAAGGTGTTCGGTCCGACCAGCGCTGCCGCCCAGCTCGAAGGCTCGAAGGGGTTCACCAAGGATCTCTGCGCCCGCTACGACATTCCGACCGGCGCCTATCGCCGTTTCACGGATGGAGACGAGGCCAAGGTCTATGTCGAGGAAATCGGCGCGCCGATCGTGATCAAGGCGGACGGTCTGGCCGCCGGCAAGGGCGTGACCGTTGCCCGCACCAATGCCGAAGCGCTCGCCGCCATTGATGACTGCTTTTCCGGCACGTTCGGCTCTGCAGGCGCGGAAGTCGTTGTCGAGGAGTTTCTGGTGGGCGAGGAGGCGAGCTTCTTCTGCCTTTCCGATGGCAAGAACGCGCTGCCGCTTGCAACCGCGCAGGACCACAAGGCCGTCGGCGACGGCGATACCGGGCCGAATACCGGTGGCATGGGTGCCTATTCGCCCGCCCCGGTGATGGATGATGCGATGATCGCCCGCACCATGACGGAGATCATCGAGCCGACGATCCGCGGCATGGCGGAGACGGGCAATCCGTTCCAGGGCGTGCTCTACGCCGGGCTGATGATTACCGAAAAGGGGCCGGAACTGATCGAATACAATGTCCGCTTCGGTGATCCGGAATGTCAGGTGCTGATGATGCGGCTTCAAAGCGATCTTCTGGATATTCTGGAGGCTGCCGCCGCGGGAACGCTCGACACGGTTTCAGCCGAATGGAGCGAAGACACCGCGCTCACCGTGGTTATGGCAACCAAGGGCTACCCTGGATCCTACAAGAAGGGCAGTGCGATCCGCAACCTTCCCGCCGATGGGCAGGATGCCCGCACTTTCCATGCCGGAACAGCGATGCGTGACGGAAAGCTGGTGGCAAGCGGCGGGCGCGTTCTCAACGTCACGGCGCTCGGCCACAATGTCACCGAGGCACAGACCCGCGCCTACACGCTGATCGAGGATATTGACTGGGTGGAGGGTTTCTGCCGCCGCGATATCGGATGGCGGGCTGTGGCGCGCGAGGAGGGGTGAGCAATGCCCTGTGGGGGTTGTTTGACCACAAAACCTGCTTGACTTGCGGTTTGCATCGGCGCTAATTGCGCGCGGCCAGCGACGCCTGCCGCCCGCGCGCCTTTTCAGGCGATGGTGAAGTCGTGTCATCCTTCATCCGTTGTTTTCCAAACGACACTCGAAGCCTACGGCAATGCGGGCTCCTGTAACCGGTCGCCTCTGGCGATATGAGTGTCCCGAGGGACAACGACATGGATACCGCTTCCGAACCGGGCGCAAACCCCTATCTCTCCGGCCCCGTCGCGCCGCTTTATTTCAAAACCGCAGCCCCCATCGTCCTGCTGATGATGGTCAACGGGCTGTTTACCGTAGTCGATGCCATTTTCCTCGGCGTCTATGTCGGCCCGCGCGCGCTTGCCGCCGTGACGCTCGTGTTTCCGCTGTTCATGGCGCTGAACGCGCTGGCAACACTTGTCGCCTCCGGCATGGCCTCGATCCTTGCCAGACGTCTGGGCGCCGGTGATCGCGCTGGTGCGCAATCGGCGATGCAATCGGCAACAGCGCTGGCCATGGTCTGCGCGCTGGCGCTGATGGCGGTTTATCTGCTCGCCGGCCGGCCGTTGATCGGCTGGCTTTCTGGCGGGGATGCCGGGCTTGCTGCTATGGCGGCAACCTATATCGGGCTTTTGATCTTCGGCAGCCCGCTGCAATTTTTGATCAGCATTCAGGGTGACACGCTGCGCTCGGAGGGCCGGCCCGCCACGATGGCGCTGATCGGCGTTCTGGTCACGCTTGCAAATATCGGCTTCAACTTCATCTTCATCGTGCTGCTCGGCTGGGGTGTCGCCGGCTCCGCCATCGGCACGCTGGCAGCGCAGCTTTTGGCGCTTGTGGCGGTCGTTCTCCTGCGGCTTTCAGGCCGGACGCAGATCCGGTTGTTCGCGCGAACCGGAAAGCCGCTGACGGAAGCCTGGGGCCGGGCGATTGCCCTCGGCCTGCCGCAATCGCTGTCGCTGATCGGCATCAGTCTTTCAACGGGCTGCATTCTGGTCTCGGTCAGGGTGTGGTTCAGTGAAGACTATGACCTGACGATTGCCGCCTACGGCATAGCCTCAAGGCTGCTGACCTTTGCCTTCCTGCCGCTGATGGGGCTGAACTTCGCCTGCCAGTCGATTGTCGGCAACAATTACGGTGCCGCGCTCTATCAACGGTCGAACCGCACGCTGGTTGTCGGGCTTCTGACCGGGCTATGTTACGGCTTGATCGTGCAGGCGGTGTTTGTCCTGGCCGCAACGCCGATTGCTGCGCTGTTTGTCGATGATCCGCAAACGATTGCGGCCGCTGCCCATATCGTTCGCATTGTCACCGCTGCCTATGTGGTGGTCGCGCCCGTGATGGTGCTGTCAGGCTATTTCCAGGCGATTGGCAAGGCATTGGGCGCAGGCGTGATGAGCCTCGGGCGGACCTATCTGTTCAACATTCCACTGATCTTTTCGCTGCCATTCCTGTTTGGCAGGCAGGGGATCTGGATGGCTGCACCAACAAGCGATGTCGCCATGCTCGTCCTCGTCGCGGCAGTCCTGTGGCACCACCGGGCGAAAACCGGCGCACGCTGGGGCATGTTTCACCGTGAGGCGGTGATAGCCTGAACGGCTCTAGCGCGGATCGGCCTTCAGCACCTTGTCGGGATTCATGATCCCGGCAGGGTCGAAGACCCGCTTGATCCGGTGCATCAGCTCGATTTCGATGGGTTCGCGGATTTCGGCGAGTTCGTCGCGCTTCAGCCGGCCGATCCCGTGCTCGGCCGAAATCGATCCTTGATGCGCAAGCACGATGGCGTGAACGATACCGTTGATCTCGCCCCAGCGTCCCACGAAGGCTGCCTTGTCGGCGCCTTCCGGCTGCGAAATATTGTAATGGATATTGCCGTCGCCGAGATGACCGAAGGCACAGATGCGCGCGCCGGGGATCGCCTCCATCACCGCCGCATCCGCCGTGTGCAGGAAGGCGGGAATGGCGGAAACCGGCACGGAAACATCATGCTTGATCGAGCCACCCTCCGGTTTCTGCGCTTCCGACATGGTGTTGCGCATGTGCCATAGCGCATCGATCTCGCCTTGTGATTTGGTGATCACGGCGTCTTCCACGAGGCCTTGTTCAAAGGCTTCTTCCAACAGCGCTTCCATCATCGTGTCAGCGGATTGCTGGCTGTCGGATGTGGAAATATCTATCAATGTGTACCACGGGTATTTTTCGGCAAGCGGGTCGCGCGCGCCCTCGGTGTGGCGGACGGTGAAGTCGAAGGCCATGCGGGCCATCAGCTCAAAACCCGTCAGTGCCGAGGCGCAGCGGTTGGACGCCAGTTCGAACAGTGAAAGCGCCTTTTCCGGTGTTGAAACCGCAGCAAAAGCGACCTGATGGCCGCGCGGTTTCGGAAAAAGTTTCAGCACAGCGCCGGTGATGATGCCAAGCGTGCCTTCCGCGCCGATGAAAAGGTCGCGCAGGTCATAGCCGGTATTGTCTTTTTTCAGGCTTCTGAGTCCGTTCCAGATTTCGCCTGTCGGCAGCACCACTTCGAGCCCGAGGCAGAGCGCGCGCATATTGCCATAGGCCAGCACCGCCGTGCCGCCGGCATTGGTGGAGAGATTGCCGCCAATCCGGGCTGAGCCCTCCGAGCCCAGCGAAAGCGGGAACAGCCGGTTGTTTTCGGTTGCCGCCTTCTGCACATCGGCGAGGATGGCGCCGCCATCGGTTACGATGACATTGGCCGCGGTGTCGACCGCGCGGATCCGGTCCATCCGTTCCAGTGACAGCACGATGTCGGTGCCATCTTCGCGCGGCACATGGCCGCCGACATGGCCGGTGCGTCCGCCGGCCGGCACAACCGGCGTTTTCGTTTCGCTGGCAAGCTTCAGGATCTGGGAGACTTCCTCCGTCGAACCGGGCTTCAGCACCAATGCCGTCCTGCCCCGGTAAAGCCCTCGGTTTTCGGTCAGATAGGGCTCGATGTCGGCGGCCTCGGTCAGCGCGTAGGCGGCGCCGACAATCTCTGAAAAACGGGTTATGCGTTCGGGCGTGGTCATGCGGTCAGTCTTCCTTCCGGGGAGCGGCAGCGCGGGAAAGCCGGTCGTTGATCGCCTCGCCGATGCCGCCTTCAGGAATGGGCGCAAAGGCGATTGTGGTGGCGCCGCTGGCGTCTGCCTGTTTCATTGTGGCGTAAAGCCGGCTCGCCGCTTCCGCAAGGTCACCGGTTGCGCTCAGCTGGAAGGTGGCGTGCGCCGCGACCGCGTTTTCAACCGTCTGCGGGCCGCACAGCACCAGCGCCTCGCCGTCTTCCACTCGCATTGCGTTGAGGCGCACGGCGGCTCTCGGGGCGTAATGCGACACCATCATGCCGGGCGCGACAATGGCGGTCTTGTGCTGCGGGCGCAAAACGGGGCGGCCCGTCAGCGCTTCCACGTCAGCCACCGAAATACCGCCGGGCCTCAAAAGCGTGATCGCATTGCTCTCAACTTTCAAAATGGTCGATTCCACTCCGACGGCTGCTGCACCCGCATCGACAATCAACTGCAGCTTTTCCCCGAGATCGGCGGCAACATGGGCGGCGGTTGTCGGGCTGATCCTGCCGGATGTGTTGGCGCTCGGGGCCGCCAGCGGTCGGCCGGTTTCGGCGATCAGCCGTCCGGCAAAGCCTTGCGGCACCCGCACCCCCACAGTCGGCAGGCCTGCAGTTGCCGCTGGAGCAATCGCGGCGTCCTTGCTCAGCGGCAGAACCAGCGTCAGCGGACCGGGCCAGAAAGCCTTGGCAAGCTGGCACGCCAGCGGTGAGAAATCGGCGTATTCTTCGGCCATTGCGAGCCCGGACATATGGCAGATCAGCGGATTGAAGGCGGGCCTGCCCTTGGCGGCGTAGATTTTCGCAATCGCGTCCGGATTGGTGGCATCGGCGGCCAGCCCATACACGGTCTCCGTCGGGATGGCGACGATCTCGCCCGCCAGCAGAAGCGCGCGACCTTCGTTGAGCGCAACCTCCCCATCCCAGCTAATGTCGATAATCCGCGCCATGACAAACCTGTTCGTATCTAAGCGATCCTCGTTTAGAACAAAGGCCCTGTACAACAAAGGATTTTCTGATGGTGACGAGACGGATTGCCTCTGGCGGGATTTATGAAAACCGGATCGGATATTGCCGGGCGGTGGCGGCGGGCGGCCTCGTTCACGTTTCGGGTACAACGGCGCAGGGGAGTGATATTCCTGAAGATGTCGTCGGCCAGTGCCGCTCGGCGCTGAAGGCCATCGAACGCGCGCTTGATGAGGCCGGATCGGGCTTTGCCGAGATTGTCCGGGTTGTCTACTACCTGCCGGATGCCGCAGATTTTAAAGCCTGCTGGCCGCTTCTTGCCGAAACCTTCGGCGATCATCCGCCCGCGGCGACCATGATCGAATGCGGTCTGATTGACCCGAAATACAAGATCGAAATCGAGGTCACGGCGCTGGCGCCGGTCTGACAAGGAGGCGGAACGAGGCGGCTGCCGCCGAACGCGCAGCCCGCACGCGACGCAACCGGTGTCGTCATTTCCGAAAGTCATGTCGTGATTGGGACGCGGAGCCGCAATCGGCGGTGATTTAATGGTTGTTATTGCCCGTCTTCGCCCCGGAGGCCGCCATGACGACACGCCAGATCATGCTCGAAGAGCTCAAGCAACGCCGCGACGGGTTTTCGCTGCCGCGATCCTTCTATACCGACCCCGATATTTTCAGGGTCGATATGGAGAATTTCTACTATCGCGACTGGCTTTTCGTCGCCCATGACTGCGAGCTGGCGCGCCCCGGAAACTACCTGACGATCCAGGTCGGCGATTATTCGGTGATCCTGACGCGCGGGCGCGACAAACAGATCCGGGCTCTGCACAATTCCTGCCGTCATCGTGGATCGCGCGTTTGCTCCGCCGAAAAGGGAACAACGGCCAAGCTGGTCTGTCCCTATCACCAGTGGACCTATGATCTCGATGGCACATTGCAATATGTCCGCCATATGGGCGAGGATTTCGACCGTGCGCAGTTTGGCCTGAAACCGGTGCATTGCGAGAGCATCGAGGGCTATATATTCATCTGTCTCGCTGATGAAGCGCCCGATATCGCTTCGCTGCGCGAGGGCATCGCGCCCTATCTCGCGCCCCACAATATTCGCGAGACCAAGGTCGCCCACAAAAGCACCATCATTGAAAAGGGCAACTGGAAGCTTGTCTGGGAAAACAACCGCGAATGCTATCACTGTGCGGGCAACCATCCCGAGCTTTGCCGCACCTATCCCGAGGCATCATCCGTCACCGGTGTTCAGGGCATGATGGATAATCCGGAGATCCAGGCGCACTGGGCCCATTGCGAGGCGGCGGGCCTTGAGGCGAAGTTCTTCCTGAACCCTGATGGCCAGTTCCGCATTGCCCGCATGCCGCTGATCGCCGGTGCTGAAAGCTACACCATGTCTGGCAAGCGGGCCGTCCGAAAGCCGATGGGCGAGAAGACGGCAGCTGCCGGCATCGGCGCGCTTGTTCTGTTTCACTATCCAACGAACTGGAACCATTTCCTGGGCGACCACGCGATCTCGTTCCGTGTGCTGCCGATCGGGCCGGAGGAAACGCAAGTTACCACCACATGGCTGGTGTCGAAGGATGCGGTCGAGGGCATCGATTATGATCTCGACGAGCTTACCCATGTCTGGACCTTTACCAATGATCAGGACCGTCAGATCGTGGAGGAAAACGCGCGTGGCATTCGTTCTCCGGCCTATGAACCCGGCCCCTATTCACAAGAGGATGAAGGCGGCGTGATGCAATTTGTCGAATGGTACGTCAATAACTCGCTCGATCGCCTTTCCGGCAGCAGCGCGCCTCTCTCCATCGTCGCCTGATATGATCAAACCGCAGACATTCAAACATATCGACGAGATGGTGCCATGGAATGGTCGCGAGCACATGCTGGAATGCGTTGCCTGGACGCCCGAGGCCCCGGACGTGATGACCTTCACATTCCGCGCAGAGGAAAAGAACATCTGGTTCCGTTACCTGCCGGGCCAATACATCACGCTGGAATTGCCGGTTGGCCCCGAACCGATCATGCGCACCTATACGATTTCCTCCAGCCCGACGCGCCCGTTCACGATCGCGGTGACAGTCAAGGCGCAAAAGGACAGTATCGGCACGCGCTGGATGTTTGAAAATCTTCAGCCGGGCATGAAACTGAAGGCCATCGGGCCGCTGGGCGATTTTTCCTATGTGCAGCATCCAGCGGATAAATATCTGTTTATCTCGGCAGGTTCCGGCATCACGCCCATGATGTCGATGACCCGCGATCTCGGCGACCGCGACCCCGACACCGATATTGCCTTTATCCACTGCGCCCGCTCGCCCAGCGACATTATTTTTCGATGGGAGCTGGAGTACAAGGCGCGCTACATGCCTTTCTTCAATCTCGGTTTTATCGTCACCGAGCTTGAGCGCACACAGCTCTGGTCAGGGCTGCGGGGCTTTATTGACCGCGCCAAGATCGCGCTGCTGGTCCCGGATTTTTTAGAGCGACGGGTGTTCTGCTGCGGGCCGGATCCGTTCATGGCAACGGTCAGGGATTCGCTTGAGAGCTCCAGTTTCGATATGGAAAACAATTACTTCCAGGAGACGTTCAAGCCGGAAGTGTCGGAGCCAGCCGTGTTTGTCGGCGATAGCGGCGACGAGGAAAAGCTCTTTACCGTCGAATTCGCCGATTCTGGCGTGACAGCGGAGGTGCAGCCCGGTTTCACCATCCTGCAGACTGCGCGCAATGCCGGTGTGCGCATCCCGGCGGCCTGCGAGAGCGGTATCTGCGGTACCTGCCGCACCATGTGCAAATCCGGCAAGGTGGACATGCAGCATAACGGCGGCATTCTCGATGACGAGATCGAGGAAGGCTATATCCTCGCCTGCTGCTCGCGTCCGCTTTCGGATGTGGAGGTTGAGGCTTAATGCCTTGCGTTGCCTTCAGCTGTCGGTCAGACTTGCACCCCTCACATTGTTGAGCCGACGCTCTTTTGAGGGCTCCGGCACGACAGTTCAGCCATTCGTGGGAGGAAAAGATGGCCGATCTTCAGGGGAAATTGACCGTGGTTACCGGTGCCGGTCGTGGTATCGGGCGTGAAATTGCCCTGCATCAGGCCCGTACCGGTGCAACGGTTGCCGTTCTTGCCCGCACCGCCGCGCAGATCGGGGAGACGGCGGCGCTGATCGAGAAGGAGGGCGGTCAGGCGAAAGCCTATGTGGTTGACCTCGTTGATCGCGAAGCGGTCGAGGCGACCTTCGCCGCGATCGTCTCGGAAATTGGACCGATCGACTGCTTGGTCAACAACCACGGCTCGTTTCGCGCCTTCGGTCCGATATGGGAATGCGATCCTGACGAATGGTGGGGCGATGTCGAGATCAACCTGCGCGGCTGTTTCCACACCTGCCGAGTGGTCGCTCCGGCGATGCTTGAACGGGGAAGGGGGCGTATCGTCAATCTGGTCGGTGGAGGAACCGGCACCAGCTTCCCCCATGGCTCCGGCTATGCGTCCAGCAAGGCCGGAATTATGCGCTTCACCGAATGCCTGAATGACACCACGGCCAGCGGCGGCGTGCTCGCCTTCGCCGTTGACCCGGGGCTGGTGCGCACGACGATGACCGAGATGCAGCTCAACACGGAGGCGGGCCGCACCTTTCTGCCCGGTATCCAGCAGCTCTTCGAGGACAATATCAACGTTCCCCCTTCAAAAGCCGCGGCCCTGATCGCCGATATCGCCGGCGGACGGTTCGACAAGCTCGCAGGTCGGATGCTGCGGGGCCCGGAAGACCGGGATGTGCTGGCGGCAGAGATCGATACGATTGTCGCCGGGGACGGCAGGGCGCTGCGGATTACCGGCCTGGACTAAACAAAGGCCTGAAGCGCGAGAGCCTCCACGAGGACCGATCTCCCGGTCCGCCATCTTGTTGCACAATTATCGTAGCACGGCCGATCCTGCTTTTGCTCACAGGATCGGACTCGCTGCCGCGCAGTTCATCTGCTAAAACCCCCGACGAAGAGCATTGGCGCATAGAGGTCAACTTTGCCTAAGTAATCCCGGTCTCGACCCAGTTTCACCCGTACCACCGGCCTGCCGCGTGCTGCCGGCGTGTATTTATGTCCATCGGGTGGCGGCAAGAGACCGGTCTGGCATTGTTGCCATGTGCCAAGCGCAGTTCCGCTGCCTGAGCTCTTCAGCTACCCCCCGACATCGCCATGCCGCGCCCGCAAGGGTTTTCTCCTGCACCCTCTTGGTGGACTTCCGAACGGAAGACCAAGACGAAATGTGCAATTCACTTAAGGTCCGCTGGACCATAACGCCTCGCACCGCACCGCAACCCTGGATCATCTGCGGCAGTTGCGGGGAGCCTCGCCCTTTCCGATCAAGCGGCAAGGTTCGGCTCAATGCCAACGGTCGCAGGCTCGATGCCTGGCTGATTTACAAATGCGTGACGTGCAAGCGAACCTGGAACAGGCCGATCTTCGAGCGGCGAAATGTTCGCGACATCAGTCCCATCGCGCTCGAGGCGCTTCGCTCCAACGACCCGGAGTGGGTGGAGGCGGAGGCATTCAACCTCGCGGCGCTGCGGCGAAAAACACGGCGGATTGATGAAACCCCCGATGCCGACATCGAGCGGACTGTTCTGAGGGAACCCGCCAATTTCACGCGCGTGGAGATCGTTCTGGCAGCTCCGCGACCGGTGAGCCAGCGCCTTGACCGATTGTTGGCAACGGCGCTCGACATCTCGCGATCGCAGCTGAAGGCGCTGCAACAGAGGGGCGTTCTCCGTGCGGAGCCAGAACGCGCCGACATGTTCCGACGACGGATCAGCGACGGCACCAGGATTGTTATTGTCCCGTCCCCAGAGGTCGGGCAGCGGGAGATCTGGCTTTCCCGGGCCACAGGCACATCGCCACCACCGAAAATCTAGCAAGACGGACCGGGGCACTCTCGCGCCCCGGTCCTGATATGCAAAATCACAGTCGTTATGTGATTAGACGTATTTGTTGACGATGTTTTCGAGATATTCCTGACGGCCGGATTTGGGCTCAGGATTGATATTGTCTTTCTCGACCATCGTTGCGATGTCTTCCAGCGTCATTTCGCCGGCGAGCATCTTCTTGGCAGTCGGCTCGTTCCAGCCGGCATAGCGCTCGTCGAGTGGCTTCTGCAGGGCGCCTTCTTCAACCATCTTGGCCGCAGCCTTCAGGCCGCGTGCGCAGCTGTCCATGCCACCGATGTGACCATAGAGCAGGTCGGCCGGGTCGATCGACTGACGGCGCAGCTTGGCGTCGAAATTGGTGCCGCCGGAACCGAGGCCGCCATTCAGTAGAACCTGGTAGTAGGCCAGTGCCATTTCCGGAACATTGTTCGGGAACTGGTCTGTATCCCAGCCAGACTGGTAGTCGTTGCGGTTCATGTCGATGGAGCCGAGAATGCCGAGCGTGCGGGCAAGTGCCAATTCATGCTCGAAGGTGTGACCGGCGAGGATCGCGTGACCCTGCTCGATATTGACCTTTACTTCCTTTTCGAGGCCATGCTTCTGCAGGAAGCCGTAAACCGTGGCAACATCGTAGTCATACTGATGCTTGGTCGGTTCCTGCGGCTTCGGTTCAACCAGGATCTGGCCCTTGAAGCCGATCTTGTGCTTGTACTCGACAACCATGTGCAGCATGCGAGCCATCTGGTCGAGTTCCTTGCCCATGTCGGTGTTGAGCAGGGTTTCATAGCCTTCACGGCCGCCCCACAGAACATAGTTTTCACCGCCGAGCTTGTTGGTGGCGTCCATGCAGGTCTTGATGGTCGCCGCCGAGAACGCGAAGACATCCGGGTCCGGGTTGGTGGAGGCACCGGACATGAAGCGGCGGTTGGTGAACAGGTTGGCCGTGCCCCAGAGCAGCTTGACGCCGGTTGCTTCCTGCTTTTCACCAAGATAGTCGACGACTTCGTTCAGGTACTTCGTGTTTTCAGCAAAGCTATTGCCTTCGGGACGAGATATCGACGTCGTGGAAGCAGTAGTAAGGCGCGCCGAGCAGGGTGAACAGCTCGAAGCCGACGTCTGCCTTGAGCTTGGCCTTGTCGATGCCGCCGTCATACCACGGGCGGTCGAAGGTGCGGCCGCCAAAGGGGTCGCCGCCTTCCCAGGCCAGCGAATGCCAGTAGGCGATGGCGAAACGCAGATGTTCCTTCAGCGGTTTGCCCATGACGATTTCGTCGGGGTTGTAATGTTTGAAGGCAAGCTGATTTTCGCTTTCGGGGCCTTCATACTGGACTTTGGTGATGTCGCCGAAAAAGCCGGTGCTCATCTTGGATACTCCCTGTTGGGTTTGTCATTTTCTGTAAGCGGCGGGGTCTGTCTTGGTAGATGCCCGCTTTTCGCGTCAGTTTCCGGAAAGGTTTTTGATGGCCGGATACAGCGCCCGGAAACGCTGATAGGCCTCCTCGAAGGCGGCGGTGTGGGCCGTCTCGGGGGCAACTGTTTCCGCCGTTTCCGGCGGGGTGCAGACGGCAAGCGGGTCGGCGCCGGTCGCAGCCAGAAGGCCGAGACGGGCAGCGCCGAACGCGGCGCCGAAGTCGCCATCTGCGGGGATATCGATCGGCAGGTTGAGGGCTGTTGCCACGGCCTTCAGCCAGTAGCGCGAGCGCGATCCGCCGCCGATTGCGGTAATGCGGGTAAGCTCTGTGCCTGCGGCGCGTAACGCCTCCAGATTGTCGCGCAGTGCAAAGGCGACACCTTCCATGACCGCCCGGGTCATCGCCGCACGATCACTCTCATGGGCAAGGCCGATGAAGGCGCCGCGAATGGCGGCGTCATTATGCGGTGTCCGCTCGCCGGAAAGATAAGGCAGGAAGGTCACATCAGTTGGTGCCTGGAGCTGTTCGCCGACTTCGGTTGAAAGCTGGGCCGGGCTCTTGTCGGTCACCTTGGCATACCAGTTCAGCGTATCGGTGGCCGAAAGGATCACACCCATCTGGTGCCAGGTGCCGGGAAGGGCGTGGCAGAAGGCATGGACGGCCGATTCCGGCTTTGGACGATAGCGGTCATTGGCGGCAAAAAGCACGCCGGAGGTGCCGAGCGAAACAAAGGCTGCCCCATCGGCAACGGTACCCATTCCGCAGGCGGAGGCCGCGTTGTCGCCGGCGCCGCCGGCCACCACGACCGGGCCTGTCATGCCCCATTCGGAGGCCAGAACCTGTTTCAGCGTGCCGCCGGCCTCAGACCCTTCGACGAGCGCCGGCATCTGTTCGCGGCGCAGCTCTGTGGCGGCCAGCAGTTCGTCGGACCAGTCGCGTTTTGCCGTGTCCAGCCAGGACGTGCCAGCCGAATCCGACATTTCCGAGATATATTCACCGGTCAGCCAGAAGCGCAGATAATCCTTCGGCAGGAGAACCTTGGCGACTTTCGCGAAGATTTCCGGCTCGTTTTTCCTGACCCAGACGAGTTTCGGTGCGGTGAAGCCGGGAAACACGATATTGCCGGTGATCGCGCGGAAACGCGGGTCGTCATCCAGTTGCGCGGCTTCCACATAGGAGCGGGTGTCGTTCCACAGGATGCACGGTCTCAGAACGTCGCCGGCGGCGTCCACCATGGTCGCACCATGCATGTGGCCGGACAGGCCGATGCCTTTTACGGCTGAAAGCTCTGCCGGATGACGCTCCGCCAGACGACCAACGGCGATCTTGCAAGCGGCGATCCAGTCTGACGGGTTCTGTTCCGACCAGCCGTGATGCAGGCGCTGAACGGTCAGTGGCGCGTCGGCACTGGCGATCACCTTCTGGTGTTCGTCGATCAGCATGGCCTTGAGGCCGGAGGTACCGAGGTCAAGCCCGAGATACATGTCTTTCCTCCCTTGTTGTGAGGTGCTGCCTTGTCACGGCAGATTGTCCTTGATGAAGATATCGATGCGGATACGCTCCTGCGCGGCGATCACCGCGAGGCCGTCCGCCTTGGCCTTCAGCACGCGAATTGCGCTTCGCACTTCGTGGCCGGCGTCCTGATTGAGGATGACATCAAACAGTCCGCTCTCGAGCGCTTCGCGTGAATGTACCGAAAGCTCATGTGCGATCGTGACGATTTCACGGCCTTTGGCGCGGGTCTCTTCCAGTGCGGCGATCAGGCCGCGATTACCGGCGCCGAGACTGTAAAGGCCGATCATGTCCGGATGGGTATCGACTGCTTCGCAAACCAGGCTGCGTGCGAGGGGCGAGATCGTCCCGGCCTTCCATGGGCGGCAGGATGGTCAGGTTTGGAAAATGCGCGGCCATGATTTGCGAAAATCCGGCAAACCGGTTCTGGTGGTCACGCACCGAAAGCGAACCGGCCAGCACACCGATTGCGCCGTTGCGCGCGTCGAGAAACCGCCCCAGCAATGTCGCCGCTGTGCGGCCGGCTGCGGGGTTGTCGACGCCGGCATAATGATCGCGGGTGCTGTCTTCGAGATCGGAGACGAGAGTGACGACCGGAATGCCTCTTTCGGTCAGTTTGCGGACGGCCTCGCGCACGGGGTCGGCCTCGATGGCGACCACAGCAATACCGGCAGTATCAGTTTCGCCGGCAGCAAGCAGCGCGTCGGACAGGGCGTCGGCATCGAAGGCGGGAACGTCGACAATGGTGATCTGTGTGCGTTCGATCCGCCCGCGCTCATTTGCCTGAATGACTGCCGCGCGCAGTTCGGCCATGAAGGCGTTCTCGTTGCACGGCAGAATAAAGGTAAAGGGATAGGATCGTCCTTTGGCGAGGTTCGCGGCTGCAACATCGCGGACATAGCCTAGCTTTTCAATGGCCTGCTCCACCTTGACCCTGGTCTTCTCCCGGACGCCGGGCCGCGCATTCATCACGCGATCGACGGTCGCAAGACTGACGCCTGCTTCGGCAGCAATGTCATGTACGGTTGGGCGCATATCGTCCGCCTAGTTTGTTTCGCTCCTCACCGGGGCTGAACGGCCCCGCCCGAGACCTTTCCGGTCTTCGTTGAGAAGGACTATAGCGTTAAAAATGATGTACGTAAATCAAAAATAGTAGATCAGACGAGATTCCCGTGAATTCCGCTGTTTCAGGCCACGCGAAACGGCGTCACAACCGGGCCGGCAATGTTGATTGCTGACGGACATCTTTTCTCGAGACGGTTTAAATTTCTGCCATAGAACCATTTGAAAAACTGTCTTCGAACAGTTTGTTGAGGCGGCCGATGACCGCGATTGGCGGCACGTCGGTGCGCAGCGCCTCTATGATGACGTCGGAGGCCTCCTGCTGGAAGTGGTGATAGCCGTCATGGCGGGGCCGGACAAAGGCATGCTCGACTGCCTCGCGGGTCTGGCGGTAGAAATTGTACACGGCATCGTTCACCTCTGCGCTCTCCCAGGCCTGTTTATGGGCAGGCTGTCCCCCGGCCTCGGCATAAAGTGTCGACTGAACCGGCCCGCTTGCGATCCAGTGGCAGAAATCAAGCGCCTCTTCGGCGTTTGAGGATGCGGCGGAGACGGCAATGCCGGTGCCACCGAGCGTGGAACTTGCCGGGCTATCGCCGTTGATTGCAGGAACACTTGTGAAGGCCAGGCGGTTGGCGCGAAAGCCGTCGACTGCATAATTCACATAGCCGGATATGAAGGGTGCAACCGAGGCTTTTGTCTCACCGCTGGCCAGCCGTTCCAGCACCGCGACAGGATCCATTGTCAGGTTTTCCTCCGGAACAAGGCGGGCAAGCTCGGCGAGATATTCATAGACGACGATGCCCTCATCCTCACCGATTAGCGGTCCTTGCTGTTCTGCGCGGCATGGTGTGCCGAGCCCGGCGGCTATGGTGAAAAACACCATCAGGGCATGCGGCGTGCGCAGCGGCAGCAGGACCTTGCCTTTTCGTGCGAGGTGCATCAGCGCCTCCCAGTCCGCGGGTACTTCCGGCGCTCGGTCGTGGCGAAAGGCCATGACCTCCGCTGAAGCATCTATCGGAAAGGCCCATTGCCTGTCCCGGAAATGAAAACTCTGACAGGTCGCACCGACAGCGCCACGCTCAACCTCCCGGCGGGCATCTTCCCGTCCTTCGATATCCAGTGGCAGCAGGCATTTGCCCTGCGTCAGGCGCCCGAGATGCGTGTGGTCTATGATCAGGAGGTCGTAGGCCTTGGCCAGTTCAGCGGTGTGAACATCCGTGAAATCCTGCTGAGTGCCCTTTTCCCATGTGATGCAGACACCGGTTTCGGCGCGCCATTGACGCGAAGCCGCCTCCAGCGGGTCGAACCCGCGAGGATGGCTCCAGGTCAGTCCTTTCAGTGTCTTCGCCAAATTCCGCACTCCGCGTCATTGTTGCGCCGGGCTGGGTGAGCCGCGCTACAACATCGTTCGTTTCATTGTTTTCAAGGCATGCGCCCCACCCCGGCCGCTTGCGTTAACAAAGCGGGCAGGGGGCTTTTGTTCCCTCTGAAGCCGTCTGACAGTTATTTTGGTGTCACGCGCCGAAAGTCGGATTGCGCGGGGGCGATCAGGCGACGACGATCCGGGTATTCCAGGCTGCACATCGCGCTGTGAGGTGCGGCTCCAGAGCTCGGTCGGTAAAAAGGTGTCGATATCGGCAAGCGATGCGATGCGCGCGGGGGCGGACCGGGCGAATTTCGAATGATCGGCCACCAGAAAGGTCTTTCGCGCGCGTCGAACGGCCGTCTGGCTGACGCCGACCTCCATCATGTCGAAATCGAGCAGGTCGCCGTCATCGTCCATTGCCGAGCAACCGATGATGGCGAGGTCAAACTTGAACTGTTCGACAATATTGTTGGCAAGGGTGCCGACCAGCCCGCCATCAGTACGACGCAACTGCCCGCCTGCGACCACGATTTCGCAGTCGGGGTTGGCAACCAGCGTATTGGCGACATTGATATTGTTGGTGACCACAAGAATGCCGCGATGGCCGAGCAACTGACGAGCCACCGCCTCCGTGGTGGTGCCGATATTCATGAAGATTGCGGCATTGTCTGGAATGTTCGCCGCACAGGCAGCCGCGATCGCTTCCTTTTTATCGGGATTGAGCGCCCGCCGGTCGGCATAGCCGATATTGCTGGTTCCTGAGGCCAGAACCGCGCCGCCATGGACGCGGGTAAGCTTGCCGGCTTCCGACAGTTTCAAAAGGTCGCGGCGGATCGTCTGCACCGTGACGCCGAGGCGCTGCGCGGCCTCTTCGGCCACAATCCGGCCTTCCTCACGGGCCATCTGCATCAGATCATCGAGACGGAAAGTTTGCGACATGGATCCCCCGGGGCTCATCCGCATGCAGTTGCCGCGGCCTAATTTTCCCAAGGGAGACATTTTTCGACTGCTTTTGCAACGCTTTGAAACGCTTCTGCGTTACTGCACGGTCGGCTACCTGTAGGGTCGAGAGTGGCGTTGCGCGCTGTTTTACCTTGATCGAAGGGGTGAAACACTGTCAATAGCGTTGAGAAGGCCTGATGAAACGTGACGGGATGAAATTGTGAGCGGACTGGAACAAGCCATCAGAAAGGCGCTGGAAAGCACCGACCGGGAGGATACCAATCAGCGGGCGCGGGTCTATCAGTCCGCAAGGCAGGCGCTTGAAAGCGGACTTGCCAAGCAGGGCATTACCGATAGCAAAGCGGTTGCACGCCAGCGGCGCCGGCTGGACGAGGTTATCACGGCGATTGAACGTGAAGAGGCTGATGCCGCCCGCAAGGCGCGTGAAGCGCGTCAGCCCCGCCCGGCTGTGTTCGACGATCCATTTGCCGTTGGACGCATGCCCGAAAAACCTGCAGCACCGGCCGAGCCCTCGATCCCTGCAGAACCGGCCTTCGATCCCGGCCGGCGGGCTGAATCCGGGATTTCCGCCCTCGATATGGATGGCGAACCGGAGGCGCACTTCGATTATCCTGAAAGTCCGGTCGTCAGAGCCGAGGGGCGGGCGGACACTGACTTTACCGAAGCAGATTTCGCCGTTTCCCCGGATGACCGGCGGGAAACAGGGCATCTTGATAGCGAAGAGCTTTCCGCCGTTGATGACATTTCGGTCGTATCGGAAGAACGCCGGCCTGTCGGCGGCACACTCAAAGCCTCCGACCGGCAACGTCCGAAGAAGAAGCAGAAAGCGCGGCGAGCGGTAAGGTCCGAGCGGGTTCCGCGCAAGCGCGGGCGTTTTGCGCGGCTTTTGATCGCCGTCATCGTGCTTGCGTTCCTCGTTTTTGGCGGCTGGTGGGTGGTCAGCTCAAATTTCACGTTCAACCCAAATTCGCTCGATACGGCGGTGCCCAACCCCGCACTTCGGATTGAAGCGGAGGATTTTGAAGGTGCATCCAGCTGGACGAGATGTGTTTCAGCCTGGTGCCTCCAACGGGCTTGTGCCGGGCGCATCGGCGCGCGTTGCCAATGTTACGGTCGATGGCGCGCCCGCAGTTCAGGTCGCGTCACAGGCCACCGGTGATGCCGGGGCGGTCGCGGTTGCATTGCCGACGGCGGTTCGGATGATGCTTGAGGAGGGCCCGGTTCTTTTCGAAGCCAGCGTCCTGGCACCTGATGGCGTCGGTCAGCCTGTGGGGATTTACTGTGCCGACGGCACCATCGAGGGATGTCAGCGTCACCGCTTCACGCCGAGCGTCCACAGAGACAGTCTCGTCGTGCGGCTCGACCCGACGCAGGGCGGGGTTCTGCCCACGCGGATGATGATTTCCAGTGACCTCAGTGGATCAGGTGCACCGCTCGACATTTTTGCCATACGCGTACGCGCCGCAGATTGAGACCGTTTGTTTTTTGCAGGTGTGAATACGCCTGTCACAAAAGACGTATAAGCAGCTCTTTTTGCAAGAATTCTAAGGACGTCAGGTGAACCGTCTGAAGCAGACAGTCAGGGAAATCGCAACGCGTGCGGCGCGTGCGCGCATTGTCCTGTTTATGGCGGCCGCGTTGGCTTTTGCGGCCATATTCTTCGGCTCACTTCATCCTGTCGCTGCCGGTCTCGGCTGGCTGATCCTTGCCGCTGCGTCGCTGGTGGCGCAAAGCCCGGAAGCCGGAACGCCCCAACAGCACGATGTGGACGAGCAACCGGCCGATCTGCTCCCCGATTTCGTCGAGCTGTCGCGCTTTCTCGAAGAGATTGATCTCGGCATCTATCTTCTCGCAGCCGATGGCACGGTGCTTTATCAGAACCGCTCCGCTGGCAGCACCTTCGGTACTTTCCCGCTCGGATCGCACATTTCAGCCCGCATGAGGGCGCCCGGCGTTCTCGATATCATCCGTGATACGCTGGCCAATGGTCGCGCCAACCAGATCGAATATTCCGAACGTCTGCCGTCTGAGCGCGTCTATCTCGTCCGGGCGGCCCCGGTGGCGACCGAACCGGGACGCAATCCGGTGTTTCTGCTGGTTCTCCGTGATATCTCCGAGGCTCGCCGGATCGACCGGATGCGCTCCGATTTCGTGGCCAATGCCAGCCATGAGCTGAGAACGCCGCTTGCCTCACTGCGTGGCTATATCGAAACCCTGCAAGGCCCCGCCAAACACGACACCAAGGCGCAGGAACGTTTCCTGCCGATCATGCTCGATCAGGCAAACCGTATGAGCCGGCTTGTCGACGACCTGATGTCGCTTTCGCGTCTGGAAGCCAAGGCTCATCTCTCGCCGGAACAGAAGGTCAGGCTCAACGCGCTTCTGGAGCATGTGCGCGACAGCCTGCTGCCGCTTGCCCAGGACCTCGAAGTCGCGATCAATCTGTTCCTGCCGGAAGAGCAGGTCACGGTGAACGGCGACAATGATGAGCTACTGGAAGTGTTCGAAAACCTGATCGAAAATGCATGCAAATACGGGGCCGACGGGGGGCGCGTCGATGTCTATCTGAAGGCGCTGGAAAACGGCGCTGCGGAAGTGTCCGTCGTCGATTATGGTCCCGGCATTCCCGCCGAACATGTTCCGCGTCTGACGGAGCGGTTTTACCGGGTTTCGGTGGCTGACAGCCGGTCGAAGAAAGGCACGGGGCTGGGACTTGCGATCGTCAAGCACATCCTCACCCGACACCGTGCGCGGCTAGTGGTCAAATCCGCGGTCGGCAATGGGACCACCTTTACGGTGCGATTCTGATTGATTTGCGGGTTCAAAAAAACGTCATAAAAACAAAGCTCTGGTCTGTCATAAAATTGAATCAAAAATGACATAAAACCGGGCCAGTCCGGTTCCGGCTGTTTGCAGCGGGAGCTGACCAAGCATCGGGTTAAACGGTGCAAACTCATAACCCCGCAAGGGATGCGCCATGAAGCATTTCGTTTTGCCTGCTGTTGCGCTGTTTCTCGCAATATCTGCCATCGGGTCGGCCCAGGCACGCGATCAGATACAGATTGCCGGTTCGTCGACCGTTCTGCCCTATGCCAAGATCGTTGCCGAGACCTTTGGCGAGATCTACCCGGACTACAAGACGCCGATCGTGGAGTCGGGTGGGTCGTCGGCAGGGCTGAAGGAATTCTGCAGGGGCGTCGGGCCGCGCACCATCGACATCGCCAATGCGTCGCGGCCGATCCGCCCTGGCGAGATCGAAAACTGCGCGATGAATGGCGTGACGGAGATCGCGGAAGTGGCTTTCGGGTATGATGGCATCGTGTTTGCCACGGCCTCCTCGATGCCGCAGATGGCGTTGACGCCGCTTGATCTTTACCGCGCGCTTGCGGCTGAACTGGTGATTGATGGTCAACTGGTGAAGAACCCCTACACCCTCTGGTCCGAGGTTAATCCGGCACTGCCCGATACGGAGATCAAGGCCTATATTCCCGGCGAAAAGCACGGCACGCGCGAGGTCTTTGAGGAAAAGGTGCTGGCGGTTGGCTGCGAGGAAGCCGATTCGCTGCCCGTGCTGACCGAAATGTTCGGCGAAAAGCAGGGTGAAAACACTTGCATTGCGGTGCGCCGGGACGGGCGGGCGCCAGGGATCGACGGTGATTATACCGAAACGCTGGCGCGGGTGGCAGCCGACCGGACCGCTCTCGGCGTTTTCGGCCTGTCGTTTTACGATAACAATGCCGACAAGCTGAAAGTGGCGACGATTTCCGGGGTTACCCCCACTGTCGAAACGGTTGCGTCCGGCGAATATCCGGTGTCCCGGCCACTGTTTTTCTACGTCAAGATGGCGCATGTCGGGGCGATCCCGGGTTTGCGCGAATATGTTGCGTTCTTCCTGTCGGAAAACATGGCCGGTCCCTATGGCCCACTTGCCGAATATGGTCTTGTGCCGGCATCGGAACAACAGCGCGCCGAAATCCTTGCTGCGTTCGAGGATGCGCTGATGTCGCCGGAAGATTAGGCAGGCGCCGCCGAAGAGAGAACTGAAAATCCGGCTGGTGCCCAGAAACCTGGGGGCGGCCGAAATCAAGGGTCCGGAAATCCCGGACGGTCTGGAACGACATAATGCATGTCTTTTTGATCATTCTGGCGCTGGTGGTCGCGCTTGGCGTTGCCGGATATTTTTCGGCCCGCGCCAAGGCCTATGCGCTCGCCGGTGAAACCCGGACGCGGCTGAATTCGCGCCCGGCGCATCACGCCAGCTTCGTGGCGATTGCCGCGATTGTGCCGGCGGTGCTGCTGATGGCGGTGTGGATGGTGGTCAGCCCGCTGGTCATCGGCGCGGAAGTCCGAAACGATTTCCCCGAAAGCGTGAAAGAGCAGCCGGCCTCCGCCCAGAGCCTCACCTATAATACCGTGATTTCCGTTGCCTATGGCCTGCGGCAATTGCCTGAGGAAGCGCGTGCAAGTGTCGACGAGGATGCTGGCGTTCTCCGCGCTGTCCTCGCCCGCAACGGCATTCCGCTTGCCGCCTCGCCCGAACCCTATGTGCTGTCCGCGGCCGAGCGGCTCAATACGCTTTCGGCGCGTTCGGGCGCGGCTATGGCGGCTGCGGTGCTGGCGCTCGCTCTGATGTCGTTCGCTCTCGCCTATCGCGCGGTCCGGCCTTCGTTTCAGGCGCGCAACCGCGTTGAACAGGCCGTTCTTGCCGCCCTTCTCCTTGCATCGACGATTGCGATCCTGACAACGGTCGGCATTGTACTGTCGATGCTGACGGAATCGCTGAGGTTCTTTTCTCAAGTGCCGCCGGCCGATTTCTTCTTCGGTACAGTCTGGGATCCGCGCTTCGCCGCTGCTGGAGAGAGCGGATCGCCCGGTCAGTTCGGGCTTATCCCGCTGCTTGCCGGTACGCTCTACATCTCGCTCGTTGCCATGGCGGTTGCCGTGCCGATCGGGCTTTATGCCGCGATTTACATGTCGGAATATGCAGGACCCAGATTGCGCTCGGTCGCCAAGCCGCTGCTGGAAGTGCTTGCGGGCATTCCGACCATCGTCTACGGCTTTTTCGCGTTGGTGACCGTCGGTCCGCTGCTGCGCGATATCTCCGCGGAACTGAACGGGCTTTTCACCGGCAGTTATCGCAATTTCATCGAGGCGCAGTCGGTGCTGACGGCGGGCGTGGTGATGGGCATCATGCTGATCCCCTTCGTCTCCTCGCTATCCGATGATATCATCAATGCGGTTCCCGATAGCCTGCGCAAGGGCTCACTCGGCCTTGGCGCCACGCAATCCGAAACCATCAAACGCGTGGTCCTGCCCGCGGCTCTTCCCGGTGTTGCAGGCGCACTGCTGCTGACAGCATCGCGCGCGATCGGCGAGACCATGATCGTGGTTCTGGCCGCTGGTGTTGCCGCGCAGTTGCAGCTCAATCCGCTGGAGCCGATGACGACCGTGACCGTCAAGATCGTCAATCAGTTGACAGGCGATCTGGAGTTCAACACCCCGCAGACGCTTGTTGCCTTCGCGCTCGGCCTGACGCTGTTCGTGATTACGCTCTGCCTCAATGTTTACGCGCTTTATATTGTGCGCAAGTACCGGGAGCAGTACGAATGATCGGGACATTCAGCAAGGAGCAGGCTGAAAAACGCCGCAAGAGTCTAAAACGCCGCCATGCTGCCGAACGCCGTTTCCGCATTTCCGGCCTGCTCGCGATTTGCGTTGGCATCTTCTTTCTGGGCGCACTTTTGTTTTCCGTGGTCGGCAAGGGCTATACTGCCTTTCAGCAGACGACCATCACCCTGCCGATTACCTTCGAGGCTTCGGTGATCGATCCGGACGGCGGACGCGACGAAGATCCCAGCCTTCTGCTGACAGCGGATTATCCGCAACTGGTACAGGGCGCGCTCGCCGGCACGCTGGGCATCAGTCCTGCAAACGGGCCGGAAATGCGCGAGGCGATGCGGATGGTTTCTCGCAGCAGTCGGGTGGAGCTGCGCGATGTGGTGGCGAAGGATCCGTCGGTCATCGGCAAGACCGTTGATGTGCGCCTTCTGGCATCTGCCGATATCGATTCCGCCAACAAGGGCCAGATCGACCTTTCCGTGCCCGAGACCAGCAGGCGCGTCTCTGACCAGCAGCTTCACTGGATGGACGAACTGAAAGCTGATGGATTGCTTAGGAAGTCTTTCAACACCGGCTTCTTCACTCATGGCGCATCCAGCCGGCCTGAGTCGGCTGGCATCGGCGTGGCCTTTGTCGGCACGCTCTACATGCTGGGTGTGGTGCTGCTGCTGGCACTGCCGATCGGCGTGGCCTCGGCGATCTATCTTGAAGAATTCGCGCCGAAGAACAGGTTCACGGATCTCATCGAGGTCAATATCAACAATCTGGCCGCTGTTCCCTCGATTGTTTTCGGTCTACTGGGCCTTGCGGTGTTCATCGGCTTCATGGGGCTTCCGCGCTCTGCGTCACTGGTCGGCGGGCTGGTGCTGACGCTGATGACGCTGCCGACAATCATCATTGCCACCCGGGCTGCGCTGAAGGCCGTGCCGCCCTCGATCCGTTCGGCGGCGCTAGGCGTCGGCGCCTCGAAAATGCAGGCCGTGTTCCATCATGTCCTGCCGCTGGCCATGCCCGGTATTCTGACGGGCACAATTATCGGCCTGGCCCAGGCCCTCGGCGAAACCGCACCGCTGCTTCTGATCGGCATGGTCGCCTTCGTGGCGGATTATCCGGCAAGCCCGTTTGACCCCGCGACGGCACTGCCGGTACAGATCTACATGTGGGCGGGCGAGGCCGAGCGTGCCTTTGTCGAGCGCACCTCCGCCGCCATCATCGTGCTTCTGGCCTTCCTGATCCTGATGAACGTCACGGCGGTGATCCTGCGCCGTCGTTTCGAACGACGCTGGTAGGCGCGTGGCAATGGCGAACCCGACCGCGAAAACACCTGGAAGCAAACAATGAGCAACAACACATACAAAATGACCGGCCAGGCGGTGTCCGTCTATTACGGGCAGAAGCGCGCGCTTTTTGATGTCAGCCTGAATATACGCGAGCATACTGTCACGGCGTTGATCGGCCCGTCCGGGTGCGGCAAGTCGACCTTTCTGCGGACCCTCAACCGCATGAACGACACGATCGACAATTGTCGCGTGACCGGTACGATCACGCTTGACGGCGAGGATATCTACACCTCCGGCATCGATGTGGTGGAGTTGCGTGCACGCGTCGGCATGGTTTTCCAGAACCCCAATCCGTTCCCGAAGTCGATCTATGAGAATGTCGCCTACGGGCCGCGTATCCACGGCCTTGCCCGTCATCGCACCGAGTTCGATCAGATCGTCGAGACCAGCCTGATCAAGGCGGGGCTGTTCAACGAGGTCAAGGATCGGCTGGACGAGCCGGGCACCAGCCTTTCCGGCGGCCAGCAGCAGCGGCTGTGCATTGCCCGCGCCATTGCCGTCAGCCCGGAAGTCATCCTGATGGACGAACCCTGTTCCGCGCTCGATCCGATCGCGACAGCCCGCGTCGAGGAACTGATTTCCGATCTTGCGGAGAACTACACCATTGTGATGGTGACCCATTCCATGCAGCAGGCCGCGCGCGTGTCCGAGCGCACCGCGATGTTCCATCTCGGTCATATGGTCGAGGAAAACAGTACCGATACGATTTTCACCAATCCCGCGGATCAGCGTACCCAGGATTACATCATGGGACGTTTCGGCTGAGGGGCGGTTGCCGCACGCTCACGCCAAGGAAGGATTAAACATGGCCCCCTCGCATATTCTGACGGCTTTCGATGACGAACTGAAATACCTCCAGCGCCGGATTTCCGAAATGGGCGGTCTGGCGGAGGAAATGGTGAGCCAGTCGGTCTCAGCCCTCGTCAATACCGATACCGAGCTTGCCGAAAAGGTGATCAAGGACGACCTCGCACTGGACGAGGCCGAGCGTGAGATCGGTGAAAAGGCAATTGTGACCATCGCCCGTCGTCAGCCGGTGGCTGCGGACCTGCGCGAAATCATGGGTGCGATCCGCATCGCTGCCGATCTGGAACGCGTTGGCGATATGGCGAAGAACACCGCGAAGCGGGTGATCTCTGTGCAGGGCACCGGCGTTCCGCGCAAGCTAGCGCACGGCATCGAGCATTTGTCGGAACTGGCGTTGCTGCAGCTCAAGGAAGTGCTGGACGCCTACACAACGCGCCAGGCCGACAAGGCCAACTCGATCCGCGAGCGCGATGACGAGATCGATGCGATCTATACCTCGCTGTTTCGCGAGCTTTTGACCTACATGATGGAAGATCCGCGCAACATCACCACCTGCACGCATCTTCTGTTCTGCGCCAAGAATATCGAGCGTATCGGCGACCATGCCACCAACATCGCTGAAATGATCTACTACATTGCCACCGGCGCCCAGCCCCAGGGAGAACGTCCCAAGGACGACAACTCTGCTGCCGTCGGTTCCGATGATGTCTGAAGCCATTTGAGATCAGGGAGATAGACGTCCAATGGTGCCGAAAATTGCAGTTGTCGAAGACGAGGAAGCACTCAGCGTCCTGCTACGTTACAATCTCGAAGCGGAAGGCTATGAGGTCGAAACCATCATGCGCGGCGACGAGGCCGAGATCCGGCTTCAGGAGCGGGTTCCCGATCTGCTGCTGCTCGACTGGATGCTGCCGGGGGTCTCCGGCATCGAGCTTTGCCGTCGCCTCAGAATGCGGCCGGAGACAGAACGCCTGCCGATCATCATGCTGACGGCGCGTGGCGAGGAAAGCGAACGGATACGCGGTCTGGCGATCGGTGCCGACGACTATGTCGTCAAGCCGTTTTCCACGCCGGAGCTGATGGCGCGGGTCAAGGCGATCCTCCGCCGCGCAAGGCCGGAAGTGCTCTCCAGCGTGCTGAAATGCGGCGATATCGAGCTTGACCGCGAGACCCACCGTGTCCACCGCAAGGCGCGCGAAGTGCGGCTCGGCCCGACGGAGTTCCGGCTTCTGGAGTTTCTGATGACGTCGCCCGGCCGGGTGTTTTCCCGCGCCCAGCTTCTCGATGGTGTCTGGGGTCACGATATTTATGTGGATGAGCGCACCGTCGACGTCCATGTCGGCCGGCTGAGAAAGGCACTCAATTTCTCGCAGATGCCGGATGTGATCCGCACCGTGCGCGGAGCGGGATATTCGATGGAGGTCTAAACGCTGCTAGCGGCGTCAAAAAAGATTTTCTAAACGATTTAATATCCGTCATTGCAGCCATTCCACGTTGGTCTATGCTGTATTGGCATGCTGCCCGGATGTGTTGAATCGACCGGTCGACGATTGATTTTTCCGCCGTGATTGTCCAATTGGACAACCGGATTGGTTGGCCGCTCGGCAGGCGGCAGCGCCGACAAGACCCGCTTTTCCCGTGATGCATCCTTCCGCATCCCGGAACGCTGGTCTCTTGAGGCCACAGGATAAAGAGGATTGTTGCGATGAGCAGAGCCAGTTTCGTGGAGCCCGCAGTGATGGGGGAGCTGATGGCCCGCATGCTGTGGGAAATCGGAGCGGTGCATTTTGCGCCGGATGAGCCCTACAAGCTTGCCTCCGGTCTGGTCAGCCCGGTTTATATCGATTGCCGGCAGCTGATTTCCTATCCGCGCATTCGTTCCACGCTGATGGATTTCGCCGCCGCCAAGGTGCTGCGCGATGCTGGCTTCGAGAAGTTCGATTGCGTGGCTGGTGGTGAGACTGCGGGTATTCCCTTTGCCGCATTCCTTGCCGACCGGCTTGAACTGCCGATGATCTACGTTCGCAAGAAGCCGAAGGGCTATGGCAAGAATGCGCAGATCGAGGGGCATATGCCGAAGGGTGCGCGCGTTCTGGTGATCGAGGACCTGACCACCGCCGGTGGGTCGATGTTCAACTTCATCAATGCCATCCGTTCAGCCGGCGGTGTGGTGGAACATGGCATGGCGTTGTTTTATTATGGGATTTTCGGCGAGGCGGAGAAACGTTTCCGCGAGGGCGGCGTTAACCTCCATTACATCGCGACCTGGAAGGAAGTGCTGAACGTCGCGCGTAAGGATGGTCTTGCAGACGAGGCAACGCTTGAAGCTGTCGGCACTTTCCTTGATCATCCGATGGATTGGTCGCGCGCGCGCGGCGGGCTTCAGGAACTGATCGTCTGAAAGGCGCTGAGGGCCCCTTGCTATAGGCGTCCGCTCCCGGTGAGCGGACGCGCAACCGGAATTGGGAGAGAATGATGATTTTATGCTGTGGTGAAGCCCTGATCGACATGTTGCCGCGCGAGACCGACAAGGGCGAACCGGCCTTTGCCCCCTATGCCGGTGGCGCGGTCTGCAATACCGCGGTCGCGCTGGCCCGGCTCGGCCGCCCGACAGGGTTCTTCTCCGGCATCTCCACCGATCTGATGGGTGACATCATCCGCGAAAAGCTCGATGCCTCGAAGGTCGATCATTCCCTCGTCGCACTATCCGACCGGCCGACCACACTTGCCTTCGTCAAGCTGATCAATGGCTCGGCCAGCTACGCCTTCTATGACGAGAATACAGCCGGCCGGATGATCACCGAGGATGATCTGCCGGCCATTGGCGATGGCTGTTCGGCAATGCATTTCGGCGCGATCAGCCTTATTCCCGAACCCTGCGGCTCCACCTATGAGGCGCTGTTGATGCGCGAGGCGGACGCCCGTGTTATCTCGCTTGACCCCAATATCCGCCCGACCTTCATCACCGATCCTGCCAGTCACAGGGCGCGGATCGAACGCATGGCGGCCAAATCGGATATCGTGAAATTCTCCGATGAGGATCTCGACTGGTTCGGTCTTGAAGGTTCGCTCGATGACAAGGCGCGTCACTGGATCACAGCCGGTGCAAGCCTCGTGGTGATTACCTGCGGCGCGGACGGGGCAATCGGCTACACTGCCGAGCACAAGGTCGAGGTGCCGAGTGAAAAGGTCGCGGTGGTCGACACTGTCGGCGCCGGCGATACCTTCGACGCCGGTATTCTTGCATCCTTTGATATCGCGGGCCTGCTGACAAAGGAGAAGGTGCGCTCGCTTTCCCCCGGGGCGATTGCAGATGCACTGGCGCTCGGCGCAAAGGCTGCCGCCGTCACGGTTTCCCGCGCCGGCGCCAATCCGCCCTATGCCCATGAGGTTGGGCTTTGAACTGATCGACAGGTTTGTGGATGCTTTGCCCGCTCAGGCTGAACGAGGCGGGCTGTGCATTTTATGATTGTGATTTTTCTGGCTGCAAACTAGATTCCGGTGGTGTGTCATCCTTGGGGGCTTGAGATGAAAAAACTCCTTACCGTTGGTGCGGTTCTCTGTGTTGCGCTTTTCATGGCGTCTTGCTCGACGGTTTCTGATCGCCTGACCGAGACAGCCGAAGTTCTGGCATCGCTTGACGCAAAGCCTCAGGACTTCAGGGTTTTTGTCGATGCTCCGGCCAGTCTCGAGTTCGAGAGTGGTGATGTCGTCATTAAGTATTTCATGAAGTCCAAAGGACGGAAACTGCGTACGATCGATGCGTCGCTGGACAGAACCGGAATAGGCAAGAGGGCAGGAGGCCGGCAGCGGGTCACCTTTGCCCTGGAACCTGCTGATGTTCGCCGGTTCGAGGCCCAGCAAACGCTAATGCGTCAGCGTGTCGCGGCTGGGCGCAACAGTGCCGCCTTTTATGGTGTTGCTCTGGATCCCGGCTGCACGTTCATCGAGAGCTTGGATCCTTCACGCAAGCAGAACATCGATGTGCTGCTTCAGATAGGCCCTGACGTCGCACCGATCCCGGCATTGAAACTGAAGTTCACAGGGCGTGGCGTCCCGCATGGGACAAGACTGGTTTGCCGATAACATTGTGAACGTCCGTGTGCCTTGCTCTTTCCCCCGGGGCGATTGCAGATGCACTGGCGCTCGGCGCAAAGGCTGCCGCCGTCACGGTTTCCCGCGCCGGCGCCAATCCGCACTATGCCCATGAGATCGGGCTTTGAGCTATCCGGGGGCGTCCGCCTGATATTCCAGAATGTCGCCGGGCTGGCAGTCAAGCGCCTGACATATTTTTTCGAGCGTTTCGAACCGGACGCCCTTTACCTTGCCTGACCTGAGCAGCGATATGTTCTGTTCGGTGATGCCGACATGCTCGGCGAGCGCTTTCGCACGCATCTTGCGCCGGGCGAGCATGACATCGAGATTGACAATGATCGCCATGGGTTAAACGATGCGCTCATAGTCGTCGTTGATCGCGGTGGCGAGTACCATCACATGGCCCAGTACGAACAGCAGCCCGGCGAGCAGGAACAACATCATCTGATCGCTGCCGACGCCGATGCTCAGGGTGCGGCTGCCCGGCGGGTTGGCAAGCGTTGCCAGAAGTGTGGCCGCAGTTGGCAGGACAAGGCCAGCGACCGCGCCGGCAAGTGCCAGTAGCCCGGCTCTGCGCAACAGCGCGGCAACCTCATAGGAAAATGGCTTCTCGCGCTGCAGCCGGTCGAAAAGCTGCCAGACTGTCTGCAGCCCGGCAAACATCAGCCCCGCCACAACAGCTGCCAATATGGAGAGTGCCAATCTAGTGGCCGGCGTGACGGTCACGGGGACGGAGAGGGCATCGGCAAGCCAGGCAGAGACCGTATCCGGCCGGGTTATGACGGACCAGCCAGCATAGATCACGCCGATGGCAAGGCTGGCTTGCAGGATCCGGGTGAGAAGCTTCATGCGCCCGCATAGTCTGGACAGTGCAAGTGTGTTCGGTGATTTCATCGAAAAGACCTCTTGTTCTACAATGGTTTCTTATCATAAAACGATAAGAAATGATTGTCAATCAAGTGATCTGTTGAGTTCTTCCTTCCTCACTGGAGTTGCCTTGCCATCGGTCTGGTTCTGCTCTCGGCCTTTGGCCAACGGCGGCAACGCCGGCTTGCGGTTGGGTGCTGTTCCACCGCCCGAGGCCGATTCACACGCGATCATTCCTTTGATGACCAATACGGAATTCGGCGCATTGCTGGCGCAACGTGGCCTGCGGTGGCTGCCGGACTGCCCCTTGTCGTAGCGGTTATGCCGTGTCTTTACCCGCCCTTAAGCTATGCGCAATAGTATGAATGATCATTAACCATATCCGTGGCTCACCCGATCATGCCCATGCCTATTTTCAAGAGATTTCTGGCTGTTTCCGGTCTCGCTCTGCTGTCGGCCTGCTCCCTTTCGTTTCTGCCGGGGGCAAAGCCGCCGATCCCGTCACCGATTGCCGCCAACCCGGCTTCGCTGAGGATCGCGGTGCTGGCGCCTGAAGAGTTCACGCTGCCGAAGAACGAGATCGTACTGACCGTCTATCAGAAGTCCGGTTCCGGTGAGATCAGCCGCGACTATACGCTTGTGAGTGCGGATGCGGAGGCAGAGGCCGCCGGTGTTGCCAAATTCCGCAAGCCTGGCCAGAAGCTGACCGTCCTGCGGCTGTCGCCCGCCGATGCCCTTGCGCTCAGGGATCAGCAGGAGCAAATGGCTGCTGCCCGTCAGGCCGGCGGCACCAAGCCCGGCTTTGCGGTTGATCTCGATGACACGTGCTGGAACGGGGCTATGGTTGCGCCTGCCGTTCCGCTCGATGTTCTGATCGAGGCCGGCGGCGAAGATGGCTACCATCCGCTTCTTGAGGATATCGATATTTTCGCACTGATGAACCGGCCGGCGGAATCGCGGTTGAAGAGCTGCGCCTAGAACACATGGCTCGCCCGTGGCCGGGTCCATTCGACAAAAAGATTTGATGTGACGCCGGGGTCTTACGCTCCGGCGATTTCATATGTTGCAGCAACCCTGTCGAGGGTGTGCTCAATGCCAGGGCGCAGTGCGATCAGCAGGCTGGCATAGCCCTCGTCGACCGGCCAGAACCGTTCCGCAAGGAACGACCCTGCGGCAGGTGCAACGCGGGTGGTTGCGATATTGGTGTCGCGCAGGTTCCAGTGCGTCAGCCGCATCATCAATTGCTCATCGACCGCCTGATCGGCCATGTCAGGCCTGACCAGAACCTGCCAGACCCAGGCATCGCCCCGATGAACAGGCTGAAGAGCCGCCGCGATCATTTGCCCGTCGAGATACAGCGCATGAATCCTGATCTGGTCGCGTTTGCAGAGCTGCCTTGCCGCCGGGAAGAATGCGGAGAACCGGTCGGCGTATCCGGGCGCGTCGGACAGCAGCGAGAGGTCTTCCAGTGCCGCCGAGATCTCGGATGGATTGCGGGCGACCTGATAGCTGATCCGGCCCTTTTTCTGAAGATCTTCCCATTTACCGAGATGGGTCTGCCATGCCTTCCGCTCTTCTCGGGAGAGCGCACCGGTCGGGTCGATCCTGCCTGAGAGTGTGCGGGCGCGCCATGCGCCGGCCACCCGGAATGCAAGGCCTCGGGCTGCGGCAACCGCGCGGGCGGAACGCATGAAGGTCCCGTCGGCCAGAAGGCCGGGAAAGGCAACAATACCCGGCAGGTTTGTGAGCGAGCCCGCCAGTGCTTCGAACAGTTGATCGAGGGTTGCCATGGGACGGTGACGGGAGATCAGCGGTGCGCTATAGCCGCCAACTTCTGCAGTCGCGGCCAGATGCGACCCCTTGCCCATGACCGAAAAACTCATCAGTGCTGAAAGTTGCTCGGCCCCGTCAGACGTGGTCGTATCGGCGATCAGCGCAAGGCGTGCATGGGCATTGTCCTTGCCGGTGGTCTTCATCAGGAAGGGCGCTGTCTGGAAGGGATTGGCTTCAACGGCCTGATCGGCCAGCCGGTCGACCGCCGGCTCCAGGTCTTCGGGTGCTTCCGAGAAAATGGAGAATTCGCCGCCGCTTCTCAGCTCCAGACGCAGGTCCGGAACGGCCTTGCCGGGGCGTACCACCGACAGTTTTGATTTCAACCGGGCCGGCGGGGTCGGTCCGAGATCCTTGCGGATGACGCTCATCGATCCGCCGCCTTTCGCTCGCCTGTGCGGCACGACACGGCCAGACGCATTTCAAACGCGTCGAACGCGAGCGGTTTTTGGATGCCTGAACACATGGATACGCACTACTGGAGCTAATCGAAAACCTTGACGAATAGATAAGCTGATTGGGTTAACAAATGATTGGCTCTGGCTCTCGAACACCAGTAAACGCGGCCCTTGCAATTCTGGCTGAAGCGGGCAGACTGTCGTTTAGCTGTCATCTAGATGCGAGGCGGAAGAGCATGGCGCAAAAGCCGGAAGCGCAACGCAAGGACGAGGCAGACGGCAGCAATGTCGTTGAACTCTCGCGGTTCAGGTCCGGCCAGAAGGCCGATCCCTTGCCCGTAACCTTCCATCGGCGTGAACTCGATGCGATTCTCTGGATATATGGACGGATGGTCGGCGAGGGTGAATGGCGCGACTATGCGCTCGACCACCTGAAGGACAAGGCGGTTTTTTCCGTCTTCAAGCGTTCCGGCGAACTTCCCGTTTTCAGGATTGAAAAGAACCCGAAACTCGCCTCGAAACAGGGCGCCTTCAGTGTCACCAATACTGCGGGCATGGTGCTCAAGCGCGGCCATGACCTGCGTCAGGTCCTCAAGGTCTTCGACCGTCAGTTGAAGCTTATCGACAAATAAGCCGGATCAGAGCGAAAGCGGCGTTGGGTCGGAACTTTTGCCCTCGCCAAGAGGGCGCTGCATGAACACCGTGTCGAGCCAACGACCGTGTTTGAAGCCGGTGCCGACCAGCCTGCCTGCGTCGGCAAAGCCACAGGATCCGTGCAGTGCGATCGATGCCGGGCTCGCACCGCCGATCACGGCAACCATCTGCCGGAATCCACTTGCTTCGCAACGATCCACCAGTCCCTGCAGCAGCAACTTTCCGACGCCGCGGCCGCGTGCCTGCGGTGCGATATAGACCGAATCCTCGACAAGCCAGCGATAGGCCGGGCGGGTGCGGAACGCACTGGCATAGGCATAGCCCAGCAAATCGCCGGCATCGACAGCCGCGAGATAGGGAAATCCGCCACCTGAAATCGCATCCATCCGCGCGCGCATCTCTGCGCCCGTTGGCGATTCAAGCTCATAGCTTGCAACACCGTTCAGCACGCTCTCGGCGTAGATTTCAGTGATGGCGGCGATGTCGGCCAAGGTTGCGGGGCGGATTGTGACGGGCATGGCAAGACGGCTCTTTAATCGTTCCGGACATAAAAAAGGCGACCCGCAGGCCGCCTTGATCGATTACATGAAGGCAGTGTCAGTTCCGGTTGCCGAGCAGGCGCAGCATGAACAGGAACATATTGATGAAGTCGAGGTAGAGCGTCAAAGCGCCCATCACGGCCTTGCGGCCGGCGACAACATCGCCATCGCCTTCATAGTACATTTCCTTGAGCTTCTGCGTATCCCATGCCGTCAGGCCGGCGAAAACCAGAACGCCGATCACCGAGACAGCAAAGCTGAGTGCGCTCGACTGCAGGAAGATGTTGACCACCATGGCAATCAGGATGCCGAACAGGCCAATCACCATGAATGACCCCATCGCCGACAGGTCACGCTTGGTGGTGTAGCCGTAAATCGACAGGGCACCAAAGGACGCGGCGGTGATGAAGAAGGTCTGAACGACGCTGGCTGTCGTGTACATGATGAAGATCGACGACAGCGACAGACCGGTCAGGGCGGCATAGACCCAGAATGCGGCCTGAGCGCCCGCAACGCTCATCTTGTTGACGCGGAAAGCCAGGAAGAAGAACGCTATCAGCGGCGCAAACATGATGAGCCATTTGAGCGGCGTTCCGTAAACGGCAGCGCCGACACTTGTCAGCAGGATACTGTTGGGAAGCTGGGCAACAGATGCAGCCTGATCCGTGGTGGTTGCAAGCGAGCTCAGCCCAAAAGCCAGAACGCCGGTAATCACAAGGCCAAGCGCCATGAGATTGTAAATGCGCAGCATGTATGCGCGCAAGCCCTGATCGATTTCAGCACTCGCCTGCGCTCCCGCCTGCGCGCGGTTCTGATAGTTACGAAGATCAGCCATTAATTTCCTCTTAAAAAGCCCCTCGTTGATCACGGTGTCGGGAAAATGCGCCATGCGCAAACCCAGGCGCCGCTGGGGGGCTCCAGCAAGCCTGACAACAATATGATAGGATCGGCAATGGGATACAAGGCGTTGTGTCTTGAAAAGCGACGGTGATTTCTCAAATCTTCGTAAGAATCGACCATGGCATCTCAAAACCGAACCGCATCTGCCCTATCTAGCAGGAAATCGTCCGGCCGATGCGTGCGGGGCTGGTTCAAAGAGAGGACATTTCCATGCGTTATTTCATCGCCGTCATTCTGCCATGGCTTTCATTTTTCACCATCGGCAAGCCGATTTCCGGCATTATCTGCCTGATTCTCCAGCTCACCCTGATCGGTTGGCCGATTGCGGCCCTTTGGGCGCTTTTTGCAGTGCAGAACTACTTTGCCGACCGGCGCAACGAAGAACTGATGGAGACCCTGCGCCGCGACAAATAGTCCGCGCAGGTCTTCACGATCCTATTGGCCAGCCATGCGCGGCAATGCCTCCGGCTGGCCTGTCGCTTATTCAAAGCTCCCGAAGGTAGAGCGCCGGTTTTTGCCCCAGAAGGTGCCAGGTGCCGAACAGCCCGATGGCGACGGTGACCACGATGGCACCGCAGACAGTCGCAAATGCGACCGAGGACAGAAGCGCAAACGGCAGCATCATGATCTGGGTGAGCGCATACCAGGCCGCAGCCGACCCTGCGATCAGCGCGAAGATGCCGGTCAGGGCGCCGAGGATCAGATATTCGTAGGCGAAGGCGCGGATCAGGGCCGGGCGGGTGGCGCCAAGCGTCTTCATGATCACCGCATCGTGCCCGCGCCTGCGGTTCCCCGCCGCAAGCGCGCCGGCCAGCACCAGCACCGATGCGATCAGGGCAATCGCCGCAGCAGCGCGAATGGCGGTGGCGAGCTGGCTGACAAGATCGCCGGCAATCTCAAGTGCTGCCCGTACCTCGATGGTTGTCACGGTCGGGAATGTTCTGGTCACCGCGCCTAGGATTTCGGCGTTTTTCTCGGTGCTGCCGTCAGGGTTGGTCAGCGTTGCCAGCCAGGCATGGGGTGCGCCGGCAAAGGTGTTGGGCGAAAACACCATGACAAAATTGATCGACAGCGATTCCCACTCGACCGTGCGGAAACTGGCGATCCTTGCGGTAATGTCGCGACCGAGGACGCTGACGGTGATGGTGTCTCCGATTTCGAGGCCAAGTTCCCGACCTTCTTCGGCGGCAAACGAGACGAGTGGTTCGCCACTGTAGTCCTCCGGCCACCATTCCCCTTCAGACAGCGCTGAATTTTCCGGCAGGTCGGCATCATAAGTGATGCCGCGGTCACCGCGTAGCACCCATTGTGCTTCGGGTGCGACTTCCCACTCGGAAGCGCGGGTGCCGTTGAGCGTCATGATCTCGTCCGCGCAGCATCGGCACCAACGACAGCTCGCCATCGGGTACCTCATCTTCGATCAGGTTGCGAAATCCATCGACTTCGCTGCTCTGAATATCGACGAAAAAGAAGTCCGGTGCCCGTTCTGGCAACGTTCGCGAAAGCTCGCGGTTGAGGTTGCCGTCGATCAGCGCCAGCGCCACCAGCAGCGTCAGGCCGAGACCGAGCGATAACACGACCGAGCCGGTCAATGCGCCGGGCCGGTGAATATTGCCGATGGCGAGCCGGAGTGATGGCGCACGCGGGTGCGGTGCGCGGCGTGCCAGCCATTTGATGGCGATGGCGACCAGCCGCAAAACCACGAAAGCGCCGGCCACGGACGCGAGAAATATGCTGGCCACGAACTGTTCATCAGCAGTGAGGATCGCAAGTGCCGCCAGAGCCCCGAGTGTGACCGCTGCCGCCACCACAAACGGCCATGCCGGTCGTCCGCCTTCGTCGAAGCCCTGTTCGCGCAGAAGTGCCGTCGCCGGAACATTGCGGGCGGAGGCAAGCGGCAGGATGGCGAAGGCAATTGCGGTCAAGAGCCCGAAAATACCTGCGATCAGCAGCGCCAGCGGAAAGATCGCCACGGGGATTGCGATGTCCAGCAGCGAGGACAACAGCGGCAACGCGATCAGCGGAATGATGGCACCCAAGACAAGGCCAGCGGAAATCCCGATCAGTGCCACCAGCGTGATCTGAATGAAATAGATCGCGACCACCATGTTGGCCGGTGCGCCAAGGCATTTGAATGCGGCAATGGCCCGCCTGCGGCTTTCCAGATAGGCGCTGACGGCGTTGGCGATGCCGACGCCGCCGGTGATCAGGGTCGCGAGACCGACCAGTGTCAGAAATTCGGAAAGCCGGTCGACATTCTCGCTCAAGGATGGCGCGGCGCGGTCACTGACCCGCACCGACCATCCGGCATCGGGAAAGGCCTCTTCGGCGGCGGTCTTGATCGTGTTGGGATCTGATGTTGCGTTCGGCAAGCGCACCCGATAGGCGTATTCGGCCAGGCTGCCGATCTGCACCAGACCGGATGCATCAAGCGCATCGCGGCTGATCAGCACGCGCGGCGCGAAGGCAAAGCCTTCAGAGAGCGCGTCCGGTTCCTGTTCCAGTGTGCCGGAGACCCTGAGTTCGGCGCTGCCGAGAAGCAGGCTGTCACCGACGGCAAGGCCGAGTCTTTCGGAAAGAAGCGGTGCGACCAGCACGCCGTAGCGACCGTCACCGGTTTCAGCCAACGCCTCGTCAAGCGGCATGGCGGGGTCGGAAATCACGCTGCCATAAAGCGGATAGAGCCCGTCGACCGCCTTGACCTCGGCCAGAGACTGGTCGGAGCCATCGGGAAGCCTGGTCATCGAGCGCATCGTCACCGATTGCGACAGCGTGCCGAGACCCTCGACATAGGCGCGTTCTTCTCCGGCAAGCGGCTCGTTGTCGCGTTCGAAGCGGATATCGGCGGCGAGGATTTCGCGGCCACGCTCGGAAATGCCGGCATTGACGGCATCCGAAACCGAATTGACGGCGGCAATTGCTGCAACGCCCAGGGCGATGCAGGCAAGGAAAATGTAAAACCCGGAAAGCCCGCCACGCATTTCTCGCAACGCAAATTTCAGGGCAAGCGAAAGGTTCAGCCGGTTTGCTTGCATCAGTTGGCGGTCCTGGCGGTCTCGTGGCCGACAATCTCGCCGGATCGCACCTGAACCTGTCGGTCGCAGCGCGCGGCGAGTGCAGGGTCGTGGGTCACCAGAACCAGCGTCGTGCCGCTGTCGCGCTGGCGCTCGAACAGGAGATCGGCAATCTGGGTGCCAGTGTCGCCATCGAGGTTGCCGGTCGGCTCATCGGCGATCAGCACAGCCGGCTCGGGCGCAAGGGCGCGGGCAATCGCCACGCGCTGCTGCTCGCCGCCGGAAAGCTGTCCCGGGTAATGCGTCATCCTGTGGCCAAGACCGACGCTTGTCAGCGCTGCCTGCGCCCGTTCAAACGCGTCCGCGCGGCCTGCAAGCTCCAGCGGAATGGCCGTATTTTCGAGCGCCGTCATGTTAGCGATCAGATGGAAGGACTGGAACACGATGCCGATGTTCTCGCCCCGAAAGGCGGCAAGTGCATCCTCCGAAAGCCCGGTCAGCGCCGTTCCGCCGATGGAAATCTCGCCGCTGTCGAGCCGCTCAAGCCCGGCGACCACCATCAGCAAAGTCGATTTGCCTGATCCGGAAGGGCCGAGAATGCCGACGGACTCGCCGCGGCCGATCGAAACAGACATGCCTTTCAGCACGTGAACGGCAGCGGAGCCCTTGCCGAGCGTGAGGTGGGCATTGTCGAGCGTGATGAGATTTTCGGACAAATTATCTTCCTGCTTTGAAATCGGCGGAGGTAACAACACATATATGCAATACGGTCCGGTGAGGCTGATGGACCTGCAAAACACTCGTGAAATGGATTTAGGAGCCTGATGATGCGATTAAAAGCGACAGTGCCGATTGTTTTCGCTTTTCTGGCGGCTGTTGCGGCGGCTTCGCCATCAAAAGCACGTGAACCGCTCGATCTGGTCGTGTTTGGGGACAGTCTGGTCGCCGGTTATGAACTGGGAGCGGGCGAGGACTATCCGGCCAGGCTCGAAGCGGCGCTGAGCGGTGCCGGTTACGATGTCGAAATCGCCAATGCCGGTGTATCGGGCGATACCACCAGCGGGGGCCTGGCGCGGGTCGACTGGTCGGTGCCTGACGGAACGGACGGTGTGATCCTGGAACTTGGCGCCAATGACGCGTTGCGTGGCGTCTCGCCGGAAAAGGCAAAGGACAATCTGATCGCGATCATCGAAAGCCTTCAGGGACGCGACATCCCGGTGATGCTGATGGGAATGATGGCGCCACCGAACATGGGCGCGGATTACGCCGAGGCATTCAACCCGATCTATGGCGCTCTCGCCGATCAGTACGGTGTCCCGCTATATCCGTTTTTTCTCGATGGTGTTGCCGCCAATGCCAGTCTTCAGCTTGCCGATGGCATGCACCCCAATGCCAAAGGCGTCGAAGTGATGGTCAGGAATTCGCTCCCTGCGGTCGAAGCCTTCATCGACGCTATCGGGGGACAACCAAATTAACGCTTGCGTCAACGCGGCTTAGATGATTCGCTGAAGGGGTGACTAGCAGATTCGGGGAGCTCGCCATGCCGAGAATTTTTACCGCCCTCGAAATCCCGCGCGAACAGGCGTTAAGTCTTTCGCTGTTGCGCGGCGGCCTGCCCGGGGCCCGCTGGATCGATGTGGAGAATTACCACATCACCTTGCGGTTCATCGGCGATGTCGACTTCCGCACAGCGGACGAGGTCGTCCATTGGCTTGACCGTATCGACCGTCCCGCTTTCCAGCTCAGCCTCACCGGAACCGGCGCCTTCGGCAGCAAGAAACCGCATGCGATCTGGGCCGGTGTTTCGCCTGCACCGGAGCTGTCCGCGCTGCAGGGCGAAATCGACAGGATTTGCCAGCGCCTGGGGCTCAGGGCCGACCCGCGCAAGTTTATCCCGCATGTCACGCTGGCGCGGCTGCGTGGTTCGAAGGTTCAGGACGTGGTCGACTATCTGTCCGCGCGCGCCAATTTCCAGACGCTGCCGTTTACCGCCGCGCGCTTTGTGCTGATGTCATCGCGCGATTCGGTCGGCGGCGGCCCCTACCAGGTGGAAGAGGCGTTCGATCTTTACGATCCGAGCGATGCCTACAGCTTCGACAGCAGCGACTGGCAGCCCGCCAAGAGCATGTGGTAGACGGTCTCGAACCCGTCATCGCCGCCATAATAGGGATCGGGGACATCCTGCCTTTTGCCGAGCGTGTACTCTGAAAACAGCGCGACTTCGGCCTGCGGATTGCTTCCGCCTATCCGTTTCAAAGCAGCCATATTGCCGCTGTCCATGCCGAGAATGATCGAAAACCGGCTGAAGTCCGCGAGTGTGATCTGGCGCGCTTGCTGATGGGCGATATCGAAGCCGTGGTTCCTGGCGGTTGCGCGCGAGCGCGGATCGGGCAACTCGCCCGCATGCCAGTTGCCGATGCCGGCGGAATCGGCGTTGAATTCTCCACTGCGTCCGGTCTCTGCTGCAAGATGGGTGAACACACCCTCGGCGAGCGGTGAGCGGCAGATATTGCCGCTACAGACGAAGAGAATCGAGCGTTTTTCGGATTGTGCCATGTTGTTTACGCAATTTTCTGAAGGATTTTTTGTTTGAGCTTTCGGAGACAATGCCATGAATGATGCACGACTAAAACCTGAAGCGCTCGCGGCAATCATGCAATCGCATCAAAACTGGTCGGTGAGCAAAGACGGGAATGCGATCACGCGCAATTTCCGATTTGCCGATTTTCGCGAGGCCTTCGCTTTCATGAGCGAATGCGCGCTGGCCGCCGAAAGGCTCGATCATCATCCCGAATGGCTCAATGTCTATAACCGGGTGGGCGTTTCGCTCACCACGCATTCATCCGGCGGTATCTCCGCGCGCGACATCGAGATGGCCGCTATCATGGACAGGGCAGCCGGCCGTTTCGGCATTTGAACAGAGACGCGCATGTCCTATATTTGGTTTCAAAGGAGCTTATCATGAGCGATATCAAATTCGGTGATATTCTCGAGCCCGGCGATGAGGATACCAAGGCTGAAAACGAACGCACTGTGCGGAAGGGTTTCTGGGGCAAGGTGCGCAAGACGGCCGCCCACATCCCCTTTGCTCGCGATGCCGTTGCCGCCTACTATTGTGCAACGGACCGCGACACGCCGCTGGGCGCGCGGGTGATCCTGTATTCTGCGCTGGCCTATTTTATCATGCCGGTCGACCTTATCCCCGACGTGCTCATGTTTGTCGGCTTTTCCGACGATCTTGCCGTGCTGACGACGGCATTGACGATGATCCGCAGAAATATGACAATAGAGCATTATCACCGGGCTGATACGGCATTGGGCGCGCTTGAAGCGCGATGAATGTTGTTTCCGTTCCGTGCGCCGCAATCTTGCCGTGATTGACGGCATTTGTCGTCTTACAATTTTTCAGGCAGCGTATTCCCGAGAGCGTCCGAAAATTCATGCCACGTTGAGATTTTGGTAACCTCGGATGCGTATTTAGATGAGTAATTCGCAACCTATCGGCCGGTCGCTTTTGAATAGGGTGGGGCCGGCGGCAGTAGAGAAAATCGGCAGGAACTTATGTTTGCAAAAAGAATCGCCCTCGTACTGGTTATTCTGTTCACCGGCGCCTCAATCGCTTCCGCGCAGACGCCGACGCCCATACAGAAATTCGATGCCTGGGTTGCTTATTCCTACCAGTCGGACGCGGGGAAGGTCTGTTATGTCCTGTCCGTGCCGGCCAAGAAGGATCCGGCGAATGTCGACCATGGCGACAATTTCTTCGTCGTCACCAAATATCCGGGCCAGAATGTCACGCTCGAGCCGCAGGCCATGATGGGTTTCAGCCTGCGCGACGGTTCGACCATCGACGTGATTGTCGACGGCAAAAGCTTCCCGATGTATCACAAGGGCCAGGGTGGCTGGCTTGAAAATGCCGCGCAGGAGCCGGCTCTGATCGCGGCCATGAAGGCCGGTCGCACAATGTCGGTGAAGGCCACGTCGGCGCGCGGGACCAACACCACCCATACCTATTCGCTGATCGGCATTACCGCAGCGCTCAACAAGATCAGCGCCTGCCAGTAAGGGCAGAGCCGCTTTTGCAGCAACCCGGCTTCGGCCGGGTTTTTTGTTGGCTGTCATGTTGCTCTTGCGGGACAGCCATGTGGCGAAAGGGATGACGCAGGGTGTCAACCGTGCTATAGGCTCGCCGCAAATGCTTGGTGTCCTGTGTTTATCGTGCACCTTTAAAAGCTTGAAGAGCAACTTTTCTACATTGCGGGTGGCGCACCGCCTTGTCCTTGAGACCACAAGGGCCGGGCAGAAGCGTCGAATACCCGCAATCGGCGTTTTCACGGGAGCCCGACAATGTCCGCTGTCGAAACCATCGATCTTGACGCTCAGCGCGCCAAACCCCGGCAGAAGCCAGCAGTTGGCAATATACTGATCGGCCTTTCCAAGCCGGAAATGGCCGAGGCGCTGTCATCGATCGGGGTGGCGGACAAGCAGATCCGCATGCGCGTCAACCAGATATGGAACTGGCTATATGTGCGCGGCGTCTCCGATTTCGCCGAGATGACCAATATGGCCAAGGATCTGCGCCTGAGAATGGCGGAAGCCTTCGATATCGCCCGTCCGGAAATCGTCACCGAACAGATCTCGACCGACGGGACGCGCAAGTGGCTGATCCGGTTTCCCGCGCACGGTGCCGGCCGTCCGGTTGAAATCGAGACAGTTTATATTCCGGAGGAAGATCGCGGCACGCTTTGCATCTCCAGTCAGGTCGGCTGCACGCTCACCTGTTCCTTCTGTCACACCGGCACGCAGCGGCTGGTGCGTAATCTGAGACCGGAAGAAATTCTCGGTCAGCTTCTCGTTGCCCGTGATGCGCTCGGGGATTTTCCGAACCGCGACGCGCCCAACGGCGCCTTCATTCCCGAATCCGACCGCAAGGTTACCAATATCGTGATGATGGGCATGGGCGAACCGCTCTACAATTTCGAGGCGGTGAAGAAGGCGCTTCTGATCGCGTCGGCCGAAGACGGTCTGTCAATGTCGAAGCGCCGGATCACGCTGTCAACCTCCGGTGTGGTGCCGGAAATCTACCGCACCGGCGACGAGATTGGCTGCATGCTGGCAATCTCGCTGCATGCCGTGCGCGATGACCTGCGCAACATCCTGGTGCCGATCAACAAGAAATATCCGCTTGAGGAGCTGATCAAGGCCTGTCGCGAATATCCGGGCGTTTCCAATGCCCGCCGCATCACGTTTGAATATGTGATGCTGAAGGACGTCAATGACAGTCTCGAAGACGCGCGAGATTTGGTCAAACTCTTGAAGGGCGTGCCCGCGAAGATCAACCTGATCCCGTTCAATCCCTGGCCCGGCTCCAACTATCAGTGTTCCGACTGGGAAACGATCGAGCGTTTTGCCGATTTCATCAACCAGGCCGGCTATGCCTCGCCGATTCGCACCCCGCGCGGTCGCGACATTTTCGCCGCCTGCGGCCAGCTGAAATCCGAATCGGAACGCATGCGCAAGACCGAGCGCATGGCCTATGAAGCGATGATGATCGCCAATCACGGCGAAGACTGATCGGTTCGTTACCGCGCCTGCGTCAGTAATATCTTCACAGCGAACAGCGAAAATACCCCGGCAAACAGGTAATCGATGCCACGCAGGATGCGTTTGTGCGTCATCAGCCAGCCGGACAGGCGATCGGCGGCAAGTACGATGCCGATCGTGGGCAGAAGTGCGACGGCTATGAACGTGAAGCCGAGGAAGATCAGCTTTCCTGTAACGTTGGGATCACCGGCATCGACGAATTGCGGGAGGAAGGTCATGAAGAAGATGATGATCTTCGGGTTGAGCAGGTTGACCCAGAAGCCGTTGGCCATCGCCGCCTTCAGCCTGCCGCGCTTGCGCTCGGTCCTGGCTTCCGCCTCCAGCACGAAATTGTTACCCTTGCGGATAGCCATCACCGCAATCCAGAAAAGATAACCAGCGCCTCCCGTCTTCAAAACAAGAAAGGCCGTCGGTGATGCCACGATCAGCGCGGAGACACCGAAGGCCACCAGCATGGTGTGCACGCAGATGCCGCAATTGGTGCCGATGAGAACGGCGAGGCCGGCAGCGCGGCCCTCCCTCAGCGCCTTGTTGATCGAAAGCGTCATGTCGGGGCCGGGGGTCAGCGCCAGAAGCAGTGTGGCCGCCGAAAAGGCGAGGAGGACGGGGAGAGAAGGGATGATTTCCATGAAAGCTGCCGAAACCTGGAGCGCGGGTCGCGCGTTCACCATTCAATATGATTGCCGTGTAGGTTAACAATCTGTAATGAGAGCTGAACGGCTTTGCAACATTTCGCAACAAGGCTGCGGTTGGCCGAAACGACTGAAGGACGGTTTTCTTGCGTATTCTCGACGAAGCATTTTTTCCCGAACTGCCCGGCTATTACAAGGGCAAGGTGCGGGAAAACTACGACCTGCCGGACGGCCGCAGGATCATCATAACGACCGATCGTATCAGCGCTTTCGACCGGGTTCTGGCCTCTATCCCGCACAAGGGCGCAATCCTGACGCAAATAGCCCGCTTCTGGTTCGACGTCACCGCCGATATCGTAAATAACCATGTTGTCGCCTATCCTGATCCGAACGTGGTTGTCGGAAAGCGGCTGGATATTCTGCCGGTCGAGGTCATCGTGCGCGGCTATCTGGCGGGAACGACCGATACCTCGGTGCTGACTCGCTACAAACGCGGCGAACGCCAGATCTACGGTTTCGATTTCCCCGATGGTATGCGTGACAATCAGGTGTTGCCGCAAGCGATTATCACGCCGACCAGCAAGGCATTTGATGGCGGTCATGATGAGCCGCTGACCGCCGACGAGATTATCGGTCAGGGCCTGCTGAGCAAAGAGCGTTGGGACGAAGTATCGGAAAAGGCGTTGGCGCTTTTTGCGCGCGGGCGGGAGATGGCTGCGACGCGTGGGCTGATCCTTGCCGATACAAAATATGAGTTCGGCATTGACGGGGTCGGCAATCTGATGCTGGCCGACGAAATCCATACGCCGGATTCGAGCCGCTACTGGATGGCGGAAAGCTATCAGACACGTTTTGAGGCGGGCGAGCGTCCGGAAAGTTTCGACAAGGATTTCATCCGCTCCTGGGTTGTCGCGCGATGCGACCCCTACAGGGATCCGATCCCGGAAATTCCGGACGATGTGATCGCTGCGGCCTCCGGGGTCTATGCCCGGGCGTTCGAAATGATCACAGGCGGGCGCTTTGTTCCCGATGATAGCGGGGACAGCGTAAAGGGCCGGGTGCGTGCCAATCTCGCCGCTTATTACCCGGAGGCACCCTGGGGAGGGGCATAATGCGCAGACCGCGGCGATCGGCGGAAGAGACACGTGAGGCGATCCTGGAAACCTCGGAGCGGCTGTTCCGAGCGCGCGGCTTCGGCGCGGTTTCGATTGCCGATATCGCTGGCGAACTCGGGATGTCTCCGGCCAATGTTTTCAAGCATTTCCGAAGCAAGCTGACGCTTGGCCGCACGATTGCCTATCGCCATGCCCGGCGCCTTGCCGAGCGCTGCTCGATCGAGGGGTTGACGGATCCGCCCGACAAGCGTCTGATGATCTTTCTGTCGCGGCTTGCGCGCGAGCACCTACATGACAAGCAGGAGAATCAGTATCTTTTCGAGATGATCCCGCTGGTGCTGGAAGACCCGTCCAAGGGGGCGGATCTACCGGCGACTGGTTGAGGACAAGCTGTCCTCGCTGATCGCTGAAGCAATGGAAGACGGTATCTACGGAGCGGGCAATCCCGCACTCGATGCTTCCGCGATTGTCGACATGCTCGGTTGCGTTCTCAACCCGCGCATGATGGCATGTGCTGATCCCGCAACACTGGCCGACAAAACGCAGTTAATTGTCACGCTGATCGATGGGGGCTTGAAAAACCGCGTTGTAAAGTGACGGTATCTGCGATACGTCACCAGACAGATCTCGTTTTATGCTTTGTGGCGAACTTTCGCTACAGTTGCCGGCAGGCGCGATATTGAGTTTCTGCGCTGTCGGGATTGTGTTAAGAGAGTGGCCATTGTTTGATTTCTATTCTGGATAGGTGCCCATGCTGTCGCGCAAGTTTCCGATTGCCGTTTTAGGTGTTGTTGTACTCGCGCTAGGCGCTTGCAGCGATGAAGGCAACAAACAACAGGGCGGCATGAAGATGCCACCGCCTCAGGTCGGCGTCATTACGCTTGACAAGAAGACGGTTCCGCTCACCACGACGCTTCCGGCGCGTGCCGTTTCATATCGCTCTGCGGAAATCCGCCCGCAGGTGACCGGCATCATCACCGAAAAGGCTTTCAAGGACGGTGCCTATGTGAATGAGGGCGACTTGCTCTACCAGATCGAGCAGGATGCCTACGAGGCCACGCTTGCTCAGGCTCAGGCGTCACTCGACAAGGCCAATGCGACGGTGCCGGGCCTTCAGGCCAATTACGAACGCTACGCGCGCATCGTGAATCAGGGTGCCACCGAAATCCAGCTGACCGATGCGAGAACAGCCTACGAACAGGCGCTGGCCGATGTCGAATCGGCAAAGGCGGCGGTCAAGACAGCGCAGATCAATCTCGATCACACTGACATTGTCGCCCCTTTCCAGGGTGTGCTCGGCGTATCGAACATCTCGATCGGTAACCTTGCCTCGCCTAGCTCATCCGCAGCGCTTGTCTCGCTCGATCAGCTCGATCCGATCTATGTCGACATGTACGAATCGGCCGGACAGGTGCTTTCCGCGACCGGCAAATATGCCAACTTCAAGAATGAGGTCGATCTCTCGAAGGTTAAGGTCGAGGTCCTGCTTGATGATGGTACGACCTATTCCATACCGGGTCACCTTGACGTCTCGGCGCGCACTGTTGATCAGTCAACCGGCACTGTGAATTTGCGCGCCGTGTTCGACAACCCGGATCACATCCTGCTTCCCGGCATGTTCGTGCGTTCCACGCTGACGATCGCCGAAGAGGCCGGTTATCTTATTCCCCAGTTGGCTGCGCAGATCGAAGCCGGTGGAAAAGTTACGGCGAAGTTTGTCACCAGTGACAACAAGGTAGAGACCCGTGTTTTCGACAATGTTCAGGTTTCGGGCAATTCGTGGCTGGTGACCAAAGGCATTTCCGACGGAGATCGTCTGATTGTTGATGGATTTCAGCGGCTCATCGGCGGCGTAGCCGAGGTTACGCCGGTGCCTGCGGAAATCAATGACAAGGGTGTCGTTGTTGATAAGCAGCCCTCTTCGTCGGGCGCAAGCGGCGGTTCGACGGGTTCGGGTTCTTCTACTTCAGGCGGAAACGGCTGAGCGTATGGATGTTCAAAGCATAGGGCCACACGCTCGAGGTATGTCTAATGTCTAATTTCTTTATCAATCGACCTATCTTTGCCTGGGTGGTCGCCATCGTCATCATGTTGATCGGTGGCCTGGGCCTCTATACGCTGCCGATTTCGCAGTATCCCGCCATTGCTCCGACCACCGTTTCAATCACGGCCACTTTCCCGGGGGCCAGTGCACGAACAGTCGAGACAACGGTAACCAACGTTATCGAAGACGGGCTGACCGGATTTGATGACATGCTTTACCTGACCTCGACGTCCAGTCCCGGTCTGGCGCAGATTCAGGTTATCTTCGGTCCTTCGATTGATCCGGAAATCGCTCAGGTCGAGGTGCAGAACAAGCTGCAGCTTGTCCAGCCTCAGCTGCCGGAGATTGTCAGAAGTCTCGGGATCACGGTCCAGCGTTCGTCGGCGAGCTTCCTTATGGTCGTGGCTCTGGTTGACAATAGCGGCAAGTATTCGGCTTCGGATCTCGGCAACATCATCGACAGTCAGATCAATGACAACGTGGCACGACTTGATGGCGTCGGCAGCATTCAGGGCTTCTATACACCCTATGCAATGCGCATCTGGCTCGATCCCTACAAGCTCAATCAGTACGGTCTGACCTCCAACGATGTCACCAACGCCATCGAGGCCCAGAACAATCAGGTCGCGGTGGGTGATCTCGGTGATGATCCATCGATATCAGGGCAGCAACTCAATCTAACCGTGGTGTCGTCGAGCCAGTTGCAGAATGTGCCGCAGTTCGAGAATATCATCCTCAAGACCACGGAAAATGGCGCGACCGTTACGATTTCAGACGTCGGCCGCGTAGAGCTCGGCCAGCGCTACTATCAGTTCCAGACCTACTACAACGGGGCCTCGGCTGCAGGCTTTGCGGTTGAGCTGGCGAACGGCGCCAACGCGATTGAGACGTCCAAGGGCGTGGTCGATTTCATGAATTCGGTGAAGCCGTCTCTGCCGGACGGCGTCGAGATCGTCTATCCCTATGATACGACACCCTTCGTCGAGCTTTCGATCGAGCAGGTGGTCCATACGCTGTTTGAGGCGATCATTCTGGTCTTCCTCGTGCTCTTTATCTTCCTGCAGAATATCAGGGCGACCCTTATTGCGACGCTTGTTGTGCCCGTGGTTCTGCTCGGCACGTTCGGTGTGCTGGCCTTCGCCGGCTTCTCGATCAATACACTGACCATGTTCGCGATGGTGCTTGCGATCGGCTTGCTCGTTGACGACGCGATTGTGGTGGTGGAAAACGTCGAACGTATCATGCATGAAGAAGGGCTCCCGCCCAAGGAGGCGACCCAGCACTCGATGGGTGAAATCCAGGGTGCCCTTATCGGTATCGTGATCGTGCTGACTGCGGTGTTCATTCCGATGGCGTTCATCGGCGGATCCACCGGTATCATCTACCGGCAGTTCTCCGTGACCATCGTTGCTGCGATGATTCTATCGGTCTTCGTGGCTATGGTGTTTACACCGGCGCTGTGCGCGACCATCCTGAAACCCGTGGATCCGACCAAGAAGGACCGAGGCATCTCGGGTGTCTTCAACCGCGGCTTCAACGGGCTGACCAATGGCTACACCAACGCCATCACTTTCCTGCTGAAGTGGCCGCTACCGGTTTTCGCGGTTTTCGCGGTGCTGCTGTTCGGCGTGTATCACTATTTCATGAAGCTTCCGGAATCGTTCCTGCCTGATGAAGACCAGGGTTCGCTTTTCGTGCTGATCAATCTGCCGACCGGCGCGACGACCGAGCGTACCAGCGCTGTTTCGGATGAGGTTGCTTCATATTTCCACAACCAGGAATCCAGTACCGTTGAAGCGGTGTTCTCGGTGATGGGCTTCTCGTTCGCCGGGCAGGGTCAGAATTACGGCATGAGTTTCATTCAACTCAAGCCGTTTGATGATCGAACCAAGGAATCTGAAACCGCTCAGGCCCTGGCTCAGCGCGCCAACGGGTATTTCTACACCCATATTCGCGATGCCCAGGTCTATGTGGTTTCGCCGCCGGCCATCCCCGGACTTGGTAACTCAACTGGCTGGACCGGGTATGTTGTTGACAGTGGCGGGCAGGGACAGGCCGCGACACTTGTAAACACCAATCGTATCATTCAGCAGATGAACCAGCAGGGTATCGCAACGCAGGTACGCACCGATACGCAGAGCGATGAAACACAGATGATGCTGAGGATCGATGAGCAGCAGGCAGGGGCCTACGGCGTGAGCATCGCCGAGGCGACCAACATGCTTTCGACGATCTATGCCGGCTCTTACATCAACAACTTCACCCTCGCTGACAAGGTCAAGCAGGTTTATGTTCAGGGCGATGCGCCCTATCGCATGCAGCCTGAAGATATCTATCAGTGGTATGCCCGCAATTTGCAGGGCGACATGGTTCCGTTCTCCGCCTTTACAGACATAGACTGGACCACCGGCGCTCCGTCTCTTGCCCATTACAACGGCAATACCGCTGTGGACATTCAGGGACAGTCGGCTGCCGGATACAGCTCGGGCGAGGCCATGAACGAACTGACCAGCCTTGTCGGCCAGTCGGCGGGCGGATTTTCGGTGGCCTGGACAAACATGTCCCTGCAGCAGGTGATCTCGGGTGACGAAGCGGCTTATCTCTACGCCGTTTCCATCATCTTCGTGTTCCTCTGCCTCGCTGCACTTTATGAAAGCTGGAGTATTCCGTTCTCAGTTATTCTCGCGGTCCCAGTGGGTATTCTCGGGGCGGTCATGGGGGCCCACTACCTTGGGCAGGACAACGACATCTACTTCAAGGTGGGACTGTTGACGACCATGGGGCTTGCGGCGAAGAACGCGATTCTGATCGTGGAATTCGCGCGCGAGCAAAGCGAGAAGGGCGATTCTCTCTTTGATGCGGCGGTTCATGCGGCCCGTATGCGTCTGCGACCGATTATCATGACGTCGCTGGCCTTCATTCTCGGTGTTCTGCCTCTGGTCCGCGCCACAGGGGCGGGTTCTGCGGCGCAGAATGCCATTGGTGTTGCCGTGTTCTTCGGCATGATTGCCGCTACATCGCTGGGGATCTTCTTCGTACCGTCGTTCTTTGTGGCCGTGTGCAGGTTGATGGGCATGGACAAGAAGGACAAGAAGGCGGCAGAAGAGCAACAGATCGTTTAAAACATTGTTAACGATATTGCGCCGGCCCCGTGCCGGCGTCTAAAACACAAAGGGTAGGCGGCCTGTTTTTGGGCCCGCCGAGATGACAGGATTGAGATCATGGTGTTGAGCCGCGTTACCCCCATTCCGCTCGTACTGCTGCTCTTGTCCGGCTGTGTGGTGGGTCCGGACTATGCGGCGCCCGAGACGGCGCTTCCCGATAAGTTCAGTGAAGGCAGTGCCCAGAGCGTGGGCGATGTGACCGATGTTGCATGGTGGAAGAGCTTCAATGATTCGCTGCTGAACACGTATGTCGCGCAGGGAATGTCGCAGAACCTCTCCGTTCTGCAGGCGCTGGAGACGATTGTTCAGGCCGAGGCTAATGTTGTGACGTCGACCGCGGGGGCGTACCCGCAGGTCAATCTTCAGGCCTATGATACCGGCGCGGGGGCCGGCGGCGACGGCGCTTCCGCTGCGGCGCGCAAGACCTCCAACACCTTCGGCGGATCAGTTCCGGTTTCCTGGGTTCTCGATCTTTTCGGTCTCTATAAACGCGCCGGCGAAGCCGCTATTGCAGAACTTGATGCCGCTTATGCAAGCGCGGATGTGGCCAAGCTGACGCTGATCTCCAGCCTGATCGATTCCTACATCAACGCGCGCCTTTATCAGGAGCGTCTGGCGATTGCGCGTTCCAATCTAAAGAGCCGCCGCGAAACCCTCCGTCTGACCCAGTTCCAGCTTGATGCGGGTGCTGCCTCCAGGCTTGATGTCGTTCAATCAGAAGGTCTCGTCAACGCGCAGCTTTCGACCATTCCGCAACTCGAGGCGGCCTATCGTCAGCAGGTTTACGCGCTGTCGACGCTGATGGGGCTGCCCGCAGCATCCCTCATTGATCAGATGAACAAGGTGAAGCCGATCCCGGTTACCCGTGCGCGGCTGTCATCCGGTGTTCCGGCGGATCTGATCCGTAACAGACCGGATATCCGCGAAGCTGAGCGTAACCTTGCTGCTGCGACCGCCAATATCGGGGTAGCCGAAGCGCAACTTTACCCGATGATTTCATTGAGTGGCACACTGCAGGCCAGCGTATCCGGGAGTTCTCTCGGGAATGCCGGGGTGACGTCATGGTCGTTCGGACCGACGCTCAGCCTGCCGATTTTCGATGGCGGTGCGCTTCGTGCCAATGTTTCGAGCTCCGAATCGCGCGCGCGGCAAGCCTATCTCATGTGGAAGCAGACTGTTCTCAATGCCGTGCAGGAAGTGGAATCGGCGCTCGCCGTGGTCACCCGTGATGGCCGAACCGTCTCCGCGTTGCGGGCAACGGTTGCCTCCTACCGTGATGCGCTGGCACTCTCGACGTCCAGCTACAAGGATGGCGCCACTTCTCTGCTGGATGTTCTGGATGCGCAGCGTGCCGTGTCCGATGCCGAGGCAAGTCTCGCCGATGCTATCGCGCAGCAGGCCGGCGATTTCGTTGCGCTCAACGTTGCAATTGGCGGCGGCTATGCAACGCAGTAAGGGAAGAGTCTAGCCGTTTCCGTACTGTTCCTTCCAGCTTCGAAACGCTCCCCTTTGTGGGAGCGTTTCTGCTTCATAGACCCCGCGTGCGATAGCGCGTGCCATGGTCCGCATGGCTTCAAGGCAGATCTCGGCAAAGGCGAAGTCATCCGGCGCTCCCTTTTCGCCGGTCGCTGCCGATAGCACCGTATCGCCGTCAAACGGCAGGTGCGCGGGGTGGATTGCCCGGGCAAACCCGTCATGGGCCATCACCGCAAGCCGGTAGGCCTGCTGCTTGGTTATTGTGGCGTCGGTGGCAATGACACCCAGCGTCGTTGCTGTGGTCGGCCCGCCTTTGATCTTCAGCGTGGAAGCCTCCTTCGGGAATGCAGCCGGCAGCCCGAGCCCGCCGAATTCATCTGCGTTCTCCAGCGGTCCGGCCCAGAAATGCGGCCCGTCGCCAATTGTCACGCTGCCCATCGCATTGACGGCGGCAAGTGTCCCGACACGGAAGCCTGCAGGCGTCACGGCTGAGGCCGAACCGAGGCCGCCCTTGAGATTGACAGTTGTCGCACCGGTTCCGGCGCCGACGCTCCCGAGCGCGAAAGCGCCCGTTGCGGCTGCCCGGTAAGCGTCATAGCCAAGGCTGTGATAAGGGGCATGCAGGCCCCAGTCCTTGTCGCCACCGTTCAGAAGATCCATCAGGATGGCGCACGGGACGATCGGGATGCGCGTCGCGCCGAGCCTGAGGCCGCGACCGTCGGCACGAAGGCCCGACTGTACGCCGCCAGCCGCGTCAAGGCCGAAGGCGGAACCACCTGAGAGAACAAACGCATCAACGGTCTCCACCGTCCGGGCAGGGTCCAGCAAAAGCTGGTCACGGCTGCCGGGGGCTCCGCCGAGCGAAAGGCCGGAGGCGACAACCGGCCGGTCAAAGACAATTGTGGTCACGCCGGACGCCAGTGCAACATCCTGTGCGTGACCGACACTGACGCCAGCGATATCGGTGATGAGATTGCGCATATTGACCTCCCGTTTTGCGACACTATTCCTAGCAGCAAATCCTACGGGCACAGACGGGGAGGTGGAAAATATGAAGGGCTGACGCTTTTTTTCGCATTTTTGAAGAAAGCTTGTTGACTTTGGAAGGCGCTTCACCCTATATGCGCATCACCGACGGGGTCGACGGTCGTTCTCGCGACCAACTGTGTTGCCCCCTTCTTCCGCCGATTAGCTTTGCTGATTGACGTGTTTGAACTTAAGGGTTTTGGCACGCGGATTGGTATTTGGATGTGAAGGTCTTCACATCG
>NZ_JBVVRV010000002.1:0-369263 GCF_055808365.1 Martelella sp. K41-7
GTGGCGACGTTAGCTCTGTGGCTACAGCGCGCATTGGATACACGGCGAAGCCATGCCGGCGATGCAGGCATCATGATTCATCCTCCCGTAAACGATCCTCAAAATTGACTGTCAATGTCTTTTAAATCGTCTAACAATGTGTATATGATTGTTTGTCGATTGTGTAAAGCCGTTTTGAAGATGAACTGACAGGCAAACACAAAATCGGCGGCAGAAGCCGCGGCCAGCGTGTGCGGCTGAATGGGAGGAGAAGCGATGATGGGAAGCGCTCGAACTCAATCGAGCCGAGAACCGCAGGCACGTGCTTTCGCGCGTCGTCTCTGGCCAGACACCATCCACTTCTCTCGAAACAGAAGTTGAAAGTTTCTGTCTTGGAAACTGAAAAGGGAGTTTTCGTTATGTCTGGAATGCCGGTGAAACAGGCGGATGTCCTGCGTCTTCATGCACAGCAGGATCTGCGGTTTGAAACATGTGAGGCTGCTGCCCCGGGACTGGGACAGGTCAGGATCGCCATGGAGCGCGGCGGTATCTGTGGGTCGGACCTGCACTATTTTGCGCATGGCGGCGTCGGGCAGATCAGGGTCCGCGAGCCCATTATACTGGGCCACGAAGCAGCTGGCCGCATCGAGTCGATCGGTCAGGGTGTCGATGCGCTGGTTCCCGGCACGCTGGTCGCGGTCAATCCCAGCCGTCCCTGCGGGCACTGCCGTTTCTGCCGGTCGGGAATGGAGCGGCATTGCACGGATATGCATTTCATGGGCAGCGCGATGCATCTGCCGCATGAACAGGGCCTCTACCGGTCGTACCTCACAGTCGACGCAGCCCAGTGCTTTGCGTTCCCCGAAGGTATCAGTGCTGGCGAAGCAGCGTGTTCCGAACCGCTCGCGGTCTGCCTGCACGCGGTTTCGCGCGTTCCCGCCGGCGTCGACAAGCTCAATGTTCTTGTCACCGGTTGCGGCCCGATCGGCTGCCTGACGATTGCAGCGGCGAAAGCAGCAGGTGCAGCTCATATCGTCGCCACCGATCTTAATGCGGAAGCACTGGAGGTCGCACGGAAAATGGGGGCCGATGTCACCATCGATCTCAAGGCACGGCCCAACGGTGTATCTGAAGAGGGCCCTTATGACATGGCGTTCGAGTGCTCTGCGGCTGCGCAAGCGGTGATCAGCGCCATCGAAGCGCTGGAGCCTTGCGGGGTTCTTGTTGAAGTCGGCGTTGCGGGCGTGATGGAATTGCCGGTCGGACGCATGGTCGCCCGCGAAATTTCCTATATCGGCACGCACCGCTTCGACAGCGAATTCGCCGATGCCGTGAATGCCATCGGATCGCGAAAGATCGATGTGCGGCCGATCATCACCGGGACCTATCCGATGAACGAGGCCGACGCGGCCTTCGCCCTTGCGCTGGACAAGAGCAAAAGTTGCAAGGTCCATATTGCACTCGACGAAACAGAAGAAAAGCAGGCCTGACAATGCAACAGACATGGCGCTGGTTCGGTCCAGCAGACACGGTAACAGTTGAAACGATGATGCAGGCGGGTGTCGAGGGTGTGGTTTCGGCCCTTCATCATGTCCCGACGGGCGCGGTATGGAGCCCTGCGGAAATCGAGCTTCGTCAGCAGCAGATCGCAAAAATGGCAAACGGGCGTCTGTCGGGACTTGCCTGGAGCGTCGTCGAATCCCTTCCCGTTTCGGAAGACATCAAGAAGCAGAAGGGCGCGTGGAGAACACATATTGAAAACTGGAAGCAATCGATGCGGCATCTGGCCTCCGCCGGTATCGAGGTGATCTGCTACAATTTCATGCCGGTTCTTGACTGGACACGCACGGATCTGGCCTGGGAGCGGCCGAACGGTGCGCGCTGCATGCGGTTCGACCTGATCGACTTCGCCGCATATGACATTCACATTCTCGCACGCCCCGGTGCTGCTGAAAGCTTTCCGGACGATGTCCGCGAAGCCGCTGCGGCCAGATTTGCCCAGATGAGCGAAGCCGACAAGGAGGCGATTGCCGGAAATGTGGTCTTCGGTCTTCCGGGTGCAGCAGAACGCTTCTCGCTGGACGATGTCAGAACCCAGCTCGGCGAATATGACAATATCAGCGAGGAGAAGCTTCAGGGCCACATGATCGACTTTCTTTCGGAGGTCGCGCCGCTTGCCGAAGAACTGGGCGTACGCCTTTGCTGCCACCCGGACGATCCGCCCTTTCCGCTTCTGGGGCTCCCAAGAATTATGTCGACGGAGGCGCAATACAGCAAGATCCTGGACGCAGTGGATCTGCCGGCGAACGGCGTGACGCTGTGTTCCGGGCGCTGGGCGCGCGCCCGGACAACGACCCCGTTGCGATCATGAAGGCGCTCGGCGACCGCGTTCACTTCATGCATCTCCGCAATGTCACGATTGAGGGCGAGGCCGTGATGAACTCTTTCTATGAGGATCAGCATCTGACCGGACACACCGACATGGCCGCGCTTGTAGCCGCAGTCGTCGAAGAAGAGCACCGCCGCAAAGACGCAGGGCGATCGGACTGGTCCATTCCGATCCGGCCCGACCACGGACAGGACATCCTCGACGATATCGGCCGGCAGGCGCAACCGGGATACCCTTCGATTGGCAGACTTAAAGGTCTTGCAGAGCTTCGAGGCCTCTTCGCTGCATTCGAGTGGAGCGCAGAACGGTCGCGGTCGTTCCTAACACCATAGACAGCGCTCGATCCTAGGCGGCTTTACTCGATTGGGGCTCCACGGGGCTATTGCGCGGAGAGCTCGAAAAACACCTGGTAAACTGTTCCGTCTCAAGGGCGTTGAGACGGAACAGCCGTCCACACCAACACGGTATAGATCCCTCAACCCTCCTGCATACGTTGCAGAAGGAAAATAGGTGGCCGGGTTTTACACCGCCCGAAGCGGAACAATCCCGCCGCTACCGTGGACTAATTTTGCACCGCCGCTCTCACATCGGCGTTGTAATGGGGCTCTGACGCAATCTCGATGGCATCAGTCGGGGGCGATACCTCGACAACATATTTATCGAGCGTCTGTGGCGACCCCTGAGGCAGGAGGCCGTCTACCTGCACGAATTGCAGGACGGCTTCCAAGCCAAACGCATCATCGACAACTGGATCGGATTTTACAACGCTGAGCGGCCACACACCGCGCTTGAAAAACGAACGCCCGACGAGGCATACTTTACTGCGATGCAGATGAACCAAGCGGCATGAAACCTAACCCCGATGCATCTTAGCTGAGCCGCAAACCTGTCCGAAAAAACAGGACCACTTCAGAATGCGCGGGTTAAACTCGGCGTCACCACGCGAGAGCAAGTTGTTGCTGTATTCTCCGGATCGTTCGTGTGATGATTTTCAGCAGATTTTGTCTCACCTGAGCAGGCGCAAATAGCTACAAGCAAAAAAGTTTTTCGTATCGAAGGTGGGTCGTGGCGAAACAGATGTCAGGGGTAACGCAACATTATGCGCGCGAGATTGCGTCAATGCCTTCCACGGCTCGAAGCTTCGGAATGACAAAATCGGTGAACGCCCGTACGACCGGGCGCATGAACTTCGTAGATGGGTATGCCAGGAACACATCGGTCGGCTTTACCTCATAATCGGCCAGGACGCGCACGAGACGTCCATCGGCCAGCTCATCGGCAACGAGGATCACCTGAACCGGACCGGCTCCGCGCCCTGCCAGCAAACTGGCCTTGATAACCTGCGCGTTGTTGGTTCTGAGTACGGGCTGGACTTGGACCTCGAAATTCGTATCGCTCTGGCAGACCGTGAGCGTATCGCGCGGCGATAGAATAGTCGTCGTCGTGACGATGCCCATGGCCGAAAATCGCTCCAGACTGTCGATCGGCCCATTCCGTTGCAGGTATTCAGGGGAGGCCGCGAGGATGCGGCGTATCAAACCTATCCGGCGGATAATCAACGCCTGACTTTCCGGCTTTCCATACCGCACTGCGAGGTCGAAATTTTCGTAGATCAAATCGACGTGGCGATTGTCGAGAACAAGGTCCACCACGACGGCCGGGTGCTCGTCCTGAAACTCCATCACCATACGGTGAAGATGCTCGGCTCCCAGACAGGAAGGCGCGTGTACTCTGAGCGTGCCTTCGACTTCTCCCATATCGCGGCGAACGCCCTCAATAGCGGCTTCTATGGAGGCCAGCGCTGTGCGGCTCGCTTCGTAGAGCGCCAGACCGTGGGCTGTCGGACGGACGGATCGCGATGAACGTTCCAGCAGGCGCGCACTGACGTGATGTTCAAGGTTGCGGAGGTGTTTGGTCACGGCTGGCTGCGATATGCCGAGGTCGCGTGCAGCGCCTGTCATTGACCCCTTTTCCACGGTTCTGACGAAGGCGCGCAAGGCGGCGTTGATGTCCATACATATCTCTTGGTTATGAGTAAAATCAAACCATAGCGAATAGACATCATTCTCGCTACCTGTCTTACACCTGAAAACAACCATCATTGCCGAAGGAGTTAGTTTTCAGATGTCGATAGACAGGCGTACTTTTATGATCGGATTTCCGCTGCTTGCGGGGGGCTGTACCTCTATTGAGTCTGCCGCAGTTGTTGAGCCGATTTCCAGCATCCCCGCCAACAACGAAGCTTATCGGGCGGTGTATGGCGAGATTACGACCGAACCATATCCGGTTCATGCGGTTGATGTTGAAAAAGTGGATCCGAAGTTCCTGCGGCAAGAAGTGTCCTATGCGACCGAATATGCGCCTGGAACCGTCGTCGTGGACCCCAATGAGCGTTTCCTCTACCTGGTTCGGGAGAATGGTCGCGCATTGCGCTATGGCGTCGGCGTCGGAAAAGTCGAGGCGTTTAATTTTCAGGGCGAGGCGACAATCGCCGCCAAAAAGGAATGGCCGGGGTTGTAAGCCGTCATAGGGGTTCGACGCCGATCGGCATGATAAGTCTTTGAAATATTTAAAACGTGTGGGGGCCTGGTGCCGCGCCGAATAACAAAAAGCTTCTCAAATCGACGGTGGATCATGGCGAAACGAGAAATTGGCTCAATCTCACCCGACATTTAACAAACATGTTTGAAATCCGTTCTTTGCGTGCCCCGAGCCACAGATTGACGCGCATCCGACGAAATGGCGGTCAAATATCTCACAAATCTCGCGCGAATGCTCCTTCACGCCGGCGCGCTGCTGCATGACAATGTCAGCCCAACAATAACGACGCGGAAATCCGCGCGCGGCCGCCACAAAGCACGGCCTGGAGGAGGAGTGTGCAATGAAGATCGGTGTGAACACCTGGGTCTGGACGTCGCCATTTACGACGGCTGATTTCGACCTGATTCCCAAGATCAGCAGGATGGGTTTCGACGTGCTCGAGGTTGCGCTCGACGATGCCGATCTCATTGACGCGCGGCTGCTGCGCAAGGTCGCAGCCGACAACGGCCTTGCGATCACGGTCTGCGGCGCCTTCGGGCCCACGCGGGACATAGCGAGCGACGATCCGGCGATCCGCACCAACGGCGCGAACTACATCCGCTCAAGCATCGGGTTCGCGGAGGCCGTCGGCAGCACGCTGTTCTGCGGCCCGGTCTATTCTGCTGTCGGCAAGACCCGCCTGGTGCCCGATGTCGAGAAGAAGCGGGAATGGGCATGGTGCGTCGAGACCCTTCAGGACATTGCGGGCGTGGCCCTGGATGCAGGCGTCACGGTGGGGGTCGAACCGCTTAACCGGTTCGAAAGCGATATGGTCAACCTGACCGAACAGGCGCTGGCGCTGATCGATGATGTCGGCAGTTCCGCCTATGGCTTCCATATCGATACATTCCACGCCAATATCGAAGAAAAGAGCATCCCCGAGGCGATCCGCGCCGCTGGCGAGCGGCTCGTCCACGTGCACGCCTGCGAGAACGATCGCGGCATTCCCGGCTCAGGCCACCAGGACTGGAAGGGCATCCGCGATGCGCTTGTCGAAATCGGATATGACGGCGCCCTCGTCATCGAGTCCTTTACGCCGGGCGCGGTCGAGATCGCCAAGGCGGCCTCCATCTGGCGCCCGCTTGCCCCCTCCCAGGACGAACTGGCCAGCGCCGGGGCAAATTACCTTCGCAGTCTGCTCGGCTGATATCCCTTGCCATTTCGCTGGGAGTGCGAGGAACCGGACTGTATGATCCGGTTTCGCACGGCGTCAGGCGGCAAGGCGTCCTTGAGCGACGCAGGGGGGCGCAGGGAAGGGGGAGAGGACGGTGGACGAGAGAAATATCGCACTCATTATCGAAACGTCGAACAGCTATGCGCGCGGCATTCTTCACGGCATTCATGAATATGCCCGCACCCGGCGCGGCTGGACGCTCTATCTCACCGAGCATGGCCGCCACGAAATCGACGAGTCTTTTGTCGGAAACTGGAAATTCGACGGCGTCATAGCCCGCATCGAAACAGACCAGATGGCGCGGATCATCAAGACCATGAACGTGCCCACGGTCGATGTGAGCGCCGCCCGGCTGATCGAGGGAATACCCTGGGTGGAGACCGACGACGAGGCGATCACGCATCTCGCCCTCAACCATCTGCGCGATTGCGGGCTTCAGAATTTCGCCTTTTTCGGCGACCCGTTCTACAATTGGTCGATCTGGCGTCAGCACGCCTTCGAACGCATTCTCGGCCACCCCGATATCATCAAATCGCGGATCTACAACCTGCCGAAGCGCGAGGAGCCGCGCGTGCGGTGGTGGACCCAGCGCGAGGCGATCCGCGCCTGGCTCAACGCGCTGCCAAAGCCGGTCGGTATCTTTGCGTGCTACGACGCATGTGGACAGCAGCTCGTCGAAATCTGCCGCTATTACGGATTCATGGTGCCCGAGGATATCGCCATCGTCGGCGTCGACAATGACGAGCTTCTGTGCGAGATCACCACGCCGACCATGTCGAGCATTATTCCCAATTCATTCGCTGCCGGCGCCTATGCCGCCGAAATCCTCGACCGCCTGATGCTCGGTGAAAAACTTTCGGGACGCAAGCACTCGGTGGAGCCGCTCGGCGTGCGAAAGCGTGTGTCGACCGATATGCTGACCGTGCGGGACCGCCATGTTGCCGAAGCCATCGCCTTTATCAGGAAGAACGCCCACAAGAACATCAGGGTCGAAGACATCCTCGCCATCGTGCCGCTGTCGCGTCGCGTGCTCGAAGCGCGTTTCCGTAAGGCGCTCGATCGTACCCCGCACCAGGAGATCCTGCGCGTGCGAACGAATGCCGTCCGGGAGCTCTTGCTTGAGACGGACATGTCCCTGTCCGAGATCAGCGAAGCGCTCGGCATCCAGCACCCCGAGTATCTGAGCGTGTTCTTCAAGAAGGAAACAGGCCTGACGCCGCGCGAATACCGCGAACAGGTCAAAGGGCGCGCCTTGCCCAAATTGCCGGACTGACTGCAAACGCCGTATCTGACAGGAAGGCCGTCGGCTGCTGCACAAAGTGCAGCGGTCCGATTAACTGTATAAAATTCGAAACTCATTCATCTGTTGCGTATTAATTTGAACATTCTGTAGTTCAGGTAAAATTCATCAGGATTTTAGCGCAAATATTCATTCTAAAATACTGAGAACTCCTCAATACTCCAAGCCAAGGAGAAACTGGGGGTTACCATGGAAAAGGCAAGAGTTGGTTTGATCGGACTTGGGTTCGGGTCGGAATTCATTCCGATCTATCAGGCGCATCCGAAAGCCGAGGTCACGGCGATCTGCCAGCGTTCGAAGTCCAGGCTCAACGAGGTTGGCGATCAGTTCGGCATCCAAACGCGGTACACGGATTTCCGCGACGTGCTGACCGACCCGAACGTCGACTGCGTTCACATCAACAGCCCGATCCCCGATCACGCGCCGCAGACCATTGCCGCGCTCAAGGCCGGCAAGCACGTGATGTGCACCGTGCCGATGGCGACGACGCTGGACGAGGCCAGGGAGATCGTCGACCTCGTGCGTGAGACCGGGCTCAAATACATGATGGCCGAAACGGTTGTCTATGCGCGCGAATATCTGTTCATCAAGGAGCTTTATGACAAGGGCGAACTGGGCAAGATCCAGTACCTGCAGGCTTCGCACCCTCAGAATATGGAGGGCTGGCCCGACTACTGGAAGGACATGGTGCCGATGCATTATGCCACCCATGTCGTCGCCCCGCTCATGGCCATGGTCGACGGCATGGCCGACTATGTCTCCTGTTTCGGCTCCGGCACGGTCAACGAAGAGTGCGCTTCCCGCTCCGGCTCGAAATTCGCCGTCGAAACCTGCCAGATCAAGATCAAGGATTCCGACGTCGCCGCCCATGTCTGGCGCTTCCTGTGGGACACCGCGCGCCAGTACCGCGAGTCGATCGACGTCTACGGCTCGAAGAAGAGCTTCGAGTGGCAGCTCATCACCGACGAGAACCCGGTGCTGCACACTGCAAACAGGCCCGAACCAGAGATCGCCGAGTACGTCGAGGTGCCGGACTATGCGCACCGGCTGCCCGAGGAAATCAGGAAATTCACCCGCGGCATCGTCGACGAGGAACATCTCAGTTTCGTTCAGGGCGGCGGGCATGGCGGTTCGCATCCACACCTGGTGAACGAGTTCATCAATGCGCTCCTCGAGGACCGCGACCCGTTCCCGAATGTCGAGCAGTCCGCCAACTGGACCTCGGTCGGCATCTGCGCCCACCAGTCGGCGCTCAAGGGCGGAGAGATCGTCAAGGTGCCCGACTTCGACAAACGCTGAGACAGGAAAGTAACCGCCGTTCGGCCGAGGGAGGGGACCATGGACGAAATACTGCGTTTGTCACGCATTTCAAAGACGTTTCCCGGCGTGCGGGCGCTGGAGGACATTTCCTTCGACGTGAAGCGCGGCGAGGTGCACTGCCTGTGCGGAGAAAACGGCGCGGGCAAGTCCACGCTGATCAAGGTCCTCTCCGGCGCACATAAGCCGGACGAAGGCGGCGAGATACTGTTTGACGGCAAGCCGGTTTCGCTGACGCCGCGCTCGGCGCTGCAGTTGGGCATTCACACCATCTATCAGGAACACATCGTCTTCAACGACCTCTCGATCACCGAGAACATCTTCACCGGCGCCGAGATCACCCGCTGGGGCCTTCAGCAGCGTAGCAAGATGCGTGAACAGGCCGAAAGGGTTCTCAGGTTTCTGAAGAGCGACCTGTCGCCAGATCTGAAGATGCGCGATCTCACCAGCGGCCAGCAGAAGGTGGTCGAGATCGCCAAAGCGGTGCTGTTCAACTCGAACCTCGTCATCCTCGACGAGCCGACGGCCTCCTTCTCCGCCAGGGAAATCGACACGGTTCTTGAGATCGTCAGGACCGTGCGCGACAACGGCATCGGCGTCATTTACATCTCGCATCACCTCGACGAGGTGTTCGAGATCGGCGACCGGGCGACGGTCCTGCGGGACGGGCGCAAGGTCAGCGTCCATCCTATTTCCGGCCTCGCCAGATCGACACTCATCAAGGATATGGTCGGGCGCGACCCTTCGACCTTCTACGAGCGCGAGCGCATTCGACCGGGCGAGGTGGGGCTCTCGGTCCGCAACGTCACCGGTAACGGCGTAAAGGATGTCTCGTTCGACCTGCGCCGCGGTGAGATTCTCGGCTTTGCCGGCATGGTCGGGTCCGGGCGCTCCGAACTCATGGAGGTGCTGTTCGGCAGCGCGCCGATCGTTCATGGCGACATTCTGATCGACGGCGAAAAGGTCCATCATTCGAGCCCGAAGGCGGCGATCCGCAACAAGATGTGCTTCATCACCGAGGACCGCCAGAACACCGGCCTGTTTCTGACCAAGTCGATCGGCGAGAACGTCGCCGTTGCCAACATGGTGAACACGCGCAATTTCATCGCGCGGCCCGGCGAAGACGAGGCCGTCGGCGAGAAATACATCGAACGGCTGAACATCAAGGCGCCGAACGCCCGCACCCGGGCCGTCAACCTGTCCGGGGGGAACCAGCAGAAGGTGGTGCTGGGCAAGTGGTTCAACACCGGGGGCGAGATTTTCATCTTCGACGAACCGTCCCACGGCGTCGATGTCGGCTCCAAGCAGGAAATCTACAAGGTCATGGTCGATCTGCTGAAGCAGGGCAAGGCCATCCTGATGGTCTCCTCCGACATGCCGGAGGTGATCTCGATGAGTGATCGCGTGATCGTTTTCAAGAAGGGCGAGATCGCAGGGGAACTGACCGGTGAGGAGATAATCGAAGAGAACATCCTCACCCTTTCAATAGGAGATCAGGAAGAGTGAGTACGCGCGACAACACCAGTTCCACCCCGGTCGTCAAGACGTCGCTGTTCAAGCGGCACGAGAACCTGACCGTGCTTTCGATCTTTTTGAGCTTTGTTTTCATCATCGTGCTTTGGCAGTTGATCGCCTCGGGATTTTCCAAATATCCGACCTTCATCAGCCCGGTGAACATCCTCAACATCCTCCAGCAGGTCGCGGTGCCCGGCATCATTGCGGTGTCGATGACCATGGTGATGATTTCGGGCGGCATCGATCTGTCGGTCGGCATGCTGGCCTCGCTGGTCTCGATCGTGGTGTCTTTGGGCATCTCGCGCTGGGGTTTCGGCGTCGTGCCGTCCATCGCGCTCGGAATTTCTGCGGCGATCGTGCTTGAGGCGATCATGGGGTTCATCATCTCGCGCACCCGCATCGAACCGTTCATCATTACGCTTGGCGGCATGATCTCGTTCCAGGGCATTGCGCTGCTCCTGTCCAATTCGCGTGAAGTCGTGATGAAGGGCGAGCTCGATTTTCTGACCGTCAACCTGATCGACGGCGCCAGGGACCCGATCACCGGGCTGGCGCTTCGGGTGCCGCCTTATGTGCTGATCTTTTTCCTGGTCGCGCTGATCGGCGGTCTGATGCTGACCTACACCAAGTTCGGGCGGCGCATCTATGCCGTCGGCACCAATCCGCGGGCCGCTTTCCTGGCCGGCATCGACGTCAAGAACATGAAGCTTGCCGTCTACTGCATCCAGGGTCTGCTGGTCGGCATCGGCGCCACCATGCTGCTGGCGCGCATCAATACCGGCATTATCACGCTCGGACAGGGCCTGGAGATCGACACCATCGCCATGGTCGTCATCGGCGGTACGGCGCTTTCCGGGGGGCGGGGCAACGTCGTCGGCACGCTGATCGGCGTCATATTCCTCGGTTCGATCGCCAACGCCATGAACATGCTGAGGCTGCCTTCGGAGGTGCAGTTCCTGGCCAAGGGACTGATCATCATCATCGCCGTCTCGGCCGGAGACGTTTCCCGGCGTATTTCCGACTACCGGACGCTGAAACGGGAAAGGGCGGGTGCACGGGCGGCGGCAGAAGGCGAGCGTGGAAACCAGCAAGGGCAGGAGATGCTCTCGGCAAGGCCGAAGCAAAACGTGTGACGTCCAGAGGGCGGAGCACAAACACAAGAGGGAGAAGGAAAATGAAGAAGCTTACACTTTCACTGATGACGGCCATTGCCGTCGGCGCCATGGCCATTGGCAGCGGCGCGCAGGCCGAAGACAAGGTCATTGGCTATTACATGGATGCCTCCGATGACTTCTACAAAGCCGGTTACGAGGTGTTCAGGACTCTTGCGGAACGTCAGGGCTGGACGGTGCTTGACGTTGTCGGCCAGGGCACCGCGCCGGAACAGATCGCCGCTGTCGAGAACTTCATCACCCAGGGCGTTGACGCGCTTCTGGTCGTGCAGAATTCGCCGGAAACCACCTCGCGGACACTGAATCTCGCCCATGACGCCGGCATTCCCGAGTTCCACCTGACGCACAATCCGCCCAACGAGCCGGGTCTTGCCGGCTTTGCCGGTTACGACTGGGTCCAGATCGGCGAATATGCCGGCGAGTCGGCCCTGAAGCACGGCGTCAATCGACTGATCATGATTGAGGGCAAGCTCGGCCAGGGCACCGCCTCCGGCCAGACAGAGGGTTTCCTGAAAGCCTATGATGCGCAGGGCAAGGACATCGGTAATCTCGCCGAGAATGTCGGCGTCAAGGGCGCCGGCGGCGAAGACCTGCAGGTGGTGTTCTGGGGCTCGGGCGGCTGGTTCGCCGACCCGGCCAAGAAGGTGATGCAGGATGCGATCACCAGCCTGGGTCCGGACGGCTTCGACGGTGTCTACGTCCACAATGACGAGATGATGGCCGGCGTGCTGCAGGCCTTCGAGGAGGCCGGGCTCGATCTCGTCCGAATACTGGCTCGGCGCATCCAACGGCAAGGAGAAGTCCTGGGATTGGGTCGAGGACGGCGTGGTCACCATGGATGTGAACGAAACAGCGACCCTTGAGGCCGACATCGCGCATCAGCAAATCAAGGCCTACTTCGCCGGCGAGGATTACAAGAAGGCGGTGTTCGTGTCCGTCATCCCCTTCAATCAGGAGAACATCGACCGCGACAAGCTGGTGCCGTTCTTCCACGACGACTACATGGCCAAGCGCGATGCGGGCGCCTTCGTCTACGACATCAACGATCCGCAGTTTCGCGATAACCCGGACTACTAGCGCATCGGTCCGAAAATCGGAATCGATTTTCGGAAAGCACGATGCGTAGATTCAATAGGTTAGAGCGTCCTTTGTGCGTCCGAATGGACGCACGGCGCTCTAATACCAATCGTCATTGATCAGAACTCTTGTGCCCATTTGCGTCTACCGATCGACATTATGTTCCATGGTCGGTCCTGGAGTGTTCTCCAGGCGTAGCAGCAGTTGTCGACGATATCCTCGTAGGACTTGAAGACGCGGTTTGAGAGCCAGTTGTTCCTCATGAACTGCCAGATATTTTCGACCGGGTTCAGTTCGGGTGATTTGGGCGGCAGTGGCAGGATGGTTATGTCTTCAGGAACGACGAGATTTTTGGACATGTGCCATCCGGCCTGATCCATGATGAGGACGGCGTGAGCGTTTTCGGCGACATTGCGGGATATCTCGATCAGATGCTGGTTCATGGCATAGGTGTCACACCACGGCATGACGAGAGCTGCGGCCTTGCCGTGCCTGGGGCAGATCGCGCCGAAAATATAGGCCGATCGGGTTCGCTGGTCGTGTGGCGCGGACGGCCTTGATCCCCGCTTGGCCCAGCGGCGGGTGATCTTGTTCTTTTGACCAATGCGGGCTTCGTCCTGAAACCAGATTTCGATCACTTTGCCCTTGGGGGGACCGGCGACGATTTCTGCCACAGCGGCGGGGAAGTTTTTAAATGCCTCGGCCGCCTCGGGATCCTGCGCATGGTGTCTTGGGCGAGCCGAGAGCTTGCGGTAGCCCATGGCACGAACTTCGCGACCCAGGGTCTCCTCACTCACCGAGATCCGGTATTCTTCCCAAATCCACCGGGCCAGGTCACACAGACGCCAGCGCACGACACCATCCAGATAGGGTGTCGGTCCGCGCTCTATCGCTTGCGCCAAGGCCGCTCGCTGATCGTTGTTCAGGAGAGAAGGCTTGCCCGGAGCCTTGCCGTTGATCAGGCCGTCGGGTCCGCGAGCATTGAAGCGCACCACCCAGTCGCGTACGATCTGAACCGTAACGCTGCCGAGCCGGGCGGCATCGCCGCGTGATCCGCCATCATAGATCGATGCAAGCGCGAGGAGACGCCGGGCCTGGTCGGCATTGCGTGTCTGCCGAGCCAGAGGCCGCAACTCAGCCCCGCTGAAATCTGTCCGAAGAGAAATCGCTGAACCCATCGCAAACCTCCTGTTTGCACCATCGATTCAGATTCGTCGCATTTTTGGAAGCACGAGAGTCAGAATTATTGAAGTCTGGTATAAGTCCTCCGTAGCGTCCGGACCGGTAGGAGGCAGCTTCGGCAGCCTCCTCCAAACGACCGATAACGGGTCACTTGCCGGTCATCTCTGAAATCCTGTAGTCCTCGGGTCACAACCGCAACTGCTGTTTCGCCCCCACATTGTGCATCTTCCCTTAATCCTTGATCGAGTTTCCATGGATGAGCGGCAAGGAGTGTCTCTATGGAATCTACATTGGAGGTTCTCACAAGGGGGCTCCGGCGACGTAAAGCCAATCGCCAATGATCAGATGAGGTCAAAGGGCAGATCGTGTCGGAGAATTTGCGGCCGGGCGTTAAGGTGAATGACGTTGCAGAACGTCGCGGGCTGAGAATAAACCACCTTTCGTCCTGGCGAACGATGGCCCGTCAGGGCAAACTGGTTTTTGGCCCGCGCTGGAAAATGCGGTTGAATTCGCGGCCTTGGTTGTCGAACTGCCTGCGCAAGAACCTCAGCCTGTCATTTCGCGCGCCGAAATCTTCATCGGTTCGGTGACGATCCAAATTACAATGGATACTTCCTCCTATCAATGATGTGACCCTCATCACCTGGGCACATTGTGATGCCGTCGGGAGGGGTATCGATCCAATCACTTCTGCGCGGAAATCAACATTCAGGGGGCAAAGCTTCTGAAATGCCAGTTTCAATTTTGAGGAGACGACCCGACAGCGGAGCGTGCTCCAGCATTTCTCGCCCGACACCCAGCCGGGCTGATGTGACGTAAAGCGTGGCGCGATCCCTTCCTCCGAAGGCAAGGCCGGTCGGATAAGGCACAGGCAGGGCCATAACTTGCTCTATCTCTCCGCTTTCGTTCAGCCGTGCCACACCCCAGCCATCTTTAAGAGCGACCCATAGACGGTCTGCATCATCGACCGTCAGAGCGCAAGGCTCACCCGAGCCGCGTGGAATGCGGCTCAGGACCAGCGCGGCCTCCCGACCCCTCCGCATTTCGTAGATCAGGCCGTCACTGCGGCTCAGTGCATAAAGGCGCTCGCCATCGCGTGACCAGACGCTCTCGTCTATTTTGCGGGCAACGTTCCACTCCGGCTGGAATTCGCCGCGTGCCGAGAGCGAACCGATCGTGCTGCTGCTGTCCTCAAGAAGCGTTGCCCAGGTGCTGCCGCCCGGCCGCGTGCACAGGGCACGAAAATCGCGGATGCGAGGACGATCGATCCTGCGGCAACCCTCTTGAAGACTGGCGTGATGCCATTCGCCTTCACAGACGACATAAATGCCGCCGCCGCGTGATGGAAGTGCCTCCGAAATCGGACCGGGCATCTGGGCAAGCAGCTTTGGCTTGTCGTCGCCCTGCATGGCATAGATGGCCGGAGCCAGCCGATCGATCCAGTAGACGCAGTCATTGTGCTCGTCCCAGAATGGTTTTGCGCCTTGAAAGGCGGCCTCGCCGAGCGGTGTGATTCTCCACTCTGAGCGATTGTCGCTCTTGGCCCTGTATTCCTTCACAAGATGTCCAAGCCTGCGGCCGGCGTCGATGAGTTCGGGTGCTAGCTGCTCGATGCGCTCGAGCGTCATCCGGTAGGCTGGCCCCGCAACGCTTATGGCCGCCACCGGCTGCCCGCCAGCATCGAGGATCGGAACGCCGATGCAGCGCGTGCCGACGATATTCTCCTGGTCGTCGATGGCAAAGCCGCGCTGGCGGATGATGTTGAGGCTGAGTTGCAGCGTGTTGCGGTCGGTGATGGTGTAGTCGGTGACCGGTCTGAAGGTCAGCGAATTGAGGATGTGCTCGACACGGCGTTCGGGCAGGAAGGCGAGGATCGCCTTGCCCTGACTGGTCGCATAGACCGGCTTGGTGCCGCCGAGTGCGGCTGTCGAACTGTTTTCATGTGCGCCGACGGATTTTGCTAGCGACACCATCTCATTGCCCATCAAAGCGGCGAGATAGGCTGTTTCGCCTGTCATCTCGCGCAGACGACGCAACTCGTCGGCAGCAATTGTCGCAAGATCCATCTCCGTGCCGATGCTCTGGGCAAGATCGAGGAAATGGAAGCCGAGCAGCAGTTTCTGATTGTTCTGTCCCGCACGCATCAAGCCGCGTTCGGAAAGAGCAGCGACGATCCTGTAGACCGTTGACTTCGAAAGACCTGTTGCTTCGACAAGATCCTTCGCTGTCAGTTGCCTCGGCTTGGTGCCGACGAGGTCGAGGATGTCGCAGGCCTTCATCAGGAGCGCTGCGCCCTTCACCCCCTTCTGCTCGGCGTCGCTCTCCGTGTGTTCCTGTTGTGTCCGGTCCGGCATGGGCTTCCTCCGTTTCAGTCACCGCAGACCCCTATGGATATGCGTCGCATGGTCCATCGTGGATCGTTTTTGTCGGTCAAATTTGAATAGTCCCATCATATGGAACTGCGAGCATCAAAATAGGCGTGAATTGTCTGGTTTGTCTATCACGGGATTGACCATTTCCCATGCTCGCGCCGATTATCAGTCTCAAATGATGAAGCGGAGTGCCCATGTGGGATATTTCGCTCGATGGGAAGGAAAAGGCATATGGGAGGCGCAACGCCCTATAGTGGCATCCCGAACACGTTTCGCCAGAACATCCTGGCAAATAGGGTTCAGATCGGATGCTGGAGCGCACTTGGAAGTCATATCAGCATGGAGGTGCTGGGTCTTGCGGGGTTCGATTGGCTTCTGCTCGACGGCGAACATGCGCCCAATGACGTGTTGTCGTTTATTCCGCAGTTGATGGCGCTGAAAGATAGCCCCTCCGCGCCGGTGGTGCGACCGCAATCGAATGACACAGTGCTGATCAAGCGGCTGCTCGACAGCGGTTTCTACAATTTTCTCATTCCCTTCGTGCAGTCGGCCGAAGACGCGCGACGCGCGGTGGCGGCAACGCGTTATCCGCCGGAAGGCGTGCGCGGCGTCTCCGTTTCACAGCGCTCGAACCGGTACGGAGCGATCCCCGATTATATCAAGGTGGTGAACGACAATATTGCGGTGCTGGTACAGATCGAGAGCCCGGCCGCAGTCAATGAGATCGAGGCGATTGCCGCCGTGGCGGGCGTCGACGGTATATTCATCGGCCCATCCGATCTGGCCGCTGGCTACGGACATCTCGGCAATGCCAATCATCCTGAGGTGCAGAAGGTCATTGCCGATGTGTTCTCCGTGGCAGCCCGTCATGGAAAGGCCACGGGCATCCTGGCGCCGGTGGAAGCCGATGCGCGGCGCTATCTGGCCATGGGTGCAACCTTTGTCGCAGTTGGTTCGGACCTTGGTTTGTTTCGCAACGCAACACAGCAATTGTACAACACATATCGTGGGGAAGCGGGCGCAGAAGCGGCTGCCGGCGCTCCTTGCCGGCCCGCTGAACGTGTCGTTGGCACGGCCGAGGCGGCGCATTCCAACGAGGACGCAAGAGAGGAAAACACATGAGCAAGCTGGGCTTTATCGGGCTGGGTATTATGGGAACGCCCATGGCGGGGCATCTGCTGGCTGCGGGGCACACGCTTTATGTTCACACGATCGGCGCTGTGCCGGAAGCGATCATCGCGGCCGGCGCAACGGTATGCGAGAGCGGAAAGGCTGTCGCCGAACAGGCCGACATCATCTTCGTTATCGTGCCCGACACGCCTGACGTCGCCAAGGTTCTGTTCGATGAGGCCGGTGTGGCGGAAGGTTTGGCGCCCGGCAAGATCGTCGTTGACATGAGCTCGATCTCCCCTGTCGAAACCAAGGAGTATGCGGCGCGGATCGAGGCTCTGGGCTGCGATTATGTCGATGCGCCCGTATCGGGCGGCGAAGTCGGCGCCAAGGGCGCCACGCTGTCGATCATGGTCGGCGCGAAGGACGCGGTTTTCGAGGCGGTAAAGCCCTATTTCGAACTGATGGGCAAGAATATCACGCTGGTCGGCGGTGTTGGTGCAGGACAGACCGCCAAGGTGGCCAACCAGATGATCGTCGCGATGAATATCGAAGCCGTCGGCGAGGCGCTTCTGTTTGCGGCGCGTGCCGGAGCCGATCCCGCGCGTGTGCGCGAGGCTTTGATGGGTGGCTTTGCCTCTTCGAAAATCCTCGAACTGCATGGTGATCGCATGGTCAAGCGGACCTTCGATCCGGGTTTTCGTATTGCGTTGCACCAGAAGGACCTCAATCTGGCGCTATCGGCCGGCCGGAAGATGGGGCTGTCGCTGCCTAATACCGCGACTTGCCAGGAACTGTTCAATGCCTGTGCCGCCCGTGGCGGCAGCGGCTGGGATCATTCCGGCATGGTCAAGGCGCTGGAGCTGCTTGCCGATTTCGAGATCGGCGAGAGCGCCGAGTGAGGAGCGGGAAGCCGGGTCGAATATCGCTTCCCGGCACTCTCGACCGCGAGGGTGTGAAAGATCATTGTGTGATTCATATTCGTTGTGCTGAAGAATGAATCATACAAATATTAGACTGGAGAAATCGGTGAGGATCATCGACGTCAGAGTGACGAAATTTTCCCATGTGACACGTAAGCATGCGGATAGTCATGGCCACTCTCATCCCGGGCCCGAGAAGCCGGCGACACAGGCAATGCTGACGATCGTGGCTGAAGATGGCCATGAGGGCTACGCGTTTCAAAGCCCCGATGTGATCCGGCCTTCTGTCGTGGACAAATATCTGCGGCCTGCGCTTGTCGGCGAAGATGCGTTTTATCGCGAGCGCATCTGGCAGAATGTCGAACAGCGCCAGCGGGGCAGCTCCGGGCGACTGTCCGACAAGGCTCTGAGCGCAATGGATCAGGCACTCTGGGACCTTGCCGGCCGCGCGCTGAAGCTGCCGGTACACCGGCTGATCGGCGGGTTCAGGGACAAGATTGCGGCCTATGGCAGCATTATGTGCGGCGACGACATTCCGGGCGGACTGGCGACGCCGGAGGATTATGGAAACTTTGCGCAGGAACTGGTGTCGCGCGGCTACAAGGCGATCAAGCTGCACACCTGGATGCCACCCATGCCGGGCGCCCCTGATCCGCGCAATGATGTACGCGCATGCGCGGCGGTTAGAAGGGCCGTCGGTCCCGATATCGCCCTGATGCTGGACGGATATCACTGGTATAATCGTTCGGATGCGCTCTACATTGGCAAGGTCCTGGAAGAGCTGGATTTTCTGTGGTTCGAGGAGCCAATGGATGAAGCCAGCATGTCATCTTATGCTTGGCTCAGCACCAACCTTTCCATTCCTGTCATCGGGCCGGAATCGATGCAGGGGAAATACCGCACGCGCGCTGAATGGGTGCGGGGCAATGCCAGTGATATCTTGCGCACTGGCATGCTGAGCGCCGGTGGGCTGGGGCCGGTGCTCAAGACCGCGCATCTCGCGGAAGCCAACGGTATGAATTGCGAGATCCATGGCAATGGCGCGGCCAATCTGGCGCTGTGCATGGCGGTGGCCAACTGCGTCTATTACGAGCGGGGTCTGCTTCATCCGCATCTCGACTACGATCAGCCTCCACTTTACCTCAACGCAATCTCGGATCCCATGGATGGTGAGGGGTTCGTTCACGCCTCGAAACTGCCTGGTCTCGGGGAGGATATCAACTTCGACTACATCCGATCACACGCAATCGACTGACGCTAGCGGGAGGAACGGAAATCAACCCAAAGGGAACATACAGACTTAAAATTTGTAGGACAAATTGTCCTTTCTAACGGAAACAGCACCATTACAAACGCTCTGGGAGGAGAATATGAAGTACAGGACTTTCCTGAAAGTCGCGGGCCTTGTTGCCGCGGTTTCGTTCGCGCCGTTTGCCGCGCAGGCCGAAACACCAAAAGATCAGCTCATCGTCGGCGTCACGTTGGTCAACATGCTATCGCTTGATCCGAGCGCGATGAGCGGTCGCCAATCGACGGAAATCAACAGCAATGTCTATGACAGCCTGATCGAAGCCGATCCGGTCGAGAAGGGTGTTTTCAACCCGTCGCTGGCAACGAGTTGGGAGCTAAACGAGGCACGCGACGCCGTCACCTTCCACCTGCGTGACGATGTCAAGTTTCATTCCGGTAACCCGCTGACCGCCCATGACTTCGTCTGGTCGATGAAGCGTGCCTTCGAACTTGGCATTGGCGGATCGAATGTCCGTGTCCTCGGCTATAACGCGGAAAATTTCGATGACATGATCTATGCGCCGGACGACTACACGGTTGTTGTGCGCTTTCCCCAGCCAACTGACCCTGCGTTGATGATGGGCACCATCGCCGGCAAGGGCCTGGCGATGGTCATCGACAGCAAGGAAGCCATGTCGCATCAGGTCGACGGTGACTACGGCCAGGGCTGGCTGACAACGCACAGCGCAGGTTCGGGACCCTACAAGCTTGCGCGCTGGGATGCCAACAACATGGTGATCCTTGATCGTTTCGATGATTATTGGCGCGGCGAACCGGCGATGAAGAGGGTTATCTACCGTCACATGCCGGAAAGCCAGACACAGCGTCTGGCGCTCGAACAGCACGACATCGATATCAGCATGGGCATGTCGGTTGCCGACATCAAGGCGCTTCAGGGTGATGAGGACCTCGTGACGGCCAAGGTGCCGAGCGGCAATGTCTACTACCTCGCCATGAGCATGCAGGAGGAGGAATTCCAGGACCCAAAGGTCCGCGAGGCCGTCCGTCACCTGATCGATTATGAGGGGATAAACGACACGATCCTGCCCTTCTACGGCGACCTCTATCAACGTCCGATCCCTGCCGGTCTGCCTGGTGCGCTGCCGAACCCGATGTACCAATTTGATCCGGACTATGCCAAAAAACTGCTGACGGAGGCGGGCTATCCTGATGGTTTCGAGACCACGATCCGCGTGTTGCCGGATTCGCCCTTCGTCAACATTGCGACGGCGCTGCAGGCAACGCTAGCCGAAGGTGGTATCGATGCCGAGATCCTGACCGGCAATGGCGATCAGGTTTACGGTAACATGCGAGCGCGCACGTTCGATATGATCGTCGGGCGCGGCGGTGACCGCACGGGGGCCCATCCCTACACTAGCCTTCTGTCGATCGTCTATAATCCGGACAATTCGGATGAGGCCAAGCTCTACACGCTTCAGGCATGGCGCACATCCTTCCAGGATGAGCAGATCAATGCGTTGCTTGATGCCGCGCTGCTTGAGCCCGATCCGGAAAAGCAGGATGAAATGTATGCAGCAATCCAGCGGAAGTTCGAAGAGGATATTCCGGCGATGCAGATCATTTCGATGAGCTACGACACGGTCGTCTATCAGGATGATATCGAGGGCTACATCGCCCACCCCTATCAGAACACGCGCTATCGCGAGGTCCGCAAGGACCGCTGACAACACGGACCAGCCGGTCGGGCTGACCTTCTCGGCCAGCCCGATCATGGGAACGGGACCCGCGCCACGGTGCGGGTTCGCCCTCCAGGAGTTCAAAAATGACGTTAAAGAAACCAGCCGGTCGCGCCAGCCGCGCCTTAAGGTTCGTCTCCTCGGCGATCGTGACGCTTCTGATGCTCGTAACGTTGACCTTTTTCCTGGGCCAGGTCATGCCGGTTGACCCGGTGGCCCATATCGTCGGGCCCGATGCGGATTACGAGACCTACATGGCGACCTATCAGCGTCTCGGACTCGATCAGCCCATATGGATGCAGTACAAGCTCTATCTAGCTCGCATCCTGACAGGCGATTTCGGAACCGCCTTCCTGACCGGCAATGCGGTGCGCGACGATATCCTGCGGGTCTTCCCCGCAACCATCGAGCTTGGCACACTGGCCGTCATCATTGGTGCAGGTCTCGGCATTCCGCTCGGCGTGCTGGCTGCCGTCAGGCGCGACAAGCCGACCGACCATATCATTCGCGTGCTGACCCTGCTCGGTCATTCTGTGCCGATCTTCTGGCTGGGGATGATGAGTCTTATTCTTTTTTACTCCAAGCTCCACTGGTTCGGCGGTTCGGGTCGAGTGGCAATCTATTACGAAGGCATGGTGCCGACGAGAACAGGCATGATGCTGATCGATTCACTGCTCGCAGGTGACTTCGATGTTTTCTGGAGCGCTGTCCGCCACATCGTTCTGCCGGCGGCTGTCCTGGGCTACGCCTCGATGGCAGCGCTTTGCCGGATGACACGTTCATTCATGCTCGAGCAACTCGGTCAGGAATATATCATTACCGCCCGCGTGAAGGGGCTTTCGGCCTGGCACGTCATCTGGGGCCACGCCTTTCCCAATATCCGCGTGCAACTGCTCACCATTGTCGCGCTTACCTATGCGGCGATGCTGGAAGGCGCGCTGCTGATCGAGACGATCTTCTCCTGGCCCGGCTTCGGCCAGTATCTGACGCATAACCTTCTGATGGGTGACCTGAATGCCATGATGGTCTGCGTCCTGATCGTCGGTGTTATCTTCATCACCATCAACATGATCACCGACCTTCTCTACGAGGTCTTCGACCCGAGGACGGCACGATGACTGTGACCTCAACCATGCAAAACACCCCAAAAGGCCCCAAGCAGGAAGAACCCTTCCTGATTAGAACAGCGCGTTCGCCGCGTGAGGCGTTCGTGCAACGATTGCTGCTCGGGATCATCGAATTCACCGGCAACCGGCTGGCGCTAATCGGTGCGGCAATCGTCTTCCTGTTGATCATGCTGGCGATTTTCGCGCCGCTGATCGCGCCCTACGATCCGAGTGCCCAGATTCTTTCCGATGCGCTTCAGGCCCCTTCAGGCGCGCACTGGTTCGGAACGGACGAGTATGGCCGCGACATCTTCAGTCGCGTCGTCTACGGCTCACGGATCACGCTCTACATCGTGACATTGGTCACTGCTACGGTCGCACCGATCGGTCTTGCGATCGGTGCGGTGTCCGGCTATTTCGGTGGTGCCATCGATCTCGTCGTGATGCGAATCACCGACCTCTTTCTGTCATTTCCCAGCCTGATCCTGACGCTCGCCTTCGTCGCCGTTCTGGGCCCGGGATTGAACCAGGCGGTTTTCGCCATTGCGTTGACCGGGTGGCCGCAGATTGCCCGTCTTGCCCGAGCCGAAGCGCTGACCATCCGCAATACCGACTATGTTGCCGCGGCTCGACTTCAGGGCGCATCCAATAGCCGCATCATCTTCAGCGAGATCATTCCGATGTGCTTGCCGAGCGTTGTCATCAGGATCACGCTCAACATGGCAAGTATCATCCTGACGGCCGCAGGCCTCGGCTTTCTCGGGCTCGGGGCACAGCCGCCAGCACCTGAATGGGGTGCGATGACCTCAACCGGACGCCAGTACATGCTGGATAGCTGGTGGGTGGTAACTTATCCGGGCCTGGCGATCATGATCGTCAGCCTTGCCTTCAACCTCTTCGGCGATGGATTGCGTGATGTCCTTGATCCCAGAAGCAAATGATGCCCGACCTCTGATCGAGGTCCATAACCTGTGGGTCCGCTACCAGATGCGCTATCTGAGCATGGATGCCGTTCGAGGCGTCTCCTTCAGTCTCGGACGCGAAAAACTCGCGATTGTCGGTGAGTCGGGCTCGGGAAAATCGACCGTCGGTCGCGCGCTGCTTCGCCTTCTTTCGGAAAACGCCCGCATTACAGCCGACGAGATGCGCTTTGCCGACGTTGATCTGTTGAAAGCCAGCGAACGCAAGATGCAGAAAGTGCGCGGCGCTCGAATCTCGATGATCCTTCAGGATCCGAAATATTCACTAAATCCCGTCATCACCGTCGGCGAGCAGATCGCGGAAGCCTATCGTGTCCACTTCAAGGTCGGACGCAAGGATGCGCGACAGCGCACCCTGCAAATGCTGGAGGCGGTCAAGATCCGCTCGCCCGAGCGGGTTTATGATCTGTACCCGCATCAGGTTTCAGGCGGCATGGGCCAACGGGTGATGATCGCAATGATGCTGATTGCCGAGCCCGATGTCATCATCGCTGACGAGCCGACATCCGCGCTTGATGTAACCGTGCGTCTGCAAGTGCTTGCTATTCTGGACGATCTTGTGCGTGAGCGCGGTATTGGGCTGATCTTCATCAGCCACGATCTGAACCTCGTGCGATCCTTCTGCGATCGAGTTCTGATCATGTATGGTGGCCAAGTCATGGAGACAATTGCGGCAAAGGATCTCGACAATGTCCAGCATCCCTATAGCCGCGGGCTGCTGAATTCCCTGCCTTCACTGGACATGCGGCGCGACATCCTGCCCGTCTTGAACCGCGATCCGGAATGGATGAAGCTGAAGGAGGAAAACGCATGATCGAAGTCAACAATCTCGAACTGAGTTTTGGTGAAGGTGCGGGTTCCCAGCAGGTGCTCTGCGATATTTCCTTTGCCGTCGGCAAGAACGAGGTGTTCGGCCTTGTCGGCGAAAGCGGCTGCGGCAAGTCGACGGTCCTGCGCTGTATTGCCGGACTTTACGATCACTGGACAGGTGCCATCTCGGTGGATGGGCGGCCGATCGGCAAGACGCTCGAAAAGTCGCATTTCCGTCAGATCCAGATGGTGTTTCAGGACCCGTATGGTTCGCTGCATCCCAAGCACACCATTAATGCCACGCTTTCCGCGCCCCTGAAGATCCACAAGGTGGATGGTATAGACCGGCGGATTTCCGGTATTCTGGATCAGGTCGGTCTGCCGTTAAGCTGCCGTTTCCGCTATCCGCATCAGCTTTCCGGCGGCCAGCGGCAACGGGTTGCGATTGCGCGCGCGCTGATCCTGAATCCCAAACTTCTGCTCCTCGATGAGCCAACATCGGCGCTCGATGTTTCCGTTCAGGCCGAGATCCTCAACCTGTTGGCGGAAATTCGGCGGGAACGGGAACTCAGCTATGTGATGGTGAGCCACGACCTCGCGGTGATCTCTCATCTTTGCGACCGGCTGGCGGTTATGCGTCAGGGACGAGATCGAAGAAATTCTTGATCGCGACACGATGCTGACCGGCCAGATGAAGGGTGAGTATACTCGAACGCTCTACGATGCGAGCCGCCGCTATGACCGCACTGTGGCGCAAGCCTTGGCCGGAAGCTAAGAAAAGGAAATGCACATATGACGGCCCAGATATTTGCCGCCTCGGACCTTGTGGCCTTTGCCAGCGAGGTCCTTGCGAAAGCAGGCCTTTCGCAACGTTTTTGCCAGACAGTGGCGTCCGTTCTCGTTGAAGGCGACTTGATGGGGCATACGACGCACGGGCTCAGCCTTCTGCCGGCCTATCTGGCCTCAACGGCAAATGGCGGAATGACGCTTGAGGGCGATCCGGAGCTTTTGAACGAAAGGCCGGCTGCGGCGCTCTGGGACGGGCGGCTCTTGCCTGGTCCCTGGCTGATAACCGAAGGGCTTCGAACTGCGGTCGAGAAGGCCGAGATCTTCGGCACCTACACACTGTCGATCCGGCGCAGCCACCACACAGCGGGTCTTGTTTCCTATCTCAAACCGGTCACCGATCGCGGTATGATGGCCATCATCGCCGTCTCGGACCCGACGGAAGCTTGCGTTGCGCCTTTTGGTGCGGCGTCGCCGGTGCTCTCCACCAATCCGATCGCTTTCGGTATTCCTGGCGAAAGTGGGGCGGCGGTGATCGACATCAGCACATCCGAGACGAATAACGGCATGGTAAACCGGCTTCGCAATGAAGGCAGGCAGTTTGAGCATGAATGGCTGATCGATGCCGAGGGCAGGCCAAGCCGGGACCCGGCGGTACGCTTCACGACGCCGCCCGGTGCGATCATGCCGCTTGGCGGTTTTGCGACCGGGCACAAGGGAACCGGACTGGGCATGACCGTTGAAGCGCTGACGCACGGCCTTTCGGGTAATGGACGCCGGATAGGACCCGAGGGGTGGCAGGCCAATGTGTTCCTGCAGGTGATTGACCCGGAAGCATTTGGCGGGGTTGAGGGCTTCATGGCCGAAAACGGGTTCCTTGCAGAGGCAATCCGCAGTGCCCGTGCGGCAGACGACGAGCGCCCGCCGCGCGTGCCCGGTGAAAGAGCGCGGTCTTTGCGCGCGCGGTATCTGAGCGAAGGCGTTCCGCTGTCACTTGGCATTGTCTCCGGGCTATTGGATTGGGCAGATAGGCTGGGGATGGCCTTGCCGGAAAACGGATAGGCCAATGTGCAAGGAAGGGCAGACTTTCACGGCATGTGTGCTGGCGAAGGTTGGAAAGATTACCCACGGCGATTTCGCGCTACGTCTTGAAGCGTACGGCGGCCGTCACCACGACGAAAGGATGGTCTGATCATGCGTCGCATTCTGATGACAGGGGCCGGCGGCGTCATCGGTCGCGAAATTGCGCGACGTGTCCCGCGCGAAGGCGAAATCTGGCGGCTTTCCGGCCGTAAAGAGATCGAGCCGACCGAAGGCCTTACGGTCGAGTACATGTATGGCGATCTCGTCGATTACGACTTTGCGCTTGAACTGTGTGAGGGCGTCGATGCCATCATCCATATGGCCGGCAACCCGAAGGAGGGACCCTGGGGCAATCTCCTGGCGTCAAATGTCGTCGGAGCCGCCAATCTCTGGGAGGCGGCAGCGCAAAAAGGGGTCGACCGGGTTCTTTACGGCAGTTCCAACCATGTCCTTGGCATGTACCCCACAACAGTGAAACTTGATGGCAGCGAACCTCTGCGACCGGATTCCCGCTACGGCGTGACCAAGGCATTCGGTGAGGCGCTGGCAAGCCTTTATGCCGACAAATACAACGTGAAGGGGTTTGTCATCCGCATCGGCTCATTTCAGGAAAAGCCGCGCTCGCGGCGAGAGCTTTCCACCTGGGTCTCGGCGCGCGACCTGGCCGCTCTGGTGAGGTTGGGGCTGGATGCAGACTATCATCATGAGGCTGTGTTCGGCATTTCTGCCAATAGTCGTAGTTGGTGCGACAATGGGCGAGCCTTCGCGCTGGGCTACCGGCCGCAGGATGACGCCGAAGACTATGTGGATTTGCTAGGACCACTTGAAAGGGATACTGAAAACCCTGTGGACATGCTGCAGGGCGGCGGTTCGGCTGGCAAGGAATTTCGCGGTGATTTGGCGGCGCTGTCGAAACGCGACGCAAAGGGGTAGCCATGCAGCATCGCCTTATCGTCTGTAACACCGCTTCGGCCGATATCATCGTGTATCGCCTCGACCTGGCGACCGGGATCATTGCCGAGGCCGGGCGTCAGCCAATCCCGGGTGTTTCGGGAACGTCATCGGCTATTCCCATGGCCATGCACGGTGATCGAGTCTCATCTCGCTTGGCGCGGCGATAAACCAGCCATTATTTGTTTCAAATATGATCCCGAAAAAGATCTGCTTGACTATACCGGCACATTTTCCGTGCCGGCAGGGTTTTGCTATTTATCTGCTTCCTCGGATGGTGCCTTTCTGCTTGGTGCTGGCGGTAGTCGCGGTTTCTCGATTGCGCTTTCTGCCGACGGCGTTCCGGAAGAGGTCGGTGATACCGTGCATATCGGCGATATGGCCCATTGCCTGTGCGAGCATGGCGGCATCGCTTATGGCGCGGCCTGTCGTGACGACCTGGTGCGCCAATTCGCCTTTGAACGCGCCACCGGCGCCCTGCGCGAAACCGGCATGGTGCAATTTGTCGAAGGGAGTGGGCCACGGCATATTGCGATCGCGCCAGATGGCGCACATGCCTATGTGCTGATGCAAGAGGGTGGTTTTGTCGGCGTGATCGCAACCGCCACGGCGTCGCTTACCGGGGCGGCTCGTCTGGTCCCGGAGGCGGTTGGTCCCATGGGCGGCGATATCGTGATCGCGCCGGATGGAAACCACCTCTTTGTCAGCGAGCGCGCCACCGGCACGATCTTTGCCATGAGGATCGGCAGGGAGACGCCAGTTCCGGTCATTTCAAGTCAGGTGATTGCACCTGAACATCCGCGGGTGCTTTGTCTTTCGGTCGATGGCGGTATTCTGGTTGCTCTTGGGTTTCGCGCCAATGCGGGACGCGTCTATGCGGTCGGTCGAGACGGCGCGCTGACCTCCATGACGGATTTTGATTGCGGCGCCCGCCCAAGCTGGGTCCTCGAGCTGGGCATGGAGACGGGTGATTGAACCGGACCCAGCGTCTTGTTCTTACTGCGTCGGTTTTTGCCGTCCGCATGGATACCTCTGCTCCTGTTGGCAGCAGGGGCGGTGGAAGAGCGGCGCACGGAACAGGCCAGACGCCAAGAAGGACGGTCACCTATCCCGGTGCAACAATGACCGGTAGCGTCGCTGACTGCCGAGCAGGTGCTCGCGCATCGCCTTGTAGGCCATCTCGGGATCGCCATTGGAGATGGCTTCGACGATGTGCCGGTGCTCCTCATGGATTTGGCGCAGATAGGTGGCGGGCGTCTGGTCTTCACCTTCCCGAACGAGTGCAGCACGCGGAATGGCTGTTGGGCCAAAGAGTTCCAGGAACTGAACAAAGCGTGGATTGTTCGCTGCTTTTGTAATGGCAAGGTGCAGGGCAAAATCCGCCTCGATTGTGCTCTTGTCCTCTGTGATCAAGCGGCCGATGGCGCGGTGCTGCTCAACGATTTCCTCTTCGTCCGAAGGCGACCTGCGCATGGCCGCCAAACGAACTGCTTCGGCCTCGATGGCGGTACGCAGTTCCAGAACCTCGATCAATGAGGAAATGCGCTCCGGCTCGATATTCTGGAATGGCAACAGCGGCGTATCGCTTGGTTCAAGGACGAATACGCCCGATCCCCGTCGCGGATTGACGATGCCATCGGCCCTGAGTGAGGCTATGGCCTCGCGCACCACGGTGCGGCTCACCCCGTAGGTATCGGCGAGGCGCGCCTCGGTCGGCAGCCGGTCGCCGGGTTGGAACTGACCGGACTGAACCAGTTCGCGGATCGCCTGGCCGACCTTCACGGCCAGTGTCGTGGACCTGCCACCTGCGAGGTTTTTAGCCTTTACCGCTATGTTTGGCCTGCCGTCTTTGCTGCCTGCGTTCATCGTCTCATCCGGATTGGCTGCCCAGTTCCCATGAGGCTGACGGCATCTATTTGTTATACTAATTTCAGATTTTTATCGCTGCTGATCCGAATACACAACCGTCGATGCGCCTGATAGTGCGGCGCGGGCTGAATGATCCCGACGTTGGATAGCCTGTCCTTACGAAAATCTGCTTCCTTTCGCCCGCCTGTAGGCTCAGCTGCCTATCGGGTGAATTCGAAGTGAGCGGAAGATTCTTCTTTAAAGCAATATGATATGGGCTTGCGTCATCCGTGTAGGTGGTTCAAATTGTTGTATGATAAAATATGGATTATACGAAAATAAATCATACTAATATTGACCTTCCGTAGACCTCCAGCTATGTTTTAATCTGTCAAGGTGGAGGAGCCTCGCTGACAGGCGGCGATGATCTTCGCTGCTCGATCTGCCCCGCCGTTCGGGCTATCCGGGAGGTGTCGATTCATGCGGGTTTCCGCGGTTAAAACGCATGTTCTCGAACATCGTCTGGCTGTTGCCTTCGAAAGTGCCACGATGCGTTTCGACAAGCGTCTTCACGTACTTGTCGAGATTATCTGTGATGATGGAACGGTCGGCTGGGGTGAGTGTTTGGGGCCGGCGCTGCCCAACGCGGCCATGGTGAAGGCCTATGCCGGTGTGCTTGTTGGCATGAACCCGCTCGAGACCGAGAAGATCTGGGCCGTGCTCTACAATCTGCTGCGCGACCAGGGGCAACGCGGCATAACGATCACAGCCCTCTCCGGCATCGATATTGCGCTCTGGGATATCAAGGGCAAACATTTCGGTGTTCCCGTTTCTACCCTGCTTGGAGGTCGGTTCCGCGAAAGTGTCAAGGCTTACGCTACCGGCAGCTTTAAGCGTGACCGGGTCGATAGGGTGGAAGATAATGCCGCAGAGATGGCAGTGCATGCGGCGGCCGGATTTCATGCAGTTAAGATCAAGATCGGTTTCGATCCGCAAGAGGATCTCAGGGTCATTCAGGCGGTGCGCGAGGCGATCGGGGCCGACAAGAGACTTATGATCGACGGCAATCACGGTTATGGCGCCAATGAGGCTATCAGGGTCGGGCGGGCCGCTGCGGACTATGACGTGGACTGGTTCGAGGAACCGGTTGCGCCAGAGCAACTCGAAGCTTACCGGGTGGTGCGCGAAGGCCAACCGATCCCGCTTGCCGGCGGCGAGACTTGGCACACGCGCTGGGGGATGCACGAAGCAATTGCAACGCGTGCGGTCGACATCATTCAACCGGATCTTTGTGGTTGTGGCGGCTTTTCCGAAGCCCGCCGCATTGCCGATCTCGCGACACTCTACGGTGTGCGCTGCATACCCCATGTCTGGGGAACGGCGGTGCAGATCGCCGCGGCGCTGCAGTTTATGGCAGCACTTGCGCCTGACCCGATGCGCAACCGACCGCTCGAACCGATTCTGGAGTTCGATCGCACGGACAATCCCTATCGGCAGGCCGTTGTTACGAAGCCGCTCGATCATGTCGATGGCGTCGTTGCCATTCCCAGCGGCCCTGGCCTTGGGATTACCGTGGACCGGGCGGCGCTTGCCGAATTTCGCTTGAAGGAAGATTTCGATGTTTGAACGCCAGTTTGATGGTGAACCGCCGAAAACGGGGCTGCCACCGGGTACGATCGACACGCAGATGCATATGTATCTGGCCGGCTATCCTGCGATCGCTGGCGGACCAGCGCTGCCGCCAGAGCCGCTGCCGGGAGCGGACGAATACCGACGGTTGATGAACTGGCTTGGAATAGATCGCGTGGTGATCACGCAAGGCAATGCGCATCAGCGTGACAACAGCAATCTGCTTACCTGCCTGGATGTTATGGGCCCCGATGTGGCCCGTGGCGTCGCGGTCGTCGGACCGGAGACGTCAGACGCAGAGCTCGGACAACTCGTCGATGCCGGCGTAACCGGAGCCCGGATCATGGACCTGTCCGGCGGCGCTATCGGTTTGGAAGGCCTTTCGGCTGTTGATGCGATCTGCGCCGACATGGGCTGGATGATTGCTGTCCAGTTCGACGGCAGTGACATTTCCGGGTACGAGGCTGCTCTTTCGGCGCTGAAATCGCGGTGGGTGCTGGACCATCACGGGAAGTTCTTCCGCGGCATCCGTACCGATGGTCCTGAGGTTGCTATTGTCAAACGACTGATTGATCGCGGCAACTGTTACTTCAAGTTTGCCGGCTGTTACGAATCTTCAATTACTGGCGGGCCAGACTACGCCGACATCGCGTCAGTCGCACGGGTGATTGCTTCGCATGCGCCGGAGCGTATCGTTTGGGGTACAAACTGGCCGCACAATATGGCCCAGTGCGAGGCGGACTATCCTGATGACGCTTTGCTGACTGACACCGTCTTAGGTTGGCTGCCTGACTCCTCCGCGCGACAGCTAGCGCTGGTGGACAATCCACAGGTGCTGTACCGGTTTGAGCAGCGATAAGATATTGTGATTAGGCGTGGAATAAGGACCCCGTTAGAGGGGTGATCGGCTTCCAAAAGGGGCCCCTTCTGGCACAGGGGTTACAACAGCCTCCGGTTTATCTCGGAGGCTTTTATTTGGATGCTTGTTGTGGAAACAATTGCAAAGATACGCCGGCTTGCCCTGACGCAAGGCATGCCTATCAAAGCGATCTGCCGGGAATTAGGCATTTCGCGTAAAGTCGTTCGGAAGGTTCTGCGCGGCGGTGAGACCGCGTTCTCCTATGAGCGCACGACGCAGCCTCGCCCGAAGCTTGGGCCGTGGCAGGACCAGCTCGATGGAATACTGCTCGCCAATGATGCCAAGCCGTCGCGCGAACGGCTGACGCTCATCCGGATATATGAAGATCTGCGCGATCAAGGTTACGAAGGCGGCTACGATGCCGTCCGGCGTTATGCCCGCAAATGGTCTAAGGAGCGCGGCTCTGTTTCGACAGAAGCCTATGTGCCGCTTTACTACGCACCCGGTGAGGCCTACCAGTTCGACTGGAGCCACGAGATTGTCGTGCTGAACGGCGTGACGACAACCGTCAAGGTGGCGCATGTCCGGCTCTGCCACAGCCGGATGATGTATGTAAGGGCCTATCCGCGAGAGACACAGGAGATGGTCTTCGACGCCCATGACCGGGCATTCGCCTTCTTCGGCGGGGCTTGTACGCGCGGGATCTATGACAACATGAAGACCGCGGTGGAGACGGTATTTGTCGGCAAGGAACGGCAATACAACCGCCGTTTTCTGCAGATGTGCAGTCATTTCCTTGTCGAACCGGTGGCCTGTACGCCGGCGTCCGGCTGGGAGAAGGGACAGGTCGAGAACCAGGTTAACCTGGTCAGGGAGCGCTTCTTCACACCAAGACTACGCTTCAAGTCCTATGGGGAGCTGAACGGGTGGCTGCTGGACAAATGCATCAGTTACGCCCGTGCCCACAAACATGTCGATCAGCCACAGCGCACGGTCTGGGACGTCTTCGAGGAAGAGCGAACCAATCTGATCGGATACCCAGGCAAGTTCGATGGCTTCCATGCCGTTCAGGCGGCGATCGGCAAGACTTGCCTCGTTCGATCTCGACAACAACAAATATTCCGTACTGTCGACCGCTGTGGGCCGTCCGGCCGAGATCCACGCATACGCTGAGCACATCGTCATTCGCCAGGATGGCGTCGAGATCGGTCAGCATGAGCGCTGCTTCGGCCGGGGCGAGACGATCTATAATCCCTGGCATTATGTGCCGGTCCTGACCCGCAAGCCGGGAGCACTCAGAAACGGTGCGCCATTCCATGACTGGGTTCTGCCGGCTGCCATGGAGAAGGTGCGCCGCCGGCTAAAGGCCATGGCTGATGGTGATCGTCAGATGGTGTCGATCCTGGAATGTGTAGGACTGGACGGACTTCCCGCTGTCGAGGCGGCCTGTCAGGAAGCGCTCGATCAAGGCGTGTTCTCGGCCGCCATCATCATCAATATCCTGGCTCGCAATCGTGATCCGCAGCCACCCGCCATTCTCTCCATTCCCGACGCCCTTCGCCTAACCCATGAGCCTCTGGCAGATTGCGCACGTTACGATAGCCTCCGGAGGGCAAGCTGATATGGAACGATCCCAAATCCTCGACATGATGGGCGCGCTGAAGCTGTTCGGTATGCGTGGCGCTTACGACGAGATCATGGCCTCCGGGATCAAGCGGCAGCATGAGCCGCCGCGCATCGTGGGTAACCTGCTACAGTCGGAGATCGCCGAGAAGCAGGCGCGCTCCATCAAATACCAGCTCACCGTCGCCAAGTTGCCGCTGGCCAAGGACATCGATGACTTCGACTTCTCGGATACGCCGGTCAACGAAGGATTGGTCCGCCAGCTCGCCACAGGCGACTTCCTCTCTCAGCAACATAACCTGGTTCTGGTCGGCGGAACGGGAACAGGAAAGTCACATTTGTCGATCGCACTTGCCCGCGCCCTGATCCGCAACGGGGCAAGAGGACGGTTCTTCAATGTTGTCGACCTCGTCAATCAGCTCGAGACAGAAGCACGAAATGGCAAACAAGGGCGGCTCGCCGACTTCATCACCAGACTCGACTTCGTTATCATGGATGAACTGGGGTATCTCCCGTTTGCCCAGGCTGGTGGCCAGCTTCTCTTCCATCTGGTCAGCAGGCTCTATGAGCGCACCTCGATCATCGTCACCACCAATCTTGCATTCGGCGAGTGGCCAGCCGTGTTTGGCGACGCAAAGATGACCGCTGCGCTCCTCGACCGGCTCACGCACCACTGCGAGATCATCGAAACCGGAAACGAATCCTGGCGTTTCAGAAACCGTTCTCAAAGCTAAAGCCGAAGAAGCCAAACAACCCGCGCCCGCAGGCCTCTACGCTAAATTGATGGCTCCGGGCCTGCGCGCGCTGATCGCCGAGTGCAACCCAAGGGAGGGGTTCCTTTTGGACGCCTAAATGGGGTCCCATTACAACGCCGATTGACAGGGGTTTCTTGCCCACCACACGGCCCTTGTTCCAGGTGGTCTGGGCAGCAGCTTTCACGGGCAAATCCTTGCAAGGTTATAGGACAATAATACCAATAAACCTTGCATGATGGAAGTCACATGTTGCGAGATGGGGCACTTTCTCCATGTTTTGTTGGGTTTTCAGCTTGGGTGCTAATGCGAGCTTTTACCAAAAAGCTTGCATAAAGGTGTCGATGCCGACCTTCGCTGCATGATGCATCGATGACTGCAATGCGGACTTTGCTGCCGTTCGCTGCAACCGCGAAATCTCGGCGTTCGTGAGCGCAGCATTCGACACGAAGGGCGGAATGCGGACGGTCGACAGTGCAGGGTGGAACTCGCAGCAGTAAGAAAAAGCGGTCTATCACATCTCTTGCAATGATTTTCCTGCCGAACCGACCGGAACGGGGTAAGCGGCGAAAGCCATCAGTGATGCACCGCACGCCAAAAGCGTCGTCAGGGCAAGGCGAAACAAGCAAGTGCTGCAGGCGTCTGGCCCTTTGTGCGACATTCGGCCCCCGGCTGCACCCGGGCCGAAAACTTGCGCAGCGCGAGTCACGCTGACGGTCGACGATCCGAAAAAGGCCTGCTTGGCGCGTTGATCGGGCGGAACATGGGCGCAGCTCCATGCGGAGATCAGCGGGCTGGTCTTTTTGGCAAGCTAGCGCAAGGTGCGCTATCGGGAGGGATAAGTTCGATCAATTGTCCAGCCCGGCTAACCGAGTTGGCAACAACTATCCCACTACTGCGAACCAATGCTCCAGTCTAGTTTCCGACTGTCACCAAGACAACAAAGGAAACTTACCATGAACATCACCAGATTTGTTTTTGCCGCCCTTGCCTTCGGAAGCTTCGCCTCCCCGACACTGGCGCAGCAGGAAGCTGCCTGCCCTCAGAACGGCACGGACGCCCCGCTCGCGTTGCATGAAGAGTGGATCATGCAGGGATGGGAGCGCCACGAAGGCGACCCGGAGTTCGTGTTTGTCGAAGAAATGGCCAAGTTCTACGACCTGAAGGATCCCGAGGGCGTATACTGGGACAACCTTGCGCCCGGCGACACGCAACTGTTTACCGATGCCAAGGTGTATGGGGGAAACTGGGAACACCACGTCAACGCCTCCCGGTCGATCCGGCACGGAATGACCGACGTGAACCATGCCGTTGTCGGGCGGGACGTTGCATCGTCCACGATCGGCTTTGTTGGCCGGATCGAACCAGTCAATGGCGAAGTGATCGCCTTTGATACACGCTCCCAACTAGGCTGGGCGTGCATCGAAGGGGCTTGGAAGATCAAGCAAGAGATGAATTACGCTTGGATTGTCGACGCAGAGAGCATTGAAAACACGCTCGGGCGGCGTCTGCAACCCTGATCGCCGAGACTCCGATTACTTCGATACGGCAATTGCGAAACCAGAAGAGATTTTTCTGGAGCGTCACGACATCGACTAAGAGCCGGATTCAAAAGTTCATGATGGGAAACAATATCGTGCGAGGCGTCTGGTCATCACCCTGATGCTGGCGATGTTGACCCATGCTGTGGCGCTTGCGATGGACTTTTCCCAATCTTTGGCCAACCGACGGCATCGTCCGAACCAGCCGAAGGTGCGCTCCACCACCCATCGGCGGGGCAGAACCTCAAAGCCTTTCGCTATGTCGGAGCGCTTGATGATTTCAAGGTTCCATTGGCCGCATCCGCGCAGCGCTTTTCGCAACTTCTGCCCGGCATAGCCGCCATCTGCGAAGACATGGCGCAACCAGGGGAAACGGTAGCGGATGGCTTTCAGGACATCGGGCGCACCGTCGCGGTCCTGGATATCGGCAGCATGGACAAGCACGAACAGCATCAGCCCGATCGTATCGGTGATGATGTGGCGCTTGCGGCCCTTGATCTTCTTGCCGGCGTCGTAGCCCGAAACCCCGCCGCTTTCGGTGGTCTTGACACTCTGGCTGTCGATGACACCGGCTGTGGGCGAGGCCTCGCGCCCCTCCAGTTCGCGCGTAGCGCAGACGAGCAGATGATTGATGGTCTGCCAAAGGCCGATGTCGCGCCAGCCATAGAAATAGCCTCGCACCGTGGAGACCGGAGGGAAGTCCTTCGGCAGAGCCCGCCATTGACTGCCGCTGCCCGCAATATAAAGGATCGCGTTCACCACTTCCCTCATATTCGTTTTCCGTGGCCGCCCGCCGGGCTTGGCCAGCGGTATCAGTGGAGCAATTACAGCCCACTCACGGTCCGTCAAATCGGTTGGATAGCGAAGGCGATCCCGGTTATGCTGCAGGCGGGTGATATCATTCCAGGGCATGCGATCCTCCACGTTCTTGGCAGAGGTGGTTGAATCACATCCTTCTGATATCACTCAACAACTTTTAAATCGGGCTCTAAGCAAACCCAAGCCATGCGGGGTAGTTGGTCTGATCGCTCCGCTGGCTGAACAATGTATCGAAACGATGCCAAGTCAACATCAAGGACGCAAAGAAATGAAAACTGTCATTATGGCTGCATTGCTTGCAACTATTGCGGTTCCCGCACTTGCAGATCCCGGTCTGGAAATGCTTGCCCGCACACTGGGATTGGACTTCGGAAAATACACCGCGGTAGAAATGATCGCGATCACCGAAGCTCGGAGAGACAATGACCGTCACCTTGAAAACTTCTACCTCTCACACGACAACCGCGTCGGGTTCGGCATGGATCCGACAATATCGCCGGGTGAGGTTCAGGTCGCCCTTTCGTTGGACCTGAACCCGGGGGCGCACACGATGACCGAGATGATGGCGATTGCGGAAGCCCGTCGCGAGAATGATGTGCATACGGAGAAGTTCTTGATATCGAAGAACAATCGCATTGCGTCCAATCCGGCCGAAATTGTAACGCCGGGTGAAGCGCAGCTTGCCGCACAATTGGGACTCGACCCTGCCGAATACACGCTCTCTGAATTGAGCAAGCTGTATTTCGAGTCAATCGCCTCGGATAGCGACTGAGCGATCAATCGAAAATGCAAGTCAAAGGGCGCATCGAAAGGTGCGCCCCTATGCCCCAAGCTTCCTGAGTGTCTGAATCGTTCAGTTTCGGCTGCATTGCCTAGTAGATGGCGACAGCATTCCGTCGCTCGGTTATTTGAGTTTTTAGCTGTGGAACAGTTCGTGTATTCAAACCCGTCTCGCTGTTTTTTATAGGCCAGGGATCAGCGGTTGCGGAGTGTTGTTGCTTCAAAAAGCTACAAGGATCGAGCAACACAGCAATGCCGTGGCAGCTACCGCAGTGAATCATGCCGTGAGGCTTACAACTTCCGTTTGGTCACAAGAAAGTTCTTAAGCCATGCTGGAAGTTATGATTGTAGTTTCTGATTTGTCTGGAACTCCATTATCTCCAGCGTTTGACATGATCGATCAGGGCTCTCATTTTGGGTGCCATGTTGCGGCGCTGAGGAAAATACAAATAGAAGCCTGGAAAAGGAGCGAGAAAGCCTTCGAGCAAAGGGATCAGCTCGCCAGACTCGACATATGGGCGGAAATTCTCTTCCAGAGCCAGTGTGATACCACCTCCCGCAAGTGCAGTTCGCAACATCAGGCGGAGATCGTTGGTGGTGATCTGGGGCTCTATGGCAACAACAAACGGGACTCCGTTCTCCTCGAATTCCCAACGGTAGGGCGCAACATTGGGCGCCGGGCGCCAGCCTATGCAACGGTGCCGAGAAAGGTCGCGGGGATGCCTGGGTGTTCCATGTGCTGACAGATAAGACGGAGCAGCCGCCACCGCTTCGCGCTGATCGCCGGTCAGCGGGACTGTGATCATATCCTGTTCAATCACCTCGCCCAGCCTGACTCCGGCGTCGTAGCCGTCGGCAACGATATCGCATTCCTCGTCGGTCACGGTGATATCAAGGAACAAGCCAGGATTTTCCGCGGCAAACGTCGCGAGTAGTGGACCTGCCAGGAACCGCTCCGCGATTGATGTGACAGCGATCCTCAATGTCCCGCTGGGCCTGCTCTCTGTACCCATCTCCTCGAGTGCAGTTTCAATATCTGACAGCGGCCGGGACAATGCTTCCCGCAGTCTTTCTCCTGCTTCCGTCAGACGGACAGACCGGGTGGTTCGCAAGACCAGTGCCGTGCCATGCGCATCCTCCAGACGGCGAATACCCTGACTGACTGCGGACCGTGTCACACCCAGGCGGTCTGCAGCGGCGCGGAAGTTGTGCTCCTCCGCAACAGCGAGAAAGAGCGGCAGGAGGTTCATGTCGATCTTCATTGTCCAACCTCGCTAACCATCAAGTTGATGATTGGATGGCTACACGAGAAACTGAAAAGCGTCCACCTTGTGCATGCACTGACGCAATCGACCTTCAATGGAGTGTAGCATGAATAAAACGGTATTGATAACAGGAGCTTCCAGCGGGATTGGCATGGGCATCGCCAAGGAACTCGGTGCGGCAGGCGCGAAGGTTCTTTTGGGTGCCCGTCGCGTCGAACGGATCGAAGCGATTGCCGCTGAAATCCGCAGCGCCGGCGGGACGGCAGAGGCGCGCGCGCTTGATGTCACCAACCGGCAGTCTGTGATGGCTTTCGCCGAGGCTGCAGTCGGGATGTGGGGGCGTATCGACGTTCTGGTCAACAATGCAGGTATCATGCCCTTGTCGCCGCTGTCCGCCGGCCAACACGAAGAATGGGAGCGCATGGTGGACGTGAACATCAAAGGGGTGCTGTGGGGAATTGGCGCGGTGTTGCCGGTCATGGAAGCCCAGGGCCAAGGGCAAATCATCAACATCGGGTCGATCGGTGCGCTCGAAGTCGTGCCTACTGCCGCCGTCTATTGCGCGACAAAGTTTGCAGTGCGGGCAATTTCCGATGGCCTGCGGCAGGAAAGCCGGTGCGTTCGGGTGACATGCGTCAATCCCGGTGTCGTAGAGAGCGAACTTGCATCCACGATAACGCATGGCGAGACGATGGCGATGATGCAGGCCTATCGCGCCATTTCGCTTCAACCGGCGGATATTGCCCGGGCCGTCCGGCAGCTGATCGATGCACCGCATTCTGTCGATACCAGCGAAATCACCATCCGGCCAACGGAAGCGACATGATGAGTAACGCATTTGCCGCCGTACTTGCTGCAAGCCTGTTGGTTCAATTTGTTCAAGAAGAGGAGGTTACCATGAATGACATGCATCCCTACGTTGGCCTGTGGGTCACGCTGGACGGCCAGATCCGTCACGAGCTGTTGCCGAACAACAGATATGTCGAGGCGCGCGGCACGCGTGAGCGCGCTTATGAAGGGCGCTATCAAGTCACCGGCACTCATATCGACTATTGGGACGATACGGGGTTTACGGCCGATGGTGAATTCATCGACGATGTTCTGCATCATGGGGGAATGATCCTCTATCGCCAGTGACACTGGTTTGCAGTCAGGCAGAGCGGCAATGGGGCATGAGCCTGATGGCGCGCTACGGCTAAACCTATCGCGCTGATGGACCGAGTGACGTGAGATAGCCCAGAACAAGATGGCGGATGTGGTAGCGTAGTGCGTGCAGGTCTGTCGGCTTGCCAGCTTTGCCCAGAACAATCTGCACGACACCTGCCATAGCCGCATGGATGACGGCAGCGACCTGATCTGGCGCATCAACTGCCACGTCTGGCGCTGTCGTCAACATGTCCCGGATGGCGTCGACGGACCGTTCGGACAATTGCTCGATCAGTTCGAGGCCCTTCAGATCGTAGGCAACCGCATACAGGGCTCTTGTCACATCCAGTCGCTCTGTTTTGGCGTCGATGAATTCATCCGTCAGCGCCTGAGTCATCGCTGAAAGCGGCTGCCCATGCTGTTTGGCACAGATCGCGACCACCCGGTCGATGACCTTGCGAAGGTGGCGCTCAAGGATTGCCACCATCAAGCCGTCGATATTGGCGAAATACTGATAAAGCGTGCCGACCGACACGCCGGCTCGTTCGGCCACCCGGGTCGTCGTCAAATACCGGGGGCCAGACTCGACCAGAACCTGAATCGCGCCCTCGAATATTGCCTCGACAGTCGCTTCAGAGCGCGACTGGACCGGTATTTTGCGGGGCTTTGCCGGGACTTCGTTCTGCAGGGACATATGCGAATTCAATATCCGAAGGATTGCTCATATTTTGAATGAGTAGCCGAACCCGCACCCAAAGGAAATACCATGATCATGTTTTCTGAACCAACCACGTCACACCGCAAGATTGCGCTCGTCACCGGCGCTAACAAAGGGATCGGTTTCGAGATCTCCCGGCAACTGGCAAACGCCGGAGTCCATGTCGTTCTTGGTGCCCGCGATGCTCAGAAGGGTGAAGATGCGGCCCGGACCCTGCGCGCCGAGGGTTGTGATGCGGACTCGATCCACATCGACCTTGGCGACATCGCGAGCCTTGCCGAGGCGGCTGTCGACTTTGAAAGGAAGTTCGGCGCGCTTGATATTCTTGTCAACAATGCCGGAATTGCCCGTCAGGATGACGGCCCGCCGGACACGGCCAGCCCCGACGCCGTGCGCGCCACGTTCGAGACCAATTTCTTTGCCACGCTCGCAGTCATCCAGGCATTTCTTCCGCTTCTGAAGACGTCGCCCTCGGGCCGCATCGTCAATGTCTCCAGCGAGTTGGGCTCCCTGACGCAGAACGCCGATCCCGCATGGGCTTTCGCAGAACACCAGCTGATTGGCTACAACGCATCCAAGGCGGCGCTGAACATGCTTACAATCCAGTTGGCCAAACTCCTCGCGCCCTCAGGCATTCTCGTCAATTCCGCCGATCCGGGATTCACCGCAACCGACCTGAATGGCCACCAGGGCTTTCAGTCCACCAAGCAAGGCGCGGCCGCTCCCGTCAGACTGGCCCTTCTAGACTCCTCCGGCCCCACGGGTGGCTATTTCAGTGCAAATAGGGGACTGCCCTGGTAAAGTGCTGATTGAGAGAGATGATCGATCGCAATCTACCACGGCAGAGCACGTTCCGGTGGCTCAAATCGCTTCGGCAAGCTGCGTGGCGCGAACGGCCCCTTCAAAGAGTCTACGCCCCAGCATCAGTAAGCACTCCATTGCTACCGCGGTAATTTAGCCTTGATGCGCAGCACGAGGTCCTTGTCGTCCACGAAGTCGTCGAGGAATTCGTGCCATGTCCTGGTGGTGAGACGGGCAGCTTTGATCAGATCGGTCAGCTCTTCGATACCGTCATCGGTCAGGGCTGTGACCGTCTCGTCGGGGCCCACGTAAACGCTTACAATGCTCCCGTAGGTCAGATTTTCGTCGTTATAGACGATGGCCTCGAGGAGTTCGGCATCTTCGTCCAGCATTTTAGCGACGTAGTCGAGCGTGCAGATATGGGTGATCGCAGCCATCACGCGGCCTTTGAGTGAGCAGCGGCCATCGGCGTCCAATTCCATGGGAGTAATTCATCCAGCCGGTTGATCTTGTGATCATGGATGCGGTCGAGGATGTCAGCGAGATAGGCCTGCGGGTCCAGGCCGTTCAGCTTGGCGGTTTCAATGATCGTCATGGCGCGTGCGAGTGTTTCCGCACCGGTGTCGGCCCCGGCGAAGAGCCAGTTTTTTCTTCCGATTCCAATCGGTCGCAGAGCGCGTTCCGCCGGATTATTGTCGATGGCCACACGACCGTCTTCCAGGAACAAACTGAAGGCCTCCCGGCGATTGAGGCCATAGCGGAAAGCCTTGGCGAGATTGCCTTTGCCCGGAATGCGCAAGAGCTGCTGCTCGGACCAGGTAAAGAAGGCCAGAACCTTCGGCAGGCTATGCTTTTGACGTGCCGCGTGACGGACGTCAGCAGGGTGGCCACTGATGTCGCGCTCAATGTCATAGAGTTTGCCTATCCGGTCGAGCGCCTCGCGGGCGATCTCGGACTTGGTCGATGTCCAGAAGTCGTGGAAGTCACGACGCAGGTGCGCCCAGCAAGCCGCCGGGAGTGGGAAAAAGCTGGGGTTCAAGCCGCAAGGGCAAACTTAGCTTGCTTGAGCCGACCATCGGCAATCGCTGCCCGAACCTGCAATACCCGATGGGCGCCGGCAGGAGACCAACGCATCTGCCGCTTTTTGTTCATCCGAGCGTTCACGAGGCTATTGGCGGCGCTTTCGGCCGGAGAACTCGATATCGGCTGACCCGACCGATATCGATGGCAGTAGTCGACAATCGACGTTGTGTTCTGGACCAGGTAGGACCGGAGATTGCTGATCAATACGGACAATCGCTTGAGCTTTTGGTTGGCCTCACGAAGCGTGGGGTGCTGCTCCAACTGGTAGAGCATATTCTTCACGGCTCTCGTCGCCTCCCTGACGTAGCCGCTCCAAAGCAGATGGCGAAGCCTCGGCACATCAGCCGCAACATCTCGAAGGTAAATGTTCAGATCGCCGATATGCTTGAGGCCTTGCCACGTCTGTTCGATGTGCCGAAGCCGCATCGACAGATGGAACCAGTCAAGAATATGCGTCACGGGCTGCCTTGTTGCACTGAGCACGATGCTTTGCAGCCCGACGTCACCGTCGCTGAAAACAGTGACGTCGCGGCCAGGCAGCCATCCTTGCGCTCGCATTGCGGAACGAACCGCATCGTGCTTGCCGGTAGCCACATGCGGTGCGGCCGCGAACTGACGCGGTAGCCGCCCCGGTGAAACAACGCGTCCCATGGCGATCTCGAAATGCCGACTCTGATATCCAGGAACTGCACGGATATAGGCACCATCAATGAAGACGGAAATGGAGGATCCGCCGGCCCGGCTCATGCGATAGGGGCTCGCGGCATCCCATTTTTCGATCTGATCGGCCACCTTGGCGAGCCGGTTGACGACAGTTCGATGATTGTGTGGCCGCGTGGTCGGTACAAAAAGATCGAGTACACGAGCTGCTTCACGAAACGACAGGCGCGAACCGAGCTCAGCTTGTACGCGCTCCAATTCCGGCGTCGCTCTGCCCTTCAACAAGGTCTCGATGTTTCCGGTGTTCGACTTTGCCGGCTTTCCGCAGCTACAGCTGCGGAGCCGAGGCACCCGCAGGCGACAAATACCAAAGAGCGAATGGACCGTGCGAGATCGATAGTCATGAACCCCTTGAAGGCGGCCACAGTCGTGACATTTCCGATCGTGCTGGCTGGCTTGATCCACCTGAAACTGCGTAAGCTCTTCTTGCAGGCGGCGTTGTATCAACTTGCCTTCCTCAAGGGACAGGCCGAATTCATCGAATCGCGCTCCCTCGACCATGCGTTCTACAACTGCGATTTCTCGGCGCTGACGAACGCCATCGGGCCCGACTAACTCGACAACAACATTCAGCTTCAATTGTGACATCCACGAGTACCCTTCTGAAAAGGGTTCTGGTTACGCTTTATTTCTTACCCCCACCTTTTTCCCGCTCCCACTATCGGGGTGCGTGCGGCACGATCACGCTTCCTTCCGAAACCAAGGGCTTCCAAAGGATCGCTGCGTCATCGGAGAAAACATATGCCGACTATGCCAAAGCCATGCGTGACGCGGTTACTCAGATCACCAACAACTATGCGCCGACAGCGGATTCAGTCGCACTGGCGGTTTCTCAAAGGGAGCCTTTACCTGACTATAGGGGCCTTGCAGATGATCTTGCGGAATGGCGCGAACTTCATGCCAAGATCCTCAAAGACTATATCGCAACCGACAAGCTGCAAAAGGATGTGCAATCGGCGGCTTCCGAAACGGAAACAATCAATGTCAACGGCATCAGCGACAAGGAACAGAACGTCGACCTGTCTGCCAGTCTAAAGGATGGCGGATGGCTACAGGCGGGTTACTACTATCAACTGATCAGCCGTTTTACGGCCGATGCTTCGGCCGTCGCCGGAGGCATTCCGCAGACGACTCCCGGTGGCGCAATCGGGGCGACGGCCAATCCGAAAGGACGTGTCGGAGAGTCTATTGCCTCGCAGTATGACGACGCCAACTGGTATCTATTCGGTTCAGCCCAGGGTGACGCCACGAAATTCCTTGAGAGTTTCGCTGGCACCTATAATGGTGTGGTCGAATGGTGGAACGAGAGCGTCGCCAGAAGCAATGTTCGCGCCTTTACCAACGAGCGCGCAGCCTTTGCGGATTCAACGGCCGACATGACATCCTATATGGTGTCTGCCGGCAATCTGTACGAAGCCTTCGACTTTCTGAACCCGGCTGCCAATGACGGCGACCCTATGGTGGGCCTGATCGCCGTCGGCAATCAGCTGGCGTTCTATAGCAGCGTCATCATGATTTCGCTCGCGGTGCTGGCAGCGGTGCCTTTTCTTGGACAGTCCGTGATCGCGTTCGCCGGCTTCCTCGGCTGGGTTTTGAGCGGTATCTCGGTTGCCGGCTACTTCATGGCGTTTGTGCTGCCAATGATCCCGACAGTGATTTGGGTCATCGGCGTGACGGCCTTCTTCCTGTTGGTTGTTGAGATGATCTTCGCCGCACCACTTTGGGCGATCGCTCACTTGTCGATGGAAGGCGAAGGTTTGGGCGGTCGGCAGGCCAGACGCGGATACGTCATGTTGCTGGCGCTGACGGCAACACCGGTGCTCATGCTCTTCGGTCTTCTTGTGGGCATGATCATCTTCCGGATTGGCGGAACACTTCTCAACGGGGGCTTCTACTACGCCATCACCGCAGCTCAGGCTCTGTCTGGTGACAGCTACACCCAAATCACCTGGTTCATCGGCATTTTGGCCATCATGGTGTTTATGCTTTTCGCCTATGTCGTCATGCTGGAACGTTCTTTTGCCTTGATCGCCGAATTCCCTGGCAAGGTGTTCCGACTGATCGAGCCGGATGCCGTCAGCGATCTCGACACCCATGCAGCCATGCGCGCGAACGTCGCCGCTGGTGGAACAGCCGGCTCAATGGGCAGCCTGACGAGTTCTGCAGGAGGCGGCTTTAATAAAAGAATTGCGCGCAAGGCCCCTAAAACAAATGAATAAGGAAGGACAGCAAATGGTTGGCACCAACTCGCCCGTTTCAGTTCGGTTGGATGTCGATACGCGCGAGAGACTGAACGCCTTGGCTAATCGACTGGAAAGCACCCCACACGCACTAATGCGTCAAGCCGTTGCAGAGTTTGTCGAAAAGCGCTCAACGGCCAGCTCAAGCTCAAACGCCAAATCAAAACTGAAAGTGATCACTCGACCTTTGAGGATCGTGTCCCTGCATGTGGTGTAGTTGGATCGGTGGTCACCAGTGTTTTCCGCTAGGGTCGGGTTGTCAAAGACCAACCTGATGGAAAGACCACCGATGACCGACGATATGATGAACCTGCGCTCACTGATTGAGAAGAGCGCCGATGCCGATTTGCTCCGCGAGATGATCGGCTTTGCCGCCGAGAAGCTGATGGCGCTGGAAGTGAGCGCGAAGACCGGCGCGGGCTATGGCGAGAAGAACGCGTTCCGGCATGCCCAGCGCAACGGCTACCGCGACCGGGACTGGGAGACGCGAGCAGGGACGGTGGAGCTTCGCATTCCGAAGCTTCGCACCGGCAGCTATTTCCCGAGCTTCCTCGAACCACGGCGCATGGCCGAGAAGGCACTGACGGCGGTGATCCAGGAGGCCTATATCCAGGGCGTCTCGACCCGATCCGTCGATGATCTGGTGAAGGCCATGGGCATGTCTGGCATCTCCAAGAGCCAGGTCTCCCGACTTTGCGAGGAGATCGACGACAAGGTGAAGGCCTTTCTCGAAAGGCCTATTGAAGGAGAATGGCCCTACCTCTGGATTGATGCCACCTACATGAAGGTCCGGCGCGGCGGGCGGATCGTCTCCGTCGCCGTCATCATTGCCGTCGGCGTCAACACCGACGGCCGGCGCGAAGTGCTCGGCATGGAGGTTGGCACATCCGAGGCGGAGCCGATCTGGACGGAATTCCTGCGCAAGCTGACAAGGCGGGGTCTGCGCGGCGTCAAGCTGGTCGTCTCCGATGCCCACGAGGGCATCAAGGCAGCCGTGTCGAAGGTGCTTTGCGCCACCTGGCAGAGGTGCCGGGTCCATTTCATGCGCAATGCGCTCGCCCATGCCGGGAAGAACGGGCGGCGGGTCGTCTCCGCCTTCATCGCCACCGCCTTTGCACAGGACACGCCGGAGGCGGCGAGCACCCAGTGGCGCAATGTTGCCGACCAGATCAGGCCGAACGTGCCGAAACTCGCCACGCTCATGGACAGCGCCGAACAGGACGTGCTCGCCTATATGACCTTTCCCAGGCAGCATTGGGCCAAGCTTCACTCGACAAACCCGATCGAACGCCTGAACGGCGAGATCAAGCGCCGCACCGAGGTCGTCGGCATTTTCCCCAACGATGACGCCATCGTCAGACTGGTCGGCGCGCTACTCCTCGAACAAAACGACGAGTGGGCCGTCCAGCGGTCCCGCTACATGACCCTTGAGACCATCGCCACAATGAGCGATGATCCGCTCATCAGCCTGCCCGCTGCGGCAAGCTGATCCGTTCCCGGCCCTGTCCGGAAGGCATGGCGAACGCCGAAGCTACACCACGCTGCGGGACACGATCCCTTTGAGAACGCCCGGTCAGATCGAATCGGGCGTTTCTGCTTTTCAGCAAGTGCTCTGATCATGATAGGCGCACATCAGTCGTGTCGGCTGTGCCGCGGCGTCAACCTCTGAGTTTTCCGACTTGATGTGTTATTAATCGAAGAACATTGCCCGGACAAAACCTAGAGAAGGAGCACGGAAATGCGCCCCCATTTAGATCGTTCAAGCTAGTTTTCGATTTCCCTGAAAGCTGCCGATCCGCGCAGGTTGCTGCAGTGCCTATTCTGTCCTGGTCGGATGGATCTGCTATTTCCTTGCCCATGGAACGTGTCAGACAGAGACGTTTCTGGTCAGGCATCGCTCTAGAAATCCGGCATCGGCAACGCCACCTATGTGCAGAATGGTCGAGAGCCAGCGGCCGAGCGGTACGACGGAAGCGATGCGGAAAAGATGACGGTACAATTCGACTTCGACAACAGCTACGCGCGTCTCGGCGCCGCCTTCCTCCGGCCGACCGTGCCGTCACCCGTCGCCGCGCCGCATCTCCTGAAGGTGAACCGGCTGCTCGCCGAGGAACTCGGGCTCGACGCGGATGTGTTGGACAATGCTGAAGGGGTTGAAATCTTCGCCGGCAACCGGCTCCCAACAGGAGCAGAGCCGATCGCGGCGGCTTACGCCGGACATCAATTCGGAAACTTCGTGCCGCAACTCGGCGATGGGCGCGCCATCCTCCTCGGCGAGGTCGTCGACCGACAGGGTCGGCGGCGCGACATTCAACTGAAAGGGGCTGGCCCCACCATCTTCTCGCGCAGTGGGGACGGACGGGCCGCGCTCGGCCCGGTTCTGCGCGAGTATCTCGTCAGCGAGGCCATGGCCGCGCTCGGCATCCCAACCACGCGGGCGCTGGCTGCAGTCGCGACGGGAGAGCCAGTCTACCGGGAAACGGCCCTGCCGGGCGCAGTCCTTACGCGTGTCGCCTCCAGCCATATACGCGTCGGCACGTTCCAGTTTTTCGCGGCACGGGGCGACGACGCTGCGGTTCGCCAACTCGCCGACCATGTGATCGACAGGCATTATCCCGAGGCCGCGCGCGCTTCCAATCCCTACCGCGCTCTTCTTCAAGGCGTCTGTGCCCGTCAGGCGGAACTCGTCGCATGCTGGATGCAGATCGGCTTCGTGCACGGCGTCATGAACACCGACAATATGTCGATCGCGGGGGAAACGATCGACTACGGCCCCTGTGCCTTCCTCGACACTTACGATCCCGCCACCGTCTTCTCTTCGATCGACCGGAACGGGCGTTACGCCTTCGCCAACCAGCCCCGCATTGCACACTGGAACCTCGCGCGTCTGGCAGAATGTCTGCTTCCTCATCTCGATCCGGACGAAAACAAGGCCATTGAAGTCGCACAGGACGTCCTCTCCGGCTATGCCGACGCGTTCAACACCGCTTATGTCGAAGGCTTTCGCGCGAAGATCGGTTTGCAGACACCGCAGAAGGAAGACGACGCGTTGATCGAGGATCTTCTTGGGCATATGGCCCAGCAGTCTGCGGACTTCACCGTGACCTTCCGCAATCTCGGCAAAGCGGCGGAAAGCGAGCAGGCCGATGGGGCCGTGCGCGGTCTCTTTGCCGATCCAGCCGCCTATGACGGCTGGGCGGCGCGCTGGCGTCAGCGCCTCGCGGCCGAACCGGGAGAGCCGAGTGAACGTCGCGTTGCGATGGATGCGGTGAACCCGGCGATCATTCCGCGCAACCATCTCGTCGAGGAAGCGCTTGCCGCCGCAATGGCCGGCGACCTGGCACCCTTCGAACGCTTGAACAAAGCACTGGCCACGCCCTTCGAGGATCAGGCGGAGTTCGCCGATTATGCCGGCCTTCCGCCGGTGCCCGCGGCGCCCTACCGAACCTTCTGCGGCACGTAAACGCGCGGCCCACGAGCGAAGCAATCCTATTCAGCGGGCCGGGGAGCGGCGCTTTCAGTGGCGATTATAAACCCCGTTTCTGCCGGTCCGGAAGGCGCCCCCATGTAGGCCGTTCACCGCCTCTCGACTTCGTCCTTAAAGCTGCCGTTCGTTACATCACGAGCGGTAATCCTCCCCTTTTTAACGGGGCTTTTTGGTAGAATTCACGCAGCCATTTTCAGTTTCTGTGCGGGTGTCATTCCGCCGATGCCCATATTGGGTCGCTCGTTGTTATAGCTCCATAACCATTGTGTGGCGAACGCCTGCGCCTCTTCGATACTCTCGATGATGTATTGGTCAAGCCATTCGTGTCGTACTGTCCGGTTGTAGCGTTCGACATAAGCGTTCTGCTGCGGCTTTCCAGGCTGGATGTAATTCAGCGCAATGCCCTGATTTTCAGCCCAGTCCATAAGCCTTCCACTGACATATTCCGGGCCATTGTCAACACGTATTGCCAGCGGTTTGCCGCGCCACTCAATGATCTGGTTCAGGCTACGGATGACACGCTCCGCAGGTAGAGAGAAATCGACCTCAATGCCAAGCCCCTCACGGTTAAAGTCATCCAGAACATTCAAAAGCCGAAACTGCCGGCCATCGGCCAGCCGATCCGCCATAAAGTCCATGGACCAGACCGCGTTCGGCGTTGTCGGGACATTGAGTGTATCCGGTTTTTCCCGTTTCAGCCGCCGGCGTGGCTTGATCCTGAGGTTCAGCTCAAGCGCGCGGTAGATGCGATAAACACGCTTATGATTCCAGCGCCGTCCCTGTACGTTCCGCAGATAGAGAAAACAAAGGCCAAAGCCCCAGTTCTTCTTTGCCTGCGTCAAGCCGGTCAGAAGATCGGCGATCTGTTCATTCTCATCATTGCGTTTGCCTTTGTATCGGTAGCAAGTTTCGCTGACACCGAACGTTCGGCAGGCAAGTGCTATGCTCACCCCACGTATCGCCACGGCTTGCGCGGCCACCTCCCGGCGTAGAGATGGCCGCGTCATTTTTTCCCAAAGCCTCTTTCAGCAGTTCGGTTTGCATGCTCATCTCCGCATACATCTTTTTCAGACGGCGGTTCTCGTCTTCCAGCGCTTTCATCTGGCTGATCATCGACGCATCCATGCCGCCATATTTGGCCCGCCATTTATAAAAACTCGCTGAACTCATCCCGTGCTCCCGGCAAAGTTCAGGCACAGGAACGCCACCTTCTGCCTGACGCAGAATGCCAATAATCTGTGCTTCGCTAAATCTCGTCTTTTTCATCAAAATCTCCTCAGTCATAAAACCCGAGAAAATTCTACTTTTGAAGCCCATTATTTTTCGGGGGGATTACCGTTCCAAATGGCTGGCGAGCCTTCGACACAACAAGTGGCCGCTGGAGGTCGCATTCTACCAAGCCGAGACCGCCCAGGTGTGGGGCTAGCGGATTATGGTGCTGCTGGTCGGCCTGGAAGATGAAGACTCTGTCGGATACGTCGTCACTCAGTAGCACTTCCATTGACGGCTTTCGTGATCTCAGGATTCACCCGCGAACGTTCAAGAATAAGGTGGAAAGCGGCCAGGCGAAAATGCGCCCCAATTCCGGCCGTTCAACTGTCTCTTGCGATCGCCCGAAAGCAGACAATGCATATGGCGTAACCGAGTTCTAGGCGATCACTTCAGCGTATAAGTTCGAATCCGGCCCGGTCCGCCAAACACCGCCGATTGACGCCGAAAATAGCCTATGTGCCGCCGATCACCGCACGCCATATGGCGCGATTGGAAGGGTCAACGGCACATGGCGGGTTATCTTTTTGAGACCCTTTCAGCAGCGCCTGCGTCAACCGGGCGCAAAGCCAATATCGCGATGACAATAAGAATCAGCGCTACAACGGCAACCCATGCTGCGCCAGCCGGGTAGACGCTGGACGCCAGCGCGGTCGCTCCTGCGACACCTAGGTTCATACTGCTTCCCGCCAATGCCATCAGCGTGCCTCTGCGGGTGGGTGAGAGTTGCGCGATATGGGTTTGCAGGCCCGGAGCGCCGATGCCGCCAAGCACCGCCCACATCGCCAGTGCAAGCAGAACCAAAGCCGGAGCAAGGCTGTCAAAGACATAGGTGACGGCAATCGCTGCCAGCACGAAGATCAGCGCGATCCGCATCAACGCGCGACCGCTGCCGATGCGGGCCAGCGCCATCGGCATGGTGAAATTGCCGACCAGCGTGAGGATGCCAAAGCCGGCATAGACCATGCCCACTGTTGCCGTGTCCCATTCGTAAAGGGAACGCAGTCGCTCGCCCACCAGCGCGAAGCAACCGACCGCGCCGCCGAGGCCAGAGGCCATGGCGATCAGGCTTCCCCATGCGCCCGGCACGAAAAGCGGCCCCACCACATTGTCAGCATCGGCGTTCGGTCGATGATTTGGTGCCGGTGTCGTGCGCAACGACGGCAGGCCGATCAAAACCACGATTAGAGCCATTCCACCGAGCGCCGCAAAGGCGAACCGCCATGACCAAAACTCCGCCGACAGCGCGCCGATGCCGGGGCTGAGAATGATGCCGAGCGTGAGGCCGGAAGTGACGAAGGCGATGGCCTTGGGCGCGGCCTTCTCGCCAAGGTCGCCTGCCATCGCCATGGCGATGCCGAGCATTCCGCCGCTCGCCGCCCCAGTCAGGATGCGGGTGGCAATGCCCGTCTCGAATGTAGGGACGAAGGACGTGGCAATCGACGCGAGGCCGAACACGAGCGTTGAGGGGACAAGGACGGCGAGCCGCCCGTATCGGTCGGAAACGCCGCCAAGGATAGGGGCCATGATCGCCAGTGGCAGACTGTAGGCCGTGATGAATAGCGCGATGCGCTCGGCCGGAACCGAAAGGTCAGTTCCTATCGGCGTGAGGATCGGCCCCAACAGGAATTCGTCGGCCCCCACGAGGAAGGCGATCAAGAAGAGAAGTATCAGGCGCAGCATGGTGTAGGTCGTTCCTTTCGTGATGGGTCGAAAGGGACTCCCGAAACATGGCGAGGCGGTCGAGTACCGCTTCCCGCTTTGCATCAAGATCGGCTCTGAGCCGGTCGATATGCTCCAGTTTTTCCAGCAATTGCGGAATACCGCCCTCACACGGTCCTGCACCCTCGTCGGAGAGGCAGGCCGCCATGGCGCGGACCTCGCGTGTAGAAAAGCCTGTCGCAATGAGATCGCGGATGCGTCCCGCCCGGCGCAGGTCGGTTTCGCTGTAGCTGCGATAGCCATTCTTCGAGCGCTGGGCATCCATGAGGCCCGCCTTCTCATAATGGCGCAACATGCGCTCCGTGATCCCGAGCCTTTCGGCAGCTTCCTTGATCTGCATTTCGGTCCCTTTCCACGCTGCCCTAGCACCTTGACATTAGTGTCAATGTCAAGGCCGAATTTCAAGAATGATGCCCGTGTTTCGCGACGACGGATGGCTCGCGGCTCTCTCGCGTCAGTGCGGCATTTGACTTGCTGGTGAAACGCGAAAGGATGTCATGGCGAGTCAATTTGTAGGGCTATGGCGTAGGTGTAGTTCTCGGTTTCGCCGTCTTCGGCCCGCCAGATTTTTTCGGAAAATCAATTCTTTATTTTTAACTTGGTCCATGTCTCGATCTGGATGTGGCGTGTTTATTTGCGCCGTTCCTCGCGAGCGCCACGACCGGGGCGCAGGCGATACAAGGTCACACGATCGATGCGGTCGCAAATGCGTCCTTTTCGCTTATGGTTGGCGTCTACAAAACTCGGGGCTATTCACTTCATGATCGAACTATACCCGAGATCGAACAGCGATTGAGGGAATCGCGTTGCGGTTTTTGAATCGCAATAAGGAGCGGGGATGGAGAAAATGGAAATTGACAGGCGGGTCGACCACTTTTTCACAACGATGGAAACTGTTGCGTCGGCGGCGACGACTTTGGGGCGCAGGCTTGCCTATGAACTAGGATCGGACCTGAATCTACTCGATTATATGCGCACGGACGAGTTGGGTCTCTCCCGCATGATTGCCGATCTCCTTGATCCCAATGGAGTTCATGGGCAAGGCGATGTGTTTTTGGAGCTGTTTCTGAAGCTATGTGATTTCACCGCCGCCGTGGTGACTGACGACATAACGAATATACGAGTCCTGCGGGAAAAACGGGTATCGGAAGGACAGATTGATATCGTTCTTCAGTTGCGGATGGTGGATTTTCTGATTATCGAAAACAAACCCTATGCTTCCGAGCAACCCGATCAGATGGAACGTTACGCCTCTTATATTAAGCGCGCTCATGTGCGCGAGGGTGGGCATCTGGTCTATCTTTCTGGTCGTGGGACCGAATCGCAGACCATGAATGTCTCTACAATTGAGGAATTTGGCGGGCGATATGTAACAATCTGCTACACGAGCCAAGGCGACCGACCGAGCCTTTCATCCTGGCTTCGCTCGTGCGAAGCGCGAGCAAAAGCGCCGAAAGTGCGTGTCTATCTGTCTGACTTCGCTGACTGGGTTGAGCAGAATTTCACTGATTTATCGGAGGAGGTATCGAATGAATAGGTCTGAGTTTGAAGCGGTGAAGTCTGCTGTCAGCGCGCGGTTGCTTGCGAGCGCCCAGAAAGGGAGTTTGTCAGAGCTAGAGCTGGCGGCTGCCGTTTCCGAGACATGGATTGAAATCCTCGACCTTCAGATCAAGGAATTTCTCCATCGGTTAGATCAGCGCATTGCCGCAATGGAGGACGGAATTGTGGTTTCTAACGACGCTGCAAGAAAAGCGGTGCGTTGGGCTGGAATTTCCTGGCGGCGTCAAGGCTGGCCATCTGAGCTCTCGGTCAGAATTGAGTTCGACGATCCGAACTACTATGGCGTGGCGGCTGGAATTCGTGCCTATTGTGGACCGGAAGAGCTGCGTAAGCCTATCGACTCGACTTTATGGGGCATGCTCAAGCACGTTAACGTCGAAGAACTAAATTTGCTTCGCAATCGTGAAGAATCGCGGCCTTGGTGGCCGTTTTTTTCGAGGTTTGTTGATGTAGGCGATCTGAAGACACCGGCCGGGTTGGCATATATGAAAGGTGGTGCTCTGGTGGAAGGGCGACTTCTGGAAGATGTTCTGGCCGAAGATTTGCTGCAGCTTGTTAGATTCGTGGATACAGTGCTGAAGAAGCATGAACCGTGAACGCTGCTCGTCCTCGGCCAACTAGGGCCGACACGCCGGAGCCAATGCCTTTAATTGTTTCTGCCCGTTGCGGATGTCGCAAAGGTTCGCCGGGATAATCCTTGGCTCCTCATCACCGGCATCCTACGCGTGATCACAGTAGTTAACTCGGAGATCACGATGGCGACAATACGCAAGCTCAGAGGGCGCTGGCAGGCACAGGTGCGCCGTCGTGGGTTGAAACTGCGTAAGTGTCATCGACAATGACATTCCAACCCGAAGCAGGCAAAACTCCTGACCTCCTTTGGAAGCAGCTAATTTCTAGTCTATTTCAGTTGTTACTAACCTTCAGTTAACCCTTGGATTGTAGCCAATATGCTATTGGCTTCTCGGGGGCGTCATGACTGTCATTGCATATCAGCTTGTTATCGTGTTCACGCTGACTGGAGTTCGTCTACTTCGTTCAAAATTATTTTTGGCCGCCGCCTGGGGTTGGACGGCTTTTTCTGTCATCAATCTTTTCTATCCACCATTGTTGTTCCTGCAGTTGGCCGTCGTTTGGGGAACGTATTTCCTACTGAGGCCCAGACATCAATTTACCTCGCCCTCATTGCTCGGGCCCAGCCAACCGCCAGAGCTTGTGTCAGACACCCCGCGCGCGAAGTTGCAAGCGGGCAAACAGGATTTGGAAGAGGAGGCGCGCGCGGATGAGGGGTTCGTCGGAAGCCTCAATTCATTTAATCGCGAACTTGAAAATATTCTTGAGGCAACCAGACTCTCAAACCGGAAGCTAAATATCTGTTCTCCGATCAAAGTGCAGACGAGGGTAATCGAAACAAAGTTTAAACTTGCGGACTTTCCTACAGATCTCGAAGGCTAAAAAACGCGCGCTGTCTCCGGACACACTCGAGGAACTTAGGGCGCGAATGGAGCGTCAAGCTGAGGCGGAACGCAATGAGAATCCTGAGGACGACAAATCTACCGGTAGTTTGCTCAAAATCAACCGCGACCGCCGCGAAGCGCTCTCCCAGGTTGATACGTATGACGCGGAGACGAAGCAGGCACTCACAGACGCATTCTATGCCGAAGTCGAAAACCAAGCCAAAAGTTTCAGGGAAATGGCGAGTAGGCTAGAGGCCGATCAGGATCTCTTGTCCCGATTTGTTGACTTGATGGCCTCCACAAAGGGTGGTTCCGAGCTGTTTCTTGCCGTCGTGGCCAGTATTGAGAACTCTAAGGTTCTAGAATCGGACATCATAGCCGCTCAAAATGAAACGCTAAGTGATACTTTTCTTAGAGCAATTCTGGAAGACGTTAATGCGGCTCCGAATGGAGCTGAAGATAAGGGGGCTATCACTGATAGCCCCGGACCACCGCCGCCGGGAATGCGAGAAGAAGGTCCCGCTTTCATCGAAGAGTCCTTTTCGCATGATCAGCGTTCTCCCTTCGACATCTTTTTCGAGAGTGACGATCGTGCACACAATCTTGCCGATTCCTGGATCGGACGTGAACGAGAGGATATTGAGGAAACCGCTCTGGAGCTGGACATCCCGTTTCTCGTGCATTTCACGCGGTGCTCGAATTTGTCCTCTATCATGAAATACGGATTAATCCCGGTGTCGACTGGCCGCCAATCGGGGATACGCCAAGAGGTGAATGACCATAACCGCTGGGACAGGCACCGCAATGCAACGTCCCTTTCGATTGGTTTTCCCAACTACCAGATGTTCTATAAATATCGCCAGCTTAACCCGGATATCGATTGGGCCATCTTGTTGCTGAAACCCAGAATTTTGTGGCAGCTGGGCTGTGCATTCTGCCGACATAATGCCGCTGATCGCCGTATTCGCAATTCAGATATTGGCGATCTCAAGAGTGCTGCCACATTCAGGGCGATGTTCAATGAGGACGATACGCTCTCGGCCCGCTCGGTTGAACGCCTTGAGCGCTATGATCCGACGGACCCACAGGCCGAAGTGCTTGTCTTCGGTGCGATACCGCCGGAAGAGATAACCGGAGTGGTGTTCGAAAGCGATGAAGCTGCGCAGCGCCACAGTCAGGCTGTCGGCAAAAAGGAGCGGATCGTTTCTAGACGCCAGTCCTTCTTCTCTGTCAAAGGTGATAACCTGTTTGAATCACGCAGGTTCGCTCGAAAATACGGAAAATAACAATGGCCGCACGACCAATTTTTATTCCGGTGACTGACGGCAAAGTCTATGTAAAAACCCAGTTCGTCACCTTCAAATGGTTTGCGGGGATGTCCGCAGCTCAGAAAAAAGTCAGTCGCTTCACTGCACGAAGCCAGCCTGCAATCGGTTGGGGTCAATTCGGTGTTGGAAATATCGAGTAAATCCGAAGAGAGTCTCGGCATCGCACTCAGCGCATTCAATTTGAAGCTAAATTACCCGCAAACTGGGAACCCACTGCCTCTCGAATGCGCTTTTCAGGGCAGCAAGGTTTTTGAGGAGGGCGGCCCCTATACGGATCTGTTCAATGTGTCGCCGCGCGAAGCCAAGCGGGACCCGCGCTTGAAGTCCTCTGGTCGATTGGTGGCTTTTCGGTTCGGTGGTGAAGACTGGCCACTCGAGCCACAGACTGGCTTTTACGATTGGCTTTACATCAGTGCTCTTGTTCGCCAGCCTCAATTGGCTGAACGTTTGTTGGACTATTCAGCCTTCACGGATATCGAGTTTAACCCCGAAAAATCGATTAACTGCCAAGCCTATTCGGCGGCACTTTATGTATCGCTTTCGCTTCGCGGATTGCTTCGGCGGGCGGCGACAGACAGAAAGGCGTTCCTTGCTGCTCTTGATCAGGTCTTGATCTCGAATGCACGGCAAGACGATAGTGCGCAGGGCAGCCTGTTCTAACAGGCTGCTGCAAAACTGCTCGTCAGCGGGCAGAGTTTGTGATTCACTTTCGGCATTGATTTGCGGGGGTTGATTTATGCGCGGTCGATCGGATCACGGGGATGAGCTTTTTAGTTTCGTACGGCTGGAGGAACGCGTTCCGGCGGATCATCCGTTGCGGGCGATCCGGACGCTGACGGATGAGGTTCTGGCGTCGCTCAGCGGTCGGCTTGAGGTGCTTTATGCGCGCGTCGGCCGACCTTCGATCCCGCCCGAGATGCTGCTTCGGGCCACGCTTTTGCAGGCTTTCTTCTCGATCCGCTCCGAGCGGATGCTGATGGAGCAGATCAACTACAATCTCTTGTTTCGCTGGTTCGTCGGCCTGTCGATGGATGCCGATGTCTGGCATCCAACCGGCTTCACGCACAATCGTGACCGTCTTCTGGAAGCCGATGTGGCGCGGGATTTCCTGTCCGCGCTGATGACCCTGCCCAAGGTCAAGCGGTTGATGTCGAGCGAACATTTTTCGGTGGACGGCACGCTGATTGACGCCTGGGCGAGCATGAAGAGCTTTCGTCCCAAGGATGGCTCGGGCGATCCGCCTCAACCGGGACGCAATGGCGAGCGTGACTTTCATGGCGAGAAACGCTCAAACGAGACGCATGCCTCGACAACCGATCCCGATGCGCAGCTCTATCGCAAGGCCAATGGGCGGGAAAGTCGGCTGTGCTACATGGGCCACGCGCTGATGGAAAACCGCAACGGGCTTGTCGTCGATGCCGAACTGACGCTGGCGACCGGGCTGGCCGAGCGCGAGGCAACCCTTGCCATGCTCGACCGGCGAAGCACAAAAAGCCGACGCATCACGCTTGCCGCCGACAAGGCTTATGATGTCGAAGCCTTTGTCGGGAGCTTGCGCGCCCGCAAGGTCACACCGCATATCGCCATCAACGGCAGTATTTCCAGGACCGGCAAGCTCCGTAAAACCGCCATCGACAAGCGCACGACGCACCATCCCGGCTACGGCATAAGCCTGCGCTGCCGCAAGCGCATCGAAGAGGTGTTCGGCTGGGTCAAGGCGCAGGCCGGTTTCGCCAAAGTAAAGGTCCGGGGAAGGCCGAAAGTCGCCGCCGTCTTCGGATTCGCCATCGCGGCCTATAACCTTGTCAGACTGCCGAAGCTTCTTGCACAAGCCGCCGCATAGGCCGCCGCCCAGCCACCAAAGAGCAAGGGCCAACACAGGCGACCGAAGTCAGCACCCGCATCAAACGCAATACCCAGCCGAATGCGCCACCAAAACAACCAACCCAGCTGTCAACGGCGGCGTAAAAACCGGCCACGGGGCGGAGCAAAAGTCGGCCACCTCGGGCGCAGGTATGAGGCCCGCGGGAGGGCGTAGCCCGAGCGGGGGCCTCATACCTGCGTAGCGATTTTGAAGGGTTTCAGCTGGCCTTTCGGGCACGGCTTTGGGCGAGACGATAGCTGTCGCCATTCATTTCGAGAATGTTGACATGGTGCGTGACGCGGTCGAGCAGAGCGCCGGTCAGTCGCTCCGAACCCAGAGTTTCCGTCCATTCGTCAAAGGGCAAATTGCTGGTGATCAGGGTGGCGCCCCGCTCATAACGTTGCGAGATCAACTCGAACGGCAGTTCCGCGCCAGTCTTGGAGAGCGGCACGAAGCCGAGTTCGTCGATGATCAGCAGCTTGTACCCTGCCATCTGCTTTTGGAAACGCAAGAGACGCCGCTCGTCACGGGCTTCCATCATCTCACTGACCATGGCTGCGGCTGTGGTGAAGCCAACAGACAGGCCCTTCTGGCAGGCTGAAAGGCCGAGGGCGAGCGCTATGTGCGTCTTCCCGGTTCCGCTGGGGCCGAGAGCGATGACGTTCTCGCGACGCTCGATCCATTCGCAGCGGGCCAGCTCCAGCACCTGCATCTTGTTGAGCTTCGGGATGGCGGCAAAGTCGAAACTGTCGAGGCTTTTGACGACCGGGAATTTGGCTGCCTTGATACGCCGCTCGACCTTACGACGATCCCGTTCGACCATTTCCCGCTCGGCAAGCCGGCTGAGGTACCCGATGTGGTCGACGCCCTCGGTGGCGCAAAGCCGGGCCAGTTTCTGATACTCCCGCTGGAAGGTCGGCAGCTTCAGGGTCTTGAGGTCGTGGGCAAGCAGAATCTCGGGTGCTTCGGTGCTCATGCCGCTTCTCCCTTCCCCGATGACAAGAGGCCCATGTACGCCTTCGCCGATGTCGTCTCGACGGTTGCTCTCGGCAGGTAGGGATAGATCGACAGATCCAGTCGCGGCGGCCGGCGCTCCACCCGGCAAAGAATCAGATGTTTGACGGCGTCGAAGCCAATCGCGCCGAGTTGCAGGGCTTGCTTGATCGCCGCATGCAGGTCAGCCATATCGAAGCTTTCCAGCAGTCGAAGAACCTGCACGTATTCTCGCCGGCCATGCTTTGCCATGCGGCCTTCCATCAGCCGGCACAGTGTCGCAAACTCCTCCGGCAGAGCCCAGCCCTGCAGAGGGGCCGCCTGATCCAGCGCATTGATCTTCTGTTCGATCAGCGGCAGGTAATGAACAGGGTCGAAGATGACATCTTCCCGATCCCAGCTCCTGGGATGGCGGGCGATGATCTCGCCGCGGCAACCAATCACCACCTTGTCGACATAGCCTCGAACCCAAACGTCCTGATGACCGTAGGCGACAGGCACGGAATAGTCACCGGATTGTAGTTCAGCGCGGCACCAGGACCCCACACTCTTTAAATCTTTCAAAGACTTATCGTGCCGATCGGCGTCGAACCCCTATGCCGATTTACATTCATCTCGTCATCGCAGTCCATGCGAACAGCTACGGGCCACACAAAACGCTCTATAACCGTTTCATTCGCTGGAGCCGTCTTGGCGTGTTCGACCGCATCTTCGCGGCGCTGGCCGGTGAGGCTCCCAGGCCCCAGCGCATCATGATCGACGCCACGCACCTGAAAGCGCTCCGCACTGACGAGGGGCGCCCGATCATCATGCTGCTCAGTGAGGGCCAGATGAGCGATGGGGGGCGCTCAGTGGCGCTGGCAGGGTTGGGGATACCGGGCCAGTCCCGCCTCTTACTGCACCGCAGCTTTTGCAGCTTCACCATCGCGGCGCGTCTACTTGCTGTGCACCGCGTCGAACGAGTCCCGTGCGGCATCAACCTCGGGCAGCTTTTCGAGCGTCCACTCGTGCAGGGCTCGAAAAGGCTGCTGCAGCGTTCGCCCAAGTGGTGTGATCTGATACTGAACCGCAACCGGCGAAAGCGAAATAACCTCTCTTGCGATCAAGCCGTTGCGTTCCAACCGGCGAAGGCACTGGGTAAGCGCCTTCTGGGTGACGCCTTGCAGCCTGCGACGGATGGCGTTGAACCTCAGCGGTCCGTCGTCGAGCACGGCCAGGACCATCATCGACCATTTGTCGGCGATCTGATCGAACAATGCCCGGCTAGGACATTCTGACGAGAAACAGATCGGTTCAAGTTCAAGCATGGCTGTTTCCTTCAATGTTCCAAGGCGACTTCAGGCGACTGACTGACGCCAAGTCTACAACGTATACCATGCTAGATAATTGAAAACGGAGTCTCTGTCATCCCCATCCCCATCCCGATTCCAGCAGCTTGTTCCACCCGTTTACCGCCCGGTCGCTCGACCTGAAAAAGCCACATCGTCATTGGCGCCGATGACGCGCCGGTTCTCTCCTGAAGGTATTCCGGGGCCAGTCAGCGCAGCCTGCTATCAGCAGCGGGACGGTTTGGACACCCCGGGCGAACCGCGCCGCGTCGCCATGAACGAGCAAGTCATCGCCGATACGGTCGCGGCCTTTGTCAAGGCTGCAGCGGACGCCAAGCGGCTGGGCTTTGATACCGCCGATATGCACGGTGCCCACGGTTATCTCATCGACCAATTCTTTTGCGCGGGTACCAATCTGCGCGCCGAACGTTGTGGTGGCCTCACGATCAAGGATCGTTCGCGGTGGTGATCGTCAGCGCCGTGCCGGGCGGTGGGCCCAGATTTCCCGATCATCATGCGCGGCTGCCAGTGGAAGCAGCAGGATTTCAGCGCTCGGCGGGCGGTCTCTTCGACTGAGGTGGAAGCACGCAAAACTCCGCGCGGAAATCCTCAAGCATCTTCCTTTGTACACCCTCGGCATCAAAGTTCTCCGGCGCAAGCCAAGCCTCATAGGCAGGCCGCAGCTTCGTCCAATCTTTGTCAAGCATCGCGAACCATGCGGTGTCGCGGTTCCGGCCCTTCACGATCAGGTGCTGGTGAAACACCCCCTCGTGCTGGAAACCGAAACGGTGTGCTGCCCGTTTGGACGGCAGGTTTTCGTTGTCGCATTTCCACTCGAAGCGGCGATAGCCGAGGTCGTCAAAGATGTGATGGGCAAACAGGAACAGGGCCTCGGTTGCCGCTGGCTTTCGTGACACCAATGGGCCCCAGTAGATATGGCCGATCTCGGCCACACCGTTGTCCGCATCGATCCGCATGAAGGCCTGCCGCCCTGCAACCTTGCCCGATGCTTTGTCGATCACAGCAAAGAATAGCGGATCCTCGCTTGCTGCCGACTGCTCCACCCAGGTGCGAAAGACGTCGCGGTCGGTTGGCGAGACATTGGGCAACCAGCGGAACCGCTCGTCCCCATCCGGTTGGGCCGAGGCATCGAACAGGCCGTCCGCATGCCTTGCCGGATCGAGCTTTTCCAGCCGGACGAACCGTCCGTTCATCGGCTCGGTTCGGGGTTTGGGGCGCTGGGTCCATCTGGACAGGTCTTCTGCCATTTCAGGCTCCTTCTTGAATGTTCGACCGGCTTAACCGGCATACTCAGGCCTCAGGACCGGCCACATTTTCCAGCGTCTCGCCCCGGCCGATCCTGACGAAGACATACCGTACGTCATCTCCGCCTTGCAGGATCTGCGCCCGATGAATCACACGGCGTGGGAAATAGGCGTAGTCACCCGCTCCGAGTTCGAAAGACTGCTTCCCGCCCGTGCCATGATCGACGCGGATGCGGCCCGAGAGCATATACATGACGCTGTCGAAGTCATTGTGGTGGTGCCACTGGCTTGGTTGATCCAGCGCAGTAACATGACATTCGCCGACCCAAAGCTCCCCAACTTCCAGCGCCTTGCGCCGGATCTGCCCTGGCGTGATCGGCCCCTCTTCAAGGTCCGCCGCGCGGATGATGCCAATTTCGGAAAACAGTTCCTTGCCCATAAGACTTCCTCTCGATGCAGTCATGGTCTGTCATGCAGTATCGACGGTTCGTCTGAAAAACAGAAGGACAAGTCTTGTTGCGAAACGGACAAAGACTAGGGTCCGTCAAGATGCAGTTTCCGGGCTTGTGCCGGGGTCATGCCAAAGGTTCGGCGGAACGCGACCCCGAGCGCGGATTGACTGCTGAAGCCGACCTTCTGGGCGATGCGGTCTATTTCGCCGTCGGTCATCAGCAGGGCGAACGCCGCGTTCAGGCGCGCCTGTAACCGCCATTGCCCAAAGGTCATCCCGGTATCGTGAAGGAACAGCCGCGCCAGTGTCCGCGCCGATGCGCCGCAAACTTCGGCCCAGTCATCAAGCGTTCGTGGATCGGCAGGATTTTCGACGATGGCCCGCGCGATCCTGGACAAACGCGCTTCCCGCAGTTGCGGCAGGCGTGTCATCAGGGTTTTGGCCCGTCCGATTTCATCGATGATAAGGGCGATGATATGCGGGCATCGCCCGTCAGGGGCCCAGTCCACCGGTTCGGCACAGATTGCAAGGATCAGTTCCCGCAGCAGCGGATTGACCGTCAGCACCCGCGGTTCCTGGACGAGAGCCACAGCCATGGTTCGTTCGATGAACAATTCGCGCATCGCGACATCGCCCTCCATGGAGATGGAATGCGCTTCGTCCGCAGGCAGAAACAAGGCCTTGGTCGGTGGAAGCAGGAACAAAGCGTTTGCGGTTTCCACGCGCATCAACCCCGAGATCGCGTAGACAAGTTGCGCTTTGGGATGGCTGTGCCTCCCCGAGGAAAGCCCATGTGGATAATCCATGGCGAAGCCGACGACACTGCGATCAGCGCGTTCATACTCATCAATAAGCGCCTGTCGTTCTGGCGAAAGAAATATAATTTCTGTTTTCATGCGGCCACGTTATTCGCCGCGTCGTTCGCTGGCAATTGCGCCAGTGGAAAGCCCGCCTTCGGGTTTCGTAGATCCGAGACCCGAACGGGAGCTTTGGGCAGGTCGCTCCGCGTGCGAACTGGTGCAGACTGATGGCCTCGCATCACTGATGGTTCGAGAACCGCAGTCCTAAATGTGCCCTGCTGGTCTCCATCGGTGATGCAATCGACAAGCGCCTGCATCTTCGTTTTGCCAGCTCGGAGAACACCTTCGACGATCTGCATGCGAGGAAGGTTTATGCCGTTTCGTCTGCTGGAATGACAGATAGTGAATGGGGACTGCGATTGGAAACAGGGCGGAGAAGAACTTATTCGCCTCCAGGTATCCCTAGACCTACCAAGTGTATTGCGAGTGCCTAATTGACGCTAGGTTTATTTAATATACTACTTCGTCGACAACGCAGACGGAGTATTTTATGTCACAACGAACCCTCATCCAAGACAGACATTCCGTCTCCAAATCGTCGATAGATCTCGCTCAGGCTGCCGAAATGGGCTCCAGGGCACCTTTCGTGCGGATCTGAGCATTTCCAGGAATGAATGCAAATGGTGACTTCCGAATTGCGACTTGAGACCTCGGCTATTGGTTCAAAGTCAGCGCCAGCCAGTCGCCCTGGCAGGCCTGTACATCACAAATGGTCGCGTTCGGGATCCCCGGCTTCATTCAGATATTCAACCAATCGAGAAAGCAGAATCAGAGAGAAAACATGCCAACATCTAAGCTTCTAAGTGCCGTAGGCAACGCCGAACTCACATTTAAAAATCGCGTCTTCATGGCTCCGATGACAAGAGCGCGATCCAAGGATCATGTAGCCAACGAATTGACGGCGACATACTACGCACAGCGTGCGTCCGCCGGCCTGATTTTTACCGAAGGAACCCAGATCAGCTCCCAGGCAATCGGCTGGACCAACACACCGGGAATCCACACCGCCGAGCAGATCGCGGGATGGAAAAAAGTCACGGAGGCTGTTCACAAAGCTGGAGGCCTGATCTTCGCCCAGCTCTGGCACACAGGCCGTGCGTCCCATCCGGATTTTCACGGCGGCGAACTCCCTGTAGCGCCGTCCGCGATTCCCTTTGACAGCCAGGTGTTTACTGCAGAAGGCCCCAAGCCGACGGTCACGCCGAGAGAGCTTACAATCGATGAGATCAAATCCACGATAGCAGACTATGAAGCCGCGGCGCGTGCCGCTAAGGAAGCAGGCTTCGATGGCGTCGAAGTCCACGGTGCCAACGGCTACTTGCCGGCACAGTTTCTGGAAGATGGCCCAAACAAAAGGACCGACGAATATGGCGGTCCGATCGAGAACCGCGCGCGGTTCCTGCTCGAAGCCACGGACGCCGCCATCAGCGTCTTTGGGCCGGAGCGCGTCTCGGTCAGGCTTTCGCCGCGTATTCCGTATAACGACATGGGCGATTCCAATCTCGAGCAAACATATCTGTTTGCTGTTGAGGCACTTGAAAAGAAAAAGGTCGGCATCCTCCATTTCATGGAGTCCGCGAACCTGCCGGAGGGAGCGAAGCCATTCGCACCAGAGGCCCGGAAGCGGTTCTCAGGCCTTTTCGTGGTGAATGTCGACTATGATCAGCAGACTGCGGAGCAGGCCATCGAATCGGGCCTGGCTGATGCCGTCACGTTTGGAAGGCTCTTCATCAGCAACCCGGATCTGCCGGAACGCTTCCGCAGGAAAGCGACTTTGGCACCTTCGGATCATGACACTTACTATAGCGGCGGCGAAAACGGATACACTGACTATCCCAATCTGCCGTAGTACAAACGGTACCCAGCCAGATGCACATTTGCCATACCCGACGGTACGGCAAATGTGTGCTGCTGCCGGTTTCGTGGACATGAAGATGTCATTCGGCGCGGCACCCGGACCCCATACGCTTTAAATATTTCAAAGGCTTATCGTGACGATCGGCGTCGAACCCCTATGCCGATTTACAATCATCGAATCCATATTCACCTACGCACAAGCCCACAAAGACGAAATCGCGGCTGCAAATGGGCTTGCCGATCTTGTCTTCAAGATCGGCGGTGCGGCCGTTGGCGGTGTTACTGTTGCTGGTGGTGGTCTGCTTGCTTTGCTCAAATGGATGAAGGGACGCAAGCCCGATCGGATTGAAGAAAAAGGTGGAGATGTCATTGTTCACATCGGTGACACGTATTTCATCACCAATCTACAAACGATAAAACTCGCAGAGAGTGCCAATGTGCGGAGTCATGCGCGAAAGATGGTCGCGAGCCTTGAAAAAGAGGGAATCGAGAGCATCTCGGCACGCCAACCAGGGGGCGAAGAGCTTGTCTTAGAAAAGAGCGATATTCCATCTTTCGATGTGCCAGAGAATGAAGAAGAAGAGATCGAAGATGAAACCCGGAAAATGACTCTTCAGATCATCTCTCTGAGAGCCCGATTTAAAAGTTGTTGAGTGATATCAGAAGGATGTGATTCAACCACCTCTGCCAAGAACGTGGAGGATTGCATGCCCTGGACTGATATCACCCGCCTGCAGCATAACCGCGATCGCCTTCGCTATCCAACCGATTTGACGGATCGTGAGTGGGCTGTAATTGCTCCACTGATACCGCCGGCCAAGCCCGGTGGGCGGCCACGGAAAACGAATATGAGGGAAGTGGTGAACGCGATCCTTTATATTGCGGGCAGTGGCAGTCAATGGCGGGCACTGCCGAAGGACTTCCCTCCGGTCTCCACGGTGCGAGGCTATTTCTATGGCTGGCGCGATATCGGCTTTTGGCAGACCATCAACCATCTGCTTGTCTGTGCTACGCGCGAACTGGAGGGGCGTGAGGCCTCGCCCACGGCCGGTGTGATCGACAGCCAGAGTGTCAAGACCACCGAAAGTGGCGGGGTCTCGGGCTACGACGCCGGCAAGAAGATCAAGGGCCGCAAGCGCCACATCATCACCGATACGATCGGGCTGATGCTGTTCGTGCTTGTCCATGCTGCCGATATCCAGGACCGCGACGGTGCGCCCGATGTCCTGAAAGCCATCCGCTACCGTTTCCCCTGGTTGCGCCATGTCTTCGCAGATGGCGGCTATGCCGGGCAGAAGTTGCGAAAAGCGCTGCGCGGATGCGGCCAATGGAACCTTGAGATCATCAAGCGTTCCGACACAGCGAAAGGCTTTGAGGTTCTGCCACGCCGATGGGTGGTCGAGCGCACCTTCGGCTGGTTCGGTCGATGCCGTCGACTGGCCAAAGATTGGGAAAAGTCCATCGCAAGCGCCACAGCATGGGTCAACATCGCAAGCATCAGGGTGATGACCAGACGCCTCGCACGATATCGTTTCCCATCATGAACTTTTGAATCCGGCTCTGAGCTTCAAAGAAGACAACAAGTGGCGTCTCACAGATGGAGCCGAGCCCTTCACAGCAGATATCGAAGATGTCGATTTCCTTAATAAGATCGCCAACGATGAAATCTCGTTTGGGAAGAATGACTATTTGATCTGTGAAGTGCGAGAACGGCAATCAATGACGTCGAAGGGGCTCAAGAAAGAGCGAACCGTCATGAAGGTGATCGAGCACAAGCCCGCAGCAAGGCAACTTCGCCTCATGTAAACATGAAAGCATGCAAGGCGCTTTTGCGACTTACTTGTTCCGGCTGGAATGTCAGCTTTTAAATTTATGCGAGCTTTTGGCTAAAAGCTTGCATGAAGATGAGAGCGGACGTTCGTGGATAGCGCGGCGAAATCCCGGTTTGAGCCCCTTTACCGAATGCTTTCCCGCAGCATTTTGCGAGTGCAAAAAAACTTGCCCTACGCGATCGGCCCTTTTCGGACATTCAGAACCATTTTGATGCTGGTAACCACTCCGTTGTGACCGCCTGCCTGATTTCCGGCTGATTTGCTAAGATACGTGCTTAACGACGTCGTTAGCGACGTGTCTTAGGTGGGTTTGGCGATGCGTGGTGAAATACTGGGGTTTGAACGTCGTCGGCGCTGGAGCGACGAGGAGAAGCTTGGGATTGTCATGTCGGTGGGCACCGATGAGGCGACGGTCACGCAGGTGGCGCAGCGCCACGAGGTCACCCGACAGCAGATTTATGCGTGGCGTCACGAGATGAAGAAGAAGGGGCTGTGGTCACCGGATGGTGGTGCACTCTTCCTTCCTTTTGATATTCCGACGCATGGCGTGCCCGCCATCGCAGACACGCCCATCATAGCGGCCCCGATGGCAGTCGAATTGCGCCTGCGCAACGGTCGCAGCCTGCACTTCGACAGCAGCATGGCTGCGGTGGCGCTGACGCAGCTGATCCGTGCTGTGGAAACGGCATGATTGGTCCGGGCACTGGCGTTCGCGTCTACGTGGCTTGCGGCGTGACAGATATGCGCAAAGGCATCGCCGGTCTGGCGGCGCTGACCCAGGATGTGCTGCGCCAGAAGCCTGCGGGCGGCGCAGTCTTCGCTTTCCGCGGCCGCAAGGGTGACCGGCTCAAGCTTCTGTATTGGGACGGTCAGGGCTTTTGCCTCTACTATAAAGTCCTGGAACGCGGCCGCTTTCCCTGGCCTGCGATGACCGAGGGTGCCGTCCGGCTGACGTCCGCGCAGCTCGCCATGCTCTGGGAAGGCATTGACTGGCGCAGGCCGGATTGGGGCGCACCGCCGGCCCGTGTGGGCTGAATATATGAGTCAAAACGCTTTGTTTTTATAGCGCTATCACGTGCCCTGTGGTAGAAATGTGCATGTCAAATGTAACGCAAAATCTGCCAGATGATCCCGCCATATTGAAGGCGATGATTGCGGCTTTGCAGGCCGAGAATGCCAAGATCTCGGCGACATTGCGGGTCCACGACCAGCTGGTTCAGGCCCTGCGCCTGCGGATCGCCAAGTTGCAGAAGCTGGCTTTCGGCAAATCCTCTGAGAAAATCGAACGCGAGATCGAGCAGCTGGAACTGGCGCTCGAAGATCTGCTGGTTGCCGTAGCCGAGGAAGATGGAGCGCCCATCGACGAAGGACACAATGAGCCGTCTCCAGAGGCTGCCGATGCGCCCGCGCTGCGTCGACGTCCACGTGTCTCGGATGCGACCCTACGCGAGCGTCGTGAGCTTGATCCCGGCACATGCTGCGCTGACTGTGGCGGCGATCTGCGGGTTGTGGGCGAGGATGTCAGCGAACTGCTGGACATGATTGCAGCCCAAATGAAGGTGGTGCAGATCGCCCGCATCAAGAAGTCCTGCCGGCGCTGTGAGCGAATGGTGCAGGAGCCTGCGCCCAGCCGTCCGATCCCAGGCAGCATGGCCGGCCCGAACCTGCTGGCTCATATTTTAGTCGCGAAGTTTGATGATCATCTTCCTTTGTATCGCCAGCACGAGATCTTCGCCCGCATGGGCGCAGACATCCCCGAGACCACGCTTGTCGGTTGGTGCGGACGCGCGATGAAGACACTGTCGCCGCTCATCGAACGGATCGAGGCTGACATCATGGGCAGCGACCTGCTGCATGCGGATGACACGCCGATCCGTGTCCTGGACCGGTCGTTGCGCGGCAAAGGGGCTTGGTAAAGGCGTCAGACAGGGCCGGATCTGGGCCTATGTGCGTGACCAGCGCCCATGGGCTGGATCATCCCCGCCCGGGGCGAGGGAGCGGGAAAAAGGTGGGGGTAAGAAATAAAGCGTAACCAGAACCCTTTTCAGAAGGGTACTCGTGGATGTCACAATTGAAGCTGAATGTTGTTGTCGAGTTAGTCGGGCCCGATGGCGTTCGTCAGCGCCGAGAAATCGCAGTTGTAGAACGCATGGTCGAGGGAGCGCGATTCGATGAATTCGGCCTGTCCCTTGAGGAAGGCAAGTTGATACAACGCCGCCTGCAAGAAGAGCTTACGCAGTTTCAGGTGGATCAAGCCAGCCAGCACGATCGGAAATGTCACGACTGTGGCCGCCTTCAAGGGGTTCATGACTATCGATCTCGCACGGTCCATTCGCTCTTTGGTATTTGTCGCCTGCGGGTGCCTCGGCTCCGCAGCTGTAGCTGCGGAAAGCCGGCAAAGTCGAACACCGGAAACATCGAGACCTTGTTGAAGGGCAGAGCGACGCCGGAATTGGAGCGCGTACAAGCTGAGCTCGGTTCGCGCCTGTCGTTTCGTGAAGCAGCTCGTGTACTCGATCTTTTTGTACCGACCACGCGGCCACACAATCATCGAACTGTCGTCAACCGGCTCGCCAAGGTGGCCGATCAGATCGAAAAATGGGATGCCGCGAGCCCCTATCGCATGAGCCGGGCCGGCGGATCCTCCATTTCCGTCTTCATTGATGGTGCCTATATCCGTGCAGTTCCTGGATATCAGAGTCGGCATTTCGAGATCGCCATGGGACGCGTTGTTTCACCGGGGCGGCTACCGCGTCAGTTCGCGGCCGCACCGCATGTGGCTACCGGCAAGCACGATGCGGTTCGTTCCGCAATGCGAGCGCAAGGATGGCTGCCTGGCCGCGACGTCACTGTTTTCAGCGACGGTGACGTCGGGCTGCAAAGCATCGTGCTCAGTGCAACAAGGCAGCCCGTGACGCATATTCTTGACTGGTTCCATCTGTCGATGCGGCTTCGGCACATCGAACAGACGTGGCAAGGCCTCAAGCATATCGGCGATCTGAACATTTACCTTCGAGATGTTGCGGCTGATGTGCCGAGGCTTCGCCATCTGCTTTGGAGCGGCTACGTCAGGGAGGCGACGAGAGCCGTGAAGAATATGCTCTACCAGTTGGAGCAGCACCCCACGCTTCGTGAGGCCAACCAAAAGCTCAAGCGATTGTCCGTATTGATCAGCAATCTCCGGTCCTACCTGGTCCAGAACACAACGTCGATTGTCGACTACTGCCATCGATATCGGTCGGGTCAGCCGATATCGAGTTCTCCGGCCGAAAGCGCCGCCAATAGCCTCGTGAACGCTCGGATGAACAAAAAGCGGCAGATGCGTTGGTCTCCTGCCGGCGCCCATCGGGTATTGCAGGTTCGGGCAGCGATTGCCGATGGTCGGCTCAAGCAAGCTAAGTTTGCCCTTGCGGCTTGAACCCCAGCTTTTTCCCACTCCCATTGATATGCTGGCGCTCGCTGATCGAGACCTTCTGATATAACCTCAGACCGGAAAATATCAGGCAGATTTCCAGTCGCCGTACCATGCCAAGATGGTTCGCGGGCTCGGCAACGAGGGGGCGATTGGCTGTTCATAGGCCGACCCGGTGCTCAAGCGTCCTTACATTGCGCCGGTTCGGCTGCGACATATTCAAGTCAACGACAAACGATGTCGAACCGATCCTCTCAATTGTAAGCGCATTTCCAGCTCATTTGGTTTCCGTCCGTCCGACCTCGCGGGCATGCAGGTCTCCAACCACCGTCTCCCAAGCGTCGTCCTCAGGATAAAGTGCGCTACGCAGATAGGCCCATGTTAAGCGTTGTACTTCCGCCAGGCGATCGGGGCATCGTCAACTTAACGGAATGTGGAACTTGATGTGCGAATGACGGGCCATGACAGACCGTGATCCACTATATCGTCGCCGTCGCTTCCCAGCTGAAGTCATTGCCCACGCCGTGTGGCTCTATTTCCGGTTTCCTCTGAGCCTGCGAATGGTCGAGGACTTGCTGGCTGCTCGCGGATCATTGTCTCGCACCAAACCGTCCGGGGGTGGGCATAGAAATTCGGCCGCACCTTTGCCAACGACATCCGTCGTCGATTGTCCGGTCGGCTTGGGGACAGGTGGCATCTCGATGAAGCCGTTTTTTCAATCCGTGGCAAGAAGCATTGGCTGTGGCGCGCAGTTGATCAGGACGGTTTCGTCCTGGAGGTTCTCGTTCAAAGCCGCCGAAATGCCAAGGCCGCCAAGCGCCTGATGCGCAAGCTCTTGAAGGGCCATGGCCGATCGCCGCGGGTGATGATCACAGACAAGCTGCGATCCTGCGGCGCAGCAAAGCGAGAGATCATGCCTTGTGTCGAGCATCGCTCCCACAAAGGGTTGAATAATCGGGCGGAGAATTCTCACCAACCAGTCAGGCGCCGAGAACGAATCATGAAGCGCTTCAAGTCACAGCGACATCTCCAACGCTTTGCCTCCATCCATGACCCGATCGCCAACCTGTTCCACATCCCGCGCCACGACATCCCTTCCAAGCATCATCGCGAATTGCGTTCCGCGGCGATGAACCTGTGCACAAAAATCGCACGGGCATGATCGGCGAAACAGGCCGTTGTCATGGTCTGCCCTCGTTACCGTTAAGTTGACGACGCCCCTTTGCCCTTTGAGGCATTGTGAGCGGTATTCTTTTGTCGGGCCCTAGGAGTTGGTGCCTGGCGGTCTTCGGATACCCCTCGTCTCCGCCAAGTCGCGCCTGGGGAAGTCGCATCGATGACCTCCTGCCATGGAACTTCAAGCTGTCGGGCTGATTACCGGTGCGGCGCAGACGACGCTTACGTTCCATTTGAGCTGGGTTGCAATCATCATGTCAGCCATCGTCGCCCAGGCCAACGGCTCGGCATCCGGTCGGACGGTCAGGATCGCGGTCACAAGGTTGTCCACCGCGAATGGAACGGTTCGGCCGGACTGGGGCGCTGTATCCGGGAACGACAATGAGCGTCGGATACGGGCCTATTGCAGGAACCCGCGGAAACGGCGCAGCGCGATGGCAAAGAGCGCCAGTCCGAGGACTGCCAGCCAGACGAATTGCGGCCAGACGACATCAAGGCCCGCGCCGCGAAACAGAATGGCCTGCGACATCGTCACGTAATGGGTATTGGGCGCCAGCAGCATGATGTCCTGAATGAATTGCGGCATGCTTTCACGCGGCGTCAGTCCGCCGGAAAGCACCTGCAGCGGCAGCAGCACCAGCATCAGCAGCAGGCCGAACTGCGGCATCGAGCCCGCAATCGTCGCCAGGAAAATGCCGAGCGAGCACATCGCGAACAACATCAACGCGCTGCCGGCCATGAACAGCGGCATGGAGCCGTTGACGGGCACGCCGAGAATGCCTTCAACCACGATCACGAGGGAAAGCGTCGAGGCAACGAGGACGACGAGGCCGATCGACCAGATCTTGCTGACCACGATTTCAAGCGCCGTGACCGGCATGACCAGAAGGTGCTCGATCGTGCCATGCTCGCGCTCGCGGATCAACGCCGCGCCGGAAAGGATCATCGACAGCATGGTGATGCTGGTGATGATGTTGATGATCGAGCCGAACCACATCTGGCTAAGCTGCGGATTGTAGCTGGCGCGGATATCGAGAGAGACCGGAATTTTGCTGCCGCCTGGAGCACGGTTAAGATATTCGCTGACTGTATTGTCGATGATCTGCTGGATGTAGGTGTTGCCGGTAAACGCCTGGGTCATGCGCGTGGCATCGATATTGAGCTGCAGCTCCGGCTTTCGTCCGGCCAATACATCCCGTTCGAAATTTGTCGGTATATCGAGCACGAAGGTCGATGTTCCGGTATCCAGGCGGGCGTCCATCTCGGCGGTGGTGATGATTTCAGGCTCGATGAAATAGGGGGGATAGAAGGCATCGACAATGCGTTGCGACAGCGCCGAGCGATCCTCGTCGACAACCGCGATCGCCGCGCGGTTGAGCGTTTCCGGCATCGCCGAGGATTCCATGTAGATGGATAGCGAAAAGGCGTAGACGATGAGAACGATCATCAGAGTGTCGCGGCCAAGCCCTCGTAATTCCTTGATGCCGAGCTGGAGGATATTGGAAAACCGCATGACCTACCTCGCCTGCTTGCCGAGCAGAAGCGTGCTGGCGATCGTCAGAACCGGAATGGCGATGAGAAGAGGCACAAAGGCAGCGTGAAGATCGGCAAGGCCGAGCGCCTTGGTGAAGGTTCCGCGCGATATCGTCACGAAATAAGTGGCCGGATAGACCTCGCCGATCATGGCGCCAAAGCCCTGAAGCGCGCTGACCGGATCGATGAGGCCGGAATACTGGATTGCCGGAATGAGCGTGAGAAGAGCGGTGGCGAACAGGGCTGCGATCTGACTGCTGGTAAAGGTCGACACCAGCAGGCCCATGCCGGTTGAAATGGTGACGAACAGCAGGGCCGCCAGCGAAAAGGCGAGCATGCTGCCGGTAAAGGGCACCTGAAACACCATCAGCGAGGTTGCCAGCAGCAGGGCGAAATTGAACATGGCAAGCACGATATAGGGCAGTTGTTTGCCAATCAGGAATTCGAGTCTCGTCGTCGGCGTGACATAGAAATTGACGATCGAGCCCAGCTCCTTCTCGCGCACCACGGAAAGTGTGGTGAGAATGGCGGGAATGAGCAGCAGCAGCAGAGGAATGACTGCCGGCGCCATGGCGACGAGGCTGCGGATATCCGGGTTGTAGCGATAGCGCGCGGCAACCGAATAGGCCGGATCAGCTGCTCCAGCCCCGTAGACTTCTTCGATCTTGCGGGTAAGCCATGTGGCATAGACGCCCTGAATATAGCCTCTAGCCGACGATGCGCGTTGCGGCATCGATCCGTCCAGCCAGACGCCGATTTCGACATCGCGCCCGCGCGCCAGATCGGCGGCGAAATGCGGCGGGATTTCAATAGCGAAACTGATTTCCCCGTCGCGCATGCGCCTGTCCATATCGGCATAATCGAGAAGCGGAGCCTTTTCATCGAAATAGCGCGATCCGGAGATATCGAGCGTCAGGTCCCGGCTCGTTACGGTCTGATCGCGGTCAAGCGTGGCATAGCTCAGGTTTTCGATATCGAGATTGATGCCGTAGCCGATCACCAGCAGCAGAATGACGCTGCCGATGATCGCCATGGTGGCGCGGATCGGGTCGCGGCGCAGTTCCAGCGCCTCGCGCCATGAATAGGCCATCATCCGGCGAAAGTCGAAACGGTGTTTCAGCGCCCTTTCGGCGGCTCGCCCGTCGGCGTCGTCCTTTTCGGCATTTTCGGCGATCGCGGGCTCTTCAGCCTCCCGCGCTTCGTCCGTGACCGCTTCCAGATGGCTGATGAAGGCCTCTTCGAGCGTTGCCTTTCCGCTTGCCTCGATGATGGCGGCCGGGCTGTCGCTCGCCAGCACCCGGCCGGCATGCATCAGCGAAATCCGGTCGCAGCGCGCCGCCTCGTTCATGAAATGGGTGGAGACGAAAATCGTGACATTGTCGTTGCGCGAAAGCGCGATCAGCATGCGCCAGAAATCATCGCGCGCCAGCGGGTCAACGCCGGAGGTCGGTTCGTCCAGGATCAGGATATCCGGCCCGTGGATCATCGCGACCGCCAGCGACAGGCGCTGGCGAATGCCGAGCGGCAGCGCATCCGGCAGGCTGTCGGCGACGTCGGCGAGATCGAAACGCGCAATCATTTCGGCAACGCGCGGGCCGATCGTTTCCGCCGGCAGCCGGTAAAGCCGGGCGTGCAAAGACAGGTTCTGCCGCACGGTCAGCTCGGTATAGAGCGAAAAGGCCTGAGACATATAGCCGACTCGCCGGCGCACGTCGAGATTGCCGGGGTCGACCGGCTGGCCGAACAGCTTTGCCGTGCCGTCGCTCACATCCAGAAGCCCGGTCAGCATTTTCATGGTCGTGGTCTTGCCGCAGCCATTCGAGCCGAGAAAGCCGAAAATCTCGCCCCGGCGAATGCGGAAGCTGACATCGTCGACGGCGGTGAAATCGCCGAAACGCTTGCTCAGATGCTCGGCTTCGATCGCAAAGTCGCCGGCATCGCCCTCCGCGCGCGGGGTAATGTCCAACGCCGGTCGGTCGCGGCCAGTCGCTTCCGGCAGCAGCGCCACGAAAGCGTCGTCGAGATTGTCGGTGGCGGTCGCGCTCAAAAGCTCGGCCGGGCTGCCGGTGGCAAGAACATTGCCGTCATTCATCGCAGCCAGCCAGTCAAAGCGCGCGGCCTCTTCCATATAGGCGGTTGCGACAATGACGCTCATGCCGGGGCGCGAGGCGCGGATATCGTCGATCAGGCTCCAGAACTGCCGTCTGGACAGGGGATCGACGCCGGTCGTGGGTTCATCGAGAACCAGGAGATCGGGATCATGGATCAGCGCGCAGCAAAGCCCGAGCTTCTGCTTCATGCCACCCGAGAGCTTGCCGGCCGGCCTGTCGGCGAAAGGCAGCAGTCCTGTACTTTTCATCAGGGTTTCGATGCGCCGCCGGCGCTCTGCATGGGCATGGCCGAAAAGCCGGCCGAAGAAATCGATATTCTCGTAGACCGACAGCGTGGCGTAGAGATTGCGGCCGAGACCCTGCGGCATATAGGCGATGCGCGGGCAGACAGCGCGGCGGTGCCCGTCATCGGAGATGTCGCCGCCAAGCACGCTGACAGCGCCGGTCTGCACCTTGCGCGCGCCGGCAATCAGCGACAGCAGGCTTGACTTGCCGACGCCGTCCGGGCCGATGAGGCCCGCCATGCAGCCGGCGGGAATATCAAGCGATATGTCGTTCAGCGCCGCCGTCTTGCGATAAAGCAGGCTGACGCCTTCAAGGCGAGCGACTGCGCCGGCGCCACCCTGCTCATCCGCGACATTCATTGGGCGAGATTTCCTTCAAGCGCGTCAGGCCAAGCGGCATTGGGGTCATAGCGCACATAGGCGACGCCAGGCAGGCCGGTCTTGACGAGGTCGATATGCTCGCGCAACAGAGCCGGGTCGATGCGGGCCTTGACCCGAAACATCAGCTTCTGGCGCTCCACCTCCGTCTCGACGGTCTTCGGCGTGAACTGGGCGACGTCGGAAACATAGGAAATGCTGGCGGGAATGGTGAATTGCGGTGCGGCATCGAGCACCAGCCGGGTCTCGGCGCCAATTGCCGTCCGGCCCGCCTGTTCGGTCGGCAGGAAGAAGTTCATATAGACATCGGTCAGATCGACAATATTGAGAATACGACCGCCGGCCGCCACGATCTCGCCCGGCTGGGCGACAAGATACTGGACACGTCCGGGACGCGGCGCGGTCAGTGTGCTGTCGTCAATGATCGACTGGATATAGTCTATGCTCGCCTCGGCGGCATCGATCGCCGCTTCCGCCTTGGTAAGCTGCGCCTCGGCGGTGCTGATGGCCGCGCTTGCGGCGGCGGATGAGGCCTCGCCGGCGGCAACGGTGGCCTTCGCCTGCAACGCCTTCGCCTCGGCATCCTCAAGCGCCTGCCTGGAGGTGACATTTGTCTGCACCAGCTTCTTAAAGCGCGCGAAAGTGGCCTCGGCGGAATTGAGCACGGCCTTGCGCTGTTCGACGACGGCTTCGGCCGCGCGTTTTTCCGCCTTCGCCTGTTCTATCGTCGCATTGGCGGCATCCACGCCGGTGCGGGCGCTGCGCAGCTTGGCCTCGGCCTCGCGTTTTTGCGCCTCCAGCTGCACTGGTGTCCATCTGCACCAGTTTCTCGCCGGCCTGGATGAAATCGCCCTCATTGACGAAAATCTCACTGATTCGCCCGGCCGTCTTGGCGGAGATATCGATTTCCGTCGCTTCGATACGGCCGTTCCCGCTGGCAATGCCTTCGGGAAGGGCGTCGCCGTTGAGATTGCGCCATGCGGCATAACCGCCGGCCGCAACGGCCGCCAGGACGACGATCGCAACCCATTTACCCAAACCTGTCCGCACTCTGCCACCCCCCATTTCGGGTGAGATTTCACCCCGACATATGCATACAATCGCTCTTTAGCATTTTAGCGGGTGGAAAGATTGTGACAATGCGACATGTCGCCTTCATATCTGGGGTCAGGACAAGATTTGTTCCCGCAGACACGCTAAAGCCGAACGGAATGTGAACATCATGCGGCTTGGTGGATTTTTCCGGAAAGTCGTAGGGGCCTGAAGCCGTCGTGCATCTGTTGCTCGGTATCCCAGGTATAGATACCGGTGAGATTGATGTGCTCCCAGCTGAGCGGCGAGATGTGTTTCAACGCCACTGTAAACTTAACGAAGACCGATCAAGAGTTTCGCCCTCCGCTTTCGGTTAAGCGATTTGCAGGCGAGCGATCTCGTTCCACATTTGCATGGCTGCGGTTCTCAGGTTGCGGTGATGGTGGGACGGGATATCGTGGCGTTGGATGTTGAAGAGATTGGCAACGGGGCAATCACTTCAGCCGGGAACCGGTGGTGGCGATAAAGCGAATCACGAACGGTTTGGGTCATGCCGTAAAATCACGCAGGCCAATCGCTGCCCGGTTAATGTTACGATGCCCTCGATATGTCTGGATCGTGGACGATTTCAAAATGATCGGAATGACGGCCTCTTCCAAAGTTCAGAAAAGCCACCTAGCTGCTCACGTGCGTAAACTGCTTGAGTCCGTGCCGGAAGCGTCGGCTGGATAGGACGACGCGAAATATCGGTTCGGTGACGTATCTCCGAGCTGCATTCCGCCCGTGCGCTTTCATCTGCCGAAAGGACGCGGCTCCGTCCTATCGCATCCCAGCGGACGCACCGCGCTCCGAAGCATTTCGCGGAGGTCAGGTGATTCCACCTGACTGCTACTCTAGCGGACTCGCTGCTCGCCTGCATTGAAGATGCACATGGCCTCAGGGTCCGCCGTCAGGTGGAGAACCGTGCCGGGTCTTGCGATCGCCGAACGTTCGACTTCCACGGTGCAGCTGGTTTCGCCGATGGTGCCGTAAAGATAGCTCGCACCACCGAGAAACTCTGAGAAATCGACCTTGAACGGCACGGAAGGCTGGCCCTCTTGCGCAATCTTCCAGTGTTCGGGACGGATGCCGATCATGATCCGGTCCCCCTCACCGGGCCTGTCCGCGAGAGCGGGCAGCGCCAGTGCGGCACCAGCCACCTCCACCCCCGAACCCCTTACGACACCCGGCAGGAAGTTCATCTTTGGCGATCCTATAAAGCCGCCGACGAACATATTGTCCGGGTCATCGTAAAGGGCCGCAGGAGAGCCGACCTGTTCAATGCGGCCGCCGCGCAGAACCACGATCTTGTCTGCCAGCGTCATCGCCTCGGTCTGGTCATGGGTCACATAGATCATCGTATTGCCGAGTTCCTGGTGCAGCCGTGCGATCTCGATCCGCATGCCGACCCTAAGTTCCGCATCGAGGTTCGAGAGCGGCTCGTCGAACAGAAAGATTTCCGGATCACGAACGATTGCGCGCCCGATCGCGACACGCTGGCGCTGGCCACCGGAAAGCTGGGCCGGGCGGCGATCAAGATATTCCGTGAGTTTTAGAATGTCGGCAGCCTGCCGCACCTTGCTCTCCACCTCGGCCTTGGACCGGCCGGCGACCTTGAGGCCGAAACCCATATTCTGCTCCACGCTCATATGCGGATAAAGCGCATAGGTCTGGAACACCATCGCTATGCCGCGATCCGACGGGTCCTCATCGGTGACATCCTTGCCGGAGATCAACACATCGCCACTGGTCACCTCTTCCAGCCCTGCGATCAGGCGCAGCAATGTCGACTTGCCGCACCCCGAAGGCCCGACGAAGACGACAAACTCGCCCCCTTCTATTTCGAGATCGACATCATGGATAACCTGAACTGCGCCAAACGATTTCGAAACCCGTCGAAGCGTCAAGCCGGAAGGAGCGTGATCCTGTTTGAGACTCTGCAATTCGCTCATCGCCATCTTCAAGCCTCCCTGCGCAGCCAGACCAGCATTTCGCCCGGTGCGCGGTTATCCCAGAGATAATAGGGGATCGCCTTCAGTGTCACCGGTGCACGCATGGGCGGCGTTGTCACGTAGAGCGCGTCGTCAGGCTGGCTCTCGGCAACGGCCTCGATCGCGAGGCCGACAGCTTCCGGCAGGTCATCGATATCGGACATGCGGATCGAAGCGCCGTCCTTGACGACAAAGGCGTTCAGAGGCGCGTTGTTGTCGGTTTCCTCCACGCAATAGACCAACGGGCCGCGCAGGATCGCCGTTCGGCCCTGGTCGGGCGCGACCTTCGGGTTCGCATAGAGCATTTCGACCTCCATGGCGAGATCGAGCTTCACCGTGTCGCCGGCCGACCATTGCCGTCTGATTCTGAGATATCCCTTTTCGGGGCCCACAGCCAGAGTTTCGCCATTGACCAATACGGCAAAGCCCTTCGCCCATCCGGGAACGCGCAGCGACACGGTGAATTCAGCGGGCGTTTCTGGCGTCAGCGTAACGGCGATCTGCCCATCGCGCGGATACTGCGTTTCCTGCCGGAGAGCGACCCTGGTGCCGGCCACTTCAACCTCGGCGGTGTTCTCGCAATAGAGATGCAGCGCCAGCTCATCTTCCGCGACACCGTAAAAATAGGTTCCGATCGACGCCACCAACCGCGAAATGTTCGGCGGGCAGCAGGGGCAGCGATGCCAGCGCCAGCGGTGATGCCCGCCATAGCTTTCCAGCGGATTATCGTAAAAGAAGTGGGTCCCGTCCCGGGATATGCCGGATAGCGCACCGTTATAGAGCGCGCGTTCCATCACATCGGCAAAGCGGGCATCCGGTTCGCGCCCGAGCATGCGACTTGACCAGAAGACGAGCGCGACAGCGGCGCAGGTCTCGGCATAGGCAGTCTGGTTCGGCAGGTCATAGTCGAAGGTCAGTCCCTCATTGGCTTTGGACGGTCCGAAGCCGCCGGTCACATAAAGGTTTTTGTCGGTCAGATGCGACCAAAGCGCCTCAAGTGCAGGATCGAGGCTGTCATCGGAAAACTCAGTCGCCACATCGGCCATGCCGGCGTAGAGATAGGCGGCGCGGACGGCGTGGCCGACCACTTCGCGCTGCGCGCGCACCGGCTTGTGGGCCTGGCAATATTGCAGCGTTCCAAAGTGGAAGGCTTCCGGGCTCTCGCCGCGTGCCTCGGCCTCGACGTCAAAATAAAGCGGCACCTGACCGCGCTCATCGACGAGGTATCTGGCAAGATCGAGATAGCGTTGTTCGCCGGTCACCCGGCCGAGCTTGACCAGCGCCAGCTCGAGTTCCGGATGCCCGGGATAGCCGCGCTTCTTGCCCTCGCCGTGCCCGAACGTCTCTTCGATGCAATCGGCATAGCGGCACATGATGTCGAGGAATTTGCGCTTGCCGGTGGCATGATAATAGGCGATCGCGCCTTCGATCAGATGACCGGCATTATAAAGCTCGTGACGATCGCGCAGATTGGTCCAGCGCTGTCCGGGCTGGATGCGCAGATACCAGGAATTGAGGTAGCCATCCTCTGCCTGAAGACGGCCATAGGCGTCGATCACGGCGTCGACGCGGGCTTCAAGTTCCGCATCGCGGCGGCGGTAGAGCGCGTAAGCCGCCGTCTCTATGCTCTTGCCGAAATCGGAATCCCAGAACATCTGGGTCGTAACCGTATTGCCGTGGTCGTAGGGGATCACGATGCCCGGATTGGGAAGGTCGGGATCGACCTGCTCCAGCATCCGCGCCTCGATGCAGCGATCGAACAGAAGCTTCGCCGTCGTTGTCGCGATCACATCGACATGCCGTCCGAAGAAACCGCCGACCTCGACCTGATTGACCGCCAGCGGCCTGAATTTCGATTTTGGCCGAAGCGCGTCGGCAGTCTTGAAGGGGTTGGCTTCGTTCATGGTTGTGTCCTTTCGGAAATTCTGAATTACTTGACCGCGCCGGCCGTCAGACCGCGAATGTAAGAGCGCTGGAGAACGAGGAAGAGGATCATGCAGGGGATCATCATTAAGGTGACGCCGGCCTGCACCGCGCCCCAGTCGACCGAGCCGTAGCGGCCGTAACGCACGGCGGTCATCAAAACGGGAAGCGTGAATTTCGACTGGTCCGTCAAAAGCACCAAGGCAGCCAGAAACTCGTTCCAGGCGTTCAGGAAGGCAAACAGCCCGACCGTGACAACGCCTGGCAGCACCAGCGGCCCCATGACCTGCACGAGCATGCGCACGCCCTTGACGCCATCCATGCGCGCGGCTTCCTCGATCTCCTTCGGCACGGCATCGAAGGCATTGCGCATCATGAAGACCGAGAAGGGCAATTGCAGCGTCGAATAGATCAGGACGAGGCCGATCAGCGTGTTCTGCAAACCCATTTTCGCAAGCAGCAGAAACAGCGGCGTCAGGATCGACTGGAACGGGATCATCATCGTTGAAAGGACCAGAATGAAGGCAAAACCCTTCATCGGGAAGCGGTGGCGCGAAAACCCGTAGCCGGCGAGAATGGCGACGACGATCGTGAGCGCTGACGTGCCAAGCGCCACGAACAGAGAGTTGCCCGAATAATGCAGGACCGATTGGCCGAAATTTTCGAGCCGCTCATAGCTTGCGATGCTGAAACCCTCCATCGGCCACGGCGGCAACGGTGGCTTGGTGCTTTCTGCCGGCGAGCGGAAGCTTGCAAGCACGACCCAGACCAGCGGCGCGAGGAACAGCAGAGCCACCAGCGTTGCTGTCGCGTGGAAGATCGCCCGGTGATAGCGGAACCGGCCCCGCCGGGTGGCAGGTGCCACTGTCCGTAAACGGGACAAGGCGTCGGTGGTCATTTCTCCCTCCTGTCGCTCAGAAGCGTCAGCTGCACCACGCTCAGGGCCAGGAGAATGAGCAGCAGCACCATGGAAAGGGCCGCGCCATAGCCGAGGCGGAAGGAGATGAAGCTTTCATTGAAGATCTTGTAGACGGCGGTCACGGTCTTGTTTTGGGGGCCGCCGTTGAGGATGATATAGAACTGGTCAAAGGCCAGCATCGAACCCGAAATGCAGAGGATCAGCGCCAAGGCGAACGGCTTGCGGATCAGCGGCATGGTGATGTAGCGGAAACGCTGGAGCCATTTGGCGCCGTCGATTCGGGCGGCCTCCTGATAGTCGGCCGGGATCGACTGAAGTCCGCTCATCAAAATCACCATGAAGAAGCCGGCCATCTTCCAGACCACCATGGCGATCACCGACCAGAAGGCAGGCGTGAAGTTGGCGAGAATATTAATGCGCCCCTCGGTCAACCCGAGATCCTGCGCGAGCGGGGAGAACAGGCCGGTATCGACATTCGACAGCCAGACCCAGAGCAGGGCCGCCGAAGCAAAGCCGGTCACCACCGGCAGAAAATAGATGGTTCTGTAGGCTGAAACCGCGCGTCCCTGCCCCTGAACGATGAAAGCCAGCGCCAGGGCAACGCCCAGCAGTGCCACCGTCACCACAACGGTATATTCGATCGTGAACCAGAGCGACGACCAGAAGCTCTTGTCGAAGATAAGCTTCTCGTAATTGTCGAGACCGATAAAGCGCGGCACGCCCATGAGCGGCCATTTGTGCAGCGACATCCACACCGTCATGCCGAGCGGAACAAGGAAGAATACGGTCACCAGGGCAAGCGCGGGGAGAACATAGAGCAGACCGGTCCATTGCGAGGATCGGCGCCGTCGCCGGCGCGTGGGTTCCGGTCGCACCGCTGCAGTCACCGCGTCATCGGGTATTGTGCTGTCGGACATGGCTGGTTCCTCATGCAACAAATATCGGGCAGCGACTGCCGGCCGATGCGGCCGGCAGTCCTTTCAAGTCATGCGGTCTGAAGTCTCAGCGTGAGGAGTCGATGATCGACTGCATCTCTTGCTGCGCCTCGGCCATGGCCTCACTGACCTCTTCTTCGCTGCTGGCGTAGAAGGCCTTGTTGAGCATGGTGATCCAGGGACCGTTGCGCGAGTTGACCAGGTCGTTGAAGACCGGGCTGTAAGGCGTTCTGCCCTTCGCCATCGCCTTCGCGGCGATCAGATATCGTGCATCGAGACCTTCAAGCGCCTGTTCGGCGACATCGTCACGCACTGGCAAGGAGCCGTTCTGCGCCAGGATCTTCTGCCCCTCGGTCGAATAGGCGAATTCGATGAAGGCCTGGATCGCCGGCATTTTCGAGTCCGCAGTTTTCGCCGACACGACGATATTGTCGCCGCCGGCAAAAGACGACCAGTCGCCATCCTTGCCCGGCAGATAGGTCACGCCGTATTCAAGATCCGGATACTGGTTGTTGAGCGCGCCGATCGCGAACGAACCGGACGGCGTGATGCCGATATTGCCGCCGGCGAACGCCGCAAAGAAATTGGAGCCAGCATCGGTCTGCGATCCGGCCGGAATGAGGCCGTCCTGAACCATGCCGCGATAGAAATTGATTGCCTCCTTCATCTGCGGCGTTTCGACGGTCGCCTTCGCGCCTTCATCCTCGAACAGTTTTCCGCCTGATGCCCAGATCAGCGGCGTGAAGGTGAAGATGTTGCAGCCACCGCAATTACCGGAGAAATAGAACCCGTAGGTATCGTCCCCCAGCGCCGAAACGGCTTCAGCGTCTGCACGGATATCTGCCCATGTTTCCGGCGCCTTGTCCGGATCGATGCCCGCTTCCTTGAACAGGTTCTTGTTCCAGACCAGAACCGAGGCATCGGCCGAGAACGGCATGCCATAAATCTTACCGTCATACGTGCCGACCGACAGATGCGCCTTCGACAGACTATCGTAATAGGGCAGCGATTGCGCAAACGCAGTCATATCCTTCAACTGACCGGCCTGCGCGAAGGATGGCGTGTAGATCAGGTCGAGCGAAAGCGCATCGGGTTGCGAGCCGCCGGCGGCGGCGATCGCATATTTCTGCACCAGTTCATTAACCGGCACGATCTGCAGCTCGGCCTTGTCCTCGCCCATGGCGTTGAAGGCCTCGACCAGTTTCGGCATGAACTCCGAACCATCGGAGCGCACCCAGAGCGAAAACGTCTCCGCCTGGGCAAGGCCAGGCAGCGCGAGCGCGGCGATGGCGACGCCACCGAGAAAAGTCTTGATATTCATTCCCATTACCTCCCGTTTTGGTGTCATCCGTTGAAGCAAACGCATTGCGCCAACGTTTGCGCAAACAGCGCATTTTCTCCCCTTCCATCTGGTTCTTCAGCGTGAAGGGATCAGTTTCGGCGCAAATTCAAACGCTGTTTGCGCCGCAGGACTCACGAACGACAAGCTGGCAGGGGGTCTCCCGAACACCCGGTTCCACCGGCTTGCCATCGATGAGATCGAGCAGCGCCAGCCCGGCGCTGCGTCCGAGGCCCGGAAGCCCCATATCAATTGTTGTGAGCGGCGGCCGCGTGGCCTGGGCAAACACTTCCCAGTTGTCAAAGCCGACAACTGCCACATCTTCCGGCACCCCCACGCCGCCAAGCGTGAAGGCATCGATCACGCCGCGCGCGATCTGGTCGTTGCCGCAAAAAATCGCATCGGGGACTGCACCAGCGTCGATCATCGCGTGGGCGGTTTTGAACCCATGCGCTTCCGTCCAGGCGGAAAAGACAGCCGGGCCAGGCGGCGAAAGCCCGGCTTCCCGGAGCGCCGAGCGCCAGCCCGTTTCCCTCAAACGTGCAGCCTTGAAATCTTCCGGCCCGGTGATATGCGCGATCCGATTGCGCCCGAGACCGATGAGATGCTGAACGGCAGTCCGCGCCGCATTCTCGTCATCGGGAACGAAACTCACCGCCCCATCGGGCGCGGCGGCATAGACATAGACCACCGGCATGCCGAGCGGTGGCAGATCGATCGGCAGGCCACGATCGATGCGCTTGCCGGTGATGATCAGACCATCGACACGTTTTTCCTCCATCGCTCTCAGATTGAGGGTCAGGCTTTCAGGCTCGTATTCGCCGGCGCTCAGAAAGACGGAAACGCCGCGATCGGCCATTGCAGAGGACAGGCCGGAGGCCAACGGCAGAGTGAAACGGCCATAGGTGTCGTTCGTCAGAAGCCCAAGCGTGGAGGAACGCTGCTGGACCAGACCGCGCGCAATCGAATTCGGACGGTAATCAAGCTCGGCGGCAACGGTGCGGACGCGCTCCCGGGTTTCTTCCGACATGCGGCCGGTTCCGTTGAGGGCGCGCGATGCGGTCGTCACACTGACATTCGCTCTGGCCGCAACGTCGCGGATCGTGCTGCGCTGGTAAACGCCTGCCGATTGCAGCTTTGCCGCCCTGTCCGTCACCGATAATCCTCCCATTGTGCAATCGATAATGCATTGAACAAACGTTTGTTCATGTCTGGTTTATCGTTTGCGCACCGAGATAATTGCACTTCGTCGGCAAAGCGTCAATCCGGTTTTTTGTGACAATTTCATCCGCCAAAATATGGTGGGCCGCCGCACGCCGTGCGACAGCCCCTTGTTTGATCTGGCTTGTTTGCGCTTGATGCCTATTGGCCGACCCCGTCGGGGCAGGCCGCAACGCCTTCGGCGTTTCCTTGCCGGAAGGTCATTGCAAGCACAAGGCCGGCAATGGCGGTGGCCGCGCCCGCAAGCGCCACGGCCCGATAGCCGAAACCGACATCGATCACCGCGCCGCCGAGCGCAGCACCGATCGCATTGCCGAGATTGAAGGCGCCGATATTCATCGCGGAGGCGAGATTGGGCGCATCGGATGCCTCCTGAACCACACGGGTCTGCAGCGGCGGCACCAGCGCGAAGCTTGCGACACCCCAGAGAAAGATCAGTGGCGCTGCAAGAACCGCCGATCCCATGCCGAGCGCGAACAGGACCAGAACGACCACGACCGCGATCAGCGAGACGATCAGCGTACCGTCCAGCGAGCGATCGGCAAACCGCCCGCCGACCACATTGCCGACGGCCAGTCCGAGGCCGTAAACCACCAGCATCGCCGTCACGAAGGTCGCGCCGGCGCCGGTCTCGACCTGCAGAATCGGCGCGATATAGGTGAAGACCGTGAACATGGCGCTCGCGCCAACGACGGTCAGCAGCAATGCTGTCAGTACCGGCCGCCGGAACAGATGGGGTGATTGGGGTCTCGCCCGAGCCCAGATGCGGGCGGCTGCTCCTGTCGGGATGTTAAAACGTGGTCGATTGGAATGGCCATAAGCATCGGGAAGGAGCAACCATGACGTATTTTGCCGGACTGGACGTGTCTTTGGAAGAGACCGCAATTTGCATTGTCGACGAGAGCGGTCGGATCGTGAAGGAAACGCAAGCGGCGAGCGAACCACAGGCCTTGTCGGATGCGTTACGGAAGGTCGATCTGCCGCTGGAGCGCATCGGACTGGAAGCGTGCTCGCTGACAGCCTGGCTTCACGACGGGCTGCGCGACCAAGGCCTGTCGGCGATCTGCATCGAAACGCGGGCTGCCAATGCGGCGATGAAGACGATGCCCAACAAGACCGATCGCAACGACGCCCGCGCGCTTGCACAGATCATGCGCACGGGCTGGTATAGGCAGGTGCATGTGAAGAGCCGGCAATGCCGCCTCTGGCGCTCTCTTCTGGTCGCCCGTCGCACGATGTTGAACGAGATGCGTTCGATCGAAAACGTGGTGAGAGCAATGCTGCGCGAGGCCGGCGTCAAGCTCGGCACGCCGTCGCGCACCGCCTTTGCCGACCGCGCGCGCGCGTTGGCCGGCGCCGAGACGCAAGTGATGGCGATGGTCGAACCGCTTCTTGCGATCCTCAGCGTCATGCTGAAGGAGCTCGCCCGCTTGACCAGGCGGCGTCGTCAACTTAACGGTAACGAGGGCAGACCATGACAACGGCCTGTTTCGCCGATCATGCCCGTGCGATTTTTGTGCACAGGTTCATCGCCGCGGAACGCAATTCGCGATGATGCTTGGAAGGGATGTCGTGGCGCGGGATGTGGAACAGGTTGGCGATCGGGTCATGGATAGAGGCAAAGCGTTGGAGATGTCGCTGTGACTTGAAACGTTTCATGATCCGCGCGCGTCGCCGGACTGGCGGGTGAGAATTCTCCGCCCGATTATTCAACCCTGTGTGGGAGCGATGCTCGACACCCGGCATGATTTCTCGCTTTGCCGCGCCGCAGGATCGCAGCTTGTCTGTGATCATTACCTGCGACGATCGTCCCTGGCTCTTCAGCAGTTTGCGTATCAGGCGCTTGGCGCCTTGGCATTTCGGCGGCTTTGAACGAGAACCTCCAGGACGAGAACCGTCCTGATCAACGGCGCGCCACAGCCAATGCTTCTTGCCACGGATTGAAAAAACGGCTTCATCGAGATGCCACCTGTCCCCAAGCCGACCGGACAATCGACGACGGATGTCGTTGGCAAAGGTGCGGCCGAATTTCTATGCCCACCCCCGGACGGTTTGGTGCGAGACAATGATCCGCGAGCAGCCAGCAAGTCCTCGACCATTCGCAGGCTCAGAGGAAACCGGAAATAGAGCCACACGGCGTGGGCAATGACTTCAGCTGGGAAGCGACGGCGACGATATAGTGGATCACGGTCTGTCATGGCCCGTCATTCGCACATCAAGTTCCACATTCCGTTAAGTTGACGATGCCCTTCGAAGCGCTCGACGCATGGAAAAGTGCGGCCTGCATTGCCCAAAATTCCTGAACGCCCGGCCCTTCTAAACCTGCCAAACTTAACGTGACAACGCCGTCTGACCCTAGCGCGTCAGCATGTAATCGGAAGGCGACCCGCGTTCTTCCAGTGTCTTGAGGATCACTTCATACGCGCTGTCGATATCCTCCCGCAGCGTCTTCACCGCGCCTTCAGCATCGCCCGCGCAGATCCGCTCGTAAAGTGCGCGGTGTTGACGGTTCGAGGCCTTGTAGTGGCCGTGTCGCTGCAGCAGGTGGAACTGCGGATTGATCCTGAGCCAGAGCGTGCTGATGATTTCGAGCAGCAGTTCGGAGCCAGCCTGTGCGTAGATTGCGAAGTGGAACTCGTAATTGCGGTGGATAAATTCCCGCACCTGTCCGGTAGATTCGGCCTCTTCCATGCGTTTCAGCAGGGTTTCGAGTTTTGCCTCGAACTTCGCCGTTCGGTTCGCGACCGCCCAGGTTACGGCCGACGCCTCGACTTCGCAGCGCACTTTGCGCAGGTCCTCCAGCTGTCGCGCGCCAAGCAGGGGCACGCCGATGGAGCGCCCCGAGACGACCGTCAGCGCTCCGAGCGCCATCAGCCGTGAAATCGCCTCACGGACGGGCATCGGGCTGACGTTCAGTGCTTTGGCGATGCTTGCCACTGTGACTGATTCCCCCGGAGCGATTTCGCCCTGAAGGATCAGATCACACAGGCGCTGGTGAACCAGGGCCTGAAGCGTCTCCTTTTTCAATGGCGTCACGTTTTCGAGCATGGCGGATCCTCTTCTGCTGCAGGCCAAGCTACGAAATTTCGCTGAAAAGAGAAAGATTTTTTGACTTTTGATCAAAGATATTTAATCTTAAATCTCATCGGCGACGGGGAGTGTCGCCTTTAACGGGAGGAAGCCATGATTGGACGTTTACTTGCAGGCGCAGCCTGCGCCATCGGCCTTGCCGGGGCAGCGCAGGCCCAGGACGCCGAGCCTTACAATGTATTCTTGTCGATGAGCTACATCGGCAATGACTGGCAGGCCGAAGCCTCGAACATGATCAAGGCGCTGGCCGCATCCGAGGATTACAAGGATCGTGTCGACCTTGAGGTGCAGGTTGCCGGCCCCAATGCGCAACGCCAGATCCAGCAGATCAATGCCATGGTGCAGGCCGGCGCCGATGCGATCGTAGTCTATCCGATCTCGCCCACCGCGCTGAACAGCGTGGTGCGCAGCGCCTGCTCACGCGGCGTGACGATCATCGCCTACGATGCCGAGATCACCGAGCCCTGCGCCTATAACGTCACCATCGATCAGGCCGAAGCGGGTCGCAAGACCGCCGAATGGCTGGTCGAAGAAATGGGCGGCGAGGGCGACGTGGTGATGGTAACCGGAGTTCCCGGAACATCGGTCGACACCGCCCGCACCTCGGCAGCCAAGGACGTGTTTGCCGAGCATGATGGCATCAATATCGTCGGCGAGGCCGTTGGCATGTGGAGCCAGGCGGTGGCGCGGACCGAGCTCAACAAACTGATGGCGACCCGCGACTGGTCCGATATCGACGGGCTGTGGATGCAGGTCGGCTGCTACACCGCCAACGCCATGCAGCTCGAGGCGGGCCAGGCGCCTGAAGCCCTTCTGCCTTGCGCGGGCGAGGGCTCGAACGGCGGGCGTATCCAGATGCTGCCGGCCAATGCCGAAGTTGACGGCGCATCTTCACCTTACGCGCCGATGGGCGCAGCGCGGATTTCCTATGCTTCCCCGCCCTATTCCGGCGCGCTGGCGCTGAAGCTGGCGGTCGATAAACTCGATGGGGCGGATATCCCGCAGCACACCACCCTGCCGCTGCCGCTGGTCACCAGCGAGACGGTTGAGCTGTGCGAAACCGGTAGCTGGGAAGAACAGAAGGCGGGCTGCAATGCGTTCCAGCCAAGTCTGGTGTCGAACCCGGGCTGGTTTGCCTCGATCTTCTCGGAAGAGCTGCCGCAGCTCGGTTTGAGCGCCGCGCTTGTGGGCCAGCCCGAGCGCTGATCCGCGCCCCGATCCGGCGGCGGGCTGCCGCCGGACACCTTCACAGCATTCTCGAGGACGCCATGTCATCCGCACCCGCTGTCGCGGTCTCCGGCCTGACCAAGGCTTACGGGCCAACCGTGGCCAACGACCAAGTCGAATTTTCCGTTGCCAAGGGCCGCGTTCACGCGTTGCTCGGCGAAAACGGAGCAGGCAAGTCGACCACGATGAAGCTGTTGTCGGGCCTCGTGCAGCCCGACGCCGGCAGCATCTGCATCGACGGTCGGGAGACCGCGTTGCGCTCGCCGCGCGACGCCCATGCGGCGGGCGTGCAGACAGCCTTTCAGGAACTCACCCTGGTGCCCGACCTGACGGTGCTCGACAACATGCTTCTGCCGCGCGCCCCCTGGACGCCGCTCGGCACGCTGAACCGTACCCGCACCCGCCGCGCCGTATCGGCCCATTTCGAAGCACTGGATCTCGCCGTTGACCTTGATGCGCTTGCCGGCGAACTGACCCTCGCGGTCCGCCAGAAAATCGAGATCGCCCGGACGCTCTATCGCAAGCCGCAGATCCTGTTGCTGGATGAGCCGACCTCGGCCCTGTCGGGCAGCGATGTCGACTGGCTCGGCCGGATCATCGCAGATGCCGCCGCGCAAGGGATCACGGTGCTGTTCATCTCGCACCGCATGCCCGAGGTGCGCGCCTTCTGCGATACGCTTACGATCCTGCGTAACGGCCACTCTGTCCATTCGGCGAAGGTATCCGAGGTCACCGATAACGAGGTGGTCGAAATGATCATCGGGCGCTCGGTCGAAAACGCTTTTCCGCCACCGCGCGCCGCGCGCGACAGGCATGGCGAAACGCCGGTGCTGGCCACGCGCGCCCTGTCAGCCGGGCCGAAGCTCAAGGACGCCGACATCGCGCTGCACCAAGGCGAGATCCTCGGCATTGCCGGCCTTCAGGGCATGGGCCAGGAGGCGCTGTTCTCCGCGCTGTTCGGCCAGGAACACCTGCAGGCAGGCCACATCGAACTGGATGGCACGCCGCTGCATTTGCGCTCGCCCGCGGACGCGCTGCATCCGTCCGTCGCCATTGGCCTTGTGCCTGAAGAACGCAAGACGCAGGGTCTGTTTCTCAAGCTTTCCGGGCGGCACAATGCCAGCCTTCCGGTGCTGGAGCGGTTTGGCCGCGGCCCGCTGCTGGATGATGAAGCGGAGGCGCGCGCCGCAGCGGGCGCCTTTGCCGCCGTCGAGGTCGATGGACGTGCGCATTATCTGTCTGCCGGTGCATTTTCGGGCGGCAATCAGCAGAAGATCGTGCTGGCGAAATGGCTGGTGGCGCAAAGCCGTATCCTGCTGCTCTTCGATCCCACGCGCGGCATCGATGTTGGCACCAAGGAACAGCTCTACGCGCTGCTGCGCGCCTATTCCGATGCGGGCGGCTCCGTCCTGCTGCATTCAACCGAAATCCCCGAACTGGTACATCTGTGCGACCGGGTCGGTGTGCTCTACGAGGGCCGCGTGAGCCGCTGGCTTGAAGGCGACGGCCTGACCGAGAACGCCATCATGGAAGCGACGCTCGGCGGCAGCGATCCACTCCACATTTCGACACCCCGCGACCGGCAGGAGATACCGGCATGACCGACCAGACTGTTGTCTCCACACCGCGTGCCGGCGGCCTGACAGCCCTGCGCAGCCTGAAACGCAGCCAGGCCGTGATTGTCGCCGCCCTGGTGTTTGCCGGCCTGATGCTGCTGAACAGCTTTCTCAGCCCGTACCCGCTGAGCTATTTCGACATCTCCTTTCTTGCCAGCGGCGGCGCCACGACCGCCATCGCCGCTGCCGGGCAGACGCTGGTGATCATTTCCGGCGGGTTCGACCTTTCGGCGGGCGCCGTGGTGTCGCTGGTCAACGCGGTGCTGGCAACCGCGATGGATCCGGCGAACATGGAGGCTTCCGTTCCGCTCTGGACCGCGATTGGCATCGCCGTCGGCATGGGCGTCGGCGCGGTGAACGGCTTTTTCGTCGCCTTCATGCGCCTTCAGCCGATCGTGGTGACGCTGGCGGTGATGTTCATCGTCCAGGGGCTGACCCTGCTGATCATGGCGACACCTGGCGGCTTCGTCGCGCCGTCGATGGCAGCGGTCTATCTCGGAGACACCCTGCCGGGCCTGTTGCCCGCGCCGCTGACCCTGCTTGGCGTGTTGATCCTGGCGTGGCTCTGGCTCAAGCGCACGGCATTCGGCGTGGCGCTGTTCGCGGTGGGCAGCGATCCCGAGGCGGCGCGGGCGACGGGGCTTAGAACCCGGACCGTCACCTTCTTCACCTACATGCTGGCAGGCGGGCTCTACGGGTTGGCCGGGGTGTTCGTCAGCGCCCAGACGGGCAGCGGCGATCCGCTCGCCGGCAACGCGCTGCTGCTGCCAACCTTCGCCGCCGTTGTCATTGGCGGTACCCGGCTCGGCGGTGGCAAGGGCGGTATTCCCGGCACCATCCTCGGGGCCTATATCCTGATGATCGTTGTCAACCTGCTGCTGTCGCTCAACGTTTCGGCCTATTACGCAACCATCGCCGAAAGCGCCGTGCTGCTGATTGCCGTGCTGGCGGGGTCGCTGAGCAAAGACAGTCCCCTCTCGCACCGCCTCGGCGAGTTGAAGGACGCGTTCGCCGCCCGCCGCAAGGGCTGGCTGGTATCGCAGCGTGCTTCGGCGGACCACAGACTTGCCTTCACGCAGCCTTCCGGAACCGCGCCGAAGCTCACCTTCATGCAACGCTATGGCGCGACGCTGCGCCATGCGCTTCCCGCCTGGCTCTGCCTGGTGCTGGTGCTGATCGCGACCCAACTGGTGCTCGGTGGCGTGTTCACCGGATGGCGCTACTGGGACGCGCTGCTGGTGCTATCCAGTTTCCTCGCCATCCTGGCGCTCGGACAGGGTGCGGTGATCCTGACCGGCGGTCTCGATCTGTCGCTGCCATGGTGCATCGCGCTATCGGGCGTGCTGATGACCGGGCTTGTCGGCGGTCAGGACGCAGGTCTTCTGGTCGCGTTGCCGGTGGTGTTCGCCGTGGCGGCGCTGATCGGGCTCGCGAACGGGCTTGGCGTGGTGGCGCTGGGGCTTTCGCCGATCGTGGTCACGCTGGCGATGAACGGCATTCTGCAGGGCGCGGCGCTGATCTGGTCAGGCGGCACGCCGGCGGGCTTTGCCCCGCCCGCGCTGCGCTGGCTGATGACCGGGAAGATCCTTGGCGTGACCCCGGTTATCCTGTTCATGATCGCCTTCGCCGCGCTGGCGATCCTGCTTCTGGGGCGTACCGTCTTCGGTCGCCACGTTTATGCCGTCGGCAACAGTGCGCTGGCCGCGCGCCTGTCGGGCGTGCGAAGCGGGCGGGTGATCGTCTCGGTCTACATACTGTCGGCGCTTTGCGCCGCTCTGGTGGGCATATTGCTAGCAGGCTTTTCCGGACAGGCGAGCCTGGGCATGGGCGACGACTATCTGCTGCCCTCGATCGCGGTCGTGGTGGTCGGCGGCGCGCTGATCACCGGAGGACGCGGGCATTACGCCGGCATGCTGGGTGGCGCGTTGCTGCTCACCGCGATGCAGACATTGCTTGCGGGCACTGCGCTGCCCTTTGCCTTCCGATCCGTATTCTTCGGCCTCGTCATCCTGATGGCCGTTATCGCCCTGCGCGAATGAAGGAGATTGCCATGAATGACACCCCCCGCATGATTTTGCCCGGCCTTGCCGGAAAGCGCATCGCGATCAGCGCAGGCGCAGGCGGGATCGGCCTGTGCATCGCGCGCGAACTCGCCCGCCAGGGCGCCCGGCTGGCGATCTGTGACGTGGATTCCTCCGCGCTTGAGGCTGCAGCCACCGAACTTGGCGCCGAGGTCGCGATGCTGGCTGACGTCTCGGACGAGACCGAGGTCGCGGCATTCTTCAAAGCCATCGAGACCGGTATGGGCGGGCTCGATGCGCTGGTCAACAATGCCGGGATCGCCGGCCCGACCGGCGGCGTCGATGCCATATCGACCGCCGACTGGCGACGCTGCATCGATATCTGCCTGACCGGGCAGTTCCTTTGCACCCATTATGGCGTGCCGATGCTGCGCGCGGCGGGTGGCGGGGCCATCGTCAACATCTCGTCTTCTGCGGGCAAGTTCGGCTATGCCTTCCGCACCCCTTATGCATCGGCCAAATGGGGCGTCGTCGGCTTCACCCAGAGCCTTGCCAAGGAACTGGGGCCGAACAATATCCGCGCCAATGCCATCCTTCCCGGCATCATCGCCGGACCGCGCATCGAAAAGGTGATCGCCGCCCGCGCCGAGCAGACCGGTCTCAGCCACGAGGCGATGACCGAGCGCTATCTTTCCAACGTTTCGCTGCGGCGTATGACCCCGCCGGAGGACGTTGCAGATATGGCCGCCTTCCTGATCGCCGATACCGGCCACAACCTGTCGGGGCAGAGCTTTCCCGTCGATGGCAATGTGGAGGCGCTGTGATGGCCTCTCCCGTCGCTTGCGTCGGCGCCGGCCTGATCGGCCGTGCCTGGTCCATCGTTTTCGCCCGCGCCGGCCATGATGTGCGGCTCTGGGACGAGAACGCCGAAGCGCCGCATGCCGCGCGCGCCTTTGCCGCCGAAATGCTGCCTGAGCTGAGCCGGCTTGGTCTCATCGATTGCGACCCCGAGGCGGCGCTTGCGCGCATCCGCCCCGCCGCCACGCTGGAAGAAGCGCTGGACGGAGTGGAACACGTGCAGGAAAGCACATTCGAGGAGATCGGCGTGAAGCGCGCCATCTTCGCGCGGCTCGATGCGATTGCGGGGCCCGAAACGGTGCTGGCCTCGTCGTCTTCCGCCCTGCTGCCCTCGGCGGTCTCCGAGGAGCTTGCGGGGCGTCATCGGGTGATGGTGAACCATCCGATCAATCCCGCCTATCTTGTCCCGGCGGCGGAACTGGTGCCCGCGCCATGGACCGATCCGGCGCTGATCGAGCGCACGGCGGCCATGCTGCGCGCGGCCGGCATGCGCCCGATCGTCATGCAAAAGGAGATCGATGGCTTCGTCATGAACCGGATGCAGGGCGCGCTGCTGCATGAGGCCTTCCGGCTGGTTGCGGATGGCTATGCCAGCGCCGAGGACGTTGACGTCGGCCTGCGCGAGGGACTTGCTCTGCGCTGGTCGTTCATCGGACCGTTCGAGACCATTGACCTCAATGCCCCGGAAGGCGTGCGGCAATATGTCGAGCGCTATGCCGGCATTTATGACGGCCTTTCCGAGCAGCGTCCCGCCGACTGGCGCGGCGCGGTGCTCGACCGCATCGAGGCAGAGCGCCGCGCCGCGCTTCCCGCAGAAAACATCGCCGACCGGCAAGCCTGGCGTGACCGGCGGCTCATGGCACTTGCCGCCCACAAGCGGCGCGCCACAGACGAAATCGGAGACTGAGACCATGCCTGACAAAGTAATCATTACCTGCGCCGTGACCGGCGCCATCCACACTCCGACCATGTCGGAATATCTGCCGATCACCCCCGACGAGATCGCTGAGGCCGCCATCGGTGCGGCCGAGGCCGGCGCTGCGATCCTGCATCTGCATGCGCGCGATCCTGAGACCGGCAAGCCCGATCAGTCGCCGGAAGCCTTCGCGCCCTTTCTCGGCCGCATCAAGCAGTCGACGAACGCGGTTGTGAATATCACCACCGGCGGTTCGCCCTACATGACTGTGGACGAGCGCACTAAACCGGCGGCTGAGTGGTCGCCCGAGGTCGCCTCGCTCAACATGGGCTCGATGAATTTCGGCTTCTTCCCGCTGTTGGCGAAATACAAGGAATTCAAGCACGAATGGGAACGTGAACACCTCGAAGGTTCGCGCGACCTGGTGTTTCGCAACTCGTTCAAGGACATCGAATATGTGCTGGAGACGTGCTACGGCAACGGCACGCGTTTCGAGTTCGAATGCTATGATATCTCGCATCTCTACAACCTCGCCCATTTCGCCGATCGCGGGCTGGTGAAGCCGCCATTCTTCGTGCAGTCGGTGTTCGGGCTTCTGGGAGGCATCGGCACCCACCCGGAGGACGTGATGCACATGAAACGCACCGCCGACCGGCTGTTCGGCAGCGATTTCCGCTGGTCGGTGCTGGGCGCGGGCAAGGACCAGTTCCGAGATCGCCGCTCAGGCGGTCAGCATGGGCGGCAATATCCGCGTCGGGCTTGAGGACAGCATCTGGATTGCGCGTGGCAAACTGGCGGAGAGCAATGCCCAGCAGGTCGTCAAGGCGCGTGCCCTCGTCGAGGGACTGGGGCTCGAGATCGCCACGCCGGACGAGGCACGCGCGATGCTGGCGCTCAAGGGCGGCGACGCGGTGAATTTCTGACAGGGAGGAAGACGGTTATGAAGATCGACATTCTGCTGGACGTTAAGACCACGCTGGGCGAAGGCCCGGTCTGGGACGTGGAGAGCCAGCGGCTCTATTTCATCGACTCGATGGATGGACGGGTGTTCTGCTGCACCGCCGAGGGCACCGAGTTGCGGGCCTGGGACGTGCCGGGCAAGATCGGTTCCATGGCGTTGCGCAAGGACGGCTCCGGCGCGATCGTTTCGCTGGACAAGGGGTTCCATCTGCTGGACTTCGAAAGCGGCGACTGCCAGTTGCTGCACGACCCCGAGCCGGAGATGGATACCACCCGTCTCAATGACGGCAAATGCGACCGCAGGGGACGGTTTTTCGCCGGCTCCATGGACATGATGGAAGAGGGCCCGAAAGGCGCGCTCTACCGGGTCGATCCGGATCTCAGCGTCACCAAGGTCGATGACGGCATCATCTGCTCGAACGGGCCGTGTTTTTCGCCGGATGACCGGACCTTCTATTTCACCGACACCTGGACCGGCGAGGTCTGGGCCTATGACTACGATATCGAGACCGGCGCGGTTTCGAACCGGCGGACCTTTGCGAAGGTCGACACAGCGAACGGCGGCGCGGCGGATGGGGCAACCGTCGATGCCGAAGGCTATTACTGGCTGGCGCTGGTCTATGATGGGCGGCTCTGCCGCTACGCGCCGGACGGCACGCTCGACCGCGAGATCGAGATGCCGGTGAAAAAGGTGACCAGCGTGCAGTTCGGTGGACCCAACCTCGATGTGCTCTATGTCACATCGATGGCGAAGCCGCCGCTACCGCGTTTTCCCGGCGATGGCGTCTTGCGTGGCAGCCTCTTCGCAATCACGGGGCTGGGGGTCAAGGGACTTCCCGAACCACGCTTCGGCGGTTGAAGCGACTGTTTTTGCGGCTCACCTTTGCGAAAAGGCGCGGTTGTCGCCCTTGGCTTCGGCATCGGCCACTTGCCGAGCCGCCGAGCTCGACAATAGGACTTGAGACGGCGTTGTCACGTTAAGTTTGGCAGGTTTAGAAGGGCCGGACGTTCAGGAACTTTGGGCGATGCAGGCCGCGCTTTCCCCTGCGTCGAGCGCTTCGAAGCGATGGTAGCGGGTTGTTTGCGCAGCGCGGCGGCGGGCTGGAACTGAAAAGCAATTGCGGCTAACGGAGTGCATGGCGACGAACCGTTGCAATGCTTCCGATGACCGGTGGCTTTGCATGGTTCGTTCCCGTTTTCGAAACGGCAGGTGTCTGTTCTCGGCCTATTGTTGAGCCCTTGTGCGACCAATGGTTAAGTCCGGGTACCACGTCCGCCTTCGCCGCACCGTACCAGCGCAGTTTATCGGTGATGATCCGCTTTGGAACAAAGCCATACTGATCCATTTTACGCCAGAGCGCGCCTGCCGTCGCCGCAGATTGCAGGCAATCCGAGGTCCGAGCTTGTCGATCCAACGGCGGATTGTCTCATAGGAAACGCCGATCCCACGCTCGAGCAGCATTTCCTAAACTTCACGCAGGCTCAGATTGAACCGCAGGTAAAGGCAGACGGCATGGGCAACGATTTGTGGCGGAAAACGGTGACATTGATATCTGGTTTCTGCATCGCCGAAATCCAAACCCAACCCGAGATGTAAGCAATCGCATGCAGGTTAACCTGACAACGCCGAAAAAATGGCTAAGACACCAGATCCAGAAGTTACAGAACGTGCGATCCGAATGAGGGCTTTCAAATGGGTGTAACACCCAAGCGAAACATCTCCAGTAAGTCAAATATATGTAGGTATTCAGATAAGTGGCGGCTTCACGGTCGAATAGCTCACGGACGCCCTAATCTATTTGGTTGAAAAGAGGATGGAGTGAAGAAATCAATTCTCCGGTGCATCTTATTGTTATAGATTCTGGGTTTTCCCAAATGTAGACTGTAGAGGTATTTCGGCGGATGGATCCTCTCCTTTGCTTTGACTAAAGGGTGTTGCAAAAAAACATGACTTTTGCAAAATCCTGTCCCCGTCAATGATTTCAACACTTTGTCGCTTGTAAAAGTCCGTATGGTTTTTCTTGTGTCAGGTAGGATTTTATCCTACCATTTATGAGAACAAAGAAAGTACGGAATAGTGGAAATGGTCGAGAAGATTAGCATCAGCCTACCCCCAAATATGTTGGACGCCATCAAGGCGCAGGTGGCGTCGGGTCATTTTTCATCCACCAGTGAAGTCTTGCGAGAGGCCATGCGTCTGTGGCTCAAGACTGAGGAAGAGCGCGAAGAGCGTCTTAAAGCCATTCGGGCACGTGTCGCGCAATCGGTCGATGACCCTCGCCCGCCCGTTCCAGCCAAAGAAGCGTTTGGCCGTATCCGTAAGAACTTGATGGAGCGGCATTCAGATCAATGAAACAGTTGCCCGTTTACCTTCTGGAATCGGCGCTGAATGATATTGACGAGATTGCAGAATACGTTGCGTGAGTCAGCAGCTCGCTGGAAGTCGCTCTTGATTTTGCCGCTCGCATCGAGCGGCAATGCATGAAGATCGGCAACGCGCCATATGGCGGCGTTGCGCGCGATGATCTGCACGAGGGTCTCCGGATGGTTCCCTTTGAAAGCAGTGCTGTCATTCTGTACCGCATCACTGACAGCACCATAGAGATTGTAAACGTGTTTTATGGTGGTCGCGACTACGACACCATCATGCGTGGCTCAAACGAATGAAAATCGGCTATGCCCGCGTCAGCACCAGAGATCAGAACCCTGGCCGCCAGCTTGTCGCCCTTGATCGCCGCCGTTGACATTCGGCAAGCTCTGACGCGCGAACACCGGCAAAGGCGAAAACGCTCTGATGATCTTGTCCATGACTGGCCTTGAGTACCGGCTTGGGTTCTTGATGCGAACCGTGTAGCGGCTCTTGCGCTCCACGAAAGTGGTGACATTGGCATGGCCGAGAGGGCGTTCGAAGATGAAGAGATCTGCCTCCCAATGCCCAAACATCGTTAACTAGGGGACTTAGCGACGCTTGCGATGCTTCGAACTTTTCTGGGTCCAGTATAAGGGTAATGGATTCCCGCAGCAGTCTACCTTCATCATCCAACTCGTCCGCGAGAGCACTGTCGGTGAGATATTCTGTTCCGTCTCAACGCCTTTGATACAGATTTGGCTCAACGGATAAGGGGTCAGAACAAGATTTGTTCCTGCAGACACGCTAAGGTCGAACGGATCATCAACAGTCGTCGCGAACCCGAATAATGATCTGACGACTAGTCGTAAATTTCCCTGCGATCGCCGAAAGACTCATCCCCGTTGCGAGGTCGTCTCGCATCTCCTGTTTCTGTTTGTCGTTGAGAGTCGCGGGGTGTCCGAGGGCTTTGCCTTCCGTTTTTGCACGTTTGAGTGCGAATTCCGATGAAGCCGGCCACCGTTGGGGCTGAACCTGGGTCAATGTGGATGTTTGGTTCGGGTTCTCGCCATCGCCTTCAGCATCCTGGCGTACCGGCCATCGCCGCGTGCCAGGGCACGTGCGGCAAAGAGCCTTGGCGCACGGTGGTAGACGACGGAGAAGTCCTCCCGGCAGGCCTTGTGGCCCAGGGCGCAGGTGAGCCAGCTCTTGCCGACGCCGGCCGGACCGGTGATGAGGAGCCCGTGCCGCTTTCGTATCCAGTCGCAGGTGGCGAGATTGAGGAACATCGTGCGGTCGAGACCGCGTTCGGCACGGATATCGGTATCCTCGACCTGCGCGGCATGGAGCAGCCGGGCTGCCCGGGCGCGGGCCTCGAAGCGCTTCGTCCGCCGCAGCGTCGCTTTATGCTCAAGAAGGATGGCGAGCCATTTGCCATGTTCGAGGGCGCGGGTTTCCGGCTGTGCATCGAGGTCCCGGAAGGCCTTGGCCATGCCTGCCCAAAATCATTCGATGACGGACAGCTATCGCCGGACACAGTTATCCAGCGAGTGCCGCAAATTGTTGAAAAGCGGAGTGGTCAGCTGCCGGGCGTTGGCCCTTTCGGATCATATTGGCAACCTCAATTCCGTCCAATGCAGCTGATGCTGACGAAAAGGATTTAAAGCCATTCATAGGGCACGTCAGCTTCTTGATGAAGCGGTGGTCCTGTTCAATCTATTAGGTCAGCTATCGGGCGCCCTGAAATCACTGGCCAATTTTCGTCGGGCAAGCCGTCTGGCGCCTATCCACGTGATGAGTGAAACACCCGAGTTTTCTCGTTTCCGTAAATCATGACGCGGCGCATGACGCCGCGGCTTTTTTCGGTGTTGACAGACGCGCGCGCTTACATCAGTCCCAGAAGGCGCGGCAGGCCTGTTGTGAGCGCAGGGATATAGGTGATCATCAAAAGCGCAATCACCAATGTTATGAAGAACGGCAACAGAGGCTTTGCGACCTTTTCGATGCTCACGCCGCCGATGCTGCATCCGACGAAAAGAACGGAACCCACAGGTGGTGTCATTGACCCGATACCGAGGTTGAAGATCATCATCAGGCCGAACTGCACCGGGTCCATGCCGACTTCCCGCGCAATCGGCAGGAAGATCGGGGTGAATATCAGCACTGCCGGCGTGAGGTCCATGAAGAAACCGATGATCAAAAGGCAGATATTCATGATCAACAGGATCACGATCGGGTTCTGGAATGTCAGCAGAGCATCCGCAATTGCGTCCGGAATGCCGGTGATCGTCATCACATAGGACATCACCCCGGAGGCGGCGATCAGGAACAGGATGACGGTGCTGGTGACCATCGAGCTTTTCAGCACGTCGATATATTCCCGCCAGGTGGCAAGGCGGTAGATCAGCGAGAGCACGAAGGAATAGAGAACGGCGACAGCAGCACCTTCCGTTGCCGTGAAGGCGCCGATCACGATGCCGCCGATGACGACCACGACCATGAGTAGCGGCGGGAGAGCCTGCCAGACGATCTTCACGGCTTCGCCGAGGCCGGGGATTTCCGAGACCGGAAAATTCCGCCGCTTGGCGATGATGCCCGCCACGATCATGACAGACAGCCCCATGAGCATACCGGGCACATAGCCGCCGATGAACAGCGCGGAAATCGAGGTGCCGCCGGAGACCAGCGAGAACAGGATCAGCGGGCCACTTGGCGGGATCAGGATGCCGGACGGCGCCGAAGCGATGTTGACGGCAGCAGAAAAGGTGGGGTCATAACCCTCTTTCTTCTGCAATGGCGCCATGGTGCCGCCGACGGCGGCGGCTGCTGCGATCGCCGAGCCGGAGATCGACCCGAACAGCATATTGGCGATCACATTGGTATGCGCGAGCGAGCCGGGCAGGCGGCCGCCGAGCAGCTTTGCAAAATTCACCAGCCGGATGGCGATGCCACCCTTGTTCATGATGTTGCCGGCAAGGATGAAAAATGGAATCGCCAGCAGGGTGAATGAATCGACGCCGGCAAACATCTTCTGCGTGGCGACGAAGAAGGCGACCTTCGGCGGCATGAAGAACAGGCCGGTGACGATGGATGAAACCGCGATCGCCACGGAAATGGCGATGCCCTGGGCCAGCATCAGGAAGAACAGGCCGAAGAGCAGGATGGACGCGAAAACCGTTTCGTCCACGTAGTCGAAGATAAAGTCCATGTCAGAGGCTCCCGACCGGCTTGAGCGATGCCCGGTTGCTGTCGCGCACCAGGATGATCATGTTCAGAGACTGAAGGATGAAGATCAGCACGGCGGCGATCGGCATGATCAGGTAGACGTCACCGATGGGAATACGCATGATCGGGGAGAGCTGCGTCATCGACGATGTGACCGCCTTGATGCCTCCGAGGAACATGATGAACACGGCAAACACCAGAACGACGGAATCGTTGATCAGCATAAGGATCAGTTTCTTCCGCCCGGACAGCGCATCGACCGCGAAGACGAGCGACAGGTGCTGGCGCGTGCCGAAGGCGTAGGCGGATCCGAGGAACGCCATCCAGATCATCATGAAGCGGAGAAGTTCTTCGGTGTAGAGTGCCGGTGAGGCGAGCACATAGCGGGTGAACACCTGCCACAGCATCAATCCGGCCATCACCGCAAGCATGGCGGAGGTCAGGTAAAGCAGGGCGCTTTCCAGAGCATGTTTTGTTTTGTCTATCATGGATGTCCTCCATGTCCCGTACGACAGCGGCGGAACGGCGTCTTTCAGGACTGTTCTTTTGGCGCGTCCGCGAAGGTACCCTCCCTGGGCGGTCGCTACTGATGATATCATGCATCATGAAAAAAGATTGCGCCATATGAAAGAATATTTCATATTGTGTCAAACGGAGTGATGCAGATGAAAAAAGAAAGCCGACGTCTTCGGCTGAGCGATCTGGCGCGCTATTGCGGCGTCTCGCCATCCACGGCCTCGCGGGCGCTCTCTGGAACAGCGGGCGTGCGGCCGGAGCTCAGGGAAAAGATCTTGCAGGCTGCCAAGACACAGAACTACCACGTTCCGATGTCTATTGCGGGCATGAAGGTCATTGTCGCAGCCAGCGCCAGTGCCATGATTGACTATCAGCGCAATCAGTTCACGGCGTTTGTCCTGGAAGGCATGCGGGAGCGCGCGGAGGTCCTCGGGCTGTCGCTGACGACGAAAGCGATCTCCAGCGCCGAAGACGAAATTCAGATGCTGGAGGATGCTGCCGGAGATCCTGAAATCGCCGGTGTGTTGATGCTCACCATCGATGAAGACGAGATGCTGGTGCCGGCCCGCGCCTTCAATAAGCCGGTCCTGCTGGTCAATGGCGACGATCCGCTGATGCGGCTGTCGAGCATCGCCCCGCACAACCGCGCGGCGGCAGCGCTTGCCACCCGCCACCTGAAATCGCTTGGTCACTCCCGGATCCTGTTTCTTTCGCGTCCCGGTCGACGCACGATCCTGCGGCGTCTGGAAGGATGGCGCGATGAGATCGAGCCCACTTCAGGTGTTGACTGGCGCGACCTTGTTGTCGACGCGACGGACTGGACGCCCGAAGCAGCTATCGATGCTGTGCGCCGCTATGTCGAGGAAAAGGGAAGTGCGTTCACGGCTGTTCTGGCGGCCGGAGACAGCCTTGCGGCGGGTGCGATTTTCGGGTTGCGCGCGCTCGGCCTTTCGGTTCCCGGCGATGTCTCGGTTATGGGGATTGATGGCCTGCCGCAGAGCGATTTCCTGGATCCGCCGTTGACCACCGTCCAGATTCCGATGCGTGAGATCGGGGCTGCGGCCCTGGATATGATGCGCGATCTCGTTGACAACGAGCCATTTCTCCCGCGCCGCACGGAACTGTCTTGCGCTTTGATAGAGCGTGGGTCCACGGCGGGTGTGAATGGCGGCAAGGGCTGATCTATAAACCGAAATCAGGAGACCGGCGGACAGATTGCCCGCCGGACTTCGCAACAGATCTCAGTCGAACTGATGGATCGTGCCCTCGATTGTCCAGTCGGCGGGGTTCAGGTTCCGTCCCTCCGCCACGATCGCGCCGTCCGGACCGAATGAGACATGGCCATAATCCGGGTCGACGACTGCGACGGTTCCGTCTTCGGCAAGCGTGAAGGCGCAGGCCTCGAAACGTTTCTGGAAACCGGCAAGTCCACCGTCAACCTCCCCGCCGTCGGCCAGCCGGAACATCCAGGCAGTCTTGCGGCCGTTCTGGCGGATTTCCATGCCGGCCGTCGGTCCGGTTGTCACCTGTTCGAGAGGCGTCGTTCCGGTCACCATGACGAAACCGTTCCCCGAGCTTGCGCAGGCAAAGTGCGTACCGGCGATGGTTTTGTCAAAAACCTGGGCAGGGAACCAGATATGGCTGAAATCCGGCTGCCCTTCGTGGGTTTCGAAGAGAACCACGGCTAGGTTGCGATACTGATGCACACGCGGCAGTGCGCCGCAACCACCCCAGTAGGATGGCCTGCCGAAACCGCAATGAATGACCTCGCCTGGATGGTTCACCCAGATCTGGGCATCGGGATTGCGCCCGACCCTCAGTTGCAGCACGGTTTCCTGATAGCCCCATTCGCCCCAGCGATAACGGGCCAGCGATCCCATTGCCGTTTCCGCAGTCTTGTAGTGGTAGAGATGGGCGAACCGGTTCTCGCCTTGCGAGAACGTCCATTCCTGCCGCTTTGCACCGGTAAGGCGGGCGGTGTCGCGATCGCTCGCGGGGATCACGAGGCCGAAATCTCGCAGGCATAGCAGGAATTGCGGTAGCGTCTGGAAGGTGCGTCCGTAATATCCGCGCGACCAGAGGACACGCGAAATTGCTGAAAGCTCGCTCGTGCGTGCTGCCATCAGTGTGTGCTCGTAGGAGCGCCCCTGTGCGGCTGTCAGCGTGCCGTGATGCGCCGAGGCGGCGACGACCGCAATCAGCCGCAGGATCGCCTTGCGGGCGCGCTCGCGGATATCCTCGTCATGTGCCAGTGCATAGAGCGTCGCCAGGCCCTTCAGGTCGATCGGGAAATAGGGCACCGAGTTGAACTCGGCCATTTCCCATTTTTCGAAGTGATCGAACCAGTCCATGAGCCGCGCTGCACCGCGTTTTGACTGCTCATCGCCGGTCACATTGGCGCGGACAAAACGCTTGTCGGCATGAAAATGCCCCGCCAGATAGGCGGCTGTGTGAAACAACAGCGCGTGGTTTTCCGAATAATACCACTGCACGTCATTGCCAGGCTCGTCCATCCAGTAACGGAAGTTGAGTGTTGCCGCATCGATCCGCTTGCGGATGTCCTCCGAAAGAAGATCTCCATAGCGGATCCGGCCGAACAGCAGTGGAACGAGATGAAAATCGGCGCAGTCGTGGCAGTTTTCGATTTTCGGCAGCGAGACCTCGATCATCGCCTCGGTCTCAGCGTCGCCAAGACCGAGCCCGAGCCGTGCCAGCGCAGAAATCGCATCGGCATAGCCATTGTCGGCGACATGCCGGAGCGCCTCCTCAATTCGGTCGTCAAAGCTCTCCGGCGGTTCGCCCTGTTCCTCGCAGCGCGCGATTTCAACCGTGAATGGCCGCGACAGGGTCAGGCCACAGGCGGCGAGGCGCACGTCGAAATGGCGAAAGTCGCTGTGGAATGCGGATACGTCACCGACGACAAGCCGCGAGGAACCCGCGGGCAGGCTTGCGTTAAACGTGTCGTGCTCTTCGGCCAGAAAATCGCCCGCGACGATGATTTCGACATCAAGGTCCTGACTGACGGTTTCGGGGCAATGAAAGGCAACCTCACCCGACGAGTAGGCCGGGCGCTCGAAATGCATGGTTTCGAGCATGTTCTCGATTTCGTCGGCAAGCCCGCTTTCGCAGGGAACGTTGAGAGAAACGGAAGCCGCTGGGCCCTCGCAATAATCGAGTTCGAAGAAGTAGCGGGCATCGCGCTCAGCAAGATCGTCGAAGAATACTGCGATATCGTTCAGGCCTGCCTTTAGTTGGACTTCGAATTCCTGATCGGTCTCGAAATTACGCTGATAGACGCTCATGGAGCCCACTTCCGCGCCGTTGACGAACAGGACTGCACCTCCGCAGCAACTGAGCTTCAACTTTGCCGTTCCGGAGGTTTCAGCTTCAATACGGGTTTCCGCCCATGCGGAAACCGCGGTGGCGCGGAACCAGAAACCGGAAAGGTCGACTCGCGGCGAGCCGAAGGGCGTCCAGATGCGCCCGGGTCCCTGTTTTTCGACGATCACAGGGCGTTTGCCGCGCCGCTCGCTGACGAATTGCGTGCGGCAGGGATATTCGTGCGGGATGAAGTTCTTCTCCTTGGTGAGAAAGAATTGGGCATCCATTTTCCCCGACATGGTGGTGTCGGACACGTTGTATTCCTCTTGGGCTATGGCGGATACATGCCAGTAGCAGATCGGCGCAGCATTCGGCAGCGGCCGACGCATTGCGCCATTTTGTGCTTGTTGGGCCATCACAGAAGATCTTTCACGGCAACGGGCGTCACATCGTTATAGGCTTTGTTTTCACCGGTCATACCCCAGACGAAGCAATAAGGTCCGGTGCCAGCCCCCATATGGATCGACCATGCGGGCGAAAGTATGCTCTGACGGTCGGCCACCACGATATTACGCACTTGGTTGGGCTCGCCCATGAAATGCATGACCCGGTCTTCCGGCGCCATATTGAAATAGACATAGGCTTCCATGCGCCGCTCGTGCACATGCGGCGGCTCGGTGTTCCAGATGCTGCCGGGCGCGGGCTCGGTGATCCCCATCAACAGCAGGCAGCTCGGCGACACTTCCGGGTGAATATACATGCGCAGCGTGCGCTTGTTGGCATGTGCCTCATCGCCCATGGTGACCGGCTTGGAGTCGGCCTGGCGAATGAGCGCCGACGGCACGGCGTAACCGGCCGGAACCGAGTTCATGTAAAATGCGGCAGGGTTGGCCGGGTCCTCAGAGGCCATGCGGACGGATTTCGTGTCGCGTCCGACATAGACGATGTCGCGATGCTCGACCGTATAGACCGCATCGTCAACCGTCACGGCTCCCGTTCCGCCGAGATTGACGATGCCCATTTCGCGGGCATCGAAGAAGCCCGGCGTTCCGACGGCCGAACCGTCGGCGATTTCAGCGTGCCCGTTGACCGCCAGAAAGCCGCCGATGATCATCCGGTCGACATGGGTGTAGACCATCTGCAGCTTGTCGGCGACAAACAGGTTATCGAGCAGGAATTCCTCGCGCAGACGCTCATTGCTGTATGTGCTGACGTCTTTGGGGGAGACGGAATAGCGTGTGTCTTCAAACATCATTCTTCCTCCGCTTTGGCAATATTAAGGGCTTCGACCAGCAGCAGCAGGGCCATGGACTGGCCGTAGCCGGTCGGCTGGATCGGAATGTCCTTGTAGAACTGAAGATCGTGACCCATGCGGGTGCCGTAGGAGACATTGTCGACGATGCCGTCTTCGCCGATATTGTCGAGCGTGACGGCAAGCGCTTTCAGGCCCGCTTCGCGCCAGCTTTCCGGGCCGATGCCAAGCCGCGCGCCCTTCAACAGAGCGTAGCCGATGGCGGCGGTTGCAGAGATTTCCTCATACGACGTCAAATCGTCGACCAGCGTGTGCCATGCGCCGCTTTCCGCCTGATAGCCGATCAGCGTTTCAAGCTGCGCCTTGACGACTTCCGTCAGATAGCGCGTCGCGGCGTCATCGAGTTCGGCCAGTTCGAGCAGGTCGAGAACGCCGGCGGAAATCCAGGAATTGCCGCGCGCCCAGCGGGCCCGGGCAAAGTTGTGGTTGCCGTCAAAGGTCCAGCCATGGAACCAGAGCCCGGTTTCCGGCTCCGACAGATAATGCGTGTGCACCAGGAACTGGAAGGCGGCTTCGCTCACCAGATCGCGCCGGCCGGCGCCCTGCCCATAGCTCGCCAGAAACAGCGCCACCATGAACAGTGTGTCGTCCCACAATTCATCATCGTTGATCTTGTCGGACACATTGTGCTGAAAACCGCCGCAGCGCGTGCGCGGCATCTCGGTCAATATCCTGTTGGCCCAGTCCTTCATCGGCGCTTCGAAGCGGGGATCGCGGGTTTCGCGCCACAGAAGGGAGAGCGCCAGCATCGGCGCGGTGGTGTTGACGTTCTGCGGCGGCAACCCCTTCTCGATATGCGCGGAATACCAGTCCTCGAGCAGGGTCTTCACCGCCGCATCGCCCGTCTTCAGCCACATCTGTGCCAGTCCGTAAAGCCCGACACCCTGAGGCCATTCCCAGGCGTTGAAGCTGACATAGTCGCCGGCCGTACCGTCGAGATTTGGTTCGTTGAACTTGCCTTCGTCGCGCAATGACTTCAGGCCATCAACCAGCAGCTCGATCTTGTGTTTCAGTTGATTTCTGGAAAGCACGGGTTTTCCTCCGATGCAGGATCATGATGGCAATATGATGCATCATGAAAACTAATTGCGAAATATGAAATATTATTTCATCTCAGGATGTGGTGGCGGCAATGCCCTGTCGCGTTCGGCAACGCGCAGAAGCCGCTGCGCAGACGCGCACCGCCGAATTTTCCTGGATGATAGGGTTTACAGCGGACCGCCTGACCGGCGATCCGCAAGCAGGCATGGCCTCAGCGGGCGAGCCAGCCGCCATCGACGGCGATGGTATAGCCGTTGACATAAGAGGAGGCTTCGCTGGCGAGGAAGACGACAGGTCCGGCGAGATCGCGCGGAAGGCCCCAGCGCGCGGCCGGAATCCTGCCGAGGATTTCGCTGCTGCGCTCCTCGTCGGCTCTCAGCGCGGCGGTATTGTTGGTCGCCATGTAGCCGGGCGCGATGGCGTTGACGTTGATGCCATGGTGCGCCCATTCATTCGCCAACAGTTTGGTGATGCCCATGACGCCGCTTTTCGAGGCTGTATAGGAAGGCACCCGGATTCCACCCTGAAACGACAACATCGAGGCGATATTGACGATCTTGCCGCCATGGCCCTGCGCGATGAACTGGCGGGCGACGGCTTGAGATAGGAAGAAGACGCTTTTGATGTTGATGTTCATCACGTCATCCCAGTCCTTCTCGGAGAAGGAGGTGGCGTCTTCGCGGCGAATGATGCCGGCATTGTTGACCAGAATGTCGATCTTGCCGAATTCACTGACGGCCCTTTCCACGATCCGCGGAATGTCGTCCTGCTTCATCAGATTGGCTTCGATCGACACGAAACGGCGTCCGAGCGCCTCGACCTTGGCGATCGTATCCGCCGGCTCGACAATATTGACGCCGACAATGTCCGCGCCGGCCTCGGCTAGCGCAACGGCCATGCCCTGACCGAGACCGGTATCGCAGCCGGTTACAATTGCCGTTTTTCCGGAAAGGTGAAAATCATCGGTGATCATGGTTCTTCCAATCTTTGGGTGGGGGCGATATCGCGAGCGGAAATCTGACAGAGCAGAAGCGCGTTTCGCGGACGTCACTTGATTGCAGCTGACGGCGAGGTGCTTGGGAAAATAAAAAGGCGCTTCCTGTTTTATGAGACAAGAAGCGCCTTTTCCGTCAGGTCCGGGAGGACTTTACTGAGCGTTCTGAATGGCGTCGACCAGCTGGCCGACGGCCGGATCCTTCTTGTATTCCTCGATCAGCGGTGCGACCTTTTCCTGGAAAGGCGCCTCGTCGGGATGGACGATGGTGACGCCCATTTCCTCGATCTGCTGCATGGCCTCGTCGACAGCTTCGTTCCAGACTTTCTTCTGTTCCTGGGTGGCATGGACCGCGGCTTCCTTGATGATGGCAAGCTGCTCATCCGTCAGCTTGTCCATTGCCGTTTTGGAGATCACGAGGAAGTCGGGAATGCGCAGATGCTCGTCCAGCGAATAGCATTTGACCACTTCGCCATGACGGCCGAGCGTCAGCGCTGTCGGGTTGTTTTCGGCGCCATCGATGACACCCTGCTGCAAGGCGGTGTAGATTTCACCGTAGGGCAGGGGCGTGGGAATGCCGCCCATCAGCTCAACCATCCGGATGGAGGTATGCGAATTTATGACGCGCAGCTTCTGGCCTTTCAGGTCATCCGGCGTCTCGACGCATTTTGATTTGGTGTAAAACGAACGGGCTCCGCTGTCGAAATAGGTCAACCCCATGAAGCCGCTGTCGAGCGAAGCCTGATAGACCGGGTCGACAATCGGCCCGTCCATGACATCGTAGAAGTGCTCCTGACTGTTGAACAGATAGGGAAGCGTGAAGGCTTGGTAGATCGGGTTGAAGTTCTCGAGATTGGCAGCGCTGACGCGTGTGATGTCCACGGCGCCGTTCTGTACCTGCTCCAGAACTTCGCGTTCAGATCCGAGAACGCCGTTCATATAGAGCCTTATCTTGACTTCGCCGTCGGTCTTTTCCTCAACCTCTTCGGCAAACTGTTCGAGCACCATGCTTGTCGGATGGTCCGCCGCCAGCGCATCGGCCAGCTTCAGGCGTACGGTGGCGTTCGCCGAACCGGCTGCAAGCGTCATGCCTGCGGCCAATATAGCCAGTGCAGATGTCATTTTCTTCATTGTCTCACTCCCTGTAGCGCATTGTTTTCAGTTTCCATGGCGCTCGAAATGCAAATGCAAACGAGTGCGATGGAATGCATTATGCAATATGAAATTATATTCTCAATATGAAAGAAAATTTCATGTTCTGTGTGCGAGACTCTCTGCCTCCCGCTGCTGACTTTTGTACCGCGGTCTCTCCTATGTTGTTTTTGGCGATATCAAGACGAGGTGGCCGCTGTCGGGAGCGATGCCTCCGGCTATAATTGAAAAACAGGCCCTGAGATATGAGGCCCGGCCCTTGCCACCCGGCCAGCCCGAATTCTGCCATTCACGCAGAAGCGTTTGCCAATATTTGGGGCCGTGCTGAAGACGGATCGGCCCGCGCTGGCGCCAGTGATGGTGGTGGCATAATCGAGGCGGAAATCCACTTCGCAAAGAGCCCCGAAGCTGTGCAGCCAAACCGAGCCACTTCACTGTTGCATCCGGGAGACCCGTTAAGGTCGAAGAGAAGATAAACCTAGGGTTACTCCCGGCAATCAGCGCATTGGCTTGCATCCATCCGGATTTCCACAGCACTGAACCCATCCTTCGCGAGCTTCCAGAAAAATCTCTTTGGTTCGGCGGAAAGCGTTCGCCCTTGCGCATTGTTGTGTTTTAAATAATAATAAACCAATTCATCGGAGGAATGGGATGTCAAAAACACCGATCCTGCAGTTCGGCACGAGCCGTTTCCTGCAGGCGCGTCTGGTCTTGTTCGTTTCCGCGGCAGCGGCGCGAGACGCGAGGCTGGGCGGCATCACGGTGGTCCAGACGAGTGGCCTCGGCGGCGGGGCGAATCGGCTCTCTGCGCTGGCCCGCGGATACAAAGCTCCGGCGCGGGATCGGCGCTTTTCTCAAATGGGCCCGGCAGCATAGCGACGGGTGTGAAAAGCCATTGCTGGAGGAGGCCTTGAAGGAGGAAGACACATGAAGACAAACCGGATCGGCCGAACCGCCGTGGCGGTAACGGACGTTTCCTTCGGCTGTTCCAGCATCGGCAATCTCTACCGGGAGATCACGGACGGCGACGCCGAGGCCGTGCTTCAGGCCGCCTGGAAGGGCGGTATCCGCTATTTCGATACCGCGCCGCATTATGGCAGGGGGCTTTCGGAAATGCGGCTCGGGCGTTTTCTCGAAGGGCGGGCCGGATTTGTGGTGTCGACCAAGGTCGGCCGCGTCCTCTCTCCGGCTATGGAACCGATTGCGGAAGCTGACAGTTTCGTGAAGCCGGCGCAAAACGATGTGCGTTACGACTATTCCGGCGACGGTATCGAGGAGAGCCTCGAGCAGAGCTTTCGGCGGCTTGGCGTCACCCATATCGACATCGTCTATGTGCATGATATTGGCGAATACACCCACGGTTCCGGCAACGCGGCCAATATGGAGGATTTTCTCGGCTCCGGCTACGACCGTCTTGTCAGGCTGAAGGAAGCTGGCAGGATCGGGGCCTTCGGGCTGGGCGTGAACGAATGCCAGGTGTGTCTTGACGTGATGGACCATGGGCCAATTGATGCCATCCTTCTGGCCGGTAGGCTGACACTGCTCGACCGTTCGGCCGAGGCGAAACTCGTGCCGCGGTGTCTCAGCGAAGAAACCAGCCTCGTGCTCGGCGGCATCTTCAACTCGGGCATTCTTGCAACCGGTCCTGTCGATGGCGCGACCTACGACTACGAACCTGCATCGAAAGCGGTACTGAACAAGGTGGCGGCGCTTCAGGCGGAGGCGGAACGGGCCGGGCTGGCGCTTCCGACCGCCGCGCTGCAGTTTGCAAAGCGGCACCCGGCATCTGCCTCGGTTCTGATCGGCACGGCCAGGCCCGCCACGCTCGCGCGAAACCTCGAGGCGTTGCAGGCCGAGATTTCCGCACGGGCAGAGCGTTTTCTAGGCTAGTTCGTGGTGGCGGAGCGACGAGAGGAGCGTCGTTTTGGAGGTTCGCAGATGGCGTGAGGCCGCGTCGCACGCCGCAGCGGCGTCACGTCTTTCAAGCGCATCGATGATCGCCAAATGCTCGTCGATCGCGGCAGCGTTGCGCGTCTTCTCGTCAGTCTTGTCCCACATGTAATGATAGTGGAAAATCAGCGAGATGACCTTCTGGAATTCCTCCACAAAGCGGTTTTTCACGACCGAATTGATCGCCGCGTGGAAGGCTTCGTCGAGTTTGGAGAACTCGTGATAGTCCGTCTCGATGCTTTGCCGAAGCGCGATGTGGAGCCTCCGCAGTTCGGAAAGCCTAGCCCAGACGGGATGACCAACGGGCGCTTCGGCGGCCTGGTTCACCGCGTTGATCTCCAGGACCGAGCGGAAATCCGACAGTTCCACTGCGAAGTCCATCGTGAAGCCGCGCAGCATCCAGCCGCCTTTCTGACGGCGGGCCACAAGGCCGAACCGGCTGAGGCCTGCGAGGAATTCCTTGATTTCGTGCTGGGGGACGCCGAACGTCCGTGAAAGATCAGCCACGGATAAAGGCGTGTCGGCCGGGACATCGAAGCGCAGAATCCAGTCGAGAAACCGCTGTTCGAGATCGTCGCTCGGAGCACCCGGCTCAGCGATCTCGAGGCGGTCGGCATCGTCCGGCTCGCGCAGCAAGCACTTTTCCCGCCCCTTCCATGAGATGAGTCCGCGTTCCTCCATTCGGCTCAGGCAACGCCGCACCACCGTCCGGCTGACATCGGCGATCTCGCTCAACATGGTTTCGGCCGGGATCGCCGCCCCGACCGACAAGGTCTCACAATAATCAAGCAGCCGGTTATATGCATTTCTGTAGCGGATGTCGCTTCTTGCCATTGCCTCATTCTCACGATTCGCGCGTACGGTTCATAATATCATAGTATTAAATTATAAAAAACAATTGACGCGCATCAAGCGTAAAGTTATTTGGTATTAAATTATTACGTGCAGAACGAGGGAGGAGACCTCATGTTCGATGCGAGTCGGCCGATGCAAGGCCGCAGTTGGAAAGGCGTGTCCTTTGGGCAGGCCCAGTTCCACCGGCTATCGGCGCTTATAACACTCGTCTTGCTGATCATCGGTTTCGGCTTCGCGAACCAGGCCTTCTTTTCGGTCAATAATGGCTTGACCGTGCTACTGCAGACATCGGTTATCGGTCTTCTCGGCATCGGCATGACGATGGTTATCATCACCGGCGGGATCGATCTGTCCGTCGGGTCCGTCCTTGCCCTTTCCGGCGTCATAACCGCAATGTCCGTCAAGGCGGGCTTGCCCGTCGCCCCGGCCATGCTGGTGGGCGTTGTGGCCGGCGCGCTCTGCGGCGCGTTCAACGGGTTCGTCATTACAAGGCTGCGTATTCCGCCCTTCGTTGCAACGCTTGGGATGATGCTGATTGCGCGCGGCCTGGCGCTGCAGCTGACGGGCGCGCGTCCCATTTCCCAGCTCGGCGAGGCTTTTGGCGTGCTTGGCAACGGTGCGCTGTTCCGCGTCGTCGAAATGCAGGCGAACGGCTTTCCAAAGGTGATCTTCCCGGGCATTCCCTATCCGGCGATCCTCATGTTTGCGATGGCGATCGCCGCCGCCTATCTGCTGAACCGCCGTCAGGTCGGCCGTCACATTTATGCGACCGGGTCCAACGAGGAAGCCGCGCGGCTTTCAGGCGTGCGGACCAACCGCACCAAGCTGTTCGCCTACACCATGTCGGGCGCTCTCGCCGGAATTGCCGGGAACGTTTTGATGTCACGGCTCGTTACGGCCCAGCCCAGCGAAGGCGTCATGTACGAGCTCGATGCGATTGCCGCCGCGGTCATTGGCGGCGCCTCGCTCTCCGGCGGCGTCGGCACGATCTCCGGCACCATGATCGGCGCCTTTATCATCGGCATCCTTCGAAACGGCCTCAACATGGCGGGCGTCTCCGCCTTTATCCAGCAGATCGTGATCGGCTTCGTCGTCATCGGCGCTGTCTGGATCGACCAGGTGCGAAGCCGCAAGAGCGACTGAGCCTGACTGTTTTTTCTGCATCTCAAAAGAGGAGGAATGAGATGAAAAGCCTGAAATACCTTATCGCAGCATCCGCGTTTGCACTGACCGCGGGAATGGCGCATGCCGGCGAAATCGCCGTCATCGTGAAAACCACGAACTCCAACTTCTGGCAGAACGTCAACAAGGGCGCTGAGGCGGCCACCGAAAACCAGTCGGAACACTCGATGAGCTTCGACGGGCCGGCGGCCGAAAGCGACATCGCCGCCGAGGTGAACCTGGTCGAGAACGCCATCAACCGCGGCGTCGCCGGCATCGTGTTGGCGCCGTCCGACCCGGATGCGCTCGGCCCGGTGGTCAAGCGCGCCTATCAGAGCGGCATCCCCGTCGTCATCATCGATAGCGCGCTTTCCGACCAGTATAAGGACAGCTATCAGGCCTTCCTTTCCACCGACAACTGTGCGGCCGGCAAGCAGGTCGCCCAGCGGATGATCAAGGAAGCGGGCACAAAGGGCAAGGTTGCCGTCATGTCCTATGTCGCAGGCGTTGGCTCTGAAATCGGCCGTGTCGGCTGCTTTCAGGACTATATCGGCGCCAATTCCGATATCGAGATCGTCGGCCCCTACTATTCGGAAAGCCAGATGGCCAAGGCGCTGAACCAGACCACCGATATTCTGGCCGCCAACCCCGACCTCGTCGGCATCTTCGGCGCCAACGAGCCGACAGCCGTCGGCATGGGCCGGGCAATCGTGCAGGCGGGCAAGGCTGGTGATCTCGTGGCGCTCGGCTTCGATGGCAATGCCGACCTGCAGCAATTCGTGCGTGACGGCGTGCTAGATGCCATAGCGGTGCAGGGCTCCTTCGCGATGGGCGAAAAGGGCGTGAACACGGTCATCGACCTGCTGAACGGCAAAAAGGTCGAAGGCTTCATCAACACCGGCGTCGTCATGGTCGACAAGGACAACATCGACTCCGACGAAGCCCAGAACGTGCTCTACTGAGCCTTTGGCCGGAGGCTGACATATAGAGCCTCCGGCACCTTTTCCCGTCTCAGCGAAAGGTCAAGCTATGTCCCGAACACCGCTTGTAGACATGATCGGCATCGAAAAACACTTTGGCGGCGTGCGCGCGGTGGACCATGTGTCGGTCGATCTCTATCCCGGCGAGGTGGTCGGACTGCTCGGCCACAATGGCGCCGGCAAATCCTGTCTGATGAAGATACTCGCCGGCGCGATGGTCCCCAATGAGGGCGAGATCCGGGTGGATGGCAAAACGGTGCACTTCGCCGAGCCGAACGATGCCCGCGCCGCCGGCGTCGAGACCATCTATCAGACGCTTGCGCTGTCGGACCATCTCGATGCCCCGGCGAACCTGTTTCTCGGCCGCGAACTGAAGACCCGGTTCGGCAATCTGGACGACGCCCGCATGCTGCGCGAGGCGCGGGAGGTGCTCGCCCGGCTGAACCCGAACTTCAAGAATTTGCGCGATCCCGTCTCGAGCCTCTCCGGCGGGCAGCGGCAGGTGATCGCGATCGCGCGTGCCATCTATTTCGATACCAAGATACTGATCATGGACGAGCCCACGGCAGCACTCGGGCCTTCCGAAACCGCAATGGTGGCCGACCTCATCTTGAAGCTGCGCGATGAAGGCATCGGCATTTTTCTTGTCAGCCATGACATGCACGACGTGTTCGATCTGTGCGACCGCGTTGTGGTGATGAACAAGGGCCGGGTTGTCGGCGCGCATCCCATCAACGAAGTGACCAAGGATGACGTGCTCAGCCTGATCATCAAAGGCGAACTGCCGGCCGACTGGTCTGCGAAAAACCTGGAGCCGACAGACTGATGGACGCGAAAACGGGCATGATGGAGAGCATCGTCTGCGTCGAACCCGGCCGGATGACTCTTGAGCGCAGACCGCGCCCCCTGGAGGCGCCGGAGGGCTGGGTTCTGATCGACATCGCGGCGATCGGTATCTGCGGGACGGACTACCACATCTTCGAGGGCAAGCACCCGTTTCTGGACTATCCGCGCGTGATCGGCCATGAACTGTCTGGTTATGTCGCAAGCGGCCCCGATGCCGGCAAGCTTGTCGTGATCAACCCCTATGTCTCCTGCGGCGCGTGCCGGGCCTGCCGGCGCGGCAAACCGAATTGCTGCAGCGCCATTTCGGTACTCGGCGTTCACCGCGACGGCGGCATGTGCGCACGCATCGCCGTGCCGGCCGAAAACGTCTATCCGGCCGATGATCTGACGCCGCAACAGGCTGCCATGGTGGAGTTTCTTGCCATCGGGGCGCATGCGGTTGCCCGTTCCTGCACGGGGGAGGGGGACGTCGTGCTCGTGACCGGGGCCGGCCCGATCGGCATCGGTACGGCGCTGTTTGCCCGGCTTGCCGGCGCCGATGTTCACCTGATGGACCTGAGCCGGACCCGGCTCGATCTCGCGCGCGATCTTTTCGGCTTCGAAAAACGGCACCAGCCCACCGGTGACATTCTTTTGGGCGCGCTTTCCGAAGGGTTCGACGTGGTTTTCGACGCAACCGGAAATGCCAGGGCGATCGAGGCGGGGTTTCCGCTGCTTGCCCATGGCGGCAGCGCCGTGCTGGTCAGCGTGGTGAAAGACGACATCACCTTCGCCGATTCAGAATTTCACAAGCGGGAGGCCCGCATCATCGGCTCGCGCAACGCGCTGAAATCCGATTTCGAGCGCGTGATGGCCGCGATGCGCGCGGGCGACATCCCGACCGATGCAATTGCATCCGAAGTGATCGCGATGGCCGATCTGCCCCGGCGTTTTTCGCAACTGGTGGGCGCGCGGGATCATCTGGTGAAAGTGCTCGTCAGGCCGTAATTGCGATCGCGCCGATCCGAAGCATCTCGGCGCGCGCATCGGCATCACCGCCGTGCTCCACACATGGGGTTCGGCCATGGCCCATCATCCCCATGTTCACATGATCGTGCCCGGCGGTGGCATTGCCCTTGATGGAAAACGATGGATATCATCACGCTTGGCGTTCCTCCTGCCGGTGCGCGTGCTCGGAAAGCCGTTCCGCCGCCTGTTCCTCACGCGACGGCTTCAGCTCCGTGATGCCGGCAAGCTTACCGTCTTCGGCTCAGTAGCCCATCTGGCCGATCGCCGGGCATTTGTGCGGCACCTGTCGCGCTATACCCACCGGGTGGCGATCTCGAACAGACGTCTGATCTCGTTCGACAAGGCCGGCGTCACCTTCCGCTACAAGGACTACCGCCGCGAGGGCAGCGACGGCCGCAGATCATGACACTCGCCACCGCCGAGTTCATCCGCCGCTTCCTGATCCATATTCTGCCCGGGACACTACTCCGCCCGAGGCAACCAACGTTCCCGTGCGCTTCCATCACCATGACCAGGCTCGACCAAGCCGTCTACTGGCATATGTTTATCCGCGACCGCAGCGCGAAGACACGCCAAAACTGTCTGATCGCAACAGATACGGCGCGCAAAATACCCAATCCACGTCAGTTCAGGGATGGGCTGAAAATGAAAATCCCATAGTCCGGTCTTCGCCGCCCGCAGGTTCCTTCCTCGACGACTTTCGTACGCCTGATGGCACTCGAAACTCTTCATGAAAAAGGACTGGCGGGTTTTGGCGCAGGAGCTGAGAGCCCGATTTAAAAGTTGTTGAGTGATATCAGAAGGATGTGATTCAACCACCTCTGCCAAGAACGTGGAGGATTGCATGCCCTGGACTGATATCACCCGCCTGCAGCATAACCGCGATCGCCTTCGCTATCCAACCGATTTGACGGATCGTGAGTGGGCTGTAATTGCTCCACTGATACCGCTGGCCAAGCCCGGTGGGCGGCCACGGAAAACGAATATGAGGGAAGTGGTGAACGCGATCCTTTATATTGCGGGCAGCGGCAGTCAATGGCGGGCTCTGCCGAAGGACTTCCCTCCGGTCTCCACGGTGCGAGGCTATTTCTATGGCTGGCGCGACATCGGCCTTTGGCAGACCATCAATCATCTGCTCGTCTGCGCTACGCGCGAACTGGAGGGGCGCGAGGCCTCGCCCACAGCCGGTGTCATCGACAGCCAGAGTGTCAAGACCACCGAAAGCGGCGGGGTTTCGGGCTACGACGCCGGCAAGAAGATCAAGGGCCGCAAGCGCCACATCATCACCGATACGATCGGGCTGATGCTGTTCGTGCTTGTCCATGCTGCCGATATCCAGGACCGCGACGGTGCGCCCGATGTCCTGAAAGCCATCCGCTACCGTTTCCCCTGGTTGCGCCATGTCTTCGCAGATGGCGGCTATGCCGGGCAGAAGTTGCGAAAAGCGCTGCGCGGATGCGGCCAATGGAACCTTGAAATCATCAAGCGCTCCGACATAGCGAAAGGCTTTGAGGTTCTGCCCCGCCGATGGGTGGTGGAGCGCACCTTCGGCTGGTTCGGACGATGCCGTCGGTTGGCCAAAGATTGGGAAAAGTCCATCGCAAGCGCCACAGCATGGGTCAACATCGCCAGCATCAGGGTGATGACCAGACGCCTCGCACGATATTGTTTCCCATCATGAACTTTTGAATCCGGCTCTAAAATCCCAAAGTAGTGTTAGCAGATATTCGCAAGGCGCTGTCGCAATGTCCGCTTCGGGCGGCAAGCAATTCTTCGCCTATCATACCAGAGCGTCCGTTTTGCTCGTGGGGCGGTCTAAACCTGCCGGACGACTCCCGGTCCCATTTTTGTCATCCTCACGGGGGTAAGCTCTTGTTTGGGTAACAGAATTCTCACACGGATGAATGTCACCACGACAGGTCAAGGGTTCATATCCCCTCAAGTCCTGACGCTGCCCCGATTACACCCCTTCGCCAGCGCATGCAGGAAGACATGGTGATGCGGAGCCTGGTGGTACCGGCCAGCGCGGGCTTGGTAGTGCTCGCCTTCGCATCTTCGGATTGTGGCAAAACTCTATCGTCGGCCTTGTGGCCGGTGTCTTGATCATGGACCTTGCGGTGCAGTCCTCTCAGGTTGCCAACCAGGCACGCGTCAAAGCGCTCGACCCGTCTGCCCGCAGTCGGCTCAACACGGTGTTTATGGCGACCATGCTCGCTGGCGGCGCAGCCTCGGCCGACCTCGCTTTGTTGTTGTCACGAAAATCCTGACGTGTGCGATGCCATTGATTGTGCGTACGGTAAGCTCATAGTTCAGCGCTCGGCCGGACATGGCCCGATCGAGGGAACGCTTTCGCGGGGGAGTGGCGGAGGGGGAACCCGGAGACAGGCTCGAAAAGGCCCTTCGCCATATGCGGGCTGGAAGGCTGCAAAGCGCGACCATGTCGGTCGTTGAGAATCATCTGGCCTTCGATCGCCATCCGGTTGGACAATAGTGACCCTGCCGGAATTACCAATATAGATAAGCCGCCGAGTTATTTCGGCGGCCTTTGAAATTTCCATGTCGCGGCTAAAATTTTTCAGGTATTTTACCTGCATACGCAGCATCGGGCCGCAACAGGCGTCCCGTACGCTGCTGTTCAATGCCATGCGCTGTCCAGCCGGCCGTGCGGCCCGCAGCAAACACTGGCGTAAAGGCCTGGCGGGGTATCTTCAGCGCATCGAGCAGGATCGCGGTGAAGAACTCGACATTGGTATCGAGCTTGCGGTCGGGTTTGTGACTCGCAAGTGCCTGACGGGCGTATGCCTCTACTCGTGTCGCAAGCCCCAGGTCCTTATTTTTAGTGTGGAGCTTTTCAACGGCAGCCTTCAGCACATCAGCGCGCGGGTCGCGGACCCGATAAATACGATGACCAAAGCCCATGAGCCTGTCCCCGCGCGCGAGAGCCGCATCAATCCAGTCTTCGATACGGTCTTCAGCGCCAATTGCATCCAGCATGTCGAGTACCGGCTCCGGCGCGCCACCATGCAACGGGCCACTGAGCGCGCAGTAGGCAGCTGTGACCGTCATGAAGAGATCGGCGGCGGTGGAAGCGACGACCCGACCCGCGAAAGTGGAGGCGTTCATGCCATGGTCGGAAACCGTGATCAGATAGGCATTCAACGCGGCGATCTCCGGCGGCGAAGCATGGGTGCCGCGCAACATCCGCAAAAAATCGCCCGCGTGGGAGGCGTTGGCATCAGGTTCGACAACGGCCTGATCCTCACTGCGACGAACGAGTGCGGCAGCCATGACCGGCATCGCGCCAAGCAGTGCAATTTCCGGCGGAAGCTCATCGCTTGGGCGGAGTGCCGCGACAGCTACGCGGAAACCATCAACGAGTGGCATCCCCTCGGTAACGGACAGAACGGCAGGCACGCGCGCGAACGCTTCGACACGCGACTTCCCGAGAGCCGCGCGGACGTAGTCGGCATCGACATCTTCGTCCTTTGCAAGCGCCCAGAGACGGGTGGCAAGCGCCTCGAAATCGCGATCAAAAGCAAGATCGTCGACATATTCTCCAGCGATGATCAATTCGCCCCGCTCGCCCGCCACATGGGAAAGCCGGGTTTGCGCCGCAACAACGCCGTCAAGCCCGATCGCGGGCCGGGATTGGTGGTTCATAGCCAAACTCCTTCTTCGAAGAGGGAAGAAGAAGACCATCTTTCCACGTTGATCAATCTTGATTATATTAATCAATATGAAGAAAGATATCGACTCGCTTTACCTGACTGCCGGCGAGGCCGCCGCGGAACTGTCGGTGTCGCCGGCAACGCTCTATGCCTATGTGAGCCGCGGCCTGATCCGCTCCGAGGCGGTGCCTGCGTCAAGGGCAAAACGCTACAGTGCCGACGATGTCAGGGCACTCAAGAACCGGCGTGCGCCCTACCTGGCAGCACGAGGCGCTCCGGGTGACGGTTCCGTTCTCGACTCCGCGATCTCGACGATCACCGCGCAAGGCCCGCTTTATCGGGGCGTGTTGGCGACAAAGCTTGCCGAACAGGCAACGCTGGAAGAAACGGCGACGCTGTTGTGGGACATCACAAATGCCGATCCGTTTGCCGAGGACAACATGCCGCCATCATCACCGAACCTTGAAGCCTCGCGCATGGCGATGGCAGACCGCCAGCCGCTCGCCCGGGCCATAGCGCTGACCGCACTTGCAGGCGAAGATGACCTCCGCGCTTTCAACAGATCGACTGTCGGGAGGGCCGAAACCGGAGCAAGAGTGATGCGGCTGGTGACGTCAGCGGTTCTCGGAACGCCAGCGTCTGCAGCTCCTGTGCATAGCCAGATTGCCGCTATCTGGGCGCCGGACAATCCCCCGGCCGAAGATCTGATCCGCCGTGCACTCGTGCTTCTGGCCGAACATGAGCTGAATGCCTCGGCTTATACAGTGCGCTGCGCCACCTCGACCGACATCAATCTCTACGACGCCACGGTGGCGGGTCTCGCGGCGCTGAAAGGCCCAAGGCATGGCGGCGCGGGACCGCTGGCAGCGCGTTTGCTTGATACGCTGGCGGCGGGCGACATCGCGACCAACATACGCGAGCGCGCGATGCTGGGAGAAGACTTCCATGGCTTTGGTCACGCCGTCTATGAAAACGGAGATCCCCGTGCCGAAAACCTGCTGGCTGCATTATCCAGCGCTGAAGCCGATCCGCGCCTGACCCGCGACGCTCCGCGCCTCGTGCAGGAAACAACGGGGCTGTTTCCAACAATCGACTATGCGCTTGCGGTGATGACCCGAATGCTCGGCCTGCCGGTCGGCCATGAAACCGCGATCTTCGCAATCGCCCGCACGGCGGGATGGATTGCACACGCCATGGAACAGCAGACGGCACAGCAGCTCATCCGCCCCCGTGCCCGCTACACAGGTCCAGCTGCGGGAAGGAGCCAGATCGCGGATCCGATCTGAGGTTTGGCAAGTTTAGAGGCAGCGCCAGGCCAAAAATGCCGGCGCGACTGGTCAGCGGGAACCACTGCTTTCGTGTTTTTGCCCACGAAATCCGCCATTTCCTCGCGGCCCCATTTTTGTCATCCCATCGGGGGCAAGCTCTTTTTGGGTAGCGGAATTTTCACGCGGGCCAACATCACAACGAAGGTCACTGGTTCATATCCCTTCAAGACCTGACGGGTTTGCGCCTCCGGCACCATCATGGCGATGACACCGCTGTCTGTCGGAAAACCTTCGTCCTAGGGTTTCATGCAGCAGTCGATCCTGATGGCGTTCTCCTCCGGCCGAGAACAATGCTGGTAAACATCTTGCGAGGCCATCTCACCGGGATCGGTATCGTGGCGCAGTTCGTGACTGACGTCGTCATATCCTTGGCCAAGCAAACGCTTTAGTTGGAGATTTTGCGCGAAGCCCTGAACATGTCGCGTTCCCCCTAGATCGCCATCGCGACGTAGACGCTCTACTGACCACAGCCTTGGAGAAACAACTGTTTCAAGCGCAGATCGACAATCTCCACCAAATCTCCATCATTTCTCGACCGACTATGGAAGGGCGCGTGTCAGTTGCGGACGAAATACATCAATCCGGACGCCTGTCATGTCGCACCGCTTTTCGTTCATCGCCTTCATCGTTTGTGTAATCGTCCTCTCTTTGTTTCTGATTTTCCGGGGCGGTGCGGTTACGGAACCGGAAGGCGCATCCTCTTATACGCAGGCTCCCGCGCAGGTCACCACCCTCATGCTTCAGCCGGAGCGCGTCGTCCTGATCGACGTCTTTCCCGGGCGCGTGGCGGCCTATCGGCGGGTTGAAATCCGGCCGCAGGTCACCGGCATCATCAAGAAGCGGCTTGTCGAAGGCGGGACCGAGGTTGCGGCCGGTCAGATCCTGTTTGAAATCGACCCGGACCCGCTTCAGGCCGATCTCGAAACCGCGCGGGCAGGGGTGACGCGTGCCGAAGGGGCGTTGGCGCATGCGCGGCAGGGCTTGGCGCGGGCGGAAGCGCTTGTGGCGGAAAATGTGACGAGCCGCAAGAATTACGAGCAGGCGCAAAACGAGCTGACCATGGCTGAGGCTAATCTCGCCGAGGCCCAAGCGGTCGCTCACCGCCGAAAGCTCGATCTCGACTTCGCGACCATACGGTCGCCGATCAAGGGCTATGTCGGGCGTAAGCTGGCGGACGAGGGGGCGCTCGCGTCGACGTCAAGCCAGACGGAGCTGGCCGTGGTGCAGGAGCTGGACCGCGTCTATGTCGACCTGCGCCTGCCGGCAACGAAGCTCGACGGGGTGCAGTCTGCCGCCGAACAGGGCCTGGGCCCGGTCGAGATTCTGGACGCCGATGGCAAGCCGCATCCCCGTCCGGGCACACTGGTTCTGTCGGACGTCACGGTCGACCCCGGGACCGGCAATGCCATGGTCCGGGTCGAGGTGGAAAACCCCGGTCTCAGACTTCTGCCCGGCATGTATGTCCGCGCGCGACTGCCGCGCGGGGTTCTGCCAGATGCGCTGCTGGTGCCGGAGGAGGCGGTCGTGCGCAACGGCGCCGGCGAGGCGCAGATCGTGGTGGTGACTGTCGACGGGCGGGCCGAACGGCGCGACGTGGTTCTGGGCGACGCCATTGGCGGGCGTCTTGTCGTCTCCGCCGGCCTGAAGGTGGGCGAGGTCATCGTCATTCGCGGTCAGGATCGCCTGCAGGACGGCACGCGCGTGAGCCCGGTTATCGCCGCGCGCGATGCCGCACCGGCGGCCAGCAAGCATTAGAGGTCGGATATCATGCCACAATTCTTCATCGACCGCCCGGTCTTTGCCTGGGTGATTGCGATCTTCATAGCGCTTGCTGGCATTGTCGCCATTCCGCAGCTTCCGGTCGCGCGCTTTCCCGTCATCGCGCCGCCGAATGTCAGCGTCTTCGCAAGCTATACCGGCGCGACCGTGCAGACCGTCAATGACAGCGTGGTGACGCCGATCGAGAAGGAACTCTCGAGCGTCAAGAACGTGCTCTACTACGAATCCACCGCGGATCCGACCGGCGGTGCCAATATCACGCTGACGTTCAAGCCCGGAACCGATCCGGAACTGGCGCAGGTGGATGTTCAAAACCGCCTCAAGAATGCCGAACCGCGTCTTCCGGAGACCGTCCGGCGCAGCGGCGTCAGCGTCGAGGCCGCCGAATCCGGTTTCCTGATGGTGATCACCCTGAAGTCGCTCGGCGGCGAGACTGACGAACTGGCCCTTGGCGACTACCTCACGCGCAATCTGGGCGAGGAGCTGAAGCGTCTTCCCGGCGTCGGCCGTTTGCAGCAATTCGGATCCGAGCGCGCCATGCGCGTCTGGGTGGATCCTGAAAAACTGGCGGCCTACGATCTGACCATGGCCGACGTGACCGCGGCGATCACCCGCGAAAATGCGCAGGTTTCGCCGGGCCGTGTCGGCGATGAGCCGACGGTTCCCGGCACGATGATCTCGACGCCGCTGACCGTGCATGGCCAGTTGAACACGCCGGAGGAATTCGCGGCGATACCGCTGAGAGCGCAGACCGATGGGGGACGCCTGCTGCTGTCGGATGTGGCGCGGGTGGAACTCGGCGCCCAGACGCTGGCGTTCAGTGTCAGCAGCAATGGCAAGCCGGCGGCGGCGGCCGCGGTCCAGATGCGGCCCGGCGCCAACGCCGTCAGCACAGCCGCAGCGATTGAAAAACGTCTGGCGGACCTGAAGCCGTCGATGCCGAAGGATATGGAGGTCGTGATCTCCTACAATACCGCGCCCTTCGTGAAGATATCGATCACCAAGGTCGTTCAGACCCTGATCGAGGCGATGGTGCTGGTCTTTCTGGTGATCCTGCTGTTCCTGCAGAACATTCGCTATACGCTGATCCCGACCATCGTGGCGCCGATCGCGCTTCTGGGCACGTTCGCGGTGATGGCGGCGGCAGGCTATTCGATCAATGTGCTGACCATGTTCGGCATGGTGCTCGCCATCGGCATTATCGTCGATGACGCGATCGTCGTCGTCGAGAATGTCGAGCGGATCATGTCCCGGCAGGGTCTGTCGCCACGCGATGCCACCCGCCAGGCGATGGGCGAGATTTCAGGTGCGATCGTCGGCATCACGCTGGTTCTCGCCGCCGTCTTCATACCGATGGGCATGGCCGCCGGTTCGGTTGGCGCGATCTATCGCCAGTTCACCCTGTCGATGTCGGTTTCGATCCTGTTTTCGGCCTTCCTCGCACTGACGCTGACGCCGGCACTCTGCGCGACGCTCCTGAAACCCGGGCAAGGTCACGCCACAAGCGGCTTCTTCGGGTGGTTCAACAGGCGGTTCGAGAGCCTGACCGCGCGCTATACCGGCGGCGTTGGCTGGGTGTTGCGGCGCGGCGGGCGGATGCTGGTCGTCTATGCCGTGTTGCTGGTGGTGCTCGGCGTCGGCTATTCGCGGGTGGCGACGTCGTTCGTGCCGGAAGAGGATCAGGGAAATTTCATGGCGATGTTCGAGCTGCCGGCCGGCGCCACCGCCGAACGCACGCGCAAGGTCGTTGCGGCCTATGAGGCCTATACCGCGACTCGGCCCGATATCGTCGAGAGCACCGTCATTCTGGGCTTCGGATTTTCCGGCTCCGGTCCCAATGCCGCACAGGCCTTCACCAGCCTGAAGGATTGGGGCGAGCGCAAGACCACGGTGAATGCCGAGATCGCAGCCGCTGAAGCCGCGATGGCCGACATTCCCGAAGGCACGGCGATGATCATGAAGCCGCCGGCCATCGAATCGCTCGGCACCACATCCGGTTTCGCGCTGCGGCTGGAGGACCGGGGCAACGCCGGACCGGACGCGCTGAAGGCGGCCGAGGACCAGTTGATCGCGCTGGCGTCCCAAAGCCGTCTGGTGACCGACGTGATGGCCGACGGGCTGCCCGATGGCCAGAGCATCGCGCTGAAGATCGATCGCCAGAAGGCGCTGGCGCTCGGCGTCTCCTTCTCGGCGATCAGCGACATGATTTCGACGGCGATCGGATCGAACTATGTCAACGATTTCCCCAACAAGGGTGAGCTTCAGCAGGTGGTCGTGCAGGCCGACGCGCCCGCAAGGATGCATGTCGAGGATGTCCTGCGTCTGAAGGTGCGCAATATCGATGGCGGCATGGTGGCTCTGTCCGAAGTTGTCGAACCCGTCTGGGAAACGACGCCCCTGCAACTGGAGCGCTACAACGGTTACCCCGCCGCCAATATCTCGGGCTCGGCGGCGTCCGGCGTGTCGAGCGGCGCGGCGATGGACGAGATGGAGCGTCTGGCGCAACAATTGCCGGAGGGCTTCGCGCTGGAATGGACCGGCCAGTCGCTGCAGGAAAGGCAATCCGCCGCGCAGGCGCCAATGCTGCTGGCCGCCTCGATGCTGGTCGTGTTCCTTGTGCTTGCGGCCCTCTATGAAAGCTGGTCGATCCCGCTTTCGGTGATGCTGGTCGTGCCGCTTGGTGTGCTCGGCGCGGTGCTGGCCGTGCTGGCGCGCGGCATGGACAATGACGTGTTCTTCAAGGTGGGGCTGATCACCATCATCGGGCTTTCCGCCAAGAACGCCATTTTGCTGGTCGAATACGCCCGGCACCTGAGAAATGACGGAATGGGCCTTTATCGGGCGGTGCTGCGGGCATCGCGGTTGCGGCTCAGGCCGATCGTGATGACATCGCTGGCTTTCATCCTTGGTGTCGTGCCATTGATGATCGCGCATGGCCCCGGCTCCGAAATCCAGAACGCCATCGGAACCGGCGTATTTGGCGGGATGTTGTCGGCCACTGTACTTGCGGTTTTCTTCGTGCCGGTGCTTTACGTTACAGTCAGCCGACTGACGACGCGCAAATCACGGAACAAGGGCTCTGGGAAAAGCACGGGATGAGCCGCGTGAACATCCGGGGACGGTGTTACAAAGATCGAAGACATGGCCATGAACAATGCTCTGATCCTGATTATCGAAGACGAACCCGAGATCGCTGAAATCATCGGGACCTACATGGCGCGTGAGGGCTTCCGGGTCATCACCGCGGGCGACGGGAGCGTCGGGCTTGCCCATCATCTGCGCTTGCGCCCCGATCTGGTGGTGCTCGACATCAAGCTGCCCGGGCAGGACGGCTACGAGGTGCTGGCGGCGATAAGGCGGCGCGGCGACACGCCGGTGATCATGGTCACGGCGCTGGCGGAGGATCTCGACAAGCTGCAGGCGCTGCGCATCGGCGCCGACGATTATGTCGTCAAACCGTTCAATCCGCTTGAGGTCGTGGCCCGTGCCAAGGCCGTGCTCCGTCGAACGTTGGGACGTGGCGGCGATGAGGCGCTGCGCGCCGGTCCACTGACCGTGGATCCGCTGGCCCATAGCGCGGCCGTCGATACCCCGGCCGGGCCGGTGACGCTCGACCTGACGCGGACCGAGTTTCGCATTCTCGCCCATATGGCCGCAAGCCCGGGACGGGCGTTCGAGCGCGCCGAACTGGTCGATGCCTGCCTGCCGGAAGGCGAGGCGCTCGATCGGACCGTCGACAGCCATGTCAGCAATCTGCGCCGCAAGTTGATTTCTGCGGGGGCAGGGGGGCTGCTTACCGGCGTGCGGGGCGTCGGCTATCGCCTGGACAATACTGATGGCTGGACTGATGGTCGGGCCGATGACTAGACCTGTGGCTGGAAAACTGAATTCCCAGATTGTCCGCGCGATGATCGCCTTGACGCTGCTTGCCTTCGCCGTCGTCTATTTCGGCCTGATTGCCTATTTCTTTTTCATCTATGATTGGCTCTATCCGGAGTTCACCGACGAGGATTTCCTGCGCACCGGCGACATCGTGACCCTGGGCCTGCTGCTCGGCATCGGCATAGCGTCAGCCTCATTGCTGGGCTGGTTCCTCGCAAGGCGGATCGTCGCGCCGTTAAAATCGGTTGCCGAGGCCGCGCGCCAGGTCGCGGAGGGCGATTTTTCGGCGCGCGCTTCGGTACGCCGCGGCAATTTCGGCGAGGCCGGCGATCTGGTCGGCGACTTCAACCAGATGGCGGAGCGGCTGCAGCGCGCCGAGACCGAATTGCAATACTCGAACTCGGCGATCGCGCATGAACTCAGGACCCCCTTGACCATTTTGCGCGGGCGCTTGCAGGGCCTGCTGGATGGCGCCTTTGAGCCCAGTCCGGCGCTTTATGGCCGGCTGATCGAGCATGTCGATGATCTGTCGGCTATCGTGGAGGAGTTGCGCACGCTGGCGCTGGGCAATGCCGGTCAACTCGATCTGCAGGTCTCACATCTCGATCTCGCCGCGGAGGCCGAGTCAGCACTGACCGCACTCGAGGAGCCGCTCGCCAAGACCGGAATCACCGTTAAGCGGCGATTGGAGAGCGTGGTCACCCATGCCGACCGCGCGCGATTGCGGCAGGCCTTTGTTGCGCTCCTCGAAAACTGCTGCCGCTACGCGCCGCAAACCACAGTGCTCGTGGAGACCGGCCGCGCCGGAGAGCACGTCTTCTTCCGTTGCACAGATACCGGCCCCGGACTTTCCGACGAAAACCGCGCGCGCGCCTTCGAGCGGTTCTGGCGCGCGGACGACTCGCGCGGGCGGGCCAGAGGCGGTTCCGGTCTCGGCCTGCCCATCGTCAAGGCGATCGCGCAGGCACACGGAGGCGATGCGCTGATCCTTCCCGCCCAAAACACCGGCTTTGCCGTCGAAATCCGGCTGCCGCGCCGGGACATATCAAGGCCCACCCCTCCCGGGTTGCACGCTGCCGGCCGCTGATCGGCATGTTCAGTGGCTGGAACCGCCGATCGGGCGATAGCGGGCCAGCAGCACGTAGACGGCGACGGCGAGGGCCGCGATCACGGCGGCCGCCAGGGACAGCAATGCGACATGGGTTGCGCTGAACGCGGCCTTGCCGGCGGCGATCAGGGCGGTGCCCTGTTCGCCGGACAATTGCCCCGCCACAAGATAGGTGTCGCCGATGGAACGGCGTGCCTGTTCGGCCAGGGGCAAGGCGAGGTCCGGCGGTATCTCGATCGCCCGGCCGAAAACATTCGCCATGAATACGCCGAAGAAGGTGATACCGAGACCGGAGCCAAGTTCATAACCTGTGCCCTCGAGCGCGCCTGCCGCGCCCCCTTTTTCAGGCTCCACAGACCCCATGATGGCGATCGATGATGCTGTCAGCCCGATGCTGAGGGTGAGGCCGGCCATGCCGAGCGCAGCCGGGACCTCGAAGCCCGGGACGCGGAAATCGGCGCTGCCGAGATAGGCCAGCGAAGCTGCGGCGAGCAGCAGCGACAGCGTCGCCACCCGGCGCAGCCCGAACGTGTTCGACAACCAGCCGGCGACGGGGCCGCCGATCGCGGCCGCAGCCATGATCGGGATCATGAAAATGCCCGCTTGGAGCGGCGTCTTGCCGATCACATATTGCAGTTCCTGGGCAAGCGTCAGCTCGACGCCGGACAACGCGCCGGTCGCAACGAGCGCCATGATGATGCCGGCCACAATCGCGGGACGGGAGAACAGCGACAGGTCCAGCATCGGATTGTCCGACCGAAGCTGCTTGCGTATGAACAGCGTCAGCATCGCGATGCCAAACGCCATAATCAGGAGAACGAAGGCGAGCGGTTTGCTGCCGCCGAAGCCCGCCTTTATGGCGTAGACAACGGAGATCATGCCGGCGATCAGCAGTAGCGCCTGGCCGAAAGCCCATTTGCCGGGCGTTGTCGCTTCCTTGCGCGGCAAAAGGAAATAGCATGCGGGCGCGACCACCAGCATAAGCGGAACGTTGATGAGGAATACCGAGCCCCACCAGAAATGTTGCAGAAGTCCGCCGCCAACCAGCGGGCCGAGGGCTGCGCCAGCCGACCCGATCGTTCCCCATAATCCAAGTGCGATTGCACGCTCGTCGGTATCCTCGAAGGTGCGGCGAATGATCCCCAGTACACAAGGCACGACCATCGAGCCGCCGAAGGCAAGCAGGATGCGCGCTCCGATCAGCATCGCTGGGCTTATGGAAAAGGCGGCAGCAACCGATGCGAAGCCGAAGATCGCAAGGCCCGCCAACAGCAGCTTGCGGTTTCCGACCCGGTCGGCCAACGTGCCCATTGGCACCAGCAGGCCCGCCATGAGGAGCGGATAGATGTCGATGATCCAGAGCACTTCCGTGCCGGAGGCCCCAAGCGACTGGGTCAGTGTCGGGATTACGACGTGGAGCACGGTCATGTCGATGACGACGGGGAGGAAGGCGAACGTCACGGCAACGAGAACGAGCCATCGCTTGGGATCACGGAGAGGGGCAGACATCGGAACACCTGAATGATAAATTGCAACGCCGTATATAAATACATACGTATGGAATGCAATGTCGAAATCTGTTTGATGAAGGAGAGACGATGGGAAGAAAACCGACGATCAGCCGGGACGGGCTTTTGACGATCGCCGAGGACATCGTGAACACCGAGGGGCCGCAGGCGCTGACGATCGATGCCCTGGCAAAAGCTGCGGGCATATCGAAAGGCGGCGTTCAATATTCGTTTTCGTCGAAGGATGAACTGGTCAAAGGGCTGGTCGATCGTTGGACCACCCAGTTCGATTCCCTTGTCGCCGACATCGAGAGTGTGGGGCCGATCGCCTTTGTGCTGAGCTACATCGCCGCCATGCGCACATCGCAGGGGACCATCGATGCAAAGCTAGCTGGGCTCATGATCGCCTACATGCAAAACCCTCAAAACCGCCTGGAGACAGCGAACTGGTACCGGTCGATCCTGTCCAGAATGGGCGATAGCCAAGAGGCGCGTGCGGCAAGAACCGCGTTTCTGGCTGTGGAGGGACTGGTCACGCTGCAGGTCTGGGGGGCGGAGGACAGCGTCGATATGCAATCGCAACTCGATGACATCGAGGCCATGCTGCTGACCGATGGCGCTTGCAACTGACCGGGCTCTGGTTGGGCACGGCGCAATAGCCGGCAAACCTGCTATCCGTTTGGAAGGTTCCCCATGAGTGTTGCCGTACCATCAGAAGTGGTCTTGGATTTTCGGCCAGTTTGCCGCCGGGCTAAGCTGTAGCATCGGTTTCAGTTCAGGCGGCGATCTTCAGGTCCGGGATCCGGTTATCATAGGCCTCGTCCGGCTTCAGCAGCCCATGTGATGAGTGCGGGCGTTTTTCGTTGTAATAATTGATCCAGGCGCCTCTTCCTTTGCGGGCCTGCGAGCCAGTCTCGAAGGCGTTCAGGTAGACGCACTCATATTTCAGTGACCTCCAGAGCCGCTCGATCATACGGCTTTCGATCCAGCGCCCGCGCCCGTCCACCGAAATTTTCACCTTCGCGTCGTACAGCACACCGGCGAAGTCGGTGCTGGTGAATTGAGATCCTTGGACGCCCATCTAGGAGTCAAACGGCAATTTGGCTTTGGTTGATTTCTCTGGGCCGCCGCATGATGATGACAAAGATTTCGTGGGCAATGTAACGCTTGAGGCAACGAATTGCTCCCAGCTTTGAATTGCCCAATGCAATGCGCTTAGCGACGTAGTCCTGCGTGCGCGGGTCGACACGAAGCCGCCCGACAGCAATGATGTGGATTGCGCTATTCGCCGCTCGGTTTCCACCTCTGACTTCACGCGGAAAACGAAACCCCTTCAAACGAGGGAAAGTGCTCGGTAGAGTCATGTCGCCTCGATAGACGAAACGCCGGGGTGAAACAACTTGGCAATACCGTTTCAGTCGCTGCCGCCGCTTGGCTGAAATCGTTTCTTTCAGAGTGACACTGCCAGCCGAAAGGATCGGCCTTTCTAAAGGGCCTCTCCCGATTTTGCATCGAAATAGTGCGTTGCGCCATGATCGAGCCGAATTTGCATCGAGGCGCCATATTCTATGTCGATCCGTTCGCGGAATACCGCGGAAACAGACTGCCCGTGGATCGTGAGCTGGGCAAAAATTTCCGAGCCGGTCGGTTCCACCACGCCTATCTCCGCCGTCACGCCCTTGTCCGTGGCCAGCAGGTCCTCTGGCCGTTTGCCGACAAGGATTGCCCGCCCCTCATCAATGCCGGCCGGGGCTGAAATACCGCTCGATGCACCGTTTTCAAAAACAAGCTGTCCGGCCCGGTTTGTCAGTGGCAGCAGGTTCATCGACGGCGATCCGATGAACTGCGCGACGAAGGCATTTTGGGGTGTGTCGTAAAGCTCGAGCGGTGATCCGGCCTGTTCGATGCCGCCGCCATTGAGCACCACGATTTTGTCCGCCATCGTCATTGCCTCGACCTGATCGTGGGTCACGTAGACGATGGTGGTGTTGAGCCGTTTGTGCAGTGCCTTGATCTCCGCACGCATCTGCACCCGCAGCTTGGCGTCGAGGTTGGACAGCGGCTCGTCGAACAGGAAGACCTTCGGGTTGCGGACAATCGAACGGCCCATGGCGACACGCTGGCGTTGTCCGCCAGACAATTGCCGCGGATAGCGTTTCAAAAGCGGCGTGAGGCCAAGGATCTCGGCTGCTTCCGACACCTTTTTCTCCTTTTCCTGAGCGGGCGCACCCGCCAGGGTCAGCGAAAAGGCCATGTTTTCAAACACTGTCATGTGCGGATAGAGCGCATAGTTCTGGAACACCATCGAGATGTCGCGCTGTTTTGGCGGCAGATCGTTGACCACCTTGCCATCGATCGCAATCTTGCCGCCGCTGATGTTTTCAAGCCCGGCAATCATCCGCAAAAGCGTCGACTTTCCACAGCCGGAAGGGCCGACCAGAACGACGAACTCTCCATCTTCGATCTCGACGGAAATGTCCTTCAGCACGTTGACGCTACCATAGTCTTTTCTGATGTTTCTGATCGAAACCGGGGCCATATTTCCCTCCCGAGGGCAGCGGGTCACACCGCACTGCTCATGTAAAATTCGAATGCGAAGTGAGCCGTTCAAACAGGCCCGACACTGACCTTGTCGGCAGAAACCGCACCTTCATGGACAACAAGGCCGATACCGCCATCGCAAATGGCTTCGGCACTGTCGTCGGTTGCCGCAATCGCGATGCCGTCAACGACTGCCGAAATCGTCCGGCCTTCGACCCTCGCCGCAATCGCGATCGGACGCTCGAAGGCAAACGTGTAGTCCTGTTCGGCAAGCACCGTGACCGTCTCGTCGCGCACACGCACGATCTCGATCTTGTCGGCACGGGTGACGCGCACGGCGTAGTAACGCCGCAATCCCTGAACTCTCAGAGCTACACCGGCATGGTTTCCGAGGTGAACGAGCAGCCCGGTTTCAACCGCATAGTCGGTCCAGTCGCGTGTCCCGTGGGCAATCAGGCCCTCGCCATCGGACTGGGAGATGCGGAAACTGGCCGGAAAGTTCCGGGAGAAGAAGCTGACGCCATTGACCCAGGCCTTGCGCCAGAAGTCGCCATCGCCAGATGGTCGCTGAAGCACCATATCCGGCGTGCCATCAAAACGCAGATAATCGACAAGCACTGCGCCATCGGCGCGTCTTCCGTCCGGGCGGACGACAAGGCCGAGTTCGGCAATCGGCTGGCCGCCGGTTGCGGGCAATCGCCATTCGAGAACGGTTTCGCCGCCGGGCACCAGTGTCTCAGCAGCGCCTTCCAGCGGGACCAGCTGATCGCTGCCGTCATAATGACGTATCATCAATGCGACTGCGACATTGCCGTTGTTGTCGGCAGGCGTCATCACCCTGGCGCGAACGGTCTGGCCGGGATAGACCAGCGGCGTCGCCATCAGGTCATAGGTGCGCATTTTCAGCAGTTCGGGTGGCGAGAAAACAGGGGTCATCGCGGCCGCTTTCTGGCCAGGTGCCAGCGCCGAATACCGGATGGCAAGCGCTCTGCCGCTGTCGGTCGCAACACTATCGACATGCGTAGCGGCATTGACGTCGAAGCCGCTCAACGGCCTGAAACCCTGGGTGCTGCCGGGCAGCGAAAAGTGGAACCGTGCGCCATTTTTCGGTGGGCTTGATGGCGTTTGACCTGCAAGCGCCAGACCCAGATCGGCGATGTAATAGGCCATGCGGACGGCGTCATTGATGGAATTGCCGCCGTCAGCCGTCGAGATCAGCATGCGGTCGGCAAGCGGTCCGCGCCAGTCCGGCCCGGTTTCCAGGCCATCGAGACCGAGCATCAGGCCCATCAGGCAACCGACATTGCCGGCATTGCAGTCGGTATCCCAACCGCATGTGTTGATGATCATCTGCGACTTCTGGAAGTCGTCGGGCGCGTAAAGCATGGTCATGATCATGATCGCGTGGTTCGGCACAACATGGCAGTTGCCGGGGAACTTGTCGTAGCCGTAGGTATCCGCAATCTTCTGGCGGGTGTCCCGCCATTCGGCATTTTCGCGATGCCATGTGCGGACATCGGCCACGATCCGGGCGATCAGGCAATCTTCGGGGATCAGTGAAAGACCGGTGTCGATGAGGTGATCTATGTCTTTGGAGCGGAAGGCTTCCGCCTCCATGGCCGCCCACAGCATGGCGGCATAGACGGATTCGCCGTCATGGCTGACTTTTCCCGCTTGCTCAGCGAGTCTCGCCGCCAGTTCCGGCTTGCCGGGGGCGACCATCGCCCATCCGTCGATGAATATCTGGGCGCCGATCTGCTCGGCCACAGCCTTGCCGTTCCGGGCAATGGAGCCGGATTGCGGGGCAGGGATGCCCTTCTTCAGGTTCAGCCACGCCGTATGCTCGGTCGAGTTGCCGTTGCCGCCCCACCAGAGAATGGTGCGTTCCTCGATAATGTAGTTCAGCCATGCGCGTCCGATATCGGCGGCAGAAAGGTCCGGCGAGATACCGTAGTCCTCAAGCGCCCGGATGAAGGTGAACGTGCCGGAAACGTCGTCGTCGGTCACCACCAGCGGGTCGCCGAGCCGGTCATGGACGTAATAGTCGATCGGTCCCAGTTCCCTGGTGATGCGCTCATAAGTCCAGCCCTCGAAGGGACGGCCGAGATAGACGCCGATCAGCTTGCCGAGAACACCTGCATAGACACGTTCGAGGTAGTCGTTGGGAATGGTCACTTGAACCCCTTTGATAATAGAGAATGCATCTTCAGCCTTTGACCGAACCGCCGGCCATGCCTTCGATGAAGCGGCGCTGAAGGAAGATGAAGAGAATGACGATGGGCAGAATGATGATCAGCGCTGCGGCCATGACCTCGCCCCAATCGGAAGAGTACTGGCCCGACAGCAGGAAGAAGGAAACGACAGCGGTCATTCTGTCCTGCCCTTGCAGGAAGGTGGTCGCGATCAGGAATTCGTTCCACGAATAAAGGCCGATAATCAGCGCGACGGTCAGAATGCCCGGCGAGACGATGGGCAGGAAGACACGCCGGAACACCTGCCAGTGCGTTGCGCCATCGATCAGCGCGGCTTCTTCCAGTTCCTTCGGAACGGCCAGAAAATAGGTGCGCAGCAGCATGATTGCGAAAGGCGAATAAATGGCTGTGTAGACGAACGCCACCGCAACCGGATTATTGATCAGGCCGAACCGTGCGAAGCCAAAATAGAGCGGGAACAGGAAGAGCTGGATCGGGGCCGTCGTCGAGGCAAGAAGGTAAAAGGTCAGGATCTTCCAGGATTTGATCTTCTTGCGCGCCAGAACATAGGCCGTCAGCGAAGACGTGGAGCAGACCAGCACGATTGTCATGGCGGTCAGCACCGCCGAGTTGAGAAGCGTGCGTGCGAAATTCGCATCAGTCCAGGCGCGTGTGAAATTGTCCCAGCGCAGCTCTGAAGGTATCGAAAGCGGGCTCTGGACGATCTCGGTTGAGGGTTTGAGCGAGTTCAGCACCATCAATGCGATCGGAAACAGGGTGATGACCAGAAGGACTGTCAACGTCGTGTAGACGAGGATACGGGTGATACGGCTTTCTGAAGTGTTCACTGTTCGAGCTCCTGGGCCTGAGAGCGGATGTAGAAGATCGTTGCCACAAGCCCGAACAGGCTGATGATGAGCGAAATCGCAGCGGCTTTGCCGACCTGCAGGTCGTAAAACGCCGAACGGTAGGCAAAAGTGGACAGTACTTCGGACGAGATAGGCCGGACCACCGCCGGTGAGGATGTAGACGAAGTCGAACACCAGAAACGACCAGATCACGGTCATGATCATCATCAGCATGATGGTGGGCTTGATGCCCGGCAGCAGGACATAACGCATGGTCTGGAAGAAGGTCGCGCCTTCAACGCGGGCCGCTTCTACCTGCTCTGCAGGAACCTGACGCAAGGCTGCGAAGAAGATGACGCACAGAAATCCCCACCAATGCCACAGATCCACGGTGGCGATCCCGTAAAGCGCGGTTGAAGTTTGCGTCAGCGGATCCGTGACGTCCAAACCCAGGCGCTGCAGTAGGCCTGTGATGCCAGTCACGGGCGAATAGATCATGCCCTGCCAGACGCGCGCGGTGATCGCGGTTGCGATGATCACGGGGAGAAAATAGATGACCTGAAAAAGTTGGATCCGCGCCGCGCCACCAGCATCATGGTCGCGGCCAGCAGGCCCATGCCGATCGGTATCGTCAGGAAGATCAGGGTCCAGATCAGGTTATTTCTGAGAGCGATCCAGAAAACGCCGTCAGACCAGAGCGCCAGAAAGTTGCCGAGCCCGACGAACTGAGGTGCGCTGATGCCGTCCCAGTCAAAGAACGCCAGCATGATCGTCAGCAACGCCGGTATCGCTATGATGACGATATTGATGAGCAATGTCGGTATGACATAAAGTCGGTGCATCGTAATACCTTTTGAGGGGCAAGGCGGGCGGAGCCGCTGGCATAAGACGAAACGATGTTGGCGCGCGCTGCCAAGGCTCACGCGCGCCTCATATTGCTGGTCTGGCTAGCGTGCCGGGACTGCGGGCACTTTGCCGGCCTTCAGTTCTTTCTGGAAACTCTTGTCGAGATTTTCCAGAAACTCTTCGGTCGTCAGCTTGTCCAACCAGACCTGCTCAATGCCGTTGATCAGGTAGTTGTCCGTTGCCGGCGGCAGGAACGTCCATGTGGAATAGCCGTAGTCGCCGTCATTGACCGCTGTTGCCAGTGTGTTCATCGCTTCCGTAAAGATCGGCGTGACATTGTCGCCCATCTTCGCATCCGAAATATCCTTCAGCGGGATGTTCCATTCGCCCTGCCAGGCCGAGTTCATCGATCCGTAGACTTCAGGCGAGAAGATGAAATCGATTACTTCGGCTGCCCCGTCGGGGTTGTTGGCTTTGGAGCCGATGGAGAAGGTCGAGCCGACACCAAGCGGATAGACCGGGTTGCCGCTGGCACTCGGGAAGCCTGCAAAGCCCGCTTCGGTTCCATTTTGCGCGCTATACGTCGCGACGTTCTGGAATTGCCAGGTGCCGGTCGGCATCATGCCTGCCTGCCCGGAGGTCATCAGGCCTGCGGCCTGCTCATCGCCGTTCAATGAGAAATAGTTCTTGCCGAAATAACCCTGATGCCACCACGAATTCAGGCGATCGATGGCATCAACAAACGGCTCTGCCGTCCATGGAATTTCGCCACGCAGAGCCTGGTTGATGGCTTCTGGTCCGGCAACGGCATTGAGCGCCAGCGTAACCTGCCATTCATTGGCGCCGCGCCAGCCCACATTGCCTGCGGCAAAGGGGATGATGTCCATTTCAAGCATTTCACCGGCAACCGTTTCCAGCTCGTCCAGCGTTTGCGGAACAGTCCAGCCATTCTCCTCGAAAAGCGACTTGTTGTAGAACAGGCCGAGCGTTTCGTAGGTTTTGGGCAGGGCATAAAGCTTGCCGTCATATTTGCCCATGTTCAGCAACACCGGCAGAATGCGGTCATCCCAGCCGTATTCTGCCGCGTATTCATCGAGCGCCATCAACTGGCCGCTCTGGGCCATTTGTGCCACGTAGCTCGGGCCGGGCGTATAGACCACATCGGGGCCATTGCCGGAAAGCAGCGCAACGCGAAGCTGCTTGTCCAGCTCATTGCCGCGATAATCGACCCGCAGCGCGTAGTCGGGATACGCTGCGTCGAAAGGCGCGATGATATTTTCTTCGATCAGCTTCTGCTGATCTGGTGTCGCCTGTTCATACCACCAGGTCACGGTTTCGGCGGCATGAGCCTTTGTCAGGGGCAGTGCGGCGCCAGCCATAAGTACGGCGGTCGTCGCGAGAAAAACGCGTCTCTTCATTGTACTCTCCTCCACATTGATTTTTTGTCGCCTCAGACAGATTCCCTTTCAATGAGCTGAAAGGGCATTTCATGGGTGCTTCCGGCGCCTTCCCGCTCGCCGTTCAGGCGTTCGAGAAGAATGGCCGCAGCCTTTTCACCGAGATCTTCCTGAAACTGGGTCACGGTCGACAGCGGCGGCGAGACGAGCCGCGCGGCCGGAATATCGTCGAAGCCGAAGACGGCAACGTCTTTGGGAATGTCTAGGCCGCGCTCCTTCAGCGCCCGGATGACGCCGATGGCCATCAGATCGTTGGCTGCGAAGATCGCGGTCGGCTCGAAACCGCTTTCCAGAATGCGTTCTCCGGCGCGCAGGCCGCCAACCTCGTTGAATGCCTCGTCGATGATGACATGCGGCTCCGCGCCAAAGGCCGAAAGCTGCTCCCGGTATCCCTCGACGCGAACGCGTTCGGGGCCACCAGCGCCTGCAACCATGGCAATGCGGCGGTGACCTGCCTGCCAGAGCCGTTCGGTGACGGCCATGCTGGCTGCCTTGCTGTCGATGAAAATGTCGTCGATCGGCTTTGCGCCGCCGATCTTGCGCGACGATTCGACACGGACGACCGCGATGCCGGCATCGAGCAAGGGCGACAGTTCCGGGACCCGCAGATGGAAAAATACGCCGATCACGCCGTCAACCCGGCCCTGCATTGCCCATGAGAGGAAGTGCCGCTCGCGCGCAGGACTGCTGTCCGTGTCGACTGTCATGACATCGTAATTATGAGCGCGTGCGACATTTTGCACGCCGCGAATGAGGCGGGGATAGAACGGGTTGGTGATATCGGGAACGATACAGGCAACCGTCATCGTCTTGCGGGTCTTCAACGCCTGGGCAAAGCGGTTCGGTGTATAGCCGATCGCCTTGGCAACTGCCTTGATACGCTCGACCGTTTCCGCCGAAACCGTATGCGCACCGGCATTGTTCAGCACCATCGATACGGTGGCCTGGGAAACGCCTGCCTTTTCGGCAACGTTTTTCTGGGTCGGTCTACTGCGCATTTTCGATGTCCGGTTATACGAATAACTAATACGTATAACTAAAATGAACAACGTGTCAATCGTCTCGTCAATTCAGGAGAGCAGCGGCCGCTCTTCTGCCTTAAAAGCTGGGGGACGATTACGTCCAGCGAGGGCAAGGGAGAGGTGTTTGCATGGAAACATCATTGCGAAGCCGACGAAGGGCCGGACTGCCGCAAAGACAGATCGCGCCGGGCCAACCCGAAGGCATTCTGGCTACTGAAATCAAGCGGCTGTCTTCAGAGCGAGAACTGTTCTGCTATGCTGCGAAGGAAGTCACGCTGTCACCAGTTTGTGACCGAGCCGTCCCGGCGTTTGAGATGTGGCGCTTCCCAGGGTGCGAAGTCCGCGTCCTTCAAAAGCGTCTCATCAACCTCGACGCCCAGCCCCGCACTTTCCGGCACCTTGTAGACCGCGCCGTCGAGTTGTGGCCGGACAGGAAAGAGAGCCGCATCGTCAAAGCCGAGATGGGTTTCAACGGGACTTGAGCGCGTCTCCAGCCACGCAAAATTGGCGACTGCGGCGGAAAAATGCAGCGTTGCTGCCGTACAGATGGGGCCGAGCGGGTTGTGGGGCATCATGTCGACATAATGCGCCTCACTCCAGCCGGCGACTTTCATCGATTCCGTGAACCCGCCTACATTGCAGACATCCAGCCGGTTGAATTGGTGAATGTCGCGCTCGATGAAGGGCAGAAACTGCCATTTGGAGGCGAATTCCTCGCCGATGGCAAAGGGAATGTCGGTCATACGCCTGAGACTTTCATAAGCTCCCGGCGTTTCGTCACGGATCGGCTCTTCGATGAAATCAAGTGTACCAGCCGGCATCTTCTGGCAAAAGCTGGCCGCTTCTGCGACCGTCAACCGGTGATGGAAGTCGACGCCAAGCACGATCTTGTGGCCTAGCGCCTTGCGTGCTTCAACGCACCATCGCGCCGTTTCGGCGATATGCTCGCGCGGTTCGTAGGTTTGCTTTTCCTCATGACCGGAAACGGAAAGCCGCATCGCCCGCCAGCCTGCATCGACCAGAGATTGCGCTTGCGCGATCATTTCCGGGCCGGGCGGGGCCGAGGTGGTGGCGAAAGTCGGTATGACGTCGCGGTTCTTGCCGCCGAGCAGTTCATAGACAGGCACGCCAAGCGCCTTGCCCTTGATGTCGTGGAGCGCGATATCGATGGCGGAGATCGCGGCGGTCAGCACCCGACCGCCCTCGAAATACTGGCTGCGGTACATTTCCTGCCAAAGAGCGGAAATCGCCATCGGATCGCGGCCGACAAGAAAGCCGGCAAAGTGCTCGACAGCGCCGGCGACCGCCAGCTCACGGCCCGAAAGGCCGCTCTCGCCCCAGCCATAAAGGCCTGTATCTGTTTCGACCTTCACCAGAAGCTGGTTGCGGATGCCGACGCGTGCCGCATGTGAGCGGATTGCGGAAATCTTCATATCGAGACCTCACCAGTGCCAGAGCGTGCCGTCTTCCAGACGGTTTACCGGAAGGTATGAACGCTCATAAGGGAATTTTTCCGCAAGCTTCTCGTCGATATCGACGCCGTGGCCGGGCGCATCACCCGGATGAAGGTGGCCATCTGCAACCGTCCAGTCGCCGGGGAATACCTCAAGTGTTTCCGGCAAATAGGGCGTATATTCCTGAATGCCGAAATTGGGAGCCCAGAGGCCAAGATGCAGGTTCGCAGCAAAGCAGGCGGGTGACATGTCCATGGCGCCGTGGCAGGCAGTGCGGACATTGTAGATGCCGGCCAGATCCATGATCCGGCGCATCGGTGTTACGCCACCGGCATGCACTGTGGTCATGCGGATATAGTCGATCAGCTGTTCCTCGATCAAAATACGCGCGTCCCAGATCGTGTTGAACACCTCGCCGACGGCAAGCGGTGTGACGGTGTGGTTGCGGATCAGCCTGAAGCTTTCCTGATGTTCGGCGGCGACCGCATCCTCCAGCCAAAACAGGCGGTATGGTTCGAGATCCTTGCCAAGCCGCGCCGCCTCCAGCGGCGTGAGCCGGTGGTGGGCATCGTGGAGCAGTTCCACGTCAAAGCCGAGCTGATCGCGCAGCGCCTCGAACAGCGTTGGCACGTGGCGCATGTATTTCGACGTCGACCAGACTTCCTCGTGCGGCAGATTGTTGAGATCTGCAGTGTTGGTCGCGGATTTATCCGTGCCGTAAACGGCCGGAAGTCCGGGTATACCCACCTGAGCGCGTACGGCACCATAGCCTTTGTCCATCCATTGTGCGACAGCGTCCACCGCTTCGGAAATTTCGCCGCCCTGGGCATGGACATAACAGAGCATCTTGTCCCGGCTCGCTCCGCCCAGAAGCTGGTAAAGCGGCATGCCCGCGGCCTTGGCCTTGATATCCCATAGCGCGGTGTCGATGCCGCCGATGGCCGCCATGGTCACCGGGCCGCGGCGCCAGTAGGCACCCTTGTAGAAATACTGCCAGATGTCTTCGATGCGCGAGGCGTCGCGGCCAATCAGGATTGGCACAAGATGGTCTTCAAGATAGGCCACAACCGCTTTTTCGCGCCCGTTCAGCGTAGCGTCGCCGATGCCGGTCAACCCCTGATCGGTGAAGACCTTGACGGTGACGAAATTGCGGCCCGGCGCGGTCACGATGATTTTAACGTCGGTGATTTTCATTTTCTTATCCATTGATGTGGGCAGCCGCCTTCGGATCGTAGCGGAACCGGTTCTTCAGACGCGGGTTGCGCGGATCGGGATTGGGAATGGCGGAGAGCAATGACTGGGTGTAGCGGTGCTGCGGGTTGTTCACGACCTCATCGGTCGCGCCGGTCTCCACGATCTGGCCGCGATACATCACCGCAACGCGGTCGCACATGTAGCGAATGACCGACATGTCATGGGAGATGAAGATATAGGAGAGCCCCATCTCGTCCTGGAGCTGCATCAGCAGATCGAGCATCTGCGAACGCAATGATACGTCAAGCGCGGAGGTTGCCTCGTCGGCGATGATCAGCCGCGGCCTCACCGAAATGGCACGGGCGATGCCGATGCGCTGGCGCTGCCCGCCGGAAAAGGCGTGCGGGTAGCGTTCACGCAATGACGGTTCCAGCCCCACCTGTTCCATCAGTCGGCAGACCTCGTCCTCGCGCTCCTTGCCACGCATGCCCGCAAGCTTCAGTGGCTCGGCGATGATCTCTCCGACAGTCTTGCGTGGACTGAGCGAGCCGACCGGGTCCTGAAAAATCATCCGGATTTCACGGCGGATCGATTTGAGGCCAGACCTGTCGGCGCCCAACACATCCTCAATGCGGCCATCCTTGCGTCGAAAATCGACGCGTCCTTCCTTCGGGTCGTAGATGCGCAGCAGGCAGCGCCCCATCGTGGTTTTGCCCGAACCGCTTTCGCCAACAATACCGAGTGTCTCGCCGGTTCTGACAGAAAGCGATACCTTGTTGACCGCAGTCATCCCGTTCGGGAAGGTCAGCGTCATATCTGTGACGTCAAGCAGCGGCGTTTCATCCTTGGGGATTGGCGGGCGGGACAGGCGGATTTCGGCCTTTTGCTCAAGCTTGACCACCGAGCCGATCAGGTTGCGGGTATAGTCGTCCTGCGGATCGTGGAAGATTTTCTCCGCCGTCCCCGTCTCGCGCACCTTGCCGCGATACATCACCAGAACATCATCGGCGATCTCGGCGACCACGCCCATGTCGTGAGTGATGAAGATCACCGCCATGTTATGGCTCTTCTGCAGGCGCCGGATCAGATCGAGAATCTCGGCCTGCGTGGTCACGTCGAGCGCTGTCGTCGGCTCATCGGCGATCAGCAGATGGGGATTGCACGCCAGCGCCATGGCGATCATCACGCGCTGGCGCATGCCGCCTGAAAACTCGAACGTGTACTGATCGATCGCGGTTTCAGGATTGGGAATTTCCACCTGTCGGAGCAGATCGATGACGCGCAAGCGCTCTTCCCCCGTGATATCTTTTCGTGGATTCGAAGCGCTTCGCCGATCTGGTCGCCGACCCGGTGGACCGGTGAGAGTGAGCTCATCGGCTCCTGAAAGATCATCGCGATTTCCTTGCCTCGGATGTCGCGAATGGTCCGGCCGCGCGGATCGAGCCCGGCGATATCGATGGTCGAGCCATCTGCGCGGGTGAACATGATCGATCCGCCCTCGATGCGGCCGGGATGATCGACGATCTGGAGAATCGAGCGGGCGGTGACGGACTTGCCCGAGCCGCTTTCCCCGACGATGGCCAGCGTCTTGCCGCGTTCGAGCGAGAAGGAAACGTCGTCAACGGCCTTGAAAACGCCGTGGCGCGTCGGGAACCAGGTCTTGAGATTGTCGACCTTGAGAATGGTGTTTGCGGGTTCGCTCATGAGGTCGCTCCATAAGGATCGGCGGCATCGCGAAGGCCGTCTCCGAGGAAATTCAGCGCCAGAACGGCGATCACGATGGCAGCCGCCGGGGTGAACAGAAGCCACGGTGCCTGCGCGACAGCGCGAATGTTCTGCGCCTCCTGCAGCAACGTGCCCCAGGAGATGATCGGAGGCTGGAGGCCGATGCCGAGGAAGGACAGCGCCGTTTCGGCGAGGATCATGGTCGGGATCGCCAGCGTCAGCGTGGCGATGATGTGGCTGACGAAGGATGGCACCAGATGGCTGAAAATAATGCCGATCTCGCTCATGCCGTCGAGCCGCGCCGCAGTGACGAAATCCTCGTCGCGCATCGACAGGAACTTGCCGCGCACTTCTCGGGCAAGCGCCGTCCAGCCGATCAGCGAAACAATCAACGTTATGAAGAAATAGGTTCTGAGTGGCGGCCAGCCGACGGGAATTGCGGCCGCCAGCCCCATCCACAGCGGAATGGTGGGGATCGATCGCAGAAGTTCGATGAACCGCTGGATCACGACATCGGTAAAGCCGCCGAAAAAGCCGGATATCCCGCCGATCGTGACACCGAGGACCAGGCTCAGGAACACACCCACAAGGCCGATCGAAAGCGATATCTGCGCGCCGTAAATGACACGCGAGAAGATATCGCGGCCAAGCCTGTCGGCGCCGAAGAGATAGAGACTATCGCCGCGCTCGGCGTTTTCGATGCCGAAAAACTTGGTCTCGACCGTGAACAGGCCGAGCAGCTTATAGGGCTCGGAAGGCGCCAGAACGTCAATGAATACCGGCTGATCCGCCTCTTTTGTGAATTCGCGGCGCATCGATTCCTTGTTGAGCGTCATCGCCAGCCTGTCCACATGCGGCGCGAATTTGCCGTCATAAAACAGCGAGACATATTGCGGCGGAGCATAGGTGAAGCGGGCATTGGTCGCGTTCGGATCAAACGGCGCGATGAATTGCGCAAAGGCGGCAACCAGATAGAGCGCCAGAACCACGACAAGGCTGATGACGGCGAGGCGGTGGCGCCTGAAGCGCAGCCAGAACAGTTTCCACTGGCCGGCGACGGCGAGTTCATTGGCGCGCGGATCGCGAAGCACGTCCGCTGCGGGGATAGCTGTGTTTGTCATTGCAATCTGATCCTTGGATCGGCGAGCGCCAGCAGAATGTCCGACACCAGCGTGCCGATGATGGTCAGCACCGAAATCAGCAGGATGAGCGATCCGGCGAGGTACATATCCTGGGCAAGAAGAGAGCGAAGCAGGAGGGGCCCGGTGGTCGGCAGGCTCATGACGACGGAAACAAGAATTTCCGTCGACACCGCCGCCGGCAGGATCCAGCCGAGCGCGGAGATAAGCGGATTAAGCGCAATGCGCACCGGATAGCGCATCAGCAGCGCGAATTCGGAGACGCCTTTGGCACGGGCTGTCGTCACGTAGGGCTTGCGCAGTTCATCGAGTAGATTGGCGCGCATGATGCGCACCAGTGCGGCAAGCGAACCGGTCCCGATGGCGAAGACGGGGAGCCAGACATGTTTGAGAAAGTCCCAGAACCGGGCGAGGCTCCAGGGCGCATCGATGAATTCCGGTGAAAACAAGCCGCCGACGCTCTGGCCGAACCAGGCTGACATCGCATACATCATGGCGAGCGCCAACACGAAGTTCGGCAGCGCCAGAAACACGAAGGCGATCAATGTGGCACAGTAATCGGCAATCGAATACTGGCGCACGGCCGAGAGAATGCCGATGGGGACTGCGATCACCCATGAGAAGATCAGTGTCAGGAGGGCGAGCAGGAAGGAAAACCCGAGGCGCGACCAGATCAGCTCGGAAACCGGCCGGCCATATTCGAACGACATGCCGAAATCGCCGTGCAGCAGGATACCGGCAATCCATTTGTAATACTGGATGTAGGCAGGCTGATCGAGACCGTAGCGCTCACGCATGGCGGCAACGGTTCCCGCCTCCACGGCACCACCCTGGCTCGCCCAGTCCGCCATCAGCGTTGTCAGATAGTCGCCCGGTGGCAACTGAATGATGATGAAAGCGATGATCGACACCGCAAACATGGTCGGGATGGCATAAAGAAGCCGTTTGGCGAGAAACTGGAGCATGACTTTTGGTTTCCTGGGATTACCCCTGGCCGGGCATGAGGCAGCAACCCCGGCGGCAGATCAGAGACCTGCCGCCGGATTGAGCCGCGCCGGTGGACGGGAGGGACCGCCGGGGCATGGCCGCTTTGCTTTTCGTTTTACTGGCCGTTGTCGAAATACCACTGGCTCAGTGTCGGGGCCGGATGCCAGAGGATGCCGTTGATCGGAATGCCGTCATAGACGTTCTTCAGATCGTTGGAGACCATCATGTATTTCGGTTCCGAACGGATGATGCCAATGTTGAGGAAGGCATCTGCGGAAAGCGCGAGAAACGCTTCCATCTGCGCCTTGCGGTCCTCATCGGTCACGGCCAGCGTCACCGCATCATAGGCCGCCATCAGTTCCTTGATCTCTTCCGGCGGTTCTTCGCCCTTGGCGTTGTCGGAATACCAGTCCGACCATTTCGACGCGAAGAAGATATCGGCCTTCTGATAAGGCATGTAGCAGCGCACGTCGGTATAGACTTCCGAAAGCCCGCCGACGCAGTTCCAGATATAAGCGTCCTGCTCGTTGGCACTCCACATCGTGTTGAGACGCGTGCGGTCGGTGGTGCGGATCTGGATATCGATGCCGACATCACGCGCATATTGCTGCACCATTTGCATCACATCCGGATAGGACAGGCCGAACACATCAGCGACCATGAAGTTGATGGTGAAACGCTCGCCGTCGGGACCGAGACGATAGCCCTGATCATCCTTCTCTGGCATGATCTCGTCCAGCATTCGGTTGGCCAGTTCCGGGTCGTATTCAGTATATTGTGCTGAGGCGCGCTCATTATAGAGCTCGTGGGCCGGGTTGACCGCGACCTGAGACGGCGTGCCCTGTCCGACATAGATCAGATCGATGATATCCTGGCGGTCGATCGCGTGGCTGAGTGCGATGCGGAAGTCCTTGTCGTTGAATATCTCGTTCTTGATCGGATCATCGGTGTTCAGATTGAGTAGAAGAACGGCGTCATTGGCCGGCAGGTCCTGCACATCGAGAAAGTGGTAATTGCCGCTTTCCTGACCGTCATAGAGCACGGAGCGGAAGGTGGCATTGTTGATGTGGCGAAAGGCGAAATCAAACTCGCCGGAGGTCATCTTCAGCACCATCAGCTGCGGGTCGTCGACCTTCGCCCAGGTAACATTGTCGATATAGGGAAGTTGGTTACCCTCCGGATCGACCTTCCAGTAGTAGGGATTGCGGGTCGCGGCCACACGCTCGCCGTCGGCATAGGGCACCGTCAGGATCCAGGGGTTCATGGTCGGCAGTTCGGTGTTCTGCCAGTAGGCCGGCTGGAAGCTCAGCGAAACCTTGGAATTAAACAGCGAAACCCAGTCATTGGCGGCCTGGGTTTCCTCAAGCAGGGCCGGAATGCCGTCGGCATTGTATTTCTCATGGAACTGGCTGAGATAGTGCCTGGGGAAGATCACCGGCTGGTGCCCCTGACCATAGGCCAACTGCTGCAGAAAAAGGCCATAGGGCACATCGAACTTGAACTCGACCGTGCTGTCATCGATCCTGGTGACGGTTACAGGCTTGCCGCCGGCGACGAAGATCGAGCTCTTGCTCGGCGTCAGCGCCTCGTTCATGAACACGTCTTCGTACCAGAACATGATGTCGTCGACGCCGAAGGGTTCGCCGTCGCTCCACTTCAGACCGTCGCGCAGCCTGAACGTATAGGTCGTTGCGTCGTCGGATACCGTGACCTCCTCGGCAAGCGAGGGAACGATCTTCTGCCATGCGGGATCCCAGCGCACGAGAAGCTCGTTTGCGACGGTTCGCGTCAGGTTATAGTGGTCGCCATTGGCAAGGATGGTGGTGCGCAGCGTGCCGCCGTATTCGCCGATGCCATCGACCATGGTTTCGACATAGGGAGCTTCCGGCAGACGTTCGGCCACCGGCGGCAGGCTGCCATCCTCAACCTTCGCATCAAGCATAGGCGCCTGGTGGAATTCCATCGCTCCGGCCGCTGCGGCCATCACGAGAACGAGGCTCGACGACAGCGCGAGCCGCTTCAATAAGCGCGAATAGATCATGTGTCTCCTCCGACCCTGTTCAACAGGGCATCGTGGACGTTCAGGATTGCATCCTGACGTTTCTGAGTTGGTATCGCCGCGGCAGTTTGAGAGAAACCGATCCCTCCTCCGATCGACAGCGAGCACGATGACAAAAGACCTCCCCGCCATCTGCTGTACGATAAAGACCATATCGTACATTATCTGTCAATTATCGTATTTGAATAATTTTGACTTTCTATGCGTTGATGCGTAAACCAAAGAGAACAAGAATGGGACAGGATCGGGCCTACCCAGGAAAACACCGGATGACGATGCAAGCGCGAAACCATCTCAACAAAGAACAAGGCGAAGACACCTCGGTCTACGCGCGATTACGGGACGACATTGTTCTGGGTCGGGTCAAACCGCATGAGCGGCTGAAGGTTTCCGAACTCGCGCGGCGGATGGGCACCTCGACAAATCCCGTTCGCGAGGCGCTGCAGCAATTGCGTGGCGAGGGGTTCGTGATCATGGAAACCAACCGTGGCGCTCGTGTTCGGCCGATGGATGCCGATTTTGTGCGCGACATCATCGAAATCGAAATGCTGATCGAACCGAAGCTCACCCACTGGTATGTCGGAAATGCCACCGCCGAAGATATCCGGGTTCTCGACAACCTTTGTAACCAGATGGAAGCCCTGAAGCTCGACGAGGACCACGAGCAGCAATCGCGCCTAGACGCCCGGTTTCATCAGTACATGTACGAGCGCCACTATAATCGCCATGCGATGGAGCTCTGGTGGCGCCATCGCGACATTCTGGGCGCGATCGGTCGTCCTTTCACGAACTCTCCGAAACGGCGAAACGAAGTGCTTCGTGAGCACCGGGCCCTGCTTGATGCCATCCGCCGGCAAGATGCCGACGAGGCTGCGCGCGTGATCGCCGCTCATGTCGAGGGGGCAGGCCAGAACATCATCGACCAAATGCGTGTGCAGGGAAATGTCCGTCGTGCGGCCTATCCGGCCTGAGCGGACACTGTTCGGTCGGAGAGTGTCCTGCTGCACTTGTGAAACTGCCCCCCTTCATGATGGCAGGCTTGTGTTTTCCGTCACCCGTCAGCAGTGAAATATCGGCCAGCGGGACTCCGTTGATCACGAGGAGATCAGCGGCTGCGCCTTCGCTGATGCCGCCGATCTCGCCTTCCATCTGGCAAGGCTCGGCCCTGGTGAGCGTTGTTGAACGGATGACTTCCGCCTGGGTCAGCACGCGCGCAAGGATATCGAACCCCTTGCAGTGATATGAGCGCAGTTCGCCGAGAACGTCAGAACCGACAGCCATTTTCAGGCCTGCGTCGCGCATGATTTCGAGAGAGGCTAGCCCGGCCTCGCGCACAGTATTGATCTTGGTGAATTCTGCCGCCCCGAGACCGAGCGCTTCGCTCTCTTCGACCATGGCGGCAATTTCATCGCGTGAATACTGGATCGCGTGGGTCGGGTCATTGGGTGATAAGCCCCCTCCATTGGCCATGACCTTGATGAATTTCGCGCCCTCCTTGATCATCGTCGGGCAGGTCGCGCGGACATCGTCGACAACGTCTGCGATTACGCTCATTGAGCCCACCCGTTCGAACAGAAGCCCAGGCCGGTTGTCGCCGCGCAAGCGCGGATCGGTATGGCCGAGCGTCACCGTAAGCCCTTTGCTGCAGGTGATAAGCCGCGGCCCGTTGACGAGGCCGTCCTCGACAGCGCACACCAGACCGGTGTCCGCTCCGCCGAGATCATGCAGCGTGGTGAAACCGCAGCCGAGCACCTCTTCCGTAACGCGCGCGGACCGGAGCGCCGAAAGGGAAGCGGGCACGACCGTGTTCGACCACAGATCGAGCGACCAGGCACCGACATGCACATGGCAATCGATCAGTCCCGGCATCAGTGTCCGGCCTCCGAGCGGTATCTTACAAGGTGTCTTCAGACACCCGGATATCCGCGCCGACCTTACTGATACGGCCACCGGTAAACAGATAGGAAGTCATCATCATACGGTCCTCAACGGTGATGGCAGGCGACGCGGTGCTCGGGCGTGCTGCGTTTCGTCAGTGCCGGGTCTTACCGGCGGCAAATGTCTGTCGCCAGCGGACAGCGTTTGTGGAAGGCGCATCCTTCCGGCCGGTTGGTTGCGCTCGGAATGTCATCGCTGGCGGTGGAAAAAGCGTAGCGTTTGCGCGGGTCAGCGTGAGCACCGAACTCAAAAGCCCTTCGCTTTGACGCAGTCGCAGGCCGAATACCATACCCAGTATCAACATCGTCTCAATGGCCAGATTAGAGTAAAGCGGCTGACTCCCAAGCGCCTTGCGACGCGGGGCAGTCCAGCCCGCCAAAGCTTCCGGCGTCATCCAAAGGGTCAAACTACCGCGGCGGCGAAGGCCCGCCTCATACTCTGCCCATTCCGAAACAGTCTGAGACGCGACGTCGATGCCGCGCCCGGCAAGCAGGTCTTCAACATCTCGAGAATGTGGACAAGGCGAATCGCTGGACATCTTCGCGCACTTGCTTTGCAGGTACCGGATGGGGCAATCTGGCCTCTCGCATGCGTAACGGAATCGTCAGGGGAGATCGACATGCGGGCTGCACCGTCCGGCACACAGGAAAGCTACACAGGCGGCGCCGTCCTGATGTGCGCAGGTGTTGCCTGCCTGAGCGCCAATGATGCAGTGGCCAAGGCATTGACCGCGCATTACGCGCCGCTTCAAATCTTGTTTCTGCGCAACGTGATCGCATTGCCTTTCACCGTGCTCATCGCCCTCATCATGGGTGGACGACCGGCGCTGAAAACATACCGCCCCTTGGCGCATCTCATGCGCGGCATGCTTTGGGTCGCCGCCACGATGCTGTTCTTTACGAGTTTTATCTATCTCGGACTTGCGGAGGCCACCGCGCTGGTCTTTGTGGCGCCTTTCTTCATCACCGTCATTTCGGCGCTGTTTTTGAGGGAGAAGGTCGGTATGCGGCGATGGCTGGCTGTGCTTTTCGGTTTCCTCGGCGTGCTCGTGGTGATCCGTCCGGGCGGTGCGGCGTTTCAGGCGGCGTCTCTTCTGCCCGTGGCCACCGCACTCGTCTACGCATTGCTGATGCTCAGCGCCCGCTGGATCGATGCGCGCGAGAGTGTATGGACGCTGCTGGTCTATCTGACAGGCACGGCCGCGCTGATCAGCGCATTTATCGTACCCTTCGTCTGGGTCCCGGTACCTATCGAAGACCTCTGGCTTTTTGCGGCCATCGCCCTTTTCGGAACGTCAGGTATGACGATGATGACGCAGGCTTTTCGGCTGGCGCCTGCCGTCATCGTCGCGCCGTTGGATTACACCGGTCTCATTTGGGCGACGTTGTTCGGCTGGCTGATCTGGCGGGAAAGTCCGGACGCCATGACCTTCTTCGGCTCCGCAATCATCATCGCCAGCGGCGTGTTCACCATCTTGCGGCAAAAAGAGAAACCCGCATGAAAGCGCAGCAAAGTACCCCCAGGGAGAGGGATGAAAGATGACGCGCCAACCGGATGTTTCGATCGCCTTTGATATCCGATCAGCAAGCTGGGCGGATTTTGAGGCCGTTATGGGCGAGAAAGGCGGTTGTGGCGGATGCTGGTGCATGCTGTGGAGACGAAGCGCCAGGACGATGGAAGCTGGCAAGGGGGATGGTAACCGGCAGTCCATGAAGGCGATATTCGACAGCGGCGCCGTTCCGGGGCTTGTCGCACTGCATGGCGGTGAGGTTGTCGGCTGGATCCAGATCGACCGGCGATCGGCCTTCCCGCGCCTTGCAACATCGAGAACCTTGAAACCGGTGGACGAACAGGCGGTCTGGAGCGTTTCATGTTTCCTGGTCGACAAGCGATTCCGGCGTCAGGGTCTCTCTCTCAAACTGCTGAATGCGGCTGTCGACTGGGCACGCGTGCGCGGAGCAGCAATCGTCGAGGGCTACCCTATCGATACGCCGAGAACAAAATATCCGGCCGTCTATGCCTGGACCGGTTTTATAGGAACATTCAGGAGCGTCGGATTCATCGAGGTCGCGCGCCGGTCCGATACGCGGCCGATCATGCGAAAGCAGCTGAAGAATGAAGGAGGGAATTGAGATGATCAAAGGCCGATGCGAATGCGGCGCGGTCGCTTTCGAGGTGGACGAGGTGCGCGACACCGTGACCGTCTGCCATTGCAGCCAATGCAGACGAACGAGTGGCCATCTCTGGGCTTCGACCCACGCGCCCTTCGACAAGCTGTTTTTTTGAGTGATGTAGGACTGCGATGGTACGCATCGTCTGATCAAGCAAAACGCGGCTTCTGCGCGCATTGTGGGTCCAGCCTATTCTACCGCATGAATGACGAGGCCGGCATTGGCATCGCCGCCGGCTGCCTGGATGACACCTCCGCTTTACGCATCAGCAAGCACATCTTCGTTGCCGATAAGGGCGACTACTATCCGCTGTAAGTGGGAGCACCGTGAGACCGCATGGACGCCCGGCGCTCCCACTTACAGCGGCATTGATGGCGTGCCCCCGGCTTTCGCAGCAGCCTGTATTTCGGAAAGCCAGCTCTGAAAACAGGGCGGCAGGTCCTACCGGAAGCCATCGGCATGGCGCTCCGCGCGCCATGCCCTGTCAAGGTTGCGACTGCCTTATTGTTAGCCGACAAGGCCGCCGTCATCGCGCTTGATCGCCATGATCGACGAGCGCGGCAGGCCGTCTTCCGCCGGCCACGAGCCGCCCGGGTGCTGGACGCCGACGAACATGGTGCGCCGGTCGGCGGACCAGCACAGGCCGGTGATCTCGCCGCCACGCGGGCCGGTCAGGAAGCGGACGATCTCGCCCGTCACCGGATCGCCGGCAAGCTGCTGGTTGTTGCCCATGCCGGCGAATTCGCCCTCATTGCTGTCATTGCCGTCGGTCTGGATCCAGACGAGACCGCTCGAATCGAAGGCCATGCCGTCGGGCGAGTTGAACAGATTGCCGCTGTTGACGTTGGACGAGCCGGCATAGGCGTCCGAATGGACCTCCGGATTGCCGGCCATGACGTACAGGTCCCAGCGGAAGCTATTGGAGGCGTGGTCGTCGTCATCGGGATACCAGCGCACGATCTGGCCGTATTTGTTGGCCTCGCGCGGGTTCGGCCCGCCGACAGGGTGGCGTCGCCGCCGGCATTTTCCTTGACGCCGCGGTTCTTGTTGTTGGTGAGACAGCAATAGGCCTCGACCGCGTAAGGGTTGACCGCGACCCATTCGGGACGGTCCATGGTCGTGGCGCCAACCTTCGATCCGGCCATTCGGGCGAAGATCAGGATGTCGGCTTCGTCCATGCCGGTGGTCTCCGGCGTCAGCGCCAGCCACTCGCCGGTCTGATCGTCGTTGAACTTCGCGACATAGAGCGTGCCGTCGTCAAGCAGGCCATCGGTATCGCCGCCGGCGACATAGGGATTGGTCGAGACGAAGCGGTAGAGGAACTCGCCGCGCTCGTCATCGCCGAGATAGACCACGACGCGGCCATCGGGGGCGAGCGTCACTTCGGCGTTTTCATGCTTGAAACGGCCGAGTGCCGTGCGCTTGACCGGCGTGCTGTCGGGATCGGTCGGGTCGATCTCGACCACCCAGCCGAAGCGATGCGGTTCGTTGGGGTTTTTCGAGGTATCGAAGCGTGGGTCGAACTTTTCGTAGCTGTAACGCCCTTCCGGTGCCATGCCGTAGCGCTTGTAACCGTCAGCGACATCATCGCCGTAGCTCGTCTCTTCGGTAGCGCCGAAATAGCCGTTAAAGTTCTCCTCGCAGGTCAGATAGGTGCCCCAGGGCGTCTTGCCGGCGCCGCAATTGCCCATCGTGCCGAGCACGGCGCGGCCATCGGGGTCGGCTTCGGTCTTCAGCAGAGGATGACCGGCGGCCGGCCCGGAAATCGCCATCGGCGCATTGTGATGCAGGCGGCGGTTGAAGGGGCTGGAGCGCACCACGGACCAGCCGTCGGCGCCTTCCTTGATTTCAACAACGGTAACGCCCTGCAAGTTCTGCAGCTTCAGAACATCGGCCGCGTTCTGCGGCACGCCGTCTTCCGTATGCGGCAGGTTGATGTCGCTGTTCACATATTCGTTGTTGACCGCGAGGATCTGGTGATTGCCGATCTCGAAGGTTTCCATGCCATCAGTGTTTTCACCAAAAACCTTGTCGGATTCCTCGACCGCGCCGCCGGTCTCGTGGTCGAATTCGGCAACGCCGTCATAAAGCGGATCGCCCCAGCTCACCAGAACCCTGGCTTTATAACCTTCCGGCACGTGAAAGGCGTAATCGGTCTGGGCCGCGATCGGCGTGAACGGAAAGCGCGATTGCGGCGCTGCCGCTTCCGCTGACCCGCTCGGCAACAGCCCGGCGCTCATGGCAACGGCGCCCGACCCGAAGGCGACCACGCCACCGAGAAAGCCGCGCCGCGAGATCGCGCGTTCGACGACGCGGTCGAAATCGTTTTCTTCCGCGCGGGGGAAGTTGAGCTCGTCCCACGCGTCGGCGGGCATCTTGATAGGCGGTATCCTGGTCATAAAAGGTCCTCGTAATTTAATACCATTACGAAATTACCCCTACAGGGCGTTCTTAACGGTGGTATGAAAGGCACCATCGATGACAGCATAAAAAGGCGCCCATCGAGCCCCGCTGCCATGGCCAAGGCAGAGGTGGGGAGCAAAAGCAGGCATGCGGAAGGGCGTGAAGGCCCCGAAGACAGGCAAATGCCGTGCGCCAGCCCACCCGCACTTTGGCACCGTCGTCAATCCAGAGGCAAATTTTCGGGAAAACGGAAAAAGCGGTTGCCTTCATATCACCCCTTCGGTAAATGTAATGATATTACATTACTATTTCTCTTGCGTATGAATGAGAGCCTTTCGATGGCCGAGGCCTGCCTGACCTTTCGCGATCTGACGCTTGGCTACAACCGGCATCTGGCCGTGCGCCACCTGAACGGCGTTGTCGGCAAGGGCAGCCTGACGGCGGTCATCGGTGGCAACGGCTCATGCAAATCGACCCTGATGAAGAGTATTGTCGGAAAGCTGCGGCCGCTTGGCGGCAGTTGCGCGGTCGCGCCCGGTACCCGACCCGCCTATCTACCGCAGCTTTCCGAGCTCGACCGCAGCTTTCCCGCGCGGGTCGCCGGCCTCGTCTCGCTGGGGCTGTGGCCCCGCTGCGGGCTTCTCGAGCGTCATCGCGCGCAGGACCGGCAGGCCGTCAGCGACGCACTGATGGTCGTGGGTCTCGAAGGCTTCGAGAAGCGTCCCGTCGACAGCCTGTCCGGCGGCCAGTTGCAGAGAGCGCTGTTTGTTCTGGTTCAGGACGCCGATCTCGTTCTTCTGGACGAACCGTTCGACGCGGTTGCCGCGCGCACGATTACCAACCTTGTCGCGCTGATCAAGAACTGGCACGGGGCGCAGCGCACGGTCATGGTCGTTGCCCACAATGCCTTCCGGTATTTCGAGCGCGACTACGGGGTTTTCTTCCTGTCGCCGCAGGGTGTTTCGGCGGAATCCGAAGCATCCGCCGGGGATGCCGCATCGCTGATCCGTGAAATCCGGGAGAAGCGCGCGGTGGTCGCCTTTGCCGAAAGCATTTCCGACGCCCGCCTCGTCGAACAGATCGCGTCCGAAGCCGGACTGGAACTTGGGGGAACGCTCTATTCGGGCGCGTTGTCTTCAGCCGATGGCGCAGCACCCAGCTATATCGACATGATGCGCTACGACGTCGAAACGCTCGCCACCGCCATCAATAACGGCTGACACTAATAAAAAGGGTGAGGTCGAACCTTGCTTCTTAATGTTACGTTATACCATCAAGGAGAGACTGATATGAAACGATGGATCCTGGGTGCATCCGCACTCGCGATTTCGCTTGGCGCTCCGGCGGCGTTTGCCGAAGACCATGAGGACAGCATCACCCTCTACCGCGTTTTCGTCGGCGACCATGACGCCGCGAAAATCACGGCCTTCGACCTCAGCGAACCCGACCATCGCTGGTCCTTCGACACCACCGGCCAGAACAAGCTTTACGCGGTCAACGACGGCGCAGCCGTTGTTGCTGTTCAGTCCAACGATGACGCGGTTCACTTCATCAACAGCGGCATCTCGCTGCATTCCCACGGTGACCATTCCGATATCGATATCGAGGCGCCGGTCGCCATCGAGGAAAGCCTCACCGGCCCGCGCCCGTTCCACATCATCGATCATGACGGCAAGGTGGTCGTCAATTTCGACAAGGGCGGCTATGCCGCAATCGTCGATGCTCCCGAGCTTCACCACGGCGAGCTTGAAACCAGCGAACTGAAGCAGGAACGCGCCCATCATGGCTTTGCCGCTCCCGTCGGCCAATACTGGGTCACGAGCGTTGCAACCGATACGCCGGTTGACGGCACCCGCATCGGCCTGCGCGCCGTGACCGAAGACGGCGAGCCGACCGGCGATGTCGCGACCTGCACCGGCATTCACGGCGAAGCCTTCTCCGGGGCCTTTCTCGCGGCCGGTTGCCAGGAAGGCGTGCTGACCGTGACCCCCGGCGAAGACGGCCCCGTCTTCGAAATGCTGACCTATCCGGACGATTTGCCGGAAGGTGAGACCACGGGCACCCTGCTTGGCGCCAAAAGCATGCAGGTCTTTCTCGGCAATTACGGATCCAATGGCCTCGTCGTCATCGACCCGGCCGATGAGCCGCATTTTAGCTATATCGAACTGCCGTTCCGCCGCGTTGACTTCGCGCTCGATCCGGCCAATCCCTTTTTCGGCTATGTGCTGACCGAGGATGGCAGCCTGCATCAGATCGACATTCTGGACGCCAGCCTCACGACAAGCGCCAAGGTTACCGAGCCCTATTCGATGGATGGCCACTGGAACGACCCGCGTCCACGCATCGCCATGGCCGGTGATGAGATCGTGATGAGCGACCCGAATGCCGGCCTCGTCCGCCGCATCGCCAAGGATGGTCTCGCGGAAGTCGGTACGGTCGACGTCGGCGGTATGCCCTACAACATCGCCGTTGCAGGCGGCAGCGGCATGGTCCACGAGGGCGAAGATGATCACGCCCACGATCATGGCGATCCGCAGATTTACAAGGGCTATTTCGAGGACAGCCAGATCGCGGACCGTCCGCTTTCCGACTGGGCCGGCGACTGGCAGTCGGTCTATCCCTATCTTCAGGACGGAACACTCGACCCGGTGATGAAGCACAAGGCCGAGACCGGCAGCATGACCGTCGAGGAATACAAGGCTTACTACGACACCGGTTACAAGACCGATGTCGAGCGCATCACCATCGATGGCCACGAAGTCACCTTCTATGAAGATGGCGAGGCGGTTGAAGGTCGCTACAAAAGCGACGGCTATGAAGTCCTGACCTATGCCAAGGGCAACAGGGGCGTCCGGTTCATCTTCGAAAAGAGCGAGGGCGACGAGGCCGCGCCGCAATTCATCCAGTTCTCCGACCACCGGATCGCGCGGGCAGACGCCGATCACTATCACCTCTACTGGGGTGACGACCGTGCGGCCCTTCTGGAAGAATTGACAAACTGGCCGACCTACTACCCGTCATCGCTCGACAGCGACCAGATCGCCGACGAGATGCTGACCCACTGAGCTAGACGTAGCGCTTCAAAGAACGGGTGTCCGGCTTCACGGCTGGACGCCCTTTTCACGTTTCTTCCGAGGATCAAGTACAAGTAGATGCGCGTAAACGGTGCCATCATCGCCGTTTGCAGCGAGAAGACACTAGGTTCAGGACCTATTAAATCACTTGCGGCGTTCTCTTCGTTTTGATTCATTGGGCTCGAATGGAGAACCGCAATGAGTGATTTGCCGCTGCTGTCGCAGGCGCAGATGCGCCGGATCGAGCCCTATTTCCCACTGTCTCACGGTGTGCCTCGTGTTGATGACCGGCTGATCGTGAGCGGCATTGTCTTTGTCTTGCGCAATGGTTTGCGATGGCGCGATGCGCCGAAGGAATATGGACCGCACAAGACGATCTATAATCGCTTCATCCGCTGGAGCAGGCTTGGTGTGTTCAACAGGATTTTCGCTGAGTTGGCGGCCGAATGCGGTGAGCCGGAACAGTTGATGATCGACGCTACGCATTTGAAAGCACATCGCACCGCAGCCAGTCTGCTAAAAAAGGGGATGTTCCCAGACGTATCGGGCGCACCAAAGGCGGCTTGAACTCCAAGCTGCATGCGGTTTGCGATGGCCATGGCCGGCCACTGATCATGCTGTTGAGCGAAGGGCAGACGAGCGACTACAAAGGTGCTGCCCGAATGATAGAGGCCTTTCCCAAAGCAAAGACGGTACTGGCCGACAAAGGCTACGATGCCGACTGGTTTCGAGAGGCCTTGGCGCAGCGCAAAATCAAGGCCTGCATTCCATCGAGGGCGAACAGAAAGGTCCCAATAGCGCATGACCGCAAGCTCTACCAAAAGCGCCATAAAATCGAGAACATGTTTGGCAGGCTCAAGGACTGGCGCCGAATTCACACCCGATACGACCGTTGTGCACACACTTTCTTCTCAAGCATATGCATCGCTGCTGCCGTTATCTTCTGGCTTTGATTTTAACGAGTCCTGAGCCTAACGAAAAAGTCAAAAATGCCGGGAGTGCGCGAAGCAAAGCACCGGGCGAATAAGCTTGATCCGGTTTTTGATTGCCCGGTGCGCCAAAAAAATAGAAAGCTATATTCCCTCCACCAAGGCTGGCGTTGACAAGCGCGTCTATTCGGCGCAATTTTGGCGCGCTCACCCGGGGGTCCCGACAAGGGGCTGAGATACTGCTGGCTGTCGCAGCGCAGTGACCCGATGAACCTGATCCAGTTCACACTGGCGTAGGGATGGTGCATCGGCTGCGCGGGATCAAGCCCGCTATTCCTATCGGATGCAATGCGCGGCCTCCTCCATTCGACGTCGAACTGGGTCTCCAACGCCAAGAGCTATGGAGGCTCCGACCGATGAAAGACTTATCCCCAACCGTCACCACAGGTCCGCTGCCGGCGTCCCGCCGCGTCTGGCAAAAGGGCGTGCTCTATCCTGATATCCGCGTGCCCTTGCGCGAAATCGATGTGCACCCCAGTGCGGGTGAGCCACCCGTAACCGTCTATGACAGTTCCGGCCCTTATACCGATCCGGATGCCAAACCCTCCATCGAGGGCGGGCTGCCGCGCCTGCGAGAGGGCTGGGTCGCCGCGCGAAAGGATACCCGGACCTATGACGGCCGCCATGTGAAACCCGAGGACAACGGCTTTGCCGAGGGTATGCGGCTGGTGCCGGAATTTCCAGTGCGTCATCGGCCGCGCCGGGCGACGGGAGACTGCGCCGTGACCCAAATGGCCTATGCCCGCGCCGGGGTCGTGACGCCAGAGATGGAGTTTGTCGCCATCCGCGAGAATCTGGGTCGCAGGGCGGCGAAAGACGCGCTTGCACTCGATGGCGAGGATTTCGGCGCCGAAATTCCGGATTTCATCACGCCCGAATTCGTAAGGGACGAGGTGGCGAAGGGCCGGGCGATCATCCCTGCCAACATCAATCATCCCGAGGCCGAGCCGATGGCGATCGGGCGGAATTTCCTGGTGAAGATCAACGCCAATATCGGCAATTCCGCCGTGACCTCCTCAATGGCCGAGGAAGTGGAGAAGATGGTTTGGGCCACGCGCTGGGGCGCAGATACGGTGATGGACCTTTCCACCGGGCGCAACATTCACAACATCCGCGACTGGATCATCCGCAATTCGCCTGTTCCGATCGGAACCGTGCCGCTCTATCAGGCTTTGGAAAAAGTCGGCGGCATTGCCGAAGATCTCTCCTGGGAGGTCTATCGCGACACGCTGGTCGAACAGGCAGAACAGGGGGTGGACTATTTCACCATCCATGCGGGGGTGCGCCTGCACATGATTCCGATGACGGTGGGGCGGGTGACGGGGATCGTCAGCCGTGGCGGGTCGATCATGGCCAAGTGGTGTCTCCATCATCACCGTGAGAGCTTTCTTTACGATCATTTCAACGAGATCTGCGACATCGCCCGCGCCTATGACGTGTCCTTCAGCCTCGGCGACGGATTGCGTCCCGGTTCAATTGCCGATGCCAATGACGAAGCGCAGTTCGCCGAGTTGAAAACGCTTGGAGAACTGACGCAGATCGCATGGGCGAAAGACTGCCAGGTGATGATCGAGGGCCCCGGCCACGTGCCGATGCACAAGATCAAGGCCAATATGGACAAGCAGCTTGAGACCTGCGGCGAGGCGCCGTTCTACACGCTCGGGCCGCTCACCACGGATATCGCGCCGGGTTACGACCACATAACCAGTGGCATCGGAGCGGCGATGATCGGATGGTTCGGCACGGCGATGCTCTGCTACGTGACGCCCAAGGAACATCTCGGCCTGCCGGATCGTGATGATGTCAAGACCGGCGTCATCACCTACAAAATTGCGGCTCACGCCGCCGATCTCGCCAAGGGCCACCCAGCCGCGCGGATACGTGACGACGCTTTGTCGCGTGCGCGCTTCGAGTTCCGCTGGGAAGACCAGTTCAACCTGTCGCTTGACCCGGAGACCGCCCGCTCCATGCATGACGAAACGTTGCCCAAGGAGGCGCACAAGACCGCCCATTTCTGCTCGATGTGCGGGCCCAAGTTCTGCTCGATGCGGATCTCCCACGACATCCGCGCCGAGGCCCAGAAGGTCGGGATGGCGAGGATGGCGGAGAAATTCCGAGAGGGCGGGGCACTCTACGTTCCATTGAACAGCGAAGAGGAGGCCTGACATGCCGCAACGGGCATCCGGGATGCGGCAATCCACCGACCTGTCTGTCTATCTGGTTCTCGATCCCGGCCTTTGTGCCGGGATCGAGATGGTCGAGACCGCGCGCCGCGCGGTGGCGGGCGGGGCAACTACGGCGCAACTTCGCAACAAGACGGGCGGCAGAGCGGCCACTGGCAGGATCAGGCTGCTTGGGGTGAGAGGCCCACCGAGGATTGTTTGCCGGGCGACCCGAAAATCCGTAGCCGCGAACCTTCGGCAAAGAGGTGACTGATATGGCCGAGCGTGACGGTAACTTCGAACGGGCCATCGCCGCCAACTGGTCTTTGCCACCGCGCAATGCCGTCGACAATGCCTATGCTTCGCCCCTCCGAGGTCACGCACCAAAGTCGCAGATGCCCGCCTCGGCGAGCAGCAGCGCCGAAGGCTTCCAGTGCGGGCCGATCTCGGCGTGGTAGCGCATGATGTCGCGGGCCACTTGCTCAAGGCCGGTTTCGCGGGCAAAGCACATCGGGCCGCCGCGCGTGCGGGGAAAGCCGTAGCCGTTGACGAAGATGACATCGAGATCACTGATGCGCTGGGCAATGCCTTCCTCGACGATCTGATAGCCGGTATTGACCAATTGCCACATACAGCGGCGCAGGATCTCGTCATCGCTGACCTTGCGCCGCGTAATCCCCTTTTCCGCAGAAACTGCCTTGACCAGAGCCTCGACCTCCGGGTCCGGCACGCCGCGCCGTGCGCCCGCCTCGTAGAGGTACCAGCCCTTGCCGGATTTCTGCCCGAGACGGCCAGCTTCAAACAGGCGGTCGGCGGTGGTGAACGGGTAGGGGGTCTGAGGCCCGCGGGACTGACGGATATTGTAACCGATATCGAGACCGGCAAGGTCCATCACCGCCAGCGGCCCCATGGCCAGCCCCCAGCGGGTCATGACCGCATCGATCTGCCAGGGCAGGGCGCCCTCCTCGATCAGGATCTGGGCCTCGCGATTGAAGTTGATGAACATGCGATTGCCGGCAAAGCCGTCGCACACACCGACCAGAACGCTGTGCTTTCCAAGCTTCCGGCCAATTGCCATAGCGGTCGCGATCACGTCCGGCGCGGTCTTTTCCGCCTGTACGACCTCCAGAAGCTTCATGATGTGGGCCGGGCTGAAGAAATGCAGGCCGATGACATCTTGCGGACGCGCCGTTGCGGCTGCAATGCGATTAACATCAAGCGTGGAAGTATTGGTGGCAAGGATCGCACCCGGTTTGCAGACCCTGTCGAGAGCGCCAAAGACGGCGCATTTCACCTCCATGGATTCGAACACGGCCTCGATCGCCAGATCGACGGAGGCGAGGCTTTCGAGTGCGATCGTGCCCGTAATCAGCGCCATCCGCGCGGCTAGGTCATCTTCGGAAATCCGGCCCTTGTCGCGTGATGCCTCATAAGTCTTGCGGATGGCGGCAAGGCCCGCATCCAGCCTGTCCTCAGCTTCTTCCACGAGGGTGACGGAGAGGCCGGCATCGGCAAAGCACATGGCGATGCTGCGGCCCATCGTGCCGGCGCCGATGACGCCGACGGAGGAGACGGTGCGTTGCGGTGTGTCCTTCGGCAGGTCGGCAATCTTGCGCGCCTCGCGCTCGGTGAAGAACAGATGCCGCATGGCGCGCGCTTCCGGCGTGGCATTGAGGATCTGGAATGTATCGCGTTCCCATGCAAGCGCTTCATCGATGGGCGTGTCATAGGCCTTGCGCACGGCTTCAAGCGCCGTTTTCTCCGCCGGCGCACCCCTGCTACGGCGCAGATACTCTTCGGCAACCGCGTCAAGTGCATCCGGCGATCCAGTCATGACAAGATCCCGGACCCGGCGGCGCGGCAGTCCGTCGGCAACCGATTTTTCAAGGCGGGCGAGCGCGTCTTCCTCGTTTTCGGCAACGAGTTCGGCGATGCCAAGTGCCACGGCTTCCTCGGCTGCGATCGCCTTGCCGGTGAGAATGAGTTCCAGCGCCTTCGGCCCGCCCGCCAGCCGCGGAAGCTTTTGCGTGCCGCCGGCGCCCGGGATATTGCCGAGCTTGATTTCCGGGAAGGAGAATTTCGCACCCGGCAGGGCGTAGATATAGTCGCAACCCAGCACCAGTTCGAAGCCGCCGCCGAAGGCGATGCCGTTTACGATTGCAATTACGGTCTTTTTGCCTTCCTCCAGCATGGTGATCAGTTCGGTCAGGTAGGGATGTTTGCGGCCGGTGTTGAATTCGGTGATATCAGCGCCGCCGGAAAACACCCGGCCCGAGGCCGTGAGCACGGTAGCGGCGATCTCCGGATCGGCATCGAAGGCGCGATGGGCCTCGGTGATCTGGCTGCGCAACTCGTATCCCAGCGCATTGACCGGCGGGCGGTTCATGCGGATGATGCCGAGCGCGCCGCGCTTTTCCTGTTCGATCAGCGTGTTGGTCATGGCTTTGTCTCCGCGTCAAAGGGTTGCTTCGGTTCCGAAAATCGCAGTCGCCTGATGCGACAGCGTGATTCCGTTGCCATGGCAAAGCGCCGTTTTGGCATTGGTGATCTGCCGCTCGCCGGCAGTGCCGCGCAATTGGCGGGTGGCCTCGATCAGCGTGAAAACGCCGTACATGCCGGGGTGGCAGAAGGAGAGCCCCCCGCCATTGGTATTGACCGGCAGCGCGCCGCCGGGGGCGATGCGCCCGCCGGAAACGAAAGCCCCGCCTTCGCCCTTGGGGCAGAAGCCGAGGTCTTCCAGAAACAGGATGACGTTGATGGTGAAGGCGTCATAAAGCTGAAGCACATTCATGTCCTCAGGTTTCATTCCGGCCATGGCGAAGGCGCGTTGTCCGGAATCATGGGCCGCCGTCGTCGTCAGGTCCGGCATTTCGGAAACGGCCCTGTTATAGGAGGCGATGCCGCCGCCGAGGAAATAGGCCGGCTTGTTGGGCAGATCGCGGGCCCGGTCCGCGCGGGTCATCACCACGGCGCCGGCTCCATCGGTCAAAAGGCAGCAGTCGCGCAGGCTGAGCGGTTCCATCACCATGCGCGAAGACAGAACATCCTCTATGGTCAATGGGTCGCGTTCGAAGGCCTCGGGGTTCAACCGCGCCCAGGCGCGAGCGGCAACGGCCACCTCGGCAAGCTGTTCGCGGGTGGTGCCGAAACGCGCCATATGTGTGGCCGCCGCCATGGCATAGGCCGTCATCGGATAGCGCGGCTTGTGGGGGATCTCATAGGTCGGCTGTTCGGCGGCTGGCGTCATGCGGCCGGCGTTGGAACGCAGCGTTGCGCCGTAGCAGATCAGCGCCACATCGCACAGTCCGGCCTCAAGCGCCATGGTTGCCGACATGGCATCGGCAACGAAGCTGGAGCCGCCGGTATTGGTACCGTCGATCCAGCGGGGCCTCAGCCCCAGATATTCGATTGTCGATATCGCCGGGAAAGTGTGGCTCATATTGGCGGTGAACAATCCGTCGACATCGGAGAGTTTCAACCCGGCATCCTCAAGCGCTTCGTGAATTGCGAGCGCCTGGATATCCATTGCGTTGAAACCGGGGGCTTCGCCGAGCCCGGCCGTTCCGACACCGACAATTGCGGCTTTGCCGCGCAGGCGCGAATTCATGAGCGTGTCTCCTCACATGGGTCGAACACGACGGCATGCGCGCCGGCATCGCCCTCGATACGCGCCTTCACGCGCATGCCGATGGTAATGTCATCGGGATCGGTGTCGGGAAGGCGGCTCATCATGCGTGGCCCCTCGTCAAGGTCGACGAGAACGAGCGCATGGCGCTGCGGGCGGCTTTCGCCGGGCTTGGGGCGGCCGTAGAGAACCGTGCGGGAGTAAACCGTTCCAAGACCCGAGGCGGGGTGCCAGGCAAGTTTAAGCGAACCGCAATGGGGGCAGAGGATGCGGGGCATGAAGATCGCCTTATCGCAGTCCTGGCATGTCTGAAGCCAGAGCTGGCCGTTATCAACATGGGCCTGAAATTCAAGATCCGGCCCTGAAGCCGGTAACCGAACCGTCATCGCTTTTCCTCCCTGAAATCTCGCTTGCCGCGATATGCTCTTCCTCATTTCGCAACAATATAGTTGTCTGCAATGCAGACATATGTTTTAAATTATCGTTACCAAGCTTTGCCTCTTCTGGCAAGACGGTGCGTGCCGGGCGGCTTGCATGAGCATGGGTTCGGGCCTAGAGCCTCCCGGGTTATGGAGAGAAAGGAGCGGCAATGAACGGGTTCGGGATCGAGGACGAGAATGCAGGCGATCGCCATTTCGTGACGTCGCTGCAGCGCGGCCTTCGCGTCATCGCGGCCTATAGGCCGGATGACCGGGCGCTCACCAATCAGGCGCTCGCCGAGCGGACCGGCTTGCCGCGCTCCACGGTCGCCCGGTTCACGCATACGCTGCACAAGCTAGGGTATCTCGTCCATCACGCGCGCTCATCCGGCTACAGCCTGGCGCCGCGCGTTATCGAACTCAGCCGGGCGGCGCTGGTCAGCACCGGCATCAGTGATCTGGCGCGGCCCTCGATGGAGGCACTGTCCGAGCTTGGGCCTTTTTCCGTGGCGCTCGGCGTGGCGAGCGATGGCGGCATTCGCTATCTCGATCTGGCCCGGCGACCCGAGGCGATCGTGCTCAATCTGGATGTCGGCGCTCTGGTGCCGATGCTGCAGACCGCGATCGGAAGGGCTTATCTTTCCGCGCTTTCCGAGCCGCGCCGCGCGGCCATGCTGCGGCAGCTTAGGGTGGCCGATCCTGCTCTTTATGATGCGCAGGCGCCGCTTCTGGCCGCTGAGGCGGAGCGGTATCAATCGGAAGGCTATGTGACCTCGTTCGGTTGCTGGTGGCCGGAGCTGAATGCAGCGGCCACGACAATCCGTTTCGCCGAGGATGGCGATCCGCTTCTCCTTTCGATTTCCGGGCTTTCATCCGCGCTCACGCCTGAGAAGGTGCGTACCGATTACGCCGCGGCGCTGATGAATTCAGCGCGTGTCATCGAAGGGCGCATGCGGCGGCATTATTCCGAATAGATTTTAACGATGTCTGCATTGCAGGCATTTTTTCCAAAAATATGTTGACCCTTGGAGAGGTTTCGGGAATAGTCCCGCCGGACAGGCCAAGGGAGGAATGGTATGTTGAAAAATGCTGCGTCCGGTGCGGAGACCGGTCTGGAGGCCGCAGCGGGTGAGGGTGTCTTCGCCCAACTCTCGGGTCTCATGAACCCGAAAAGCGTCGCCGTTGTCGGCGCGAGCAACCGAAGTGACGGCTGGAGCGGCATGGCGGTGTCGGTGTTGCGACGGCTCGGCTTTGAGGGGCGCATCTTCCCGGTCAATCCGAAATATGAAGAGCTGAACGATCTCAAATGCTACCCGTCTGTCTCGGCCATCCCCGAGCCAGTCGACGCCGTTCTCATTTTCGTGCCGCAAAAGCTGCTGCCGGACATTCTGGAGGATTGCGGCAGGAAGGGCGTGCGCGGCGCCGTCATTCTCGCATCGGGCTTTTCGGAGACCGGCGAAGAGGGGCGAGCGATGGAAGAAAAGCTGCGCGAGATCGCAAACCGCAACCGGATTGCCATCTGCGGGCCGAACTGTCTTGGCCTTGCCAATCTCGGCAGTGGCTTTATGGGGCTGACGGCGGCGACCTTCCCCGAGGATATGTCGGCGGGACGCACCGCGCTGATTTCCCAGAGCGGCCAGCTTTTGATGGTGCTTCTGTCCCGCGCCCATGATCAGGGCGTTCGCATGCGATATCTCGTATCGACCGGCAATGAGCTTAATGTCGAGGCGGCGGATTATGCCAGCTGGGCGCTGGATGACCCGGACATCGCCTCCATCTGCATGAATCTCGAAGGTTTGCGCACGCCCGCGCGCTTTCTTGCGGTGGCGGAAAAGGCGCAGGCCGTCGAAAAGCCGCTGATCGTGCTGAAGCTCGGCCGCAGCAAGCGCGCCGCGCGCACGGCCCTTGCCCATACCGGCAAGATGGCCGGCGCCTTCCGCACCTATGAGGCCGTGTTCCGGCAAAACAACGTGGTTTCGGTCGATGACCCGATGGAGCTTGCCGAAGCGGCAGCCCTTTTCGAAAAATGCCCGCCGCCGCGTGGCGAGCGCATTGCGGTGGTGACATTTTCGGGCGGCTGGAGCGGTGTCATGGCCGATCAGTGCGAGGCGCTCGACCTGCCGATGGCCGATTTCACCGAAAAGACCGTCGAAGGCCTGCGTCCGTTGCTCGATTTCACCCCGCCGGTCAATCCGCTGGATCTGTCGGGCAATGTCAACAATCACCCCGAACGCTGGGGTCAGAGCCTGAAGATCGCCCTCGATGACGAGAACACAGACATTCTCGTCGTGTTCATTCATCAGGTGCGCGAAAGCTGGCGCGGCCGGTTGATCGGCCCGGTGCTGGAACTGAGCGAAACGGCGGACAAGCCGATCATCGTCGTCTATGACGGCGGCAAGGTGGTGGAGGCGGGCTATGAACAGCTTGCCCGCGACGGACGCCTGCCGATCTATCGCGGAAGCCAGCAGATGCTGAAGGCTCTGAAACGGTTCACCGATTATCACAAGCGCAGGAAGCGCCCAGCAGATGAAGGCGACCGCCCGGAAATCGCCACAGGCGCCGCAGAACGCGTGACTGCATTGCTTGCCGGTGGCGGCCGCACGATTGCCGAGAATGTCGCCAAGGAGGCGCTTTCGGCCTATGGCCTGCCAATGGTCGGCGAAGCCCTGGTGAAAAGCGAGGAGGAAGCTGTTCGCGCGGCTGAGGTCATCGGTTACCCGGTCGTGCTCAAGGGCCTTGCCGACGGCATGGAACACAAGAGCGATGCCGGGCTGGTGCACCTGAAGCTTGGCGATGCCGATGCCGTGCGCGACGCATTCGTCGATCTTGCCGACAAGCTCGCCGGGCATACGCTCGACGGCAAGCCGGCCCCCTGTCTGGTGCAAAAAATGGTCGGCAGCGGGGTCGAGGTTATTCTCGGCATGCAGAATGATCCCGATTTCGGGCCGATGATCCTTGTCGGCGTCGGTGGCGTGATGACCGAGCTTTTGAACGATGTCGCGCTGCGCCGCGTGCCGCTCAGTCCCTCCGACGTTGCCGAGATGATCGACGAAACCCGGCTTGCAACGCTTCTTGCCGGTTATCGCGGGCAGCCCGCAGCCGATCGCGCGGCGCTGGAAGATGCGATCATGCGGCTTTCCGCATTGTCGGTCGCACATGCAGACGCCATCGAAAGCATCGACATCAACCCGGTTCTCGTCCTTGCCGAAGGTGCGGGCTGCGTTGCTGTCGATGCGCTGATTGTCAAACCGGAGGGCAAGGCGTGACCGATCTTCTCAACGCACCCGAGGATACCGCCTTTCGCGCGGAAATCCGGTCTTTCGTTGAAGCAGAACTCGATCCCTCGACCCGGGCGAAAGTGTCGCGGGGCAGCCCGCTTGCGCGCGAGGATTTCGTGCGCTGGCACCAAAGCATGCATCGCAAGGGCTGGGTGGCGCCGGGCTGGCCGAAAGAACATGGCGGCCCCGACTGGACCGCGCGGCAGCGGCTGATTGCCGACGAGGAGTTTTTTCGACTGCACACGCCGCCGCTGCCCGGTTTCGGGCTGAAGATGATCGGCCCGATCCTCATCCGCTTCGGCAATACCGAACAGCAGAAGCGTTTCCTGCCGCGCATTCTCTCCTGTGAGGACTGGTGGTGCCAGGGCTTCAGCGAGCCGGGCGCCGGCTCCGACCTCGCCTCGCTACGCACGCGCGCCGTCAGGATCGATGGCGGCTGGCTCGTCTCCGGCTCGAAGACCTGGACCACCTATGCGCAATATGCCAACTGGATTTTCTGCCTCGTGCGCACCGATCCCGAGGTCAAGAAGCAGCAGGGCATTTCGATGATGCTGATCGACATGTCCGCACCCGGCGTTTCGCGCCGCCCGATCCGGCTGATGGACGGGACCGACGAGGTCAACGAAATCTTCCTCGACAATGTCTTTGTTCCCGATGATCTGGTCGTCGGCGAGCTTAACAAGGGTTGGACTTATGCCAAGGCGCTGCTTGAGCACGAACGGCTGGGCATTGGCGGCGTCGGACGTTCGAAGCACCTTCTGTCGCGCGTGCGGGAGATGGCCGGGGCCGTCGCGATGGTCGATGATCCAGAGATTTCCGCGCGGCTAGCCGGTTTCGAGGTCGATATCATGGCGATCGAAGCCACCACGTTGCGGCTTCTGGCGGCTGCCGAGGCGGGCCGCACGCTTGGCGCTGAAACCTCGCTGTTGAAGGTGCGGGGCACCGAAGTGCAGCAGGGGCTGACAGAACTGATGCTGGATATCGCCGGCCCCGCCGCCCTGCCCGAAAGCGCCAGCGATTGCGCCGACGCGCTGTTTTCAAATGTCGCCTATCAGTTCCTGAACTGGCGGAAACTGTCGATCTATGGCGGCAGCAACGAAATCCAGCGCAGCATCCTGGCCGGCCAGGTTCTGGGGCTTTGAGGGACAAGAGCATGATACGTTTCGATCTTCCGACAGAAGAAGCGCAACTGCTGAAGGATACGGCAGAGCGGTTCGTTGCCGATCACTACGCGCTGGAAAAACGCGTGAAGGCGCTTTCGGCCGCGCCCGGCGATGTGCCGCGGCACTGGGCCGAAATGGCCGAACTCGGCTGGCTGATGGCCTGCGTTCCGGAGGAAGCGGGCGGGCTCGGTCTGACGCCGGTGCAGATCGTGCCGCTGATGGAGGTGCTGGGGGCAGGCCTGATCCTGGAGCCGGTCGGCGCTGTAAGCCTCGGCTGTGCCGCCATGCTGGCCCGTGCTCTGGCGCCTGATGACGCGGCGGAAAAACTTGCGCCCGTTCTTGCCGGCGAGGCGATCGAGGTCGTTGTCGCGGGCCGGGAAGGCGCGCCAATCGCGGCCCGCCGGACGGGTGATGATCTCGTTTTGTCGGGCGCTTCTCCCGCCGTGATCGGCGCGGCCGCCGCAACTGCATTGTGGGTGGTTGCCGAACTGGACGGAACACGTCTTCTGGCGCGCGTCCCTGCGGGAGCCGTATCGGTGACGCCATGCCGGCTGGTTGATGGCCAGGCCGCCGCGCAGGTGTTTTTCGACGATGTGACGCTGCCGGCTGTCGAGGCGATTTTCGATTGCGACGCGGCGCTGGAATTCGGTGCCGATCTGGCGCTGGTTGGCACGCTTGCCGAAACTTCCGGCGTGATCGACGCTCTGCACAAGGCGACGCTGGACTATGTCAAGATGCGCGAACAGTTCGGCCGGGCGATTGGCCGGTTCCAGGTCGTGCAGCATAGAATGGCCGACATGTTCATCGCCTGCGAGGAGGTCCGCTCGATGGTTCTGCTGGCCGCCGAAGCCATGGAGAGCGATGACACGGCATTTCGCGCGAAACTGGTCTCGGCGGCCCGGGTGAAGGTTTCGGACGCGGCGCGCGCGGTGTTGCGTGATGCGGTTCAGCTTCACGGCGGCATGGGCGTCACCGATGAGCTTCCCGTCGGCCACATGGTCAAGCGCCTTCTGGTCCTCACCCAGACCGGCGGCAACCGCGCCGACCATCTCAAGCGCTTTGCCAAGGCGGCCTGATTATTGGTCCTTGATATAAACGGCTGCGGCGCGTTCTGCGGTCAGGCGATATCGCCTGACCGCGTTTTCACTACAGTGTCATGCCGCCATCGACCACCAGAACATGTCCGGTCACCATGCTGGCCCCTGCGCAGAGATAGAGCACGGCTTCGGCAATGTCTTCCGGCTCGGAGCGGCGTTTCAAGACGGCGAGATCGCGGGCCCATTGCTTGCGTTCTTCCGGCCAGTCGTCGGTCCAGGGCGTCCGGGTCTGGCCGGGGGCGACCGCATTGACCCGCACGTCCGGCGCAAGGCCGCGCGCCAGGCTCCGGGTCAGGCTGACAAGCCCGGATTTGCTGGCGGCATAGGCGATCGAGCTGCCCTGCTGGCCCATACCGGCGATTGAGGTCATGTTGACGATCGCGCCACGGCTCTGCTTCAGCGATGGCGCTGCGGCATGGGCGCAGCGAAACGGGCCGATCAGATTGGTACCGATGAGAAGCTGCCAGAAATCCTCTGTCATCTTGTCGAGATCGGAGGGAGGGATCTTGTCCTGCGTTCCGGATGTGCCGGCATTGTTGACGAGATAATCGAGCCCGCCCATGGCATCGACAGCGGTTTCGATCATGGCTTCGGCATTGCCGGGGATCGAGATATTGCCGGGAGCTGCGATTACATCCAGCCCCTTTGCCTGCAACTCGGAGACCTTGGCCGGGCCGGCCGGATCTCCTTCCAGATGGTTTATCGCCACCTGGGCTCCCATTTCGGCCAGCATCGTCACCGTCGCCAGCCCGATGCCCGAAGCGCCACCCGTCACCAGTGCGCGCTTTCCTGTCAGATCGGCTCTGATCATTCCTGTCCTCCCGTTATGTTTGAAAGCATTTTTTTCAATCGCAAAAGGTCGAGATCGCGCTGGTGCAGCAGATCCTCCACCGGTTCGTCACCGTAGTCGTAGAAGCCGGCGCCGGCCCGAACGCCGGTTCTTCCCTCGTCGATGAGGCGGGCGAGAGCGGGGCTGTGCCCGGTGTTTTCGGGCGGCCGATAGGTGCGCGTGGCAAGCCCGTTGCGTATCATTTCAAGTCCGGTGTAGTCCATCTTGCGCATATGGCCGAGCAGGGCGAGGCGATGGATCAGGCCGTGTTCGATGGAAAAGTCGATATCGGCAGCGCATGCCCAGCCCTCGTCGATCATGCGCAGGCATTCGAGATTGAGTGCGGCCTGCAGCCGATTGGCGATGTAGCCGGGCACCAGACGGTCAAATACCAGAGGCGCCTTGCCGAACCCTTCGTAGAGCGCGCGCAATGTCTCAATCACCTGTGGTGCGGTCGAAGGTCCCGGTGCGATATCCACCAGATCGACAATATAGGGGGGCGAATACCAATGCGCGATTGCCGCGTTTTCCTGCCGTGAAGCCGGGATCAGGGGAAAGATATCGAGATAGGACGTGTTGGAGGCGATGATGGTCGAGGCGGGGGCGAAACGGTCAACCTCCTCGAAGACGGCGCGCTTCACCTCGGCCTTTTCCACCACAGCCTCGACGATCAGATCTGCCTCCGCGACAGCCTGTTCGAGCTTGTCGGCAAGGTGGACGCGGTTGCGCGCGGCTTCGGCTTCATGTGGCGATATCGTTCCGGCCTCGCAAAGCGTGTCGCAGGCTGTTGCGATAAGCGCCGGCGCGCGCGCCAGGACCGTGGCTTCGGCATCATGCAGCATCACCCGGCATCCGCCCAGCGCATGCACCAGCGCCAGCGCGTGGCCCATGGTGCCGGCGCCGATCACGGCAACTTTTTCTATCGACATCGGGCCTCCCCTCCCTTTTGTCTTGTCTTCCGTCAAGCCGTGGCGCGCACGATCAGTTCAACGCCGAGATCGAGGTTTTTCCGCTCCGCGTCGCCATTGCCTATCCTTTCGAGAATATGTTCCGCCACGGCTCGGCCGATCTGTTCGTGCGGCGGGCGGATTGTTGAAAGCGGCGGGTTGGTGCAGGCCGCGATGTCGAGATCGCCATAGCCCAGCAAGGCGATATCGGCGGGTATGCGAAGCCCCCTTCGTTCCGCCTCGAACATTGCCCCGACGGCGAGCATGTCGCCGGAAAAGGCGACGGCCTGCGTTTTTGGCGCGGCTGCAAGAATCTCGCCGAGAGCGGTGCCGCCTTCGGCGATGTCGCGCCCGCTTGCCGTGATGATCAGGGGGCGCTGTCGGCTGCCAGCGGCGAACCCCTCCGCAAAGCCTTTGGCGCGGGCCGCCGCGCGCTGGTCGCTTTCAAGGATCGCGCCGACATAGGCGACTTTTTCAAAGCCCTTCTCGGCAAAATAGCGTCCCGCCAGTTGCCCGGCACGGCGATTGCTGAAGCCGATCGCACTGTCGATCGGGCGCTCGTCATGGTCCCACATCTCCACCACCGGGCAGTCCGCCGCGCTCAACATGCCGACAGTGCCGCGCGTATGGTCGCGCCCGGTTACCACCAGGGCTGCCGGGTTCCAGCTGGCAAAGGCGGTGACGATCCGCTCCTCGCGCGCGATGTCATAATCATGCTGGCCGATCATTAGCTGATAGCCGGCATCCTCGAGAATGGTCGACATCCGGTCGAGTGTTGCGGCGAAGAATGAGTTGGTCAGACTGGGAACGATCACGCCGATCAGTGGCGAGCGGGTGCCCGCAAGGCTACCCGCGATCCGGTTCGGGGCATAGCCGAGGCGCTCGGTCGCCTCCCGGACAAGCGCCAGACGTTTCTTCGAGACTGTTTCGGGCGCCTTGAGCGCACGCGATACCGTGGCAAGCGAGACGCCCGCGACCCGGGCGACCTCTTCCATTCTCACCCGCTTGCCAGCGAGCTGCATGTCATCCTTCCGGGGCACGGCTCAGTACTTTCGCTTCGTTTCAGGTCTCCGGTTGCGATAGTAGCGTTGTGACCGTCAATTGCAAACGAATTCATTTTCTATACTAAATTTTGAAAATATTCTTTATCGATATTGAATTTCAACGAAAATTGTGAAAATCTTGATTTTTGAAAGCGCTTTCAAAATAGAGGAGAGAAACGATATGTCGGAAAACGGTCAGTCTGCCAGGAATGGCGCGCGCTATATCGCGGAATCCTTTGAGGCGCTCGGCGTCACCCATGTCTTCTTCATGGATGCGATCCTGCGTCCGACTCTGGTCGAGATGGAGCAGCTCGGCATCAAGCGCATTCTGGCTCACTCCGAAAAATCCGCCGTCTACATGGCCGATGGCTATGCGCGGGCGAGCAATCGCGTCGGGGTCTGCATGTGTCAGTCGGTGGGCGCGGCGAACCTTGCCGCAGGCCTTCAGGACGCTTATCTGCACCGCGCGCCGGTGGTGGCGCTGACGGGACGCAAGGAGCCTATGCTGCGCCACCGCAACGCCTATCAGGAGGTGCCGCATACGCCTCTGTTTCAATCGGTCACCAAAGCCAGCATGGATGTGGCCGAAGCGCGCGAACTGCCCCATCTTCTGCCGCAGGCGTTCCGCATGGCAACGGATGGTTCGCCCCGGCCCGTCCATCTGGACCTGAACGGGCTTGGCGGCGAGATCATCGAGACGGGCATGGTGCCGTCATCCGTTCTGCCGGATTCGGCGCTGGGCCGGCTCCCCGCCCATCGCCCGGTCGCACCGCGGGTGATGATCGAGGCGGCGGCCGAACGGCTTGCAAAAGCCGAACGACCGGTGATCGTAGTCGGCGCCGGGGCGATCCAGGTCGAGGCCCATGCCGAAATCCGCGCCTTCGCTGAAGCCTGCAGTATTCCGGTGGCGACCTCGCTTGGCGGGCGCACTATCGTGCCGACCACCCATCCGCTGCATATCGGTACGGTCGGCACCTATTCCGCGCCGCCGGGAAACCGGCTCGTGCATGAGGCCGACCTGGTGATCTATATCGGCTGCCATGCCGGCGATCAGCCCACCAATAATTACACCGTGCCCGCACAGGGAACGGCGATCATTCAGATCGATCTCGATGGTCAGGAAATCGGCCGCAACTATCCCGGCGTTACGGCGGTCTGGGGGTGCCCGCGCCAGGCTGTGGCGGAGCTTGCCGCGCATGTGACACCGCGCGCGGCCTGGGCGGATTTCGCCGCTCATGCGACAGCGGAAGTCGCCGAATGGCGGCGCGGCATGGAACCCGCCACGCGCTCGGACGCGGCCCCGCTCAGGGTCGAGCGCCTGTGCCATGACATTTCAGAGGCGCTGCCGGAAAATGCAATTCTGGTGGCCGATACCGGCTATTCCGGCATCTGGACCGCCACCATGCTGGATCTGCCGCATCCGGGCCAGAGCTATCTGAGGGCCGCCGGCTCGCTCGGCTGGGCCTTCCCCGCCGCGCTTGGCGCGCAATGCGGCGCGCCGGAGCGGCCGGTGGTCTGCTTTTCCGGCGACGGGGCGTTCTACTATCACCTGAGCGAACTTGAAACCCAGCGGCGCTGGAACATTCCGGTCGTAACCGTGATCAACAACAATTCCGGTTTTGGCCAGGGCACGCCGAAGGTTGCCTCGTTTTACGAGGGACGTTCAGGTTCGCCCGAAGAGATCAACCGGTTCGGTCCGACGGATTTCTGTGCGCTGGCCAAGACTTTCGGTGTTGACGGCTATCGCGTGGAGCGCGCTGAGGATCTGGGGCCGGTTCTGAAAGCCGCGATCGCGGCCCGTAAACCCGCGCTTGTCGATGTTGTGACGGATATCCATCCGCGCGCGCCGGAAGCCTGGTCTCCGGCTGCGGGTTGAGATGATGATGGCGCAGGAGGCGGGAAGCGAGACGTTGGCGTGTTGCACGACAGCACGAACGATCCTGCCTTCACGACGTTTGCATTTGGACATTCTTCTGGCTATGTCTCGTTTTTCGAGCCTCTCCGAGATGGAAACTGCCTTGGTCAGAAGAAGACAAGCGCCGACTGCTTCCAGCGGCACAAAAGACTACAGGATTAATTCCGGCCTTGCGCGTGGCCTGGCGGTTCTCAAGGCATTTGGCCCTGACAACAGGCCGATCGGTAACGCCGAGATCGCCGCGCGTGTCGGGCTGTCCAAGGCGACTGTCTCGCGGCTGACGTTTACGCTCACAGAGCTCGGCTACCTCAATTACGATGAGGAGGTGGGGCGCTATTCGCTCGGGCCGGCCGTTCTCACGCTTGGTTATGACGTGATGGCGCAGATGGAGATTCGCGATATTGCGCGGCCCTACATGCAGTCGCTTGCCGAATATGCCAATGCCAGTGTCTATCTCGGTACCGCCGATGGCAATGAGATGATCTATATCGAGGCCTGCCGCACCAAGGCTTCGATGGCGATCCGCCTTGGTGTCGGCTCGCGCATTCCGCTGATCTGCACCGGTATGGGCCGAGCCTTCCTTGCTGCGCTGCCGGAAAGGGAGCGGGAAGCGCAGATCAGCGCGGTCTCGGGAAATTACGGCGATAACTGGCCGGCCGTGGAAGCCAGGGCGCGGGCGCAAATCGCCTTTGCAAAGGAGAACGGCTTCGCTCTCAGCGATGGCGACTGGATCGTTGAGGCCAATTCCGCCGGCACTGTGGTGCGTCGGACGGACGGCTATCCGGTCTATGGCATCAATGTCGGCGGCTTGCGCTCGATCGTCACCAATGAACGGCTGGAGCACGACCTTGCGCCGCGGCTGCTGGATGTGGCCCGCGAGATAGAGCACCTCGCCCGCGGCGTACTCTGAAGGCGTCCGGTTTTCGCAAGCCTCATCCGGGTGAGGGACATCGGTCAACCGCGGTTGTTCTCGCGGGCGGGAGAGTGGCCTGGGAGGTGGCATGAACCAGTCGGACCGGGAGAATGAGCCGCATCGAAAGCGACGGGGGCGCCCCAGGCAGGATGCTGGCGACTTTTCCACCGGTCACGAGCGCCCCTTCGTTCTCTCTCTTGCGCGCGGCATATCAATTCTGCGGGTTTTCCGGGCGGAAGATCATGTTCTGGGAACCCAGGCGGTGGTCGAGCGGACCGGTTTGCACAAGACGACCGTTTCGAGACTTCTGTGCACGCTCACCAGGCTTGGCTATCTGCGCTATCTGCCCGAATATGGAAAATATGCGGTCTCCAACCAGGTCCTGACGCTTGGCTATTCGGCGGTCGGCCGGTTCGGCTTCATCGAAGCGGTGCGTAGTCACATGGACCGGATTGCCGAAAATGGCGATTGCGGCGTGGCGCTTTCGGTGCGTGACGGCACGGAAATGATGTTCGTGGAACTGGTTCGCCGTCCGAGCGCCGTTGCGCTGAACCTGAATGTCGGATCACGCATTCCCGTTTGCGAGACGGCGCCGGGCCGCGCCTGTCTGGCCTCCATGTCGGCAGAGGAGCGGGCGGAGGTCTTCGCAAGTCTTGCCGCCCGCTATGGCGAGACCTTTGAAAACGAGAAAAAGCCGTTGCTCGAGGCGGTGCTCGAGCGCGTTGCCCGCAACGGATATTCCGATGCGTTTGGCGAATGGGTTCCCAACCACAATGCGGTCGGGGTTGTGCTTCGCGCGCCCGTGACTGGCGATATCTTCACCCTCAGCGTTGGCGGAAATGCCGGTATGCTTCCGGCCGACCGGCTGACGAATGTGCATCTGCCGATGTTGCTGCAGGCCGCCGCGGAAATTTCTGCGCCGATGCTGGCCGGTTGTGATGTCGGCAAAGTGCCGAAATAGAAGAAATCACGGTGTTTTTCGCTATTTAAGCTGGCAAGTCCTGTCGACATTGATGCACTTTTGAAATAGAATTTCAAAAGTGGTTGTTGTCCCAAGCCACGGGTAGCGGATCGTATGGTAGGAGAGCCGGATTGATCGCTTCCCAAGAGGAGGAAAACGGGGCTGGGAGGAATTTATGAAAAAGTTTGCAGCTTTCGCTGTCGGTCTGTCGATGGCAGTCGGCACTCTTGCCGGTGCGGCGAGCGCCGAACCGATCGTCATCAAGATCGGACATGGTTCGGAGGGTGATCTGCACCTGCCGGGCGCCGGTCGTACGGCCTGCGTTGCAGCGATGAAGGACTATCTGAGTACATCTTCCGATGGCCAGATCGAGCTCGAGGTTTATCCCGACAGTTCGCTTGGCGGCGCCCGTGCGATGATCGAATCGGCGCAGGCCGGCGTGATCCAGATGGCCGGTGTTTACACGTCGATCATGGTTCCCTTCATGCCGGAAATGGCGATCACGCAGATTCCCTATGTCTTTCCCGACAGCCTGACCGCCTGGCAGGTCATGGAAGGTCCTTTGGGGGACGAGCTGGCCGAGGGCTTCCTTGAGCGTACCGGCCTCAGGGTTCTGGCCTGGCCGGAAGGAGCGGGTTTCCGCAATATCTATTCCGAAAAACCGATCCACAGCGTCGCCGACATGAAGGGCATGAAGATGCGGGTGCCTGAGAACCCGGGGCTACTGGCCATGTTCCGCGCCTGGGATGCCAATACGGTGACGATCAGCTGGAGCGAGCTCTATACCGCCCTGCAGTCCGGAATGGCGGAAGGTCACGATACCGAGCTCTATTCGATGTATTCGAAGAAGCTTTATGAGGTGAATCCCTACGTCACCATGACCCGGCACAGCTACAACCTGCATCCGATCCTCATCAATGAGGAGTTCTTCCAGTCGTTGTCGCCGGAAAACCAGACCCTGATGCTGAAAGCCGGCGATCTGTGCTCGCGCATGGGCAATGCCCAGTCCTATCTCAGTTCGCTGGTGATCCAGGGAGCGATGGAAGCCGAAGGCGCGGTATTTTATTACCCGACTGCCGCCGAGCTCAAGGAATTCCGAGAACTCGCCCAGCAGCCCTATATCGACATGGTTCTGCGCAAGATGGGCGATGACGGGCAGGAATGGGTCGACCGCATCTTTGCCGCGACCAAAGAGGCCGAAAGCCAGCTCTGAGTTTGCTGGCAAGAGCAGGACTGGCGATGCCGCAACGATACCGATCAGGGTGACCTGATTGATAGTGGCGTCGTGGTCCCCGCGCGGACAGTTGTGGGAGCCGGCCTGAGAGCCGCTGCTGCAACCCGCGCGCGGCTCTGGCGGCAGGGAGATCCATTCAATGAAAAAGCTTCTTATCGGATATCAGACTGCCGCTGATGGCCTGGAGAAGGTCTGCATGGCCGTCGCCATCGTTCTGACCGGCATGCTGTTCCTCATCTCGGCCTACGAGATCATCATCAACCAGCTTGTCGGTAACTCGCCGGTCTGGGTGGAAGAGGTCAGCAACCTGCTCTTTGCCTGGGCGATCTTCATCGGCGCCGGCGTGATCGCGCGGCATGGTGGACATATCGGCGTTGAACTCCTCTACGACATGGTCGGTCCGTTCCTGCAGGCGGCTCTAAAGGTCGGCTACGCTGTTCTGACGCTCGTCGTTGTCTTCGTCATGGTCTATTTCGGCTGGAAGATGGCGCTTTTTGTGGGCAAGTACCAGACCTCGCTCTACCTCGATATCTCGCTCTTCTACTATTACCTTTCGGTTCCGGTTGGCGGTGCGCTGCTGGGGCTTTTCAGCGTTGCCGCCGCGCTTCCCGATCCGCGCAAGCAGGCAGACCTCACCCAAACCGCCGGAGTTTGAACCTTGATTGCTATCATTTTTGGCAGTTTCATCCCGATGCTTCTGCTTGGGGTTCCGATTGCGCTCTGCCTCGTGCTGATGACGATCTTCGTCTATGTCGATATCGGCGATCCGCGTCTTTTCCTGCAAATCCCGCAACGCATGTTTACCAGCACAGAGAACATGCTGCTGCTGGCGATCCCGTTCTTCATCATGGCTGGCGAGATCATGAACCGGGCCGGGATCACCGACCGGTTGATGACGCTGTCGTCATCGCTGGTGGGCTGGATTCGCGGTGGCCTTGCCCACACCAATATCGTTTCCAGCATGTTCTTTGCCGGCATTACCGGCTCTGCGGTCTCCGACACGGTCGCTGTTGGCAGCATCATGGTGCCCGCCATGAAGAAGAACGGCTATGGCGAGGACTACAGTGCCGCCGTGACGGCGGCCAGCTCCGTCATCGGCCCGATCATCCCGCCGAGCATTCCGATGCTGATCTATGCCTCGGTGATGAATGTGTCGATTGCCGGCCTGTTTCTCGGCGGAATGGTGCCGGGCATACTGGTGGCGCTGGCGCTGATGGTGACGGCCTATATTGTTGCTGTGCGCAAGGGCTATGGCGAGCGTGCTCCGTTTGTCGGCGTCGTTCAGCTTCTCCTCGCTTTCCTTCGGGGCGCGCCCGCTCTGCTCTTGCCGGTGATCATCATGGGCGGCATTCTCGGTGGCTTCTTCAGCCCGACGCAGGCGTCCGCCGTGGCGGTCATGTATGGCCTGGCGATCGGCTTCCTGTATTACCGCACGCTCAAGCTTTCGGACCTGGTCCCGATCCTGTCCCATACCGTCAAGGCCACGGCGATGATCATGTTCCTGATGGCATGCGCCAAGACCTTCAGTTGGCTGGTGACCTATTTCAATCTCGTCGAGCATGTGACCATCGCCTTCGTGTCGCTGACGGAGAACAAGCTGGTCTTCCTGCTGCTGGTCAATGTCATCTACCTGGTCATCGGCATGTTCCTGGATATGGGTTTCGCCATCATCGTGCTGGGGCCGCTGCTGGCGCCGATAGCTTACCAATACGGCGTCGATCCGATCCATTTCGGCCTGATCACCTGCATGAATCTGACCGTAGGATTGGCAACGCCACCCTTCGGACTTGTGCTGTTTGCGGCCTGCGGGGTCTCAAAGGTCAGTCTGTCACGCATAAGTCGGGCCATCCTGCCCTTCATAGCCGCCGAACTCATAGTCCTGGCGCTGATCACCTACCTGCCGGCGCTGACCATGTATTTCCCGCGCCTGTTTGGATACGCCTAGGTATTTGACCCAGACAGCTTCAAAAGCGCGCCAAAGCCGCGCTGACCCTTGTCAGTGCGGAGCCCGAAGAAGATGAAACCCCGGATTTGCCATTCGACTTCCAATATATGCTCAAGTCCGCCAAGGGCTACCTCAACAACCAGAAGTTGACGAGCCATCGTCTGCAGGATGTCAGTGAAAAAGAGGCTGACTCCAGCAAAATGCACTTTGCGCTCAGCGAGATCCCCTCAACCACCGGTGGCCAGTCGGCTCTTGACGATCTGATGGAGACGGGGGAAACCAATTTTGAGTTGACCGAGGATATGTTCGATCTGTTTTATCCCGGGCAGTATGATCGGCGCATCCAGAGTGTTCAAAGCAGTTTCCCCGGCTTGGCGAAGGCAGGGCTCAGCCCGCATGCCAAGCTCACCCAAGTCTCCAACATCCGCTATCTCATCCGTGATCGCGCGCAGGCGCGACGTTGAAGACCTGCTTGCTAAGCTTGGGATCGACCTGTCGTTTCAGACTGTCGCAGAATGGGCGAGGAAATTTGGCCTGAAGTTCGCCCATCAACTTCGTCGGCGGTCCTGCGGCAATTTTGCTGACAAGTGGCATCTCGATGAGATGGTCGTGTCCATAAAGGGAAAGAAATACTGGCTGTGGCGCGCCGTCGACGCCAACGGCTATGTTCTTGATGCCCTGCTGCAAAGCCGCAGAAACAAGCGGGCCGCTCTTCGGTTGATGCGCAAACTGCTGAAGAGCTAGGGCGTTACACCACGCGCGATGGTGACAGACAAGCGGCGCTCTTATTCCGCCGCAAAGCGACAGCTCATGCCGGGTGTCGAGTACCGTTCGCACAAGGGACTCAACAATCGCGTCGAGAACTCTCACCTTCCCGTGCGACGCCACCGCGCAGGCTGCTGGAAGGATGCGGCCTGACCACCGAAGAATCGCCGAAACTGCCACCTCCCGTCCGCCGCTATCTGAACATTGAAGTCGAAAACCATACGCTTGTGGTCGCCCGGTAAAAGCCTTGCCGCCAGCGATGTGCCGACCAGAGAACAGAGTGGCATGTCGCAAATCATGAACTGTTGATGCGTTTGGCGAATGCAATGAAGATGGCGAAAAGGCTAACAAATGTGCAGACTTGGCTATTGACTGAATTTTAATCCACGCCTAGGCTTCGTTTCAGATATAGGCCCTCTGGCCACAGGCAACCGCGCCCCGTTTGACGTCTTTCAACGACGTAACGGGGCTTTTTGTTTTATGACTTTGGAGTTGAGCGCAATTGTCTAGATCAGGCCCGGTATATCCCCTGACATTGCTGTTTTCAGCCGGGGGCAGCTATGCTCCTCTTGGTCGGGAAGCCGTGGCCGGTGCATTGGCGGCGATTGCGGAGATCAATGCCGACGAGAACCTTCCCATTCGCCTCGCGCCATTGATCGCCGACCCGCAGGGCCAGCGCTACGCCCATCTTGCGGAAGTTGCGCTGCGTGAAGGCGCGCGTCATATTGTTGGTACCATCACATCGACCGGCCGCAAGGAAGTCATTCCTGTGGTTGAAAGGCAGGGCGGCCTGCTATGGTATGCCTTTCCATATGAAGGCTTCGAGGCCAGCGACAGCACGCTTTATTTCGGCGCCTGTCCCAATCAGCACTTACTGCCACTGTTCGATTATGTCCTGCCGCGTTACGGCAATCGGCCCTTCGTTGTCGGATCCAACTACATCTGGGGCTGGGAGGTTGCGCGCATCGCCCGTGAGCTTGCCGAAGCGGGCGGTGGCGGGCTTGCAGGCGAACGGTATCTGCCGCTTGGTCATACGAGCTGTGACCATCTGATTTCTGAAATCCGTGAATGCCGTCCGGATTTCATCCTGTCAAACTTGGTCGGTGAGAGCCTTCATGCCTTTGTGCGCGCCTTTCATGCGCTGGCGCTCGAGGATGAGCGGTTCTCGCCGGAGCACTGTCCGATCGTCTCGTGCAACATGACCGAGGCGGATATTGAGGAGCTTGGCGCCACCGCTTGCGGACATATCACCACGTCGAGCTATTTCGACAGTCTGAATACCCCTGAAAATCGCGCATTCAAGGCGCGTATCGCCGGACGTCAGGGCCACCGCAAGGCGATCTCGTCGTGCTTCGCTTCGGTTTACTCCGCCGTTTCGGTGCTCGGCCATGCCATTGCCGAAGCCGGCACGGACGATCCGAGGATCGTGCGCCGGGTGGTGACCTCGCGCAGGTTCGATACACCGATCGGGGCGCTCTCGGTTGATGCGGCGACGCAGCACGCGGCGCTCTCCTGCCATATGGCGGAAGTCGGACGCGGCGGGCGCTTCCACCTGTTCGATCGCAGCATCGGCCCGATCAAGGCCGACCCCTATCTTTCCGGTAATGCCGCACGGGCCGCTTTCCAGTCGGCGCCGCTTGCTTCAGGAGCTGCGGGGCTGAAGGTGGTCAAATGAAGACGTTCAAGCGACCGGATCTCGCCGGCAAGGAAGCCGTCATCCTGCACCCGCCGCATGCAACCGCCGATGCGCTGGTGCGGCAGCTAGCGCTCCTTCGGATCTCTGCGCGCGTGGTCTGGCCGCAGCTCGATTGCAAGGATGCGAAGGCCGATTTCGTTTTCTTCGATGTCGATGGCGGTCATGAGGGACAGTTTGTCTGGGAACAGGGTTGCGCGCCGATGCCCACGATCGCGTTGATCGGCTCTGAAGCGCCGGGCCGGATAGAATGGGCCATAGAGCAAGGCGCAGATGCCCATCTCCTGAAGCCGATTGGTTCGACCGGCGTCTACAGCGCGCTTCTGGTTGCTAGTCATGCCTTCAACACTGCCCGCAAGCAGACCGACAATATCCGCGCTCTCGAGGGCCGGCTGCGCCAGCGCCCCTCCGTGGTGCAGGCCGTCATTCTGCTGATGGAAGAGGGCGCGCGCGACCAGGAGGTGGCCATGAAAACGCTGCGCGCCATTGCCATGACCTGGCGGATGACGATCGAGGAAGCGGCGGAAGCCATCTGCAACAATGAGGGCCGCACTAAACGCGGCGCATGAAAGACAAGGAGAAAGACGTGTCAGTGACAGAAGGTTTCGCACCCTACGGTGAATATCGGACCTGGTATCGGATCACCGGTGACCTGAAATCCGGCAAGCCGCCGCTGATCGTGGTTCATGGCGGCCCTGGTTGCACGCATGATTATGTCGACAGCTACAAGGATGTCGCCAAGAGCGGGCGCGCCGTCGTCCACTACGATCAGGTCGGCAATGGCAAGTCCACACACCTGCCGGAAAAGGGCGCCGATTTCTGGACCGTCGATTTCTTCAAGAAGGAACTGCACAATCTGATCGATCATCTCGGCATTGGCGATGCCTATTGCGTGCTCGGCCAGTCGTGGGGCGGCATGCTGGGCGCGGAATTTGCAATCGATTGCCCAAAAGGCCTCAAGGCGCTGGTGATCGCAAACTCCCCGGCCGCCATGAAGACCTGGATTTCCGAAGCCAACCGGCTGCGCAAGGCGCTTCCGGGCGGTATTCACGAGACGCTGCTGAAGCACGAACAGGCAGGCACGACGGACAGCGCCGAATACAAGGCCGCCACCGACGTGTTCAACCAGAACCATGTCTGCCGGATCGTGCCGATGCCGCTGGAGGTTCAGCATACATTCGATCAGATCGACGAGGACCCCACGGTCTATCACACCATGAACGGGCCGAACGAGTTCCATGTCGTCGGCACGATGAAGAACTGGTCCGTGGTCGGCAAGCTCTCCGCAATCGAGGCTCCGACCTACCTCATTTCCGGGCGCTTCGATGAAGCGACGCAAGCTTGCGTTACGCCCTTTCTGGACGAGAATCCCGGATGTCCGCTGGACCGTGTTCGGTGCGTCTTCCCACATGCCGCATGTCGAGGAACGGGACGCCTGCATGGCGGCCGTTTGCGCCTATCTCGATGAAAAGGCCGCATGAGCGGCGTGCCATCAACCCAGAAACAGAAAGCAAAAGAGGAACAGCAGTGATGAAGACAATCAGGCATTTGAAGATAGCAGGCGCCGCGCTCGCCGTGGGCCTTCTTGCACAGACGGCGCTTAGCGGCGTTGCCCAGGCGCAGGATCGCGAAGCGCTTATGAAAGAGCACAGCGGCGGCACCATGATGCTGGGCGCGGTTTCGGCGGCCGGCACGATCGACCCGCATGTCAACTACACCGCCGAGTTCTGGCAGGTGTTCCAGATCCTTTACGATGGGCTGGTAAAGTTCAAGCAGGCCTCACGTGCGGAAGGCTATGAGATCGTTCCCGATCTCGCCGAGGCGATCCCGGAACCGCAGGATGGCGGCAAGACCTATGTGTTCAAGCTGCGTGACGGCATCAAGTTTGCCGATGGCACAGACATGACGGCTGAAGATGTCGTTGCCTCGTTCCAGCGCATCTTCAAGATCAACGGCCCGACCTCCGGCTCGTTCTACAACAACATCGTCGGCGCCGACAAATGCCTTGCCGAGTCGAAGAGTTGCACGCTGGAAGGCGGCATTGTCGCTGATGAAGCGGCCGGCACGGTGACCTTCCATCTGGTCGCACCGGATTCGGAATTTTTCGACAAGCTCGCCGTTCCGCACGCCTCGATCCTGCCTGCCGAAACGGCGGCGACCGATGCCGGCACCAGCTATATTCCGGGCACCGGTGCCTACATGATCGAGAGCTATGATCCGAACGACAAGATGGTGATGAAGCGCAATCCGGCGTTTTCGGAATGGAGCGTCGATGCCCAGCCGCAGGGCTACCCGGACGAGATCGTCTACCGCTTCGGCATGAATGAAGAATCGATGATCAACGCAATCCAGAACGGCCAGCTCGACTGGATGTTCGATCCGCCGCCGGCAGATCGGCTGAACGAACTCGGCACGCAATACGCCGACCAGGTTCACGTCAATCCGCTTGCCGCCTTCTGGTATGCGCCGATGAACACCAATCTTGCGCCGTTCGACAACGTCAAGGTGCGTCAGGCCGTCAACTACGCCATCGACCGCAATGCGCTGGTCAATATCTATGGCGGTCCCGTTCTCGCGCAGCCGACCTGCCAGATCCTGCCGCCGGAGTTCCCCGGCTTTGAAGCAAGCTGCCTCTATACCGAAAATCCGGGCACGACCTGGTCGGCGCCTGATATGGAAAAGGCAAAGCAACTCGTCGAGGAATCCGGCACGGCCGGACAGAAGGTGACTGTGGTTTCTGAAGACACCGCGACCTCGCGCGCCATTGGCACCTATCTGCAGAGCGTTCTGGCCGAACTCGGCTATGATGCCACGATGCAGGCGATCTCGCCGAACATCCAGTTCACCTATATCCAGAACACCGACAACAATGTTCAGATCTCGGTCTCGCAGTGGTTCATGGACTATCCGCAGGCTTCGAACTTCCTGAACGTTCTTCTCTCCTGTGCATCCTTCAACGAGGGGTCGGACGCCTCGATCAACATTGCGGGCTATTGCAATGAAGATATCGATGCCAAGATGACTGAAGCGATGCAGACGGCCGTAACCGATCCGGAAAGCGCCAACAAGCTTTGGGCCGAGATCGACAAGGCGTTTATGGAACAGGCCCCGGTCGCGCCGCTGTTCACGCCGAAGAATGTCGATTTCACCTCCAAGCGCGTCGGCAACTTCATCTTCTCCAACCAGTTCCGCTGGCTCATCGACCAGTCCTGGGTGCAGTAACAAGGACGGCTCTGCCGCTCCCGGTCCGCTGGCCTCAAGGGCGAGCGACCGGCGGCGGCAGGGCCTGGAAGACATCACAGACAGGGCGTTTGCGCCCTGTCGCCGGCCAGACGAGATCCACGCCCATGACAGATGCAGCGTTAACAGTGAACCCGGCAGAGCCTAAGCCACGCGTCGGGCAAAGCCCGATGCGCCGGGCATGGCTCATCCTGTCGCGCGACAAGGCCGCGATCGGTGCCTTTGTGGTGCTGATGGTGATTGTGCTCGCCTGTCTCGCCGCGCCGCTCTATGCGAAATATGTCGCGAAATCCGATCCGTTCCGTTCCAATCTCTCGGGCTCGATCGAGATTGACGGCAAGGCCGAGAAGATCATGCAGGCCTCGACCACGGGGCTGGGCCTTGGCGTCACCCCCATCGGCCCCACCTGGCATGGTCAATACATGCTCGGCGCCGACAATCAGGGCCGTGATGTCGCAGCGCGCCTGCTTTACGGCGGGCGCAATTCGCTTCTGATTTCATCGGCGGCAACGCTGATCTGTCTGGTGCTGGCGGCGACCATCGGCATTTCCGCTGGCTTCTTCGGCGGCTGGGTTGATATGGTCCTGTCGCGGATACTGGAAGTTCTGTGGGCGTTCCCGGTCTATCTTCTAGCGATCTCGCTGTCGATCGTGCTCCTGTCGCAGACGATCGTTCTCGGTCCGATCGAGATCAGTTCGGGCAGCCTTGCACTCCCGATCGTGATCATCGGCATCATCTTTGTCCCCTATATCGCAAGGCCAGTCCGCGGACGGGTTCTGTCCTTGCGCGAAAGCGAGTTCGTGCTGGCAGCGCGCGGTCTCGGTATTCCGCGCTGGCGCATCCTGATCAAGGATATCCTGCCGAATGTGACGACCACGCTGATCGTCTACATCCCGATCATGATGGCGCTCAACATCGTCACCGAATCGGCGCTTTCCTTCCTCTCCATCGGCGTTCAGCCGCCGGAAGCGAGCTGGGGTACGATCATCCAGGATGGTCAGGGGCTGTTGTACACCAGACCAATGGTCGCGCTCGCGCCCGGTATCGCGATTGTGCTGACCGTGCTGGCGCTGAATGTGCTCGGCGACAGCGTGCGCGATGCGCTCGATCCCAGAACCAAGATGCGCTGAGGAGCGATCATATGTTTTTTGCAATCCTCCAGCGCCTCGGCCAGATGATCTTTGTGATGTTCGGCATCTCGGCGCTTGTGTTTTTGATCTTCTTTGCAACGCCTGGCTCCGATCCTGCCGCGCGCATTGCAGGGCGCAATGCCGCGCAGGAAACGGTTCAGGCGATCCGCAAGGATTTCGGTTTCGACAAGCCGCTGCCCGTTCAGTATGCGATCATGATGAAGAAGCTGTTCGTCACGCGCGATCTCACCTCCTTCGTCAACCGTGGGCTGGAGGTTGTACCGCAGGTGATGCGGGCCGCGCCAATCACGCTGTCGCTGGTGTTCGGAGCGGCGGTGCTATGGGTGTTCGGGTCGATCGCGGTCGGGGTTCTTGCGGCGATGTACCGCGATACGGTTATCGACAAGGGCCTGATGATCCTTGCGCTGATCGGCGTGTCGATGCCGGTGTTCTGGCTTGGCGAACTGATGAACCTGGTTTCCCAGAGCCGCTTTCATGACACATGGCTTTTCTCCTGGGTGCCGGGTCTTGGCTACAAGCCGTTCTTCGATGGTCCCTGGATGTGGTTCAAGACCCTGGTCATCCCGTGGTTTACGCTGGCCGCCCTTTACATCGGCATCTATGGCCGTGTTCTGAGGGCCAATCTGGTGGAGGCCTATCAGGAAGACTATGTCCGCACCGCACGCGCCAAGGGCCTGTCGCCTGGCCGCGTCATGCTGCGCCATGCGCTCAGAATGTCGATGATCCCGTTCGTCACCATGTTCGGCCTCGATTTCGGCGTTCTCGTCGGCGGTGCAGCGCTTTTGACGGAAGTCGTGTTCGGTCTGAATGGCGTCGGCCGGCTCACCTATCAGGCCATGCTCAACCTCGACCTTCCGATGATCCTCGCGACCGTGATGTACGCTTCGTTCTTTGTCGTGGTCACCAATGCCATTGTCGACATCATCTATGTCGTGATTGATCCGCGGGTGAGGGGCCACTGATGGAAAAGAGCGCAAACGCACCACTGCTCGATGTGCAGGGCCTTTCCGTATCCTTCGCCACCGACCGGGGCCGGGTAAAGGCAATCGACGACGTGTCGTTCCGTGTCGAGAAGGGAGAGATCCTCTCGATCGTCGGCGAGTCGGGATCGGGGAAGTCGGTGACCTTGTTGTCGCTGCTCGGCCTCAACGATCCGAAGACCACCTTCGTCGACGGCTCCGTAGCGTTTCAGGGTAAACGCCTGCTCGAACTGCCGGACCGGGCGCTGCGCCGATTGCGCGGCAAGGAAATCGGTCTGATCTCGCAGGATCCGATGACGGCGCTGACGCCGGTCTACACGATTGGCTGGCAAATTGCCGAGCAGATCCGGACCCACGAGAATGTGTCGAAGAAGGCTGCACGTCTGCGCGCGGTTGAACTCCTTGCCTCGGTGGGCCTGCCCAATCCGAACGAAGCCGTCGACCGCTATCCGCACCAGCTTTCCGGCGGCATGCGCCAGCGTGCCGTCATCGCGATGGCGCTGTCCTGCAGCCCGTCTCTTCTGGTGGCCGATGAACCGACGACGGCGCTTGACGTGACCGTGCAGGCGCAAGTTCTGGATCTGCTTTTGAAGCTGCGGGACGAATTCGGTTCGGCGATCATCCTCATCACTCATGATATGGGCGTGGTCGCCGAAGTCGCGGACCGGGTCCATGTCATGTATGCCGGGCGAATGGTTGAAAAGGGAACGACGACGGAGGTCTTCGACCAGCCGATGCATCCCTACAGTTGGGGGCTGATGGCATCCATTCCGCCGCTTTTCGGCGAAAAGCCGGCGCGGCTTCCCTCGATTTCCGGCATGCCGCCGACACCGCAGCAGGCCCCGACCGGCTGTGGCTTTGCCCCGCGCTGCCGGTTTGCAAGGCCGGAATGCGAGGCCCGTCCGCCGACCCGCCGGGATGGAGACCATTCCGCGCTCTGCGTGCTCGATGGCGCTGAACGCGCGGCGGCGCGACGTGCTGTCTTGGGACATGAGGTGGACGCATGAGCGAGACGACAAGGCGCGAGACGATGCGAACGAACACACCGCTAATCGCAACCCGCGATCTTTCCAAGCACTTCACCGTCGGCAAGACCATGCGGCCCGGTTCGGGCCGGACGCTTTACGCCGTGGAAGACATCACGCTTGAAGTCCATCAGGGCGAAACGCTCGGTCTTGTGGGGGAGTCCGGATCCGGAAAATCCACCTTTGGTCGCTGTCTGACACGGCTTTACGACCCGACCTCCGGGACGCTGGAATTTGACGGCAAGGACATCACACGCACAGGCGAGCGCGGCCTGCTGCCGGTGCGCCGGCGCATGCAGATGATCTTTCAGGACCCCTCGGCCTCGCTTAACCCGAAACGACGCGTGCGCGATATCGTGGGTGAGGCGGTCAGGGTTCACGGCATCCGCAAGGGCAGTGCGGTCAATCACTGGCTCGAAGAGCTGATGGATATCGTCGGCCTCAGCGCGGAATATCTCGACCGCTATCCGCATGAATTTTCCGGCGGACAGCGCCAGCGTATCGGCATTGCCCGCGCGCTTGCGGTCGAGCCGGAGCTGATCGTTGCCGACGAGCCGGTCTCCGCGCTTGATGTTTCCGTGCAGGCCCAGATCGTCAACCTGTTTTCCGAACTGCGCGAACGGCTGAACCTCACCTATATCTTCATCGCGCATGATCTGGCCGTGGTCCGTCAGGTGTCGTCACGCGTCGCGGTCATGTATCTCGGCTCACTGGTGGAAATCGGCGAAACCGATGCGCTCTACCGCGAGCCCCGGCACCCCTATACCCAGGCCTTGCTGTCTGCCGTGCCACAGCCGGAAAACCGCGGCAAACGTCAGCGTATCCTGCTGGAAGGCGAAATTCCAAGCCCGCTCGATCCGCCGAAGGGCTGCAAATTTTGTACCCGTTGTCCTTTTGCCGCCGATCGCTGCCACGCCGAACGTCCAAAGTTACGGGATTTCGGTGATGGCCGTCAGGTGGCCTGCCATTATCCCCTTGGCGCTACAGTAGGCTAGAGCGATGTTTTGAAGTGGCTCGGTTTTAAGTGGTTTGCGGCCTGATTTATGCTGCCGCTGACACTTTTGTCGCAAAGTCGGCGTTTCCGTGTCGGACGTCACCCCGAGATCCAGTGTTTCACGCTCACCTTGTTTCGTTGATATGAAACAAGGCGCATATGCGCATAAGAAACAGTCATGCAGGATTTGTTAGAAACGAGATCCGAACCGACACGCCGCGCCGGCCGTCGCCTCATCGCGGTGCTCAGACAGCATAAAATCAAGGGTTTTTCCGAATTTGTCGACAGCGCGGTAGAAATAAGTCCACTTGCCTTTGACCTGTATATAGGTCTCGTCCATTTGCCAGGAACGGCTGGTCACGGATTTGCGGCGCTGGGCCTGGCTAGCAATCAGCGGCGAATATTTCACCACCCATCTGGCAAGCGTGGCGTGATCAACGTTGCCCCCTCGCTCCGGCGTAATCTCTTCTGGATTACGATAGGAGACAGCATACCGGACGTAGAAAAATACCGCATATAAAATCACACCTTTCGGGTAGTGACTGCCTTTGAAATCGATCATGTTTTCTAAACTCAACATGCCTGCTCATCTGCAAACCAGATTTATGGCATGATCAAACCGGTGGCAAATCTGTTGAAAAGTTTGCGACAAAACAAGACGCTTGGGGGGTGTTTGTCGACACTTAACCTTGACCAACCCATTTGCGACCATCCAAACTGGTTAAGCCGGTTGCTTCCCTTAGGGTCAAAGGGTGACCGCTGTACGAAACTGGAGGAATGATTTTGAAAGCAAACAGATCGCTTTGGCGCAGCCTTACCCTAGCAGCTGCGCTTTCAGTCGCCGCGGCGCCAATCGCCGATGCCTGCACGCGTGTTGTCTATCACGGTCCGGAAGACCGCGTACTGACGGCGCGTTCCATGGACTGGAGCCTGCCAATGCTCTCCAACCTGTGGGTGTTCCCCCGCGGCATGGAGCGAAATGGCGAGGCTGGCGAGAATTCACTGACCTGGACGTCAAAATACGGAAGCATGATTGTCTCCGGATATGATTTCTCCACGGTGGATGGCATGAACGAAGCCGGCCTAGTGGCCAATATGCTTTGGCTGGTGGCGTCCGAATACCCCAAGAATGACGGGTCTACGCCAGAAATGTCGCTGTCGATCTGGGCGCAGTATTTCATGGATAATTATGGCAGCGTTGCTGAAGCCGTCGCCGATATGGAAGCCAATCCTTTCGATGTCGTGACTTCCGACGTTCCCGATCAGCCCGGACGCCTGGCGAAGGTGCATCTTTCGCTCTCGGACGCCAGCGGCGACAGCGCCATTCTGGAATGGCTGGACGGTGAACTGGTCATCCATCACGGCCCGGAATACCGCACCATGACGAACGATCCGCCTTACGATCAGCAACTGGCGGTGAAAAGGTACTGGCAGGACGTCAACCCGCGCGAGGTGCTGCCTGGCACAACCCGTTCTCCCGATCGCTTTGCCCGTGCTGACACCTATATCGACATGGTGGTCCAGTCGGATGAACCGCGCATCGCGGCGGCGGCTGCCATGAGCGTGATCCGCAATGCTTCCGTTCCTTATGGCATCAACACGCCGGACGCGCCGAACCTGTCCACCACGCGCTGGAGGGTCGTCGCGGATCACAAGGACAAGCTGTTTTATGTTGAATCAGCGATCTCTCCGAACCTGTTCTGGGTCGATCTGAACAATCTGGATTTCTCGGCTGAAGCCGGGGTGCGGATGCTGGATCTGGGCGTCGACATGATCGAACTCAAGTCAGGCGAAGTTTCGGCAGAATTCAAGCCCGCCGAACCTTTCCAGTTCGAACCGGTCAACTGAGACATGCCGGCCACCGCATTCCCGTGTGGTGGCCGGATCATCCTTTTCTGTTCAGCAAGGATTGCCCGCCCGCGAATCATCGCCAGCATCAACGGGCCTCATCGTTCAAAGCGCGGATGTTCGCGACCAAGCCAATCTCGGCTAGAACCGGTAGGTAATCCCCACAACCGGCCCGCTCAGCCTGGTGTCATAGACATGACCGTCTTTTTCGTAATCGGTGTCGACGATCTTATAGCCTGCTGAAAATGACAGGTGCTCGCTCAAGGTATAGTTCGCTGTCGAGAGGAAAGACCACGTCAAATCGGAGTTGACGTCAAAGCCGCCGATATCGGCCTGAGCCTGAACCGATAATCTCTCCGTCAGATTGAAAAACACACGGGCACCGACAACGGGATCAATCCAGCCGAAGCTTTCGTCATAACGGACTGATCTGCCAAGTCCACTGGCCGTGATTTCGTTGGAGATCTGCCAAAGACGTATGCCGGCCAAAGCGTCGAACGTAAAATCGGGCGTATCGAGAACGCGGTATCCGCCCTGCACGGTGGCCATGAACTGCCTGGTGTTGAGTTTGCCGGTCGCTTCAAACGGTGGCAGCTGCGGCGTACCCGGAAACGAGTATGTGTTCTCGTCACTTGTATCCGTATACATCATGTCTGCAGAGAGAACGAAACGCTCGTAGCGCCCCCATACATTTACAAAACCGGCAATATTCAGCCCGTCCCGCCCCTCGGAAAAAGAGCGATCGATGTTCACGGTCGGTCCTAAGCCAAAGGGAGAAACCTTCCCCTTGACACCGGTTGCCCACAGATAGGGAGTAATCTGAAGTGCCCAGTCGGCGGCGCTTGCTGAGGAGACTTCCGGGGTCGGGGTGGCACTGTCAGCCGCATGGAGTACTTGCGGAACACACAGAGATACAGCGCATGCAAAGATATATTCTTTCAACGTGTTCCCCCCGTCCGGCAAACGTAAACCTGAAAACCGATTTCAATTGCGTCATCGCCTTTTGTAAGCAGTTTTCATCATAGAAACTAGGTGGCTGTTTGCGGTTCCACAGAAACCGCAAATAAGAAAGAAGGCTCAGCAATGGTTGATCTGGCGCGTTCGATGCCCTGTCCGCCCGTGTCGGCCTTGATGCCCTTTGTGCTGAATAACCCAAACAAAAGCGCGTCGGATATTGAGCCGTCCCCGCAGTTGGACCGGCTTTTGCAATTGAGATACGCGATTGGCGTGCAGTTCGTTTCCGATACGCGAGCGTTTCAGTTACCAGATTTTTAACCGAACAATTCTATTTTCAGGAAAGCCTAATCCGTGTTTTCCCTGAAGTGGATTTCAATGTCGTATTTCCTGAACATGGCACTGGTTCCCTCAATCCTGCTGTTTCTGGTCTTCGGTCTTGCCTTGTTCGCCATGACCTATTGGGTGCTGTGTCTGTTTGCCCGATTTGCGCGCACTGATGCTCTCGTCATTCCGCTGGGCGCCTTCATTGGAACGATCGCGACATCGTGGGCTCTGTCTCTCGGCTTTGTTGCAGCCGACATCTGGGCGCTGCATGCAAAGGCTGACCAGGAACTCACCTCGGAACGATCCGCGATCAATCGACTGATCGGAAACGCAGACGCCGAGGTCCTGAACAGGCCTGACCTTGAAGTGGCGATGGAGTTCTATCGCGAAAAGGTGATCTCGGACGAATGGGGCGCCAACGGAAACCTTCATCCGGCGGCTTCGGTCGAGCAGGCTCTTCAGAGGATACGTATCATCATCATGGATATCGCCGAGGGCGATGCGCCTGCTCCGATCATCAATCAGACCGTTGCCATTTTCAATGATTTGCAGGAAACACGCGATGTGCGCCTCGCCATCGCCAGCACCACCGTCAATCAGTATAAATGGTATATGCTGCTGACACTGACGATCTTAACATCGATCACGATCGCAGTGACCCATGCAGACAGAACACGCGCGGGAAGTATCGCAATTTTCCTTTACGTGCTTGCCGCCACAACAAGCCTCTGGCTGCTGACGGTTCATGCAAGCCCCTATGCCGGTATCGAGACGATAGAGCCAAGCGGGCTGTATCTGAATTTAACCTGACGGTGCAACGTATTTGGGCTCGCGTTCGGCTAAAAGCAGTTTACGCGGATGAATATCATTTCGACGGGGTCGAAGGTTCGTCTCCCATCAAGACCTAATGCGGTCCACCAACTTGGACCACGTCATCTGGGATATTGCCCGCAGGGTCCCGATCCCGGCGTAAACGCAAAACACTCCCTCAAGCCTGTGTGTCATTTTAGAGATGTTGGCCAAGAATCAGAGCGATCCTCGGCCGGTGCTGGTACAAATATGGGTTCTTGGAGAAAGGTAAGCCCGACATGGAAAACTGAATTTCCTCGATGATCGGCCGCAAAAGAAGTTGGGGCGGCCAAATTGGACCGAGCGCGACCCATTCCAGCGCCGTCAGGAAGTGTTCGTGCCGCTTTCTCATCCGCCCGGACATGCGCAGGCCGATTTCGGTGAGGCGATGGTGGTGATCGGCGGCGTGGAACAGAAAGCCCGGTTTTTCGTGCTCGACCTTCCGCATAGCGACAGCTGCTACGTGCGTGCTTATCCGGCGGCGGTAGCCGAGGCCTGGGTCGATGGCCCCGTCCGTGCGTTTGCGTTTTTCGGGGCCGTGCCGCAATCGATCGTCTATGACAATGACCGCTGTCTTGTGGCCAGGGTCCTGCCCGACGGCACGCGTAAGCGGGCGACGCTGTTCAGCGGGTTCCTGTCCCACGACCTGATCCGGGATCGCTATGGCCGCCCCGGAAAGGGCAATGACAAGGGGAATGTCGAGGGCCTTGTGGGCTATGCCCGGCGTAACTTCATGGTCCCCATCCCGCAGTTTCCGACCTGGGATGCGTTCAACGCCTTTCTGGAAGAACAGTGCCGCAAGCGCCAGGGCGACAGGCTGCGCGGTGAGCGCGAGACGATCGGTGAACGGCTGCAGCGCGATCTGGCGGCTATGCGCGCCTTGCCGGCGTCGCCCTTCGATGCCTGCGATCAGGCCAGTGCCAGGGTCACGGCACAGTCTCTCGTTCGCTACAAAACCCGCGCATCGGCCAGGAAGTCGGGAACGATTTCCGTTCGGAACGATGCGCATATTCAAAGTGCCGGATCGTCGCGTGCGCACGGCGATCCGGTGATTATTCCGTGCCCGTCGCCTACGGTCATCAGGACGTTTGGATCCGAGGCTATGTCGATGAGGTGGTGATTGGTTGCCGCGGCGAGATCATCGCCCGCCATCCCCGAAGCTTTGATCGGGACGATGTCATCTTCGACCCTGTGCATTACCTGCCGCTGATCGAGCGGAAGATCAATGCGCTGGAACAGGCAGCCCCTTTGCAGGGCTGGGATCTGCCGGAGGAATTCGCGACACTGTGCCGTCTGATGGAGGGCCGCATGGCAAAACATGGCCGGCGCGAATACGTGCAGGTTCTTCGACTGCTGGAAAGCTTCGATATGGACGACCTACATGCGGCGGTAAAGCAGGCACTGCAACTCGGCGCGATTGGCTTCGGCGCCGTCAAGCAACTGATTCTGTGCCGGGTGGAGCAGCCAATATCCGGGCGAAGATTCCAAATGCAGCTTTGCGCCCCCATGCACGAACATGATGTAATCGCGGGAGCGATGGCCGCCTTTTGACGTGGCGCGATGTTCGTACATCTGGCCGGCTGGCTGTCCCCTGCTAGAATGAAGAACGGGCTCACGATCGCAACCGGGCCCAAACACCGAGCGGAGGACAGCCATGGGCGCATGGGTGGGCCTAACGCCGAGGCGTTACCAGTCCGGCGAGGTCGATAATGACGGCCATATCTCGCGCCGTGGCGACAGTCAGTCGCGTGGTCTGCTTTACGAAGCGGCCGCGGTTATCCTGAACCGGTCGACGGATAACAGCACCCTGCGAACCTGGGCATTGGAGCTTAAAGAGCGCCTCGGGTTCAAGTGAGCGGCCGTGGCTCTGGCACGCAAACTGGCAGTGATCATGCACATCATGCTCCGGACGGGTGAGCTGTTCAAACCACAAGAAACAACGACCTCCACCGCTTGACGTTACAGGCGCTCGCGGGCGGCGATTTGTTCAAACCGTCTTTTGCCGAAAACGTTCTTACAGGACGCACCGAGCCGTCCCTTTCGGGACGTGGCTGAGATTATTCCGCGAAGCGGGAAGCAACCGTCTCGTTAGCAGATTGCGGAACGAACATAGAAAGATCTCACCTGCGGCGATCAGCTTGGCATCGACCGCGTAGACGACCATGACCTGCTATGCCATCGGCCATCTGCGAAACATCGAAATGGGGCCTGAAATCATCGCATATCTGCAAGCAATAGATACCACGCTGGCGCCTTTTGAAGGCCGTTTCATCATTCACGGCGGCCGGAAACATCCTCTGGAAGGCTCTTTCGCCGGCGACCTGATCGCTATCGGCTTTCCCGATCTTGCCCGGACCGAAGCTTGGTATGCTTCGCCGGCCTATCAAGAGATCCTGCCGTTTCGCTCGGACAACGCCGAGGGAGAGGTGTTCATGGTTGAAGGTGTGGGTGCCGATCACCGGACATGTATTCATTGCGACGAGCCTGGACGGGTTCATCGCGCGCGATGACGGCGATATCGCGTGGCTTGTCGAACGCGACGGCCCTGCCGAAGGCCATGGCTACGACGCCTTTATCGAGAAGATCGATGTCATTGTGATGGGCCGGGGGAGCTTCGAGAAAATGCAGGCGATGCGGCCGTGGCCCTACACCCGTCCTGTCGTCGTCCTGTCGTCCTCCTTGGCGCAGGACGACCTCCCGGAGGACTTGGCCGGGAAGGTCCGGGTGTGTGATGCCGCACCGGAGGAGGCAATGCGGATGCTTCATGCCGACGGAAAGCAGAGGGCGTATGTCGACGGTGGTCTTGTCATCCAGTCGTTCCTGCGGGCGGGACTGATCGCCGACATGGTGATCACGCGCGTCCTGGTCCTTCTTGGCGGAGGTCGCAGCTTGTTCGGCAGCATTGCGGCGGACATTCCTGTGTTTCACGAGGAAACCAGGTCCTTTCCCTCCGGGCTGGTCCAGTCGCGCTACCGGGTAGTGGCATGAACCGGACCAGGGGGCGGCCGCCCCGAACGGAAGCGCCGGTTTCCCGCGAGGAGATGGTGACGGCTGCCCTGGATCTCCTGGACCAAAAAGGCGTCGAAGCTTTCACCATGAGAGCCCTTGCCGAACGCCTGAAGGTCAACCCCATGACGATCCACCACCACTTTGGAGGCCGTGACGGCCTGATCGACGCGATGTCGGAATGGAGCTACGCCGGTGTCTCGGCGTCGGACGGCGGGACACCGACGGAGCGGATCAGGGGGCTCTTGAGATCGTATCACGCGCAGGTGCAGCGACATCCGGGGCTGGCCATGCTCATCTTCAGCCGTGCCGCAGTCTTTCCCGAACAGGCCAGGCGGATAACTGAGGAAACCCTGGCGCTTCTGGCAGAGGCTGGCTTGACTTGCTCACAAGACGCGGCTGTGGATCGACATCCTTGTGGACTTCACCCACGGCGCCGCACTGGCCACCGCCATGGGTCAGGCAACGGCCGCCGACCAGTCGGCGGAGGTTTCCCGGTATGACGCGGCACTGGAAGAGCTGTTGAAGGCTTTCAATGAATGAGAGGGGAGCGGGAAAAGTTTGGGGTCAAGCCGCAAGGGCCAGCTTAGCTCGTTTGAGCCGCCCGTCAGCAACCGCTGCTCGCACCTGCAACACCCGGTGAGCGCCGATCGGCGACCAACGCATCTGACGCTTTTTGTTCATAGGTGTATTTGCAAGGCTGTTGGCAGCGCTTTCGGCAGGAGAACTCGAAATCGGCTGACCTGACCAATATCGTTGGCAGTAATTGACAATCGAAGCCTTGCTCTGGACCAGATAGGTGCCAAGATTTCTGATAAGTTCGTACAGGCGCTTGAGCTTGTTATTGGCGTCCTGTCGTCCAGTGCAACTGATAGAGCATTTGCTTCACGGCTCCGGTCGCCTCCCTGAGATATCCGCTCCAAAGGAGATGCGGAAGCCTTGGCACATGAACCCTGACGTCTCGAAGGTAGATATTCAGATCGTCGATATGTCTTATTCCTTCCCAGGTCTGTTCGATATGCCGGCTCTGATATCCGGGAACCGCGCGAATGTAGGCGCCATCAATAAAACGGAAACGGCAGATTCGCTGGCGCGGCTTATACGATACGGGCTAGCAACGTGCCATTATTCAATCTGATCGGCGACTCTGGCGAGCCTGTCGCTGACAGTCCGATGATTATGTGGTCTCGCCGCAGCAATCAGGACCCCATTGGGAACGTAGTGTGGGCCATGACACTGCCTTTGCGAGTTGCAATGAAATGATTTTCGTCCCCATGGCAATGACGCGGTGGACACCTGCTTCTGCCAGTGCAAAATTTCAACGCGCTTCGGAAAGAAGTGCTGCCGCTTGCCTGTCGAGGTAGATCGGCACGGCTTCTCCGGCCAGAATCTCGAACATTTCCTCGGCCACATAATCGTGGATCTCGATGGTTTGGCGGTCATATTTTGTCGTCGTGTAACCGGCTCGAAGCATGATGCGATGACGAATGGCGGGGCGAGGATTGACCAGTCAAGGTCCCGAAACAAATCCGTTGACAGCATATAGAGCAATTTATATTCTCTTAAATGGGACTATATTACATAATAATGGAGCAGCAATCATGAGCCGTCTTATCTCTCAATTGTCATGCGCTTCGGTGCTGACGCTCGCGATGGCCGTAGCCGGCCACGCTCAGGCGCAAACCGAAATCGACGTCGCCATGATCGGCGAACCCGATACGTTCGACCCCATGGTTTCCACCAAGGACGTCGTCAGCATTGTGACCCAGCACTTCGTCGAGACCCTTTTCACCTTCGACGATAACTGGGCGACGGTTCCGCTGCTTGCAGCAGCCATGCCCGATGTCAGCGATGACGGGCTGACCTATGTCATTCCGATCCGCGAAGGCGTCACCTTCCACGACGGCTCCACAATGGATTCGGCCGATGTTGTCGGTTCGCTGGAGCGTTGGCTTAAAGTGGCCTCCCGTGGCAAGAGCGTCGCCGCCGATGTCGACAGCGTCGAGGCGACCGGCGACTATGAGGTGACCATCAAACTCAACCAGCCTTACGCGCCGCTTCTTTCCCTGCTCGCATTCTCCAATTCGGCGGCTGTGGTCTACCCCGAGGAAATCCTTGCCGACCACATCGATAACGTCGTCGGAACCGGTCCTTACGAGATTGCCGACTATGTGCCGGACCAGTACATTCAGCTCGTCCGCTTCGATGGCTATGCCCAGCCAACGGGCGCGGCCGAACGCAAGCAGGTTCCCGATGAAATCCGCTTCGTTCCTGTCGCCGATCCGAATACCCGGGTCGAGGGTCTGCTTTCCGGACAGTTCGATTTCGCCGACAGCCTGTCGACGGAATCCTATGACAGGCTGGAGTCGAGTGACGTCGCCGAGCCATTGCTGCTGGAGCCCTTCGGTTGGCCGCTGTTCGCGATGAACCACAAGAAGGGTCTGATGACCGACATCGAGATCCGCAAGGCCGTTCAGGCCGCTCTACCCTTCGACGATATGCTTTATGCCGCCTTTGGCGACGAGAAATTCTATAAGATCGAAGGCGCGATGTACCCGGAAGGCTGGGTCTGGAACAATGACGGCGGCGTCGAACTCTATAACCAGAATGATATCAAAGCCGCCGCCGAGCACCTGGAAAAGGCCGGCTATGACGGTACGCCGCTGCGCATCCTGACCTCGCGCCAATACGAGTTTCACTACCAGATGGCCCTGGTCGCAAAAGCCGCGCTCGAAGCCGCCGGCTTCAAGGTACAGATGGATGTCGTGGACTGGGCCACACTCGCCGAGCGGCGCAACAACCCCGATCTGTGGGACATTTACATTACCCACTCGCCGTTCCTGCCCGAGCCGGCGCTGATCTCCAGCTTCTCGGCCGAAGCGCGTGAAGGCTGGAATGATCCGGTCAAGAACGAGATCTATGCCCGCTTCACCACCGAGACGGATCCGGAAACCCGCAAGGCCGTATTCAAGGAACTCCAGACCGAGCTCTACGAGAATGTCGGCTTCATCAAGCTCGGCAACTTCAATGCGCTTCAGGGCAAATCGAGGACGCTCGAAGGCGTCAGCGCCTCGCCGTGGCCGCAGTTCTGGAATGCCTCGACGTCCGAATAACGAGGCTCGCCGGCGCGGCATCATGATCGCTGCGCCGGCGGCTCCTGAAAAGGCCGGCTGCTGAAAAGTCCTTCATGGCCGCGGGACGTTGAATGCGCTTATCGTCCGGGGCTCGGATATGCTTCGTCGATATGCCAGGGAATCGAACTGAATGACAAATTACCTCATCAGGCGTTTTATGGGCATGGTGGTCGTGACCTTCCTCGTCCTGACGATTGCCTTCGTGCTTGTGCGGCTGGCGCCGGGAGATCCGGCGGCCCTGATGCTGGGGCCGGACGCAACGCCTCAGGACGTCATGGATCTGCGCGCCAGTCTCGGCCTCGATCAGCCCATTTTCGTGCAATATCTCACCTTCGTCGCCAACGCTGCACAGGGCGATCTCGGCCGCTCGCTGTTCTTCGACAATTCGGTGACCTCAGTGCTGGCGGCGCGAGCCGAACCGACCGTGTTCCTGTCGCTGTTCTCGCTGATCTTCGCCCTCGTCATCGCCACGCCGATCGGCATCTACGCGGCCTACCGGCGCGGCTCCGCGCTGGATCAGTCAGCGGTGACGACCGCCATGCTCGCCGCATCGGTTCCGAGCTTTCTGACCGGCCTGATCTTTCAGCGCTATCTCGCCACCGAACTCGGCTGGTTTCCCGCCTCCGGCTATGGCGGACCCGATGCCGGCTTCCTCGATCGGATGTGGCATCTCGTGCTGCCTTCGATCACGCTCGGTATTGTGAACTCCGCGCTGATCCTGCGTTTCACCCGCGCTTCGATGCTGGACATTCTTGGCGAAAACTATGTGCGCACCGCCCGCGCCAAAGGCATGAGCGAGCGCCGTGTGGTGCTGCGTCACGCGCTCAAGAACGCCGGCATTCCGATCATCACTGTCGTCGGGCTGACCTTCGCGCTGCTGGTGGCGGGCGCCGTCGTCACGGAGCGGGTGTTCAATCTGCCGGGGCTTGGCAGCCTGGTGGTCAATGCGGTGCTGCGACGGGATTATCCCGTGATCCAGGGCACCCTCATCGTCGTGGCGATCCTCTACGTCTTCATCAATCTTCTGACCGACCTTCTCTATCTGGTCATCGACAAGCGGGTGCGGTACTGACCATGGCCGATACGACACTTTCCTCCGGCACGCCGGAAACGGCCGAACCGGAAGGCACGGGCGAACCCGGTTTCTTCCGTGTCCTGCTTGCACGGCGCTCCGTTCAGGTCTCGCTGGTCGTCTTCTTGACGATCGCTATTCTCTGTCTGTTCGCGTCGCTGGTGGCGCCCGCCAATCCCGATGCGATGTCCGTGCGCGAGCGCCTGCAGGGGCCGAGTGCTGCCCACTGGTTCGGCACGGATGCGTTCGGACGCGATGTCCTGTCGCGTCTCCTCTATGCCGGGCGCTCCTCGCTCAGCATCGGACTTTCGGTGGCGATCCTGTCCTCGCTGATCGGCGTGGCGATCGGCCTGACGGCAGGCTTCTTCAGTCGGCTCGACTGGCCATTTTCGCGGTTGATCGACGCGATGATGGCGTTTCCGGACATCCTTATGGCGCTGTCGCTGGTGGCGATCTTCGGCGGTACCCTCACCAATGTCGTGATCGCGCTCTCTATCGTTTATGCGCCGCGCGTTGCCCGCATTGTCCGCGCCTCGACGATGGTCATCCGCGAAATGCCTTATGTCGAGGCCGCCCGGGCTCTGGGAACACGGACCTGGCGCATCATGATCACGCATGCGCTGCGCAACATTGTTTCGCCGATCCTGGTGCAGGCCACCTTCATCTTCGCCTATGCGATGCTGGCCGAGGCCGGTCTCTCCTTCCTCGGCATTGGCGTCGACCCAGAGACCCCGACCTGGGGCATCATGGTCAATGAAGGCCGCCAGTACCTCGACTCCGCCATCTATCTCATCCTGTTTCCGGGCGTTGCCATTTCGTTGTCCGTCCTGACGCTCCAGATCGTCGGCGACGCGCTGCGTGACGCTCTAGACCCGCATCTTGCCAAGGAAGCCTGAATGTCTCTCACCCTCGTCAATTTCCGCATTGTCGGGCTCGATGATGCGCCCGATCAAATCCACATCGGCGATGACGGCCTGGTTGCAAAGGACGCCGCACCAGACGCCCGGACCATCGATTGCAACGGCGCCTTTCTGTCGCCGGGCTGGTGCGACCTGCATGTCCATGTCTGGCATGGCGGCACGGATATTTCGGTGCGGGCCTCGCAGGCAGGCCGACCAACCGGCGTCACGGCCATGGCCGATGCCGGCTCGGCCGGCGAGGCAAGCTTTCACGGTCTGCGCGAATACGTGATCGACCGCCAGTCCGAAACCGTCCGGGCGTTTCTCAATATCGGCTCGATCGGCCTCGTCGCCTGCAACCGGGTGCCGGAACTGATCGACTGGCGCTCGATCGACATCGACAAGACGCTGGCCGTGGTCGAGGCCAATCGCGACGTCATCTGCGGTATCAAGGTTCGCGCCTCGGGTGTAATCGTCGGCTCCTGGGGGATCACGCCCGCCAAGATCGCCAAGCGTGTCGCCGAGATCACCAAACTGCCGCTGATGGTGCATGTGGGCGAACCGCCACCGCTGATTGACGAGGTCTTCGAGCTTCTGACGCCGGGCGATATCGTGACCCATTGCTTCAACGGCAAGGCCGCCGGCTCGATCCGCGACACAGAAGCGCTGTTCAAGATGGCCCAGGATATGGCGGCACGGGGCATATTGATGGATATCGGACACGGCGGGGCCTCGTTCAATTTCGAGACCGCACGCGCCTCGATGGCCGACGGACTGAAGCCGTTCTCGATCTCGACGGACCTCCATCTCCACAGCATCGAGGACCCGGTGCGCGACCTCGCGACCACCATGTCCAAGCTCTACGGCGTCGGCCTGCCGTTCGATGACTGTATCGAAGCGGTCTGCGCCGGACCGCGCGGCGTGCTCGGTCTCAGCGGTCGCGACGGTCTTGCCGCCGGCTTGCGTGCCGATTTCACGGTTTTCGATTTCGCCGAGGCATCGCTGCCGGTGCTCGACAGCCAAGGCAACACGATGACGCTGGAACGGCTGTTCGAGCCGCGCATGACGGTGATCGGCAACGACGTTCAGCCAGCGGCGCGGAGGGCCTCATGAACGAGGACACCATTCTGGATGTCCGGGGACTGAACGTGCGGTTTCGCGGAAACGGGCGCGAAACGGCAGCGCTGCGCGACGTCAGCTTCAGCATCGGCCGCGGTCGGACACTTGCGCTGGTGGGCGAGAGCGGCTCCGGCAAATCGGTGACTTCGCTGGCGCTGATGGGCCTGCTGCCACCGAACGGCAGGATCGCAGCGGGCACGCTTGCCTATCGCCATCGCGACGGCCGCGTACTCGAACTGACCGAACTTGGCGAGGCGGAGCGACGCCGGCTCCGCGGCGTACAGATGTCGATGATCTTTCAGGAGCCGATGTCGTCGCTCAACCCGCTTTTCACGATCGGAGACCAGATCGGCGAAATGCTGTTCCTGCACGAGAGCATGGACGCGGCGACGCGACGCAAGCGCACGATCGAAATGCTGGAACTGGTCGAGATCCCGGGTGCCGCAAGACGTATGGACAGCTACCCGCACGAACTGTCGGGCGGCATGCGCCAGCGGGTGATGATCGCCATGGCGATGATCTGCAAGCCTTCGCTTCTGATCGCCGATGAGCCGACGACCGCGCTCGATGTCACCATCCAGGCGCAGATCCTCGACCTGATGCGGCAGTTGCAGAAGGATTTCGGCATGTCGATCCTGTTCATCACCCACGACATGGGCGTGGTGGCCGAGATGGCGGATGATGTCGCGGTGATGTATGCCGGCGGGGTGGTCGAGCAGGCCAGTGTGGACGCGCTCTTCAACGATACCCGGCATCCTTACACGAAAGGGCTTCTCGCCTCGATACCGGGGCCATGGCGCCGGCGTGGCGACCGGCTGGTGCCGATTCCGGGTTCCGTACCGCCGCTTGCCAGCCTGCCGCCGGGATGCGCTTTCGCGCCCCGCTGTGGCTATGCCGAGCCGCGCTGTCGCGAGCCGGTGGCGCTGACGCGCAAGGCGCCCGAACATCTCGCCGCCTGCATCCTCGAAGGTGTTGAGGCGCCATGACAGAGCCGTTTATCCGCATTCGCAACATGACCAAGACGTTCGGCCCTTCGAGCGACCCGGTCTATGCCGTCAACGACGTCAGCTTCGATATCCCGAAAGGATCGATAACGGGGCTGGTCGGAGAGAGCGGTTCGGGAAAGTCCACGCTCGGCCGCAGCCTGCTCAGGCTGATCGAGCCGACATCGGGCAGCACGGTTTTCGACGGCTGTGACCTCAACAGCCTGAAGGCCGGTGACCTGAGGGCCATGCGGCAGCGCATGCAGATGGTGTTTCAGGACCCGGTCTCCTCCCTCAACCCGCGGCTTTCGGTCGAGGCGATCATTGCTGAAGGTCTTGTCGCTCATGGCATCGGCTCGCGGCGCACCCGCCGTGACACAGTGGCCTCGCTTCTGGAAGAAGTCGGGCTCACCGCCGACCATATGCGGCGCTATCCGCACGAGTTCTCGGGCGGCCAGCGTCAGCGCATCGGCATTGCCCGCGCGCTGGCGCTGGAGCCGGAATTCATCGTCGCCGACGAGAGCGTTTCCGCTCTCGATGTGTCGATCCAGGCGCAGGTGCTCAATCTGCTGCTCGATCTGCGCGAACGGCGTAACCTGACCATGCTTTTCATCGCCCACGATTTGTCGGTGGTCGACTATCTCTGCGATCAGGTCGCAGTCATGTATCTGGGCCGGCTGATGGAAATCGGTCCCGCCGCCGATATCCACGAGCGTCCGCGCCACCCCTACACGCTGGCGCTGAACTCGGCAATTCCGATGCCGCGTCCTGGCGCGGCACGCAACCGGGAGGTTCTCAAGGGCGATATCCCCAGCCCGATGTCGCCGCCGTCCGGATGCGTCTTTCGTACCCGCTGCGCGCATGCGCGCGAGATCTGCGCCTCCGGCATTCCTTCGCCTGTGGAGGTTTCTCCGGGTCATTACAGTCACTGCAAGAGAATAGAGGCAATTGGTGAAAATTGATAATTTGCAGGAGTCGCCCGAGGCGAGACTCGTCCGGTCCGGCCTCGCGCTCCCGGCGGATCCGCCCCGGCCGGTCGGTTCGTTCTGCAACGTACGCCGGTCCGGAAACCTACTGTTCGTATCCGGTCAGGGGCCCGTTCTCGCCGATGGCACGCTCATGACCGGGAAGGTCGGCGACACCGTTTCGGCGGAAGAGGCGCGCGAACATGCCGAACTTGTCGCGATCAACATTCTGACCGCCCTGCGCGCATTTTGCGACGGTTCGCTCGACAGGGTGCGAGGCGTTGTGAAGCTGCTTGGCCTCGTCAACGCGACGCCGGAGTTTTCGCGCCACCCCTATGTCATCGACGGCGCGTCTGATCTGCTCGCGCCCATCTTCGGACAGGCCGGCATTCACTCGCGCTCCGCGTTTGGCGTGGGCTCGCTGCCCAACCAGATCACGGTCGAGATCGAGGCGATCTTCGAAATCGATGCGGACGGCATTCAAGCCGGGACGACGGCGGACGTTCTATGACCCACGGCTCGTTCGACAAGTTTTGCGGCCTCGCGCACCTGCACGGAAATGCTGTCGAACTTCTCCTCAAGCCGGTGACGCGGCATGACCACGGACATGGTGAGCTGGCAGGCGCCGTCAGCGTCGCGGACGGGAGCGGCGATACAGACAACGCCCTCCTCGGAACTGCCCGACTGCACCGAAAGCCCTTCGAGAAAATCCTTGCGACTGCGCTCGGAAAGCGCTTCCGGATCGGTGTCGGCGAGCCCGGTGTTGGAAGGGCGGGCGCTTTCGGCGAAGGCGGCGGTGCGTTCGGCCGGATCGAGGTGGCCGAGCAGAAGCAGGCCCGAAGCGGTCCAGTTGAGCGGAACGCGGGTTCCGACGTCGGAGGTCACGCGGAATTGGCCCTCGCCCTCGGCCATGCCGATGACGACCATCATGCCGCCGTCGCGGGCGCACACCTGAACCATCTCGCCGGTTCGTCGGCTGAGCGCGAGCATTGCCTTCTCGGCCTCGACATACATGTTCATGCGCGAGCGGTAGGCAAGGCCGTAGTGCATAAGCCGCGGCCCGAACCAGACAAGGTTCTCGGACGTCCGGCTCAGCATGCCACGTTCGACCAATTCATCGATCAGTCGGTAGATCGTGGAAACCGGCGCGGCGGCGCTCTTGGCGAGTTCGTAGGCAGTCATGGGGCGCCTGTAGTCGAGCAGGATATCCATGATCTGCAGCGTTCTGTCGATGCCGCTGGTGCGCGAGCGCGGCGCTTTGCTGGTGTCTTGCATTCCAGTTCTGACCTTCTTTGATTGCAGTTATCTTATTTCATAATTATGGAGTATTTTTCAATGGGCAAAGACCAACCCTCCACAACGCCCGACTGGCGCTGGCACGACGAAAACGGTTTCCGGCGCGTCGTTAACGTCGCCGGCACGATGACGGGGCTCGGCGCCTCGGTTGCGCCGAGCCCGGAGGTTCCGCGCGAGACAGCGGCCGCCACCGAGCATTTCGTCGATATGCATGAATTGCAGGCGCTCGCCAGCAGGACGATTACGGAACTGACCGGCGCCGAGGCGGGCTGCCTGACAGCTTCGGCGGGGGCCGGCATATCGCTTGCGGTGGCGGCCTGCATCACCGGCCTCGATCCGGCGCGGGTGGAGGCGCTTCCCCTCAACCCCGGCCCGAAGTCTGGGGTCGCAGTACAGATGGGGCATCTATGCGAATACGGGTCGTCGATCACGACCGGCATCGTGCTTGCCGGCGCGAATGTCCGCGTCGCCGGCACGGCAACGCTGTGCAAGGACTTTCAGCTTTCCGCGGTTCTCGATGAAAATACCGCGGCCGCGGTTTACGTGGTGTCGCATCACGTAGTGCATTACGGCCAGATCCCGTTCGAGCGCTTTGCACGGCTTGCCCATGAAAAGGGTGTGCCGGTGATCGTCGATGCAGCCTCGGAATATGATTTGCGCGGCTTTCTCGAGAAGGGCGCGGACCTGGTCATCTATTCCGGTCACAAATTCCTCGGCGGCCCCACCTCGGGCATCATTGCCGGCCGTCGCGATCTTGTGCGGGCCTGCTATCTTCAGAATATCGGCATTGGCCGCGGTATGAAGATTGGCAAGGAAAGCATCATGGGCGCGATCGCCGCCATGCGGGCCTGGATGAAGCGCGACCACGCCGCTATCCGCGCGCGGGAGACGGCGGCGCTTGAGCTCTGGCGCGAGGCGCTCAGCGATCTGCCCGGCATTTCCGCCTATCGCGTTCCCGACCCGACCGGCAATCCGCTGGAACGGCTGCAGATCGACGTCGATCCGGACAAGGCCGGCGCGGGCGCTCCCGTGATCACGGCTGCCCTCGGCAGACGCGATCCGGCCATCATCGTGCGCGGCCATGAGGCCGAGCTCGGATACTTCCAGCTCGATCCTTGCAATCTTCTGCCGGGCCACGCCGAACTCGTCGCCGAAGCGCTCAGGGACGAAATCTTGCGTGGTTCGTGGGAGGGGATCGACCCGGACGAGGCGCTCGCCTCCGGCCGCAACGGCGGCACGGAAGGCTATCTGCGCTGGCTTGGCAACGGCTGAGGCAGCGAGGCTCTATCTGGTACTGGTGCATTTTCGCGAAAGGCAGGTGTTTCTGCCTGAACGCGAAGTGCATGAGGATCCGGACAGGAGAGTCTTACCTAGTACCCACGGTCCCGTGGAGGGCCCTGCGGCTTGCGTAGCACTGGCCATCCTTAACGCTTTGGGGCTGACCACATGGTCGTCAGGCTGCGCGCGACAATTGGATACGTCAACGGCCATCGTCAGTCCAAACGTTGCACCGGTGGCATTTGAAAACACCGAAGATGGCGCCGTCGCTGTCGCGGTGATCCAGCCCGGATTTGATCTCGTTGACCAACCGCTGGAGAGGCAACCTCATGGACTGAAGGACAAAACCGTGACGCACATTTTCCGCATGGAAGGCGAAAGATCGTTCGCTTCGATATCCAGGATGCCCTGTAATCACTGTGCCAAACTATGTCGGGGGCTTTGTCACGTAAACCGGCTTGCAGTTGTCTGCATTTCGGGTTGGGCGTAGATTTCGGCGACGCAAACATCCGATATCTGCTTCAAGGGACACCGTTTTCCGCCGCAGATAGTCGCTCACGCAGTCTGGCTTTACCTGCGGTTCAACGTGAGCCTGCGTGAAGTTGAGGAAATGCGCTGGAGAGAAGTTCCGGCTCTGGCGTGCAGTGGATCGGTATGGCACCGTTCCTGAAGAAATCTTGCAGAAGCGCCGCGACAAAAGGGTGGCCCAGCGCCTGCTGGTGGCGTTGATAAAGCGCTATGGCTTTGTTCCAAAGCGGATCATCACCGACAAGCTCCGTTTCTATGGCGCGGCAAAGGCGGACGTGGCACCCGGCCTCGATCACTGGTCGCACAAGTGTCTCAACAATAGGGCCGAGAACAGCCACCTGCCGTTTCGAAAACGGGAACGAACCATGCAAGGCCACCGGTCACCGGGAGCATTGTATGGTTCGTCGCCATGCACTCCGCTAGCCGCAATTGCCCTTCAGTTCCAGCCCGCCGCGTTTGATCGTGCTGCCGAGCGCCGTTTCCACCACAACGGCAATCCGGCCGAACTCGATATCCCGCTCTTCCGCCTGGAAATGCGCGATCACATCGATTGGCCGCCGCCGATCATAGCCATCCTCGCCATTCAGCCGGGGCAGGGCCGGACCTCAGCGGTTTCCTGATGCTCTGGCCAGGTCACTGTCAGCGCCGGCAGCAGGCTTTCGCGGATCGCGCTGGTGCGCGCCCGCTTGACCTTGCCTTCACCGGCAAATTCAGGAATCGCGGACAACCGTTCATGATCCATCCGACCTTAGCGCACGATTGTGAAATGCTCTTGTTCTGACCCCTATAAAGCGAGAAGTGCGGTTGCAAGTGTCTGATCGACGACGAGATGGGTCACCAGTCCGCCTTTGATCGCCGCATGGGTTGCCTGCAGGCGGTCAGCGCCGCAGACGACGAGGAGGCGTTTGCGCGCCGCTTTCAGGTTTTCGATGCTCGCCGCGATGATCCGGTTCTGGGGTTCGAGCGGCATGTCGTTGCCGTTTTCGTCGATGTAGCGGCAACAATAGATACCGACGCTGCCCGCCTGTCGTGCTGCGCGCAAGGCTTCGGGCGTTGCCATGCCGGCCGTTGCCAGATGGGTATCGTCGGCGACATTGCCAACGGAGGCGATCGTGAGGTCGAGATCGGCCAGGCGGGCAAGTTGGGTCTTGATCGTGGGTTCGCTGCGAAAGGCCTCGGCAAGTTCGACGGACGAGACAATCCCCGGCGCATGCAGCGTGAAGCAGTTTGCGCCGAGCTTGTTCGCAACCTCGATGGCGCAGATTTCGGAGGCCGGAACGCGGTCTGAATCCTTCGACCCGATCAACTGACACACTTCGATGTCGCTCATCGGTGCGCGCGGCATGGCTTTCGCCATGGCTGCAATCGTCTCGCCCCAGGCAACGCCGATCCGGTCACCCGGCTCAACGATATCGAGGGCCGCCATGGCTGCGACCCGGGCCACGAGCGGCAGGTTTTCCTTTCTGCCGTTCTTGGCCGGCGGCGCCTCGATGCTGGCCACATAGACATCCTCCAGGCCGAAGCGGGCGCAGAGGTCGCGGGAAAGCGAAGAGCCCGCAAGCAGCGCGCCATCGACCTGGATTTCGACGATTCCCTTTTCCCGGCATTCGCGCAGCATATTGACGACGGTTGCCCGCGAGATCTTGAACCGCCGGGCAATTTCTCCCTGGGTCAGCCCCTCGCCGTAGTAGAGGAGAGCGACATTGGAAAGAAGCGCATCCTTCTCTCCGCCTGCCGACGTATGGCGCCGCGCATGTTTCATCGTTCAGCTACTGACGTCCTTGTTTCCTGATTGCCCGTAGTTCTTTCGAAACCAGTTATAGCAGCGTGCCTGTTCTTCGGCAGACAATTCTTCGACGCCGCCGCGCAGCATTGCAAAATGCGTCGTTTTTGCCGCTTCTTCCAGATACATGGCGATCGAGGTTGCCTCTTTTGCAGACGTGCCCATGGTGAAAACGCCGTGCGCCTTGACAAGGGCGGCCCAGCCGCCATCCGCCGCCTCGATGACCGCGCGGCCGGTGTCGACCTCGCCAGGCGTCGCATAGCGCGAGCAGGGCACGTCACGGCCGATCATGTGTGTGATCGGCGTCAGCACGGCGGGTATCCGCTCGCCGCGTGCGGCAAAGCTTGTCGCGTAGGGCGAATGCGTGTGCGCGATGCCGAAGACATCGTCACGATGGCGGTAGATATAAAGGTGAACGCCTGTGTCGACCGAGGGCTTCATGTCGCCATCGACAATATTGCCGTCTAGATCGACCACCACCATGGTTTCAGGCGTCAGCTTGGCGAATTTGACACCGGATGGCTTGATGACGACGAGGCCGGTCTCCGGGTCACGCGCCGAAACATTGCCGCCAGAGCCCACCACCAGACCGGCAGCAGGCAGCTCATGGTTCTGTTCGCAGACAAGCGCCTTGAGGTCTTCCAGCATCAGCTTGTCTCCTTGTTGGGGATTCCGTGGGGATAGACGACGATTTTCAGCGACTTTTCCGCCTCGACCAGCATGCGGAAGGCCTCCGCGCTGTCGGCGATGTCGAAGCGGTGCGAGATGGCATCATCCGCCCGGATCCGTCCGGCCTCCAGAAGGCGGATATAGCTGTAGGTGTCGCGATGGTCCGACGAGTAGCGTGAGGTGACGGTAATCTGGTCGAAATAGGCTTTGTGACCGTCCTGCACCCAGTCTGTTTCCGGTGGCAGCGGCGCGCCGAGATGCAGGCAGCCGCCCGGCTCGACCAGCGCCATCGCCTGCTGCCAGGCCGCCGGGAAGGGCGCAATGACGATGACTGTGTCGGCCAGCCTCCCATTGTTGAGGGCCCGCATTTCGGCCACGGCATCGGCGGTCTTCGGATTGATGGTATGCGTCGCGCCGAAAAACCGCGCCTTTTCCAGCCGCCATTCGGAAAAATCGAGCGAAACGACCTTTCCGGCGCCAAAGAGCGGGGCCAGATGCACGAAGCCCTGTCCCATGAAACCGGCGCCGACGACCGCCACGGTGTCACCCGGCTGAATATTGCAGACCTTCAGGCCGGACAGCACGCAGGACCAGGGCTCGATGGTCGTCGCGGCCTCGTTGGAAATGCTGTCGGGCAGCTTGTGGGCGTCCATGGCCAGATGCTGCGCCGTCACGCGGTAATATTCGCAAACGCCGCCCGGATCGAGCTTCATCTTCGAATAGAACGGGTCGCGGGTAAAGTGACCGCGCAGCGACCAGTGCGAATTGACGCGGCCGACATGGTGGTTGACGAACAGCCTGTCACCGGGTTTGTAGTCGGTGACGCCATCGCCCACTTTCACCACTTCGCCGACCGGCTCATGGCCGAGAACCTTCGGCTGGGCCTTTTTGTACCAGGCCATGGTTTCGCCACCGCACAGGCCGCATGCCAGCGTCTTCAGGAGAACTTCGCCGGGGCCGATTTCGGGAACAGGCCTGTCTTCCAGCCGGATATCGTCGAGCGCGTGATAGACGGCCGCTCTCATCATTGCGTTCATTCGTTCTCCTCCTTCAGTGTATTGAGCGCGGTCTGAAGGGTACGCATGGCTGATGAGATCAATGCGTAGCGACGATAGACCGCGGAGTATTTTTCATGGGTTTCAGGGTCGGTGCGATAGATGACGGTGGTTTCTTCGCGCTTCGAAAGGGTAATGGCATCGCCAAGGCCTGCCGCCGCCGCACCGAGGCAGGCTGCGCCCCAAAGGCCCTGATCAGACGCTGCGGAAACCACGATGTCCTGTCCGATCACATCGGCGATGATCTGGCACCAGACCGGGTTTTTCGACCCGCCTCCGGTCAACTGGACCGGGGTTTCGGGAAGACCGTCTTCCGCCGCAAAACAATGGCGCAGGCTCATGGCCGTGCCTTCCATCACCGCACGGCCCATTTCGGCCTTGGTCGTATCGGCCTTCAGGCCATGGAATTGCGCGCGAATGTCGGGTGACACGAAGGGCGCGCGTTCGCCGTTCAGATACGGCAGGAACGTCACGCCATTGGCGCCCGCCGGCACGCTTTCGACCAGTGCATTGAGTTTGCCCGCGATCTCGTCGGTTGATTCGCCGCCAAGACTCTTCGGGTGAAGCGCAGTGAACCAGTCGAATGCGGACGCGCCGGTTGAGGGGGCGAGAATGCGAATGATCGCCTGGCTGGTCGGATGCAAAGCGGATGCCCCGACCGGCGTTTCGGTGGGTGCCACATGATCGGTCAGAATGTTGACCACCGCCGTCGTGCCAAGGATCATCATGGTCTGTCCCGGCTGATCGAGCCCCATGCCGACAATCATGGCGGCGAGGTCGAGAGTGCCCACAGAAACCGGCAATCCTTCGGGAAGGCCGGTCTTGAGCGCGGCTTCCGGCGATACTGTGCCGAGCTTGTCTGCGGCCTGTTTGGGGTGCGCGAGAATGTCGCCGAGATCGCTGCACTCAAGCAGGTCAATCTGGCGCTTGCCATAGCTGCGCTTGTCGAAATCGATAAGGGGGATCGAGGCGTTGGAGAAATCCGTCGCGACTTCGCCTGTGAGCCGGTAGCCGATCCAGTCGGCGCAGGTAAACGCGGCGCTGGCGCGCGCGGTAATGTCCGGCCGGTTCCTGCGCAGCCAGCGCCACAGCATCGCCGAGGTGCCGGGCCACAGATCGGTATGGCAGCCAAGACCGACGGCGCCTGTTGCCCCTTTTTCCATGAGCGTCTCAAGATCGGCGGATGCGCGGGTATCGCTCCACAGCATGGCATTGGCGCACGGCGTGCCGTCTTCATCCATCAGCCACAGACCGTCGCCCTGCGCGCAAACACCCAGCGCGGAAAACGAAGCGCCTTCGCATTTCTCCGACAGTTCGCGAAGGCAATCGGCCGTCAACGTCCAGATCGTTTCCATATCCTGTTCGGCATGGCCCCGCGCTGGGCGCGAGACCTTGTTGACGCGGGCAGACGTGGCGACGCACCGCCCCTGCGGGGTGTAGGCGGCGACCTTGATTGCGGTCGTACCGACATCCAGTCCAATTCTCAGTTCAGTCACGAAAGCTCCTCCATAGATTTCTACAATTGAAATATTTCTTGACTTTTGTAAAGCCAATTGTTCTTGTTCACGTGACACTGACGTGTCTGAAAGTTCTAAGGGAGGAGAACATGAATAAAATTTTCGCTGCGGCCCTCATGGCCGCCGCTGCAGGGCTGTACGCGATTCCGGCGACAGCGCAGGAAGAGAACCTGTCACTTGAAGGCAAGACCATTGGCGTTGCCGTGGTCGGGACCCAGCATTTCTGGGATCGCGAGGCTTTCAATGGCGCCACCTCCACGGTCGAGGAACTCGGCGGCACGGTTGTGCCTGTCGATGGCGGCCGTGACAATCAGGTCCATGCCGATAACCACGATGTGCTCTTGAATCGCGGCGTCGATGCCGTGATCTCGATCCTCGGTGACGGATCGGTGGAGCCGAAATTCGAGGCGCTGACGAATGCCGGTATTCCGGTCTTCACCGTCGATCATCCCTCGCCCTATTCCATCAACAACACCACATCGGATAATTATTCGATGGGCACGACGATCGGCCGCTACATGGCCGATGCAATCGGCGGCAAAGGCAAGGTCGCTGTCTTCAACGCCTTCGAGGAATCGCTCAGGATCTGCGGCATCCGCACGGGGCTGTGGAAATATGTGCTGCAGGACTATCCGGAAATCGAAATCATCCAGCCGGAACTGGCCGAGGAATTCGCCAACGCGCCGGAGGATGCCCGTCGCCAGACGCTCGATCTTCTGAGCCAGTATCCTGAAGGCACGATCGACGCGATCCATGTCGGCTGCTGGGATCAGCCTGCCATCGGCATTGTTCAGGCGCTGGAGGAAACCGGGAGGACAGAGATCAAGGTGACCGCACTTGATGGTGGGCCGGAAACGCTGGAAATCATGGCCGAAGAAGGCAGTCCCTTCGTCGCCAATGTCGCCCAGCAGCCTTACGTGATCGGGGCGACCGCGGCGAAGAATGTCGCGCGTTATTTCGCCGGTGAGGAACTTCTGCCACAGACTTACGTGGACGTGGTTCCGGTCTATGGCCCGGAAGAGGCACGCCAGGCCTATGAGGCCTTGGGATATGGCAGTCTGAACTAGACTTACGTTTTGACCGGGGCGGCCGTCCTATGCCGGCGGCCGCCGCAATACCGGGCTTAAACGGCAGAAGATCAAACAAATGCGAGGCGATATGTCCGACACTGCGTTTCGGCTCAAGGATATCGTCAAGATATTTCCCGGTGTGAAGGCGCTCGATGGCGCCAATCTTTCCGTTCTGCCAGGTGAGGTCCATGGCCTCGTCGGTGAGAACGGCGCGGGAAAATCGACGATCATCAAGGTTCTGGCGGGCATCTACCAGCCGGAAGACGGCACAATCGAGATTGGCGGCACGACACTTCAGCCGGCCACCGCCGACAATGTGCATGCGGCCGGCGTCCGGTTCATTCACCAGGAACTGCATCTGGTGCCGCATTTCACGGTCACTGAATCCGTGTTCATGGGGCAGGAAATGTCCGGACCGCTTGGTCTCGCAAAAGCCGCCATGCGCCGCAAGGCGGAAACCTTCATCCGCGAAACCCTCGGCGTCGAACTGCCCGGGAACCGGTTGATCCGTGATATCGGACCGGCGGAGCGCAAGTTGGTGCAGGTCGCCCGTGCTCTGATCGATGGCCATGCGAAAGTGGTGGTTTTTGATGAGCCGACGGCGCCGCTTGCAAGCGAGGAAGTGCAGAAGGTGATGCATGCCATCGCCAGGCTAAAGGCACAGGGGATCGCGATCCTTTATGTCTCGCACTACCTGAACGAGATCACCGATATCTGCGACCGCGTAACGGTGTTCCGCCAGGGGCGGGATGTTGGTGTGTTCGAGACGGTGACGGACGACATCGCGCCCGAACTTGTCTCCGCGATGATCGGTCGTGAGCTTGATGCCTTTTTCCCGGACAACCGCCGTGTGCCCGGTGAAGTGGCTCTTGCAATCAAGAACCTTGGCGACGGTCATGCCTTTGAGGGCGTCAATCTTGATATCCGGCGTGGCGAAATCTTCGGTATTGCCGGGCTGATCGGTTCGGGCCGTGAGGAGCTGGTCGATACGCTATACGGACTGCGCCGCGCCGACGCCGGGACGGTTTCGCTCGATGGCCGGCAGGTGCAGGTGACGACGGCGGCAAAGGCGGTTGAGCAGGGATTTGTGCTGGTGCCGCGCGACCGCCGCCATGACGGCCTGGTGCTGTCGATGACGGTTGAGGAAAATGCAACGCTGGCAACGCTGGACGAAAATGCCGCCTTCGGTCTCGTCGACAGGCGCAAGACGCGCAAGACAACCGAAGGCCTGATCGGCGAACTTGATATCCGCCCGAAAAACCCTGCGGCCGTCACCCGGTTCCTCAGCGGTGGAAACCAGCAGAAAGTGGTTCTTGCCCGCTGGCTTGCCAAGGATGCGCGGGTCTTCATTTTCGATGAACCGACCGTTGGCGTCGATGTCGGCGCAAAGGCGGAAATCTACCAACTCATCGAGCGACTGGCCGAGGCCGGGGCCGTCGTTTTGATCTCGTCATCGGACCCTGTCGAACTTGTGGGCATTTGTGACCGTGTGGCGGTGATGATGCGCGGCGCTGTCAGCCGGACGATTGATCGCAAGGATCTGCATGTGGACCATCTGGTTGCCGTGACCACTGGCGCTGACGACATGGGAGGAACAGTGCATGCTCAGTAAATCCATCGCCCGCCATCGGCTGATGGCCGAGTTTGTGGGGTTTCTGCCGCTGATCATCTTTCTGACGCTTCTGGCCTATGTCGGCCTGAACGCCCCCAATTTCATGACGTTTTTCAATATGAAGCTGATCTTGATGCAGAGCCTGCCGGTGGTTTTGCTGGTCACCGGACTTTCGGCCGTGGTGATGGCGGGTGGTGATGATGTGGTGTCCGGCGGTATCGACCTCTCGATCCCGGCAACGGCTGTTCTGTGTGCCGGCATCACCGCCGTTCTGCTTGGCTCGGGCATGTCGTTATGGGTGGCTTCGCTTGCCGCTCTTGCCGCAGCGCTTGTTGCAGGTGCGGTCAATGCGGCGCTGATCACGCGACTGCGGATGACGCCGCTTTTGACCACGCTTGCCATGTTCGTTGCGCTGGTCGGAATCAACAACATGGTGACATCGCGCCGGCGCATCAATCTGACCGATGGGCATATCGGCCTGCTGCGCGAGGATTTCATCTTCGGCATTCCGCTCGGCATCGTGATTGTCGCCGTCGTTGTCCTCGTCGCCTATCACCTTTTGCATCGCACCCGCTGGGGGCTCAATCTGCAAGCCGTCGGCGGCAGCCGGGATGCTGCTGAAATCTCCGGCCTCAAGGTCGACCGGTTGGTTGCCCAATCCTATCTTCTGGCCGCCTTTATGGGCTTTCTGACCGGGTTTTTCGTGCTCGCGCGCGGCAATGGTTATTCGCCGGGTGTTGAAAACAATCTCATGCTGGAAATGGTTCTGGCGAACTTTCTGGGCGCAGCCTTCTCGCCGCGCCGGGTGGTGACCATGTGGGGCGCTGTCCTTGGCGCTGTTCTGGTCGCCGCCATTTCAATCGGGCTGAAGACCATCGGCGTCAACGTCTTCTGGACCGACCTCGTCAAGGGCGCGCTCATTCTGGTGGTCGTGGCGCTGTCGGCAATTTCGCAAAGGGTGCAGTAATGATGAGTGAGACCGCAGGCATGAAGCTCTGGCGCGATATCATCGTCCGGTTCGGGTTTCTGATCGTCTTTGCGTTTTTCGTCGTGTTCTTCGCGGCCTGGAATCCGGTTTTTATTCAGGGCCAGAACCTGATGAACATCATCGAGGGGTCTGCGATCCTGATGATCATCGCGCTTGGCATGACGATGATCGTTGCGACCGGCGGTATCGACCTTTCCGTCGGTATTGCGCTTGATTTCGGCGCCGCCTTCTCGATTGTCGCGATGAAGAGCTTCGGCATCCCGTGGTTCGGCGCGGCGTGTATCGGGATTGCCGGCGGTGCTCTCGTCGGGCTGTTGAACGCCGCTCTGGTGGTCGGGCTACGGATCAGTCCATTCCTCGCCACACTGGGCACATTCTTCATCGGCTCCTCCGTGCAGCGGATCTTCACCAATGGCGGCGGCCCGATCTCCTACCGGCAGATGCCGGATGAGTTCAGAAGCTTTGCGCTCGGCAATCTCTTCGGTATTCCATCGGAAGTGATCATCGCCTTCGTGCTGGCGGTCATCTATTTCCTGCTGCTGGAGCGCTCGGTCTGGGGCAGGCGTATCCATGCCATGGGCATGCAGCGTTCTGCCTCCATCGTTGCCGGCATCAAGGTCAATCGTATCTTGTTCTTATGCTTTGTCATGGCATCGGCGACATGCGCCTTTGGCGGGCTGATTGCGTCTGCCAATATCCGAATGTTCACACCGCTTTCAGGCTTTTCCTATCTGCTCGATGCGATTGCCGCCGTCTTCATTGGCGCCGCTCTTCATCCGCGCGGGCGGCCGAATGTGCCGGGAACGGTGGCGGGCGTGCTGTTCCTCGGCGTGGTGACCAATGGGCTGAACCTCATGGGCCTGAACTTCAACACCAAGGATGCGCTGTCCGGGATTATTCTTGTCGCAGCGCTCGCGCTCGCCGTCGCCCAGCGCAACATGCGCAACGGATGATAATTAAAAAGGCCCCGCGGGAGCGGGGCCAAAAGCCTAGCCGATCGGCGGCCGGTCGATCGAAAGCGGGGGCAGGTGCCGGTCCCATTTTTCGACCCGTACGAGGCAGGTGTGGGCGATATTGCCCTGAGACAGGCCGGAGCTACCCTTGTCGATGGTCAGCGCATTGGGATTGCCGTGGACTTCGAGTGGGGCGCCGTCGACGATCTGCGGATCATACCAGGCCCCTGTCGGCAGGAAGATGCAGTCGGGCCGCAATCCATCATCGAAGCGCAGTCCCGCCAGGCAGCGACCCCGTTCATTGGAAAGCAGGATGATGTCGCCTTCGCAAAGCCCCTTCGCTCTGGCGGTATCGGGATGCAGGTAGGCTGCCTCACGGCCCTTTATCTTGTCGGCAAGCGATTCCGCGCCGCGATCATTCTGCGAGTGCAGCCGCGTGTCGGGCTGGCCGGAAACGAGCTGCAGCATGCCGGGTTCAGCGTCCCCCAGCCATTCCACCGGCGGTATCCAGGTCGGGTGACCGGGGCAGTCGGCAAGGTCCATGGCTGCGATCTTTTCGTTGAAAAGCGTGATCCTGCCGCTTTCGGTGGCAAGCGGCGCGCCTTGCGGATCGGCGGCGAAGGCCGAGAGTGCGATCCGCACTTCTTCTGCGTCCGGAATGTCAAACCGGCCTTCCTCCTTGAAGATTTCGAAGGCGGGCAGGGCGAAGCCATGGGCATCGGCCGTTTTTTGCGCGCGCTCCCATAGACGCTCAAGCCATTCGGCTGCACTCTTGCCCTTGGTAAAGGCGTCGCCAAAGCCCATCCGGTCAGCAAGGCGGGAAAAGATCTCGAAATCGTCCAGCGCCGCGCCTATCGGCGCATCCAGCGCAGACATGTAGATCAGGGCCGGGTCGCGCCGGTTCATCATGATGTCGTTGCGCTCCAGCGGCGTGGTGGCCGGAAGCACGATATCGGCGCGCCGCGCTGTCGCGGTCCAGCTGTGCTCGTTGACGATCACGGTTTCAGGCTTCGACCAGGCCTTTTCAAACCGGTGCAGGTCCTGATGATGATGGAACGGATTGCCGCCCGTCCACCAGACGAGACGGATATCCGGATAGGTCCGTTGGTCACCATTATAGCGGTATTCCGAACCCGGATTGAACAGCATATCGGCAATGCGGGCAACGGGAATGAAGTCGCTGACCGGGTTGACGCCCTGCGGCAGGGAAGGCCAGGGGATCAGCCGTGTTGGCCTGCCGACCGGCGTGGTGCAGCCATAGCCGAAAGCGTAACCGCCCCCCGGAAGGCCGATCTGGCCGATGATGGCGGCAAGCGCAAGCCCGGCCCAGATCGGCTGCTCGCCGTGGTCGCCACGCTGCATCGACCAGGTCATCGAGATCAGGCTGCGCTTTTCGGTGAGCTGGACGGCCATCTCGCGGATCATGCCCGAGATCGATGTCGCATATATTGGCGGCCCATTCCGCGGATTTGACTGTGCCGTCACTCTTGCCGCTGAGGTAATCGCGGAAGGTTTCATACCCGCTGGTGCAGTGGTTGAGAAACGTCTCGTTTGCCCGCCCTGCGGCGACGATTTCGTGGCAGAGCGCCAGAATGAGGGCCGTATCCGTGCCGGGACGGATCGGCCACCATTCGGCATTGTCGAGATCACCACGGCGCGGCGATACCGAGATCAGCCGTGACCTGCCCTTGGCGAGGTTCTCAAGCCAGGGCGCGACCTCGTGGCGAGACGTGCCGGACGAGGCAACCTGCGCCGTTCTGGGCGAAATGCCGCCAAAGGCGAGCATCAGCTCGCACGCCTCGCTGACGGCCGGCATGGCGGTTACCTCATCCTGAAACGCCCGGTTGGAGAGCCCCAGAACATGCGGGAAAAGCACTTCGGCGGCAGCGTGCGAATAGGTCTCGCGGGCGCCGACAAAGCCACCGGCAAGATTGAGGAAGCGGCGCATCTGGCTTTGCGCATGATGAAAGCGCCCGGCGCTTGACCAGCCGTAGGAGCCGGCGAATATCGCGCCGTTTCCGTGTTTTTCGCGCACCCTTGAAAGCTCTGCGGCGCAATGATCGAGTGCCTCACCCCAACTGACTTCCACGAATCGGTCAGCCGCGCGGTTGCTGCCGCCGTCGCCATCAAGCCAGCCCTTGCGGATTGCGGGTTTTAACACCCGGCTGTTGCGGTCTCGCGATGCGCTTTGCCAGCCGCGGCCGATCCGTGAGGGTTGCGGATCGCCTTCGACGGGCTCAAGCGTGTCGTTTTTCCGGTCGATGCGGTAGCTCCCCCAATGGGCGGCCGTGTAGGGCATTTTATCCTCACATATGCGGGTCGAGAATGATCTTGATCTGCACTTCGTCCGGGTCTGGACGTCGTTCGAGCGCGTCCTTAAAAGCTTCCAGCGGATAGCGGTGGGTGACGCAGGCATCCCCATCTACAAGACCGCGGCTCATCAAGTCCAGCGCCGTTCGGTAGGTAAACGGCGCCAGATGCCCGCCGCGGATATCGAGCTCCTTGAACTCACCGAAAATGTTGAGATCGACGGCGACCGGCTGCTTGTAAACGCCAAAGACGACGAGCCGGCCGGCCTTGCGCAAAAGCTCCAGGCCGAGCGTGAAGGCCTGTGTCTGTCCCGATGCCTCCAGATAGACATCGGCGCCGCGCCCGCCAGTAAGGTCCAAAAGCGCCGTTTTCAGCGCGGGGTCGTCCGGGTGAAAGGCCATGTCGGCCCCGCGTTGCAATCCAAGTGTCCGTTTGGCCGCGCCGGGGTTGACGAGAATGAGCTTGCGCGGCGTTTTCAGCCGGGCGGCCTGCAGCATGCCCATGCCGATGGGGCCTGCGCCCGAGACAATGACGACGTCTTCAAACGTGATATCGGCACGCTCGACGCCATGGATGGCATTGGCCAGCGGTTCGGTGAAACAGGCGGCATCGTTGGAGAGATTGTCCGGCACCTTGTGGACCACCGCGTCTGCCGGATAGATCATGTATTCCGCCCAGCCGCCATCAAGCGTCGCGCCGAGCACGTCCATCGTGTCCGAAAGGTGATAGAGGCCGCGTTGCCGGAAGAAATCGTTGCCATAGGTGATGTTGAGTTCGGCCACCGCCCGGTCACCGACCTTTATGCCGTGGCGCGCGCCGGCACCTTCGCCAAGCCCCACGACCGTGCCGGTGAATTCATGGCCCGGCGTGAAAGGGAAGGGCAGCGCCCAGGGGGCCGTGCCGTCCCACATCGCGCGATCGGCAGCGCAGATGCCGCTTGCATCAACCTGCACAAGGACCTCCCCGGCGCGCGGCTTTGGAATTGCAATATCCGTTTCCAGACGGTGCTGATGCCCGAAGCCCAGGCATTTTATCGCCCTCATCGTGCCCATTCGTTCCTCCCTTTTTGCGAGCGGCGCCTCACCGGCCGCGGTGCGGCGAATATAGAGACAGTGGCTCCAGACACAAATCGCTTGATTTTTACAAATGACTGAATTAATGACTTTTGTAAAGTTTGAAGGAGGAGCTCAGTGAGAAATTCCAAATCCACCGAAGAGGTTGCTCTCGGCATTCGTCGCCGCGTTTTCGAGCATTCGATCCGCAATAACGGAGGCTATCTCAGTCAGGCCTGCTCGGCTGGTGAGCAGCTTGCGTGGCTCTATAACGAGGAGCTCAATCTCGGCGCGCCGACACTGCCAATGGTGCCGAAACCCTTTGAGGGCGTCCCCTCGGCGCAAAACCCCGACTATCACACCGGCGCGGGTTACAACGGTCCGGCCAAGCCAGAATTCGACCGGCTGTTCATAGCGCCCGCCCACTATGCTCTGGTGGCCTATGCGACGCTGATCGAGGTAGGCCGTATGGCGCCGGAAGGCCTTTCCATGTTCAACAAGGACGGGTCTTCGGTCGAGATGATCGGCGCGGAGCATTCACCGGGCATGGAGGTGCATAACGGCACGCTTGGCATCGGCCTTTCGACGGCGGCAGGGCTGGCCTATGGCCGCCGCAGGCGGGGCGACACCGGCCGCACCTGGGTCTTCATGTCCGACGGCGAGGTGCAGGAGGGGCAAACCTGGGAGGCGGTTCAGGCCGCGGCCTATCATGGCATCGACAATCTCTACGCGATCATGGACGTCAACGACCAGCAATGCGACGGCGCGATGAATTCGGTGATGGAGGTCGGCGACATCAAGACCAAGTTCAACGATTTCGGCGCCGTTTGCGTCGAGATCGACGGGCACGACATTGATGGCATGCGTGAAGCGGTCAAGGTGCCGCATGAAGGTAAACCCTTGATTATCCTGGCACGGACAAATCCCTTCAACGCCATGCCGATCCTGGAAGAGCGTTTCCCGCGGCTTCACTATGTACGCTTCAAATCCGAGGATGAGCGTCAACGCATGAATGTGTCGATTGCCGGCGATCTCGGCATCGAACCGATCGACTACGCCCACTGAGGAGACGGGAAAATGGTAGAAATGGTATCACGCCCCTATGCTGCGGCGTTTGAGAAATTTGCGGCGGGAAACCCCGATATTCTTTGCCTTTCGGCGGATTTGACCTCGTCCTGCGAGATCGATGGGTTTCGCGACCGGTATCCCGATCAGTTCCTCTCGCTCGGCATGGCCGAGCAGAACATGATGAGTTTTGCCGGGGGGCTGGGGTTGGCCGGGTTCCGTCCCTTCATCCATACGTTCGGCGTCTTCATGTATCGCAGGCCCTATGACCAGTTGATGGCCTCTGTCGCCTATCCGCGCCGCAAGGTGCGGCTGATGGGCTTTCTGCCCGGTGTCACCACGCCCGGCGGTATGACCCACCAGTCGATCGAAGATATCTCTGTCATGCGGTCGATCCCCAACATGACGATTCTCGAAACCGGCGATGCGACCGAGGTGGAGAGCATCTGCGAGGCCGCTGACAGTATTGACGGTCCGGTCTGGTGCCGCGTGCTGCGGGGCTCGGTGCCACGTCTGTTCGACACGCCCATCAAGGTTGGCGAGATGCGGGAGCTGAGTGCCGGTGACGATGTTCTGGTCGTTACCGCCGGCATTACCACGGAAGAGGCGATGCGCGCGCGCTCGGCGTTGAAGAATGCGGGCCTTTCGATCCGGCATCTGCATCTCCATACGATCAAGCCCTTTGACGCAAAGGCGCTGCTCGATCATGTCGGCTCGGTTCGCCATGGCGTGATCACGCTGGAAAACCACGTCACCGAGGGCGGCATTGGCTCGCTCGTCGCAGAGACGATGGCAGATGCCGGTGTCGGCAAACGCCTGATCCGCCTCGGCCTCAAGGACACGTATGCGCATGGCGGCTCGCGCAGCTATCTGATGCGCTATTACGGGCTTGATGCACTGGCCTTGGTGCGCGGCGTCGAAGACCTTGTTGGCGAGAGCTTCGGCATTGATGAAAACGATCTGGATTCGGCCCGCGTCGAGGATGTCCATTCGCTGGTCAAGGCAGAGGCGCTTTAGCCTCAGGGGCGATATCCGTTGATTTGGCTCAGGCTGTGTTTCAGGCTTGGTTCGACAAGCCTGAATGATGCGTCATTTGCTTTGGCTGAGGGTCGGGCAGGTGGCGCATTTGCAGCCTGGCTGTGACGGCCGTTGATGAAGTTCACGGACAAATGCCCCGTCTGGCTTCGCCAAAACAAAGTGATGTCGCCGTTATTTTAAAGGGTTCTGACGAGAAGGGGCATGCCGACGCATTCATAGCGCGTGCTATCAGCTACAGTTAACCTGACATCACTGGAGTGTTACCTCTGAAGGGCTAGAGCCTCCGCTAGATCACATCACACTTCTGCTCAAATCCTTGGCAACGGACAGTCATCCGGGCCAGCTCTGGGCGAGGATCTCCACCGCCCGGACAATCTGGGCCTCATTCAGCGCCGCATAGCCGAGGCGCAAGGCTTGCTGCGCTGGACGTTCCAGAGTGAAGCGTGTTCCGGGCAGAAGCGCAAGCCCTGCCGCTTCGGCGCGCTCCGCCCATGTTTCCGCCGAAACATTCTTAGAGCGTAGCCACAGAGCCAGACCGCCAGCGGGACTGTCGAAGTCGATCCGCCCGTCCAGATGCGCCGACAGCGCCGACGCCAGGACATCACGGCGGGCGCGATAGATGCGACGCGCCTTGCGCGCATGGCGACCGAGATCGCCGTCGCGGATCAGGTCTGCCAAGGCGGCTTCTAGCGGTGCGTCGCCCTGCCGGTCGATGGCTGCGCGGGCTGTGGCCATACGGGTAAACAGGGGCTCTGGGGCCGTGGCATAGCCGAGACGAATTCCGGGCGAGAGCAGTTTGGACAACGACCCCACATAGATGAGCGGCAGGTCTGCCGGTGCTCGGGTTGCGAGCGGCAGGACCGGGCGCCCTTCGAAACGATATTCGTGGTCGTAATCGTCCTCGATTAACGTGATGCCATAGCGCTCAACCAGTTCTAAAAGCTGCAGTCGCCGTGCCGCGCCCATGGTCACCGTCGTCGGATACTGGTGATGGGGCGTGACATAGATAGCCGCGATGCGCGAGTCGGTCGCGATCGCCTCCTCAAGGGCCGTGACCGACAGCCCGCCCGCATCGACGGGAATGCCCCGCACGGTGGCGCCTGCTGCACGGAAGGCCTCCCACGCAAGCGGGTAGCCGGGTTCTTCTACCGCAATCGCCTGACCGGGTTTCACCGCCGCCTTTGCCGCCAGAAAAAGCGCCATCTGGCTACCCCGTGTAATCAACAGCCGCGCCGGATCGGCAACGACGCCCCTGTCTGAGGTGAGGTAGGACGAGAAGCGCGTGACGCAGAACCGGTGTGCCGCGGGCATCGCCATAATCCGTGCCGGTCCGGAAAGCCGGCGACAGCAATGCCCGGCGGAAGGCCCGCGCCAGCGCCTTGTCCGGCACCAGATTGGGGTCGGGGGCGCCGTCACTGAAGGCCAGGTGCGGGCGAACCATCGCAGGTTCGAAGGGTGTTGAGACGGCGACAGGCTCAACCATGTTGTCAGGAAGATCCTCGGCAACGAATGTTCCGCGCGCAGGCTCGGCATGCAGCCAACCCTGTGTCGTGAGCTCCTGATAGGCCGCATCGACCGTATTGCGGTGCACATCCAGCTCGCCCGCCAAAGCGCGCGTGCCCGGCAGGCGGGTGCCGGGCTTCAGGCGTCCGCGCATGATGTCACGCGTAATCGCCCCGGCGATCGCCAGGAACAACGGTCCGGGCGCGTCTTTCTCGATATCCAGCGCAAGCGGATCAGATGCCATGACAACCGGCCTATTCAAAATTTCAAAACTGGATCTTTTATACAGGCCAGATATTCACGATAGAAATGTCAAAACGCAAGAGGCTCCCATGTCAAAAACAGCCCTGATCCTGCGCCATCTCGCCTTCGAGGACCTTGGCAGCTTTGCTCCTGTGCTTGAGGAAGAAGGGTATCGGTTCATCCACGTCGAAGCTGGTATCGATGTCTTGCCGGATCCGCTCGCGGCCGATCTCGTGGTGGTGCTCGGTGGCCCCATCGGAGTGAACGACGACCATGCCTATCCCTCTATGCGGACGGAGCGCGACTGGCTGGCCCCGCGCCTTGCCGCCCGTCGTCCGACACTTGGCATCTGCCTTGGCGCCCAGCTTATGGCGGCAGCACTTGGCGCCAGGGTCGCCCCGATGCCTCTCAAGGAAATCGGTTTCTCCGCCCTGACGCTGACGGCATCCGGCGGCAACAGCCCACTTAGCCATCTGAGCGATATTCCTGTTCTCCACTGGCATGGCGAAGCATTCGATATTCCTGACGGTGCGAACAACCTCGCCGGCACGGCGGCCTGCACCACCCAGGCCTTTGCCATGGGAGCAAATATTCTGGGGCTGCAATTCCACCCCGAAGCCGGCGAACGTCCCGCCTTCGAACGCTGGCTCATCGGCCATAGCGTGGAACTGGCCGACGCCGGCATCGACCCGGCCGGTCTGCGCCACGATGCCGAAACGCACGGCCGGTCGCTGAAGCGCGCCGGTCAATCCATGCTGCAGGCATGGCTGCGGGACTTGCCGGCATGACCGCAATTACCCTTTTGACCGGTCGCGCCACGCCGTTGCCGGGAAGCGACGCACAAAGCGGCATCGTGAAGACGCCGGCAGGCAGACCGCTTTGGCTCGGGCCCGAAGGCTTCGAGAGCGACGAACAGGCCGACCGGCGCGTTCATGGCGGTGTCGAGAAGGCGGTGCATCATTATCCGCTGGATCATTACCCGCTCTGGCGTGGAGAGCTCGGCGACCCGCCGGCGCTTGGCGCACCCGGCGGATTTGGCGAGAACATCTCGGCATCCGGATTCACTGAAACCACTGTTGCAGTGGGCGACATCTTCCGGCTGGGCACGGCGCTGGTGCAGGTCTCGCAGGGGCGCCAACCGTGCTGGAAGCTCAATCGCCGTTTCAACGTGCCGGACATGGCCCGCCGCGTGCAAAAGACCGGCCGCACCGGTTGGTATTACCGAGTGCTGGAACCAGGCATCGTGGCAACGGGTGACCGGCTCGACCGTGTCGAGCGGATAACATCGGACTGGACCTTGCATCGGCTATGGCACGCGTTTTATGTCGACCGCATGAATCTCGATGAACTGAAAGGCATTGCAGCCTTGGAGGTGTTGGCCGATGGCTGGCGGAAATACGCCGTCCGTCGGCTTGAAAGCGGCCGGGTGGAAGACTGGCGCAACAGACTGGACGGCCAAGCATGACCCCACCCCCTTCGTGATCTCGATCCAGAGCCAGGTCGTGTTCGGCCATGTCGGCAATTCCGCGGCCCTGTTTCCGATGCAGGCGGCAGGGCTGGAGGTGGCGGCGATCCCGACCGTGATCTTTTCCAACACGCCCGACTATCCTACACTGCGCGGGCGGGCGCTTCCGCCGGAATTCTTCTCAGACCTGTTGCAGGGCGCGCGCGAACGCGGCCTGCCGGAACGCGCGGACTTCATCCTGACGGGTTATATCGGCTCGCTTGATGTGGCGATGATGGTGGCGGATTTCGTGGCCGAGGCCAAAGCCGTCAACCCGCAGCTTATCTATGTCTGTGACCCTGTGATGGGCGATGCCGGGCCAGGTCTCTATGTGCCGGAAGCCATTGCCGACGTCATGCGCGATCGCCTGCTGCCGATGGCCGAAATCGCCACACCGAACCCGTTCGAGCTAAGCTGGCTGACCGGGCAGAGTGTCGCCACCCTCAAGGACCTCGAAACAGCAAGAACCTTTCTTCGCATCGCGTCCGGCGCCCATCTTATCGCCACGGGCTGCGCGCTCGAAGATACACCCGCTGGCAAAATAGAAAGCGTCATTCTCGGCGCTGACATTGCAAGCCGTCATCCGGTAGAGCATCTGCCGGTCGCGTTGCCGGGAACGGGCGATCTGTTCGCCGGGCTGATCGTCGCGGGGCGCGCGCGCGGATTGTCCCTGCCGCAGACCGTAGAGAGGGCGCAGCGCCTCACCTCCCGCGCGCTGATTCACGCCCGGACCCTTGGCGCCGGCGAAGTCGTTCTTAGCGAACCGGAGTTCCTCCGCGAACTTCTGACTTTTGGTTCCTGCTTACCCTTGCCCGTCGATGCGCCTGGCGCAATCGGAACCCATCGGGTGAGGAACGGACGTTCCCCGCACTAGGCGCAGATGTCCGCTTTGGCATGACGTCCTCCGATATCTGTCAATCTGAAATCGGCCCCATTTTCTCATCCTGACCGCCAAGCTTTTGTTCGGGTGCTAGGCTTTTTACGCGGATGAATATCACAACGAAGGTCGAACCCCTTCAAGACCTGATGCTGTCTGCAAATACGGGCTGTGTCACGGTCGTGCTTGGTTGGCAGCGTAAAATCCACCGTATTGCCGTTCCGGATCATCGGGGCATATGGGAGAACCCGGCGGTTGATCGTACTATAATCGACCTCGAAGCAGCGTTCGTGGAACCCCTCTTCCAAATCGCGATAGCTGAGCGGATAGCGCAGATACCAGACCACCCCGTCAATGGCGGATTTCGTTAGGTCCGGTGGCTAAACCATCACCACACAATGAGGCCGGGCCTATTTAAGAAGCCGGTCTCCTCAGATCGGCTAATTGTCCTGCCGAGGGGCCTCGCTAAAGTACCGGGGTTGGCAGTTCCTGCCCGGCAAACTGCGCCTCGAGAGTGCCGCCGAACCGAGCTTGCCGCCTTCAAGCGCATTAAGAAGCGCGTCTTCATCAATATTCGATGCGCGTGAGATGTTGATCAGCATTCCCTCAGGGCCGAGCGCTTCGATCACGGGCTTGTTGACGATGTGCCGTGTTGCCTCGGACGCTGCCAGCGTGACAAACAGGAAATCACAACCCTCAGCGAGTTTTGTCGCGCTTTCGACAAAGGTCCAGTCGGGCGCATAGTCCTTTGCGGCAACATCACTGTAGAAGATTTCCATGTCAAAACCGGTCAGGCGGCGGCCAACCTCATAGCCGATGCGGCCAAGGCCGAGAATACCGGCGCGCTTTCCGTGAACGCGGTGCATCAGCGGATAAAGACCCTTCGAGGCCCAGTGGCCGCTTCTGGCCCAGGCTTCGGCGCCGACCATACCGCGTGACTGGCACATCATCATCGCAACACCGAGATCCGCCACATCCTTGGTCAGAACATCCGGCGTGTTGGTAACACGAATACCGCGTTCGCGTGCCGCATCGAGATCGACGGCATCATAGCCGACGCCGTAAACGCTGATGATTTCCAGCGCCGGAAGCGCTTCGATCAGTGCCCGGTCGGCACCAAGTTCACCACGGGTGGCAATGCCACGGATACTGGCTGCATGCGCCTTGATAAAGGCCTGCTTGTCGGCGGCTTCGAACAGGCGATGCATGGTGAAATGCGCGTTCAGTCGCTCATCATCCCAGCTGGGGTAAGGACCGATTTGCAGGATTTCAGCTTTCGTCATGAGTGTCTCCGTTTTTGTTATCGATATCATTCGGCTCTAAATAGAAGAGCCACAGCTTGAGTGCTGGTGGCTCTCGATTTCAGGACAGATTGTTGCGGTCGAGCAGCTCGAGAAACAGCGCCGAATGATCCAGATCTCCACCCCCAAGCCGGGTCACAAGATCGGCGAAGCGATCACGCTGCAGCATCGTCAGCGGCAGGGAAAGCCCCATCGCATTGCATTCCGCCAGCACATTTTCCAGATCCTTCAGTTGGAAGGCAGAACGTCCGCCGGGCGTGAAGTCACTCGATTGCATGCGGGCGCCGTGCTGCTGCAAAATGACGGAATCGGCGAAACCGCCCTGGAGCACGGCGCGGAAACGTGCCGGGTCCACACCGCCCTCGCGGACCAGAAGCGTCGCCTCAGCCACAGCACCGATGGTGATGGCAACAATCGCCTGATTGGCGAGTTTGGCCAGTTGTCCGCTGCCCGGGGGGCCAAGCAGGATCGCGTTTCCCATCGGTTCAAAAACCGTGGCGATACGCGCGAAAGCGTCGTCGTTGCCACCGGCCATGATCGCCAGACTTCCCACCGCGGCGCCGCGCGTTCCGCCGCTGACCGGCGCATCGATATGGCTGACGCCGCGTTTTGCCAGCATTGCGGCATGGTCGCGCGCCTCTTCGGGCTTGATCGAACTCATGTCGATGACGGTTGCGCCATCCGGGATATGTTCAGCCACGCCCTGGGCGAACAGAAGATCGGCAACGGCCGGGCCATCGGAAACCATGGTGATCACGACATCGGCTCCGGCCACTGCGGCAGCAGGCGTTTCAGCGACAGACGCGCCCGCCTTTTCGAGCGCCGCTGTCTTGCCTGTGCTTCGGTTCCAGACGGTGAGGGAAAAGCCTGCCTTGATGAGATTCAGCGCCATCGGCGCCGACAAGGTCTGACCAGATCCGGCCTCGCTCACTGCAATGCCGCAGAGGCGGGGCCGCGTGCCTTCATCATGATGTCAGGGCTGTATTGCCAAGTTGTTTGTGATTGGTTGCAAGGCGGCGCGGCTGCTGTTTTTTCAAGCAGTCATTTCTGCAGTGTAATCGGACCACAGGCAGAAGGCATCTGTCCTGGCGTGTCGCCAGGAGCGGGCTGGGAGGTTGTTCCGACGGGGACGAAAGATGGTATTTATCTGATCGTGGGCTGACAGGAAGCGCTGTGCTTGGCGGGGCGATTTGAACCGCCCCATGATCTTCTCTCGCTTCCTGGTCTGGCGGTGTGCGTTTTCAATTCTGTTGTTCAGGCTCTTGTGGCCCCGATGATCAGCATCCGGGGCCAGATTTTGTATCGGCTTGATGTAGCCGCGCAGCTTGTCCGTTACGACGACACGCGGTTCACCGAATGGCTTGACCAGGTGAGAGGAAAAGCGCTTTGCGGCCTTGGTGTCGCGGCGAGCTTGAACCAGAATATCGAGTACGTCACCATCGGCGTCAATGGCCCGCCATAGCCAGAATTTCTTTCCGCTGATCGTGATGACGGCCTCATCCATATGCCACTTATCGTTTGGCTTGGGCCGGTCTTTGCGAATGCAATCGGCAAAATGTCGGCCAAAGCGCTTGAGCCAGAAGCGAGCCGTTTTCCTGCTCACGATAACACCGCGTTCAGCAAGAAGGTCTTCCACATCGGCCGTGCTCAGAGCAAACCGATGATAGGCCCAGACGGCGTAGGCGACAACTTCACGCGGAAAACGAAACCCCGTCAAACGAGGGAAAGTGCTCGGTAAAGTCATGCCGCCTCGTTAGACGAAACACCGGGGTCAAACAACTTGGCAATACCGACAGCGGGCCTTCAATGGCCCGTGCACGAAGTGGCAACCGACGTGCAGAACAAGCAGGCTGGTGCAGGCCTTTCGACAGCATCATTGCAGGATCGCCTTTTGCCGGAGTCGCGAATGTCGGCGTGTACCGCGGACGGCACTGTCTATCCGGCAACCAGAACCGCATTGAGATCGACGAGGTAGCGGTCGGAAAGAGGAAGGCTGGCGGCGCCAAGCGAACGGCCGTTCGGTCCGATCGTGCCTTCGAGAACCTTGGGTTTCTCGATGCCGGGGGCATCGGTCTGATTGAGGATTGCTGCCGTTCTCGCGACGATCTCGGCCCGCACGTTGCCCGGCAGCCAGCCATCGATCAACACCGCCGCGACATCGACGACACAGCAGGCTGCGACAATGGCAACGGCAAGGCTCCGGCAGGTTTCGTCCAGCCAGGGTTCCAGTATGCTTTCGTCCAACACCCAGTCATCCGGCGGCCCCCACAGGCTTTCGCTGGATTGTCCGGCATTCTTCAGGGCCCTCTCCAGCAAGAAGAGCGAAGACATGTCGGCCAGTTGACGATACGAGCCATCCGCCTGCGCAATCGGCAGGGAGCCAAGGGCCGCCGCATTGCCGGAACGGCCGGTGTAAAGCCGGTTGTCGAGCACCAGACCGCCGCCGATGAAATAGCCGATGAAGAAATGCAGGAAGTCCTGCGGGCGCTGGCCCTTGCCGAAGGCCAGTTCCGCGCCACAGGCTGCCGAGGCGTCATTCTGCAGGTATACCGGCAGCCCGAGACTGGCCTCCAGTTCGGTACGGATATCGCGGACGCGCCACTCATCCATTTGTTCTGCCGGGGCGCCTGCAATGCGTGCCCAATCCCAGATGCGGAAAGGTATGGCAATGCCGAGACCGGCCAGACGCTCCTGCGGAAGCGAAGCCCGCATTCCGGCAATCGCCGGCAGGGCGAAATCCAGCATATCGTCGAGACGCGGATAGTCATAGACGAGATGGGCGCTGTCCAGAACATCGCCGATAAAATTGAGAAGAACGATATCGGCCGAGCGGCGGCCGATCTTGAGGCCGAAGAAAAAGGCGCCGCCAGGGGCCAGCCCCATCGGCACGGACGGTTGGCCGATCCTGCCGCGCACCGGCTCTCCGCGCCTCAAAAGGCCTTCCTGCTCCAGAGAGCGTACGATCACGGCGCTTGTCTGGATCGAAAGTCCGGTCATGCGCGCGATCTCCGCCTTGGCCAGAGGGCCGTTCCGGCGGATCGTGGAAAGCACCAGCCGCTCATTGTGGGCGCGCACACCTGACTGGTTCGATCCTCTTGATGTCGAGAGGTTTTTGAACCCCTGACCTTCATCAAAGGAATGCGTCGTCACGTTTCAAGCTCCATCTTCCGCCCTTGCACATCGTGCTTTTCAAATAGAACGATTCGTAGATTCAAGACCTTAGAGCGTCCTTCGTGCGACCGAACGGACGCGGCGATCTAGGTGCAACATATCCTGCGGATTGTAAATTGGCCATAATAAATAAATCGGAGTGATTTAATATCTTGACAAAAGGCATCCCCATCGTGCTTCCTATGGTCATCGCGGCGCTTGCCGCAGTTCATGCAGGCTTGGGAGAGCCTGCTGGTCAAGGGAGGAGAAATTTCATGACATTCGACAAACTCAATGCGCGCGCCCTTTATTGTGCAACGGCACTTGGCGTGGCCGCACTGGCCGGAAACACGCAGGCCGCCGACACCTCAGCCTGCCTGATCACCAAGACCGATACCAACCCGTTCTTCGTCAAGATGAAGGAAGGTGCTGTCGCCAAGGCAAAGGAACTCGGCATCGAGCTGAAGACCTTTGCGGGCAAGATTGACGGCGATCACGAAACCCAGGTTCAGGCTGTCGAAACCTGCATCGCCGATGGCGCCAAGGGCATCCTGATCACGCCATCAGACAGTTCAGCGATCGTTCCCTCGGTCGAGCAGGCCCGCAATGCCGGCATCCTCGTCATTGCGCTCGATACCTCGCTGGAGCCGATCGACGCAGCCGACGCGACCTTCGCCACCGACAATTTCAGGGCCGGTGAACTGATTGGCGCCTGGGCCGCCGCAAGGCTCGGCGACGAGGCCGCCAATGCGAAGATCGCCATGCTCGACCTCGGCGTTAGCCAGCCTTCGGTTGATGTCATGCGCGACCAGGGTTTCCTGCAGGGCTTCGGCATTGATCTGGGCGACCCCAACCGCTGGGGAGACGAAACCGATCCGCGCATCGTCGGCAATGATGTGACGGCCGGCAATGAAGAGGGTGGACAACGCGCCATGGAAAACCTGCTTGCCAAGGATCCGATGATCAACGTCGTCTACACGATCAACGAGCCGGCCGCGGCCGGTGCCTATCAGGCGCTGAAATCCATCGGCCGTGAAAACGACGTCATGATCGTCTCGGTCGATGGTGGCTGCCCCGGTGTTCAGAACGTTGCCGATGGCATCATCGGCGCCACATCTCAGCAATATCCGCTGCTGATGGCCTCGAAAGGCATTGAGGCAATCGCTGAGTTCGCCGCCGACGGATCGAAGCCGATGCTGACCGAAGGCAAGAACTTTTTCGATACCGGTGTTGCCCTGGTGACCGATCATCCGGTTGACGGCGTGGAGTCGATCTCCGCCGCAGAGGGCATGAAGCTCTGCTGGGGCTGATGCCTGTTGTTCTGCCCCCTTCGGAGAGGCCGTGACCCGGCCTCCCTTTTTCGAAAGCCAGGCTGACGGAGCGGATCGATCGATTGCCTTGCCTGGAGACATTCGGGAGTGAGAAACATGCAGGAACCGACGGCACGGCGGGATGACTATGAATCCGGGCTGACGCAAAGCCCCACCAACGTCGCTGAATTCGAGCAGGAGCCGGAGTGGCTGATCGACAAGCTCCAGCATGCCCTGCACAAGACCCCGGCACTGGTGCCGCTTATCGTGCTTCTATTGTCGATCGCGGGTTTCGGTATATTGCTGGGGTCGAAATTCTTCTCACCCTTCGCGCTGACACTGATCCTGCAGCAAGTCCAGATTATCGGTATTGTCGCGGCCGCGCAAAGTCTTGTCATCCTGACAGCGGGCATAGATCTCTCCGTTGGCGCGATCATGGTTTTGAGCTCCGTGATCATGGGACAGTTCACGTTCCGCTACGGTCTTCCACCCTCCGCGGCCATTGTCTGCGGGCTTGCCTGCGGCGCGGCGGTTGGCTTCATCAACGGGTTCCTGGTTGCGCGCGTCAAACTGCCGCCCTTCATCGTCACGCTCGGCATGTGGCAGATCGCGCTGGCGACGAATTTTCTCTATTCGGCCAATGAAACCATACGCGCCCAGGATATCGAGGCTGAGGCGCCGCTGCTGCAGTTCTTCGGCAACAAGATTTCAGTGGGTGGTGCAATCTTCACCTATGGTGTGATCTTCATGATCGTGCTGGTGATGGTTCTTGCCTATGTCCTGCGCCAGACGGCCTGGGGCCGCCATGTCTATGCTGTCGGCGACGATCCCGAAGCCGCGGAGCTTGCCGGCGTCAATGTCAGGCGCACGCTGATCTCGGTCTATGTGCTGTCCGGCCTCATCTGCGCCTTTGCCGGCTGGGCCCTGATCGGGCGGATCGGCTCGGTCTCGCCGACATCGGGCCAGCTGAGCAATATCGAATCCATCACCGCCGTGGTGATCGGCGGCATCTCGCTCTTCGGCGGGCGCGGCTCGGTGCTCGGCACACTGTTCGGCGCGCTGATTGTCGGCGTTTTCACGCTGGGCCTCAGGCTGATGGGCGCGGATGCCCAATGGACCTACCTGTTGATCGGCCTGCTGATCATCGCCGCCGTTGCTCTCGATCAGTGGATCAGAAAGGTATCGCTATGACCGAACCGCTTTTGAAGGCTCGCAATCTCGTCAAGCGTTATGGCAAGGTGACGGCGCTCGATCACTGCGATTTCGACCTCATGCCGGGCGAAATCCTGGCGGTGATCGGCGATAATGGCGCCGGCAAGTCGACGCTGATCAAGGCCATATCCGGCGCGGTACTGCCGGATTCAGGCGAAATCCACATGGATGGTAGGCGCCTTAACTTCACCGCGCCCAACGATGCTCGCGAGTCCGGTATCGAGACAGTCTACCAGACGCTTGCCATGTCGCCGGCGCTGTCGATCGCCGACAATATGTTCATGGGACGCGAATTGCGCAAACCCGGCATCATGGGCAAGGTGTTCCGCCAGCTCGACCGGCCGGCGATGGAGCGGATCGCTCGCGAAAAGCTGAACGATCTTGGCTTGATGACTATCCAGAACATCAATCAGGCGGTGGAAACCCTTTCGGGCGGGCAGCGACAGGGGGTTGCGGTGGCGCGGGCGGCAGCCTTTGGCTCCAGGGTGATCATTCTCGACGAGCCGACGGCCGCGCTCGGGGTCAAGGAATCGCGCCGGGTGCTGGAGCTGATCCTCGATGTCAGATCGCGCGGCATTCCGATCATCCTGATCTCGCACAACATGCCGCATGTCTTCGAGGTGGCCGATCGCATCCATGTCCATCGCCTCGGCCGGCGGCTCTGCGTCATCGACCCGAAGGATCACACCATGTCGGACGCTGTTGCCTTCATGACCGGCGCTAGGGAGCCGACGGAACTGGAACCCGCGTCCTGACCTGACGGGGTTGTCAAGCAAAACGGCTCAGCATCGGCGTCGAGATACTGCCGCGTCAGTCAAGACTGTTCCGCAGACACCTAAAAGACGATAGAAAGGTCGCCCCGAAGCGTTTCGAATGCGTTATTTTGGTGAAGTTACGAGTTTACGATCGTAGTTTCGCACTGGTATTTTCGCTGGTCGCTTCACTCCTGTCGCGTTGTGTGAAAAATTGCGGCCATGAAAACACAACGCGATATTGCCAAAGCTGCCGGTGTCTCGCTCAAGACCGTATCTCGGGTGCTGAACGATGACCCGCTGGTCAGACCCGAGACACGTGCGCGTGTCGAAAAGGTCTTCCGGCAGATGGGGTATCAGCCGAGCGTCGCCGCCAAGCTCATGCGGGCCAAGAAAAGCGGCATCATCGGCTTTGTCGCCGACGGCGTGGCCATGTCGAATTCCTCGATTGACCTTATCCGGGGCGCGCAGGATGTTGCCTGGTCGCTCGGCAAGCAAATGATGCTCTTCAACATCCTTCCCGGAAAGGATGACGGCGCCCATGCGGAAGCTCAGCTTGCCCAGTTCAGGGCCGAAGCCGTCATCTATGCGACCATCTATCACCGGGAGCTTGCAATGCCGCCCAAGGCGGAACGCAGCATTCTGCTCAACTGTTTCAGCTCCAGACCCGACGTCCCGACCGTTCTTCCCGATGATTACGGTCTGGCACGCCTGTTGATGAGAGAGGTCTTCGCCAAGGGATACAAACGCCCCTATTTCTTCAATCTTTCCGAGGAGATCTGCGCGGCTGGCTTGCGCCGGAAGGGCTACATCGACGAGGGGCAGGCGCACGGCCTCGACCTATCGCATCGCGTCCGCCCGGCCGTGGTCTTCCGTGATGGCGAGCATCGGTTTATCGTTGAAGACCTTCTGAAGCAGATTCTTGAGGCGGGTGAGCGGCCCGACATTATCGTTTGCGGACAGGACATTCTCGCGATGCAACTCTATTTCGCGATTGCTGATGCGGGTTTTAGTGTCGGGCAGGATATCGGCGTCGCCAGTTTCGACAATCAGGCCCCCATCGCCGAGATGCTGAGACCGAAACTCTCGACGATGCAGCTCCCCTATTATGAAATGGGTCGTACCGCGATGGAGATCGCATGCGACATGCAGCCACCGCACCCGATGGTCCGACTTGTCAGCGGACGCTTTATCAACCGAAACTCTTTCTGACTTCAATGCATGGATCGACACGCGCTGAAGGACGTCTTGGCGCGAACTCAAAATGACAACGTGAGACATTTTTGAATTGACAACGTGAGACATTTGCGTCACGACAATCCATGTTGGGCGCGATATTGGGCGCGATCAAGCTCGATTGCGTCGAAACGGAGGCCGCAGCGGGCCCGCATCAACCATACTGGGAGGACTGAAATGAAATTGAAAACTCTATTCCTGATCGGAACGGCTGTCGTGAGCTTCTCGGCCACGGCACGGGCGGAAAGCCTCACGGTTTGGGTCATCAACGGCGATTCCGAGAAGCCGTATTTCGCGCAACTTGAGGAAAAGTACAATGCCTCGCAAAGCGAAAACACGGTCGATGTCGTGCCGATCCCGGGTTACACTCAGGCCATTCAGGCCGCGACGCTTTCGGGCGACCTGCCGGACGTAATGCTGGTGGACGGCCCGAACATGGCCAGCCTCGTCTGGACCGGCACGCTGCAGCCGATCGATGATCTTCTCGATCCCGAAATTAAGAAGGATCTTTTGCCGGGCATTCTGGCACAGGGAACATACGGTCCCGATGGCAAGCTTTACCAGGTTGGCCCCTATGACAGTTCCGAGGTCCTATGGGGCAACAGGAAGCTCCTGGAAGAGGCCGGTATCGAAATCCCGACCTCCGTCGACGATGCGTGGACGGCCGATCAACTTGAGGACGTGCTTGCAAAGTTGAAGGCGCTGCCCGCCGTCGAATGGCCGCTCGACATGAAGCTGAGCGACGGCGTCGGCGAGTGGCTGACCTATGGCTGGCTGCCCTTCCTGGAATCAAACGGCGGCGACGTCATCGACCGCGAGACCTGGGTGGCCGACGGAACGATGAATTCCGACGCGAATGTCGCGATCATGGAGCGCCTTTCCGACTGGGTCAACAAGGGCTATATCGTGCCGGCGTCGGCAGGCGACAACAAATTCTATGGCGAGAAGACAGCGGCGCTCGCATGGGTTGGCAACTGGATGTGGTCGACGCATGAAAAAGGGCTGGGCGATGACCTCGTATTGATACCGCCGCCCTCTTTCGGTGACAAAGGCCCCGTTAGTTCGAATGGCGGATTTGGCTGGGCGGTTCCCGCTTCGTCAACCAAGCTCAATGCCATTTCAAGCTTCCTGAATTTCTCCATGTCGCGCGAACAGGTCGGCCTTTATGCCGATATCACCGGCTACATCCCCGCACGCTCTTCCGCCGTGTCGTTTTCGAAGCTCTATTCGTCCGAAGGTAAGGGCGCGCTCTTCGTGGACGTTGCCAATTGCTGCACGATGGTCCGGCCGGTGCACCCGGCTTACCCTGTCATTACGTCAGCCTTCGCCAACGCGGTCGATCACATCATGACCGGCAAGGCCGACGTGCGTGACGAACTCGATAACGCCGCCGAAACGATCGACGAAGATATCGAGGACAATGCTGGCTATCCTCCCTTTGGCCGTTAAACCCTGACTGGTTTGCGTGGGCGGCGCCTGCAGGCGCCGCCAGACAGGTTTACAACGCGGTATACCTGCGTGGAGTATCGTTCATGAACATTCGGAAAAAGTCGCGGCTGCAGCAATATGCGATGCTGTCACCCGCAATATTGGCGCTCGGCCTGCTTTTCGCACTGCCCTTTGCGCTCTCATTCTGGTTTTCATTCACGGATCAGCACCTGGTTCCACGACCGATTCCGACGCGGTTCATCGGTCTTCGCAATTATGAGCGGATCTTGACCGACGACGACTTCTGGCAGGCGGTGACGAACACCATCCTGTTTTCGTGTCTGGTGGTTCCGCTGCAGCTTGTCGTTTCGCTTGGCACCGCGCTGATCCTAAATGCAAAAATTCCGTTCCGCTCGGCCTTCCGCGCGATTGCCATTCTGCCGCTTTTGCTTCCCATGACGGTGGTTGTCGCCATCTGGGCAGTCATCTACCGCATCCCGAACGGAGCGCTCAACGCAGTCTATCAGTTGGTCGCCGGTCCCGGCGCCTATATCGACTGGCTCGGCAGCTCCTCGACGGCCATGGTCTCGGTCGTGGTCCTGTCTGCCTGGGCAACCTTTCCCTATCAGATGCTGATCTATCTGGCGGGTCTTCAGGACATCTCGCCCGAGCTTTACGAGGCAGCAAGGGTTGATGGCGCAACCCCCTGGCAGCGGTTTCGCAATGTCACCTGGCCGGGCCTGCGCAATGTCAACATCTTCCTCCTGATCATCACCACGATCGGCGCCCTGAAGCTTTTCACCCAGGTGTCGATTCTCACACGTGGCGGTCCCAACGGCGCGACGACGACCATCATCTACTATCTCTACAAGGAGGGCTTCGCCAGCCAGAAGATTGGCTACGCCTCCGCCGTTGCCGTCATCTTCTTCCTTGCCGTCACTGCGCTTACTCTTCTGCAGCGCCGGCTCTTCAAGAATGAATCGGAGGTCTAGCGGTGGCCAGATCACAAGCCGGTATGTCGCCGCCCCGCCTGACGATCGTTTTCGCCATCATCATGGCGCTCGGCGTTCTTTTGCCGCTGATGATGGCGCTGACCATCAGCCTCAATCCAGACGAGGAGGCGATCGTCATCGAGATGGGGTCATGGCGCAGCTTCATTCCCCATGTCTTCTCGTTGCACAACTACATCGAAGTCTGGACGGACCCGGTCAATCCGTTCCTGCGCTATCTCTTCAACACGGTATTCATCACCGCAACGACGCTGGTCATTTCGGTGATCTTCAATTCCATGGCCGCATTCGTGCTGGCGCAGGGAACGGTCGCCGGCCGCAAGATGCTACTCGGTCTCATCCTCGCCATCCTGGTTGTCCCGGCGGAAAGCCTCGTCCTGCCGCAGCTGATGATGGCAAGCTGGGCCGGGATCATCGACAGCTACGAGGTGCAGATCCTGCCCGGCGTCGCCAATGCGATGTCCATCTTTCTGTTCTACCAGTTCTTCACCCGCATTCCGAAAGAGCTGATGGAGGCCGCTCGCGTCGACGGTTTCAGCTTCTACCAGACCTACCGTCACCTCGCCCTGCCACTTTCCAAGCCGGTGATCTCCGCGGTTGCGATCCTGCAGTTCCTGGAAATCTGGAACAGCTATCTGTGGCCGATCATGGTGACGCGGGGGCCGGAATTCAGGCCGCTTTCGGTCGCCATGTCCGCCTATTTCGACAGCAACAAGGCCTATTGGGGCAACATCATGGCCTTCGCTGTCTCCATGGCCATTCCGGTCATTCTCCTCTTCCTCGTTCTTCAGCGGCAATTCGTTGAAAGCGTCACCAGTTCCGGCGTCAAAGGTTAACGTCCATGACTAAATGCTCTCACCGTCCGAACCTTCATCTTTCACCCTCTGTCGGCTGGCTCAACGATCCAAATGGCCTGATCTGCCATGAGGGCCAGTGGCATGCATTCTATCAGCACGACCCACACCAAACCGGTCATGGCACCATGCACTGGGGGCATGCCGTCAGCGACGACCTCGTGCATTGGCAGCATCAACCGGTCGCGCTTTATCCGGATAAATTGGGCGCCTGCTGGTCGGGCTCCGCCATTGCGACGCCGGAAGGCGAGGTCAAGCTCTTCTATACGGCCCACCGCAAGGCGCCGGACGGGCGCGATGACGAGAACCAGTGCCTGGTCAATGTCGATCAGACGTTCACCGTTTTTGAAAGAGACGATGGAAATCCGGTTTTGACCAATAACGGAGAGACTGTATTTCGTGATCCCAAGGTTGTCTGGCACGCACAAAGCGGGCGCTGGATCATGGTGTTGACGACAGGCCAGGCCGTCTCCTTCTACTGTTCGTCCGACCTCCATGACTGGAGGTTTGAGAGCAGTTTCGGGCTTGGGCAGGGCCATCATGACGAAGCGCCGTGGGAATGCCCCGACCTGGTCGAGATCGAGATTGAAGACGGCGGAACGGCATGGGTTCTCATTGTCGGCATCGCCCATGGTTCCTACTCCGGCGGTTCCGGCACACAATACTTCATCGGTGACTTCGACGGTCACACCTTCACCAACGCCAATCCGCCCGAGACCGTATTCTGGATGGATTTCGGCCGGGACTTCTATGCAGCCCAGACCTTCTTCAATTCCGGGAAGCGCCCCGTGTCAGTAGCCTGGGCCAGCAACTGGCGTTATGCGCTTTTGACGCCGACGCTGGATTACCGTCATGCGTTCAGCCTACCCCGCTCGCTTTCACTTCGGCGCACGGCCCACGGCCTTCGTCTGTCGCAGACAGTGCCGGATATGGTTCGAACGGCATTTCCCGTGGCCGAACGGCAGCCTTCTGGCCCGGCGGCGGGCACCTATCGCCTGCGCTTCGAGGAAGCGGAAACGGCAGGCGAATGGTCGCTTTATCTTTTCGGTGAAGATGTCCCGCAGCTGGAGCTGCGCCGTCAGGACGGCCAGCCGGCCCTTCACGTTCACCGCGATGAGAAATGGGCGAGTGAGATCGCACCGCTGTTTGCCAGCACCTTCTCGGTCTGCCTGCCCGAAGAGGTTTTCGATCTCGAGATCTATGTCGACCGGGGGCTTGTGGAGCTGTCGGCGTGCAATGGCCTTGTGTGGATTACCATGCAGCACTTTCCCGAAAACCCCGAAGGCGAGGTTCGGCTGGTCCGCAGAACGGTTGAGGTCCTGGCCGTGGCCGAATGAGCCGCTGACCATTCAGAGAGATTTAACGGCAAAAATGCTTGGGAGAGATTCATATGGCGGATGTTCAGCTTACTAATGTCCAGAAGGCGTTCGGTTCGGTCGAGGTTATCCCCGACCTGTCGCTTTCCATTCCCGATGGTTCGTTCACGGTGCTGGTGGGGCCGTCCGGCTGCGGCAAGTCGACCCTGTTGCGGATGATCGCGGGACTGGAGGAAGTGTCCGGCGGGACGATCCGGATCGGGGGGCGGATGTGACCGGGCTCGAGCCGTCCGAGCGCGGCATCGCCATGGTCTTCCAGTCCTACGCGCTCTATCCGCATATGACGGTGGCCGACAATATCGGCTTCGGTCTGAAACTGGCAAAGATGCCGGTAGCCGAGCGCGAAGCGCGGGTGCGCGAGGCGGCAGAGATATTGCAGCTCAGCGAACTCATGGATCGCAAACCCAAGGCGCTTTCTGGCGGCCAGCGGCAGCGTGTGGCGATCGGCCGGGCAATCGTGCGCAAGCCGAAAGTCTTTCTGTTCGACGAACCGCTTTCCAATCTCGATGCCGCGTTGCGCGGTCAGATGCGCGTCGAACTTGCGGAACTGCACGAAAAACTGGGGGCGACGATGGTTTACGTCACCCACGATCAGGTGGAGGCGATGACGATGGCGGACCAGATCGTTGTCCTGTCGCGCGGCAATATCGAGCAGGTCGGCGCCCCGATGGACCTCTATAACAACCCCCGGACCACTTTCGTGGCCGGTTTTATCGGATCGCCGAAAATGAATCTGTTCAAGGGTGCCGACGTCGGCATGGTCGATATCGGCTATTACGGTGTTCGCCCGGAACATCTGGCAATCGTCGCACCGGACCGAGGCCGCTGGCACGGCACGGTGCGGCATATCGAAAAACTGGGTGCGGAAACCATCGCGCATATCCAGGTCGATGGCGCCGGCCTGTTTGTGGCGCGAACGGAAGGCGAGCTCGACGCCCACCCCGGAACGGAAGTGGGGCTCACGCCATGGCCTAACAAGGAACATTTCTTTCCTGCGGCATGACACAATCGGGATGGCTGGCGATATGTGAGAGGCACAAAACATGATTCTGTGTTGGGTGAAGCGCTGATTGATTTTTTCCCGGACACGCATGTTTCCGGCCGGCCCTGCTTTACGGCCTATCCGGGCGGAGCCGTGTTCAATACGGCTGTCGCCCTGCCGACGACACTGGCCTTTGTCCAACTTCTCAATGGCAACGCCACCTATGCATTCTGTCTCTGAGCTGACTATGCTACCGAAATGAGGCCATAATCGTCGCCCTCGCGCACTTTCAAAATCTCGCTTCAGCAACTTGGCAATGCCCGCCAAACAACAAGAAATCAGCAATGTCCATTCACATCCATCGGCTCAAAGCCATGGCTGAGTGAAAAGCCGTGATCCAAATGGCGGTATGAAACCACCCGAAATATCACTCTTTTGCCTCATCGAACTAGTGTGACATCATCCCTCCGGTAATCAGACGACTGAAGCAAAGATCGGCGTCCGTGTTCTTAACCGGATAACTGAGCTTGGTCGTCCAGAATTCAGGCGCGTTGTATGAAAAATCCAAAGGGTTGACTTATCTCGTCCGGGGGCTGATCGCATTGCAACAATGCCCCTCTGACCGGCGGGGCAAGTTGAGGTAGGCTGTTCGGTTGTAGCAACAGAATCAAGTTTTTGGATTGTCGATCAGCGGTGTCGGTTTAGCAAGTGTTTCCAAAGATTTGCTGTCGGAAAGCAGGATTGTCGTTCCGTTGACCTTAACGCCGTAAGGTTTCAGCGTATTGAAGGCGCGCGAGAGGTTTTCCGGCGTCATGCCGAGAAGTGAGGCCAGCGTTCTCTTGTCATAGGGCAGCTCGAAGGCGCCGGTGCCTGTGCCGAATTCATGATCATACCGAAGGAGTGTGTTCGCCAGCCGTTCGACGGAACTGCGCAGCTTGAGACCCTTGTGCTCCTTGATGACATAGCGATAGCTACCAGCCATCTCCAGCACCATTGCCCTTGCGAAGGCGTCATCGAGCTCGAAGATCGATCGGACGTTTTCCGAAGGGATCAGCAATATTTTCGAACGCGCCCGTGTGCGCGCCGACATCAGATAGACCGCGTCCTTCAAGACTGCGGCGAGTATGAAGGCGCTGACCGGATGAACCATCGCCATCGTCGCTTCGCGACGATTGGCGTTGGCATAAAGCTCGACGCAGCCCTCGATCACGACATAGAGAAAGTCCGCCGGATCACCCTCGTGCACGAGGTCAAGCTGTGGTGGAAAGGTCTGCAGATAGGCCGCCTGCATCAGCGCCTCGAAATTCTCCTCGCCCATGCTGTTGAACAGGCCGAGCGCCCGCACCTGGGGCAAATCGGATGACCGCATCTCTATGCCTTGATTTTTTTCGTGTTCTTAATTGATAAATTTAGCAGCATCAACCGGCATCCGCAACCGCTCGATTTGACGATGATTTCAGCGCGAGAAGGCAATTTCACGCCCAATTCTTGTTTGTCTCGCGTCACCCGTCAAGCTTGACTTAGGTCAACTTCGCGGGGCTGCAAAACCTTCTAGCTCTCAGGCACAATTTCCAATGAGCGGGCTTCCGCTCGAGCCTTGGGGGGCATTTTATGTCTGCAGTTGACGGTATTCCGCGAAGCGATCAGCGCCGCGCGCTCGGTCTCAGCACGGTGGCCTTTACGGTCTGCTTCGCGGTCTGGACGATCTTCGCCATCATCGGGGTCGAGATCAAAGGTGAACTCGGCCTTTCCGAAACCCAGTTCGGTATTCTGGTGGCAACGCCGGTGCTGACCGGCTCGCTGACCCGACTGATGCTCGGAATCTGGACCGAGCAATATGGCGGGCGGCTGGTGTTCCCGCTACAGATGCTGCTGGCTGCTGCGGCAACGTGGCTCCTGACCAGCGCTTCGACCTATCCGCTCTTTCTTTTGGCGGCCCTTGGCGTCGGTCTTGCCGGCGGTTCCTTTGCCGTTGGCGTCACCTATGTCTCGCACTGGTATCCGCCGGAAAAGCAGGGCACCGCACTCGGTATTTTCGGGGCGGGCAATGTCGGCGCGGCGATCACCAAATTCTGCGCGCCCTTCGTCATGGTTGCCTTCGGCTGGCAGGCGGTCGCCAATGTCTGGGCCTTTGCGCTTGCCGCCATCGCCGTCATTTTCTTCGTGTTCTCGAAACATGATCCGGTGTTTGAAGCCAGGCGCCGTTCCGGCGCGAAGGCCGGTTCGGTCGCGGCCCAGCTCGCGCCGCTGAAGAACCTGCAGGTCTGGCGCTTCTCGCTCTATTATTTCTTCGTCTTCGGCGCCTTCGTCGCGCTGGCGCTGTGGCTGCCGCATTACCTCGTTGATGTTTACGGCGTCGATATCCGCACCGCAGGCATGGCCGCGGCGGCGTTCTCGCTGTCGGCCAGCCTGTTCCGCGCCTATGGCGGGCATCTGGCCGACCGGTTCGGCGCGCGCTCGGTGATGTACTGGACTTTCGGTTTTGCGCTGCTTCTGCTGTTCATGTTGTCCTACCCGCCGACGAGCTACACGATCCATGCCAAGGGCGGCGACATCATCTTCACGACCGCCATGAGCTTTGGCGCCTTTGTGCTGATGATCTTCTGTCTCGGTTTCTTCATGAGCCTCGGCAAGGCGGCGGTCTACAAGCATATTCCGGTCTATTATCCCGACAATGTCGGTTCGGTCGGGGGCCTTGTCGGCATGATCGGTGGGCTCGGTGGCTTCGTCCTGCCGATCGTGTTCGGCACGCTGCTGGATCTGACAGGCGTCTATACCACCTGCTTCGCCTTCCTGTTCCTGCTGGTGCTCGTCGCCCTCACATGGATGCATCTTTCCATCCGTCAGATGGAGCGCCGCAACCGGGTGGACGACGTAGCGCTGCCGGAACTGCCGGAATTCGAGGGCATGACGCCGAAGACGTCGGCGGCGACGCTCACCGAATGGAATCCAGAGGACAAAATCTTCTGGGAACAGACCGGGCGGAAGATCGCCAAACGCAATCTCTGGATTTCCATCCCGGCGCTGCTTCTGGCCTTTTCGGTCTGGATGGTCTGGTCGGTCGTCGTTGCACGGCTTCCCGCGATCGGATTTGATTTCACCGACGCCCAGCTCTTCTGGCTGGCGGCACTTCCGGGTCTTTCCGGCGCCACACTCAGGATCTTCTATTCCTTCATGGTGCCGATCTTTGGCGGCAGGCTCTGGACCACGCTTTCCACCGCCTCGCTGCTGCTGCCGGCCATGGGCATCGGCTATGCCGTGCAGAACCCGGAAACACCCTATCTGATCTTTCTCGTTCTGGCGCTTCTGTGCGGTCTTGGCGGCGGCAATTTCGCCTCGTCGATGGCCAATATCAGCTTCTTTTTCCCCAAGGCCGAAAAGGGCAATGCACTGGCCTTGAATGCCGGGCTTGGCAATCTCGGGGTCTCGGTCATGCAGTTCCTGGTGCCAGTCGTCATCACCATGGGCGTTTTCGGCGCACTTGGCGGCGAACCGCAGGCGCTGACCGATGGCGGAAAGCTGTGGCTGCAGAATGCCGGCTTCGTCTGGGTGCCGTTCATCATCGTCGCCACCATCGCCGCCTATGTCGGCATGAACGACATAGCCTCGGCCAAGGCTTCCTTTGCCGATCAGGCGGTGATCTTCTCGCGGTTCCACAACTGGATCATGTGCATCCTCTATACCGGCACATTCGGCTCGTTCATCGGCTATTCGGCGGGTTTCCCGCTGTTGATGAAAACCCAGTTCCCCGAGGTCAATGCGCTTTCCTATGCCTTCCTCGGCCCGCTGGTCGGTGCGCTGAGCCGGGCGGGCACCGGGTGGATTTCCGACCGCTTCGGCGGCGGGCGTGTCACCTTCTGGACGTTCGTCGGCATGTTTGTAGCCGTGGTCGGCGTGCTGCAATTCCTGCCGCATGGCGGGGTGGGTGGCAATTTCTGGGCCTTCTTCGCCTGCTTCATGGCGCTGTTCTTCCTCACCGGCGTCGGCAACGCATCAACCTTCCAGATGATCCCGGCAATCATGCGCCGCGAAGTGCCGCGCCTGATGCCGGAACTGGATGCCGGCACCCTGCAGAAGCAGACCGACCGCGAGAGCGCCGCCATCATCGCGTTTACCTCGGCGATCGCCGCCTATGGCGCATTCTTCATCCCCAAATCCTACGGCACCTCGATCTCGATGACCGGCGGACCGGATATGGCGCTGTGGGGCTTCGGCATCTTCTACGTGCTCTGCGCCGTGCTGACCTTCTTGTTCTACACCCGCCGCAACGCCCCGGTGCCCTGCTAATCGCCCGAAACAAAGGAACGGATCATGTCTCTTCTCCTCGACCGCCTCAACTTTCTGGCGCGCAAGAATGTTGACACCTTCTCCGATGGTCACGGCGTGACCACGAATGAAAACCGCGACTGGGAGGATGCCTATCGCAAGCGCTGGCAGCACGACAAGATCGTGCGCTCCACCCATGGCGTGAACTGCACGGGCTCCTGCTCATGGAAGATCTACGTCAAGGGCGGGATCGTCACCTGGGAAACCCAGCAGACCGATTACCCGCGCACCCGCCCCGACATGCCCAATCACGAACCGCGCGGCTGTTCGCGCGGAGCCAGCTACAGCTGGTACATGTATTCGGCCAATCGGGTGAAATACCCGCTGATCCGGGCGCGGCTCCTGAAGCTCTGGCGCAAGGAGCGTGCGGACAAAAGCCCGGTTGCAGCCTGGAGAGCCATTCAGGACAGCCCTGAAAAGCGGGCCGACTATATAAAGGTGCGCGGCCTTGGCGGTTTCGTGCGCGCCACCTGGGACGAGGTCAACGAGCTCATCGCGGCGGCCAACGCCTACACTGCGAAGAGGTGGGGGCCCGACCGCGTCATCGGATTTTCGCCGATCCCGGCGATGTCGATGGTCTCTTACGCGGCCGGGTCCCGCTACCTGTCGCTGCTCGGCGGCACCTGCATGTCGTTTTACGACTGGTATTGCGATCTGCCGCCGGCCTCGCCGATGACCTGGGGCGAGCAGACCGACGTGCCGGAATCGGCCGACTGGTACAATGCCGGCTTCCTGATGCTCTGGGGCTCCAACGTGCCGCAGACCCGCACGCCGGATGCGCATTTTTATACGGAGGTACGCTACAAGGGCACGAAGTCGGTCGTCGTGTCGCCGGACTATTCGGAAGCCGCGAAATTCTCCGACCTCTGGCTGCACCCCAAGCAAGGAACCGATGCCGCGCTTGCCATGGCGCTCGGCCATGTGATCCTGCGCGAATATCACCTCGACCGGAAGGTCGGCTATTTCGACGATTACTGTCGCCGCTATACCGACATGCCGATGCTGGTGCGGCTGGTGAAAAAGGATGGCCGCTACGTGCCTGAGCGCTTCATCCGCGCTTCGGAGTTTGAAGGTGGTCTGGGCGAAACCAACAATGGCGAATGGAAGACGGTCGGTTTCGACGCAAAGACCGGCGCTGCTGTCGCCCCGCGCGGTTCGGCGGGCTATCGTTGGGGTGAAAAGGGCAAGTGGAACCTTGAGCAGAAAGACGGCTCGGGCGCTGACGTCGATCTGACCATGAGCCTTGCGGAACACCATGACGGCGTCGAAGACGTTGCCTTTCCCTATTTCGGCAGCCGCCAGCACGACTATTTCGAAGGCACCGATCACGACAGCGTCCTGATGCGCAAGGTGCCGGTCCGCCGTGTCGCGCTTGCGGATGGCGAGGCAGTGGTCACCACGGTCTTCGATCTTTTCGTCGCCAATTACGGCCTCGACCGTGGCTTCGGCGGCGACAACGTCGCAAGCTCGTTTGACGATGGAACGCCTTATACGCCGGCATGGGCGGAAAAGATCACCGGCGTTCCGCGCGAGCAGATCATCGCGACCGCTCGCGCCTTTGCGGGTAATGCGGAAAAGACCAATGGCCGCTCCATGGTCATTCTCGGGGCCGGACTGAACCACTGGTACCACATGGACATGAACTATCGCGGCATCATCAACATGCTGGTGATGTGCGGTTGTATCGGCCAGTCGGGCGGTGGCTGGAGCCATTATGTCGGTCAGGAGAAGCTGCGGCCACAAACCGGCTGGCTGCCGCTTGCCTTCGGGCTCGACTGGCAGCGTCCGCCGCGCCAGATGAATTCGACCTCGTTCTTTTACGCCCATACCGACCAGTGGCGCTACGAAACGGTCAAGGTTGATGAGCTTTTGTCGCCGACCGCGCCGGAAGGCCCGTGGGACGCGACGCTGATCGACTACAATATCCGCGCCGAGCGGATGGGCTGGCTGCCGTCTGCCCCGCAATTGCGTACCAATCCACTCAAAGTGGCGCGCGCGGCTGAAGCATCCGGCAAAACGCCTGTGGATTATATCGCCGATGCGCTGAAATCCGGCACGCTTTCCATGTCCTGCGACGATCCGGATGCGGAGGAGAACTGGCCACGCAACATGTTCGTGTGGCGGTCGAACCTGCTGGGGTCTTCGGGCAAGGGGCACGAATATTTCCTCAAGCACCTGCTCGGCACGTCGCATGGCCTGATGGGCAAGGACCTCGGTGAAGAGGGCCGTCTGGAGGTCAAGGACGTCGTCTGGCATAACGAGGCGCCGGAAGGAAAGCTTGATCTGCTGGTCACGCTCGATTTCCGCATGTCCACGACCTGCGTCTATTCCGACATCGTGCTGCCGACGGCGACATGGTACGAGAAGAACGACCTCAATACCTCGGATATGCACCCCTTCATCCATCCGCTGACCAGTGCTGCCGATCCGGCCTGGCAGTCACGCTCGGACTGGGAGATTTTCAAGGGGATCGCCAAGAGGTTTTCCGAAGTCGCGCCGGAAGTGCTTGGCGTTGAAAAGGATATCGTGCTGGTGCCGACCCTGCACGACACCCCCGGCGAACTGGCCCAGCCTTTCGACGTCAAGGACTGGAAAAACGGCGAGATCGATCCGGTGCCCGGCAAGACCATGCCAAACGTTGCGGTTGTCGAGCGGGACTACCCCAATCTCTACCGCAAGTTCACCTCTGTTGGTCCACTGCTGGAAAAGCTCGGCAATGGCGGCAAGGGCATTTCATGGAACACCGACCATGAGGTGGAACTGCTTGGCAGGTTGAATGGCACGGTAACGGAAGAGGGGGCCTCCAAAGGTCGCCCGAAGATCGACACCGATATCGACGCATCCGAGGTTATTCTTATGCTCGCGCCCGAAACCAACGGCGAGGTCGCGGTCAAGGCCTGGGACGCGCTTTCGGTGATCACCGGGCGCGATCATAGCCATCTGGCTTTGCCGAAAGAGGATGAGAAAATCCGTTTCCGGGATATCGTCGCCCAGCCGCGAAAGATCATTTCCTCGCCAACATGGTCGGGGTTGGAATCGGAAAAGGTCTGCTACAACGCCTGCTACACCAATGTCCACGAACTGATCCCGTGGCGCACACTCTCCGGGCGTCAGCAGCTTTATCAGGACCATCTGTGGATGCGGGCCTTCGGTGAGGGGTTCTGCGTCTACCGCCCACCGATCGACACCGGCACGGTGACGCCGGCAATAGAGGCGCGCCTCGACGGCCAGCCGCATCTGGTGCTGAACTTCATCACGCCACACCAGAAATGGGGCATTCACTCCACCTATACCGATAACCTTTTGATGCTGACGCTCAATCGCGGCGGACCTGTGGTGTGGATATCGGAGCCCGATGCCGCCCGCGCCGGTATCGTCGATAATGACTGGGTCGAGGTCTACAACGCCAATGGCGCGCTCGTCGCCCGCGCGGTCGTTTCCCAACGCATGAAGGACGGCACGATCTTCATGTACCACGCGCAGGAAAAGATCGTGAACACGCCCGGTTCGCCGCTGACCGGCCAGCGCGGCGGCATTCATAACTCCGTCACCCGCGTGATTCCCAAACCGACCCACATGATCGGCGGCTACGCCCATCAATCCTACGGCTTCAACTATTACGGAACCGTCGGGTCCAACCGCGATGAATTCGTCGTCGTCCGCAAGCTCGAAAGTGTCGACTGGATGGACGAGACCCCAAGCCTTGCTGGAAAGGAGGCCGCAGAATGAAGGTCCGCGCGCAAATCGGCATGGTGCTCAACCTCGATAAATGCATCGGGTGCCACACCTGCTCCGTCACCTGCAAGAACGTCTGGACGAACCGTGAGGGCGTGGAATACGCCTGGTTCAACAATGTCGAGACCAAACCGGGGATCGGCTTTCCCAAGGAGTGGGAAAACCAGAAAAAGTGGAATGGCGGCTGGGTCCGCAAGAAAAACGGCAAGATCGAGCCGAAGATGGGCGCCAAATGGCGTATCCTCGCCAAGATATTCGCCAATCCGGATCTGCCGGAAATCGACGACTATTACGAGCCGTTCGACTTTGACTATGGCCATCTCCAGTCAGCCGGTGAAAGCAAGACCATGCCCACGGCACGGCCGCGCTCGAAGCTGACCGGCGAGCGCATGGAGAAGATCGAATGGGGGCCGAACTGGGAGGAAATCCTGGGCGGCGAATTCGAGAAGCGCTCGAAGGACGTGAATTTCGAAGGGGTCGAAAAGGAAATCTACGGCCAGTTCGAAAACACCTTCATGATGTATCTGCCGCGCCTGTGCGAGCACTGTCTGAACCCCACTTGTGTCGCCGCCTGTCCGTCCGGCGCGATCTACAAGCGCGAGGATGACGGCATCGTCCTGATCGACCAGGAGAAGTGCCGGGGCTGGCGCATGTGCGTCTCCGGCTGCCCCTACAAGAAGATCTATTACAACTGGAATTCCGGAAAATCGGAAAAGTGCATCTTCTGCTACCCGCGCATCGAGGCCGGTCAGCCGACGGTCTGCTCGGAAACCTGCGTCGGGCGTATCCGCTATCTCGGCGTCATTCTCTACGACGCCGACCGGATTTCGGAAGCCGCCTCGACGGCAAACGAGCAGGATCTTTACGAGGAGCAGCTCAAGGTTTTTCTCGATCCGAACGATCCGGCTGTCATCGAGCAGGCCCGCAAGGACGGCATTCCCGAGGATTGGCTGAAAGCGGCGAGAAAATCCCCGGTCTACAAGATGGCGATCGACTGGAAGGTCGCATTTCCGCTGCATCCGGAATACCGCACCCTGCCTATGGTCTGGTATGTGCCGCCGCTCTCGCCGGTGCAGTCGGCCGCCGAAGCCGGCAAGCTCGGTCTCGATGGCGATATGCCGGACGTCAAATCGCTGCGCATTCCGGTACGCTACCTCGCCAACCTTTTGACGGCGGGCAAGGAAGAACCGGTGGTGACCGCGCTGGAACGCATGCTCGCCATGCGCGCCTATATGCGCGCCAAAACCGTCGACGGCGTGGATGACGATGCGATTGCCGAACGCGTTGGCCTGACAGGTCAGATGATCGAAGACATGTATCACATAATGGCGATTGCCAATTACGAGGACCGCTTCGTGATCCCGACAACGCACCGCGAGATTTCCGAGGATGCCTATGACGTGCGCGGCTCCTGTGGCTTCTCGTTCGGCAATGGCTGTTCGGGCGGCTCATCTGAAACCGAACTGTTCGGTGCCGGACGCCGCAAAGTAGTGCAAACGCCCACCGATATCTTCAAGGAGCAGGTCTGATGAACACCGCCCTGAAAATAACCTCCCTGCTTCTGTCCTATCCTGAGCGGGAATTGCTGGAGGATTTGCCGGAGCTGAAGGCGGCGCTGGCATCCTCTGCCGTGCCCGAAGCTGCCGCCGTGGTTCTGGGGCGGCTGATAGGCGACCTGACAGGCCGTGACCTCTATGAGGTTCAGGAGCGCTATGTCTATCTCTTCGACCGCACCCGTTCGCTGTCGCTGCACCTGTTCGAACATGTCCACGGCGAAAGCCGCGATCGCGGCCAGGCCATGGTCGACCTGATGGCGCTTTATGAGGCGGGCGGCTTTGAGGTCGATGCGAAGGAGCTGCCGGACTATCTGCCGCTGTTTCTGGAATTTCTGTCAACGCGCCCCAAGGCCGAGGTGGATGAACTGCTTGGCCAGACGGCGCACATCACCGAGGCCATCGGGGAGCGCCTGAAGAAACGGGATTCTGTCTACGCCTCGGCCTTCGCCGCGCTCTCCTTGCTGTCATCGGCTGAAGCCGATCAGAAGCTTCTGAAGGAGTTGATGGCCGCGCCGGAGGATAATCCCGACGACCTGAAGGCACTCGACCGCATATGGGAAGAAGAAGCCGTCACCTTCGGCGGCAATGCCGGTGAAGGCGATTGTGGGCCGGACAGGCTCAGAACACGCATGCGCGCGGCAGAGCGCGAACCCGGCGATGTCGCCGGTCCCCTTTCGAATTAGGAGGCAGCCATGTCAGCCTATCTCAACACTCTCGTTTTCGGCATCTATCCCTATATCGCACTCACGGTGCTGATCCTCGGTTCCGTCATTCGCTATGACCGCGAGCCCTATTCGTGGCGGTCGGGCTCCAGCCAGTTGCTGCGGCGCAAACAACTCATCTGGGGCTCCGTGCTCTTTCACGTCGGCGTTCTGTTCATTTTCGCCGGTCACGTCGTCGGCCTGTTGACGCCGATCTGGGTCTTCGACACTCTTGGCGTCAGTCATGGCGCCAAGCAGTTGCTGGCCGTCGTCGCCGGCGGCATTGCCGGGGTTTTCGGTATCGTCGGCGCGACCCTGCTGGTTCACCGCCGCCTGTTCGATGCACGGGTGCGCGCAGCCTCGACCTTCAGCGATACGATGATCATCATTCTGCTTTGGCTGCAGCTCCTGCTCGGTCTCGGCACGATCCCGGTGTCGCTCCATCATCTCGACGGTCATGAGATGGTGAAATTCATGAGCTGGGCGCAGGGCATCTTCACCTTCAATTTCGCCGCCTCGTCCTACGTCGCCGATGCCGCCTGGATCTTCAAGGCGCATATTTTCCTCGGCCTCACCATCCTGCTCGTCTTCCCCTTCACGCGACTGGTGCACATGCTGAGCGTTCCGGTGCGCTATATCTGGCGGCCCGGCTATCAGGTTGCCCGGCAGAAGGGCGATGGCTCGCGCATCAACGGCAAACCGGCGGAGTGACGCACAATGGCTAACCTTTTCACACAGCAACAACCGCAAACGTCCGGCGCCGGACCCGAACCTGGCAGCGGCTATCAAGCCGTCGACACAAAAATCCCGCCGAAAGCGCGACCGGTGTTTTCCGAGATTTCCGTCAACGGGGTGGCAATTGCCGAAAGCGCCATCCTCGCCGAGGCCCAGAACCACCCGGCTGACAATCCCGGAGCAGCGCTGAAGGCGGCGGCTGAGGCGCTTGTCATCCGCGAACTGCTGCTGCAGAAGGCCGCAGAAGAACAGGTGACCGGCACGCCGGAGACAACCGCCGACGGCAGAAACGAAACCGCCGAGGATGCGAAGATCCGGGCGCTGATCGAGATGGTGGTCGACGCGCCTTCGGCCGACGAAGTCGAATGCCGCCGGTTTTATGAGAACAACCGGGACCGTTTCCGCTCCGAACCGATCTTCGAGGCGAGCCACATCCTGCTTGCCGCCAATCCGGCCGACGAGGCCGCCCGGCGGCAGGCGCGCGCGGAGGCTGAGCAGATGATCACGGATCTGGAAACCGGCGCGGTTCGCTTCGGCGAACTGGCGAGGGCTCGGTCGGCCTGCCCGTCGGCGGAACATGCCGGCAATCTCGGACAGCTTTCGCCGGGCAGCACCGTTCCGGAATTCGAGGCGGTGCTGATGCGGCTACCGGAAGGCGAGGTGACGGGTTCGCCCGTTGAAACCCGCTACGGCTACCACATCATCCGCATGGACCGGCGGATCGACGGGGAACAATTGCCGTTCGAGGCGGTCAGGCCGCGCATCGCCGCCTGGCTGGAGGCTGCCTCCTGGTCAAAGGCTGTTCAGCAGTTCATCGCCGTTCTGGCGGCGGAAGCCTCCATAGAGGGCATTGAGATTGGCGGCGCCGACGGACCGCTGGTGCAGTAGGGTAGAGGGGGTTGTGATGGCGATCGTGGAAACTGCGATATCTGAAAACAGATCGCTCGCCTTCATCCCGTTTACGCAGGATGACGCCGCCGACCGGATTCTGGAAGCGGTTGCGCGTCGGCTGCGCGCAAGGGGCCAGCGGGTGGAAGGCTTCGTCCAGCATGCCGAAAAGGATGACGGACAGTGCTGCGGCGCCGTTGACCTGGAAGATATTGCGACCGGACGGCGCTGGCAGATCATGCAGGCGCTCGGCGCGCATGCGCGCGGTTGCCGGCTGGATTTCAATGCGCTTTCGCAAGCCGCCGTTTTTGCCCAGACTCGGATCGGGACGCAGCCGGATCTTCTCATTCTCAACCGTTTCGGCAAGGGAGAAGCGCAGGGCGGCGGGTTGCGCTCGGTTTTCGAGGCAGCGTTTCTGGCAGGCGTGCCGATGCTAACTTCGGTGAAGGAGGCCTATCTCGATGACTGGCACGCCTTTGCCGGTGACCTGTCGCAGCCCTTGCCGGCGGAGGTTGACGCGGTTCTCGACTGGAGCCTTTCAGCCGTCGCTCGCGCAGGAAGGACTGACGATGCGGCATGAACGCGCGATAAGGGAGGTTGGGCCTTGCCCGCTTGTCGACGGATTCGGCCGTACGGCAACCTATCTCCGGCTTTCGGTGACGGATCGTTGCGACCTGCGCTGCACCTATTGCATGTCCGAGAACATGACGTTTCTGCCGCGCCGCGAGATCCTCGACCTTGAGGAGCTTGAGCGGCTTTCGCGCATCTTCATCGCGCGCGGCGTGCGCAAGATCAGGATCACCGGCGGCGAGCCGCTGGTGCGCAAGAACATCATGACGCTGTTCGCCATGCTTGGCGCCCATCTTGAAACCGGCGCGCTCGACGAGTTGACGCTGACCACCAACGGCACGCTGCTGGACCGTTACGCGGAAGCGCTTTTTGCCCATGGCGTGCGCCGGGTGAATGTCTCGCTCGACACGCTTGATCCGGAGCGTTATCGCGCGATCACCCGTTGGGGACGGATCGAACGGGTCTTCGCCGGGATCGAGGCGGCGCAGGCGGCAGGCCTCAGGGTCAAGATCAATGCGGTTGCCATGCGCGGCGCATTCGAGCAGGAGGTGGATGAGATGATCCGTTTTACCCATGCCCGCGGCATGGACCTGACGCTGATCGAGGAAATGCCGCTCGGCGACGGTCAGCATGATCGCCGGGAGAGCTTTCTTTCCCTGTTGAAGTTTCGCGAGACGCTTTCGAAAAATTGGACCCTTGAGCCGCTTGCCGTCAGCAGCGGCGGGCCGGCGCGCTATGTTCGGGTCGCCGAAACCGGTGGCCTGTTGGGATTCATTACGCCGTTGTCCTGCGATTTTTGTGCCACCTGCAATCGCCTGCGCGTCAGTGCCACCGGCGATCTTTTTACCTGCATGGGAAATGAAGGGCGGGTTGGCTTGCGCGATGCCCTGCGGGTAAGCGATGATGATCGGCCCGTCGACGCGTTGATCTCGCGCGCGGTGGCGATGAAGCCCGAGGGGCACGCCTTTTCGATTACAAACGACCACGTTGATGGCATCGCACGGACGATGTCGGAGCTTGGAGGATGAGATGCTGATTGTCGCTTTGACCGTTTCCGACCGCGCCAGCCGGGGCGAATATGAAGACCAAAGCGGCGCCATGATCGAGACCTGGTTGAAGGAGACGGTGACGTCCCCTTATGACCTGCGCCGGAAAATCATCCCGGACGGGACAGCCTCGGTGACTGGCGCGCTGATGGAACTTTGCGACAATGCCCGCGCCGATCTCATCCTGACGACCGGTGGTACGGGACCGGCGCCGCGCGACCAGACGCCGGAGGCAATGCAGTCTGTGCTGGAGAAGGAATTGCCGGGCTTTGGTGAACTCATGCGGCGCGTCAGCCTCGAGCAGGCGCCGACCGCGATTCTCTCGCGCCAGACCGCCGGGGTGCGCGGGAAGAGCCTGATCGTCAACCTGCCGGGCCGTCCGGCGTCAATCGAACTTTGTCTGAATGCTGTGTTTCCGGCGATCCCCTATTGTCTCGATTTGATTGGCGCTGACCGGATCGAAACTGACCCTGCCAAACTCAAGGCACATCGCCCCCCGGGCTGAAACCCGAATTTCCAATTTCAACACAAAGAGGTTCCAAGACAATGAAAGGTCGTTCCGCACCCGCACGCACGGTGATCATTGACGGCAGACCGCTTCCCGATGTTCTGGACGAGACGATGATCCAGGCCGTGGTGCATGGCTTTTACGATCGGATTCGCGAGGATGCGTTGCTGGGGCCGGTGTTCAACAGTCGGATCGCCGCCGATGGCTGGCCCCGGCATCTCGCCCGGATGTGCGATTTCTGGTCCTCAACGCTGCTGCGCACCACGCGGTATCAGGGGCGTCCGTTGCCGCCGCATCTGGCCATCCCCGAACTCGAAAAACGGCATTTTCAGCGCTGGCTGCAGCTCTTTGCCGAGACGGTGGAGGCCACCTGCCCGAAAGAGGTAGCGGCGCTGTTTGTCGACAGGGCCCTGCGGATTGCTCATTCCTTTCGTCTGGCCATCGGCTTTCATCGCGGCGAGGATACGACCGGTCTGTGCCCGATCGGGCACGCCGATCTTGCAGCGCCGTCCGGCCAGCCGGGAAACGGGGAGGGGGCATGACCGCCGATCAGACCGCGCTTTTCATCGAACGCAACGAGGACGGCGAGTTCGAGATTGGCGCGGAGAGGCTCGCCCGCCGCTTTGGCCTCAACCTCGATGATTTGCATGCGAAGACGGCGAGAGGGCTGGTCCGGTCGTCGGTGGAACGGGGTGATGGTGAGGATGCGGGGCGGTGGCGTTTGTCTTTCCGCATCGGCAATCGCCGTTGGCGGTTGACCGTGCGCGAGGATGGCAGGGTCGAAGACGACGAATTCAGCATCGTCTCGTCTGGCGGACGGTCGCTCTGAACGCTATTCCGGGCTACCACGCTCGGGGTTCTTGTGCGAGGGCTGCCAGTCGGATTTTTCACGATCCGCCGGTGCGCCGCTGTCGTCGCGGCTTTCCGTTCCAAGCCAGGCCGGGTCCAGTTCGTGCAGAAAGCACGGTGGCGATGACACCTCCACCGCGCATTCGTCCGACCGTTCCACCTCGGTTTGACAGCTGCTCCTTTCCGCGATCACGGCCGCAAGGACGCGCGCATGATTGATGCATGGGTCGCGGGCACCATAGAGCAATGTCACAGTGTCTTTCTCGCTCTTTGCGCAGAGTTCATCAAGCGCGGCGTTTTCCGCAAGCTCCACGCGATAGCGTCGTTGAAAAGCCTCCCACCGATCTTTCCGGTGCGCGAACCATTTGCGCAGGTCGCTTGAAGGGGCGACTTCCTTTGCCCAAAGGTCGATGCAGGCCTTGTCCTTCGAAAGGCCGCGCGGCCAGAGACGGTCGACGAGAACGCGCAGGCCGTCGGAGTTGTCGGGTTGGTCATAGACCCGTTTGATCTTTACCGGCATGATGCTGTTTCCCTCCCTTGTGCTTTTCCGCTTCATCGGCAAATCGGCAGGCAGCGGCTTGAAAGTCGTCGCGTGTCGGACTATCGTTTACGAAACGATGTCCAATGGCGGGCATTCCATCGCAAAGCTGCGGATCTGAGAACCGTTTCCCAAGTGGAAGCGCTTCGCATGATGCCGCGGCTTTTTTTGTTTTCATTCTAGACAGCGAGGAAAGCCGATGCCACCCCGGCGGGTCATCAATTCTGCTTGCCATGTCCGCTTGCGCCTTGTCAGCAACCACCAGAACGGCCGGAGGCTGCGATGAGCGTAGAGCGTGTCAAAAGCGTATGTCCCTATTGCGGCGTCGGCTGCGGCGTGGTGCTTGATGTCGAGGACGGTCGGATCGTCAGGCTGTCGGGAGACAAGGATCATCCCGCCAATCGCGGGCGGCTCTGCACCAAAGGCAAGACCGCCCATGAGGCGATCTCTGCGCCGGGCCGTCTCGAAACCGCGCTGGTCCGCAGGGGGCGGACATTGCGCCCGCGACGACCTCCGCCGATGCGGCAATCGCCGAGACGGCCAAACGGCTGCGCGCCATCGCCGACGAACTCGGCCCCGACGCCATTGCGCTTTATGTCTCCGGACAGATGTCGATGGAGGCGCAATATCTTGCCAACAAGCTTGCCAAGGGTTTTTTGCGCACCCGCCATATCGAATCCAATTCCAGGCTCTGCATGGCAAGCGCCGGTTCCGGCTACAAGCTGTCGCTGGGCGCGGATGCGCCGCCGGGATCCTATAATGACATCGAGACGGCCGATCTGTTTCTGGTGATCGGCTCGAACATGGCCGATTGCCATCCGATCCTGTTCCTGCGGATGATGGACCGGGTGAAACAGGGCGCGAAGCTGATCGTCGTCGATCCGCGCCGCACGGCGACCGCCGAAAAGGCTCACCTACATCTCGCACCAAAATCCGGAACCGATCTCGCCCTCCTCAACGGTATCCTGCATCTGATTGCCGAAGCGGGCGGTGTTGATGAGGCCTTTGCCGAGGCCCATACCGAGGGCTGGGCTGGGATGCCGGCCTTTCTCGCGGATTATCCGCCGGAACGGGTCGCGGCGATCACCGGCCTCAAGGTTGAGGACATCAGGGCGACAGCCGATATGGTGCTCGCAGCCAGTGAGTTCATGACGTTCTGGACCATGGGACTCAATCAGTCGGTCCAGGGCACGTTCAACACCAATGCGATCTGCAATCTGCATCTTGCTACGGGACAGATCTGTCGTCCCGGCAGCGGGCCGTTCTCGCTGACTGGGCAGCCGAATGCCATGGGCGGGCGCGAGATGGGCTATATGGGACCCGGCCTGCCGGGGCAGCGCTCGGCGTTGGTTGAGGGCGACAGGCTCTTCTGCGAAGAGCGCTGGGGCCTTGCGCCGGGCACGATCCGCGCCGAAGAAGGGACCGGCACCATCACCATGTTCGAGGCGATGAAGGCGGGTGAGATCAGGGCCGCCTGGGTCATCTGCACCAATCCGGTGGCCAGTGTCGCCAACCGCAAGACCGTGACGGCAGCGCTTGAACGCGCTGAATTCGTGGTGGTTCAGGATGCCTATGCCGAAACCGAAACCACGCCCTATGCCGATATCCTCCTGCCGGCGGCGGTATCGTTCGAGGCCGATGGCGTCATGGTCAATTCCGAGCGCAATATGGCACTGACAGCGGCGGCGGCGACGGCGCCGGGCGAGGCGCTGCCGGACTGGCAGATCATCGCGAAAGTGGCTTGCGCCATGGGCTATGAACACGCCTTCACCTATAAGAGCGCGGCAGAGGTATTCGATGAAATCCGGCATTTTTCCAATCCCGCGACCGGTTATGATATCTCCGGCGTCACGCATGAATGTCTGCGCCAAGGCAGCATCCAGTGGCCGGCATCCGAAGCCAGAACAACAGCGCGCAACCCTGCGCGTTATCGGGAGCCTGACGGGCGATTGAAATTCGCGACCGAAAGCGGTCGGGCGCGGTTCTGGCCGCGTGCGCATAACGGGCCGGCGGAGGTGCCGGACGAAGACTATCCCTTCATCCTCAATACCGGCAGACTTCAGCATCAGTGGCATACGATGACCAAGACCGGCCGGGTTTCCCGGCTGAACAAGCTCAATCCATCGCCCTTCGCGGAGATCCATCCCGACGATGCGGCGGCGTTTAAAATCGATAAGAACGACCGGATTTCGCTGACCTCGCGTCATGGCGAGGCGGTATTGCCGGCGCTCATCACCGACCGGGTATCGCCGGGCGCCCTGTTCGCGCCGTTCCACTGGAACGATGTGTTCGGCGATCAACTGGCGGTCAATGCCGTGACCGGCGACGCCGTCGATCCGGTTTCGCTCCAGCCGGAGTTCAAGGTGACAGCGGTCAGGTTGCGGCGCGTCGAGGGGAAGACGGTCGTGGAAACACCGGCGACGGCGCGGTTGAACCCTCAGCTTGCCGCATGGCGGCAGCCGGAGGAGTGCCAGACCGGCCAGCAGGTTACCGTCTTCTACGCGTCACAAACCGGCACAGCGGAAATGGTGGCCTCTGATGTGTGCGTGGCGCTTGGCGAGGCGGGCTATCGGCCCGCGCTGCGGGCGCTCGACGACGTCGGGCCGCACGCGCTTGCGGCCGGGAACCCGGCGATTTTTGTCGTCAGCACATTCGGCGATGGCGATCCGCCCGATCACGCGGCGGACTTCTGGTCCGCGCTTTCAAAGGCGGAACGGTTCGAGAGGCTTTCCTATGCCGTGATCGCGCTTGGCGACAGTTCCTACGACCAGTTCTGCGGTTTTGGCCGGAAGCTTGACGCCAGGCTTGGGCAGCTCGGGGCAAACCGTCTCGCCGTATGCCGTATGCTTGATGCGGGCGAGGAGGGGGACGCGCTGGCGGCGGCAATCTCCGTGTTCTCCGGTACGGCGAGGTCCGAGGCACCGGCGAAGAAGGCCCCGGAGGCGGGACCGTCGGAGCGCCGGAATGCCGTGCCGGCCACGCTCAGCGTCAACCGGCTTTTGAGCGGCGAAGGCAGCGCCAAGGAGGTGCGCCAGTTCGGATTCCGGGTCGAGGAGCCGGTTGCCTATGAGGCGGGCGATGCGCTCTCCATCATGCCGCGCAACTGTCCGGAACTGGTCGATGAAATCCTCGGCTATCTGCAATTGCGGGAAGATACGCCCATTTCCGGCCTGAACGGGCACGATATCGGCATTGGCGAGGCCCTGCGCGATCACTTCGAGATCGCCCAGCCGACGCAGAATTTCCTGCAATGGTGGGCGGCGTGTAGTGGCGACGAAACGTTGAAGACGCTGGTGGACGGCGCGGACAGGCAGAGGGTCAATGACTGGCTCTTTGGGCGGCAGGTGGCTGATATCCTCGCCATGGCGCCGAAGCCAGCGGATGGACAGGAGTTCTGCGCGCATCTGAAGAAACTTCAGCCGCGGCTTTATTCGATCGCCTCGAGCCCGAAGGTGAAGCCGAACGAAATCCACCTGACGGTTTCGGTGCTGCGCCATGCGCGCCATGGCCGCAGCCGCAAGGGTGTCGCCTCCTCCTTCCTCGCGGATCGGGCCGGGTCCGCACCGGTCACGATCGCGGTGAAGAAACAGGCGCATTTCCGCCCGCCCGCCGATCCCGCAGCACCTGCTATCATGATCGGGCCAGGTACGGGCGTTGCGCCGTTCCGGGCGTTCCTGCAGGACCGCGAGGCCGAGGGGGCGAGGGGCCCGAACTGGCTGTTCTTCGGGGAGCAAAGCCGTGAAAGCGGGTTCTACTATCGCGATGAGATGGAACGCTGGCGTAAGAACGGTCTGCTGAGCCGTTTCGATACGGCCTTTTCACGGGACCAGCCGGAGAAAATCTATGTTCAAAACCGGATGGCCGAACAAGGGTGCAAGCTCTGGGAATGGCTTCAGGACGGAGCCTATTTCTACGTCTGTGGCGATGCCAAGCGGATGGCGAAAGATGTTGATGCCGCGCTCAGGGCCATTGCCGAGACGCATGGCGGGCTATCGCGCGCAGCGGCGGCGGGCTACGTTAACATGCTCGTGAAGGAAAAACGCTATATGCGTGACATCTATTGAATGTTTGGTGCGGAAGGTCCTGCCTTACTCATGAATAACAGCGATCTGGCGATCCTTGTCATCGATGAAAATGCGATCCGCGCGGCCATTATCAAGGAGGGCCTGCTCAAGGCCGGCCACCATAATGTTACCGTGGTGGAGGAACTCGTCGGTGTTGCCCGGATTATCGAGCGGCAGGCGCCCGACGTGATCGTGATCGATATCGAAAATCCCAATCGTGACATGCTGGAAAGCCTGTTTTTGCTGTCGCGTTCGGTGAAAAAACCGATCGCCATGTTCGTCGACCGCTCCGATGCCGACATGATCCACGCTGCTGTTGATGCTGGCGTTTCCGCCTATGTCGTGGACGGGCTGAAGCAGGAGCGGGTGAAGCCGATCCTCGATATGGCGATTTCCCGTTTCAATGCTTTTTCACGCATGGCGCAGGAGCTGGAAGCGGCCAAAAGCCAACTGGAAAACCGCAAGGTCATCGATCGGGCCAAGGCGCTGCTGATGAAATCGCGCGGCATGGATGAGGAAAAGGCCTATGCGCTGTTGAGGCGCACGGCGATGGACCAGAACCGCAAGATTGTCGATGTGGCCCAAAGCCTTATCATGACGTTCGAGATGCTGGAGAAATAGAGATGCAGGACCTTTCAATCGGATTTGTACCGCTTCTCGACAGCGCCATCGTTCTGGCTGCAGAGGCCAGGGGCTTTTTCGTGGAGGAGGGATTGAATGTTCGCCTCACGCGCGAGACCTCATGGAGCGCGATCCGCGACCGGCTGGCGGTCGGCAATCTTCAGGCGGCCCATATTCTCGCGCCGATGCCGATCGCGGCCAATCTCGGCCTGTTTCCCTTATCATCGAAGCTGATCGCGCCGATAGCGCTGGGGCTCGGTGGCAATGCGGTCACGGTTTCGTCCGCACTTGGCCGCGAAATGGAGGATGCGGGCGATCTGAACGATCTCGACCCGGCAACTGCCGGTGCAGCCCTGAAGCGGGTGATCGAGAAGCGCAAGGCTGAAGGGTTGCCGCGTCTGAGGTTCGGCGTCGTCTATGTGTTTTCCGGCCATAATCTTGAACTGCGCTACTGGCTTGCCGCCAATGGTATCGATCCCGACCGGGATATCGAGATCGTGGTCCTGCCGCCACCGTTCATGCCGGACGCGGTCGAAGCCGGCCGGATCGACGGCTATTGCGCGGGGGAACCATGGAACACGATGGCTGCGCGTCGGGGTGTGGCGCGCGTCGTCACCGTCAAGGCCAAGATCTGGCGTTCCAGCCCGGAAAAGGTTCTGGCGCTTCCTGCCGATTTTGTCAGCGCGAATGAGGAACTGGTCGCGGCACTCCTGCGCAGTCTTTATCGTGCTTCAATCTGGGCGGCGAAGCCGGAAAATCACGCGGAACTTGCCGCTATTCTGTCGGCGCCCCATCATCTGAACGTTGATGCAGCCATGCTTAAGCCGCTGCTTTCCGGCACGGTGGCGATCAGCGACACGGCGGAAAGAACGGTCGAGGATTTCTTCCTGACCTCGGACAAGGCAGCGACTTTTCCGTGGCAAAGCCACGCGCTGTGGTTCTACAGCCAGATCGTGCGCTGGGGGCTTTGCGATCACTCCGCCGAGAACGCCGAGATCGCGAAAATGAGCTACCGGCCGGATATCTATCGCAAGGCCTTGCAGCCGCTGCACACACCACTGCCGGGCGCCAGCCTCAAGGTGGAAGGTGCTCTGAAGGTGCCGACCCCTGTCGGTGCCAGTGCCGGTGGCCTCGTTCTCGGTCCGGATGGTTTCTTTGATGGCCGGACTTTCGATCCCGATCAGGTCGGCGCCTATATTGCGCAGCAAAAAACGGTGTTTGACCGGCTGTCCGGTGCGCGTTGATCATGCAGATGCCTATTTTTTGCTCATTTTGTTAGTAATGATATTTTTTATGCAAAAATATGGGCGCGCCGCTTGTATGAGGCGGTATTCTGTGGTTCCATAGGTTTCAAGAATTCGGTGCCCAATGGAGGGCATCAGGCAACGCCGCCAACGCATTCGAGCCAGAACTGGCCCGAAGACCGTTAGGCGGCTTTTTTGTTTTTCCGACATGACCGATCCACCTGGAGGACGCTATGCGCCATTTCCTTTGCACTGCCACGATGTTCTGTTCCGCCGTTTTTGCGGGCGCAAATGCGCATGCCGAGATGCTGTTTCCGGAAAAGGATGAACTGACCATCGGCTTCATCAAGCTGACCGATATGGCGCCGCTGGCGATTGCCAAGGAAATGCACTTCTTCGAGGATGAAGGGCTTTATGTGACGCTGGAGGCGCAGGCCAACTGGAAGGTGCTTCTGGACCGGGTGATTACCGGAGAGCTGGATGGCGCGCATATGCTGGCCGGCCAGCCTTTGGCGGCGACGATCGGTTATGGCACCGAGGCGCACATTGTTACTCCGTTCTCGATGGACCTGAACGGCAATGCGATCACGGTCTCGAACTCGGTCTGGGACCGGATGAAAGAAAATATTCCGGTCGGTGCAGACGGTAAACCCGAGCACCCGATCAAGGCGGATGCGCTGAAGCCGGTGGTTGATGCCTACCGCGCCGAAGGCAAACCGTTCAAGATGGGCATGGTCTTTCCCGTCTCCACTCACAATTACGAGTTACGCTACTGGCTGGCGGCCGGCGGCATCAACCCCGGTTACTACTCGCCGGGCGATATTTCCGGCCAGATCCAGGCCGAAGCGCTTTTGTCTGTCACGCCGCCGCCGCAGATGCCGTCCACCATGGAGGCTGGCACGATTGAAGGTTATTGCGTCGGCGAGCCGTGGAATCAGGCCGCCGTTTTCAAAGGCATCGGCGTTCCGGTCGTCACCGATTACGATATCTGGAAGAATAACCCAGAAAAAGTCTTCGGCCTGACGGACGCGTTTACCGAAAAATACCCGCAAACAACGCTGGGACTGACAAAGGCGCTGATCCGCGCGGCGATGTGGCTGGACGAGAATGACAATGCCAACCGTGAAGAGGCCGTCGAGATCCTGTCGCGGCCGGAATATGTCGGTGCCGATGCCGAGGTGATCGCCAATTCGATGACCGGCACCTTTGAATATGAAAAGGGCGACAAGCGCCCGGCGGAAGACTTCAACGTCTTCTTCCGTCACTTTGCCACCTATCCCTATTATTCCGACGCCGTCTGGTATCTCACCCAGATGCGCCGTTGGGGCCAGATCGCCGAGCCCAGGGATGACAGCTGGTACGGCGATGTCGCTCAATCCGTTTACCTGCCTGATATCTATCTGGAAGCGGCCCGGCTGCTTATCGATGAGGGCCACGCTTCGCCCGAGGATTTTCCGTTCGATACTGACGGCTACAAGCCCGCGACCAACGAGTTCATCGACGGCGTGACCTATGACGGGCGCCATCCCAACGCCTATCTCGAAAGCTTCCCGATCGGTCTCAAGGGCGATGATGTGATCGACGGCAACAAGATTGCCGGTCGCTGAGCGCGGCTGAATTCAGGGCAAATTCAGAAGGGTAGAACATCATGACGATTGCAACAGACATGCTGGACCCCGAGATTGCGGCGCGCCGAGAGCGCCGCATCGCCCGGATCAACCGCGCGGGCAAGGTGCTTGCCCCCTTCGGTCTTGGTTTTGTGGTGCCGCTTTCGAAACTGGCCGCCGGCGATACACCGTCGGAGCAATGGGCGGATCTCAAACAGATGCTGCTTGTGCCCATGATCGGCATTCTGGCGTTTCTGGCGGCCTGGGCATTCCTGGCACCGAAAGTGCAGACCTCGCTTGGCGCGATCCCCGGCCCGGCGGCGGTGTTTCAACAGGCCGAAGCGCTGGTCGACGATCATGTTGCCGAACGGCAAAAGGCCGATGAATTTTACGCCCGCCAGGACGAGCGCAACCAGATGCTGATTGCCGAAGGCTATGCCGACCGCGTCAAGGTGCGGCCCTATACCGGAAAGCCAACCTATTTCGACCAGATCTGGACCTCACTGCTGACGGTCGCGCTCGGCTTTGTCATCGGCACCATCATCGCCGTTCCCGTCGGCATCGCCTGCGGCCTGTCGAAAACCTTCGAGGGTGCGATCAATCCGCTGATCCAGCTTTTCAAGCCGGTATCACCGCTGGCCTGGCTGCCGATCGTGACCATGGTGGTCGCGGCGCTTTATGAAAGCCAGAACGACCTTTTGCCAAAGTCGATGGTGATCTCTGCGATCACGGTGACGCTCTGTTCCATCTGGCCGACGATCATCAACACCGCGCTCGGCGTTGCCTCGATCGATCGCGATCTCGTCAATGTCGGCAAGGTGCTGCAGCTTTCCACCTGGACGACGATCCGCAAGCTGGTGCTGCCGTCCTCGCTGCCGCTGATCTTCACCGGTATGCGGCTTTCGCTCGGTGTGGGCTGGATGGTGCTGATTGCCGCGGAAATGCTGGCGCAGAACCCCGGGCTTGGCAAATTCGTCTGGGACGAGTTCCAGAACGGTTCCTCGAACTCTCTCGCCCGCATCATCGTCGCGGTGATCACCATCGGCCTGATCGGCTTCTTCCTCGACCGGGTGATGTTCGCGCTGCAGACCGCCTTCACCTATTCGGCGAACCGGTAAGGAGGGCATGATGTCGACCATTCTTCAGCTCAAAGACGTCAACAAGGGCTTCGGCGAAGGCCTGAAACGCAATGAGGTTCTTGCCGACATCTCGCTCGATGTCGAAGAAGGTGAATTTATCGCGATCCTCGGCTTTTCCGGGGCGGGCAAGACGACGCTGATGTCGATGCTCGCGGGCCTTGAAAAGCCGGATAACGGCGAAATCAGATTTCGCGGCGAAAAGGTTGAGGGTCCGTCGCCGAAGCGCGGCATCGTGTTTCAGAACTACGCGCTGATGCCCTGGCTTTCTGTTCAGGCCAATGTGTGCCTCGCGGTCGATGCCGTGCATCAGCAAAAAACGGCGAAAGAACGCGCGGAACTCGTTGAGCGCTATGTGGTGATGGTTGGGCTGGATCATGCCCGCGACCGCAAACCCGCAGAGCTTTCCGGCGGCATGCGCCAGCGCGTTTCCGTGGCCCGTGCGCTGGCCATGCAGCCCGATCTTCTGCTGCTGGACGAACCCTTGTCCGCGCTCGATGCGTTGACGCGCGCCAAGCTTCAGGACGAACTGGCCGATATCTCGCAGAAAGAGAAGAAGACCATCATCCTTGTGACCAATGATGTCGACGAGGCCATTCTTCTGGCGGACCGGATCGTGCCGCTGACGCCCGGCCCCAATGCGACCTTCGGCCCGTCTTTTGACGTGAAGATTGCGCGGCCGCGCGAGCGTGCGGCAATGAATTCCGATGCCGATTTCATCCATCTGCGTGCGTCGATTACAGAATATCTGATGGATGTCGGCCTCAGCGCCAAACCGGAAACCGCCCGGGTGGAAACGCTTCCGAACGTGGTCCCGATTTCGATCAAGTCAACGTCGAAGCCACTGCCCGCGGCTTATCGCGAAAAGGCTCAGTCACCCATCGAGAGTGGCTATGTCGAGTTTTCCAACGTCATCAAGATCTATCCGACGCCCAAGGGTCCGCTGACGGTGGTCGACGGCTTCGACCTGAAAATGAAGAAGGGCGAGTTCGTCTCCATCATCGGCCATTCCGGCTGCGGCAAATCGACAGTGCTTTCCATGGCGGCAGGCCTGAACCCGATCAATGCCGGGGGCGTGATCCTCGACGGGCGCGAGATTTCCGGTGCCGGGCCGGATCGTGCCGTGGTATTTCAGGCCCCTTCGCTGATGCCATGGCTGTCGGCCCGCGAGAATGTCGCTCTCGGCGTTGACCGGGTCTATCCCAAAGCGAGCCCCGCCGAACGTCGCGATGTCGTCGAATACTATCTCGAGCGCGTCGGTCTTGGCGATGCCATGAACCGGTCGGCCGCCGATATGTCGAACGGCATGCGCCAGCGCGTCGGCATTGCCCGCGCCTTCGCGCTGTCGCCCAAGCTGCTGCTGCTCGATGAACCCTTCGGCATGCTCGACAGTCTGACCCGCTGGGAGTTGCAGGAGGTGCTGATGGAAGTCTGGTCGCGCACCAAGGTTACCGCCATCTGCGTGACCCATGATGTCGACGAGGCGATCCTGCTCGCAGACCGGGTTGTAATGATGTCGAACGGACCAAATGCCCGCATCGGCAACATCATGGAGGTCGACCTGCCGCGTCCGCGCTCGCGAAAAGCCCTGCTCGATCATCCGGATTATTACGCATACCGCGAAGAACTGCTGGAATTCCTGGAGGTATATGAAGGCGGCGCTTCGCCCGCCGAAGCGCAACTGGCCGCGATCCGGGAGAAGCGCGATCAGCGCATCGACCGGCAAAATATCACCAAACGCCTCGCAGCGGAGTAGACACAATGGCCCAGAAACTCGTCATTATCGGAAACGGCATGGCGCCCGGGCGGATGCTCGAAGAACTGTTCGATCGCGCGCCCGGCCTCTACGAGGTCACCATCTTCAACGCCGAACCACGGGTGAATTACGACCGCATCATGCTGTCACCGGTGCTCTCGGGCGAAAAGACCTATGAGGATATCATCATCCATGGCGATGACTGGTATGAAGCCCGTGGCGTGACGCTGCATCGCGGCGCGAAGGTTTCAAAGATCGACCGCGAGGCGAAGACCGTGACCGCCGAAAACGGCATCACCGCATCCTACGACCGGCTGGTGATCGCCACCGGCTCCTCGCCCTTCATCATCCCGGTGCCCGGCCACGATCTGCCGGGCGTGCTCGCCTATCGCGATCTGGATGACGTGGACCGGATGCTGAAGATTGCCGAGGGGCAGGGCCATGCGGTGGTCATCGGCGGCGGGCTTTTGGGCCTTGAAGCGGCCTATGGGCTGAAGCAGCGCGGCATGAGCGTCACCGTGTTGCATCTGATGGACACGATCATGGAGCGGCAGCTCGATCCGGCCGCCGCCTATCTGCTGGAAAAGGCGTTGGACGAACGCGGTATCGAGATCATTACCAAGGCCAACACCAAGCAAATCCTTGGAGACGGCAAGGTCGAGGGCGTCGAGCTGGAGGACGGCCGCATCATCTCCGCCGACATGGTGGTGATGGCCGTCGGCATCCGCCCGGCGGCGGCGCTCGCCAAGGATGCGGGGCTCGAAACAAATCGCGGCATCGTCGTCGATGACGGCATGGCGACGTCCGATCCCGCCATCTTCGCGCTCGGCGAATGCGCCGAACATCGCGGCACCTGCTACGGTCTCGTCGCGCCGCTTTACGAAAGTGCCGGCGTTCTGGCCGACCGGCTTGCCGGTGGCTCGACCGAATACAAGGGCTCGCATGTCAACACCAAGCTGAAGGTCACCGGCATCAAGCTGTTTTCGGCCGGCGACTTTGCCGAGGGGCCGGATCGTGAGGAAGTGGTGCTGCGCGATGCCACGCGCGGCGTCTACAAGCGCGTCATCCTGCAGGATAACCGCGTGATCGGTGCCGTGCTTTATGGCGACACTGCCGACGGCCCCTGGTATTTCGACATGCTGAAGCGCGCAACCGATGTCTCGGAAATGCGCGAGACGCTGATCTACGGACGGGCCTATCAGGGCGGTGGCGACGCCGATCCGGCAGCCGCCGTCGCAGCGCTTCCCGATGATGCGGAAATTTGCGGCTGCAACGGCATCTGCAAGGGCAAGATCGTTAATGCGATCAAGGACAAGGGCCTGACCTCGCTCGATGATGTCCGCGCCCACACAAAAGCCTCGGCGTCGTGCGGCACCTGCACCGGGCTTGTGGAACAGCTGATGGCGCTGTCGCTGGGGGATGCCTATAACCCCGCAGCCGTTCAGCCGGTCTGCGGCTGCACCGATCTCGGCCATGACGATGTCCGCCGCCTGATCCGCGCCAAGGGGCTGAAGACCATTCCCGCCGTGATGCAGGAACTCGAGTGGAAGACCTCCTGCGGCTGCGCCAAATGCCGCCCGGCGCTGAATTACTATCTCGTCTGCAACTGGCCCGGCGAATATGCCGACGACTATCAGTCGCGCTTCATCAACGAACGCGTCCACGCCAATATCCAGAAGGATGGCACCTATTCGGTGGTGCCGCGCATGTGGGGCGGGGTGACGTCGTCAAAGGAACTGCGCGCGATTGCCGATGTTGTCGATAAATTTGACATCCCGACGGTCAAATGCACCGGCGGGCAGCGCATCGATATGCTGGGCATCAAGAAGGACGATCTGCCGGCGGTCTGGGCCGATCTCGGCAAGGCCGGCTTCATCTCCGGCCAGGCTTATGCCAAGGGCTTGCGCACGGTGAAGACCTGCGTTGGCAGCGACTGGTGCCGCTTCGGCACGCAGGATCTCGACCGGCCTTGGTATCCGGCTTGAGAAATTCATGTGGGGCTCATGGACGCCCGCCAAACTCAAGCTCGCCGTCTCCGGCTGCCCGCGCAACTGCTCCGAGGCCACCTGCAAGGATATTGGCGTGATCTGTGTCGATAGCGGCTTCGAGATCCATTTCGCCGGTGCCGCCGGGCTGGAAATTCGCGGCACGGAAGTGCTCGGCATGGTGAAGACCGAGGACGAGGCGCTGGAGCACATCGTGGCGCTCACCCAGATGTATCGCGAGCAGGCGCGCTATCTGGAGCGGATCTACAAATGGGCGAAGCGCATCGGTTATGACGAGGTTCGCGCCCAGATCATGGACAATGCCAAAAAGCGCAAGGCCTATTTTGCCCGCTTCGTCGAAAGTCAGAAATACGCCCAGGTCGACCCGTGGTCGGAGCGCGTCTCCGGCAAGGACAAGCATGAATTCAAGCCGATGGCCGTGGTCGGTCATCCCGAGCCGGCGGAATGAGGAGCCCATCATGAGCAGTGATTTCATCGCCATCGGTCATATCGACGATATCCCGCAGCGCGGCGCGCGTTGCGTCAACACGGCTTTCGGGCGTATCGCCGTCTTCCGCACCGCGGAAGACGAGGTCTTCGCCATCGACGACCGCTGCCCGCACAAGGCAGGTCCGCTGTCCGAGGGCATTGTGCACGGAAGGGCCGTGACCTGCCCCTTGCACAATATGGTAATTTCACTGGAAAGCGGCACGGCGCAAGGCGCGGATGAGGGCGAGGTGCAGACCTATCCGGTGCAGGTGGACGATGGACGGTTGTTCATCGCGCTTTCCGCCCTGCCGCTGGCGGCGGAATAGGGGAGGCGGGCCATGGCTGCCGCACGCGCAAAAACACCAGCCCGCATGGAGGACCTCGCCGTTCTGCCGCTGTTTTTTCGGCTGAAGGGAAAGGCGGTGCTGGTCGCCGGCGCCAGCGAGGCGGCGGCCTGGAAGGCGGAGCTTCTGGTGGCGACCGGGGCCGATGTGACCGTCTTCCTCGGACGGGAAGCGCCAGCCGAAGAACTGCGCGCCCTCGAGGCAGAGGGCAAGCTTCGCCTTTGCGAAACCCATTGGTCGGAGGCGGACTGGCGCGACATGCATCTGGCGCTCGGCGATTGTGACAACGATGCGAAGGCCCGCGCCTTCCGCGCGCGGGCGAAAGCGGAAGGCGTGCCGGTCAATGTCATCGACAAGCCGGCCTACTGCGATTTCCAGTTCGGCTCGATCGTCAATCGCTCGCCGGTCGTCGTCGGCATTTCCACCGATGGCGCAGCCCCCATTCTGGGCCAGGCGATCCGCCGGCGGATTGAGACGTTGCTGCCGAAGGCGCTTTCCGAATGGGCTGGCCTTGCCGCAAGGCTTCGCGATGCGGTCGGCGTCCGGCTGAAACCGGGCGGCGCGCGCCGGGAATTCTGGGAGCACTTTGTCGATCTGAGCTTTTCCGCCAGCCCCGATGTGGGTGTCGCAGACAGGCTTCTGGCAAGGGCGACGCAGATCGGGGCCTCACCGCAAGCCGGTAACGTCACGCTCGTCGGCGCGGGGCCGGGCGACCCGGAACTTCTGACGTTGAAAGCAGTGAGGGCGCTGCAATCGGCCGATGTCATACTGTTCGACGACTTGATTTCGCCGGAAATCCTCGAACTGGCGCGGCGTGAGGCCAAGCGCATGCTGGTGGGAAAACGCGGCGGGCGGAAAAGCTGCCGGCAGGAGGATATCAACCGGATGATGCTCGATCTGGCGCGGGCGGGACGGCGCGTGGTGCGGCTGAAATCCGGCGACCCCTCGGTCTTCGGACGCGCGGGCGAGGAAATTATGGTTCTTCAGCAAGCGGGTATCCCGGTTTCTGTGATACCGGGCATCACCGCGGCAAGCGCGCTGGCCGCCGGCACCACCACCTCGCTCACCCATCGCGACTGTGCTCAGTCGGTGCGTTTCGTTACCGGGCACTCGAAAAAGGGCGCGCTGCCCACTGATCTCGATTGGCGCGCCATCGCCGATCCGACGACCACGACGATGTTCTACATGGGCGGTCGCACCGCCGGCGAGATCAGCGCGCGACTGATCGCAGAAGGCCTGCCACCCGAAACTCCGGTCCTGATCGCATCCAATACCAGCCGCCCGGATGAGAGGCGCTGGTACGGCACGCTCGCCGGTTTGAGCGATGGCATGGCGGAGGTCGGCTATGATAGCCCGGTTCTGTTTGGTGTTGGCCGGGTCTTCACGCGGAAGGCGGCGATGACGGAGGCGATAGATGAGACGCAGGTTCTCCCTCTCACTCCGGTTGCCTGTGCGCAGTCCTTATCTGCATTGTCTCGGTAGCTCGGTCTCCGTTTGAATGTTCTGGAAGCGCACTTTGATCCAGCAGTTCGAAGTCGAAATCCTATCGATGGAGCGCATAAAGTGCCACATTCTTGCCGCGCTCGGCGCTTCGACGTATTCCGGACACGACCACGCTCGTTGGATGGCTGATTGCCGTGGATCAACAGTCGCTCGCGATGACTTGGCAAATTCTGAGGCAATCCTGGTGGCAGCGAACGAAGTGAATGTTCCGGCCCTCGTCATTGCCCGCAGGGCCATTGGCGACTTCCAGTCCATGATCCGCTCGAAGACCGCACGAAAGAACGATGAATGGCTTAAAGCGACCAAGGGCGCCTGATCGGGTAGTTTGCCGGAAGTGTTGAGAAAGACCCTGACGCTGTGAGAAACGCAATCCTCTCACCATGGTCAATTGGACAGACGGAAGGGCAGATCACAAGACTGAAGCCGCTCAAACGCCAAATGTAGGGGAGAGCAAAACTCGATCTGCTGCAGGCACGGTTGATCGGCGCATTGTAGAAGCTAAACATCAGCAAAAGTGCGTCAGAGCCCAAATTCGGCGCTCGTGGCTTTTGGGGTATGCAATCATCGACTTCGCCACTCCGCGTGGAGGGCTTTTCAACTCCGAGATAGAGAAAACTTTTTCTTCCCGATTGTTGATGAGTTGCGACAGCCTATTTCGTTCGTAGAGATACGCTCCAATTCAAGCAGGAGCGGCGATGGGCGAAACGTCTGCATCTGCGATCAGTGTCTTTACTTTGACGTGAGCAATTGCATGCAAATTGCCGGTTGAAACCGCTGTGACAAAGCGTCGCTGGAATTACTGCATATCTGCAGTGGCAAAATAGAGTTTTCCCGGCAGCCGATGGCCTCCCGTTGGATCTATCTGCTCCGGCCACGGTTCTCGGTGTTCGAGCGAAATTGGTCGATGCTGCGGGCATCTACCCGAGATAGAGACGGTGTGGCTGGCCCGCACTGGGGCGGACCGAACTGTTTGCGGCGGTGCGAACGGGATCGCAAATGCCGGGGTCAGGCCTGTGCGCGGACAGGCTTCGCTGCTTCGCGATCCCAAGTGCTGGCGGTTATGCCGTCCTTGCGCAACAGGTGCTTCTGCACTTTGCCCGACGCCGTCTTCGGCAGATCGTCGAGGACGCGAAGGTAGCGCGGGACCATGTAACGTGGCAGCGCTGCAGAAAGCCGGTCAATGACTGAAGCCGGATCGATGCTTTGTGTGCCGGCGGGCGATACGATGATCATGACCTCGTCCTCGGTGAACTCGGAAGGCACCGCAACGGCGGCGCATTCGCGAATCTCCGGCATGTTCAGAACCTCGCTCTCCAGCGCGAAGGAAGAGATGTTCTCGCCGCGACGCCGGATGATGTCCTTGAGCCGATCGACAAAGTAGTAGGTTCCCTCCTCATCTCGCCGGAAGCTGTCGCCCGTGTGGAACCAGCCATTGCGCATTGCCTCGACTGTCGCCGCAGGATTGTTGTAGTAGCCGGCCATTAGCGCCCAGGGACGGTGCGAACGGATGATCAGTTCGCCCACCTCTCCCGCACCCAGCGGTATGTCGTTTTGGTCGACGATACGAAGCTCGCACCAGGGGCGCGGAGTGCCGGCGATCCCCTTGGTCGTTATGCCGGGGCCGGCGTGCAGAGGGCTGGCGATCTCCGTCATGTTGTATATCGTCCACGCTTCAACGCCGAAACGCTCTGCAAAAAGTGGGCCGTCTTCGCCAAAGGGCGTTATGAAGGCGCGGCGCAGCGGGTGGTTGCGGTCATCAGGGCGAGCGGGGGCTTTCAGCAGGAAGGCGGCCATCACGCCGAGGAGAAGGCAATAGGTCGCGCCGGTCTCGCGAACGGCCTGCCAGAACGTGTCTGTCTTGAACTCGCGCATCATTCCGATCGAAAGCCCGCGCGCCAGCATGGCGTTCACATAGAGCGTCGATCCGCAGTGAAAGATCGGGCCGCAGATCATGCAGCGGTCATCGGCTTCGACGCAGTCGAACGCATCCGGTCCCATGGTGTAGTGCTGTGCGTAGGTGCTCATCACACCCTTGGCGTTGCCGGTTGTGCCCGATGTGTACATGATCGCATGCAGATCCCAGGGTTCGATCGGCTGGGACAGGGTCAGCGCTTCAATATCCTCGGTCTTGGGATCGATAAGCTTCTGGATGTCATAGCCCGCGATCGTTGTGGCTTCGCCCTCGACCACCAGCACGGTTTTCACCTTGCCGGGGTTTACCTCTGTCAGCCGCTCGACCAGTGCTGCTTGTGCAATCAGAACAGGCGCATCGGCATCGCTGAGGATGTGTTCGAGCATGTGTCCGCGCGCGCCGGTGTTAATGGGCACATAGACCGCGCCGAGATAGTTTATTGCGAACCAACTGCACAAAAGATCGGGACTGTTGCCCATGAGGCAGAGCACGTGGTCGCCCCGCTTTACGCCGGCGCGGGCAAGCGCGCCGGCCCTGAGGCGGACCCTGCGATGCAGTTCGCCATACGTCCATGACGGTCCGGGCCAGAACTGAACGAAGGGTGCCTCCGGCTGGGTTTGGGCATATCCATCAAGGATATAGCGCAAAACGGAACGCTTTCGATCAAGTGCCGGATCGGTCGGTGCAACGGTCTTATGGGCCTTGTCCTCAGACATCCGGTCCATGTTCTCCTCCTTCAGAAAAAGTCAACTTCAGGACGCGCGTCGCGCTCCTCGTCCTCGCATATTTCATATTGCATTGTTGGGCTTCAATGTGCAACATACTTAGTAGTATGTCGCATGGTGGCGGGAAAATGGCGAGGAAAATGACCGAAATGTCAGGTGTGGAGATTGAGGTTCAGTGTGCGATCGCAACGGTGCGATTCGACCGTGGCGGGAAGGCGAATGCGCTGGATCATGCGATGATCGAGGCATTGGAGGCGGCGGCGACTGAGCTTTCGCTCAATCCCGACGTTTCGGTGGTGGTGTTGGCTGGCACGCCCAAAATCTTCGCTGCAGGCGTTGATCTGAAGGATACCCGACTTTGGAACTCGCAGGGCTCGGCTGTCGCAAGGCATCTCTCGATGAATGCGGGCATACGCATGAGCACCGCCTGGCGGCGGCTGCCACAAATTGTCATCGCCGCACTTGAGGGGCCGGCCATTGGCGGTGGCGCGATCCTTGCACTTTGCGCCGACTTCCGGGTCATGGCGGAAGATGCCTATCTCCGCTTCCCGGAGGTGCGCCTTGGCATGACGCTTGGTTGGGGCGGGCTGTCGCTCCTCACCGAACGCGTCGGGGCGGGTCGCGCCAAGAGGGTTTTGTGCTGCGACGAGACGATCGGCGCTGACGAGGCGCTGGCGCTCGGCCTTGCCGACCGCAAGGTTCCTCAAGGTGCGGCTCTTGAGGTGGCGAAGGCGTGGGCTGACGAGATCGCGGAAATTCCGTCGATGCCACTTCGTATGACCAAATCCGCCATCGACGCCCACGCCCGCCGGAATTGGGCCGAAGGCGCAGAGGGCGACCAGTTTATGCTGGCCAAGCTGCTTGCAGAGGGCGGCGGCGGGGCCTGATCATCGGTCGGTGCGTGGGATCGCCTGGCTTTATATGCACCCTGAGCGGTGCCAAATGGGAGGAGAATTTTTATGACTGTAATAAAAAAGGCCATTCTGACTTCGGTCTTGTCTGTCGCGCTCGCGGCGGGCGCGCAGGCCGAGCCGTACCGGATCGGCGTCCTGACCGACATGTCGGGCATGAACTACGACCTTTCGGGCAAGGGCTCGCAAGTCGCGGCAGAGATGGCGGTCGAGGACTTCGGCGGCAAGCTCCTGGGCGAGCAGGTCGAAGTCATCGTCGGTGACCACCAGAACAAGCCGGATGTCGGCTCGACGCTGGCGCGCCGCTGGATTGATGAGCAGAACGTGATCGCAATTGCCGATGTGCCGACATCATCGGTGGCGCTCGCCGTGCAGGAGATCACCCGCCAAAGCGATACCGCACTGCTGATATCGACCGCGGGCTCCTCGGCCCTGACCGGTGCTTCCTGTTCGCCGTCGACCGCACAGTGGACCTGGGACACCTACGCGCTTGCCAACGGAACCGGCCGCGCAATGACGCTGGAAGGCGACAAGAAGTGGTTCTTCCTGACCGTTGACTACACATTCGGCCATGCGCTCGAGTCCGATACCACGGCGGCTGTCGAGGCTGCCGGCGGTACGGTCGTCGGCGACGTCCTGCATCCGCGGGAAACCTCTGATTTTTCATCCTACCTGCTGCAGGCCCAGGCTTCGGGGGCAGATGTGATCGCGCTTGCCAATTCCTCGGGCGACACGATGACGGCGCTGAAGCAGGCCGAGGAATTCGGCATCACCGCCGGCGGACAGGATATCGCCGGGATGTTGCTGTTTCTCACCGATGTTCATGGCGTCGGCCTTGATATCGCGCAGAACCTGACGCTGACGACCGCGTTTTACTGGGACACGAACGATGAAACCCGCGCATGGTCGGAGCGGTTCGGCGAACGGATGGACGGCAAGATGCCGACCATGGTGCACGCCGGCGTCTATTCGTCTGTGATGAACTATCTCAAGGCGGCAGAGGCCTCGGGCCAGTGCCAAGAGCGGTTCCAAGGTCATGGACACCATGCGCGGCATGGATATCGACGACTTCTTCAACCACAATGCCTATCTGCGCAAGGACGGTCGCGTCGTCCATGACATGTATCTCGTCCAGGTGAAGACACCCGAGGAAGCGAAGGGCCCGTGGGATTATTACAATGTCCTGCGCACCATTCCGGGCGACGAGGCGTTCCGGCCGATCGACCAGAGCGATTGCCCGCTCATCGACGGGTAAAGGCGACATCATGATGATGGCTAAAGTTTCGGCGCGTATTGCGCCGGAGAGGGCCCGTGCCGCACTGTCGGCACGGGGTCTCAGTAAGACTTTCGGGAACTTCCAGGCCGTCAAGGATGTCGATATCGATATCCTCCACGGTCGGATCCACGCGCTGATCGGTCCGAACGGGGCAGGCAAAAGCACGGTGTTCAACCTGCTGACCAAGTTTCTGCAGCCGAGCGCGGGGACGATCATGTATGGCGAGACCGATATCACCCGGATGGCGCCGGCCGATATTGCCCGTCTCGGTGTTGCCCGGTCGTTCCAGATCTCGGCCACGTTCGGAGATATGTCTCTGGTGGACAATGTCTGTGTGGCCCTGCAAAGACCAAACGGGCTTGCCGTGCAGTTCTGGCGGCCGCTCTCCAGCCTTTCACGGCTCAGGCCGCGCGCAATGGAGCTTCTCGGCCGCGTCGGTCTTGCCGACATGGCCGATCACAGGGCGGCCGACCTTTCCTACGGCCGCAAACGCGCGCTGGAGATCGCGACCACGCTGGCGCTCGATCCGAAGGTGATGCTTCTGGACGAACCGCTCGCGGGCATGGGGCAGGAAGACGTCGAGAGGATGGCCCGGCTGATTGCCGATGTCGCACAAGGCTGTGCCGTTCTCATGGTGGAACACAATATCAAGGTTGTTGCCGACATTGGCCACGACATCACCGTGCTGCAGCGTGGCGAGATCCTGACGCAGGGCAATTATGCCGAGGTCAGCGCCGATCCACGCGTGCGCGAAGCCTATATGGGGACTGAGGACGATGACTGACGCATCATCGACGACGCGCGAGGGCAGGGGCCTGCACAGCTGAAAGTGCGCGGCCTCGAGGCCTGGTACGGAGAGAGTCAGGCGCTTTACGGCGTCGATCTCGATGTCTATCCGGGCGAAACGGTCACCCTGCTGGGCCGCAACGGCGTTGGCAAGACCACCACATTGCGCAGTCTAATGGGCATCGTGCGCAAGCGCAGCGGAACGATCGAGTTCAATGAGCGGTCGATCCTGCGCCTGCCGTTGCATCGGGTGGCGCATGCCGGCATCGGCTTTGTGCCTGAGGAACGCGGCATCTTTGCCTCGCTCAGCGTGGAAGAGAATTTGATGTTGCCGCCTGTAGTCGCCGGTAGCGGCAAGGCAATGTCACTCGACGAGATCTACACGCTTTTTCCAAACCTCCTGGAGCGGCGTCACAGCCCGGGCACCAAGCTCTCGGGCGGCGAACAGCAGATGCTGGCCATCGCGCGCATCCTGCGCACCGGCGTCAGCATGATCCTGCTTGACGAGCCGACCGAAGGTCTGGCGCCGGTGATCATTGACCGGATCGGCGAGATGCTGAAGGTGCTGAAAACGTACGGGCTCAGCGTTCTTCTTGTGGAACAGAATTTTCGCTTCGCTGCCAGGATCGCGGATCATTTCTACGTCATGGATCAAGGCAGGATGATTGACAGCTTTGCCGTGACGGAGCTGTCCGGCAGGCGCGAGTCGCTGAACAAGGCCCTGGGGTTTGACATGACAATGATTTTTGGCGTGCCGCTGGTGGTGCTGACCGGACAGCTTTTGATCGGGCTTATCAACGGTTCTTTCTACGCGCTGCTGTCTCTCGGACTGGCGGTTATATTCGGGCTCCTGCGGGTGGTGAACTTCGCTCATGGCGCCTTTTACATGCTCGGCGCCTTCACCGCCTGGATGCTGGGCCAATATCTGGGGCTAGGCTATTGGGGTGCGCTTGTGCTTGCGCCTGTCATCGTGGGCCTTGTCGGCGCCCTGGTCGAACGCACCATGTTGCGCCGTCTCTATGATCTCGACCACCTTTATGGCCTGCTCTTCACATTCGGCTTGGCGCTGCTTCTGGAAGGGCTGTTCCAGCATTTCTTCGGTTCATCCGGCAAACCCTTTTCGGCTCCGGCCGAAATGAAGGGCATCCTGCGCACCGATTTCGTGACGGTGCCAATCTACCGTGGTTGGGTCGTCGTCGCATCGCTGGTGGTTTGCTTCGGCACGTGGGCGCTGATCGAGAAAACCAAGATCGGCTCGTATCTTCGCGCTGCAACCGAAGATTCCACCCTTGTGCAGGCTTTCGGGGTCAACGTGCCCCTGCTGCTGACCTTGACCTACGCGTTCGGCTGCGCGCTTGCGGGTATCGCCGGCGTGCTCGCCGCACCGATCTTTCAGGTCAGCCCGACAATGGGGTCGAACATGATTATCATCATTTTCGCGGTGGTCGTTGTCGGCGGCATGGGCTCGATCCTGGGCGCCATTGCCACCGGCTACCTCCTCGGCATTGTCGAGGGGCTGACGAAGGTCTTCTACCCCGAGGCCGCGAACATCGTGATCTTCGTCATCATGGCGGCCGTCCTGATGGTGCGCCCTGCCGGTCTCTTCGGAAAGGAATACTGAGATGATCGAAGCCGAGGAATTCGAGACGGTGGCAGAGACCACCCGTCCGCACCGGCTACAGCGCGTCCTGGTGCTTGTGCTTATTGCCGCACTGATGGTTTTGCCGCTCTGGGTCTATCCTGTGTTGCTGATGAAACTGATGTGCTTTGCGCTCTTCGCGTCGGCGTTCAACCTGCTGCTTGGCTATGGCGGTCTTCTGTCCTTTGGTCACGCAGCTTTCTTCGGCGGTTCCGCCTATGCCACAGCGCATGCGCTGAAGGTCTGGGAGGTGACCCCCGAGCTCGCCATTCTCGCCGGGGTTGGTGCAGCACTTGTGCTGGGCCTGGCCATGGGGCTTCTGGCGGTGCGTCGGCAGGGGATCTATTTTGCCATGGTCACCCTCGCGCTTGCGCAGATGTTCTACTTCTTCTGCCTGCAGGCCCCCTTCACCCACGGCGAGGACGGCATTCAGGGTTTCTCGCGCGGCCGCCTTTTCGGGCTGATCGACCTTTCCGACAGCACCGTGCTTTACTACGTCTTCGCTGTTGTGTTCGTCGCCAGCATCTTCGCAATCTGGCGGATCGTGCACTCGCCCTACGGCATGATCCTGCAGGCCATCCGCGAAAACGAGCAGCGAGCGATTTCCCTCGGCTACTCGGTGCAACGCTACAAACTCGGCGCCTTCGTTCTGTCGGCTGGATTTGCCGGGCTTGCCGGCGGGCTCAAGGCGCTTCTGTTCCAGTTCGCCACGCTGACGGATGTGAACTGGCACATGTCGGGTGAGGTGATCCTGATGACCCTGCTCGGCGGCATCGGCAGCATCGCCGGCCCGATCGTGGGCGCAGGGCTTGTCGTGACCCTGCAGAACTATCTCGCCACCACCGGATTTCCGGTTACAACCGCACTCGGCGCAACCTTCATCGTCTGCGTTCTGCTCTTCCGTCGCGGGATCGTGGGCGAGTTTCGCCATCGTCTGGCCGTCAGGAGAAAGCCATGAACACCGAGATACCAACGCGCGCGTTCCGGGTGCTTCCCGACTGGGTCGACTTCAACGGTCACATGGGTGACTTTGCCTATGGCATAGCCTTTTCACGGGCGGTCACCGCGTTGATGGAGGAGGTCGGGCTTGACGACGCCTATCGGGCCGAAAGCGAAGCCACCCTCTACACGCTTGAGATGCGGATCGGCTATCAGCGCGAGTGCCATGAAGGTGACGCGTTCACAATCAGCACGCGGGTGCTTGCGGTCGATGCCAAGCGGATGCACCTCTATCAGGAGATGCTCGACGAAAGCGGGGAGCGGCTGGCCTGGTGCGAGCAGGTGCTTCTGCACGTCGCCCGCAAATCCGGCGCGCCGCGTGCAGCCCCGTTTCCGCCCGCCGCTGCGGCGCGCCTCGAGACGCTGGAAAAGGTCCAGCGGGACGAACCTTACCCGGTATGGCTCAATCGACCGACTGGTCTCGGCTGAGGCTCCCCGTGTGCGGATGGTCCGGGCGGGCCAAGTATTCAGGACGATCAAACTGAGACGGCCGCCGTGGCCGTCTCATTGTTTTTGAAGCCTGACCTACAGGACTTCGAAAAGCCCCGCCGCGCCCATACCGCCGCCCACGCACATGGTGACGACGACATAGCGCGCGCCGCGCCGTTTCCCCTCGATCAGGGCGTGGCCGACCATGCGCGCGCCCGACATGCCGTAAGGATGGCCGATCGAGATCGCACCGCCGTTCACGTTCAGCAGTTCGTCCGGAATTCCAAGCTGGTCGCGCGAGGGTATGACCTGGGCGGCGAAGGCCTCGTTCAGCTCCCAAAGGCCGATGTCGCCGACGCTCAGGCCGTGGGTCGAAAGCAGCTTGCTGACCGCAGGTACCGGGCCGATGCCCATTTCTTCCGGCGATACGCCAGTCACTGCGATCCCGCGATAGAGGCCGAGCGGGGAGAGCCCCCGGCGTTCCGCTTCGCGCCGCTCCATCAGGACCGCTGCCGAAGCGCCATCGGACAATTGCGAGGCGTTGCCTGGCGTCACGAACTCCCCTTGCTGCACCTGCTGACCGTCCCTGAAGACCGGGGCGAGGCCGGCCAGCCCTTCCAGCGTCGTGCTGGGACGGTTGCCCTCGTCGCGTTCCAGCGTGATTTCCTTCATCGTGGTCTCGCCGGTCTCGCGATTGGTGACCTGCATGACCGTGGTGATCGGCACGATCTCGTCGTCAAACTTGCCAGCAGCCTGTGCGGCGGCGGTGCGCTGCTGCGACTGGAGGGCGTAGGCGTCCTGTGCCGCGCGGCTCACGCCATTGCGGCGGGCAACGATTTCAGCGGTCTCCACCATCGACATATAGGTCGCCGGAATCTGCTCGTTGATCCAGGGGTCCTGCCAGTGGCGCGTGTTCATTTCGGACGTTTGAACCAGAGATATCTGCTCGACGCCACCGCCGATTGTAATAGACATCCCGTCGGCGATGATCTGCTTGGCAGCGATTGAAATCGCCATCAGGCCCGACGCGCATTGCCGGTCGACGCTCTGGCCCGCCACGGTCACGGGAAGGCCGGCGCGCAAAAGGCCCGTGCGGGCAATGTTCATATGGGTGGTGCCCTGTTGAAGGGCGGCGCCGATCACGACATCCTCGATCTGTGCGGGGTCAACGCCTGCGCGGGAGACGGCGTGTTCGATGGCATGGCCGATCAGCCGGGGTGCGCTGGTGGCGTTGAATGCGCCGCGATACGCCTTTCCAATCGGCGTGCGGGCGGTCGAAACGATGACGGCTTCCCTCATTGCGGGGTCTCCTTGTTGTCGGCGGCAGGATCGCGAAACAGCGCTTCTGCGCAGGACCGCAGTTCAGCCGTGAGCGATGTTGGGCGTCGGGTGGCCCGGTCGACATAGACATGGACGAGAACGGCCCCTTGCGCAGCATGTCGCATCCGGCTGTTCGAAAAGGCCGAAACCCCAGGTCAGGCTGGTCCGGCCGATCGCTTCGATCCGGACGCCGATGCCGAGCCGGGCGGGAAAAGTGATTTCCTTGAAGAATTGAGCGCCGTTCTGGACCACCAGGCCGATCGGACCTTCGGCCTCGGCCGCAAGGTCGAGCGCCCCATGCTCCAGCAGTGCTATGTTCATCGCCGTGTCGAAATACGAAAGGTAGGACACGTTGTTGACGTGACCGTAGATGTCGCAATCGTTCCATTGCGGCGCTGTCTCGTAGAGCCAGGCGTAAGCGCCGGGCGAAAGGGGTGGGAGCCGTTCGCTCATCGCTCTAACCCCTCTTCCCGAGAGCCTCGCGTGCGTTGGCGATGATCCGATCGACGTGGTCGAGACCGGTCATCACTTCGATCTCGTCGTTGAGGTTCGCTATTTCGTCGAAACGTTCTCCCACACTTTGGGGCGTGAAGTCCTGACCAGTGAAGCAGACCCCCTGGCTTTCGACCAGCGCAAGGCGGGCGACGGTGCCAGCGCCTGCAAGCAGCGCAATGCGCGAGGGGGCATCACGGCTCACCAGCCATACCGCTGCGGGCGATACCAGTTCGGGCGCAAGCAGTTCCAGCATGGCCGGATCCATCATGTCGCCGGTCATCCGCGTCGCCGCGGTGGGGACGATGGCGTTGACATGGATGCCGTATTTCGCACCTTCGAGATGGAGCACGTTCATCAGCCCCAATACGCCCATCTTGGCGGCGCCGTAATTGGACTGCCCGAAATTGCCATAGCTGCCCGACGTCGATGATGTGACGAGGATCCGGCCATATTTCTGTTCGCGCATTTGTGCCCAGACCGCCTTGGTCGCGATTGTCGTGCCCATCAGGTGGACTTCGACCACGCGCCGGAAATCCTCGATCTCCATTTTGGCGAAGGACTTGTCACGCAGGATACCCGCATTGTTGATCAGCACGTCGATCCGTCCGAAGGCCGAAAGCGCCTGGCCCACCATCTGTTGCATATCGGCCTCTGCGGTGACGTTGCCAGCATTGGCGATGGCGCGCCCGCCCGCCTCGGTGATCTCCCGCACCACGGCTTCGCTGGCCTCTGTAGTACCGCCGCTGCCATCACGCGCGCCGCCGAAATCGTTCACCACAACCGCTGCGCCGTGTTTGGCGAGCGTGAGGGCGTGCGAGCGACCCAGTCCGCCGCCAGCGCCGGTGATGATCGCCACCTGATCCTTGAATGAAACTGACATATGTATCTCCTCCGAATTGTTTGTCTTGACCAATTTCGTTTCTGTCGCGCGCCGCTGACCCGTTTCCTCGATCTCAGTCCCCGACCGTCAGAACCAGCCAGCTGGCCGCAAGAGCGGGGCGTTCCGACCCGTCGATTTCAACGCGCACGTCGTAACTGCGAAGGATGCCGCCTGCCTTTGGTGTCTCGCTCTCCAGCGTAAAGCTTCCGCGCAGGCGCGAGCCGACCGGGACGGGGGTAAGGAATCGCAACTTGTCGAATCCATAATTCACCTCGACAACGCCTGGCTTTGTCCGGGGCAGCGCGCTGCGGGCGAAGGCCGTCAGCATCGATGAAAGGTAGAAGCCGTGCACGATGGTGCCGTCATAGGCGGTTTCGGTTCTCGCCCGCTCTGGATCGACATGGATGAACTGATGGTCATCGATTGCGTCGGCGAACCGGTCGACCATCGGCTGGTCAACGCGTACCCAATCGGAAACGAGAGCGGAAACGGTTTCGGTCATCTTGGTCCTCCTGGGTAAACCTGAGTTTTTTCTTGCAACATACCCAGTAGTATGCGAATCCCGAACTGTCCAGACCTGATGCCGACGCGAAGTTTGTTGTCCGACCTCGCGATCAGCTTTATGGCTGGACGGGCACGAGCCTAGGACGTTGACTGCAGGGGGAACGGGTGGCCAAACAAGACATGCACCGGGAATGGGCGTTGAAGAGCAGAGGTCAGGAGGATTCGGGCACTCTCGGTGAGAGTGTAGTCGAAATCCTGGACTGCGCTGCGCTCTGCTTCACCGAAATGGGGTTCCAGGGCACAAGCATTGATGATGTTGCGCGACGCCTGGGCGCGACCAAGGGTCGCATCTACCATTACTTCCGATCCAAGACCGATCTCTTCTTCGAGGTTCACCGCGAAGGAATGAGGCGTCTGATGGACGCGGTGACGGCAGCGAAGTCGGATGAAGGAACCGGCCGCGAAAAACTGCAGCGCATGCTAGAGACGCATGCCCTGACCATGATGCAGAACATCGCCTATGAAGCCGTTGTCGTGCAGGGCGTCCATATGCATCGCCTGAGCGCGACCACCCCCGAACAACGCATCAGCCTCGACGAGATCATGGACATCAGACACCGATTCGAACAGCTTTTCGTCGAAGCTTTCCGCGAAGGTCAGGCGGATGGAAGCGTTCGTCGGGATGCCGATATGTCGTTGGCCGTCAAAGGCATGCTCGGGGCGGTGAACTGGATGACGATCTGGTATCGCCCGCGCTCCGACGAGAGCCCCGAGCAGCAGCGGGCAATGGCGCGCCGCGTTGCCGCGTTGCAGATTGGCGGGATCTCCGGATGAATGCAGGTCATCGATCCCGGCATTTTCGTGCCCGATAGGCGCATCAAACAGATCGCGGGCTTTTCCTGAGCATATCGAGGTTCGGGAAGTCACCCCGACCTTAATCGCGAATGCCGGCACAGGTCTTCATCGCGACCGCCGGCTTTTCGCCTGTTGCGCTGTTTGGCTTCAGTTTCAGCCGCTGAGACTGCATTTGGAGGAAGACAATGGATAAATTTGCATTCGACACCGCCAAGTCGATAAGATTTGGTGTTGGCATTCTGGATAATCTGGCGGCATTGGTGAAGGCGCAGATCGGTGATCGCGTCATGCTCGTAACCGATCCCGGTATGATGGGGACGGGAATTGTTGAACGTGCGGTGAGCCTTCTGAGCGATGGCGGCATTGCCGTGGAGCTGTTCAGCGATGTCGAGGCCGATCCGCCGGAGCATGTGGTGCTTGCCGCAGTGGACAAGGCGCGTGCGGCCAACGCGCAAGGCATTCTCGGCCTTGGCGGCGGCTCGTCGCTGGACGTCGCCAAGCTTGTCGCGCTTTTGGTGCAGGGCAACGAAACGCTTGAAGATGTTTATGGCGTGAACAAGGTGCGTGGCCGGCGCCTGCCGCTCATCCTTGTGCCGACGACCGCGGGCACCGGCTCCGAAGTCACGCCGATTTCCATTGTCACCACCGGCGCCAGCGAGAAGATGGGCGTGGTCTCGCCTGTGCTACTGCCGGATGTCGCTGTACTTGATCCGGCTTTGACTTACGGACTTCCTCCGCACATAACGGCGGCAACCGGCATCGATGCCATGGTTCACGCGATCGAGGCATTCGCGTCGGCCAGCCCCAATAACAACCCGTTATCGCGCATGCTGGCTACGCAGGCTCTGACCTTGATGGGCCGCTCCCTGCTCAAAGCCGTCAAGGATGGTTCGGACGTGGCTGCGCGGTCGGATATGCTTCTGGGGTCAATGCTGGCCGGGCAGGCCTTTGCAAATTCTCCCGTCGCTGCGGTTCACGCGCTTGCCTATCCGCTGGGCGGGCACTTCCACATTCCGCATGGCCTTTCCAATGCGCTGGTTTTGCCGCATGTTCTGCGCTTCAACATTGTGACATCGCCCGGGCCCTATGCCGAACTCGCCCCCTTCGTATTTCCGGAGCTTTCGGCTCTGGAGGGGCAGGAAAGGGCCGTTGCCTTCTGCGAGAGCCTTGAGAATTTGTCACGCGCTTGCGGTCTGCAACCCTCTCTCAGAGCAATGAATATCCCCGAGGAAATCCTTCCGACACTTGCATCTGACGCGATGAACCAGACCAGGCTGTTGGTCAACAACCCACGCCCGGTTTCTGAAGAGGATGCGCTCGCGATATATCGCGCGGCATTCTGAAAGGTCAGGGAGCGGCATGTCGCGCTTCCTGAGAGCTCAACTCGACAAGACTTGAGCGGTTTCAGTGGTTTGTGGTTCCGTTTGCTGCCAAACAGAACGGAACTACACACGCAGCTTCGGGCCGACTGGGCCGGTCACGGGCGTGGCTTCAACGACCTCAAGGCGATCGAGTGCCGCCACCTGATTGCCACCATGGCCGGAAAGTCTGCCTGCGTGATTGATTTCGACAAGGGCTTCGAGATCGAACGCGCCGTCCACGCCATGGCTGCAGCGCATGACAAGCGCGGCTGGAGACGCCCCAACATATAGTGCGAACTCTGACAGCCATTATGCGCTCGCAAGCCTTCAGGGGCGATTTCGGCCGCGTATGAGACCTTGGCCCAAGGTGCTGGTCCGCCTTGCCAAGCCCCCTGATCGATACGGCTACTCTAGATCTCAACCCTGTAGGTTGAGATCCTGTCTGAAAGGGCTTGTTCCAGGGCAGGACCGGCTTGCGGGAATTGTTGCTGCAGCGCATTGGACGCGTCGATCAGGGCCGTTGCGACGATGACACCGTCGGCCACGCTTGCAACGCCCGCGGCCATTTCCGGGGTCTTGACGCCGAAGCCCACCATGACGGGCAGGCTGCTCTGACGCCGGCAGCGCTCGACGGCCTCGGCAATCGCGGACTGCGGCGCAGATGGTCCGCCGGTTGGGCCGACCACCGGGATACAGTAGAGAAAGCCGCCGAGCCCCGGTCGGCCGACGGCGAAATCCGCAGCATCGAGCGTCGGGGCAGCGAGCGGGATCATGTAGAGCCCGTGTCGGAAAAGCGCATCCAGCAGTGCGTCGGCTTCGCGCAGCGGCATGTCGGCGGCGATGATGCCGTCGATCCCGGCCGCCGCCGCCTTTTCGGCAAAGCGCTCGACACCGAGTGCCATGATCGGATTGGCATAACCCATCAGCACCAGCGGCGTGGTGTCATCGTCCTCCCGGAAGGCCCGGCAGAGTTTGATGGTGCCGGATAGGTTGCCGCCGGCCTCCATGGCCCGCCTATTGGCCTTCTGGATCGTCGCGCCGTCGAGGATCGGATCGGAAAACGGATAGCCGATCTCTATGAGATCGATCCCGGCGGAAACGAAGGTCTTCAGCCGGGCGAGGCTTTCATCGAACGTCGGATCGCCGCCGACGGTGAAGGTAGCGAAGGCCTTTCGACCCTGCTTTTGAAGCCTGTCGAAAAGCGCGTCGATCCGGTTTGTTTTTTGTGGGGTCTTCTTCACCATATCAGTCTTCCTGCCAGAGAATATCGATGTCCTTGTCGCCGGATGAGGGCGCCATGATCACCACCGCCTCGTCCGGCTCCATGGTGCGGGCAATCTTCGACGCTGCTGCCAGTGCGTGGCCGGCCTCGAGGCAGAGGAGCACGCCCTCCGTCTCGGCAAGCCGGCGCACTGCCTTTTGCGCTTCCTCGTCTGTAACCGACATGGTTTCAATGCGGCCGCGCTCGACAAGATCGGCGAGCTGCGGCGCCGATCCCGGATAGGCAAGACCCGGCGCGATTGAGGCGGCCGGCAGGATCTGGCCCTCCGCGTCGGAGAGAACCAGCGTTTCTGCGCCGTGGAAAATGCCGCGCTGTCCATGTGAAAGCCGCGCGGAATCAAGAGCGCCGGGCGCGCCTGAACCCGCCGCCTCCACAGCGATGAGACGGACCGCTGGATCGCTGACGAAGGAGGAAAACAGGCCGATGGTCGACGAGCCGCCGCCGACAGCGGAAAACAGCGCCGCCGGGAAAATGCCACCCTCGATCAGCTGCAGCCGCGTTTCCTTACCGATGACCGACTGAAACGCCGCCACCATTTCCGGGAATGGGTGCGGGCCGATCGGCGCGCCGGCAACATAGGCATCGGTCTCCGAATGTCCCATCCAGTGGCGGATTGCGGCGCTGGTTGCAGCACTCAGCGCGCGGTCGGCGTCATCGACGATCTCGAGACGCGCGCCGAAGAGGCGCATCTTCTTCACCGCTGCCGCTTGGACGGCGGCGTCGCGCGCGCCCATATAGATGGTGCACCGCATGGAAAAACGCGCGGCTGCTGCTGCGGCGGCTATGCCGTTCTGCCCGGAGCCCGTATCGGTCACCACACCCGACAGTCCCATGCGGCGGGCGAGCAGGCACTGGCCGACGGCGGAGTTGGCGTAATTGCCGCCATTGAAGGTCAGGTCATCGCGTTTCAGGACGATTCGTGCACCGCCCGTACGGGCCGGAAATGACGGCACATCGAAGAGCGGGGTCGGGCGGCCGACGAAACGGTTAAACAGCACATTGAGCTCGGCATGAAAGGCAGGGTCCGACCATGCCGCGCGGTAGGCTGCGTCCAGCCGGTCGAGCACGGGCAAAAGGACGGGGGCGACGAACTGACCGCCGAAGGAGCCATAGCGGCCCGCGCGAGATTGGGTTGCGTGAATGCGCGTCATCTTCAGGCCCTTCCTACACGGCGCACCAGAACGGCTGCAAGAATGATGGTGCCGGTTATGATATCCTGAAGGAATGTCGAAACCCCGAGGATGGTCAGCCCGTTGCCGATCACGGCGATGATGGCCGCACCGACCAGCGTCCCGGGCACATTGGCTTCACCCTCGCGAAACGCGGTCATGCCGAGAAACACCGCCGCATAGGCCGAAAGCAGATAGCCGCCACCGCCGGTCGGGCCCGCCGAGCCGATGCGCGCCGTCAAAAGAATGCCGACAAGAGCCGAAAACACCGCCGAAATGATGAAGGCGAACATGGTGTTGGAGACGATCTTGACGCCGGCAAGACGGGCGGCTTCACGGTTGCCGCCGATCGCATAAAGCCTGCGTCCGACCTCGAACTTGTCGAGGATCAGCCAGGCGACAATGGCGATGCCGACCAGCCACCAGGTCAGCGTCGGCAGGCCGAGCGTACGACCGCGCCCGATATCGCGGAAGCCGCCGGGAATGTCACCGAAGAGCGTCGCGCCCTCGCTGAGCCAGAAGGTGATGCCGCCGATGATTGTGCCGACGGCAAGCGTTGCGATGAAGGACAGCACCTCGAACCGTGCCACGACAAAGCCGGAGATCGCCCCGAAAACCGAGGCCGCTGCCAGCACGACAAGACAGGCGAGCGGGGCCGGAACACCAAGCTTGAACAGCACGACGACGAGGATCCCGCCGAAGGAAACGATCGAGGCTGTCGACAGATCGAATTCGCCGACAGCCATAACCACGGTCGCGCCGATCGCAACAATGGCGAGTAGGGTCATCTGCTGGGTGATGTTGATCAGGTTATTGGCCGAGCCGAAGGCGTCCGGTGACGCGATCGAGAAGGCAATGATGATAATGACAAGTGCGGCAAGCGTGCCGTAACGTCTGACGAGACCGGTCATGCTGCAGGGTCTTTCCGTGACTGATGTTGAAATGCGGCATCGATGATGGCCGGCGGGGTGAGCGCCTGGCCCGAAAGTTCTGCGGTCACCTCCCCGCCGGCGAGCACGAGAACGCGCGAGGACAGCTGAAGAAGCTCATCCATGTCGGATGTGGTCATCAGCACCGCCGCACCCTCATCGGCAAAGCGGCGCGCAACCGCATGGATTTCCGACTTGGCGCCGACATCCACGCCGCGCGTCGGCTCATCGAGAATGAGAAGGCGGATCGGGCGACCGAGCCAGCGTCCGAATAGAAGCTTCTGCTGATTGCCGCCCGAAAGCGTCAGCGGCCTGTCAAAGGGAGATCCCATTTTGACCGAAAGCGCCTTCCTCACCTCTTCCGCGCGTCGCTTCAGCGCGGAAACGCTTGTCCAGGGAAGGCTGGCCGCCAGACGTACGGCTGCGAGATTGGCGATGGCGAGATTTTCCGCGATCGTTCGGCTGGTGATCAGCCCTTCATGGCGACGATCCTCCGGTACATAAGCGCCGCCTGAAACAATCCGGTCGCCGATCCGGCCGGGGCGGAGCGTCTTGCCATTGAGGAATATCCCACCTTTATCATGGGAGGTCGCGCCCCAGACGATCTTCATCAGTGAAGAACGACCCGCGCCGACGAGGCCGTAGAGCCCCAGAATTTCGCCGGCCCGGATATCGAAGGAAACCTCCGAGCCATGGTTGCCGAAGGGTAGATCGCGGACCTTCAGCACGACGGGATTTCCGGTTTCGGCCGGCCTTTGGGCAAGCCGCACCTCATCGCGCCCCGACATCAGCCGAACCAGCCCGGCGCGGTCGATCTCTGAGATTTCGCCGGAACCGGCGGTTGCGCCGTTTCTGAGAACGGTGAAGCGGTCGCAGATTTCCACAACCTCGTCCAGTCGGTGGGAAATGAAGATCACGGCGACGCCACGCTCTGAAAGCCGTTCTACTGCCCTGTAGAGCCGCCGCGCCTCGCCGTCCGAAAGCGAAGCCGTCGGCTCGTCCATCACGACAAGCCGAGCCGGCTCGCCGATCAGCGCCCGGATGATCTCGACAAGCTGTTTCTGGCCGGTCGTCAGCCGCGCCGCCGGCACATCAAGCGGCAGGTCCGGAGCAATATCACGCGCGGTCTCGGCAATCTTCTCGGCCATGGCGCGCCGATCAATGAATGGTCCGCGCTTGGGGTAGTGTCTGCCGACAAAGGCATTCTCGACAGCGTTAAAATGCGGCACCAGGCTCAGCTCCTGATGGATGAAGCGGAAGCCTAGTGTCTCGGCATGGTGAACATTCTCGATCGTCACCGGTTTGCCGTCGATCAGAATTTCGCCGGCGTCGGGCTTCAAAAGCCCGGACAGTGTCTTGATCAGCGTCGATTTTCCCGCGCCGTTCTCGCCAAGAAGGCCGTGTACGGAACCCGCCCCGACATCGAGGTAGGCGCCGTCAAGCGCGCGCGCTCCGCTGAAGCGCTTTTCAAGCGCCTTGATGCTCAGCAACATGGTCATAGTCCTGCAGAAGTTAAAGCGGAGCCGATCGACCGCCCCGTGGGCGGAACGGGCGACCGGAATGATGCCTCAGGGGCAGGTCACGCCAAGCGATTCCGGCGTGATCAGAACGGCCGGCACATAAATTTCATCGCTATCTGCCGCGCCGCCTTCGAGGATCTTTTCAAGCTGTTCGGCTCCAGCGGCCGCCATGCCCGGGAAGTCCTGACGGAATGTACCCTTGAAATGTGTGCAGGACTTGATCATGTCGATTGCCTGCGCATTGCCGTCAATGCCCATGATGATGAGCTTCGAGTCCGGCAGTTCGGATTCGGTCGCCAGTTCCGCGCCGATGCCCGGATCGTCGAATGCTGCCCAGACGCCGTCGATTTGGTCGCCGTACTGACGCAGGATGTTTTCCATGGCGATGCGGCCGTCATCGACAGGACCGGGCACCTTGACGAAGTGTTCAGCGATCACATTGATATCCGAGTATTTTTCCAGCGTCGCGTCAAGGCCGAGTTCGCGCTGGTGCACGCCGGGATGGGCGGAGTGGTAGAACTTGACGATATTGCCCTTGCCGCCGAGCGCATCGAACAGCGCTTCGGAAAGCTGGGTGCCAAGCTCGAAATTGTTTGAGGTGACGTTGACGGCGACATTTTCGTGCTTGGAGCCGTCGAGCGAGATCATCGGAATGCCGGCTTCGGCGGCCATGTCGACCTGATCGCCGACCTGTCCCGGATCGGTCGAGATCAGCACGATCGCATCTGCCTTGGCGTTGACCGTGTCTTCCAGGCGCGATGCGAGCTGGCCGAAGTCGTTGCGGGTGTCGATGACGGTGATGTCCCAGCCGCGCTTCTCGCCCTCCGTCTTGAAGCTCTGAGCCATCTCGTTGGTCGGGATTGAGCTGATATAGGGGGTGAGAATGGTGACATCTGTCGCAAGCGCGGCGGACGAACCGGCAAGTGTCAGCGCGAAGGCTGCAAGTGTGGTCTTGATTGTTTTCATTATACTGTTCCTCTTCCTCTTCCTTGTTTGATTTATCCGGGACCCGTTAACGGATCGGGTCGTCCGTCTCTATGATTCCGATCGGCTTCAGCGCGTCGATGGCCTTGACGTAGGCCTCGAACATGCGGTCATAGCGCCGCGCACGCTTGGGGTCCGGTTCAAATATCGTCTGAACTGACGTCATCGCCGGTACGGCCTCGGCAATGGTTGAAAATGCGCCGACGCCGACGGCCGCCATGATGCCGGCGCCAAGACAGCCGACATCATTATAGGAAAACCTGTGAAGGGCGACCCCGAGGCAATCCGCACGAATCTGGCTCCACAGATCCGAACGCGCGCCGCCACCGCCATAAAGCAGCCAGTCAGGGCGAAAACCGGCGGCATCGGTGAGGGAGCTGAAAAGCTGACGAGCCGAAAGGGCAACGCCTTCCAGCACGGAAAGCGCGAATTCAGGCCCCCCGGTGCGGCTGTCGAGGCCGACGAACGATCCCCGGATATCCGCATCCCAGAGCGGTGCGCGCTCGCCTTCCAGATGCGGCAGGAACAGGACAGGACGGCCATCGCGATCCGCTTTTTCGGCAAGGGCTGCAACATCCCCCGGCTCGACGCCGACCGTCCGGCTCCACCAGCGCAGCGAATCCGCGCCGCTTTGCGTCGGTCCGGCATTGACGACCAGCCCATCGACGGTCGCGAAGGTGACGACGCCGGGGGCGCCGATGCGCTTCTGTCCGGCAAGCGCCAGGATCTCGCTGGTGCCGGAGACATACATGCCCTGTCCGGGCCTAAATACGCCGCAGCCGAAGAGATTGCCCCAGGCATCCATGGTGCCGACGACCACGGGAACACACCGGGCGTGGCTGCCAAGCTTCATCTCGCCGGCGATGTCCGTGAAGAAACCGAGTGGCGGCAGGCGATCGGCGGCACCCTCGACGCGGGCGATCAGTGGATCGATATAGCCAAGGTCGAGCCCGACATGACCGAAGGATGCGATCGGGTCGGCGACCGCTTTTCCCGTCAGCCGCAGCAGGCAATAGTCCTTGGGCGACAGAACGTAGCGGGTCTTTTCATAAAGGTCCGGACGGTGTTTCCTGAACCACATCATCTTGGCAAGCAAATGGCTCGCACCGATCGGCATTTCGGCGCCCCACCAGGCTTTTTTGTCGGCCGGCGAGATCGTGCGGTCGAGCGCCTCGGCCTCGCGCGCGGCGCGCACATCCTGCCAGACGATCGCCGGTGCCAGCGGTTGGCCGGCAGCATCCACGAAAACATCGGTATTGACCTGGCTGCAAAGCCCGACGGCTGCAACGCGATCGGGATCGCGCCCGTCAAGCAGGCCGTTAATGGCGTCGCGTATGCCATCGATCCAGTGTTGCGGGTTTTGTTCGACGATGCCCGGGCCTGGCCTTTCCGTCGGATAGTTGCGGCTCCAGTGATCGATCACATCGCCGCCAAGGGTGAAAAGCCCGGCCTTGACGGCGGTGGAGCCGATATCGAACCCGATCACATAGGCATCGTCACGCATCAAGCCCGCTCCTCAGATCGGCGAGAAGCGTCGCAAGCGGTGCGCGTCCTTCAAGCGACGTTCGCAGCACCTTCGAACCGACGATGACGCCATCGGCGCCAAGCGTCATGGCCTGGCGGGCCTGAGTGCCTTCGGAAATTCCGAAGCCGAGCAGGATAGGTGCCCGTGCGCCTGCCGCGTGCAGCCGTGCGATACGGTCTTCATTGGCAGGGTCGAGCACGGCGCGCGGCCCGGTCGGACCGTCATGCGCCTGAAGCATTATATAAAATTCTGCTTCGCGTGCCCTTGCGAGATCGCGCTCATCGAGCGGCAGCGCCAGGAATGGCGATATGAGGACGCCGTGATCGGAGGCCTGTCGTTCCAGCCGTACGGCCAGCGGATCGTCGGATCTTGCGACTACGAGCAGACTGTCGAGCCCGCGCCACAGGTCTGGCGTGTCGAGGCCCGGATGGACGGCATCGGCATAGGTCATCAGCAGGGCGCGCGGTGGCTTCCGATATGAGGCAAGCCGAGCGAGGACGGCGTCGAGATCTGCCCGCCAGTTGCGGCGATCAGCGCGCTCCATGGAAGCGCGAACATCATTGCCATCGAGATAGGGATCGAGCGACGCCATACCAATCTCGATGATATCGACGCCCTCGCCTGCATAGACATCCAGCAATTCCGTCGAGACGCGTTCATCGCCGAGCGGAAAATAGCAGCTCAATAGTGGTGTTTTCGGCAGAGCGCGCCGCTCGTTCGCCTCCGCCTTCACGCCTATGTTCATTTCAATCCTGCCTCAGTATCGTCCTGCATGTGCTGCGGAGGTGATAGCCCCGCAGATCAGGCAACGATGCCGCAATGTCACCGGATTGTCATCCCGCCAAGGGGCTCCGATCACGGCCTGATGCCGGATTTATGCAGGATGTGGATAAGGCTAGGTGTCAGTGGCGGCTTTTGCCATCATCCGACGGCAGCACGCCGAAGATTTCATAATAGCTCGCAGAGAAACGGCCAAGGTGCTGGATGCCGGCGCGCCGCGCTGCAGCGCCGACCGGCTGGCCGTCATCGACAATCAGTCTGCGGGCCTCTTCCATCCTCACCCGCTTCAGCATTTCATAAGGCGTTTTCTGATAGTGTCGCTGGAAACCCTCGTAGAGCGCGCGTTCGGAAACGCCGATCTCCGAGGCAAGCGCCGTCATCGATAGCTTCTCCCCGAAACGGGTGTGAAATGCATCCATCACCCGCTTTACATGGCGCGGCGTTGCGGCGAGGCGGTCGGGGACGACTGTCTTTCCGTTCAGAAACGGGATATTGGCGAGGATCAGATTGATGATCCTGTCGGTGATGCCCTCCCGCAGGAGATCACCGTCGCCGCCCTCCTTGGCAAGATCGGCGGACAGGAGCTGAAATTCTTCCAGAAGCCGCTTTCCATGACCGGTTTTCAGATCGATGACCGGGTCGAAGATCGGCGTCTGTGTATTCGCGCCATGGGTCAGCCGGGCAACGCGCTGCTCGAGCCTGCAGCGGTCGATCTGCAGCATCCATTGCCGCGTTTCAGCGTGCCAGCGCGAGCGGAACCGGGGGCCGGGCGACAATAGCAGCGCCTTGCCGGGCGCGGAGCTGATCTCGGACTTTCCGAAATCAATCCGTACACCGCCGGCAAGCGGCATCTCCAGCATGTAGAATTCTTCAAACCCCGGCGCGCTGACCTCGATCTCGGTGCCATATTCGAGGCAGTTGAAAGCACCATGGGCGGATTTGACAGCGTTGTGACGGAAGCTGACTTCGCGCCCGGCATAGACCTCCAGACGATGATCGCAGAAAGAGCGTTTCATATAGTGTTCGGCATCGAGCGGATCGCTCGATCTGTAGCTGACAAGATGTTCAAGGCCCGTCATTCTTTCCTCCGACAAACTGTCAACCGCGTCTCAAAAGCAGGATTTGGGCAGTTTTGAGAGCTATTGACGCTTCATTTGAAGCATTTCTCATCAAAAGGCTCAACGTCGTTTCTTTCACATTCAGCTTTACGCGAAAAAACTGTCGCGCGTTCATTAGGCTCGCTGGAAGGTGGATAGAATAACATGCGCGCTCTTGCGGCCCGTATCTATGAGAGTCTGACGTTGGCCGAATGGCGGCTGGCCGACGCAGTTATCAGATGGGCCTGCCGAGCTACACTGAAGTGGTCCTGCGTTTCCGGACCGGTTTGCGGCCTAGGGTCAGATCACGCAGAGACGCCATGCGGCACCAACTTAGCACTTTCCGCGTCGCCCAATCCATGATCGCCACGAGATGCAGGAACCCGCGCCGTACCGGAATGTAAGTCATGTCGCCACACCAGACCTGGTTCGGGCTTGTGATTGGCAGCATGCCCAGTTTTGCCGGACCACTTCAGTTCATCCCATTCGGTCAAAGCGCCCAGCCCTTGTGAAACGCGGGGAGATGAATTATGTGTGACTACAGTGGTTACAAACGGTGATGACAATGATGAAGGAAATCCAGCTCAGGGATGCCAAGGCGACCTTTTCGGCGGTTGTCGACCAGGCGGTGCGCGGCACGCCTTCCGTGATTACGCGTCATGGTCGGAAAGAAGCCGTTGTTTTGTCCTACGAAGAGTATGAAAAGCTTTCCCACGTGCCCAGTTTCGGTCAGCTTCTGGCCGCTTATCCGGGAGATGAAGACACAATTGCCGAACGCAATGACAAGCCCGGCCGGCCCGTCGATTTTTGATGTATCTCGTTGATACCAATGTTATTTCCGCGCTTGCGCCCTCCAGACGAAAGGAGGAGACGGGGTTGATCGACTGGCTTGATCACGCAAGCGACCATCTGTTCCTGTCGGTGATCACGGCCTCGGAGGTCAGATCGGGGATTGCAAAGGCGGAGCGAGAACTGGCGACGGCCAAGGCTGAACGGTTGCGGGCATGGTGGCAAAGCATTGAATATCTCTATGCCGAAAAGCTGCTGGCCTTCGATCTTCGATGTGCGTATGCCGCCGGTGAAATACTTGATGCTGCCCGCGCCCATCAGCCGGGATTTGCCGATATTGCCATCGCCGCGACTGCAAAGGCCCATGGATTGACGGTGCTGACCCGCAATGTCCGTCATTTCGAACCCCTCGGGGTTCTGGTGATTGACCCGTTTCAGTCGCTGCCGCCGCTTGGGTGAAATCGGTTTTCCTTCGAGAATGGACACTGTCAGCCGAAGGGATGGGCCTTTCCCGATGTTGCGTCGAAATAGTTGGTGGCGGCGTGATCGAGCCACACCTGTATCGTGATGCCATATTCTATGTCCATCCGTTCACGAAATACGGCGGAAACGGACTGCTCCTGGACCGTGAGCTGGGTACAAATTTCCGAAGCGTTCGGTTCCACCACGCCGATTTCCTCCTCTACGCCGCCCGCGGCTGGACTATCCCGCCGCGTTCGTGTCCGACTTCTGCTCCGCCGTTTATAGGAGAACACCGCGAAACTGCTAAACCACGTCATGGGACATGATCGGAAACCTTCGGGCGGTCCTGTTCGCTTGTCACCAGCGCCTTTTTGAAGGTCTTGTCGTTGCTGCGCAGGCCCCCCAAGACAGTGTCGTGAGAAACTTTGATCCTCGCAGCCTACAGGTCCGCCGAAAATGCGCTCCGCAGCAGGGCGACCCGTCAAGTCATCATGCAGCGCTGCGGCAATGCGTGTTCGCTAAATCGACGAAAGGGAACCTCGCAATGATTTCGTTTATGACTTACAGGCTCTAGCAACCATATCTCTCATGACGTTTGAGGGGCCCGCTTCTGGCGCGCTTTGGACAGGGCGTTTGCGGTTATCATGAGCTTGCGGCTTACCGCCACGATGACACCCGCGTGGGCGATCAAGAGCGACTTGGGTCATTCTGAAAGATCGCACAGGTCGATCACCGACAGGTCAACTTTACGGTGCCCTATTGTTCTTCCAGGCAGATCATCCGCCAGCGTTCATAATAATGCTCAAGCCCCTCCAGCTGAACCGTCTCGCAGACCTTGCACGGATCCTTAAATGGCGAGTTGGTGAATGAGCCGAAGGCCAACGCTGCAGCACCTGCGGCCGTGCCCTCTGCCTGTTCATTGTTCAAGACGGTCTGGGACGGTCTTAATGCGTTGATCAGCGGGCCGTACATCGCGTTGTTTGAAAGCCCGCCATCAATGACCACCGTATTATTCGATTGAAGAAGATCGAGGGTCAGATTGGTCATGCAGGCAAGATAAAGGGTGGCAATAGCGGCCCGTTCGCGGGCCGAGTTGGCTTCAGGCCCGATCAGCTTGCCGTGCCTGCCCGGAAACGGACCGCCATCTGCAAAGCTTGGAAGCGCCATTTGCTGCTTGTCGATGACCGCTTGAATATCACTGGCGGTTATCGCGACCCGCGCTTTTTCCGAAATAAGGTCAAACTCGCGTCCGCCCATGAAACGGGCGGTGGCAATCGGCTGCTTGTCGACAGTAACATTGGTCAGCATGTCGCGGTTTTCATCCATGACCGAATAGGGGGCATCCGTGTTCATGGTGACCACCCAGGTGCCGGTCGAGACCAGTGTGAAGTTGCTATAGCCGAGATTGGTGTAGAAGGAAAAAGCCGCATTGCTGTCGTGAACGCCGTTGTGCACGGTCATTGCATGACGCGTACCGTCTTCCATCGAAAGCTCATACGATCCGACTGGCAGCCCTGCACGGATCAGCGGTGGCATTTTTTGGCGCCAGTTCATGGTGTCAACGAGGCTGGAAAAATCCTGACTGTAGGGTGCCCAGAGGTGCGAATGGCAGCCAAGATAACTTACCTCAGACACCGCTTTTCCCGTCAGCCGCCAAATCCAGAATTGCGCATAGGGCAGAATCGCCGTTGCTGCCCCAAAGGCCTCGGGCTCGGCCAGCGCCATCCAGTAGACTTGAATGCCGTAGCTAAATCCGTTTGGAAGATCCGGCGCCCCGGTTTCGGCAAAGTCCGGTTTGACCTTCAGGAATGCTTGTCGGATATCTGCCGGGATCGGCGCTTCATAATCGAGAATTGGTAAAGCCAGATGATCACCTTCAACTGCGGCAAATGTGCAGCCATGGGCGGAAACCATCACACGATCAGTGTTGTATGAAACCGCAGCGCCACGCAACGCGGCCTGCATCCATGTCCACAAATAGTGATCATCCATCACCCGCCGGCCATTAACTTCAATCCAGCGTGGCGCCGTGCGGCACCCGGCGACCGTCGCACCATTTTCGTTGAAAACCAGCATTTTGGCGTTTGTTTTTCCAAAATCGAAAACTGCCATGGTCGGGCCTGACAGATAGTCCTCAATGGGGGTAAGTTGCACGGTTTCCATCGTCATTCCTGTACGCCTGTCTTCGCATTTGTCTGGGCACCGGTCAGGTGTTTGGTGAATGCGATGACGACCTCAACGCCTTCGTTGCGAAGCATGGTTTCGTTGGCTTCCGATATGCGATCATCGGTAATCAAAGTGTCGATGCGCGTGATTGGGAGCGCGCAATGGCGTGCGCGGATGTCAAATTTCGAGCTGTCGGCCAGAACGATGACCTCATCTGCCTGGTTTAAAAGGCTTTTGACAACACGGACAATCAAGGGGTTGGATTCCAGCACGCCATTCGGCCCGAAGCCTTGGGCGCCAATGAAAAATTTCGAGGCATAAAGATCCGGTTCGGGTGCAGATGGGGAAAATATGATACCCGGTTCGCGGTAGAGATCGCCGCCTGCAACATTCAAATGACAGGTGCCACTCTCCCAAAGGGCGGAGGCAACCGGCATCGAGTTGGTGTAGATCTTGACGCTCCTCTTGGCCAGAAGCTGTGCGAAGAGGAAGCAGGTCGTGCCGCCATTGACGATCAAGGTGTCGCCATCGCGACACAAGTCTTGTGCGCATTGGGCTATGGCGCGTTTGGTATCGACATTCAAAACCCTGTTTTCGGCAAATGGCCGCGCATGAAAACGGGGTGCTGTCGCGTTCTCCGGCAGTGCCACACCGCCAAACACTTTTCGGATAAGACCGGCCTTGTGAAGCTTGGCGATATCGCGCCGGACGGTGGCTGGCGAGACGTCCACGACCGCGAGCAGGTCTTTCACTGTCGCAAAAGGTTGATCGGCCAAGGTGTTTTGGATCAGCCTGTGGCGTTCTTGTTCGCCTCCATCTGCTTTCATGATTGAGATTCCTCTTTTCCTCGCCTTTTTGATGACCAATTTGCGTCAAAAGCGCAAGAGAGATTATTTACAATCAAATATTGACGATTTGCAATCTTCGTGCGTAGTTATCGCAAGAACGAACGGGCGCGGAGGAGAAACCGCCCGGACCGTCGGAGGAGGATCAAGTGTCTCAGCAACACGAACCATTCGTGCGCCTGATCGGCGTCGGGAAGTCTTTTGGTGCCGTACAGGTGCTAAAGGATATCGATTTTGATGTCCGTCCAGGCGAGGTTCATGCCCTTTTGGGGGAAAACGGCGCTGGCAAATCCACCATGATCAAAATCCTATCGGGGCTCCATGCACCCGATAGCGGCGGTGTGATCGAAATCGAAGGCCAGCCCGTCTCGTTTTCAACCACACGGGATGCCAGCCGGGCCGGCATCGCCACGGTTTATCAGGAATTGTTGCTTTTCCCGGAATTGACCATCACGGAGAATATTTTTCTCGGTCATTCGCCGCGGAGACGCTGGGGTGGCATTGACTGGGCAGAGGCCCGGTCGCGTGCGCGTCGCCTGCTCGACAGTCTTGATTGCTATGCATTGGACACCGACACCAAGGTCTCGACCTTGTCCGTTGCCCAGCGCCAACGGGTCGAGATCGCAAAAGCGCTCAGCCATGATGCGCGCGTCCTGATCATGGACGAGCCGACAGCGTCTCTTCCCCAGGCCGATGTCGACCAATTGATGGATGTGGTGAAAAAGCTGCGCGCGCAGGGCGTTGCGATCATCTATGTCAGCCATCGCATGTCGGAAATCTTCGAACTGGCGGATCGCGTGACTGTGTTGCGCGACGGCGCGCTGATCGGCACGCACGCGATTGACGAGGTTGATGAGGCCAAGCTGGTATCGATGATGGTCGGGCGTGCCATCGAGCAGCTTTTCCCAAAAGTCGAGCCGAATATTGGCGAGGTTGTTTTCGAAGCCGAGGGGCTGAATTGCGGCCCGCTGGTCAAAAATGTCTCGTTTTCGTTACGGCGCGGTGAGATCCTCGGGGTTGCGGGATTGATCGGGTCCGGTCGCACAGAACTGGCTCTGGCACTGTTCGGAATTACGCCTGCCACATCTGGCACGATCCGGGTCAAAGGCAAGCAGGAAGTCATCCGATCGCCCCGCAGCGCCCGCGATCTGGGAATAGCCTACGTCCCTGAAGATCGCGGATTGCAGGGGCTCGTCAAGCCGTTACCCATCAGTCAGAACATCTCGATGGCATCGCTGGACCGGATGACGACCTTCAGCATCATACCGTTTGCCGAAGAGGCGCGGCGCGCGCTTGCGGCCGTGAAACGCCTGGGGGTGCGCTCACGCGGTGATGTGCACCAAGCCGTGGGTGAGCTTTCAGGCGGAAATCAGCAAAAAGTCGTTGTCGCCAAGTGGCTGGAGACACAGCCAGAAATCCTGATTCTCGATGAGCCGACCCGCGGCGTCGATGTCGGCGCCAAGGCCGAAATTCATGCGGTAATGGGGGAGCTTGCGCAGAAAGGTCTCGCGATCATCATGATCTCCAGCGAGCTGCCTGAGGTTCTGGGAATGAGTGACCGTATCATGGTCATCAACAACGGTTCCGTTGTCGAGACAATAGATCGCGCGGATGCCACACCGGAAAGCGTGGGAATGGCGATGACCGCAGAGCAAAAGAAAATGGATGCGGCATGATGGTAGCAGAAGACAACGGCTCTTTCGGGCGGCGAAGCGCCACAAGCCGGGCTGGGTTTTTCAAAAAGCTCTACACGGAATACGGCCAGGAAATCGTCATTCTCGGCGCCATCATTGTGCTTTTGATCGTTGTAGGCAGTTACAATCCACGCTTTTTGAGTGTGCGGAACCTGAACACGATCTTTGCAGGAAACGCTTATATCGCCGTGGCGGCTATTGGCATGTCGATGGTGATCATTACCGGCCATATCGACGTCTCCGTCGGCGCGCTGATCGGTGTTCTCGCGACGATTTCCGGCACCATTGCCGTTTCCGGCTATCCGGTCTGGCTTGCCTGGCTTGCGCCGGTCGTCATTGGCGCAGCGATCAACATGGTGGTTGGCATCCTGGTTGCCTATGCCCGCATACCATCCATTGTGGTCACGCTCGGCATGATGTCGATCCTGCGCGGCGGGTTGATCTCTGTGACCGGCGGCGACTGGATATCGGGACTGCCAAAGTCGTTTATGATCTCTCAGCTTAAACCGTTCGGCGTTCCGGCTCCGATCTATTTCATGGTGGCGCTGACGCTGCTGGCCGCCTTCTGGATGCGCTACTCGGCCTTTGGGCGTTCGCTCTATGCAATGGGCGGCAACGCTGAAGCGGCCCGCGCGACAGGTATTCCGATCGAAAGACGCACAATGATCGTGTTCATGATCCATGGGGCGTTTGCAGGGCTTGCCACCATTCTGTTTGCAACCCAATTGCAGATCATCCAGTCGACGGTCCCGCCGAACCTCGAACTTACCGTGATCACGGCCGCCGTTATTGGCGGTGTTTCGATCCTTGGTGGAACCGGGACGGTCATCGGATCGACATTTGCCGCCATCCTCTTCGCCACCATCGGCTCCGCACTGATCTTCACCAATGTATCGGCTTATTGGCTGCGTGCGGTTATCGGCACGCTGATCTTGGTAACCGTATTGGTTGATGTCATGCGCCGCAGAAACAAACGCTGAGGGAGCGCCGATGCATATTCGCAAAATCCTGCGTCACGAAACGATACTGGCCGTTCTCACGGTCATCGTTTTGATTGTCCTTTCCTTTCAGTCGGATCGCTTCTTCACGGTCGACAATCTGCTCAATCAGGGGCGCCTCATGACTGAGGTCGGGCTGATTGCGATCATGATGACCTTTGTGATCGCCACTGGCGGCATCGACCTCTCGGTCGGCTCGATCGTTGGTCTCACCGCTATTTTGATGGGAGTGTTCTGGAAAAATCTGGGAATGCCGCTTCCTGCTGCGATGATCCTTGCGATCATCTCGGGAACACTTGCCGGTTTTGGCAATGGGGTGATCATAACCCGGTTTTCAGTGCCGCCCCTGATTGCAACGCTTGCAACGCTGGCGCTTTATCGCGGGATCGCCGAAGGCATCAGCCAGGCACGCTCCGTGCGTGGGTATCCGGACTGGTTTTACGTGCTTGGCCAAGGCGAATTTGCCGGTGTGCCAACGCAATTGTGGATCCTGCTCGTGGTTGCGGTGGTCAGTGCGCTGGTTCTCGGCGTAACCCGCATCGGACGTACGGTCTACGCCATCGGGTTCAATGAGGTCGCCGCGCGCTTTTCAGGGCTTCCGGTCGATCGCACGAAACTGGCGATATACACTGCATCCGGTTTTGCCGCAGCACTTGCCGGCGTCATCTTTGTATCGCGCGTTTCCACAACACGCTCCGACATGGGCACCGGCCTCGAACTTGATGCCATCACAGCTGTCGTGTTGGGAGGCACGAGCATTTATGGCGGGCGCGGTACCATCGCCGGCACTTTCATCGCGCTTGTTCTGATTCAGGGACTGAAAAACGGGCTCTCCCTGGCCGGCGTTAAGGGAGAAGGAACCGTCGTGCTGATCGGCGCCGTGCTGATCGGGACAATTCTTTTAACAAATCTGTTTCACCGGAACGGCAGCCGGTAGGGAACCTGTAACTGCGGTCATGCCGTATGATTTACCGTGGTTGTATATTTGGAGGAGAGACTATGCATAAGATCATGATTACGACGGTGCTGTCCATGTCGCTGGCAGCAGGTGTCGCACACGCGCAGCAATCATCATGGACAGGTGGTGACGATCTGCCGACCAATCCACTGGCTTGCGACGGAACGCCCGCAGAAGTGGCAGCGATGCCATATGATGGCGGCACCCCGACAGATGCGCCTGATCGCATGGGCAAAACGCTGACTGTTGTCGATATCCCGAAGCTGGTCGGGATCGGCTATTTTAGCGCTACATCCAAGGGGATCGCCGACGCAGCCGCCGAAATGGGTACGATGGACGTCAAGACCGATGGTCCGACAAGGGCAAATATCGACGACCAGATTACGCTGATTGATAACTACATCACCAGCGGCGTCGACGGCATTCTCTATGCTGCAAACGACCCGGTGGCCATTGCCCCGGTGTTGAAAAAGGCTCTGGCTGCCGGCATCAACGTTGTCGGTTATGATGCCAATTCAGAGCCCGATTCACGGCAGTGGTTCGTCAATCAGGCTCAGTTCAATGGTATCGCGAAGTCGGTAATCGACAATCTGTCCGATGAGATCGGCGAAGACGGTGCCTTTGCTATCGTCACGTCGACATTCACGACGCCGAACCAGGCACGCTGGATTGCCGAGATGGCTGCCTATCAGCAAAAATGCCATCCCGACATGGAGTGGCTTGAAACCGTCGAAGCGCAGGAAGACAATATCCTTTCCTTCAACCAGGCAAACACGCTGATCAACAAATATGGCCCGGACCTCAAGGGCATTGTCGGCATGACCAGTGTTGCCACGCCGGCTGCTGCCGATGCGGTAACCCAGGCAGGCCTTTGCGGTTCCGTTGCGGTTGTCGGCCTGGCAACGCCCAACGCAATGAAGCCCTATGTTGAGGCCGATTGCGTTAAATCTGTGGTGTTGTGGAACCCGGTCGATCTTGGCTATGCAGCGGCTTATGTTCTGCGCGCCACGGCAGACGGTACGCTCAAGCCCGGGGATACCTCGGTTGAAGCCGGAAAGCTCGGTGAGCTGTCGGTTATCAATGGCAGTGAAGTCCTGCTCGGCGCGCCGTTCGTCTACAACAAGAGCAACATCAACAACTTTGACTTCTAGAGCCATAAAACGTTCCAGTCGTCGATGACACCGTTTCAAAAATGAGGGGCGGGCAGTGCGTGCCCGTCCCCGACCATCAAACTCTTTCATGCGCGAGCTGCATCGCGTACTCAAAGGTACTGTCATGCCGCAATCGACACCCCCTCCCGTTGCGAAAGATCCGCAATTTCAACAGTTCCTGACGCTGTCCGCACATCTTGGGCAGGATATAGAGCGCACTCAGGGGGCGGGCGGTAACACTTCGATAAAGCAAGACGGCATCATGTGGGTCAAGGCATCTGGCACCTGGCTTGCGCATGCGCTCGAACGCGACATCATGGTGCCCGTGCAGGTCGCGCCTTTGATCAAGGCCTTGCGCGAACGGGACCCCAGAGCGGAAAAGGCCACGGATTTTGTCGTCAAGGACTTGAATACCAACGGACTGCGGCCTTCCATAGAAACCAGTTTTCATGCGGTCTTGCCGCAAGCCGTTGTTGCCCATTTTCATTGTGTTCACACGCTGGCGCTGGTCGTTGTCGAGCGGCGCGAAGAACTCATCCGCGAGCGGATGAAAGCGCATGCGCCCGAGCTCACCTTTTGCTTCGTGCCCTATCGACGGCCGGGAACGCCGCTGGCCGAAGCCATCGATGCTGTTGCATCGCAAGCGCCTGATGTCTTGTTTCTGTTCAACCACGGCATCATTGTCACGGGCAAGACCGTGGAGGAAACGCGGCAACGTGTGGAGCTGGTGACCAAGGCCGTTGCCACACCGAAGGGCGATGTCGAAATGGTGCCCGACATTGATGGCTTGACGCAGCTTTCAAAAAACACCGCGTACCGCCTGCCAACGGATCCGGCCATTCACGACACAGCGCTGAACGCACATGCCAGTGATATCGCCAGCAAGGGGAGCCTTTATCCAGACCATGTGATTTTTCTTGGTACCCGTATCGGCGTTGTCGCCCCCGGTCAGAGCATCGCAGCAGTTTTGGATCTCGCTTGAGACGGCGCAAGGGCAGGCCCCGAAACTCCTGCTTATCCTGGGCAAGGGTGTTCTTTTGCGCAAGGACGCTTCCCAGGGATGTGATGTTATGGCGCGATGCCTGGCGGAAGTGACGACCCGAATTCCGGTTGGCGAAACGCTCTGCTATCTGGACGAAGCTGCCGAATACGAACTCACCCATTGGGAGGCTGAAAGCTATCGCCAGGCCCTCGACCGCGCAAACGGAGCGGCTTCGTGATCGACACTGAAGACAGGATGCCGATTGCCGTCGGCATTGATATCGGGACGTCTGGAACACGGGCCGTTGCCCTCAACAGCCAGGGCGATGTAACCGCGACGGCGGCATGCGCATTTGCCACCGCCGATGAAAACCGCAACCCTCTGGCCTGGTGGGCCGGGGCCCGGACATGCCTCGAACAACTGGGCGGGCTTTGCGATCTTCGAGCTGTTGAAGGGATTGCCGTTGACGGAACGTCGGGCACATTGCTTGCCGTGGACCGGCAATACCGGCCCATCGGTCATGCAAGCCTTTATAATGATACCTGTGGCGATACATCCATATTGCAAGCCGTCGAAGACCTCGCTCCGGCGGAAAGCCCGTCGCGCGGCGCAATATCGCCCGCAGCGCGTGCCATCATGCTGGCGCGTACTCAAGGCACGTATAAAATCCTGCATCAGGCAGACTGGGTTGCATTTCAGCTGGCGCATCGCAGTGCGGCCGTCAGCGATGAGAACAACGCTTTGAAAACGGGCTATGACCTGCAAAACGAGTGCTGGCCGGAATGGCTGGAAAAGGCCGGTCTTGACCTTGAACTGCTTCCGGAGGTGTTGCGCGCCGGTGTGGCCCATGCATTTGTCGGCGCGCGCGCTGTGGGGTTGGGGTTTTCAGATCAGTGCCGGGTTCATGCCGGTACGACGGATGGATGTGCTTCGTTTCTGGCGACCGGTGCGGGCGAAGTGGGTGATGGCGTCACCGCGCTTGGGTCCACGCTGGTTTTGAAGCTTGCCTCCGATTGTGCCATTTCAGCGCCCCAATATGGCATATACAGCCACCGGATCGGCGATATCTGGCTGGTTGGCGGCGCTTCCAATACTGGCGGCGGTGTCATTCGCGCACTTTTTGGCGATGAGCGGCTGGCCGCCCTTTCCAGGCAACTTGACCCATCCCGACCAACGGGGCTTGACTATTATCCGCTGCTCAAGCCAGGGGAGCGCTTTCCCGTAAGCGATCCGGCCTATCCGCCACGGCTTGAGCCAAGACCGGATCGGGACGCGCTGTTTTTCCAGGGCGTTCTGGAGGGCATAGCTGCAATTGAAGCGCTCGGTTATCAGCGATTGGCCGAGCTTGGCGCGCCGAAGCCGAAAACGGTGCGAACCGTTGGTGGAGGCGCGCAAAATCAGGGCTGGACCGAAATCCGTCAGCGCATACTCAACGTGCCTTTTGCCGCATCGTCATCGACGGAAGCGGCTGCCGGTACTGCCCGGCTGGTTTTGCAAGGACGGCAAGCCAATGACTGAAATACCGCCAACAACCACTTTGAGCGGATTGCGTGCGCACTACGATGTCTTTTTCATCGATCAGTTTGGCGTATTGCGCGATGGTGAAAAGGCCTATGCGGATGCCCCCGAAGCATTGTCGCAACTGAAGCAAAGCGGTGCCCGTATCATTATCCTGTCAAACTCCGGTCGCAGCGGTGAATATAACGCAGAGCGGCTCACAAAAATCGGATTTGCCAGAAGCGCCTATGACGCGTTCGTGACCTCGGGCGATGTTGCCGTGTCATTGATCGAAAATGGTGATGTCGCGCTCAGCCGCAGGGCAGGAACCCGATGTTTCACACTGTCCAGCGGCCGCGATCGCAATCTTTCGGATCGGATGGGGTGGGAGCCCGTCAAACAGGCTGACCAGGCCGATATCATCGTCATTTCGGGCAGTGAAACAGAACGCATATCCATGGTGCGCTATGGCGAGATGCTTGCGCCTGCTGCGCAGCGCGGTATTCCGTGCATTTGCACCAATCCGGATCGTGAAAAGCTCTCCGGAGGAACTGTGCTTCCATCAGCGGGTGCGCTTGCCGATCTTTATGAACATCTCGGCGGCGAGGTTACGCGGGTCGGAAAGCCCTATGGGCCGATCTATCACCATGCCCATGGGCTTGTCGGATACCCTGACCGCAAGCACATTGTCTGCATTGGCGATAGCCCCGACCACGATATCGCCGGTGCGAACGGATACGGACTGGCAAGCGTCTTGTCCCTGACAGGCGTCTCAGCGCAGCGACCAGACCAACCCGATACCTTGCTCACACTAAACGGGCCGACCAGGCCGAATTATATCATGACCCGTTTCAGCTGACCGGGATGTGCGGCCTGGTTCAGCTGTTGTCGCCGCCCAGCACGAACCGGGAAAAGGCCAATGCCTGACGGGCGTCTTCATCCATCTTTGCTTCATCCGCGTCGTCGCTCAGATCGCGCCAGACGCGGATATCGCTTCCGATGCCGCCCCCTGTCTTGACGAATGGCTCCATCACCACCGCACCGGCATAGTCGATTTCGCGCAATGCTGTTCCGATTTCGTGCCAGGGCATGCGGCCTTTTCCGGGAACGCGGCGGTTGTTCTCGCCTGTGTGGAAGTGTCCCAGAAGGGGGCCTGCGGTGCGGATTGCGGCACTGAAGCTGTCTTCCTCGATATTCATGTGGAAGGTGTCCAGCATCACTTTCACATTTGATTTGCCAACATCACGGACGAAGGTGACGCCCTCTTCGGCGGTGTTGATCACATGGTTTTCGAAGCGATTCAGAACTTCGATACACAGCGTGATATCCAGATCTGCGGCAAAATCGGCAAGGCTTGCAATGCCTTCAACACCACGGGCGCGGTCGCCCTCCTTGTCGACAGGCTTGGAATAGTCCACCGGCCAATAGGAATGCAGCGCGCCACCAATGATATGGACATCGAGCTTGGCGATATTGGTGAGCGTCTCCTCGAAGAAGGCGCGGCCGGCTTTGCGAATTTCGGCATCCGGAGACGACAGGTTTCGCGTGGCCGACGGCCCGAGACCGGACGTGAGCGCGATATTGTTTTCGCGGGCGCAACGGGCGATTTCATCCAGATGAGACGGGCTGTAGTTGTTGACATGATGGGCGGCGATTTCGATGATATCGAAACCAAGATTTGCGACTTTCTCGACATAACGGAGGCAGTCCGCACTCCATTCCTTTTCCCAATAGGAATAATAGATACCGAATTTCATGTCGTTCTCCTCAATGTCATGCTGACATCGCCTGTTCGTACTTGCGAAGTGTGTCCGGGAAATGCGGAAGCGCCCTAGTTCACATCGACCGGTTTTGAACGCATGCGGCGCGCTGTTTCACGCTCTGCCCGTTTGCAACGCAGGGGTGGAAGATCCTGGTCCATCAATGCCATGTCTTCCAGGACCATATCGCCCATATGCTTGAATGCGACATCGATCGCGCCTGCGCGATGAGCAGACCGCAAGAGGCCCCGGGCAGATCGGGCCGGGTGGTCCATCTGCAGCGGTTCATCCGGAAATACGTCGCTTGCCGCAACGATATGGCCGGAACCGACCGCATCGAGAAGGGCATCGAAGTCAACCACATCTGCGCGCGACAGGAGAATGAAGGCGGCGCCCTTGCGCATCCGCGAAAACTCCTCTGCACCCAGAAAACCACGATTTTCAGTGGTGACGGCGGCCATCACGAATATGAAATCGGACTGCGTGAGCACGTCTTCCAGTGACGCAGGCATAACGCCGTGATCATCGAGAATGGACGGCGGCAGCCACGGGTCGAAAACCTTGATATTGCAGCGGAAACCGGACAGGAGGCGGTTGAGCGCCCGTCCCAGATCGCCAAATCCGATAATGCCTACATCAGAACCGGTGAGGAGCCTGGCGGAAGCATTGCCTTCACCGCCCCATTTTTCCGTTCCCTCTCTGAAGGCAAGATCGGAATCGGTAATGCCACGGGCGAGATCAATGGCAAAGCCAAGGCCAATTTCGGCCACCGGCACTGCAAACACCGCGCCTGTCGTGATCACATGAATCCCGCGCGCAAAAACCTCTTCATAAGGCATGTTGTCGATCAGGTTGGATTCGACATTTATCACTGCGCGCAGCGATTTCAGAGACGATAGCGTTTCAGCTGAAATCGGCGGCTGGCCGAGGATATAACGCGCATTCGCAAGCACGTTTTCATCCAGCGCTGCGACCTGATCATCTGTCGTCTCGACAAGTGTATAGCGGTCTTCAAGGAGGCGGCGTTTTTCAGGGGTAAAGATGAGATCCAGGCTGCGCGGCTGAGGTGCGCAAATAACGAGCGGTTTGTCAGTGACGGGCATTAAGTGTCCTCCTGATGAAAAAATAAACCGATTTACTTTTAAAGTAAACTGATTTATTTTTTGTCAAATTGAGATTTCCAATGCTCCTCAACCAAGCAAGAGCGAATGTCAAAGAAGACCGCAAACCGCCGACCTACAATCCACGATGTTGCCCGAAGAGCTTCGGTCTCGGCGGCGACAGCGTCGAAGGTTGTGCGTGGTATGGCGGGCGTGAAAAAGCCGAATGTGGAGCGTGTCCGCGCTGCCATGGACGAGCTTAACTATCGGATGGATCCGATCGCTTCGGGCCTGCGCAATGAACGCCGACGGATTATCGGGACAATTGTTCCTGATCTTGAAAGCACGTTCTTCGGAGCTCTTGTCACCGAGCTTGAAAAGGAGGCCGAGGAGGCCGGATACCACCTGATCGTCGCCTCTGCCCGTGGAAGCGAGATGCGCGAGGCTGATCTTGTTGCACGCATGAATGACTGGCGCGTGATGGGCACGATCCTTGTGCCGGTGCGTTCGGAAAAAGGCCTTGGCGCGGAGAAGCTGCGCGAACTTGATATGCGCGCCGTGCTTGTCGACCGCGTCAATATCGATGACCGCTACGACACCGTCACGGCCGACAACAGTGCTGCGTCCGCGTCGGTTGCCGATTTGCTGGTCGCGCAAAACCACCGCCGAATTCTGCTTCACGGGGCGACGCGTGTATCCAAGTCGATCCGCTTGCGCACAGAGGGTTTCAGCGCACGCATCAAGGAGTGCGATCCTGATGTGAGGATTGATACGCTTCTTTCCGATGAAACGCTGGATACCCAGCGGCAGGCCATTCGCAGCTATTTCGATACTGCTGGCGATGGCTATCCAACGGCCGTGTTTTCCCTGTCGCAGCATTCGACATTGCTGGTGCTTTCGGAATTGCGCCGGCGAAGCCTGCGTATACCCGATGATGTGTGCCTTGTCGGGTTTGATGACGCGATCTGGATGCAGACAACCTGGCCCAGCATTACGGCTGTAGCACAGCCGGTGGAGGCGATGGCGCAAAGGGCGCTGAAAATATTGTTGGCACGCGCCAGCGATGAGGAGCAGGGCCCGCCAGAGCAACATCTGGAAACCTGTCAACTGTTCGGTCGTCAATCGACTGAGAGAGAGGTGGACTGAACGAGGAGGTCAAAGTTCAGTCTGCAACATTGTTCAATTGGAGGAGAACGCAATGTTTAGAGTTAACATGACAAGCAAGATGAGCATCGCTGCGCTGATGCTGATGGCATCGAGCGCACCGGCGATGGCTGATGGCGAATACGGCGTGTTGATGAAGACGCTGGCCAACCCGTTCTGGGGTGCGATGGCGGAAGGCGTGAAAGCCGGCGCAAAGAATGCGGGCGTTGAGTATTATATGCAGGCGGTGGAGAACGATCAGGCAGCAGAAAGCCAGTTGAATGTCTGCAATACCATGCTTGAGCGCAATCCGGTGGCAATGATCACTGCGGCAATCAACTCGACGAATCTTCTGCCTTGCCTGAAGACTGCGCAGGGACGTGGCATTGAAATTGTGGATCTTGATGGCAACCTCGATCCGGCCATTCTCAAGGCGGAAGGCATCGACATCACATTCTCCATTGGTTCCGACAATGTAAAGGCCGGAGCGCAGGGCGCCGAATACATGGCGAAACAACTCGGTAGCGATGCCAAGGGGCCGGTTCTGGTCATTGAGGGATTGTCGGGCAACATCACTGGCGAGAAGCGGACTACCGGGTTTGCCGACCGCCTTGCCGAGCTGGCGCCAGGTCTTGACATCGTCGCGTCGCTGCCCGGTGATTGGGATCGCGGCAAAGCCGCTAACATCACCAACGATATCTTGACCCGCAACCCGGATCTGAAGGGCATTTTCGCCGCCAATGACGGTATGGCGCTTGGTGCTGTTGAAAGTGTCTTTGCAGCCGGCAAGGGTGGTGATGTTGTGATCATCGGCGTTGACGGCAACTCGGATGCCGTCAAATCGATCAAGGATGGCCGTCTGACCGCTTCGGTTGCGCAACTGCCTTACCTTGTCGGGATGGAAGCGATCGAGAACGCGAAAAAGGTCGCCGATGGCGGCATGGTCGAAAAGCAGATCAGCGTGCAGACGCTGGTCTTGACCAAGAGCCTTCTGGATGAAGGCACCGACCCGATACTCGAATACGTCAAGTAGCAATTGGGACCGGGGCCGGCGGATTTCCTGTCGTCGGCCCTGCCTATCGCTTTGACTTGCGCAACTTCGGAATTTGCGGCCCTCAACCGGCTGTGAGTTGCTTCCCGAGAGATCTCCATGACCAATACGAAAACAGTATCCGCCCACCCCAGACAGGGCATATGGGGCAGGCTTCAATCCGCATCAATCGAGCGATTGCATATTCGCCTTGAAAGCCTGATCGTGTTGCTGATCCTTTGTGTAGCGATGACAGCATTGTCGCCATACTTTCTGTCGGTCAGCAATATGCTGAATATCCTGCTTGCAACATCGACCATCGGGGTCCTGGCAATCGCGGCAACCTACGTGCTCAGCTCCGGCGGTCTGGATCTTTCGCTGGGCTCTGTGATGGGCCTTTCAGGCGTTGTCGGGGCTGCCTTTGCTGTCAACTTGGGTGCGCCCACGCCCATTGCCGTGATCGCGACTGTGGGAGCCGGTGCCCTGGCTGGCGCCGTCAATGGCCTGATCATCACGCGCGCCTTTGTGCCTGCCTTCATTGTCACGCTTGGCATGCTCGGCATTGCACGTGGCCTGGCGCTGGTGATCTCCGACGGGCGCGTGATTTACGGTTTGCCGAAAGCGATGGTCTATCTAGGCCAGGGGCGACCGCTCGGTATTCCCATGCCGGTCCTGATCTTCCTGGCCACGGCCTTCATCATGCATATCGTTTTGGCCTTTACAAAATTCGGACGGCACACGCTTTCCATCGGCGACAGTGAGAACGCCGCCCGCACCGCCGGCATCAATGTGAGCCGTCATCGTTTTCTGCTCTATACGCTGTCTGGCGGCCTTGCCGGACTGGCAGGTCTGTTGTTTTCCAGCCGCATCAATTCGGGTGATCCGACGGCCGGGTTGACCTATGAGCTGACCGCGATCACCGCGGCGATCATCGGTGGAACCAATTTGTTTGGCGGGCGCGGTTCAATTCTGGGAACCATGGTCGGTGCGTTGATCATGGGCGTCTTGCAAAATGGTCTGAACCTTCTGGCGGTCCAGAGCTATTACCAGCAAATGGCGATCGGAAGTGTCTTGATCATTGCGGTCTTTATCGACCAGTGGCAGCTCAGAAAGGAGAGTCGGGTATGAGTCTCTTGAAAATAGAAGGTATCACCAAGAGCTTTGGCGCCGTTTCCGTGCTGCATGGCGTTGATCTGACCGTCGGCGCAGGAGAGGTGGTCGGTCTTGTCGGCGACAATGGCGCGGGCAAATCGTCTTTGATGAAAATCGTTACCGGTATGTACACCGCCGATTCAGGATCGGTCACCATGGATGGCGAGGATATTGTTTCCAATACGCCCGGTGAACGGCGGGCCAAGGGCATCGAGATGATCTATCAGGATCTTGCGCTTGCCAAACAACAGGACGTTGCATCCAATATCTTTCTCGGGCGCGAACCCACACGCAGTATTCTCGGCATGCAGTTCGTTGATGGCAAGAAAATGCGCGACGAGGCTCAGGCGATGATCGACCGGCTGGGTGCAAGGCTGCCCGCAATCAATCGCCCGGTCGGTTCGTTTTCTGGCGGGCAGCAACAGTCTGTTGCGATTGCGCGCGCGCTCACGTTTAATCCGCGGATTGTGATCATGGATGAGCCCACGGCCGCCCTGGCCGTGCGCGAAGTGCAAGGTGTGCTCGATTTGATCAGGCAGCTGAAACGCGAGGGTATCGGCGTTATCCTGATTTCACACCGTCTCAATGACGTCCTGTCAGTGACCGACAGGATCGTGGTGCTGCATCAGGGCCGTGCTGCCGCCAATCTTGTAACCGCCGAATCCGATATGACGGCTGTGGTCTCGGCGATTGTCGGTGGCGGCGATGTCGCGGAGGCCGCCGCCCATGAACTGTCCGCTGGCGGGGACTAACAAGATCTGCAGAAACCTTACGCCAAGGCCGAACGGAATGTGAAAGCGTTGCCTTGGCGACGATCGGCCAAAAGTGTCGTTCCTGCATGAAGTCTGGCGGGCTGATCCCCGGCGAAGCGACAGTCTGCATGTTGTCCCTCCGACAGGCGCAGATCAATCGGTAACCCGTCAACATGAACGAGAGCGTGGGTCTTTGTCGTCAGGCCACTTCTCGATTATGGCGATCAAGCGCGATGCCGGCTGACGATCCGGCATCCAGACGCTGATTATCCATCGGTCCTGAAGTGCTTGAAGGCTGCATTGGCGCTGGCCTCGTCCGCGTCGCCCTGAAGCGCGGCAAACCGCTGCTCGAAATCATGTGCCAGGTCTTCCACCGAGATTTCGGAGAACTGCTTCAACAGCTTGCGTTCAGCCTCCTGCATCGCGAGGTCGAGTCGGGCGTCGACGGCCTTCTCCACCAGACAGTCGGTGGGGTCAGCGCCGGAGCCGATGTTGAACAGTGGCGGGCTGCCTATCGCCTGGTAGACATCCCGCAGCGATATTGCGTTTAGCGGTCTTGCGAGCTGCCAGCCACCGCCGTGGCCCTTTTCCGAGATCAGGATCTCCTTTTTCCGCAGACCCGCCATCATGCGCCGCACCACGACCGGATTCGTGGAAATCATTCCGGCGATCTGATCCGAGGTCGCGCGTTCGACGTGCCGATCGAGATGGATCAGCACATGCAGCATACGGGACAGACGGAGATCGCGCGGCATGACATGGGCTCCTTGCTTTCTGATGGCCTGCATTTAGCAGCGATCACGCAACAATGAAAGTTTCATGTCTTGCTTCAGCATCAAATTTCATGTAACTCATAAAGATACATTAAGTTCAAACACAGGATCGAGTTATGGATCATGATGTCCTCGTTATCGGCGGCAGTTTTGCCGGACTGTCCGCCGCCATGCAGCTCGCGCGGGCGCGAAAACCGGTGCTGGTGTTGGATACCGGCATGCCCCGAAACCGCTTTGCGGTGGCATCGCACGGATTTCCGGGGCAGGACGGGCGGAGCCCGGCCGATATCAGGGTGCGGTTGCGCGCAGAATTGAGCGCCTATCCGAGCGTTCGTTTTCAAGATGGAGCGGCACTGTCAGCCAGTCGTGAGGACACTGGATTCCGTGTGTCTCTGAACAACGGCAATGACGTCACCGCGCGGCGGATCATTCTTGCGTATGGCGTACGCGACAGCCTACCGGATTTGCCCGGCTTGGCCGAGCGCTGGGGCGCAAGCGTGCTTCATTGCCCCTATTGCCATGGCTATGAACTCAACCGGCAGCCGGTTGGCGTGCTGGCGCGAGACGAAATGGCCCAGCATCAGGCGATGTTGCTGCCTGACTGGGGGCCGACGACTCTGTTTACGGGAGCGGCATTCCGCCCGACTGCAGAGCAGGAGCAATCGCTGAAAAAACGTGGTGTGGAGATCGAGGATACGCCGGTGGCGGAACTCATCGGATCCGGCCCGGCGCTTGAAGCCGTGCGGCTTGAAGACGGGCGAACGGTCCCGCTTGCGGGCCTGTTTCTCGCGCCTCAAACCGCGCCTTCCAGCGATATTGCGGCTCAGCTAGGTTGTGAAATGCGGGATGGGCCGACCGGACCCTATATTGCGGTTGACCAGATGCAGACGACGACGGTTGCCGGTGTCTTTGCCGCCGGCGATCTCGCAAGCCCCATGGCGAACGCGACCATTGCGGCGGCCTCCGGCGTGATGGCCGGGGTTGCTGCTCATCGCTCGCTGATCTTCGACCCCGATCTGACCCAGCAACATGAGAGGGCGTCGTCGTGATGCGGGTGGCTGCACAGGACGAGATTCTGCAACGGTGTCTCAACCGCAAGACCTCGCCGTTTCTTTTGCTGAGGGCACTAGCTGCGTCTGACGCTTGCGGGCGACTGGCTTCTGCGCCAGGCAAAGGGGCTAAAAGGCGTGCGGCTCGGCGAGACGATAGCTGTCGCCATTCATCTCCAGGATGTTGAGGTGGTGGGGGACGCCATCCAGCAGAGCGCCGGTCAGTCGCTCCGACCCCAGTATTTCCATCCATTCGTCAAAAAGTAGGTTGCCGGAGATCAGAGTGGTCCCGCGCTCGTAGCGTTGCGAGATCAGTTCGAACAGCAACTCTGCACCAGTCTTTGAGAGTGGCACGAAGCCCAACTCGTCGATGATGAGAAGCGCGGCGGTCAGGTTGTTCAACTTAAAAGCCCGATCCGTCCGCTCGACTACGCGACGAAAGCGCAAATCTACACCGAAGTCTCACCCGGGCATTTTGTCTGGCGTAATTCAGGCGGCGGAAGATATCTGCCATCTCCGGAAATTTGAACCCGCTCGCCATGTGCCCGAGCGGAGCACAGAACATCCGGCCCTTGCCGGACCGGCGCTTCCGGACCACCGGCATGACAACGCCGTCGGTCCAGATCTATGGCATGACTGAATTGACCATGAATCTTGAAGAGATGAGATTCGGGGCGGCTCAGCCTTCGTCTTCAGGATGATGAATAGACAGATACACGACAGAAAGCCTTATAATCTTGCCTATTCAAGTCGGACCACGACGTCGTAGGTCTTGCCGGTTTTGACATGGTCGATCTTGTTGCCTTCAAGGGGCTTGCCGTCGACGGAGACGCCCGCAGATTTGTCCCTTTCGACGCTGACCCTGAAGGTCGCACCCCGGAACATGCGGGTAAACCGGAATGCGCCCCATTCCGCCGGTGGCTGCGGCGCGATGACCACGCCGTCACCATCGCCGCGAAGCCCGCATAACTGTTCAATCACCAGCCGATAGTACCATGAGGCCGTTCCGGTGTTGAAAAGATTGCTGGAGCGTCCGGCCGTGCGGGGATGCTGATAATAGGCACCGCGATAATAATTCGGCAGGTAAAGCGGCAATTGCCCGCGCGTCCTGATGTCCTGTACGTCGGGGCGCGTGAGCATTTTCGAAAGCACGGCAAAGCCGCGTTCCTTCTCGCCGATATGATAAAGCGAAGCTGCGTAAAATGCGGCGGCGTGATTATAGACCGCACCGTTTTCGCCATTGCCTGGCCATTTCTGCGTGACCCGGCCGACATCATCGCGCATCGCTGTATAGGCGGGCGCGAACATGGCCGCGCCATAGGGCGTGTCGAGCTGATCATCGATTGCCTGCAGCATGCTGGCCCTCTTGGCAGTGTCGTCGGCGCCGGCGAGAAATGCCCAGCTCTGTGTATTCAGGTAGATACGGCCTTCACGATCGGCTTGAACGCCGAATGCCACGCCGTCATCGGTGATGCCGCGTGCATACCAGGCTCCGTCCCACAGGTGGCGATTGATGCTGTCAATCAGCTTGTCAGCCTCCCGCTTAAGCCATTCGGCGGTTTCGCTGTCGTTTTCGGCGCAGCAAATGTTGGCCCACGTCGTCATCGCAAAGCTTGAGGCTTCGGCCAGCCAGCCTGAAACTCCCTTGCCCTTGTAGCCAACCATGTTCATCGGGTCGCACCAGTCGCCCTGGGCGATATAGGGCAGGCCGCGCTCATCAACTTCACCGGCCAGAAACCGCAAGGCCCGGGTGACATGTTCGTAGAGCGTTGCTTCTTCGCTGCTGTCAGTCCACGCAACCTGTTCATGAAGGATTGCGCGGTCGCCGGTCTCGTCGATATAGGCTTTTGTAGCGATAACCAGCCAGACGGCGTGATCGGTATGCGGTATCTGGTTGATAAACTTCAGTTCCGTGTCGGGCCTGAGAAGAATCCCGTCCGGCACCTTACCCGAGATGAATTGCTGGCTGGCGGTTTTCAGGATGGCGCTGCGTGTTTTTTCCGGCGCGATGAAGATCATGCCGAGCCCGTCCTGCAAATAGTTGCGGGTCTGCGGATCGGTGGTCAGCCGGTTTGTGTCGCCATGATAATAGACCTGGCGCGGCAGCCAGTAATTGACGAAGTGATTGAGATCTTCGTCGGGAGAGTGCAGTTCCAGATTGCCGAGGCCGGAACGGATATAGCTGTCATAGTCGCGCCGGGTCGTTTCGAGCGTGCCCTTGAGATACTTCTCCGTCAGTGTTGCGATTTCAGCCTCGTCGAAGGCAGGGCCGAACACGAAGCGGAATTCCTCCGACGCGCCCGCCGCAAGGGCAAGGTCCCACTGCATGATCCCGGCCGGATTTTCATAGCTTGCGTCGCCACCCCGAAGATGTCCGCCATCCTGAAGGGCGGTGGGGTTGTGCAACCCACCTTCACCTTCAAAGGCGACCTGTGCAACCTCGAACCAGTCGGGTTTCCGGTCGGCAGCAAAGAAGGTGATGTCCTTCAGGTGCTTGTTTTTGAAATATTGATCGACCTTTTGATACGGCGTCACGCTGGTGCAGACGATGGCGTTCAGGCCGGCATCGAAATGACCACCACGGTTCATCCATGAGGAATAGCCCACCGGGAAAAACGGCACGAAGGAGAGCGATTTTTGCCAGTCCGTGAGATTGGTAACCCGCACAGTCCAGATTTCGGTCACGTCCTCGACCGGCAGGTCAAGCCGCAGTTCGACGCGCACGCCACCCTTTTCGATAACCCAGCGAATATCCGAAACACCGGGTTCGAAGCTGAAGTAATCGAGCCTGGCGCGCACCGGTTCGTAAGGCGCTGAAAACAGGTCACCGGTCTCGTTGTCGCGGATATAGAAGAACCGGCCTGGATGATGAGGAAAATAATCCTGCTCCGGCTGCATGAATGTCTGTGCGGCGATCGTCGGAACATGAGCATATTTTCGTGGCTCGGGATCCATATACTGGCTGACGGCGTAACCGCGCGCGCTCATCTGGATCATCATCTTCCGGTTCCAGAGGTAGCTTGCAGCGTTGGGTGCCAGTGTCGGGTCGTTCAGGCGGAAACGCTGTCCGCTCTCGATGAAGGAAGTCATCCGGTTCTCGTTATGCGTTGGTGTTAGTGTTTGGCCTTTCAGCTCAGCGCGGCCGTCGAGCGCCTGACGCAAAGCGAGGGCTCGAACCGCTCCTGAAACGGGAGGTCCATGTCATAGGTAAGATTGAGCAATTGCCGGCAGGCCGAGCGGGCCATCTCGTCAATCGGTGCGTGGATCGTGGTCAGCGGCGGGGCGGTGTAAGCGGCGAAATCGACATCGTCATAACCGAGAACCGAAACATCGCGCGGAACCGAAATCCCACGGTTGTTAAGCTCCGAGATCAGCAGCATGGCGACCTTGTCATTTCCGCAGAACACAGCGGTAAAGTCGATATCCATGTCGAGGAAGGCGCCGACCAGCCGTTCGGCGGCGGCATAACTGAACGCGCCCTCGACGACGCAACTTTCGGGAATGGCGTTTCCGAGCTTGCTGATCTCATCCAGAAAACCGTCATGGCGTTGGCGGGCGTCTTGCGCGGAAAGGCGCCCGGTGATCACCGCGATCTTCTCATGGCCGAGGTTGGTGAGGTGACGAGCGGCGAGACGGCCGCCGAGTTCGTGATCGATGTAAAAGCACCGGCCCGCCAGCGCATCGGCCTGGTGGTTGAGCAGGACGAGATTGGAGAAATGTTCGGATGTGCGGGCCAGTTCGAATGTGCCTTGCAGTGAGCATGACATCAAAATGCCGTCGCAATCGCGATTGACCAGATAATCGAAATGGTCGCGGCGATCGGCGTCGGACTGGGCGTCCTCGGCATTGGCGAGGATCATGTGCTTGTTGTGAAGACGTAGCTCCTGCTCAACCGCGCGGATGATCATGTGATAATACGGCCCTTCCAGCGACGGCACCCACACACCGATCAAATCTGACCGGCGCGACGACAGCGACCGGGCCATGCTGTTGGGACGGTAGTTGAGCTGCTTGATCGCCCGCTCGATTTTCTCTGCGGCCTTGCTGGAAACGGAACCGTTTCCAGAAATGTATCTTGAGACTGTTCCGGAGCCGACGCCCGCCAATTTTGCGACATCCTTAACCGTAGCCATGGTCGAACTCCCCTCCACCGTACTTCAAGGCTATTCCGCCTTATCGCATTATTATTCAACGGGTTTCGTTCAAAAACAACATCTCTTCTGAAATGCATCCATCTTTTTTTGCAGGAACCATTGACAAAATCAAGTGCCTGCCGTTGTAATTGGAACCGATCCCACTTTTGAGATCAATATCACTTTTGACTGGACCACATGGTCCCTCAGATGACCCTTTCGGGGAGGAAATATGTTTATTTTGAAGAATGCGGTTGCCGCATCCGCTCTGGCGCTGGCCGTGGCAATGCCCGGCGCAGCAAACGCGCAGGAACCACTTGACGCCGAGGTTATTCACTGGTGGACGTCCGGCGGTGAATCGGCTGCAATCGGCGTTTTTGCCGATGCTTACAATGCTCAGGGCGGCAACTGGCAGGACAGCGCCGTGGCCGGCGGTTCGGCCGCGCGCAGCGCCGCCATCAACCGCATCATCGGCGGCGATCCGTCAACTGCAGCGCTTTTCAATACCTCGCAGCAATATCACGAGATCGTTGAGGAAGGGCTGCTGAACGATATCGATGCCGTCGCGATGGCGAACAACTGGGACGAAATTCTTCCCGCACCGATCGTTGATGCCGTCAAGATCGACGGCAAATACTACGCCGCTCCGGTCAACATCCATATGCCGCTTTGGATCTGGTACTCGGTCGATGCGCTGAATCAGGCCGGTATCGAAAATCCGCCGGAAACGGTGGACGCGTTTTTCGCTGCACTCGACAAGTTGAAGGAAGCCGGCATCACGCCGCTGGCGCTTGGTGGCCAGCGCTGGCAGGAAAACTCGCTTTTCTCCGCAGTGCTGACCAATGTCGGCGGCGGCGCGCTCTGGGAGGCCGTTTATGCCGACAAGGATGAAGATGCGATCCATTCGCCGGAATTCCGGGAGGTCATCGAGACCTTCATCGCGCTGAAGCCTTATGTCGACTCCGCTTCGCCCGGGCGTAACTGGAATGACACCACTGCCATGCTGATCAATGACCGGGCCGGTTTCCAGGTCATGGGTGACTGGGCCAAGGGTGAGTTCAAGCAGGCAGGCGAGGAAATCGGAGTGGATTATGGTTGCATTCCGGGTCTGCGCCCCGATTCTCCCTATGTTCTGGGTGGTGACGTTTTCGTCTTCCCGAAGACCGATGATGCCGAGCAGATCGATGCACAGCGCCTGCTGGTCGAGGTCATGACCGATCCTGAAACCCAGGTCGCGTTCAACAACCTCAAGGGCTCGATCCCGATCCGCTCGGACGTTGATGTCTCGAAGCTCGACGCCTGCGCCCAGCTCGGCCTTGAGATCATGTCCGATCCGAGCCGCCAGTCCCCCGATGCTTCGCAGATGATGGCCGAATACATCTATGGTTCCGTCCAGGATGTCGTCACCGAACTGTGGAACACCGACATGTCGGTGGACGAAGCTGTGAAGCGCTTCGATCAGGCACTCAACGGCTAAGCCAGCCATCACGAACAAAAGTGCGGGGAGGGGGCGTGACGTCTCCTTCCCGTTTCAAGGGAGGTTCCGTTGAACGCCGCTGCCTTTACCCGGCATATCAGGCGAAATCTGCTCGCCTATATTGCCTTGCTGCCGATGGCCATTGTGGTTGTCTTTGCCTATCTGGGCACGATGCTGTGGTCCGTCCGGCTGTCGTTTTCCAGCTCAAGGTTGCTGCCGAAAGACGACTTCGTCGGCTTTGCCCAGTACACAAGGCTGTTCGAAACGTCGCGCTGGGTGACTTCGCTCGAGAACCTGGCAATCATTGCCTTTTTCTTCCTGCTCATCTGTTTTGTACTCGGTACGCTTCTGGCAATCTTCATCGACCAGAATGTGCGCGCCGAAAGTCTTTTCAGGACGGTCTTCCTCTACCCGTATGCGATGTCGTTCGTGGTGGCAGGTCTGATCTGGCAGTGGATCCTGAATCCCGATCTCGGCATTCAGGCCACCATGCGCGATCTCGGTTTCCCGGATTTCGTACTCGACTGGACGGTCAATCCGGACAAGGTGCTTTACGCCATCATCCTGGCAACCGTCTGGCACGGGTCCGGGCTGGTGATGGCGCTCATTCTGGCGGGCCTGCGCGGGATCGACAGCCAGATCTGGTCGGCGACCCGCATTGATGGCATCCCGTCGTGGCGTGTCTATCTCTCGATCGTCCTGCCCATGCTGCGGCCGATGATCATCACCTCGCTGGTGCTGTTGTCGATTTCGATCGTCAAGATGTATGATGTGGTCGTGGCCATGACCAATGGCGGTCCCGGAACGGCGAGTGAAGTCCCCGCCAAGTTCATCATGGACAATCTGTTCGAGCGCGCCAATATCGGGCTTGCGACAGCGGCGTCGACCGTTCTCCTGATCACGGTGCTCCTGATCATGGTTCCGGTTCTTTATTCCCAGTACTTCGGCAAGAACGGGAGGGCGTCATGACGCAGTCATCCGTTTCAAAACGACCTGTGAGCAGCCAGGATATTTGGGGTCGCTTCGGCGTCTACGGTTTCCTGTTTTTCGTCGCGCTGTTTTTCCTCCTGCCGCTTTACGTGATGCTTGTCACCTCGTTCAAAAGCATGGACGAAATCCGCCTCGGGCTGATCTTCGCGTTGCCGCAGCATTTTTCGCTCGACGCCTGGGTCAAGGCCTGGACGAGCGCCTGTACCGGGCTTGACTGCAACGGCCTTAAAGTCGGCTTTTTCAACTCGGTGAAGATCCTGATCCCGAGCGTGATTCTTTCGATCCTGCTCGGCGCGATCAATGGCTATGCCTTGTCTTTCTGGAAGGTGAAGGGCGCGAATGTTCTGTTTGCCTGCCTGCTGATGGGCTCATTCATTCCCTATCAGGTGTTCATCTATCCGCTGGTCCGTTTTTATGCCCAGGCCGGTATCTACGGGTCGCTTCCCGGTATCGTGCTCACTCACATCATCTTCGGCATGCCGGTCATGACCCTGCTTTTCCGCAATTATTACATAGGTCTGCCGGTCGAGCTGTTCAAAGCCGCCCGCATCGACGGCGCCGGCTTCTGGCGGATTTTCTTCTCGATCATTCTGCCAATGTCGGTTCCGATCACGATTGTGGCGGTCATCATGCAGGTCACGGCGATCTGGAACGACTTCCTGCTCGGCCTGGTTTTCGCTGGCCGCGACAACCTGCCGATGACGGTCCAGCTCAACAATATCGTCAACACGACCACGGGCGAACGCGCCTACAACGTCAACATGGCGGCGACCATTCTGACCTCGATGGTTCCGCTTGTCGTCTATCTGGTCTCCGGCCGCTGGTTCGTGCGCGGCATCGCCTCCGGCGCCGTGAAAGGATAAGTCCATGAGTTCTGTAGCAATTGAAAATCTCGACATCCGCTACGGCAATGTCCACGTCGTCAAAAGTCTCGACCTTCAGATCAAGGATGGCGAGTTTCTGGTTCTTCTCGGTCCGTCCGGCTGCGGCAAGTCCACGCTGCTGAACGCGATCGGCGGGCTCACCGATGTCAGCGGCGGCACGCTTCACTTCAATGACCGGGACGTGACCTGGACCGATCCCAAGGATCGCGGTATCGGAATGGTGTTCCAGTCCTACGCGCTTTATCCGACGATGACCGTCGAGCGGAACATGTCTTTCGGCCTCAGGATCGCCGGCGTTCCCCGCCCGGAAATCGAGAAGAAAGTGAAATGGGCCTCCGAGCTTCTTCAGATCACCCAGCTGCTCGACCGCAAGCCCTCGGCACTTTCCGGCGGCCAGCGCCAGCGCGTCGCGATCGGTCGGGCACTGGTGCGCGACGCCGACATCTTCCTGTTCGATGAGCCCCTTTCGAACCTCGATGCCAAACTGCGCGCAGAATTGCGGCTTGAAATCAAGAAGCTGCACAAGGCGTTGGGATCGACGATGATCTACGTCACCCACGACCAGATCGAGGCGCTGACGCTTGCCGACCGGATCGCGGTGATGAAGGACGGCATTATCCAGCAGCTCGACACGCCGCTGAATGTCTACAACAAACCGGCCAATGAATTTGTCGGCACCTTCCTCGGCTCACCGGCGATGAATAAGATCGCTGGCGCGTTTTTTGCCGAAAATGACGGCCTTGTCTTCAGGTCCGGTTCGTTCAGCCTTGATGTCAACGGGTATCCGTTCGCCGGAAAGGTCGAAGACGGCCAGAAGGCAACGCTTGGTCTGCGTCCGGAGCATCTGCACCTTGCCAACGCCGGAGATGCCGCATGGACGGGGACGGTCTCTCTCCTCGAGCCGATGGGAAGCGATATTCTGGCCTGGTCGGATTTCGAGGGCATTACCCTCTCGCACCGGCTGAGCCAGGAAGAGCATTGTGAGACGGGAGAGCCGGTGTCCGTCACCGCCGATGTGGCGAAAGCGTCGTTCTTTGAAGACGGGACAGGTGCCCGCCTTTAGGAACGCTTCCGGTTAACCTTGACGGTGCGGCCAGTGCTGGACCCTGATGGTCCGATGGTCGCGCCGTTTGCCCGGGATCAGGGCGGGGCCGAGCCTTTTGGCGAATAAATGGCCCGGGTAGAATGTTACTGCGCGGCGCAGCTGTCGCCAAGAAGCAGTTCGGGTGGGAATGTCACCCGGCGGCCCTGTGTCTGCGCATCTTCGTTGCTGATCCTGTCCATCAGGAACCGCACCGCCTGATCGATCATTTCCCCCAGCGGATGCTCCGTCCGGGTCAAGCGGGGCCTGAGGCCGCCGACGCCGGGCAATGTGTCGGTGGAGGCAATTGAGATATCCTCCGGGCAACGCAAACCGAGATCATTGACGGCCCGCATTGTTCCAAGCGCCATCAGGCCATTGGCCACATAGATTGCCGTCGGGCGATCGGGGCGCTGCAGCATTTCCATGGCAACCGAGTAGGCTATTTCCTCCCGAAAGTCTCCCGAGCGGATATGTTCGGGGTCTGGCTTCAGTCCGCGTTCCTCCATTGCCTGCAGCAGGCCCTGCAGGCGTCCCGCGCCAGTGCTCAGAAATGTGGGGCCGGTGATCGAACCGATTTTCCGATGGCCAAGATCGAGCAGGTACCGCGTCGTTCGACGGCCAGCCAGGACATTGTCGAGTGTCACGGCGTCAAAGCGGTTGTCGCCGATCTCACGACCGAAGAGCACAAGCGGCGGGGCCGCCGGGTCACGCCAGAACTGCTGATAGCGCTCGGGGCTGCCGATCGGCACGAGCACCATGCCATCGCAGGAAAGCGAGCGGATGCGTGCGAGAATTGTGCGTTCGTTTTCAGGCTTTTCGTCACTGTTGAACACGACCAGACTGTAACCCCAGGCGCTCACGGCGGCTTCTGCTGCGCAGACCAGGCGTGAGAAGAATGGGTTATGCAGGTCGGCGACCGCAAGCGCGATCAACTGGCTGCGGCCACGCTTCAGGTTGCGCGCCGCCGACATCGGCGAATAGTTGAGGCTCTCGACAGCTTCGAGAACACGGGCGCGCAGGGCTGGGCTCACATAGGCAGTGTCATTGACAACCGCCGACACCGTGGCAGGCGACACGCCTGCTGCCTTTGCGACGTCCTTAATGTTTGCCAATCTACCCTCCGCTAAACGGTTCGCTGATATGTTCAAATCGCAAAATAGAACAATAACAGTAAGATCGAAAGACATTTTTTAAAATAGTCTTGCTAGAAAGTCGTTTTTGGGGTTATCTAGCGAAACGTTTTTCTGGTGTTCGCCAGAGTGATGGGTGAGGACCCAAGGGAGGAAATAATGAAAACCGCTATTTTTTCGGCGCTTGCCGTGAGTGCAATTGTCGCGTCAGCATCCACCAGCTTGGCGCAGGAGCCCCAATTGCTGGGCATCGTGTCGATCGCCGCCAATGAGGCGAACAATGTTCGCTACATCAACGGCGCCAAGGCGGCCGCCGCTGAACTGGGATGGGATGTCGATGTCGTCGATGCGGCCGGCAGCGCCGATCAGGCCAACTCCGCGATCCAGAATTTTGCCGGCCGGGGGGCTGTCGGAATTATCGATATGGTGTTTCCGTATTCGTCGATCGGCGCGGGCCTGGCCGCGGCTGAGAGCGCGGATATTCCCGTTGTCACCTGGGGCGGCGGCCTTGGCCGTTCGGTGGCCTCCACCAATGGATCGGGTGCACCGATCGCCGAACCGGTGATTGAAAAGATGATCGCCGATCTCAACGGCAAGGGCGATATTCTGGCGCTGACGTATCGCACGGGCGAGGTTTGCCGCAACCGTGAGGTTCTTCTTGACGAAAAACTCAAGGATTATCCCGATATCAAGGTCACCAAGAATGAGGTTCGTATTCCCGGCTATCTGGAAGACGGTGCGCAATATGCCAATGCCTGGCTTGCCTCGCGCCCGCCGGGCGACGGAAATCTGGCGATCTGGGGATGCTGGGACGATCCGGCGATCGGGGCGATTGGACCGCTGCGCCAGCAGGGACGCACCGACGTCGAGGTTTATGGCGTCAACGGAAATGCCCAGGCGCTGGAAAATATCCGTCGCGGGCACATGACCGCCACCGCCTGGGAAGACAGCTATACCGAAGGCTACGATATGGTGATGCTGCTCGATACGATTATCACCGAAACTGACTGGCAGCCGCGGGCTGTTGAGGTTCCGGCCATTCTCGTTACCCAGGACAATATCGAGGCCTTCCTCGAAGAGCATCCCGACGCCTACGGCAACTGAGCAAGGGACCGGCAAAGGCCGTTCGGATGACTGACATGCAGGCTGAAACAATGAAAAGAAGCCCAGAAGAACAGACGGTCTTTCTGGAGGCTGAGAATATCGTCAAGTCGTATGGCGGTGTTCATGCGCTGAAGGGCGTCTCGCTCAACCTGCGCGCCGGCGAGGTCCACGGTCTTGTCGGCGCCAACGGCGCCGGCAAATCGACCGTCATCAAGGTTCTGGCGGGGTTGACCCGTGCCGATCAGGGCCGGATCAGGATCGACGGTCGCGATGTTGTCGTGACGACGCCACACCAGGCAACGGATCTCGGCATGAGTTTCATTCATCAGGAGCTCGCCTTTATTCCATCCATGACCGTGATGGAAAACATCATGCTGGGCCTGCCCAAGAAAACCCGCTTCGGGTGGGTCGACTGGGCCGCGATCGAAAAGGACGTCGCGCCGATTGCCAGGAGAGTCGGTCTCAAAGCCTCGCTTTCGGCCAATGTGAAGACCCTGTCGACAGCGGAAAACTGGCTGGTGAATATCTGCCGGGCTCTGGTGCGAAAGGCACGGCTGATCGTGATGGATGAGCCGACCGCATCGCTCTCGGCGAATGAAGCAGAACGATTGTTCGAAATCATCGAAGATCTTTCGCGCTCCGGTGTCGCTGTGCTTTACGTATCGCACCGGCTGGATGAGATCATGCGCCTTTGCAACCGGGTTACGGCGTTTCGTGATGGCACGTCGGTCGCCTGCCTTGAAGGCGATACGCTGAGCAGGGAGAAACTGGTGGAGGCGATTGTCGGCGGCGCGGTTCAGCCGCTTGCACGGGAGGAAAACCGGTCTTTGATCGAGGGGCCTGTGGTGCTTTCGGTTACAGGGCTCAAACGTCTTCCCATGGTCAAGGGTGTCGATCTGGCGCTTCACAAGGGCGAAGTTCTGGGCATCGGCGGTCTCGTCGGAGCCGGGCGCAGCGAACTGGCGCGTCTGATCTACGGCGTCGACCGTGTCGATGGCGGGCAGATGGAACTTGACGGCAAGCCGTTCGCGCCGCGTTCGCCGAGCGAGGCTGTCCGCAAGGGGCTCGGCCTTGTGCCCGAAGAGCGCCGTTCGGAGGGTCTACTGCTGACCAAGAGCCTTGCGTTTAACATGCAGATTGCCAATCTCTCCAATATCATACGATCTCCGGCCCTGCCTCTGATCGACTATCGCAAGCGCCGCTCGAAAACCGAGGAGGTCATTCGCGATCTCGCCATCAAGACAGACAGCGTTGACACGCCGGTCGGCAGGCTTTCCGGGGGCAATCAGCAAAAGGTGGTCATTGGCCGCTGGCTTCTGCGCCGGCCGGATGTGCTCATTCTCGATGAGCCGACACGCGGCGTCGATATCGGCGCACGCGGCGAAATTCATCGCCTAATCCGAAATCTCGCCGGGCAAGGCATGGCCGTGCTTGTGATCTCTTCCGAGCCTGATGAGCTGCCAGATCTTTGCGACCGTGTTCTTGTTATGGTCGAAGGCCTTATCACGCGGGAACTGACCGGCCAGGACATGAACCGAAACGCCATCATTGAAGCAAGTTACGCTCAGGCGTCTTAATTCCGGGAACTCAACAGATGACTGATACCAGTGTGGGCAACCGCAGACTTTCCGCTCAGACCAAGGCGCGGCTGGGCTTTTTTGCCCGCTACGCCACCATTATCGGCCTGTTCGCGATGATCGTGCTGTTTTCGCTTCTCTCGCCAAATGCCTTTCCGACGGTCTACAATTTCACCAACGTGCTCAATCAGGCCTCGTTGACCATGATCATCGCCAGCGGGCTGACCATGGCTGTCATCGTTGGTGAACTTGATTTGTCGGTCGGTTTTGCAGCAAGCCTGCACGGCATTCTGGTGACGGGGCTGATCGTCAGCACCGGCCTTCCGATTCCCGTCGCTATCGTCGTTGTTATTGCGGCGGGCGCGCTGGTCGGTCTGGTCAATGGTCTGGTGGTCACAAAGCTCAAGGTCAATTCGGTGATCGCGACACTCGGCGTCGGCACCATTCTGACGGGGCTGGCCTTTGCCTACTCCGCCGGCGTGCCGATCGTCTCCGGCGTTCCGGACGCTTTTCTCGATATTTCGCTCGGACGCTGGCTTTTCGGCATCCCGAACAACATCGTTTTCATGGTGCTCGTCGTCATCGCCCTTTGGGTGCTGGTCGAACACACGCCCATCGGTCAGGAAATTCAGGCGGTCGGCGGCAATCCGGCGGCAGCGCGCCTGGCGGGCATCTCGGTTGATCGCATCAAGATTCTTGGCTTTGTGATTTCCGGCATGTGTGCGTCGTTGACTGGAATTTTGCTGGCCTCGCGTCTCGGTTCGGGCACGGCCAGTGCTGCCGACAGCTATCTGCTGACGGCGTTTGCGGCAGTCTTTCTCGGGTCCGCGACGCTGCGTGACGGTGAATTCCACATTTTGGGAACGGTGATCGGCGCGCTCATTATTGCCTTTGGCTTTAATGGGCTGAACATCTTCGGCGCGCCGACCTTCTCGCAATATGTTCTGCAAGGTGCCATTCTGATCGTGGCCGTCGGTCTGTCGAGCCTCGGCCGGTCTTTGGCCGAAAGCTGAGAAATCAGGGAGGATAGAAATGACCGACATGCTCTGGGATGTCCACGTTATCGAATATGCGCGCTCAAAGGATCAGCTTGTGGCTGGCATCATCCATGGCGCGCACGACGCCGGCGTTGTTGATCTGCCGTTTTCGTTCGTGCTGGCTCGCAGCGCTGACAGGATCGTGCTGATCGATACGGGTTTTCTGAAAGAAGGAAGCGGCGCCGCCTTTGCGGAGAAATTCGGGATTCCCTTCTGGATATCCCCGCTGATCATGCTTGCCGAACTTGGCGTGGCGGCCGATGACGTAACCGACGTCATTCTCTCACACGCGCATTTCGACCATATGGGCGGGCTCAGCGCCTATCCGAAGGCAAGGGTCCACCTGCAGAAACGGGAATACCTGAGCTGGATGGAAATTCTGGCTCTGCCGCCGCAATTCTCGGCACTGAGCGAGATCATCAACCCGGACGATATTCGCGTTGCCTATGACGCCTCGCTCGAGCACCGGCTCAATCTGGTCGACGGCGATCATGACAACTACTTTGCCGGCCTGCATTTGCGTCTCGGTGAGGGCCATACGCTCGGCCAGCAGTTCGTCATTCTGCAAACCGGGCGCGGTCGGGTCGTCGTCGCCGGCGACTGCATTTACGGCAAACGCAATATCTGCGGCCACAACAATGACGGCGTCTATGCGCCGCTTGCCAATGCCGCCGGCAGCACCTGGGATCAGCTCAAGGCCATCGACAATATCAACAAGGCGATAGAAGGCGATCTCACCCGGTTGATCATCCTCCACGACAGTGACCGTTGGCCACATCTGAAGCCGGTCGCGGAAATCGAGGGTTTCGGAATTTTTCAGGTCTGAAAAAAACTGCGGCACGGTTCAATGCGCAAGATCATCCGGTGACTGTGTGAGGTCATGTGGCAGCCAGAATGATTTTCGTTTTGAAGATATGCAGATGGAAACCGAAACTACAGCTTTTCGCGCCTGACCGAGCCACGCTCGACAAGGCTCACTGGAATGAAATGGTGCGACGACGGGGCATCTGCCGGACCGATGATGGCAGAAAGCGTCGCCTCGGTCAGGGATGAAAGCGATTGCCTGATGGTTGTCAGTTGATGTGACGACCATTGTGAAATCGGGGCATCGTCAAACCCGATCACCGCAACATCGTCAGGCACCGAAAGGCCGAGTTCATGACGGGCCGTGTTCATGACTCCAAGCGCGATTTCGTCGGTCACGCCGAAAACACCGTCTATTCCCGGCGTGGCGAGCAGGCCATGGGCGGCTTCGACGCCGGTTTCATAGGTGTTGCGCCCCTGGCTCCATTGCGTGACCTGTATCCGGTTTTCCTCCATGACCCGGATAAATGCCTGCGCGCGAGCAAGCTTTGCAGACGTGCGTGAGGATGAGAGTACGACGGCCACATTCCGGCAGCCCGCGGCAATCAACCGTGTCGCGGCCATTGCACCCCCGGCGGCCGAATCGGCCTCGATCTGATCGACATGTCCGATATTGTCCGGCAGCGGACGGTTGATGAGAACAAGGCGCGTACCATTGGCGCCCGCCAGCCGTATCAGTGTATCGGGCACCGCGCCGGACAGGAGCACGACCGTACGAACCCGGTATTCCAGCAGTTTCGAAAGCGCATTCTCAACATCATTCCGGGCGCTGGCCAGATTGAGGAGCATGCATTGCAGCGCGTTGCGGTAAAGTGCGGCGGTCAAGGCATCGACCTGCGCGGAGATATAGGGGTTCGAAAGGTTCGCCCCGACAAGGCCGACGAGGTCAGACCGTTCCTTGTGCAGCGTGCGGGCGAGAAGATTGACGCGGTATCCAAGCTCTTCTGCCGCTTTCATCACCCGTGCCCGTGTTTTCGGCGCAACGCTGGCACCTTGCGTAAAGGTGCGCGAGACGGCCGACCGGGAAACGCCCGCCAGACGGGCAACATCGGATGCGGAAACAAACTTGTCGGCCATGCCCTGCCTCAGGTCGTTGGTTGCTGCCCGAGAAGGTTGCGCGTTCGCACGTCTTCGGCAAGGGCCAGCATGGGGGGCAGCGGATAGTTTTCGTCCAGTCCGCGCAGCGCACGCAGATGCGCAAGTGCGGCACGGAAGCTTCCGAAGCGCTCACCGGCGAAGGCCGAAAGCCAGAGCGCAATCACGGTGACTGAGCGCGAACGTCCGCCGCGGCAATGGACCAGCACATGGCCGTTGCGATGTTTGGGATAATGCGGTTTGGCGGGCACATATCCGCTCATCAGGCCTTGAACGGTGTTGACGGCAGCAGCCATCAGGTACGGACTGTTTCCGGCGCCGTCGATCATGCCGATCTGGTAGCGGCGGACGTGAACGCCGTCAGGCAGGATGAGCGGACCTGGAAATATGTTGATTGACACGTTCAGCGTTTCCGTGATCGCGGCATCCATCAGGCATTCGCTATCCTCGGCGGCGGCGAGATTGCCCAGGTAGAGCGTCTTGCGGTGCGGGCCGAAGCCCTCGATCACCGGATAAAGGAGCGGGCGGACATCTTCGCGTGCTTCAGCTTCGGGTACATGGTCTGGAATGCCGAGGCGTTTTCCGTTTGCCATTCAAATCTCCATCTCGGTATCCAGTGTTAACCGCTGACCAAGTGCGCGGGCAAGTTCAGGGGCTGTCGTCATGTCGACAAAGGCCGGCAGAACCCGCTCCGCGCCGCAATTATCAGCAAGGGCGACGACATCGCGTTTTCGCGGATGGACATTCCAGGGCATCCATAAAGCCCGCTTTCGGGCGATCAGTTCCGCTGCCGGGGTGCCGTTGGGGACATGGCTTGAGAAAATGAAACGAAAGCCATCACGCACCAGAAGGTCTGCCGAAAGGCCGGCTTCACCGTTGGATTCGGTGGCGATGATGACCTGATCCGGTCTGGCGGACTGCGCATCGACGACGGGGAATGTCTTGCCGGCCGTCATTCTCGTCTCGCGGAAAATCACGTCACTGACATGGACGTCCAGGCCGTGAGCAGCCATGGCCAGCGCCATATCCGTGCCACGGCCGGCTGCGGGACAACACAGCACCGCGCCATTTTTCGCCTCTTCGGCAATGGCCTGGATCTGCGCCTCCAACGGCAGGTCGCGGTCGCCATAGGACGCATCGATCAGCAGGGTTCGCGCGCGTGGAAACGGATCTAGCGGCATGCCGCGCGATTCCAGACTGATATCGCCGGTGTAGATGAAACCGCCAATTTCGGTGGCGAGATGAAACCAGATCCCGCCCGGCGCGTGACCGCAGCGCCCGGTCGAAAGCGTCAGCCCCTCGAAACTGAAGGTTCCCCGCTCCGGAATCGCGTGTGACAGTTCGGGTCTCAGGCTGCCGTTCAGAAAGCCAAGCGTGCGTGCGCTCGCAAAGACGGGCGGCGTGCCGATTTCTTCAAGTCTGCTTAGCAGGCCAGCATGATCTGAATGGGCATGGCTGAGGAACACGGCTTCTGCTGCGCCGAGGCCGGAGATGTCGGGGTGTTCGCCGGGCTCCAGCCCGTCGCCGAAGTCGAAGAGAATGCGTTTGCCGCCTGCCTCAACCAGAAAGATAGCGGCGCTCTTGCTGTTCAGTCCGCTGATGACTGTCAGTCGTGCCACGGCAATACACCTTGCGGAAGCTGTCGAGCGAAGGTCAGGCTGACAAGCATCAGCGTGAGGATCACCAGAACCATGAGGCAGCCGACGGCGGCGGCAAGCGTCGATGAACCGGCCTCCTCAAGGAAGATGATCATCGGGCCGATGGTCTGCGCGCGTGATGAGACCAAAAGCACAGAGGTCTGGATTTCATTTATGGCGGTCATGAACACCAGAATGGCGGCTGCCGCCGCCGCCGGAGCCAGAACGGGCAGGATAATGTCTTTCAGCCTGCGGAAGATGCCTGCTCCGACCACCTGTGCAGCCTCATCCAGCGCGCGCTCGATCTGCGCGAAGCCACCCAGAACGGGCTGCAGTGCCAGCGCCAGAAAATTGGACAGATAGGCCGCGAGGATCACCCATATCGTGCCGTAGAGGCTCGTACCCATGATCGGCAGGGGCTTCAGGAAAAACAGGATCATGGCAACGCCGATGATGATGCCGGGAAGCGCATAGGCGAGCTGGGAGGAAAGATAGAGAAGCCGCGGGGCCACGCCATGGCGCCAACTGAGGAAATAGCCAAGCGCCACCGAAACCGGGATGAGAATGGCAACCGCGAGACCCGTCAACCAGAGGCTCGTAAAGAAGGCCTCACGGATGCCCTCATGGTGGAAAAGCGCATTGGAAAAGTTTTCGAAGGTCAGCGTTTCGAAAGTGAGCGGCTGGCCGTAGCCGCGCACCAGAGCGGAACCTGCAAGCGCGGAAAGAGGTAGAGCCAACGCGACCACGAGATAGCCCCAGGCCAGCCCGGTCACTGGAAGATGCCAGCGGCCAAGCGGGAATTTGAACGGCTTGGATGCGCCGTCGACGCGCTGGTCGCCCATGCGGCTCAGCCAGCCGGCCAGGCCCATGCCCAGCACCGTCAGCACGGCCAGCAGCAGTGCCAGAAGCGCCATGTCATTGAGGGCGGACGGACCATAGGAATTCAGCCGGCGATAAATGAGCGTGATCAGCGTTGATACGCGGGCGGGAATGCCGAGCATGGCCTGAATGCCGAAATTGCCGATGGAGGAAACGAAAGCCAGCGCAGCCCCGGCGAAGATACCGCCACGGATCAGCGGCAGAATGACGCCGAATGTTGCTCTCAGGGGCGAGGCTCCGACGGCGCGGGCGGCCTCCACCAGATCGGCTGGAACACGGCGCAGGTTGGCGCGTACCGCCAGAAACACAAGCGGTGCATTATAGATGCCGAGCAGAAGAACAATGCCGCTGGACAGATAGAGCGGATGCCGCATGCCGGGCTCAAGCGCAAGGCCGAGAAAGTTCATCACCGGGCTTGCGGGCGAAAAGGCCTGGATCCATGCAAGCGCGATCACCTGCGGCGGGATCATCAGCGGCAGCACAAAGCCGAATACCCAGGCGGTTCTCCCGCGCATGTCGCTGGCGCCGACAAGAAGAGCGGCAAAGGTGCCGGCAACTGTGGCAAGCACGGTGGCGGCAAGCGAAATCCAGATCGTGTTTATGGTCGCCTCCAGCACGCGCCGGCCGCCGAGAACATCGGCTACGCGGTCAAGCTCGAAGCCGGTGCTGGTGACAAAAGCGGCGTAGACCAGCCGCCCGAGCGGCAGGATCGACAGCACGCCGACAAAAAGCGCCAGAGCCAGCATCAGCGTGCGCTCGTGCCGCAAGGCTCCCGACAGGGTGGAGAACGTCCAGAACGGACGCTCCCCGTGGCTGTGGTCGAAAGTGACATTGCGATTACAGGCCGAAGATGTCGGCGAACTGCGCGCGGACCTGATCGTTGTTCTCGACAGCGGCATCGACGTCATAGCCGATCAGCTTCATCGAGGAGAGATCGGGATAGCCTTCCGGCGCAGCGACACCCGGCATCAGCGGGATATTGCCCTGGGCAGAAACCAGTTCCTGACCTTGCTTGGACAGCAGGAAGTCGACGAATTTCTTTGCCGCGTCCTCGTGCTCGGTCGTGCTCATGATCGCGACCGGCTCGCCGATGAAGGAAACGCCTTCCTTCGGGGCAATGTAGTCGACCGGCGAACCGTCGGCCTTGGCGCGTAGCGTGTTGGCGTCAACGATGATGGCGTATTTCGCCATCCCGGAGGCGACAGCCTTGGTGGCCGGACCGTTGCCGCCTTCAGGCACGATGTTGAGATCGTTGAGACCTTCATAAAAACCCCAACCGATGTTCTGATCGTTGATCAGGGCGTGCAGATGGTTGAGCGCAGCGCCGGAATAAAGCGGGCTCGGAACCGCGATCTTGCCGCGATTGTCTTCGATCAGAAGATCGTTCCAGCTTTTGACCGGCTCGGCGATTTCGGTGTTGTAGGCAATGCCGGTGGTGATTGCCTTGGTGCCGAAGAAGGTCATGTCCTTGTCATAGGCAGCCTGGTCGTAGCCATCGACCGGCGCTTGCGGATAGGCCATCAGATGGCCTTCGGCCTTCAGTGTACCGAGATTGATCGGGTCGGCAACCAGCAGAACGTCGGGCTGGATCTGGCCGGCTTCGATTTCGGCGCGCATGACGTTCATCAGCGCCGAGGTGCCGTTGCGTGTCCAGTTGACCTTGATCTCGGGGTTGGCGGCTTCGAACGCATCCACGGTTTCCTGGGCCTGTTCCGGCGGCTGGCTTGTGTAAAGCGTGATGGTTTCTTCAGCGTACGCCGTGGAGAAAGCGAGCGTGCTGACGGTGGCAAGGGCGAGCATGGAGAGTTTCATCGGGGATTTCCTCGATTGTTGAGAGCTAAACAAGGGTTTCTTCGGGTGTGAGGTCCGGAAGGACCCAGCCGTCTGCAAGCGTGACGGCTACGCGCTGTCCGGACTCGATGCAGGCCGGGGCAGGGACGTTCATGAAAAGGGTCTGGTGATGCGGTCCGGCCGAAAGCTCGACCCGCAGGATATCACCGCGATAGGTGATCCGGCGGATCGTGGCGGCAATCCCGCCGGTCTCGGTCAGTCTCAGGTCGCCGGGGTGAAAGGTGACGCGGGCAGAAGACCGGGCGATGGCGGAGGGATGACAGCGCAGACGCACCGGCTCACCGAAAAAGCGCGCAAAGCCAAAACCGCTGCGGTCGGGCTGAAAGTCTTCGATCGCGCCAAGCTGGCCTTCGCCGATGAATGTGGCGACCATCTCATTGGCAGGTCGGCTGTAGAGTTCAGCGGGGCTGGCAAACTGGCTGATCATGCCGCGATCCATGACCGCGACGCGGTCGGCCAGTGCCAGCGCCTCCGACTGGTCATGGGTGATATAGAACATCGTCGCGCGGGATTCTCTGTGAAAACGCGAAAATTCCTCCTCCATCTCACCGCGCAGATGGACATCCAGATTGGCAAGAGGCTCGTCAAGCAGCACCACACCGGCATCCATGGCAAGGCAGCGGGCAAGCGCGACGCGCTGGCGCTGGCCTCCGGAAAGGGCGGCAGGGCGGCGCTCGGCAAATTCACTGAGGCCAACGAGTTCGAGAACCTTTGCCGTGCGCGCCTCGCGCTCCTTTCGCGCAATGCCCTTGACCCTGAGGCCATAGGATACGTTGCCGGCAACGCTCATATGCGGCCAGAGCGCATAGCTTTGAAACACAACCCCAATGCCGCGTTCCTCCGGCGGAATATGATTGCCCTCACCAGACAGCAGCGCATTGCCAATGTGGATCGTTCCCCGGTCAACCGGCTCGAAACCTGCAAGCGCGCGCAAAAGCGTGGTCTTGCCGCAACCCGACGGTCCAAGCACGGCAACAAATTCACCCGAATGAATGGACAGCGAGATACCGCGCAACACCTCGGTCTTGCCGAAAGACTTGCCCACAGCTTTGATTTCGATCGCGCTCATGAAAGTGTCCTGGCAACTGGCCTGAAAGCCCGGATAGCGGCTGCGTTCAGGTCTGGATAGGTTTTGCACAGCTGTGCAACTCACGGCGCAATCAATGCACCGATACTGTGACAGTTCTGTTTCAGCAGGTTTTCGGTTTTATGAAACTTGTGTGGCCGCTTCGCCGACGATGGTTGCGGCACTGCTTGTCTTGGAAGGCTGGGGCGGCTGAGACCTGGGCGGTGTTCTCTGAAGTCGAGTGTGTCGACAATTAAAATCTGAAGCCTGTGATAGATTGTGTCCTGAGGGTGGGGCATAGTGGCGGAAAGTGAGGAAAACCGGAACACAATGGCCAAAACGTCTTCAGAGCAGAGTGCGCTCCAGAGCCTTCATGTCAAACGCGGGGGCGGCGTCGCCCACGTCTATGAAACCCTGCGCAATGAAATCATCGAACTCAGGATCGAGCCGGGGAGTCCCATTGACGAGACAGAATTGTCGGAGCGGTTCGCGATGTCGCGCACCCCGATCCGGGAGGCTCTTGTACGGCTTGCGGCCGAGGGGCTGATCACAGCGCTGACCAACCGCACGACAATCGTGTCCAACATTGACTTCGTGCAGTTGGGAGCATTTTTCGATGCCCTCACATTGATGTATCGCGTGACGGGGAGACTTGCGGCGATCCACTACACCGAGTCCGACCTTGCCGGAATCCGTGCGCATCAGGACCTTTTTGCCGAGGCTGTCGAAGCGAAGGATGTGTTTAGCATGATCGCGACCAACCGCGATTTTCACGTCGCAATCGCCGAGGCGGGCCGCAACAAATATTATACCGGCCTGTTCCGGCGCCTTCTGGACGACGGGCGGCGCATTCTGCGTCTCTATTACCGCTCCTATAATGACGACCTGCCGCACCGGTATGTCGCTGAGCATGAACACATTGTCAGCGCAATGATCGCGCGGGACGAGGAGGAATCCGACCGGTTGGCGGTTGCCCACGCCGATCAGATCGTGCGCCAGATCCGCGCCTACATCTCCGCAGATTCGCGCAGTGTCTCATCGATCCCGCTCTGAGCCTGCCGCTTTAGCCGGTTTTCATTGTATTTTATTTGTCGACAAGCATCAGGAGCGGTGCTAGTGAGGGGCAGAATAACGGCCTCAGACCTCGACCGCGAGCGGGTGCTCGCTCATTGCCCCGCCGGCCCGATTTCCTTGTAAATGCGAAAGGATTCCAGATGAGCGATACGATCTTTACCGGCTGTATTCCGGCCTTGATGACCCCTTGCAAGGCTGACCGCACGCCAGACTTCGAAGCGCTCGCCCGCAAGGGCCGGGAGCTTGTCGATGCTGGCATGTCGGCCGTCGTCTATTGCGGGTCGATGGGCGACTGGCCGCTTCTGACCGACCAACAGCGGATGCAGGGTGTCGAGGCACTTGTCGAGGCTGGCGTTCCGGTGATCGTGGGAACCGGCGCTATAAACACGAAATCGGCTGTGGCGATCACGGCGCACGCCGCCCGCGTCGGCGCTGCGGGTCTGATGGTCATTCCGCGCGTTTTGTCGCGCGGCACCTCGGTCTCGGCTCAGAGGGCGCATTTCTCGGCCATTCTCGCGGCGGCCAACGGTCTGTCCGCAGTGATCTACAACAGCCCTCATTACGGTTTTGAAACCCGGGCCGACCTGTTCTTCAGCCTGCGCGACGAGCATCCCAACCTGATCGGCTTCAAGGAGTTCGGCGGTGCGGCCTCACTCTCCTATGCTGCCGAACACATCACCTCCGGCGATGACGATCTGACCCTGATGGTTGGTGTTGATACCCAGGTGTTTCACGGTTTCGTAAAATGCGGCGCCACCGGGGCGATCACCGGCATCGGCAACGCGCTTCCCGCAGAGGTGCTACATCTGGTTTCGCTGTGCAAGGCCTCTGCTGCTGGCGACACCGAGGCACGGGCGAAGGCAAAAGAGCTTGAAGAAGCGCTGATGGTGCTGTCGAAATTCGATGAGGGCGTCGACCTCGTGCTGTTCTACAAATACCTGATGGTGCTGAACGGTGACGCGGAATATACCCTGCACTTCAACGAGACAGACGCCCTGACAGCATCGCAGCAGGCGTTTGTCGAAGAGCAGTACAGTCAGTTCAGGATCTGGTACACCAACTGGGCCGCCTGACAATATCCGGGCCGCGCGAGGGAGCACCGTATGCATGTGATTGACAGCCACACCGCAGGCGAGCCGACGCGAGTCATCCTTGAAGGCTTTCCCGACCTCGGTTCCGGCCCGCTCTCCGAGCGTGCGGCGCGTCTTGCGACCCGCTATTACGATGAATATCGCGCCGTGGTGCTCGAACCGCGCGGTCAGGTCGCCATGGTCGGCGCGCTGCTGGTGCCGCCGACCGATCCCTCCTGCGTCACCGGCGTGATCTATTTCGATGTCGGGGCCGTTCTGGGCATGTGCGGCCATGGCACCATCGGCCTGGCTGTCACGCTTTTTCACATGGGCCGGATCGGCACAGGTCTTCACCGTATCGAAACGCCGGTCGGTATCGTCACGGTTATGGTGCATGATGCCAGCACGGTCACGGTCACCAATATCGAAAGCCGCCGGGTCGCGGCGGGCGTCACGGTCGATGTGCCGGGTTTCGGCGCTGTTGCAGGCGATGTGGCCTATGGCGGCAACTGGTTCTTTCTGGTCGACCCGAGCCCGATCCGGGTGTCACACGACAATATCCGCGCGCTGACCGATCTCGCGATCGCCACCCGGACCGCCCTCAATACTGAGAAGATCGGCGGCGAGGACGGGCAACCGGTCGACCATATCATCTTCTACGGACCTTCCGGAGACGGCGCGGCACACAGCCGTAACTTCGTGCTCTGCCCCGACGATGCCTATGACCGCTCCCCCTGCGGGACCGGCTGTTCGGCGCGACTGGCCTGCCTGGCCGCTGCAAGGCAACTGGATGAAGGCCAGGCTATCGTGCAGGAGAGCATCATCGGTTCCACCTACAGACTGTCCTACAGGGCCGGAGACAATGGCGGCGTGATTCCGTCGATCACGGGCAATGCCTATGTCATGTCTGTGGCCGAACTGGTTTTTCAGCCCGATGACCCTTTCCGCAATGGGATTGTGATCTAATCTTTCCGCTTGCTCGTCGGCAGCCGTTCTACACCATCAAAGGCCTTCGACAGTGACGACGCTGCGCGCCGCGACGGACGGGGCCGAGGTGTCGAACTTGACCGGATGGCTTTCAGTTCCATTCGAGGTTCATAAAAGCAGATATAGGTTCCATAATATGTATTATCGAACCTATATCTCTGGCGTCAGACTTTTGCCTGTTGCCCGGCCTTGCGCTCAAATCGGTTTTGTTTGCAGTCCGGCCGACCGTGCCCGCAGTTCATCGAGCACATTATGCTTAACCGGCATGGTGCCGGTCTTTTGGTTGCGGGCACGTGCCCGATAGCGCCTTGCGGATGGCAGGCGGGCCCCCTGGCTTTCTATTGCGGTAAACAGCGCTTCGCCGCGCTTCAGATTGTCGGTTGCCGCCTGCCCCAGAAACGATGCCGGATCGAACGCGATGATCAGCTCGCCGTGCCGCGGCACCACTTTGTCGCCGTCATCAAAGGCGATGGATTCAGCACTGGTCAAATCGCCGATCAACGGCCCGGCGAGCAGTTCGATCATGGCTGACAGTGCCGACCCCTTGTGGCCGCCGAAGGTCAGCATGGCGCCTTCAACCGCAACCTCCGGGTCGGTTGTGGGCTTGCCGTCGGCATCGATCGCCGTTCCTTCCGGCAAGGGTACCCCCGTGCGGCGGTGCAGTTCGATATCCCCGCGCGCAATCGCCGAGGTGGCGAAATCGAACACAAAGGGGTGTTTGCCCGGACGGGGCCAGCCGAACGAAAACGGGTTGGTGCCGAACACCGGTTTGTTGCCGCCGGCAGGCGCGACCCAGGCATGGCTGACGGTGGTGGCAATCGCGACCAGCCCCTTTTCGGCAATCGTCTCGGCCTCCGGCCAGAGCGCTGAAAAATGGAAGCAATTGTTGATCGCGAGGGCGGCGATCCCGCAATGCCTTGCCTTTTCAGTGAGGACGGGAAGTCCTGCCTCAAAGGCGGAAAGCGAAACGCCATGGCGCGCATCGACACGCACGATTGCCGGCGCACGGTCTTCGACAACCGGCGTGGCGGCGGGATCGACCTTGCCGCGCTCGATCAGCTCACAGCAGCTGATCAGCCGGTAAAGACCATGCGAATGGCACTCGTCCATCTGCGCGCGCACGACCCAATCGGTAATGGTGCGGGCATGGTCGCCGGAATAACCGGCGGCCAGCAACAGGCCCTCGCCCAGCGCCCTCGCCTCATCGCTTGAAATGGTTTCGAAGTCTTCGCTCATGTCGTCTCCGTTCAGGCGTGGTGTCGCACAAGTGCGAGGCCGCACGCTGCCTCATGGATAAGGATGGGCCGTGCGTCAGGCAAACGGCTCTGTCGGGCCTTTGCCGGGCGTGGTGAACCATACCGGTCCGTTTCCGCCCATGTAAATGATGTCTTCCAGCCGGACGCCGAATCGGTCGGGAACCACGATCATCGGCTCGTTGGAAAAACACATGCCGGGGGAAAGCGGCGTGGTGTTGCCGCGCACGATAAACGGCGCTTCGTGGATATCCATGCCGAGCCCGTGGCCAGCCCTGTGCGGCAGACCGGGCAGGCGGTAATCCGGACCGAGGCCATGGGCGGCAATCACGCGGCGCGCCGCATCATCAAGGGTTTCAGCCGAAACGCCCGGTTTCGCCGCGTCGAAAACAGCCTGCTGCGCCTCCCGTTCGATCGCCCAGATCCGGGCGAATTCAGCCGACGGCTCGGCTTTCACATAGGTCCGCGTCATGTCTGACTGATAGCCGCCGACAATGGTGCCGGTGTCGACCAGAATGATATCGCCTTCGCCATAGGTCTGGTCGTCATCGACGCCATGCGGCAGTGACGTCGCCGCTCCGAAAGAGCAGATCGCGAAGGTGCTGTCCGAACCGCAAAGCGCGCGGTGGGTCTCGTCGATGAAACGCACGACCTCCGAGGCACGGATACCCGGCTCGATCAATGCATGAACGCGCTTGTGCACCGTAAGCGTGGCATCCATCGCATACTGCATCAACGCGATTTCCGCCGGTGATTTCACCGTCCTGAGCGCCGAGATCATCGGCCCGCCGTCGATCAGCCGTTCCGGCGTGATCTGCCGGCCGAGCGCCGAATAGACGAAAAACGGCAATGCGTCATCAAGCGCCAGCACCCTGCCCTGTCCGAGAAGCTTTACCACAAGCGTTGCCGGGCTTTCATGCTCTTGCCATGCCGCGATATCGCCATCGAGCCGCTCCAGCGTTTCGATCTTTGAAACCTCGAAGGCCGGCGCGATATAGGTCAGGCTGTCGGCGGTAATCAGCGCACCAACCAGACGCTCGCTTTGATGCCAGACAAGGCCAGTGAAATAGGTGAGGCTGGTTGTGGAACCCAGCAGCACGGCATCGGCGCGCGAAGCCTGCATGGCCGCGCGCAGACGCGCAATCCGGCCCTTGCGCTCCTCGTCGCTGATCGGTGCGGGGCGGTTTTCGGACATCATTTTGCTTGCCTCTCCTGTTTTCATTTTGGCGCGGATCGAAGCTTTGATCCGTCCGCCACTGTCAGCCGAACCGGTCGAAACGCAGGTTCTCGATGTCGATAGCTGGCTTTTGATGTGCGGTAAGTTCGGCGACCAGCCGCCCTGTCGCCGCTGACTGGGTCAATCCCAGATGGCCGTGGCCGAAGGCATAGATCACGTTCGGCGCGGCCTTTGAGCGGTCGATCACCGGCAGGCAGTCCGGCATGGAGGGCCGGAAACCCATCCATTGTTCGCCGCCGCTGGTCTCAAGTCCCGGCAAAAAGCGTTTGGCGAGCTTCAGCAGCATTTCAGAGCGTTTGAAATTGGCAGGCAGGTCGAGGCCGCCGAACTCCACCGCGCCGCCGACCCGGATGCCATCCTTCAGCGGTGTAACCACAAAGGAATGATCGTTGAAATAGAGCTGCCGTTTCAGCGGGAAAGAAGCTGCCGGCAGAGTGGTGTTGTAGCCGCGCTCGGTGTCGAGCGGTATCGCCTCGCCAAGGCTTTTCGCCAGCGTTTTCGACCATGCGCCACAGGCAACCACCACGGTGCGGGCCTCAATCGAGCCGCCACCGGCAAGGCGGATCCGCGCGCCGTTCTCCGTCGGCTCCAGGGCCACCGCCTCTGAAATTCTGATTGTGCCCCCTGCTCTTTGCAAGTCTTTGGCGACTGTGCGGGTAAAACCGGCCGGATCGGAAATCTGCAAACCGTCATCGGCGTAAATCGCATTCTCGAACTGCGGTGCAAGGCCGGGCTGAAGCGTTTCGATCTCGTGACGGCCGACGCGGTGAAAGTCAAATCCCGCCTTGCGCTTTCCTGCCCACTCCGGAGTCGCAGCGCGGAAACTCTTCTCGCTGTCATAGAGGTCGAGCGTGCCGGTGTTGACGACAAATTCCGAGAGGTGATCGTCCCTGCGGATACGCTCGTATTCGGTAGCCGCCAGCTGCATCAGGCTGGACTGAACCTTCATGCCGCGTTCGAAGTTTTCCCTGAAGCTGGCCCGCCAGAAATGCCAGAACCAGGGTATTAGCCTTGCCGCATAGGCGGGCCGGATCGTCAACGGCCCCAGTGGATCGAGCAGCCATACGGGCGCTTTCCAGGTGATCCCCGGCGATGGGATCGGCACGATTTCGGGGAAAGCGAGAATCCCGGCATTGCCCGCACTGCTACCCGCGGCAATTGCGCTGCGGTCCAGTATCGTCACCCTCCGTCCGGCCTGGAGCAGATAGCGCGCGGCCATGCATCCGATGATCCCACCGCCGATAACAACGGCGTCAGCGTCAGGTCCGTTTTCCATCAAGTTCCTCGTGTAAAAACCAAGATGTTGTTTTTGTTGTTATTCAGGGATTTAATGCGCCCGCCAATCCGAATTTTTACTCAAGCGATAGCGCGCTTGCCTGTTCCGTTTCTCGCGCGAGATACTCCTGTATCTGGCGCACGATCTGATCGGCATGGGCGATTGCGAGCCGGTCGGCCCTGCCGGTGTCCCCGGCTTCGATCGCAGCGATGATATCCTCGTGTTCGTTGACATATTGACGCGGCAGCCGGTCCTCGAAGGTGGAATAGTATAAGCGGAGGATACGCCGACCCTCGTCAAGAAGCCGCGAGAAGAAACGGATATAGTAGGCATTGCCGGCAAGCTGGGCTATGGCGACGTGAAACTCGCGATTGGCCTCGATCATGGCAAAGGCGTCATGGGCCTCCACAGCCGCGACGAATTCGTCCTGACGGTTCCTGACGTGCATCATCGCCTGTCTCTGCGGTGCCCGCGATGCGGCCCCCTTCGTCGTGGCCCGGTACATCAGCGTCAATGCTTCGAAATAGTGTGGCATCTCAGCAAAGTTGATAGCGGAAACGATCGTGTTGCGGTTAGGCAGCGTGGTCACCAGCGCATCGCCTGAAAGCCGCAGCAGAGCCTCACGCACGGGGGTGCGCGACATGCCGAAACGGTCCGATAACCTGACCTCGTCCAGTGGACTGCCCGGCTTCAGCTCCATAGCCAGAATTTCCCTGCGCAGCGTCTCGTAAACCTGCTGGGTTCCGGATCCGCGGGCCTTCGGTTTTGGCGTCTCTGCGGCCATAGCTGCCTCTTCCCCTGTCTTCAGGTGCCGACACATTCATTCGCGCGTTGCAGAATATCGGGTGATCCTGCGGAACAGGAGCGGCCAGCGCCGCCCGCGCTTTATGAATACGCTGTTGGATCCGGTATGTCGACAAAATGTATTCAAAAAATCTCATCGTCCTTTCGATGATAGTGCTTGCAGGGCGGGGACGCTTGTCGCTGAGGCGGCAGCGGGAAGCGTCGTGTTGTGTGTTCGAGCGCAGGCTTGATGAAAGCACGGGCCAGTCCATGCCACGGGCCTCGATCGGTGCGGGCCTGCTCCAATGGCCGGCTCTGGGTTTTGTCGCAAAATTTCGGGATGATTTGAAACCTTGATGATCACGCGACGCTGAATAGATGGGTCATGAATTATTTGGCCGGATTGCTCTGCGAACGAAAAGCAGGAAATCAAACCCCATCGGCCTCTGGCGAATGGACGAGAACCTACATCAAGGTCAAAGGCCAGTGGATGTATTTTTGTCGCGCCGTTGACAAGTATGGCAAAACTCTTGATTTCATGCTGCCCTCGGCGTCGGCGCTGCATGGCCTTGATAATCTGGGTGATGGCGACTTTGGTGCTATTCATGTCGGTCTCCTTTGGTGATGACCGAACCAGAAGCGATGCTGAAAGGTCGTGGCCTTGTTTGAGGGGACTGTCCTGATTTTTGTGCTCTGGCGTGGTAACTGCTCTTTGAGGAGACCCACGTATGAGCATCGACAAAGAACTCCTGGACCGCCTGATGCAAGGGCGCTCGCCCGGTGACCTTTTCGGCAAGGATGGTATTCTGTCCGAACTGACGAAAGCACTGGCCGAACGTGCCCTGAGCACCGAGATTGACGTCCATCTCGACGAAGAGCGGGCTGAGGCTGTGCCCGAAGGCCATAACGAGCCGGCAAACCGCCGCAATGGCAGCAGCAGCAAGACGGTGACCACCGACAGCGGCAAGGTGGTCCTCGACATCCCACGCGACCGCAACGGCACCTTCGATCCGGTGCTGATCGCCAAATACCAGCGCCGCTTTCCCGATTTCGACCGCAAGATCATCTCGATGTATGCCCGGGGCATGACGACCCGGGAGATCCAGGGGCATATCGAGGAAATCTACGGCGTGGAGGCGTCCCCCGGCCTGATTTCCGCCATCACCGATAGCGTGATGGATGAGGTCACGGCATGGCAGAACCGGCCTCTGGAGCCCTGCTATCCGATCGTCTTCATGGACGCGATCCGGGTCAATATCCGCAGCGACGGCGCGGTCTCCAACAAGGCGGTGTTCGTGGCGCTGGCGATCCTTCCGGACGGCACGCGCGACGTGCTGGGCCTGTGGTTCCAGGCCAATGAAGGCGCCAAATTCTGGGCCAGCGTGCTTTCCGATCTGCGCAACCGGGGTGTTCAGGACATTCTGATCGCCGTGGTCGACGGCCTCAAGGGCTTTCCGCAGGCCATCGAGGCAGCCTTCCCGAGGACGCAGGTTCAGACCTGCATTGTCCATCTCCTGCGCCATTCCATGAATTTCGCCAGCTACAAGGACCGCAAGGCCGTCGCCAAGGCGCTCAAGACGGTCTACACCGCCGTGAATATCGAGGCGGCGGAAGAAGCGCTGGCAACTTTCGAGGACAGTGACCTTGCCAGGCGCTATCCGGCGATCGCGCCAAGCTGGCGGCGGGCCTGGAACGAGGTCATCCCGTTTCTCGACTATCCGCCCGAGGTGCGCAGGCTGATCTACACCACGAATTCCATTGAGGCGCTGAACTCGAAAATCCGGCGCGCCGTCAGAACGCGCGGACACTTCCCGAGCGATGAGGCTGCGGCCAAGTTGATCTATCTGGCCCTCAATGCTACCTCAACCGAGTGGAAGCGTTCAGTGCGAGAATGGCACGCCGTCAAAAGCCAGCTCGCAATCATGTTCGAAGAACGTTTCCCTATGTCCTGAAACAACGCCAGGGCACAAAATTCTAGACAGTCTCTGTTTGAGACACGACCAGGATGAGCAGTGTGAGAAGCGCCGCTGCTTTTCTCACTATTGCCAAAACGTCGTTGCCCCTCGACACCAGAGCGCATGATCGCTACAGCATTGCCAGCCTTAAACGCCGCAGATAAATCGGCGGCGTCACTTTGAAAATACACTCCACGAAAGACGGGCAGCTTTATTTCAGGTGCCGGTGCATGGATGGATAATCCCTCTTCAGCAAAGGAACGACCATGAGCGAACTCCCACCCTGCCCCAAATGCCAGTCACCTTACACCTATGAAGATGGAGCACTTCTGACTTGCCCGGAATGCGGCAATGAATGGTCGGTCGAAGCCACAACAGACGACGCCCCCACCTTTGTCGACGCCAATGGCAACGCATTGAGCGATGGTGACACTGTCACCTTGATCAAAGACCTGAAAATCAAAGGCTCATCGCAGGTGATCAAAGTTGGCACCAAGGTGAAGAATATCCGCCTTGTTGAGGGCGATCACGATATCGACTGCAAAGTGGATGGTGTCGGTGCCATGAAATTGAAGTCGGAGTTTGTTCGCAAAGTCTGATCTGGCTCGGTTTGTTTGGACAGGCTGATGCTCGTTCTTAAGTGGTTTCCGGCGTCGTTATGCCGCCGCCGATATTGCTGGCAGCGCGTTGAAGTCGGCCTGATCGGGTGTCTTCCGGTCAAGCGATGAGTGCGGACGGCGGCTATTGTAAAAGGTCAGATATCTGCCGATGCCAGCGCCGGCTTCGGACACGGTCTTGTAGGCGTGGTGGTAGACTTCTTCGTATTTGATCGAACGCCAGAGCCGTTCGACGAAGACGTTGTCGCGCCATGCGCCTTTACCGTCCATCGAGACGGCGATCTCCGCTTTCTTCATCAGCGTGGCGACGTGCAGCCGCCCAGTCTCCAGCCCTTCGCCTCTCAAAAGCCCTTGCAACATCCGACTTCCGGCAAACGGGTAGTCGAGATGCAGTTCATCAACCCGCCGCATCAAAGCCAGATCGCCGTCTGACACAGGATGAGGCAGACAATAGACACTGCCCCACGGCTGAAGCAGAGAAGCTTGGCCTGGCGCACGACGGATAGCTTATGCCCGAGGCCGATCATTTCTTGTCCCCCGGCAATCCCGCCTTGCCGAGCGCTCCAGCTAAAAAATCACTCTCCAGCGTCTGCTCACCCCGGATGACGACAAGCACCGCTTTCGCCTTGAAAGCCGGGCTATGGTTCCGGCGCGGTCGTCTCGTCATGGTATCTCCTGGTCCCGGCATCTAAGCCGAAATCAGGCAGAAATTCCATTTATCCCCGCGGTGCAGGTTTCCCGGGCCACTTCACTTTTTCTGGCGCGGCATCAATCCAGCGTCGATACACAGGGTCAGCCCGGTGCGGCGGTGTCGAGGATCTCGCGCTTGCCGACATGATTGGCAGGGCCGACAAGGCCTTCGTGTTCCATGCGCTCCACCAGGGACGCCGCACGGTTGTACCCGATCGACAGGCGGCGCTGGATATAGGAGGTTGAGCACTTCTTGTCGCGCTGAACAATCTTCACGGCCTTTGCGAAAAGATCGTCGACGTCATCGCTGTCGGAACCCATATCGGTCGCATCGAAGACGGCGGCTTCCTCTTTACCCTCGTCTTCCTCTTCTTCGTCGACCACAACGCTGCCGAGATAGGTCGGCGTGCCCTGCGTCTTCAGATGAGCGACGACCTTCTCTACTTCGTGATCGGACACGAAGGGACCGTGGACACGGGCGATCCTGCCGCCACCCTTCATGTGCAGCATGTCCCCCTGCCCCAGCAGGTATTCTGCGCCCTGCTCGCCTAGGATCGTGCGGCTGTCGATCTTCGAGGTCACCTGGAACGAGATGCGCGTCGGGAAGTTGGCCTTGATGGTGCCGGTGATCACGTCGACCGAGGGCCGCTGCGTGGCCATGATCAGATGAATGCCTGCAGCGCGCGCCATCTGCGCCAGACGCTGGATGGTACCCTCGATCTCCTTGCCGGCAACCATCATCAGATCAGCCATCTCATCGACGATGACGACGATGTAGGGCAGTGCCGAGAGATCGAGTTCCTGTTCCTCGAAAATCTGCTCGCCGGTCGTGCGGTCAAAGCCGGTGGGCACCGACACCATGATGGTTTCGCCTGTGGAACGCGCTTCGGCGACACGCTTGTTGAACCCGTCAATATTGCGAACGCCGAGCCGCGACATCTTGCGATAGCGGTCTTCCATTTCGCGCACAGCCCATTTCAGCGCAAGAACGGCCTTCTTCGGATCGGTCACGACCGGGGTGAGAAGATGCGGAATGCCGTCATAGACTGACAGTTCCAGCATCTTCGGATCAACCATGATCAGACGGCATTCTTCCGGCCGGAGGTGATAGAGCAGCGACAGAATCATGGTGTTGATGGCGACAGACTTGCCCGAGCCGGTGGTGCCGGCCACGAGAAGATGCGGCATCTTCGCGAGTTCCGCGACCACCGGCTCACCGCCAATATTCTTTCCGAGGCAAAGCGGCAGGCGGAAATCCGTCGTCATGTAGAGGCGGTTTTCAAGAAGCTCCCGCAGATAGACCGTCTCGCGCTCTTCGTTCGGAAGCTCGATGCCGATCACATTGCGGCCGGGAATAACCGCAACGCGGGCCGAAAGCGCCGACATCGACCGGGCGATATCGTCAGAGAGATTGATCACCCGCGATGATTTGACACCCGGCGCCGGTTCGAATTCGTAAAGCGTGACGACGGGCCCCGGACGGACATCGATAATCTCGCCCTTGACGCCGAAATCCTCCAGAATGCTCTCCAGCAGGCCGGCGCTCTGTTCCAGCACTTCCTGGCTTAGATCGCTGGTTCTCGTCCGAAAACGGCGCCTGCAGAAGCTCGATCGAGGGGAACAGGAAATCGGTTTGTTCATGCTTCGCCAGCACGTGTAGTGGCTCGGTGACGGCCTCTGGCGTTTCGTCCTCTTCCGGCTCCATTTCGCGCCGGATGTCGGGCTGGCAGACAACCTCGTCGGTGAAGGCGGCACTATCGTCTTCCTGATCATCTTCCGGTTTATCCTCATACATTTCGCCGAACCCGTCATCGCTCTCATCGGCGGGGTCTTCGTCCGCATGCGCGACCTGTTCGTCAATGCGGTCGCTTGTGCCGCGCTGTGTCGGGCTGTGGAGCAGAACCTGGCGGTAAAGTGCGACCGGCGACGGGCCTTCCTCCGCTTTTACTTCTGGCTCATTGGTGATGGTTTCCACCGCGTCCGAGGTTGCTGTCCATAGCGTGCTGTCATCGTCGGCATACGCGTCATCGGCGCAATCGTCGTCTGTGCATGCGGCGGCGTCAGCTTCTGCGGCCGGCGTTACGCCTTCGAAAAGGCCGAGCGCCATCATCTCGAAAGCAAGCCCATCCGGAACGAAGGCAAGATATGCTTCCCCTTCTGGCGTTTCGTTGGCTTCACTCACCGCTTCTGCTGGCTGGGCGTCGTGCGTGTCAGAGATTGAGGGCGCGTGCGCAATATTCACTTTGCTTTCGTCATTGGTTGCTGAAGGTTGCTCCGTCGTTTCCGCAAGACGATCGGGCTCAGGTCCAGGCTCCGGTTCAGGCCCAAACCCCGGTTCAGTGATGTTCGGTAATTCTGCATCATTCTCCGGTGCGCCGATCGGCTGGAACAGGAAATCCACCAGCACCGTCGGTTCGGCCTGGAGAGGCACCAGCGGCTGGTTATGCGGTTCGCCCTCCCCTCGCCCGGCAGGCAGTTCGTCGGCTATGCGATCCTGAAGCGCAACGGCCGGCGAGCGTGATGGCGGCCCGTCATGCTCCTCCGTCCTTTCGCATGTCGCGGCCGGGGGCGTCTCTGAGGTGTTCTTGTGCGGGGTGCGTGTGAAGCGCACATTCGGTCCCAGCACGAAGGGGCGTTGCCAGGTCGGAAGCCGGTCAGGGTCCAGGATCGCCGCATCCGGATTGCGTCGCGATGGCTCCGCGAACTGGTCGTCGCCTTCTGTCTGAAGACTGTCCGTCTTTACCGTTTCGGCAGGTTTCGATCGAAGGCTGGGATAACGCGAAAAAGGCATGCTGATGAAGACCAATCTGAGAGCTGTCATTCAGCTAATGTGATAGAAAAGAAACCTTAACCAGTCGTTTCCTCCGCGCAGTTTGGCATTGCGAATTTGGCAGGCGTTGCCATTGACCCCTTACTGAAAGCGGATGACCGCGCCGCCTCGATCATTTGCAGTTCGTGCTTCACCAGAGCCTGTGCACCGGTTTGACGCGCTTCAGCTTGCCGATGGAGGCCAGCATGATCGGATTGATGTCGAGCGCGAAATATATTGCGCGGCGCAGGGGGACGCCGGCGGCCTCAGTCCCGGTATCGTCCTGCAACGCATCGTAGAAAACGGTCGGGCGCTCGTCTGCGATTACATAGACATTCAGTCAGTTGCCTGTCGCCGGAGCGGCCTGGGCGATCTGGTGGAGGGTGGCGGTATTGCCGGCGTTTATGCGGTTTCCTCGCTGAGAAAGAAAAAAGACCGCGTCACCGGCGTGCAAACGCGCGGGCGATAGCTTTGGCGCACGCCCCCTCCCCTGGCCGGCCCGCCGATGAAATGCGGCAGCATCGCGCCGGAATCGGCGTCGAAGACGCTGACCTCGCCGAAAATGTCCGAGCGCATCCTGACCGCGCCCCAGAGGGAACAGCCGCTCACGCTTCGTCTGCTGGGGCATGACACGCACGATTGAGCGCATTTGGCCGGCATAGGAAATCTCGGTCTCGCCGAAGAAATCGCCGTGTTAGCTGACCGTCCCTTGAGCTTTTCAGGTGGCGCCCTGCCCCGCGTTCTCCACCCGGACTCTGTCTTCGCCGACCTGGTGCACCGTGACCGCGCTGATGTCGAGCGTCACATCCGGCGTGAAATAGGCGGCCGGATGGTGGAAATTATAAAGAAACTGTTCCTTGACTGTCCGCGGGAATCTTGCGCCTGGCGATCTGGCTGAGCGCAAGCGTGTGCCCAAATGGCGTCTCCACCATATTCGCGCCGCCCGCTCCTACCGCCGTGATTGCTGTGACGTCGACGGCGGTTGCTTCTGCCCAATCGCCGGGAACTGCGCCTACACGGCCTATCCGATAAACATCTTTTGTCTGTTTCAAATTATCGGTAAGATTATTGATAATGATACCGATAATTGTCTTTCTTTGAGAATGTGATAATATCGCGAAAAGTTCGTGAATCGGGGCTGGAGTGCGCAATACGTGCCGAAACAACCGAAAAACTGGGAGGATGTACATCGCGAATTGCAGCGTGAAATCATTTCCGGTCACCGGCATCCCCGTGAGCGGCTGGTGGAAGATGAGATTATCGCCCGCACCGGGGCTACCCGTCACGCCGTCCGCCTCGCCTTTACCGAGTTGGAAAACACCGGCCTGGTGACACGCCAGCGGAACAAGGGTGTTCATGTCCGCGATTATTCGATCCGGGAGATCGAGGAGTTGTATGAAATTCGCGAATGCTTGGAATGTCAGGCGGCACGGCGCTTCGCCTATCCGGTCCCTGCAGAGACGATCGCGGTGCTCACCGATATCGCGACCCGCCACCGCGAGGCATCGTATAGTCAGCGGTCCGGTGAAGTCTTAGAGTTGAACAACCTGTTTCACGAGACGCTGTACCAAGCGGCGGACAATCGCCAGCTTGCCGATGCGATCCAGCATTATACGTTCGCCACTCACCTCATCAGTACCCGCGCCTTCGCCATCCGCGAAATCCGCGAAGTTGCGATTACCGAGCACTTCGATATGATCAAGGCGCTTGCCGCCGGCGATGGTGCCGGTTTGTGCTGTATCATCCCGCAGCATATCGGACGACCCAAGGATTTTTATCTCAGAGCAAACTATATCGGCGAATATGCCGACCCGTCGTGACTGCCCGGGTGTGCTGGCGAGATTTCCCTATCGTGTTTTCAATTGAAAACAATCAGACGGTACACGCTCCTCTGCCATAGTGGCCACTCGTCACCTGTTGGTGCGAGGACAGAAAAGTTTTCAATTGAAAACCCCGAGGTCCACGAGATAAAGCGGCCTGGCTGCAAGCGGCCAGAATGGCAGATGGCGCCGCGGGGTTTCCGCGTTGCATAGCGCAGGCGGGTTGATGGCGTCCGACCGGGTGGTGGTTCTGGAGCCCCGCTGGGTCGTCCGGAGCAGGCGCGCTGCGGCGCAATTGCCCTACCAGCAGGTATCAGCCGCTGCGAGGCGTCCTCGCGAGCGTGCGTCATTTGGAGTGCTTCCCAGGGACTATGTCTTGCCCTTTTGCTATAGCCAAGATCAGGATATCCGCAGGCCAGGAGGCGAGCGAACGGAGCATGCCATCGCCGGCGGGAACGGGCCGCGCAACCGATATCAAGCGGTGGAATCGGCACTCGCACAAATCCATTTCGGTCGCAGCCCGGTGGCTGTTGATCCTCTCAAAGGCCAGGGACGGCCGGAAACAGCCAATTGAGGTGAAAGCCTTACAGGTGAAGAACAGGGCCAGTCTCGCCCGTTAACCTTTCATTAACTAAAAACCCCTTGCAGAATCGGAAAGAGTCATGCAGCTTTGACGCAAATGGAGTGAATTCGGACAGGAAACCGTCAGATGACCGAAACAGCCGCATACACCGCGATCGGCGATACAGCGGCAAAGATCGAGGATTACACCGAACGTCTGTCCGCCGAGCTGCAGTCGATGCGTCATCGCATCTATCCGCCGGAGGCGCGCAAGCAGTTCACGCGCACGTTCTCGACTCTCGATCTCGTCAAGCTGCTCGATGTGCCCGAAAGCACATTGCGGGCGATGACCATCGATGGCAAGGGGCCGGAGCCCTTACGCGCGGAAAATAACCGGCGTATATACCAGGTCGGGCAGCTCGGCGAGTTGCGCCAGTTTCTGGCCGCGCGTCGTCCCGACGATGCGCTTCGCCTGTGGCCGCGGCGCAGGGAAGGGGAGAAGCTTCAGGTCATCGCCACCGCCAATTTCAAGGGCGGCAGTTCCAAGACCACGACCTCGATCCACATGTCGCATTATCTGGCGCTGCAAGGCTACCGGGTCTTGTGCATCGATCTCGATCCGCAGGCCTCGATGACCTCGATCTTCGGGCTGCAGCCGGAATTCGATGTCGGCGAAAACGAAACGGTCTATGCGGCTTTGCGTTATGACAATGAGCGCAAAACGCTCGCCGACGTCATTCGCAAGAGCTATTTTCCTGGCATCGACCTCGTGCCGGGCAATCTGGAGCTGATGGATTTCGAGTTCGATACGCCGGCCTATCTCGCCCAGCGCGAACGCGATGAACTCGGCCTGTTCTTCGAGCGGCTGAAGAGTGCGATTGCCTCGGTCGCAGACGATTATGATTTCGTGGTGCTCGATACCCCGCCATCGCTCGGTTATTCCACGCTTGCAGCACTTTATGCAGCGACCGGTCTGATCGTCACGGTTCATCCGGCAATGCTGGACGTTGCCTCCTGCAACCAGTTCCTGATCATGATTTCAGATCTTGCCGATACGCTTGCCCAGTTCGGCGCCCGTTTCGACCATGATTTCCTGAAATTCCTGATGACCCGCGTCAATCCCAATGACGGGCCGCAGAAATACATGTCGGGCGTGATGCGACGGCTCTTCGAAAATGATGTTCTGGTCTATGAGGCAATCGAATCGACCGCGATTGCGGGTGCCGGCGTCGCCAAGAAATCGCTTTACGAGCTTGAAAGCGGCGAGGTCGGCCGTGAAACGCTGAAGCGCGCCATCGAGAGCGCCGATAATGTGAACGGCGAGATTCTGGCGCTTCTCCGGGCCGTGTGGGGCAGGACATCATGAAAAAGAACATCCTGAAGATGATGGCGGAAGCTAATAGCGACGAGAAGGGGCCGGAGCAGCCGGTTGTCTCGCCGCTTTCGCGTTCAAGGCGTGGCTCGCCCGTGGTCAGCAATGTCGGCAAGGCGCTCAACACGCTGTCGGAATCGAGCAGTATCGTGCTGGATCCTGCGAAAATTGAAGCTTCGCCCTATCGCGACCGATTTGAAAACGACGGCGAGGCACGCGAGGAAGTCGAAAGCCTTGCGGCGTCGATCCGGGCGGAAGGACAGAAAATGCCGGTTCTGGTCCGGCCGCACCCCAAGGCCGAAGGGCGCTATCAGCTCGCCTATGGCCATCGTCGGCTTGCCGCGATCCGGTTGCTGGCAGCCGAAAGCAGAACGCCGGCCGAGGTGACGATCCGCGCCTATGTCCGCCCGCTCGACGACCGGGAACTGCTGGTGGAGCAATCGCTTGAAAACGGCGTGCGCGAGAACCTAACCTGGATCGAACAGGCGCTCTGGGCGGCGCAGCTGCGCGAGGCCGGCTTTTCCAGCGTCGCGATCGAGCCGGTGCTCGGCCTTTCGAAGACGCCGATCTCGCTGATGCTGAAAGTGGCCAATGCCGTTCCCAACGACATCATTTTCGCCATCGGTCGGGCCAAGGGTGTTGGTCGGCCAAAATGGATGGCGCTTGCGGAAACCTGTCTGAATGGCGGGGATGAAGCGATAGCCCGCATCCGTCCGATCCTCGAAAAACAGGCCTTCCGGTCTGCCGATGCCGCGCAGCGCATCGATCTGGCGGTCAGGGCCGCGCGTGGCGGCGAAGATAACCGCCCGGAAAAGTCCGTTCGCGAATTGGTGAGCAATGGCAGGAGCCTGGGCCGGATTGCCACGGGCGCATCCGGCACCACAATATCAATTGCACGTCAGGAATCCGGTTTCGCCGAATGGCTTTCCCGCCGGATGGACGCGCTTGCCGAGGAATATTTTTCATCAACCACCGGTGCGAATCGCAAAGATTAGAACAGCGATACCCTGAGGGCGACAATCGAAACGGCAAAAAAGGAGAGAAACAGACAAAAGAAAAGGCCCCCAAACGACAAGCGTCCGGAAGCCGATAAGTTCTTAGCACCTACTGATCTCGCATTTCCGGCCGGTCCAGTCAAGAGGCTGCATCTCATTTCATGAGTTGCAGGGGTGATTTCTTTTGCCTTTTTGAAAGGTGAAACCATGGAAAATGCGATGACCACGACGCCCTTTGGGCGGCGGCCGATGTCGCTTGCAATGCTGGCAAGCCAATCCGTTGCGCGACAGGCCCCGAAAGGGGCGCGGCTCAACAAGTGGAAACTGTTTCATACCGTGCGCGAGGCGCGGGAGGCGCTGGGGGCGAGCGATCGCGGCCTTGCCATCCTCAACGCGCTTTTGACCTTCTATCCCGAAACCGAGCTCTCCGAGGAGACCGGCTTCGTTGTCTGGCCCTCCAACGAACAGCTGATCGCGCGGGCTAACGGCATTTCGCCGGCGACGCTGCGCCGTCATCTGGCCGTCCTGGTCGAGTGCGGCCTGATCATCCGCCGCGATAGTCCGAACGGCAAGCGCTTCGCCCGCAAGGGCAGGGGAGGGCAGGTCGAGCAGGCCTATGGCTTCGACCTGTCGCCGCTGGTGGCGCGTGCGGCCGAGTTCGAGACCATGGCGGCGCGGATTGCCGAGGAGCGTCTGGCGCTGAAATGCGCGCGAGAGCGGCTGACATTGCTGCGCCGGGACATTGTCAAGATGATCGAGGCCGGGCTCGACGAGGGCGTTCCGGGCGACTGGGCGGCGATGAGCCAGGTCTATCGCGAGATCATCGATCGGCTGCCACGGTCCCCGGACCTGGCAACGGCCGAGGATATTTGCGATGCGCTTTCGCTTTTGCATGAGGAAGTGCGTGACGTATTGGAATTTCACGTAAATTCACAAAAAACGAACGCCAATGAGTCTCATGCTGAGCGCCACAAACAGAATTCAAATACAGAATCCCAATTTGAATCTAAATACGGCTTAGGAAAAAAATCAGAAGCGAGCGGCAGCGCTGACGAAACCGACAACCTGCACAGCCTGCCGAAGCGGGAATTGCCGCTGGCACTGGTGCTGGATGCCTGCGAAGGCTGGCGGGATCTGGCAAAGGGAGGATCGATCCGCAACTGGCGGGACTTCCTGGGCATTGCCGAGATTGTCCGGCCGATGTTGGGCGTTAGCCCAAGCGCCTGGCGAGAGGCGGTCGAGGTCATGGGCGATAAACAGGCCGCGATCACCCTTGCCGCGATCTATCAGCGCGGTGAGGCGGTTGCCAGTCCCGGGGGCTATCTGCGCAACCTGACGGAACGGGCCCGCGACGGCCAGTTCTCGGTCTGGCCGATGGTGATGGCGCTGCTGAGGGCACGGATCGAGGCCGGGAATACCACGCAGACACCAAAAACCGATGACGACGGGGCAGGGGAGGACGGTCACGATGACGATCTCCCGGTTCTCGTCCGCTCTTGCGCGGTCTTTGAAAACGCCGCGATCGTGATTTGAAAGGCAAGCCCATGTTCAGTCATGTAACGGTCGGAACCAATGATATGGAACGCGCGGCCACGTTCTATGATGCCGTGCTCACCCCGCTTGGTCTTGAGCGCCGGGCCGTAGAGCCCGATGGCGGACCGGCAGCGCGTTGCTGGATCGCGAAAGATCGTCCGTTGCCGCGCTTTTATGTCTACGAGCCATTCGACGTTGCGAAGGCAACCGCCGGCAATGGAGCGATGGTGGCGTTCGATGCGGCCTCTGCCGTCGCCGTGAACGCGGCCTATCGCGCGGGCCTGTCCTTTGGAGGGCGCGATGCCGGCGCGCCCGGGCCAAGACCCCATTATGGCGATGGCTATTATGGGGCATATCTGCGCGATCCCGATGGCAACAAAGTGCATATCGTTTTCAGAGGGTAGAAGGAGCTTGCCGGCGAGAAGCTGATGGTGCGGGCTATGGATCGATGCTACCTCAAAGCCGGGCGCAAGCGGCGCATAAGACATCATTGGCGTTCGTACAGGTATTCGAACTATTCGGCGGATCATCATCGGGTTGCGCCCGGCTTGCGGTCGCTGAGAAGTGAGAGCAGGGCCGGATTGATGTAAAGATTCTCGCGCCCCGCCTTCACCTCCTGCAGCAGTCCGGCGTCAACAAGCGCCTTCAGATAGACCGACGCCGCCTGGCGTTTGGCGATGCCGGCCTGCACAAGATCACCGATCCTGCAATATGGATTGACGAAGATCACCTCCGCCAGCTCGCGCGAATAGATCTTCGGAAGGTCGCGACGGAGGTGCGCCGCAGTGTGATCGAGAAGGTCGCGAATGGCGTGGATGCGCGCCGTCGACCAGTCCGCCGTCTCGCGCACGGCCTGCAGCATGTAGAGGATCCACTCTTCCCAGGCTCCGTTCGTGGTCACGGCCAGCAGCCGGTCGTAATAGGCGCGCTTGTGGCCGATAATGTAGCGGCTGAGGTAAAGCACGGGGATATCCAGCAGGCCCTTGTCGACCAGATAGAGAAGGTTGAGGATACGGCCGGTGCGGCCATTGCCGTCGATGAAGGGATGGATTGCCTCGAACTGGTAATGCATGACGGCCAGCCGGATCAGCGGATCGATCTCTTCTGCCTCGTGAATATAGCGTTCCCAGTTGGCGAGCTTGTCGCGCAGCAGGTCCTGGCCTTCCGGCGGCGTGTAAATGACGGTGCCCGTCGCCTCGTTCATCAGTGCCGTTCCCGGCGTTGTGCGGATGTCCAGATCGACGCCCTTTATCCTGCGGCAGACGGCGACGGCGGTGGATGTCGAGACCGGCCGGTCTTGCAGCGACTGAAACCCCTCATTGAGCGCGGTGCGATATCTGAGCGCCTCCTTGGTGGCGGGATCGGCCCGGGCTCCCGGCTCGTTTGCAAAGCGGAACAGCCTGTCGGTCGTGGTGACGATGTTCTCGATCTCCGAACTCGCCTGCGCTTCCAGCAAGGGTATCGAATTGATAAGGACAGACTGATTGGGGATGAGCTGTCCGGAAACCCGCAGCTCCGCAAGCGCCGCCCGCGCCGAGATGCAGGCCTTGAGCACCGCCTTGCTTTCGACATCCGCGCGCGGGGGAAGGGCATGGAGTGTATTATAGGGCGTGTCCGGGCGAAATGACATGTCGCGAAATCCTGTTCTGATCGACACATCCTGTGGATATGTCGTCGGCGTCGACATATCAATATAATATGTCGACGGAAATTCAATTTATCGACATATAATCTCCAGCTCAAGCCAATCCTTCAAGCATGGAAAATCTGAATAGCCGATTGTTTGTGGGCGTGTCGTAAGATTTTTGCGAAAGCTGATCTGGAGTGGCAATTACAAACGAGTGCTTTTTGTATTGTCTGCGAGGATCAGAAGAATGACGGCGCGCTGAAGCGACGATGCCATCAGAAACGCGGTAGGTGTACCTTTCCTAGCGACTCTGCCTCGGCGGAGGCCACAACGACACTCGGTTCTCCGGCCGTGTAATCGTTTACCGCGCGTATTGTGCGCGCTTAATCATTTTCGAAAGCTTCGTCTTTGCTTTGACGACTGTTCAATTCTTTTCGCCGAACGATAACGGCTGCACAATACGCCTCCTGACTAGGTCAATGACTATAAAGTTGGTTGGTGGATGAACAGCAAGCGGGTGCCGGGACAAGAGATGAGCCTACAGTCCTGCTGCTTTTGTGAGATTGACGCGGAACCGATCGCGTCTGCGCTGATAGCGTCGTGTCATTTCGGCGGAAGCATGGCCGAGTTGTTTTTGAACATAGCGCTCGTCAACTTCGGCCGAGGAGGCCAGCCCGGCGCGCAGCGAATGGCCGGAGAACAGTTTTATCCGCTCGGCCTCCGGCAGGTCGCCGCGAATACCGGCGGCGAGCACCGCTTTCTTGATGAGGCGGGCGACCTCCTGATCCCTCAAGCGTTCGGCGCCGACGGCCTTGCTTTTGCCGATGACACGGCGGAACAGCGGGCCATGGGCGATTTTGGCAAATTTCAGCCAGGTTTCGACCGCGGCCACGGGGCAGGTGAGGTCCGACGAGCCACGGCCGATTTCCACCTCGCGCCAGCCGGTCTTGCCGCGCAGCGTCACCAGCAATCCCTTGTCGAAAATCGCGATCCAACCACGGCCGTCTTCGGTCTGGTCGCGGCCGCAATCGAGCGCGACGATTTCCGAGCGCCGCAACCCGCCGGCAAAGCCGATCAGCAGCATGGCGCGGTCGCGCAGGCCCCGGAGCGTCCCCCGATCGAGCGTTTCCAGCATGGCGATCAGTTCCTCCGGCAGGATCGCCTCCTTCTGGCGCGGGGGCGCGGCGTGGCGATTGCGGATGCCGGCAAGCACTGTGGCAATGTGGCGGTCGCGACGATCGAGCGTGAAGCCGCGCTGCGCATAATTCCATGAGATCGCCGACAGCCGCCGCTCGATGGTGGAAACCGCGCTCGGCTTTGCCCGGGGCGCGGCTTCACCGGAGGCAAGCGCCGTAATGTAGAGCCCGACGGTCTCAGCATCCGGCGGCAGGGGCGCAAGTCCCTTGCGCCGGCACCAGCTGGAAAAATGCGCCCAGTCAGCCGCATAGGCGCGCCTTGTATTGGCCGAGCTCGACGCTTCGACATAGCCCCGGGCGCGTTCGATCAGCGGGGCGAGATGGCTCGTCAGCGCGCCCGACGACCCGGAAGGCTGCAATTCATCGCCTGTCCCCGTGCCGAGAGACGGAGCAGAGTGAGGATCGACATCGTTTTCGGGCATTTGCGGCCTCAAAATGCGGGTTTTGTTTATAATGAGCATTATGAACGATAATGCAACATTATCAATCATGATAGCGAAAAGACATGCCGTGCGGTTATATCCGATTATGCTGGCATTAACTGCTCGTATCGATTAGCCTCACCGCCATGGATCTCGTACGCCGCACCACACGCCAACACCGTCACGCCCACCGCGCCCCTGCCGGGCTGGGCCCGCCCACGTGGGCGTGACGTCACCGAAGCCGACGCCGCCTTTTCCGCCGGTATCGCTCTGAAATCGCTGGATGATCTCGTTCGTTCCGAACCCGTCTGGGCTGGCTGCTGGCGCGGCCGTCAGGCCCTGAAATGCGCCGCCGCCGCCGTCCGTCTCAGCGGTCGCAACGAGGACGAGGCGGCGCTGCGCGATGCCGTCCTGCTCACCGCCGCCGACGACGATCCCGGCCCCGCCGGAAAGATGGTTTTGGCCTACAAAAGGCTCGCCACCCGAAAACCCGGCTTCTCCACAAAGCAGGTCCAAGATCTCGCCGACCTGATGGGGCTCGCCTTTGACGACCACCTCGCCGCCATCCCGGAGCTGGCGGAAGCCGCGCTCCAGTCCGGTCGCGCCGTTCCCTTCGTGGTCGCCGACCTTGTGACCGCAATCCTCGCCATCCGCTCGGATGCCGAACCTTTGGCCTGGGCGATGGCCGACATGATGATCGCAACCCTGTTGAAGTGGGACCGGCCCGTGCCTTTGATGATGGCGAAGCGTTATGGCTCTGCATTTCGGACCATCGGGGGCAGGGGACGCGTCCGTCCGGGCGAACCGGCTTTTGCCCGCGCGGTCTGCCTCTCCATCGCCGACGGGGCCGGGGCGGCATTGCGGACGGCGGATGCGATCGCGCGCCGGGCTGATGTTCTTGTGGCCGTGGCGCCGAAGGTGCGGACCAAGGGCGCGGCGCCTGTCATCCAGAAACTGCTGGACGAGGACGCTATCCCGGCCAGCGCGCCCGGCAGCAATCTTTCCCGTTGGGCCGCATCACGCCTGTTCGAACGCCTCGAAAGTTTCGGCGCCGTGCGCGAATTGTCGGGCCGTCCCTCCTTCCGGATTTACGGGTTGTGACCATGACCGGATCCCCTGCCGCCAAAACAAACCGCCGGAAAGCGAAAGCTGGAGCCGAGCATAAGGGGGCGCATGCCGCAGACGAAAAGGCGGGAGGCGAGCGCCTCTTTGATCGGGAGCTTGAGGCCCTGCCGGCCGATCTGCGTTGGCGCGAATGGATGCTGCGGGTGGAGGCGGTGATCTTCGCTGCCGCCGAGCCGGTCACCCGCGAGACGCTTTCCCGCGTCGTCGGCAAGGGCTGCAGCATCGATCTTCTGATCGACGATCTCCGAGAAGAACTCACCGGCCGGCCCTACGAGATCGTCCCGGTCGCCGGCGGCTGGCAGCACCGAAGCCGTTCGGCTTACGCGGGCGCGATCCGCGTCGCGCAGGCTCCGACCCGGGGCGGTGTGTCGGCACTTTCCGAGTTCGAATCCATGGTGCTGATGGCCATCGGCTACTTCCAGCCCGTCACCCGCGCCGAACTCTCAAAAATCTTCGGCAAGGAGGTCAGCCGCGACACGATCGGTTCGCTCCGCAACGTCGCCCTCATCGCCTCCGGCCCCCGCAGTCCGTCTCCCGGCGCGCCATATACGTACGTCACAACCAGGCACTTCCTCTCCGCCTTCGGCATGGAAACGCTCCGCGATCTGCCGGATATCGAAGCGCTCGAGGATGCCGGCTTGCTCAGCAGAGCCGCAGTCCAGGAGGAAGCGATGGCGGTCGTTATCGAGGGCGAGGAGGAATAGGGCTGCTGCCACGGGCTCAGGAAACTCGGTGGTCAGTCTTTGTATGGGCTCCGCCTTGTCGGCTTGCGCAGGAATTCCGTCCAGATCGCCTTGGCCTCGGATGTACCGAACGCCATGCAAAGCGCCCGCGTCAGCCGTCAGTGCAGATGCTCGCTGCGGTGAAGCCGTTTCCCTACGCTCTATCACGGGTTGACTTGGGCTTTTCCGGAACCGATAGTCTGGTTGCAATGAATCGCGACGTCGGGGGCGGGCGTATGGTTATCGGTGTGTCGTTGCGACATGCGCCTGAAAGGCCGGAGAGTGGGCGGTCTGCTCTGCGGTTTTCGCTGCTGGGTCCGGGCACGGATATCGCTCCGGTGGTGGCGTTGGCGGGACAAGCGCATGCGGAAAGCCGGTTGGCTACATTCCCTTCAGTCCATCGAAAGTGGAGGCGATCATTGCGCGGATTGTTGCCAATCCGTCGCGCTCGGCCTGCATTCTCGCGACCCGCGGCGATGATGTTGCCGGCATGCTGTGGTGCTCTGTCGGCGAACATCATATTGGCCGCGATATCCTGCTGACCACGATCCACAATCTCAATGTCCAGAAATCGCTGCGGGCCTCGCTTGCGGGCGGCAAGGTGACGCTTGGGCTGCTGAAGCGCGCCGAGGCCTGGTCACGGGCCAAGGGCGCCCGCGAGATGCTGTTTCATGTGACGTCGGGTGTCGAGACTGCGCGGACGGAGAGGATTATGCGGAAGATGGGGTATGAGGCGATGGGCGGGAACTATGTGGAACATGTATAAGGGACAGGCCTTTGACGAGCCCGTTGCTCTCTATCGATCGCAGCCGCTGCTGGAAGCAAGTCTTGCTGGTCGTGTTAGCATTGATATGGGCTGCGAGTGTACCAACCAATGCTTTCTCGAACTCTCCTTTATGCGAGCCATCGGTTGAAGCTTCTTTATTGGCGTTTCCGCCTGTGATCTTGTTTGGCATGTCAGTGAACTTCGAGAGCGGGGTTTTGAAGTCCTTCCCGAGTGGTTCTTGTGAAGACGATCTGGCCGCTTGGCTGGACAAAATGGGGTTTGAACCACCAGTCCGCAGCCCCTTTGACGCTACATTTATTAGTGAGCCTGATGAAATGGCTAGAAACTACAAGCGGCGGCGAGACGGCGGTTTGGTCAATCGGCGTGATTTATCGCTCTGGGCGCCGATTGGACGATCTTATTTTTCGGTCGCATGGAACAGTGACGAGGCTGGGCGCCTGATCGAAGTCTACGCCGATTCCAAGCAATTGCATTTCGAATTGCCATAAGGGAGGTCAATGATGGGTGAGCTTAGAATAGCCGCGAATCCAATCAACGATCGGTTTGCACACTCCTTTGTCGAGATAAGGACGAGTACGCACACCCGACAGATACATGGCGAGCCTTTAGGCGGAGCAACTTGGGGTGGCGCTTTGAGCTTGTTCCGCGATCGAACGCCGATCAATGTGGAGGAGCGACCTCCGTCAGATTCTGTTCACCCATACAACTCGGTTACACTAGGCTCAGGACCTATTAAATCACTTGCGACGTTCTCTTCGTTTTGATTCATTGGACTCGAATGGAGAACCGCAATGAGTGATTTTCCGCTGCTGTCGCAGGCGCAGATGCGCCGGATTGAACCTTATTTCCCGCTGTCCCACGGTGTGCCTCGTGTTGATGATCGGCTGATCGTGAGCGGCATTGTCTTTGTCTTGCGCAATGGTTTGCGATGGCGCGATGCGCCGAAGGAATATGGACCGCACAAGACGATCTATAATCGCTTCATCCGCTGGAGCAGGCTTGGTGTGTTCAACAGGATTTTCGCTGAATTGGCGGCCGAATGCGGTGAGCCGGAACAGTTGATGATCGACGCCACGCATTTGAAAGCACATCGCACCGCAGCCAGTCTGCTAAAAAAGGGGATGTTCCCAGACGTATCGAGCGCACCAAAGGCGGCCTGAACTCCAAGCTGCATGCGGTTTGCGATGGCCATGGCCGACCACTGATCATGCTGTTGAGCGAAGGGCAGACGAGCGACTACAAAGGTGCTGCCCGAATGATAGAATCCTTTCCCAAAGCAAAGACGTTACTGGCCGACAAAGGCTACGATGCCGACTGGTTTCGAGAGGCCTTGGCGGAGCGCAAAATCAAGGCCTGCATTCCATCGAGGGCGAACAGAAAGGTCCCAATAGCGCATGACCGCAAGCTCTACCAAAAGCGTCATAAAATCGAGAACATGTTTGGCAGGCTCAAGGACTGGCGCCGAATTCACACCCGATACGACCGTTGTGCACACACTTTCTTCTCAAGCATATGCATCGCTGCTGCTGTTATCTTCTGGCTATGATTTTAACGAGTCCTGAGCCTAGCTTCCGATATTCCCGACCAAATACTAGACCAGATTTTTGAAAACACGCTGTACAGCGCACAGCAGCATTTCGCAGGTGCTGAATATGAAGTTCCTGGGCTTGTCGCAAACATTTTCGGAGCGCGCGATTATGCCCTGAGCATCTTCATTTTCATGCTTTGTTAACCTTTTGCAGTCCGAAGAGGCGCGCAAGCAAATCGTTCTGGTCGTTGATAGTCCAGCCGCCGGAAAAGCCGAAGCCTTTCCTCAGCCACAGCATCGCCTCGAAGCCCGCGATGGTTTGTCGCGCCGTGTTGAAGGATTGGAAGCCACCGATCTTTGGCATGTTCTTCTTTACCCGAAAATGGTCACTTTCGATGCCTTGCTGGAGATGCTTGGTGACATGGTGGACGGGGTCCGGATGGAGAAGCCGATCATCAACCGACGTTTTGATCGCTGACGGGAAGGTGTTGGCCCCACCCGTCCCGATCCTGTTCGGGGACAACAAGGGTTCGTCTTTGAGCATTTTCCGGAAGAACCGCTTGGCGGCGTCGAGATCGCGCTTAGCGGTCAACAGGAAATCCACCGGATTGCCGTGTTTATCGATGGCCCGATACAGGTAACGCCATTTGCCGCGGATCTTGACGTAGGTCTCATCGATCCGGACCGAGCCGCAATGGGGTCGCCGAAACTGCCGCAGCCGTTTTTCGATCATCGGCGCATAAGCCAATACCCAGCGGTTGACCGTGCTATGATCGACCTCGAAGCCTCGCTCGCGAAACATCTCTTCCAAGTCACGATAGCTGAGCGGGTAGCGCAAATACCAGGCAACCGCCTGTACAATCAGCCAGGCCTCGAAATGCCTGCCTTTAAAGTCATCCTTTGACTGGCGCTTCAGCTTCTCGGCAATGGCATTCAAAATCATGGGCTCACTCCGCAACTTTCGGAGAGGCAAATCCCATACCTATGGTCAACATACCGTTAAGCCCGAAAATTTGCGGCAGGCCCGTTTGATTGTATATCCTTAGTTTGCAAGGCTAGCTTACGCATTATTTAGCTGGGATCGCCGGTTCCAACGATAATCAGAGTTTTGTAGTGAGTACTTATAGTAGCTTTGCGCCCTAAGCCGGAGAATCTAACCTCCGGCGGTTCAATAAACGGGCGCACTGCAACAGGCCTGTCATTCGGCGTGGCGCCGAGCTCACATACTCTTTAGGTCGTTCAAAGACTTATAGTGCCGATCGGCGTCGAACCCCTGTGCCGATTGACAGTCTGAGGAAGAGGCAGCAGTCAGGAGCGTGTTTTTTGAGAAAGCGTTACTTCAAAGTTCTATATTTCTGATCGACGCGACTCCGCACGCCTTCGATCATCTGTGTGCTTATCCGTTTTGCCACGCCGGGTTTACGCAAGCGGATCGCATTCAGAAGTTCAGAATGCTGGTCGATCGTGATTTGCTTTGTGGTGTTATCGGGGAAATAGGTCACATCGAACACGGCGATCTGAAGGGCTGTGATCGCCTTGCCAAGCTGCTCGACGACATAATTCTGCGCGGCAGCAATCAACGCTGCATGGAAGCGGATATCAGCCTCGTTGAAACGATCCTTGTCGGCATAGAATTTATCCATGTCCTTCAGGGCAGCTTCCATCTTCGCCAGGTCGTCCGCGCCCGCCCGCGCGGCCGCCCAGCCGGCGATCTCGGGCTCGATAATGGCCCGGGTCTCAAGAAGCGTTCTAATCATTTCGTAACTGCCTTCTCCGGCGAGAACCCAGTTCAGAACATCTGTATCGAGGTAGTTCCAGTCGCGACGCTCCTGAATGAAAAGGCCGCGGTGCTTTTGAATGACAATCAGCCCTTTCGATGCGAGGATTTTCGCGACTTCGCGAAGCGTGGCGCGGGAAACGCCGTAGATGCCGCACAGTTCCGCCTCTGACGGAAGCGAGGTTTCGCCAGCGTAACGACCACTCACAATGTCGTTCCCAAAGGCCATAATCGTGGATTCGAGCTTTGTCGCCCGCCCGTTCGATGGCTTGGAAGCATTTTCAGATGTCAGCTTTGACAAGAGACCCTCGCAGTACGCACTTTTGACATGTCGTTCGCATCATTAGCAGTTTTCATCCTTCACCAGAAATAACCATTACTGAAAAGTAAGTGGCTCCGGAAGATGTCGAATGCACATCGCCGGAACCACTCATATCTGCCAAAACCGGTTGAGGATTTCTCAGCCGGTTGAAGCGTTTCGATCATCCATTGGTGCGCAATGCATCAATCTGCTGCAGTTCGGAAGCGCCGCCAAACTGATCGACAAAGGTATCGCGAACGCCAAGCGTTGCCTCGACGAAGGGAGTCTGGTCGATACTTTCCACGATATCAACGCCTTCGCCCCTGAGGAACTCAACTTCTTCCGCAATCGCCTGATTGTTGAGCTCGCGCTGATAGTCGCCCGCTTCGCGCGCCGCCTCGATGAGCGCCTGCTGCTGGTCTTCTGGCAGCGCGTCGAACTTGGCCTTGTTCATTGCCACGATCAGCGGGCTGTAGGCATGATAGGACAGGGTCAGGTAATCCTGAACCTCATAGAGTTTTGCCGACACGAACACGCCGAGCGGGTGTTCCTGGGCATCCACGGTACCCATTTCGAGGGCCGTATAAAGTTCACCGATTGGCATGGGCACAGGGTTTGCGCCCAGAAGCTTGAAAGCCTCGATGTGAACAGGCGCGCCGGTCGTGCGGATTTTCAGCCCCTTCACATCGTCCGGGGTGTGAACCGGATGCACCGAATTGGTGATCTGGCGCCAGCCGTTGTCCCAGTAAGCAAGTCCCTGAAGACCGACATCGTTCAACTTGTCCAGCAATTCCTGCCCGACCTCGCCGTCAAGGGTGCGGTAGGCATGGTCGGTATTTTCAAACAGGAACGGGATGTCGAGCATGCCGATGAGGGGAACCAGGCCGCTGAAATTCGACGAACCGGTGACAAGCATGTCGATCGTGCTGCCGCGCGTTCCGGTAATGGCAGCCTGGCCATTGCCGAGCGTGCTGTCGGTGAAAATCTTCAGATCGAGCTCTCCGCCAGTCTTTGCTTCCAGCAGCTCGTTGAATTTCTGCGCGCCGGCATACTGTGTATCGTTGCGCGAAGCTTCAGAGGCGAAACGCAGCGATTTTGCCTGAACGCCATTCGTCGCCGATAATGCGAGGCCGATCCCCACGAGTGACCCGAGTACGATATTCTTCATGGTAACAGTCATTCTACTCTCCCAATTTTCGTGTATTGCCGCTCAAGGTAAAGGTGCGACGACAAACCCGCGGCTGAAGCTTGTCGCCACATTTGCGGTTGGCGTCAGGACAGCCAATGAAGCGGTGTTATGATCAGCGCCGGAAACAGAATGAACAGAACGAGCAAAGCCAGCATAACGGCCAGATATGGCGCGACACCGCGCACACAGCGCTCGAACGGTATTTGTGACACACCGGCGATCACATTGAGAACGTTTCCGACAGGTGGCGTAATCAGCCCTATCGAGGAGTTCAGGATAAACATCACGCCGAAATAGACCGGGTTGATCTCGGCGGCGTAAACCAGCGGCATCATCACGGGGACAAGGATGAGGACCGTTGGCGTCAGGTCCATAACCATGCCGACGATCATGATGAAAACCATCATGACAGCCATCAGCAGGATCGGTGACCCGGTGAGCGGTTCCATCAGGTCGGCAACCATCTGCGGCAGCTCGGCAATCGTGATGAGCCATGCGGATACAGCCGATGCGGCAACGAGCAGCATGACGACGGCAGTCGTTTCGGCGGCCGAATAGAGGACCTCATAGAGTTTCTTGAGATCGAGTTCCCGATAGACGAACACCGAAATAAACAAGGCATAGACAGCGGCGACAACACCAGCCTCGGTCGGGGTGAATATGCCGCTGCGAAAACCGCCGATGATGATGACAGGCAGGAACAGCGCCCATATACCCTGTCGAAGCGACTGCATGATTTCAGCCGGACTTGCCTTCTCCATCGTTTCGACTTCTGCGGCGCGCGCCTGCCACCACCAAACGGCTGCCAGCGTCGTTCCCATCATCACGCCCGGCGCAATGCCGGCAAGAAAGAGCTGTGAAATCGAAACACCGCTCGCCACACCGAAAATGATGAACGGAATGGAGGGCGGAATGATCGGCGCGATGATGCCACCGGCAGACAACAGCCCGACCGAGCGGCTTTCGTGATAGCGCGCGGTCTTCATCATCGGCAGGAGCACCATCGCCAGCGCTGCGGTATCTGCGGCGGCAGAACCGGAGAGGCTTGCCATCAGCACTGCGGCAATGATCGCGACATAGCCAAGGCCACCGCGTTTGTGGCCGACCAGCTTCATCGGAAGATCGACAATGCGTTTGGAGATGCCGCCCGCATTCATCAGTTCTCCGGCGAGAATGAAGAAAGGAATCGCCAGCAACGAAAAGCTGTCGGCGCCGTTGATAAGGTTCTGCGCCATGATCTGGCTGTCGAAAAACCCCAGATTGAGCATCAGTGCCGTGCCGCAGAGCAGCAGCGAAAAGGCAATCGGTATGCCGATGACGATGCAGCCTATCAGGCTGACAAGGAAGACGATGACGGTCATAGGATTTCACCTCCGGGCAACTGCCGAATGGCACGCCAGATCCGGGCCACCAGCATGACGCCGACAAAGATGGCGAAGGGAATGCCGGCCGCATAGAGAACGGCAACCGGCAAGCCGCTTATGGGAAGGCGGTTCTGGAGGTTCAGCTCAGCCAGCTGCCAGCAACCGATAAGCACCATCACGCAACACATCAGCATGGCGATGCGGCTCGCAACGAGCACGATTCCCCGCCAGGGATCCGGCAAGCGGTTGAGAACGAACACGACGCGGACATGCCGGTTTCTGGCAAAGGCCGTGATCGAACCAAGAAAGGTCAGCCATACGAACAGGTAACGGGCGACTTCTTCTGTAATAAGAATGTTGGAGTTGAAACCATATCGCATCACCACATTGGCGAAAACGAGGACGCACATCAGGGCAAGCGATATGACCATCAGCGCCTTCAGCGTTTGCTGCACGGTATTTTGTATAGACACCTTGATCCTCCCAGTGAATCTCGATGGGGCCACCTTGTTCACGTGGCCCTTTGTTTTTTAGTCAGCTTTGAGGCTCTCCAGCGGAAGCTTGACGACGACCTTTCTGACACTGTCCTCTCCGGGCACTGAACAGCCGGGGGCATGAAGGTCCCACGGAAACAGCACCGCGAAGTCTCCCGGTTTCAGGGTCACCACGGTGACCGGTTCGGCCGGCGGTTCGTAAAACAGATTGTCGTTTTCGGGCTGTCCTTGACGTGTCGCATCGACCGCGGCTGTAAGCGGCGCCTGAACGATCTTTTCGGCGCCTGAAACCACAAGGTGAATGTCGATGTTCTCAACATGAGTCTCGGCCTTTCCGGCGTCGAGCGGATGCGTTCGCAGAGAAAAAGCCTGGCAGTCAGCGCATGACCGGCGAGAGCGATCTCACCGTCCTCAATGTCATGAAAATCCATCGTTGCCAGGGCATCGAGAACCGAGAAAACAGCGTCTGGAAATTCGTTTCTTGATCGTTCAAGGCATTCTAAGTGTCCCGTGATCATCGTCAGGCACTCCTGCCTGCAAGGGCAAGAACCTCTCCCCAGACACCGTCATCGACAACAATTCCGTTTTCCAGATGATCCTTGCGAACGCGCACTTCGAGCTGTCCGGGGTAAATGACTTCGCTACTTTTCTCGTCCGTTGTTGAACTATTGACGTAATCAGCGATGCCATCGGTGACGCGATTTGTGAAATCTTCTCCGCCAAGCTGTCGTGGATCGATCGCGATAAATATCTGCGAACACCCGGTGCAACTTCCTTCCTGGATCTGGTCGATCTCGTAGGTCGGAGCACCCTCCGAAAGCACGGCTGCCAGCGTATCAAGCAGGATGGCAAACCCAGAACCTTTCCAATACCCCATAGGCAGGATCCGCATCGATTCCTCGATCGGACCGGGCTCGGAGGTTAGTACCCCGTTCTTATCAAAGCCGCCCGGGAAGGGCAGTTTTTCACCTTTCAGCCGTGTGACCTGAAGCTTGCCGTAGGCATATTGCGACATCGCCATATCGAGCACGATATGGCCTTTGTCACGCGGCACGGCCATGACGAAGGGATTGTTGCCCAAGCGCGTATTCTGCGCACCCCAGGCCGGCATGCAGGACTCGGTATTGGTCCAGCACATTGCGACATAGCCCTTCTCGGCAGCATGCCAGCCGAAGGCCCCGCCGCGCATCCAGTGGGTCGTATTCCGCAAGGCAACGATGCCGACGCCGTTCTTTTCTGCGAGTTCCATGGAGCGATCGCTGGCGAAAAGTGCATTGAGAATGCCCGGGCCGCGATGACCATCGAACACTTCAATAGCAGCGAGAGAACGAACAGGTTCCGGCTTTCCCTCCAGATTGACCCAGCCCTTTTTCACGTAGTCGACAAACCGTGCGACCCGGTTGAGGCCATGCGAGTACACCCCGTCGCAACTCGCCTGCGTGTGAAATGCGGCGCATTGAGCGGCGTCTCCGGCGGACATACCCGCCTTGACGAAAGCTTCGGTGATGACGTCCCGCATCGTATCGAAAGGTATGCGTGTCAATTGCTCTACTCCATCCATTGGAAATTCTGAGATTTCGCGAATTTTCTGCAAACGGGAGAAGAGACTGATCGAGCGCGCGCACCACGGAAT